>NZ_CP136629.1:0-1207500 GCF_032918025.1 Bradyrhizobium sp. BEA-2-5 | reverse complement strand
GGTTTCGGGTCTAATACAACGAACTTGACGCCCTATTCAGACTCGCTTTCGCTACGCCTTCGCCTATCGGCTTAAGCTTGCTCGTTAAATTAAGTCGCTGGCCCATAATACAAAAGGTACGATGTCACCCAGAACGTATCTTGGGCTCCATCTGTTTGTAGGTGTCCGGTTTCAGGTCTATTTCACTCCCCTCGTCGGGGTGCTTTTCACCTTTCCCTCACGGTACTAGTTCGCTATCGGTCGCTGAGGAGTACTTAGGCTTGGAGGGTGGTCCCCCCGTGTTCAGACAGGATTGCACGTGTCCCGCCTTACTCGTGGATACATCATCGCATTACTCGTACGGGGCTATCACCCTCTGAGGCCCAGCTTTCCTGACTGGTTCCGATTGTCTCTGATGTATCACTGGCCTGGTCCGCGTTCGCTCGCCACTACTAACGGAGTCTCTGTTGATGTCCTTTCCTCCAGGTACTTAGATGTTTCAGTTCCCTGGGTTCGCTTGAAACCTCCTATGTATTCAGAAGTCTCATACCTTCTCTTGATAACCGGAAATCCAAAACCTTGCGGTCATGGTCCCGATCATTTCTGGTCAAACCCCAAAACCTAAGGTCTTGGAGTTCCGGCTATCGAAGGTGGGTTTCCCCATTCGGAAATCCGCGGATCAAAGCTTCTTCGCAGCTCCCCACGGCTTATCGCAGCGTAGCACGTCCTTCATCGCCTCTCAGCGCCAAGGCATCCACCGAACACCCTTAAGGCACTTGATTGCTCTCATTATCAATGTCCACACACTCGGCAGAATGTTGTCTGCAGAATTGCCTTGCGGCACGCGCCCTCGATGAACGCTATTGCGCAGCCGGACATTGACTAGAAAGACCAGCTTGCTTCGTAAGATCGTTCCGATAGCGAGGCGGTCAAGCTTCGCTAAAAGGATCGTTTTACAACTCGCCCATCCCACTCATCTTGCGATGAGCCGCGATGCGCGAGCGCCGAAAACGATCTGGAGATTAGGAATGGCACCCGCGAATTGCTTCGCAGATCCAAACTCGGATCGATCTCCTCTTTACGATGTCAGAAATCACGCAGCTTACTGTCCATCCGGACTAGCAAGTGCGAAGTGATGTTTCGCGGACGAAATGAACAGAGCTTCCTGCACAAGGCGCATTCTCGAGCTTCAATTCCATCTGGTGGAGCCAGACGGGATCGAACCGACGACCTCATGCTTGCAAAGCACGCGCTCTCCCAGCTGAGCTATGGCCCCGTAACCAGAAGACGAATGCACACTCGATGAAAGTGGTGGGCCTGGGAAGACTTGAACTTCCGACCTCACGCTTATCAAGCGCGCGCTCTAACCAACTGAGCTACAAGCCCCCTAACACGAGAGACATGCCGGCGCGCAACCGACGTGAAGTCGATGCACCGCACAGCGCTCAGCCCCAGGCGCGTGTTCGTCCGCGAAGAAAGAGAAACGAAGACGGCGAAATCCCGCCAATGCAGCTCAACGATCTGGCGATCTGTTGGCCACTGATGTTTCTAAAACGATTCGATAGAAGCAAGCTTCTGAAGAACCATCCTTAGAAAGGAGGTGATCCAGCCGCAGGTTCCCCTACGGCTACCTTGTTACGACTTCACCCCAGTCGCTGACCCTACCGTGGCCGGCTGCCTCCCTTGCGGGTTAGCGCACCGTCTTCAGGTAAAACCAACTCCCATGGTGTGACGGGCGGTGTGTACAAGGCCCGGGAACGTATTCACCGTGGCGTGCTGATCCACGATTACTAGCGATTCCAACTTCATGGGCTCGAGTTGCAGAGCCCAATCCGAACTGAGACGGCTTTTTGAGATTTGCGAAGGGTCGCCCCTTAGCATCCCATTGTCACCGCCATTGTAGCACGTGTGTAGCCCAGCCCGTAAGGGCCATGAGGACTTGACGTCATCCCCACCTTCCTCGCGGCTTATCACCGGCAGTCTCCTTAGAGTGCTCAACTAAATGGTAGCAACTAAGGACGGGGGTTGCGCTCGTTGCGGGACTTAACCCAACATCTCACGACACGAGCTGACGACAGCCATGCAGCACCTGTCTCCGGTCCAGCCGAACTGAAGAACTCCGTCTCTGGAGTCCGCGACCGGCATGTCAAGGGCTGGTAAGGTTCTGCGCGTTGCGTCGAATTAAACCACATGCTCCACCGCTTGTGCGGGCCCCCGTCAATTCCTTTGAGTTTTAATCTTGCGACCGTACTCCCCAGGCGGAATGCTTAAAGCGTTAGCTGCGCCACTAGTGAGTAAACCCACTAACGGCTGGCATTCATCGTTTACGGCGTGGACTACCAGGGTATCTAATCCTGTTTGCTCCCCACGCTTTCGTGCCTCAGCGTCAGTATCGGGCCAGTGAGCCGCCTTCGCCACTGGTGTTCTTGCGAATATCTACGAATTTCACCTCTACACTCGCAGTTCCACTCACCTCTCCCGAACTCAAGATCTTCAGTATCAAAGGCAGTTCTGGAGTTGAGCTCCAGGATTTCACCCCTGACTTAAAGACCCGCCTACGCACCCTTTACGCCCAGTGATTCCGAGCAACGCTAGCCCCCTTCGTATTACCGCGGCTGCTGGCACGAAGTTAGCCGGGGCTTATTCTTGCGGTACCGTCATTATCTTCCCGCACAAAAGAGCTTTACAACCCTAGGGCCTTCATCACTCACGCGGCATGGCTGGATCAGGGTTGCCCCCATTGTCCAATATTCCCCACTGCTGCCTCCCGTAGGAGTTTGGGCCGTGTCTCAGTCCCAATGTGGCTGATCATCCTCTCAGACCAGCTACTGATCGTCGCCTTGGTGAGCCATTACCTCACCAACTAGCTAATCAGACGCGGGCCGATCTTTCGGCGATAAATCTTTCCCCGTAAGGGCTTATCCGGTATTAGCACAAGTTTCCCTGTGTTGTTCCGAACCAAAAGGTACGTTCCCACGCGTTACTCACCCGTCTGCCGCTGACGTATTGCTACGCCCGCTCGACTTGCATGTGTTAAGCCTGCCGCCAGCGTTCGCTCTGAGCCAGGATCAAACTCTCAAGTTGGACTTGAACTTTGAACCGGCTGATCACAACGTTTGACGAGGTCCCACCATTTTTCCGACGACCGAAGCCGCCGAGCTGCCCGCGATTCACATCGCTGGCAACGATGGTGTTTCCTTTAAAACGTGTACCGCCGAAGTCTTTCGTCCGGTCTCGATCAGAAAAGCCGAAACTTTTCAGAAGCGAGACCCGCAAGGACTCCGCCGTCCACGTTTCTCTTTCTTCATCTTCACTTGTCAAACAGCCCGGGATCCGATGACCCCACACCCTTAGAGGGTGGTTCTACCCCTCACCGACCGACAGTGAACCTCAACCGATTTATGTCGGCTGTTGTGTCACTCAACAAGGTGAGGAGCATCAGTGGCGCGTTCGCTCGCCTTGGTCAGTGACCCGGCGGCGCCGCGCTCAGTGGTTGGGGTTATAGTCCCCACCGATCGGGATTGTCAACGCCCATCGTCAACAAATCGTCGCACGCCCAAATCGCTTGTGCAGTGCGAAGAAATTGTCGTGCTTTCCGTGACTTAGGTCGGAGGTAAAAATTCGCCACCCAGCCCTCGCGGCAAAAAACTTTAAAAAAAGTTTGTCGCCGGGGAGCCCGTGAGGCCCTCCAAAACGGGTTCCAGCCGCCGCGAGGCCGGGCGGCGGGTATCGACCTGCTTTCAGGGAAGCTTTTCCACCTCAAATGCCGCACTTGAGCCACAATCCTGCGACGTTCTGGCTATAACGAATGCATTGAACCGCTCGTAACCTGTGGGGGCTGGGGCGGTTTTTCTGGGGGACCAGGCGATTTTCTCCAAGAATACGTCGCCTCTTCCCTTCGCGCGGCCGAGCAACATCGAGAGATCTGCACACCATTGACGTTCGAGATCGCGGCTAGCTAATGGCCATCGGCTTCTCGAATTCGATGCGTGTGGCTCGCCACACTGCCGAGATTCCTCTTCCGGGGATCAAGGTGGGGACGAGGATGAGCTGAGGACGATCGCAGTTGCCGGAATTTGGGGGGATATCGGGTTGAGCCAACGGGCGTCACGCGGAAGCGGCATTGGGCGTGAGACCGGGATCATCGATCTCGGCCACGAGCCGCCGCTGTCCGTCGATGGTTCTGAGGCCGCCGTGATCGACCGCCGCCGCGTCTCGGTGCAATGGTTCAGCGGCACAATTCTGACCGGACTCTGCGGCGCGGCCCTGATCGGCGGCGCCGTTTTCGCATCGCTCGACGGCGAGATGACCTTCGCCAAGGTGCCGGAGCGGGTCGAGGGCGCCTTGCGCGGCGCGTTCGGCGCCGCCGATCGCGCCGCCTCGCTGCACAAGAGCGACCGGCTGCCGCCGCCGAGCGAATCCACCGCCTCGCGCAACATCGTGCGCGTCTCGACGGTCGCCCGCGTCGGCAACCGCGACGTGATGCGGGTGCGCCCGTTCGTCCGCATCGCCGGCAACCTGTCGATGACGACGAGCGACCTGTCGGCGAAGATCCCGCCGTTCAACGCCCAGCGCCTGCTCACCGATGTCGGCTCCGACACGCCGGCGGCGGCCGAGGATCCGAATGCCGCGGCCGAGCCCGACGCCGAGGTCTCGTTCGTCACCAAGGATCTCGGCTCCGTGCTGCCGAAAGCCAAGCTCGCCGCCGTCGTCGCGCTCGACGACGTGCTGATGCGGGTCCGCGACGCCGCCAACTGGCGCGGCTCCGGCAATTCAGTGCGCTACGCTTCACTCGCCAATGCCACGGCTGACGCGAGCGGCGCCGGCCCCGACATGAGGATGGCCTACGCCGCCGAGGCACCTCCGATCCCTATGCCGGCTTCGAGACGCGCGTGGTGCCGGAGAACGTCACGCTGCTCCCCAAGACCAAGGAGCAGATCACCGGCGGCAATCCGGTCGGCGAACGGGTTCACGTCGTCAGGAAGGGCGACAGCATCACCTCGATCCTGCGCGATCAGGGCGCAACGCCCGACGAGGCGAAGGCGATCGCCGCAACGCTCGGTCCGCGCGGCCGCGAGGGCGGCCTGAAGGAAGGCCAGAAGGTACGAATCCTGATGGCGCCGGCCGCTCCCGGACCGAATGTCAGGCTGCAGCCCTATCGCGTGATCGTCGCCAACGAATCGGTCATCGAGGCCGTCGCTGCGCTGTCCGATCTCGGAAAATACGTCGCCGTCGACGTGCAAAGCATGAACACCGTCACCGAGACCGCCGACAATTCCAACGACGATGAGGAGGATGACGGCGGCGGCGTGCGGCTGTACCAGAGCATCTACGAGACGGCGATGCGCAACAAGGTCCCGATGCCCGTCATCGAGGACATGATCAAGATCTACTCCTACGACGTCGATTTCCAGCGCAAGGTGCAGCCCGGGGATTCCTTCGACGTGTTCTACGCCGGCGAGGACGAAGGCGTGACGTCGAGCGAAAAGAACGAGGTGCTGTTCGCCTCCCTCACCGTCGGCGGCGAGACCAAGAAATACTACCGCTACCAGAGCCCCGACGACGGCGTCGTCGACTACTATGACGAGACCGGCAAGAGCGCGAAGAAGTTCCTGGTCAGGAAGCCCGTCAACAACGCCATCATGCGCTCCGGCTTCGGCGGCCGCCGCCACCCGATCCTGGGCTACGTCAAGATGCATACCGGCGTCGACTGGTCCACCGCCTACGGCACGCCGATCTTCGCCTCCGGCAACGGCATGATCGAGAAGGCCGGCCCCGAGGGCGGCTACGGCAAGTACATCCGCATCAAGCACGCCAACGGCTACGAGACAGCCTACGGCCATATGTCGGCCTTCGCCAAGGGCATGGAGCCCGGCAAGAAGGTGCGGCAGGGCCAGGTGATCGGCTTCGTCGGCTCGTCGGGCCTGTCGACCGGCCCGCACGTCCATTACGAGATCCTGGTCAACGGCCGCTTCGTGGACCCGATGCGCGTGAAGCTGCCGCGCGGCCGTTCGCTGGAGGGCCCGATGCTGGCCAGCTTCGAGAAGGAGCGCGACCGGCTCGAGGCCCAGATGTCCAGCCGCGGCAGCTCGCGAATCGTCTCGGACGCCACGAGCTCGACCTCGCAGACGCGCTCCATCACCAATCGCTGATTATTCCCCAGGCCACACGGGCCGTCTGACGACGCCGCTGCGCTCCCTTCGGAAGCTGATTGCCGCGTCCAAACAGGCGCCGCCGGACATCGGCGGCGGCGGCGATTTCCGCCAAAATCCCCCGGAATCCACCAATTTCGCGGAACAAGACGGGAACTCGAATGGCGGTCATCCAGTTGATTCGAAGGTAAAACCTCCAATGGAGGGAGTCATGGAGAACTGGACAAACGCAAAACTGTGTGACGTCGCAAACCTGATCCTCGGCGCGATTCTTTTCCTGTCGCCGTGGCTGTTCACGTTCGACGGCGGAACGGTTTCCGCCAACGCCCACATCGTCGGCATTGCGATGGCGGTCCTTGCGATCGCCGCGCTCGCAGCCTTCGCGGTCTGGGAGGAGTGGCTGAACCTCATCGTCGGACTTTGGGCGCTGGTCTCGCCGTGGGTCCTTGGTTTCCAGGGAATCACCACCGCGATGACCGTGCACGTGGTCATCGGCATCGCAGTCGCGGTCCTTGCGGCGATCGAGCTCTGGGTCATGTCCCAGCATCCGCCCCGGCTCACCACTCACAGCTGACGCTTCGAGCTCATCGATTCCTTACCCGCTGGCCGGGATGGCCGGCGGGTAAGGGCATTTGCCCAATGAGGATATGCAACCATGACCCAACTCACCCGCGACGACGTGCTGAAAGCCGTCAGCCACGCCGACGACGTCACGATTGCGCGAATCATCGCATCCGGGGCAACGATCGCCGAGCTTGCCGAAGCGCAGGCGTGGCTCGCCAATGACGAGCCACTGATGAATGACGGCAGGCCGCTGGCCACGGGCCGTGCCCGCGAGCTGGTCGACATCCTCACAGAGCTCGAATCTGCCGAGGACGACGAACCCTCGCCGCCCATCGCCCCGCCGGAATGAAAGCTTACAGCGCGAGGCTGGCGCAGATCAGGAACACGATCCCGATTGCGGTCAACCCGAACGCGACGGCCGCGAGCGGCAGCAGCATGTCGATCGTCGCATGGGAGCTGTTGATCGTGCTGCCCCAGACCGCGAATTCGCCCCTCCGCCATTCGCCAAACGGAATCGGCCGCGCATGCGGATCGTGCCGATGGTCGTATCTCCGCCAGATCTGCGACAGCAGCCACGGCAGGAGCACCGCGACAAACAGCAACACCGTCACGAACATCAGCGACAGTTCCACCTCGCTCTGGCGGTCGAACAGAATCCAGGCCGACAGCACGAACCATCCGACCAGGCCTGCGGCCGTGCCGTAAACGCGCGGATGAAGGATCGTCATAGACGGGCCGGTTATGGGCAATGAGGTCTCTGCTCATGCAATTCGCCTTCTGCTGAGGGCGACCGGCGGTGTGGCTTTGCAGGATGATGCAACGTGGCGCGCGAATCAGCCATGCGATTCGGGCCGAATACTTCCCTTTGGAGCTGCGCGGGATGTTGCCACGCCAGCCGATCATTCAGGATGAAAACGAACGCTGTCCGCAGGCGGTTTCATTAATTCGGGCCCACAAAACGGGCCGCCAGACAGGAACTCCGTCGCGGGCGGCCCGTCGATTGTCGCGGATGCGGCCTGTCGCCAGGCCGCATCCAGTTTCGCTATCGAAACGCTCAGTTCAGCTTGCGCTTCGAGACCGGGGCCTCGAACTGCACGATCTCGGCGGTTTTGGGCACCTGACCGTTGAAGGTCAGCACGTTGCCCTTCTCCGAGATCACGACATGATCGCCGTCCTTGACCTCGCCGGCGAGGATCATCTCGGCCAGCGGATCCTGCACGCTGCGCTGGATCACCCGCTTCAGCGGGCGGGCGCCGTAAGCCGGATCCCAGCCCTTCTCCGCGAGCCAGTCCCGCGCCTTGGCGTCCAGCGTGAGCTCGATCTTGCGATCCTCGAGCAGCTTGGTCAGCCGTGCGAACTGGATCTCGACGATCCGGCCCATCTCGCTCCGCTGCAAGCGGTGGAACAGGATGATCTCGTCGACGCGGTTGAGGAATTCGGGGCGGAAGTGCGCCCGCACCATTCCCATCACCTGCTCGCGCACGGCCGAGGTGTCCTCGCCCTCCGGCTGGTTCACCAGGAATTCCGAACCGAGATTCGAGGTCATGATGATCAGCGTGTTGCGGAAGTCGACGGTGCGGCCCTGGCCGTCGGTCAGGCGGCCGTCGTCGAGCACCTGCAACAGGACGTTGAAGACATCAGGGTGCGCCTTCTCGATCTCGTCGAACAGCACCACCTGATAGGGCCGGCGCCGCACCGCTTCGGTCAGTGCCCCGCCCTCGTCGTAGCCGACATAGCCGGGAGGCGCGCCGATCAGCCGCGAGACCGAGTGCTTCTCCATGAATTCGGACATGTCGAGGCGGACCATCGCAGTCTCGTCGTTGAACAGGTATTCCGCGAGAGCTTTCGTCAGCTCGGTCTTGCCGACGCCGGTGGGCCCCAGGAACATGAACGAGCCTGTGGGGCGGTTCGGGTCCTGCAAGCCCGCGCGCGAGCGGCGCACGGCGGTCGCGACCGCACGCACGGCCTCGGCCTGGCCGACGACACGCTTGCCGAGCTGCTCCTCCATCTTGAGGAGCTTCTCCTTCTCGCCTTCCAGCATCTTGTCGACGGGCACGCCGGTCCAGCGCGAGACCACCTGCGCGATGTGATTGGCGGTGACCGCCTCCTCCATCATCTCGCCGGAGCCTTCACGCGCCTCGATATCCGCCAGCTGCTTCTCCAGCTCCGGGATCCGGCCGTAGGCCAGCTCACCGGCCTTCTGGAATTCGCCGCGCCGCTGCGCGTTGGCGAGCTCGACACGCAGGCCGTCGAGCTCGGCCTTCAGCTTCTGGGCATCGGAGAGCTTGTTCTTCTCCGCGCTCCAGCGCGCCGTCAGCCCAGCAGACTTCTCCTCGAGCTCGGCAAGGTCCTTCTCCAGGGTCTGGAGCCGGGTCCTGGAGCCGGGATCGCTTTCCTTCTTCAACGCCTCCTGCTCGATCTTGAGCCGGATGATCTCGCGGTCGAGCGAATCCAGCTCTTCCGGCTTGGAATCGACCTGCATCTTCAGCCGCGCCGCGGCCTCGTCCATGAGATCGATCGCCTTGTCCGGCAGGAAGCGGTCGGTGATGTAGCGGTTGGACAGGGTCGTGGCGGCCACGAGCGCGGAATCGGTGATCCGCACGCCGTGGTGCTGCTCGTACTTGTCCTTCAGCCCGCGCAGGATCGAGATGGTATCCTCGACCGAGGGCTCGCTGACGAAGATCGGCTGGAACCGGCGGGCCAGCGCCGCATCCTTCTCGACATGCTTGCGGTACTCGTCGAGCGTGGTCGCACCGATACAGTGCAGCTCACCGCGCGCGAGCGCAGGCTTCAACAGGTTGGACGCGTCCATCGCGCCGTCGGTCTTGCCGGCACCGATCAGCGTGTGCATCTCGTCGATGAAGAGGATGAAGGTGCCTTCGCTTCCGGTCACTTCCTGGAGCACCGCCTTCAGCCGCTCCTCGAACTCACCGCGATATTTCGCGCCGGCGATCAGTGCGCCGAGGTCGAGCGAGAGCAGCTTCTTGTCCTTCAGGCTCTCCGGCACGTCGCCGTTGACGATGCGCAGCGCCAACCCTTCCGCGATCGCGGTCTTGCCGACGCCGGGCTCACCGATCAGGACGGGGTTGTTCTTGGTCCGGCGCGAGAGCACCTGGATGGTGCGACGGATCTCCTCGTCGCGGCCGATGACCGGATCGAGCTTGCCGTCGCGCGCGGCCTGGGTCAGGTCGCGGGCATATTTCTTCAGCGCGTCATACGCGTTCTCGGCGGTCGCCGAATCCGCAGTCCGCCCCTTGCGCAGCGCCTCGATCGCCGCGTTGAGGTTCTGCGGGGTGACGCCGCCCTTATTGAGGATGGTGCCGGCTTCGCTGGACTTCTCCAGCGTGAGGCCGAGCAGCAGCCGCTCGACGGTGACAAAGCTGTCGCCGGCCTTGTCGGCGGCCTTTTCCGCCGCATCGAAGGCACGCGCCAGCTCCGGCGACAGATAGACCTGCCCGGCACCATTGCCCGAGACCTTCGGCAGCTTGTTCAGCGCCTCTTCGGTCGCTTTCAGGATTGCTCTGGAATTGCCGCCCGCACGGTCGATCAGACCGCCGGCGAGTCCCTCATTGTCGTCCAGCAGCACCTTCAACAGATGCAACGGCGAGAACTGCTGGTGACCGTCGCGCATTGCGAGCGACTGGGCAGACTGGATGAATCCGCGCGCGCGCTCGGTGTACTTCTCAATGTTCATTCGTTTTCCCTCGGCCTGCCATCGTCACCCATTCAGGCATGACAACGGCATCTTCATTGGGTTTCCGCGGGCCGCGTTGACGTTCCTCAACCAGCCTCTGGTCGTCGCCATCATTGTTCAGGCTTGCCGCAGATGTGGGCACTTGGTTCCAAAACGGAAGAGCCACAGTCTGCGATTTCACCCGATGAAGCTCAGCGCCGCACGATGGCGACAAGGTAGCGGCAGGGCTGAGCCGTTTCGTTACGGAAGGCGATGTCCGATGGCGGACCAAGCTCGACGCGGTCACCCGCAGCGAGCTCATGGCGCTCCGCCCCTTCCATCAACGTGAGGCGGCCACTGATCATCCAGACAACCTGGCGGACCAGGTGATAGGCGCTGGCGGGGAAGCCGGCTTCCTGCCCCGCAGGCAGTTCGATCTCCACCAGCTCCAGCGGATTGGCCGGATGCAGGAACACCTGCCGCCGCAGATAGGCCGCCTTCGGATCGCGCCAGACCGGCTGATCCTTGGCCCGCTGCAGGCGGGAATTGTGTGAGGCAACCTCGAACAGCGCGGCCATGGTCAGGCCATAGGCCGTGGCGATCCGCGACAGCGTCGCCGCCGTCGGGCTTGCCTCCGCCCGCTCGATCTTGCTCAGCATGGCCTTGGACACGCCGGCCCGCCCGGCGAGTTCCGCCAGCGACCAGCCGCGGCCCTCCCGTTCGGCGCGAACCCGCCGTCCGAGAGCCTCATCGGCCTTGTCCTCTATAATTGACATATCGTCTTATATAGTAGACGATGGCGGTTCGTTCAAGAGGCCCGTCAAGGAACCACCGATGATAATCCGCCCCGCCACCGAGCAGGACATCCCGGCCATCACCGCGATCTTCAACGAGGCGGTCGCCAACTCGAATGCGATCTGGACGGAGAAGCAGGATTCCGACGCCGAGCGGCTGGCTTGGATGACGGCGCGGCAGGCTCTGGGCTATCCCGTGCTGGTGGCCGTCGAGGGGGCGACGGTGCTCGGCTACGGCACATTCGGCGACTTCCGGGCCTTCCCGGGCTACCGCTACAGCGTCGAGCACAGCGTCTATGTCCATGCCGATCATCGCGGCCGCGGCCTCGGCCGGATCATCGTCGACGAACTGATCGCCGTGGCCACCGCGCTCGGCAAGCACGTCATGATCGCCGGTATCGACGGCGGCAATCCCGCCTCGCTGCGGCTGCACGCGCAGGCCGGCTTTGTCGAGGTCGCCCGGATGCCGGAGGTCGGACGCAAGTTCGGCCGCTGGCTCGATCTCGTGTTCATGCAGCGCCTGCTGGACGCTCCTGGAGCGGCGCGCGCCGACTAGTACCTTCCCGCGGGCGGCAGTTCTCCTCGCCCACCAAACAGGCTAGAGCGGGCGAATGGACAACACGCACGCTTCCTCCGCCCGGATCACCGGCATCTACCGCTACCCGGTCAAGGGTCTCACGCCCGAGCCGCTGCCGCACGCAGAGCTCAAGATCGGCGAGACGATTCGCTCCGATCGCCGCTATGCGATCGAGAACGGCCCGAGCGGCTTCGATCCCTCGGTGCCGAAATGGCTGCCGAAGCCGCATTTCCTGATGCTGCAGCGGGACGAGTGGCTGGCGCCGCTGCGCGCCCATTTCGACGATGACAGCCACGTGCTGACGCTGCGCCGGGATGGTGCGATGGTGGCCCAGGGCGACCTTGAGACCGCGGAAGGCCGCGCGGCGATCGAGCGCTATTTCGCCGATCGTCATACCGGCCAGATCAAGGGCCCGCCCAAGGTGCTGGTCAGCCCCGGGCATAGTTTCTCCGACGTGCCGCGCAAGGTGGTCTCGATCATCAATCTGGCCAGCCTGCGGGCGATCGAGGAGATGGTGCAGGCGCCGGTGCATCCGCTGCGCTTCCGCGCCAACCTCTATGTCGAGGGCTGGCCGGCCTGGCATGAAGCCAGCCTGCTCGACCAGACCATTGCGATCGGCAGCGCCCGGGCCAGGGTGGTGAAGCGCATCACCCGCTGCGCCGCTGTCAATGTCGATCCCGATACCGGCGCGCGCGACCTCTCGGTGCCGAACACGCTGATGCAGCGCTTCGGCAATAATGAATGCGGTATCTACGCCGAGATCATCAGCGATGGCGGTGCCGCCATCGGCGACACGATTGCCGCTCAGGGACCTGTAGCGTCGTAGGCCGGGGCGAGGCGCGTGCGCGCCCTGCCCCGCTTTCGAGCGATCAGTTGGTCGGCATCACATACGCATAGATCCGGCCGCGCGAGACCGGCGCTTCGCGGACGCGGTTGCCGCTGTTGCCGGAGATCATGATCGGATTGCCCTGCGCATCGACGCCGGTGATGATGCCGACATGGCCGCCCCGGCGGCCGCGCGACATCACCGCGATGGCACCGACCTGCGGACCGGAGATGCGCGTGCCGTAGCGCGCGAACGAGCTGGCCATGTCGGAGCCGGTGCCCTGATGGCCGGTGTGCTGCAGCACCATGTTCATGAAACGCGCGCACCACAGGCTGCCGCGCCCGGTCGGATTGCCGCCGAGATAGCGCCGCGCCTCGGCGACGATGCCGGACGAGCCGAAGCCGCTTGCCGCAATCACGCCGCCGGTGTTGGGCACGACGTCAGCGCTGCCGGGCAACGGCGCCGCGTTGGTTTCGACGATCCCGCCCGGCTGCGCGAGTGCGCGGCGCTCGGCGCGCGACAGCCGCGCTGCGTGCCGATAGTGATGACGGGCATAGTGACGCGCGTGATGGCCGGGATGGGCCGAATGCGCGTGACGTGGATGATGTGGACGGGCGGATGCCGGAGCGGCGGAGATCACGGCGAGAGTGAGCGAACACAGAGCCAGCGCCAAAACACGAAGCGACCGGCGACACGCAAGCAACTGAACCATACTTCACTAGATCCTCTGTAACGCCCCCCAACTCCCCGTCGCGTTCCCGGGGGAACACGGCGGTGGTTTTGAAAATCGGGATGGCGCGAGGAAGATTTCATGCGGCACTGCGGGAATAATTTCTGGGTCATTCCGCGATGATTCGATGACGAGAAAAGAACCGGAACTGCCGCATTGCGGCCTTGAAAATTAACTGCAAATCTGGAGGCGGCCAACGAGAGGAGAATTTCAATGCCCTACGCCACGACGAAAGATCATGTCCGTCTTTATTTCGAAGAAGCGGGTAGCGGCACGCCGATCATCTTCCTGCACGAGTTCGCGGCCGACTACACCAATTGGGAGCCGCAGATGCGCTACTTCTCGCGCGGCCATCGCTGCATCGCCTACTCGGCGCGCGGCTACACGCCTTCCGATGTGCCGCCGAGCGCCGACGTCTACACCTACACGCATTTCTACACTGATGCGCTCGCGGTGCTCGACCATCTCGGCATCGAGCACGCGCATCTCGTCGGCCTGTCGATGGGCGCCTATTCGTCGCTCCAGATCGGGCTCAACGCCCCGCAGCGCGCGTTGTCGATGACGCTCGCCGGCGTCGGCTCCGGCTCCAGCCTCGAGCATCTCGATGCCTTCCGCGCGCAATGCCGCGCCAATGCCGAGCAGTTCGAGACATCAGGCTCCGCCGAGGTCGCAAAGGTCACGCGCGAGGCGCCGAGCCGAATTTCCTTCCTGGTGAAAGACCCGCGCGGCCACGCCGATTTCTATGCCGCGCTGGCACGGCACGACGCCAAGGGTTCGGCGCGCACGATGCGCGGCTTCCAGGGCGGCAGGCCCTCGATCTACACCATGACCGACGCCATCAAGCGCGCCGCGACGCCGGCGCTGATCCTGTGCGGCGACGAGGACGACAATTGCATCGCCCCCAGCATGTTCCTGAAGCAGCATTTGCCGGCCGCCGGGCTCTCCTTCTTTCCGAAGTCGGGCCACGTGCTCAACCTCGAAGAGCCCGCGCTGTTCAACGAGAGCGTGGAGCGATTCGTCACGCTGGTGGAAGCCGGACGCTGGCCGGTGCGCGATCCGCGGTCGCTGGTGGCGGCGCCGGTTTGACGCGCCACCCACCGATTACTTGCCCCCACCCCGGCTCAGCAGGAACACCGCCTGTTCGCCGAACATGTTCCACACCCACCAGGGCAGGTTCAGCGGCACCGGGCGGCCGTAGAGATCGAGCGCGATGGAGCGCTCCATCTTGACGTTGATCTCGTCGCAGAGCTCTACGAAATCCTTGATGGTACAGAAATGGATGTTGGCGGTGTCGTACCAGGTCGCCGGCAGGTTCTCCGTGCGCGGCATGTGGCCACCGACCAGGAGTTGCAGCCGCATCTTCCAGAAGCCGAAGTTCGGGAACGAGACGATGGCCCGGCGGCCGATGCGCAGCAGGTTCTCCAGCACCACACGCGGCTGCCGCGTCGCCTGCAGCGTCTGCGACAGGATCACGTAGTCGAAGGCGTCGTCGGGATAGTTGACGAGGTCGGTGTCGGCGTCGCCCTGCACCACCGCGAGCCCCTTGGCAACGCAGCGGTTGACGCCTTCGCGCGACAGCTCGATGCCGCGCCCGTCGATGCCGCGGGTCTCAAGCAGCTGAAGCAGGTCGCCCTCGCCGCAGCCGACGTCGAGCACCTTCGAGCCCGGCTTGACCATCTCGGCGACTAGCAGATGATCGGTGCGATAGCCGCCGGTCCGCTCCGGCGCGACGCCCGGCAAGGGCAATGTCTGCTGCATGCTCATGACTGGCCGCCATCCTTCAGTCCGCGCGCCTTGCCTGCGGCCAGCAGGAAGGCGCGGGAGATGTCGAAGAATTCGGGCACGTCGAGCAGGAAGGCGTCGTGGCCGCGATCGGTTTCAATCTCCGCGAACGACACCCGCGCACTCGACGCGTTCAGCGCGTGCACCAGCGCGCGCGATTCCGAGGTCGGGAACAGCCAGTCGCTGGTGAAGGAGACCACGCAGAAGCGGGTCTGGATTCCCGCAAACGCCTTCGCCAGCACGCCGCCATGGTCGGCCGCGATGTCGAAATAGTCCATCGCGCGCGTCAGATAGAGATAGGAGTTGGCGTCGAAGCGCTCGACGAAGGACGAGCCCTGGTAACGCAGATAGCTCTCGACCTGGAAATCCGCGTCGAACGAGAAGGTCGGCAGCTCGCGGTCCTGCATGCGCCGGCCGAACTTGCGATGCAGCGCCGCGTCCGAGAGATAGGTGATGTGCGCCGCCATCCGCGCCACCGCGAGCCCGCGATGCGGATGGATGCCGCGATCGGCATAGCCGCCGCCGTGCCAATCGGGGTCGGCCATCACGGCCTGGCGCCCGAGTTCGTGGAAGGCGATGTTCTGCGCCGAGTGCCGCGTCGCGCAGGCAATCGCCAGCGCGGAGAACACGCGGGCGGGATAGGCCGAGGTCCATTGCAGCACCTGCATGCCGCCCATCGAGCCGCCGACGACGGCAAACAGCGTGTCGATGCCGAGCCGGTCGATCAGCATCGCCTGCGCGCGCACCATGTCGGGGATGGTGATGACGGGGAAATCCAGGCCCCAGACCTTGCCGGTGGCGGGATTGATCGACGCCGGCCCGGTCGAGCCCATGCAGCCGCCGATCACGTTGGAGCAGATGATGAAGTAGTGCTTGGGATCGATGGGCCGGCCGGGACCGACCAGCGTCTCCCACCAGCCGGGCTTGCCGGTGACGGGATGCACATTGGCGACGTGCTGGTCGCCGGTCAGCGCATGGCAGATCAGAACGGCGTTGGAGCGATCGGCGTTGAGTTCGCCATAGGTCTGGTAGGCGATCTGGAACGGGCTGAGATCGACGCCGCAATCGAGCCTGAGCGGCTGGTCCATCCCGAACTTCGCCACCAGTGACGACGGATGGTCGGCCTCATGGGCGCGATCATCGCTCGGGGTTTGTGGGCTCGGTATCGGACGCACGTTGCTCATCTAGGCGACCCTGCCTCCGCGCGGGAGGGCTCGACGGACCTCAGGCCATGAAAAACCCGGCCTGAACGATAGGTTCGGCCGGGATCGGAAGCGTCCCCGGCCTGTTTAGCGAGTTTTTTAACGTGGCTGCAAGCCGGCCGGCTCAAATGACCACGGGACGCAGGGAACGTAGTCCCCACGCCCCCCGCCGTCAAGACAGCCCTTTCCACGGCCGATTGGTTAACCGAATGCGCAAGGCACGCCTGCGACGTTTCTCTTTGCTTTCGCTGCCCGTCTTTCCTAATCAGGGACCCTGTCCGACGCGGCAACGGGCCGCCCCGACGACAAGGTTTGAGAGCATGTCCAACCGACCCCCGTCGCCGCCATCGCTGCAGGAACTGCGCAAGGAGATCGACGCGATCGACGAGAGCATGCATCGCCTGTTGATGCAGCGCGGCGACATCATCGACCGCCTGATCCAGGTGAAGCAGACCCAGGAGGTCGGCTCGGCGTTCCGCCCGGCGCGCGAGGCCGACATGATGCGCCACCTCGTGCAGCGCCATCGCGGCATCCTGCCGCTCGACACGGTCGAGAGCATCTGGCGCGTCATCATCTCGACCTTCACCTATGTGCAGGCGCCGTTCTCCGTGCATGCCGACATCTCGGTGAGCGAGCCTGCAATGCGCGATTCCGCGCGCTTCCATTTCGGCTTTACGGTGCCTTACGTCGCGCATTTCAGCGCGCAGGCCGCGGTCGAAGCGGCGGCGAAATCCAAGGGCGACCTGGCGCTCGTCTCGGCGACCTCCAGCCGCACGCCGTGGTGGCTCTCGCTGGAGGCAGCTGGCGCGCCGAAGATCATCGCGCGGATGCCCTTCGTCGAGCGCGCCGACCATCCCGCCGCGCTGCCGGTGTTCGTGATCTCGCGGGTCGCCGACGACGCAATGGTCACCGAAGTGCAGACCTGGAGCGTGCGCGTCTCCGGCTGGAACGCCGATGTCGCCCGGGCGCTGGCGCCGCTCGCCGAGATCGTCGCGGTCCCCGACACCGCCTTCGACGGCGCGGCGCTCCTGGTCTCGGTCACCGGACACGATTTCGAGGCCATCAAGCTCGCCCTGATCGAGGCGGGGGCCTCGGTACGCTCCACGGCTCTCGTCGGCAGCCACGCAACGCGCTATACGGTGCCCTCTAACGGATCGGCCAGGACCTGAGGTAAGAGCCAGCCGTCTGTCCAGGCTTTTGTTTTGACGCGTTTTCTTCACGCGAACCGGTAGCCACTTCGCTCGAAAACGCTCTGTTCGGAGTTGAAGATGTCCCGCCCCGTGCCGAATCCCGGCATTCTCGATATTGCGCCCTACACCCCCGGCAAGAGCCCGGTGCCGGAGCCGGGCCGCAAGGTGTTCAAGCTCTCGGCCAACGAGACGCCGTTCGGCCCCTCGCCCAAGGCGATCGAGGCGTTCAAGCGCGTGGCGGATCATCTGGAGGACTATCCGGAAGGCACCTCGCGCGTGCTGCGCGAGGCGATCGGCCGTTCTTTCGGGCTCGATCCCAACCGCATCATCTGCGGCGCCGGTTCGGACGAGATCCTCAACCTGCTCGCCCACACCTATCTCAGCCACGGCGACGAGGCGATCTCCACCACGCACGGCTTCCTGGTCTACCCGATCGCGACCATGGCGGTCGGCGCCAAGAACGTCGTCGCGCAGGAGACCAACCTCACCGCTGACGTCGACGCCATCCTGAAGGCCGTGACGCCGCGCACCAAGCTGGTCTGGCTCGCCAACCCCAACAATCCGACCGGCACCTACCTGCCGTTCGACGAGGTCAAGCGGCTGCGCGCCGGCCTGCCCTCGCACGTGCTGCTGGTGCTCGACGCCGCCTATTCCGACTACGTCTCGCGCAACGATTACGAGATGGGAATCGAGCTCGTCGCCACCACCGAGAACACGGTGGTGACGCACACCTTCTCCAAGATCCACGGCCTGGCTGCGCTGCGCATCGGCTGGATGTTCGGCCCCGAGCACATCATCGACGCGATCAACCGCATCCGCGGCCCCTTCAACGTGTCGACGCCGGCGATGTATGCCGCGGTCGCCGCGATCGAGGACACCGCGCATGTGCAGATGTCGCGGACCCACACCGAACACTGGCGCAACCGGCTCACCGAGGAGATCGGCAAGCTCGGACTGAAGGTGACGCCGAGCGTCGCCAATTTCGTGCTGATCCACTTCCCGACCGACAAGGGCAAGACCGCTGACGACGCCGACGCCTTCCTGACCAAGCGGGGCCTCGTGCTGCGCGCGCTGAAGAATTACGGCCTTCCGCATGCGCTGCGCATGACCATCGGCACCGAGGAGGCCAACCGTCTCGTGATCGAGGGGCTGCGCGACTTCCTGGCCGGAAAGTGACATCGTGACCACGGCTCCGCTCTTCAAACACATCGCGCTGATCGGCTTCGGCCTGATCGGCGGCTCGATCGCGCGCGCTGCGAAGCTCCAGGGCCTGGCCGGCGAGATCGTCACCACTGCGCGCTCGGAGAAGACACGCGCGCGGGTCGCCGAGCTCGGCATCGTCGATCAGGTCGTGGCGACCAATGCGGAGGCCGTGAAGGATGCCGATCTCGTCATCCTCTGCATTCCCGTCGGCGCCTGCGGTGCGGTGGCGCTGGAGATCGCCGCGCATCTGAAGCCGGGCGCGATCATCTCCGACGTCGGCTCGGTCAAGGGCGCGGTGGTCAGGGACATGGCCCCGCATCTGCCGAAAGGCATTCATTTCGTGCCGGCGCATCCGGTCGCAGGCACCGAGCATTCGGGCCCGGATTCGGGATTTGCCGAGCTCTTCATCAACCGCTGGTGCATCCTGACGCCGCCGGAAGGCACCGAGACGGCGGCCACGGAGCATCTGCGCGCGTTCTGGGCGGCGATGGGCGCCAAGGTCGAGATCATGACGCCGGATCATCACGATCTCGTGCTCGCGATCACCAGCCACCTGCCGCATCTGATCGCCTACACCATCGTCGGCACCGCCGACGAGCTGGCGCAGGTGACGGAATCCGAGGTGATCAAATTCTCCGCCGGCGGTTTTCGCGATTTCACCCGTATCGCCGCGTCCGACCCGACGATGTGGCGCGACGTCTTCCTCGCCAACAAGGAAGCCGTGCTGGAGATGCTCGGCACCTTCACCGAGGATCTCGCCAAGCTCACCCGCGCGATCCGGCGCGGCGACGGCGAGGCGCTGTTCGATCACTTCACCCGCACACGCGCCATCCGCCGCGGCATCGTCGAGATCGGCCAGGATTCGGCCGCACCCGATTTCGGCCGGCCGCACGCGAATTTGGAGAAGTAGCGATCAAGCACGCGGCATTCTCCACTTCGTCGTCCTGGCGAAAGCCAGGACCCATAACCACCGCAATTGATTGGGAACGGGATCATGGCCTCAGCGTCGCGCAACAATTGAGATTCGGGGTAATGGGTCCTGGCTTTCGCCAGGACGACGATGAGGATGGGTCTCGATTCAAGATGACAAACATCACCCGCGAAAGCGAAAGCGGGTGATCCAGTAGAGTAGCCCGGGGTCCTGTCCATTCGTCGTCCCGGCGCAGGCCGGGACGACGCAGAGTGTGTTGCGCTGCTTGTGGCCATAATTTCGCGTTCTCGCGACGTGATTTGTCCGAGCTTTGCATCTCGTTTCGCCTCTCTTGATCAGAGGGCGCAGAGCGCAGCGAAACCCATCATCGGCGTCCGCGGGTGTAATCGATGGGGTTTCGCTTCGCTCTACCCATCCTACAATCTGTACTCATGCTACAATTGGAGTTGCCCGTCCGGTTGCTTTGCCGCAGGGCCGACCCGCCTACCGGCAGATCGAACGAGCTGGTAGCCTCGCAGGAGGCAAGCCGGCGCGGCGCCGATGACAGGGAGCGATCAGATGATACTCAGTCCGGATCATGTGACTATCGCAGTGGCAGATGCTGGCCCAGCGATCGCCTTCTTCGCACTGCTCGGCTTCAGGAAGACTCACGTCGCGACCATCGACGGCGGCATTCCCGCCCGGTACATGGGCATGCCGGCCATGAGAGCGCAGCACATCACCCTCGCACTCGAGGGAGCGGATTTCGAAATCCAGCTGCTTCAGTTCGACCCGCCCCCGGGGACCGATCCGGGGGTACACCCGACCAATCTGCGAAAGCTGGGCTTCAATCACCTCGCCTTCCGCGTCGACGACATCGAGGCGGCCACCGCGCACCTGGTGGCCAATGGTGTGACCATGCTGAGCGAGGAGATGGACTACATCAGCCGGAAGCTCCGGCTGTTCGAGGGCCCGGAGGGCATCACCTTCGAGTTGGTGGAGCGGGACGCCTGAGACTACGCTGGCCAGGGCCGTTTGCATGGCCCCAAGCGGCGCGGAATGATGTCGGCCTTTGACTCGTGCGGACCCGGCCTCCGGCTAGCCCGGGCCGGTATCCCGCCCCATTATCAGGGGACCTCGGGCGCGCTATCATCCGGCCATTCTTTGGACAAGACTGAAGGGAGTGCTGGAGGCTGGTCGCCCCTGACGGATAGCCGAGTCGGCACTCTTGGGTGACATTGGACGGAAAGGGACACGTTAATGAACTCCACACCCACTCCGAACCCAGTTGGATCGAACGATAGCCTGAGCGCGCGCGCCGACGAAAGACTCGCGGAAGCCCAAAAGCAGATTGCGCGCGCCGATGAAGAACTCACGCGCTTGAGTGAACAGCTCGCAAGAATGGAGCGCGATGCCGCGTCCCACCCTCCGGCGCAGCCAAACCCGCCCTCGGTCGGACCCAACCCTGCTTCTTCCGGGCCGAGTCCTGCTTCTTCCATACCTGGCTCGCAATCGCCGCCGGGAAGACCGATATTCCGAGCCCTCACCGGCTTGTCGGTGGCAGCATGTATCGTTGTCGCGGCCCTGGCTTTGCAATCGTCATATGGCGGGGAAGCCAAGCTGCTTGTCGCCCGTTGGGCGCCGCAGCTCGTTTCAACTCCAGCATTGCCGCCGGATGATCCGCAGCCTCCGGCGCAGCCGGCTCCACCTGCCGTTCAGGTCGCCGCGGCGGACGCCGCTCCGCCCCAAGCGACGCCGTTGCCTCAGACCGCACCACCGCAGGACGCCGTGCCGACAGCCAACACAGCCCTTCCCGATCAGACGCAGCTGCTGCAGACGATCGCACGCGACCTCGCGAATGTTGAGCGAAACATCGAGCAACTAAAGGCGAACCAGCAACAGATGGCCCGCGAGAGCTCCAAAGCCATTGAGGAACTCAAGGCGAGCCAGGAAGAAATGAAACGGGCGCTCGCGAAGGCTTCCGAGCAGAAGGCGTCACCGCCTCCGGCGCAGCCGGCCCCGGCCGCCCGCAAGCCCGAGCGGACGTCTATCCCGCCATACGCAAGAGCGCGGCCTCGTATCCCGAGCGAGTGGTTCTACGACGAATGGTGACCGTCGATCCAGCCATCCTTCCGTTCCGGATCGCTTCAAGCCGGCGGCAGGCCGAGTGACTGCGCGGCCTCCATCCAGACCGGCAATTCGCGCTGATACAGCGCATTGCTGTCCTTGAAGCCGATCGCGGACTCGAGCACGAAAGTCGCGAGAACCTCCTTCACCTTCGCATCGCCGTTGGCGGCGACACAGAGCTCGGCGAGGCGATCGACCACCGGCTGCGGCGTCGCCTTCGGCACGGCCCAGCCGGTGAACCCGCTCACGGTGAAGAATTTCGACGTCGCGCCCTGTTCGGGCAACGTCTTCACGTTCGGGATCGCGTCGACCTTCTTCGAATGCACGGCGAAGACGGTGCCGCGGTCGCTTTGCAGGACCGACTGCGCGGCTGTGTAGCTGCCCATGGCGGCATCGAGCGTACCTTCGAGCATGCCCGTCCACATCGGCGCTTCGCCGCGATAATGGATCGGCTCGATGTTGAGGCCGTACTGCTTGTTGAGCTCGTTGATCGTCATGTGCGGGGCCGAGCCCGCGCTGTAGGTGCCGAAGTTCACCTTGCCGCTCTTGCGCGCGAAGGCGACGAAATCCTCCAGCGTCTTGACCCCGGTTTTCGGGTTCGCCACCAGCAGCAGGCCGGCGCCGGGAATGACGCTGACGAGCGTCAGATCCTTGTCCATGTCGTAGCCGGGATTTTTCATCACCACCCGATTCATGATGTAGGTGGTCGAGATCGAGCACAGGATGGTGTGGCCGTCGGGCTCGGCGCGGGCGACCTCGGCCGTGCCGATCGCGCCGGAGGCGCCGGGCTTGTTCTCGACGACGACGGTCTTGCCCGACTTGCCTTGCGATGAATTCGCCGAAGGCCCGCGCCAAAAGATCGGTCTGCCCGCCGGCGGGGTAGGTGCAGATCATGCGGATTTGCCGCGAGGGCCACGCAGCTTGCGCCGAGGCTCCGCGTGACAGGAAGGGCATCGCGGCGGCCGCGGCTCCGGCAGCGATGACGTGACGGCGGCTGAATTTCGCTGGCATGAGGTCCCTCCCCGATTTTTTGGTGAGGGTATCGCATCGGCCAGTCGCAGCTACGGGACAGATTGGCGCAGCGGGGCCGCAGGTCTACGACCGTGCTCACCGTCGCAGCCGCTGATCCCGGATCGGCCCCGCCGAGATCGCCGCGGTCTTCTGCGCCGGCCGCTGACGGCCGACGAGACCAGCGGTTGCCAGCATGATGCCGCCGCCGAACCACCAGGTGCCGATCACGAATTCCCAGGCGCGCGGCGGAATCTCGTCGAACACGATGCCATAGACCGACACCAGCGCAGCCAGCGCGGCGAGGAAGATGCCGCCTGCGCTCGTCAGCTCGGCGGCATCGATGCGCCCCGTGCCGCGCATCACCGGCTTGGGAACATCGATGCCGAGATAGAAGCCGACTGCCCCGATCACGATCGTCGTCGCGACGAAGAACAGCGTGCCGAAGACAGCGACATGGCCCTTGGCGAGCTGGGCGGCGACGAAGGTGCCGGCCATGGCACCGGCCATCGCGAGGCCAGTTCGCTGCAGCACATGCGCGGCGCGGCTGACCATCATCAATTCGCGCGCGATCACGGCCCTCCGCTTCGGTCTGGTCACGATCCTCATCTGACCTCTCCCTCCTCGCTGGTGATGAATCTAGACTGAGACGGCACCGCGAACTCTATTCACCTCTCCCATCGGGAGAGGTCGATTTGCGCAGCAAATCGGGTGAGGGGGCGCAGGTCCCACGAGAGAGAGTAACCCCTCACCCGGCGCTACGCGCCGACCTCTCCCGATGGGAGAGGTGAGCTGCCGTTGCCGCTCCAGCTCAACCTGATCTCCTCACGCCCTAGAACGGGTAGTAGCGGATCTGGGTCATGACGATGTGGTCGTCGGTCTTCGGCGCGCCGCCGACACCCTGGAAGGCGAAGCGCTGGGTGTAGGAATATTGCGCGCCGGCCTTGATGGTGCCGTAGGAGCCCTTGAAGATCGTGTCGTAGAAGCCCGCGGTGTACTGCCTCACCTCCGAAGTGTTGCCGTTACAGGTCGCGGCCGGCGAGTTCTCGATGTTGCAGCCGAGATTGTTGTAGAGCGGATTGCCGTAGCCGAACGGCACCGTGCCGACATCGGAGAAGGTCGCCCTGGTCTTTTCGAGCCCGGCATAGGCGTAGAGATCGAGCGACGGCGTCGTGTGCCAGACCGAGCCGACCAGGAAGGCCGTGATCGGCAGCGGCTGGATCGAGCCGTCCTGGCGCACGGTCGCATCCGGGAATGGCGTTGCGGTGAAGCGGCCCAGCGCACCGTAAGAGGCGGAAGCCTGCACCTCGAGCAGCTTCGGCACGATCTCGGCCGAGAGGTGGCCGCCGAAGCTCACCGTGTTGACGTCGTGATTGGCGAAGTTGAAGCGATCATAGAAGTCGCGGTAGAGCGCCCACGCCTCGACGTGCAGCTTGTAGGGCCCGAGCCGCGGATCCCACGCGCCCTTCACGGTGAAATCCGGAACGTGGTTGAGGCTGACATTGTTCAGGCTGTTGAAGAAGCTGCCGCCCGGACCGGTGAGATTGACCAGCAGGTTCGGGTTGAGCACGCCCTGCGGGCCAACCGCCGGCGTGCCGACCAGCGGATTGTTGCCGCCGAAAAAGGATGTCTGCGGGTTCTCCGCCGAGACCGCGAGCTTGAACTCCGGCCCGATATCCTGCCAGACCCGGACGCCTGGTTGACGCGCGCCGAGAAAGCCCGGCACCAGTTCGAAATCGATCACGCCCGGCGTATCGGCGCCTCGCGGATCGATGCCCGCCTTGCTTGGCGTGTTCAGCGACCATGATTGGCCGGCCAGGACATGCAAGCCGAGATCGCTGCGGTCGATCTCGATGCTGGCCTGCCGCAGCCGCGGATTGAACGAATTGGTCGCGACCGAATTGGCGGTCTGCGCCGCGCCCTCGAAGTCGAGCTCGCCATAGCCGGCGACGTGGATGTTCTCCGTGGCATTGGCTTCGGCGAGCACCGAGAAGCGGGTCTGGCGCGCGGTGAAGCGCGACTCGCCGGTGTTGTAGTTTTTGCTCTGCGGGAACGGGATGAAGTTGTAGACTGACCCCGAATCGGAGGCGAGGTTGCGGCTGCGATAGATGCCGGTGAGATCGACCCAGCCGCCGAAGGTGAAGGTGACGCCCTTGTAGCAGAGCTTGCCCGATGCACAGGGATCGAACGGCACCGGCGCCTTCGCCGTCATCTGCGCGTTCTGAATTGCGTTCTGTCTTGCGGCCAGCGCCTCCTCCTTGCGCGCCTGCGTCTCCATTTTCTGCTCGAGCTGCTTGAGCCGTGCCTTCAGCGCACGCAGCTCGGACGCATCGTCCTCCGCCAACGCCGGACCTGCCGACAGCAGCATGCTGCCGAGCAGAATTCCCCCGAGAATTCGCATCGCTTCTCCTCCACACGAGGTTGCTTCCTCAGGCGAGAGAGAGCGGTACTCGGGGAGTGATATTCGCGCCGGGGCGCATTATTCCGGTCACGTTTTTCTCATCGCGGCGGCGGGAATAGATTGCCGCGACGGACGATATCGCGCGAGGAACGCCCTGGGTGGTGGAGGCGTAACAACACCGGCCGCGATTTCGAATTGTGTTCGGGCGATGGTTTTCAACCTGCCACGGACATTGGATCGACGGAGGACTGCAACATGATCGGTGAAGTCATTGTCGTTGGTGACTTGAAGTTACGGGAGACCGCTCCGCTCGACGAATACAACCGGCTGGGCGAACGCATGTACGACATTGTCAGCCGCCTTCCGGGATTCCTTTCGGTCAAATCGTTCAAGGCGGCGGATGGCGAGGAGCTCACGCTGTTTCGCTTTGCTTCGGAGGAGGCGCTCGAAGCCTGGCGCAATCATCCCGATCATGTCGAAACCATGAGGCGAGGACATGCCGAGTTCTACGCCAGCGGCTTCCTGCAGATCTGCAAGGTGATCCGCGAGGTCGGCCCGCTTGAGCACGCCTGACAGTGCGTGGGCGAGCTCGCGTCAGCGCAATCCGCCGCGGCTCAGAACAGCGGCGGGATCTGCGCGACTTTCAGCGGGCCCAAGAACACCGCGCCGTCGGCGAAGCGCAGCGGGAAGCTTCGCGCCTTCCTGCCTTCGAGCGTGCTCTCGGTGCCGATCGAATTGATGCCGGCGGCGACGCCGGCATTGGCGTTCTGCTTGATGACCTTGCCGAGCCCGGGCACGGCGCGGTCGAGCGCGCCGAACAGATTGTTGAGGTCCTGCGACTTCACGCCGGGGGCGACGCGGTCGAGCGTTGCCTGTGGCACGCCCTCCTCCAGCATCTTCTCGATGCCGAGCGCTGGGATCACGCGCTCGAGGCCGGTCACCGTCATCTGCAATTCGCCGTCGAGGCGACCCTGCGCGTTGAGGCGGAGCGTGCCGGCCGCGACCGACAGCACATCGCCCTGCTGGATCCGCGATTGCACGATCTCGATATGGCCGCCGGCAGCCTGGATCTCGCGGAAGCGCTGCGGCCAGGGCTTCGGCGAGAAATCCTTCAGGCCGTTGAGACGCGCATGGATGTCGGCGTTGAACGGCTGGGCGAGCAGCGGATGCACCTCCTGCAAGGTGCCGCCGGCAATCTGCAGCACGGTCTCGATCGCCGGACTGTCCGGCGCCGGGCCGTCGACCTGCCTGCCGTGCAGCTCGATGTGATTGACCCGCGCCAGCGGCGCCGGCGCGGCACCGCCGGTGCGGTCGATGGCGAGATCGTCGAACACCAGCGAGGCGCGCTGCGGCACCGCCGGCAGCCCAACAACGCTGCTCCGTGCCTTGCTCCACCTCACCGACAGCGTCGGCTGCGCGCCGCGTTCGGCGATCGTGGCCGGGCCCTTGAATTCGGCGATCACGAGCTTGGGATCGTAGACCTGCGCCACGACCAGTATCTCGGCGAGCCGCGCCACGAACGCCATCTGCGGCGAGGCGGTCTGCGAGACCAGCATCACGCTCGGATCGGTGCAGCGGACCTCGAATCGGAACGGGTAGCCCGCCACCGAACGGTCGCCGCAATCATAGACCCGGCCGGCCTTCGCCTCCTGCGCGCGCCAGGCATCGGCCTGCACGCCGACCTGCGAGGCGGCGAAGAACCAGAAGGCACTCCACAGCACCGCGGCGATCAGGACCGCGACTGGGACGGCATAAAGGCCGAAGCGCGAGCGGCGGCGGGGGGCGGAGGTCTGATCCGACATGCAGGTCCTTTGGCGGGCGAATTTGTCAAAATCTAAGCGGCCGCGAGCCTTGAACAAGCCCCGAGCAACCCTTGAGCGAGCCTTCAGCAAGCCTTGGAAACATCACGGAATCCGCTTCGCTTCGACGGCCCGTTCTGCTAGCCCATCAGCGCGATGTCAGCAAATCCTCCCCATTCCGAAACCGACGGCGACCTCTGGGTGTTCGGTTACGGCTCGCTGATGTGGCGGCCGGGCTTCGACTTCGAGGAACGCGTCCCGGCCCGGCTGGTGGGCGAGCATCGTGCGCTGTGCGTCTACTCCTTCGTGCATCGCGGCACGCCCGAAAAGCCGGGCCTGGTGCTCGGGCTCGACCGCGGCGGCGCCTGCCGCGGCATCGCCTTCCGCGTCGCCGCCCGCCTGCGCCACGACACCATCGCCTATTTGCGCGGACGCGAGCAGACCACCAATGTCTATCGCGAGGTAATGCGCTCGGTGTGGCTGGAGAACGATGCGCGCCAGCGCGTCTCCGCGCTCGCTTACGTCGTCGACCGCGGCCATGCGCAATATGCCGGCCGGCTGTCGCTCGCCGAGCAGCAGCGCCTGGTGCTGCAGGGCCATGGCCGCTCCGGCAACAACCGCGACTATGTGCTCTCGACCGTGGCCTCGATCGAGAAGCAGGGCTTTCGCGACACGCAGCTGCACCAGCTCGCGGCAATGCTGCACGATGCGGGCACGCTGCATCGCGATGCGCGCGCGGCTGACAGGCTGGACCCGGGCTGAGGCGCGGAACCTCGCTCGCGCATTTTTCGCCACGGCGCGAACAACATTGTGGTCTCAATTTCCGGTCGCTGAATTGGAATGACCGGAATGCGCCTCTCATTGCCCAAGCTCGCCGCAATCGGCCTGCTGCTGCTGCTGAATTCCCCATCTTATGCAGGTCTGAGAGAGGATGGTGCGGCGTGCGACGCCAGGGATCCGGACCCGGAGCTCGCGATCCCCGCCTGCACCCGCCTGATCGCGGCCAATCCGAGGGGACGCGACCTTTCGATCACCTATTACAACCGGGCGCTCGCCTGGCATAACAAGAGCGATCTGGAGAAAGCCAGGGCGGACTACGATCAGTCGATCGCGATCAATCCGTCGTTTGCGCCCTCCTATGGCCAGCGGGCCAAGGTCTCCCTGCAGAACCAGGACTATGACCGCGCGCTGAGCGACTTCGATCAGGCGATCCGGCTGAAGCCAGCCGGCCCGTTCAGCGCCGGCTGGTTCAACAATCGCGCCGAGCTGTTCGTCGCCACCGGAGACTACGATCGCGCGCTGGCCGATTACGGCAGGTCCATCGAGCTCGATCCCAATTCCTGGTACGCCTATGTCAATCGCGCATTGGTCTACGATTTCCGCGGCAAGGACCGGCTCGCGGCGCTGCATTGCCAGGATGCGATCAAGGCCGCGCCGCGCGCAGGCGGCCCGTATTATTGCCGGGCGGTGGTCGAGATCAGCGCCGGCGACATCGACAATGCGTCGCGGGATATCGAACGCGCGATAGCAATCCAGGACGGGCAATCCGAGTTCTACTCGCTGCGCGGCCTGACGCTGGCCGGCAAGGGCGAGCTCGATCAGGCCATGCGCGACTACGACCGCGCCACGCAACTCAATGCGCAGGGCGCGCTGAATTACGCACGCCGAGGCCTCGCCGACGAGAAGAAGGGCGATATCGAGGGTGCGCGCGCCGACTTCCGCCACGCGCTCGAGGTCATCGGGCTCGATCAGTTCGACCGGACGCAGGGCCCGCGCATCGCCAAAGAAGGCCTGCAACGGCTGGACAAGGTCGCCACCACGGACAAGAGCGTGATCGCAGATCACGGTGCGGCGAAGCCAACCCCCGCGATCGCCGCGGTTGTGCCGATCGCGCCGATCGGCGCGGGTCAGAAGGCAGCAATGTCGGAGCGGCGCGTCGCCCTGGTCGTGGGCAATTCCGGATATCGCTCCGTGCCGGTGCTGCCGAACCCTGGCCAGGACGCAGCGGCGATTGCCAATACGCTGCGCGCCATCGGCTTTCAGGATGTCCGCCTCGTCAACGACGCCACGCGGGACAGCCTGGTCGAGGCGCTAAAGTCGTTCGCCAACGCGGCCGACGGCGCGGACTGGGCGGTGATCTACTATGCCGGGCACGGCATGGAGATGGCGGGCGAGAACTATCTGGTGCCGGTCGATGCGAAACTCGCCACCGACCGCGATGTGCCGTTCGAGGCGGTTGCCCTGACCCAGGTGCTGGGCGCGACCGAAGGTGCACGCAAGCTGCATCTCGTCATTCTCGATGCCTGCCGCGACAATCCCTTCGCCAACCAGATCAAGCGCACCGTCGCGTCGCGCTCGATCGGCAGGGGCCTGGCCCAGGTCGAACCCGACAGCGGCACGCTGGTGGTCTACGCCGCCAAGCACGGCCAGGTCGCGCTCGACGGCGACGGTGGTCACAGCCCGTTCGTGACGGCCCTGATCAAGCGCATGCAGACGCCGCGGATCGAGATCCGCAAGCTATTCGACCTCGTGCGCGACGATGTCATGGCGGCGACGGATCGCCGGCAACAGCCCTTCAGCTATGGTTCGGTGCCGGGAAGCGAGGATTTCTACTTCGTCGGCGCGAGCCAGAATGCGGCGAAGTAGCCCGCATCCGCGTCGTTGCAAACCACACGATCGGGAATGCGGCCGTCGTCGGGCGTTTGTTGCGGCCAGAGAAATCTCGGCGGACATATGGCACCGCCCTGTGACATTTAGGCTTTTGCATCGCGGCGCGGACGGATAGAAGCTGATCCGCAAACAGCGCTCGCAAATTCGATGAACCTCTCCGCCCCTTTTGTCCGACGGCCGGTCGGCACCACGCTGCTGTCGCTTGGCCTCGTGGTGGCAGGCATCATTGCGTTCTTCAAGCTGCCGGTGTCGCCGCTGCCCGACGTCGACATCCCGACCATCATGGTGCAGGCGACCCTGCCCGGCGCGAGCCCCGCCGACGTCGCCTCCACGGTGGCAAGCCCGCTCGAGCGTCACCTTGGCCAGATCGCCAGCGTCACCGAAATGACCTCGGTGTCCTCGCTCGGCTCCGCCCGCATCACGCTGCAGTTCGATATCGACCGCGACATCAACGGCGCCGCGCGCGACGTGCAGGCGGCGATCAACGCGGCGCGCGCCGACCTGCCGACCAATCTGCGCGCCAACCCCACCTACCGCAAGTTCAACCCGGCCTCGGCGCCGATCCTGATCTACACCTTGACCTCGGACACGCTGACGCCCGCCGAGCTCTATGACGCCGCCTCGACCGTGCTGGCGCAGAAGCTGTCGCAGGTCGAGGGCGTCGGCGAAGTCTCGGTCGGCGGCGGCTCGCTGCCGGCGGTGCGCGTCGAGCTGATCCCGCCGGCGCTGTACAAATACGGCATCGGGCTCGAGGACGTCCGCGCCGCGCTCAGTAGCGCCAATGCGCACAGCCCGAAGGGCGGCCTCGACGTCGGCAACCAGCGCTACCAGATCTACGCCAACAACCAGGCCCGCAAGGCGGCCGACTACAGGCCGCTGGTCGTCGCCTACCGCAACGGCGCGGCCGTGCGCCTGACCGATGTCGGCGACGTGATCGATTCCGTGGAGAATGTGCGCACGCTCGGCGTTTCCAACGGCAAGCCGGCCGTCGTGATGATCGTGTACCGGCAGCCGGGCGCCAACATCATCAAGATGGTCGACACCGTGAAAGGGCTGATGCCGCAGCTGAAGGCCTCGGTCTCGCCCGCGGTCGACATCACCCTCGCGATGGACCGCTCGAAGACGATCCGGGCCTCGCTGCACGACGTCGAGATCACGCTGTTGATCGCGGTGGCCCTGGTGATCCTGGTGGTGTTCGCCTTCCTGCGCAATGCGCGGGCGACGCTGGTCCCGGTGGTGGCGGTCGGCGTGTCGCTGATCGCGACCTTCGCCGTGATGTATTTGCTTGGCTATACGCTCGATATCTTCTCGCTGATGGCACTGACGGTGGCGACCGGCTTCGTGGTCGACGACGCCATCGTGGTGCTGGAGAACATCACGCGCCACATGGACGCCGGGCTGTCGCGGCTCGAGGCCACGCTGCTCGGCACCCGCGAGGTCGGCTTCACGGTGCTGTCGATGAGCGTGTCGTTGATCGCAGTGTTCGTGCCGATCCTGCTGATGGGCGGCCTGGTCGGCCGCCTGTTCCGCGAATTCGCCATGACCATCACGATCGCGATCGTGATCTCGCTGGTGGTCTCGCTGACCACGACGCCGATGATGTGCGCGGTGCTGCTGCGCAAGGAGGAGGGCCGGCCGCACGGCTGGATCTACCGGATCAGCGAACGCATCTTCGAGCTGATGCTGAACGGCTACCGCGCGACGCTCGGCCTCGCGCTGCGCCATCCGCTCCTGGTGATGCTGATCCTCGGCTCGACGCTCTATCTGAACTTCCATCTCTACAAGGTGGTGCCGAAAGGCTTCGTGCCGCAGCAGGACACCGGATTGCTGGTCGGCTCGATCCAGGCCGACCAGAGCACCTCGTTCCAGCTGATGCAGCAGAAGCTGACCCAGTTCATCGACATCGTGAAGTCGGATCCGGCGGTCGACACCGCGGTCGGCTTCACGGGCGGCGGCGGGGTGGGTCCCGGCGGCACCAACACCGGCACCGTGTTCGCCTCGCTGAAGCCGATGGCCGAGCGCCGGCTGCGCGCCGACAAGGTGATCGAGCGGCTGCGCGAGCCGCTGGCAAGCGTCGCGGGCGCCACCCTGTTCCTGCAATCGATCGGCGACCTCGGCGCCGGCGGGCGCTCGGGCAACGCGGCGTATCAGTACACGCTGAAGGGCTCGACCTACGAGGAGCTGAACGAGTGGACGCCGAAGCTCGTCGCGGCATTGCAGAAGGAGCCGACGCTCGCCGACGTCAACAGCGACCAGCAGAACAAGGCGCTGCAGGCCAATCTGATCATCGATCGCGATGCCGCCTCGCGGCTCGGGATCACGGTCAGCCAGCTCGACAACACGCTCTATGACGCGTTCGGGCAGCGCCAGGTCTCGACCATCTTCGTCGCGCGCAACCAGTATCACGTGATCATGGAGGTCGCGCCGCGCTTCTCGCAGGACCCGCAAACCCTGAAGGAGGTCTATATCTCGACCTCGGGCGGCTCGGCGAGCGGCACGCAGAGCACCAATGCGGTGGCCGGCACGATGGCCTCGTCCTCGCAAAAAAGCTCGGTCAGCGCGGTCGCCGCCAATGTGGTGCGCAACCAGGCCACCAATTCGATCGGTGCCACGGGCAAGGGCGTCGCATCGACCGGTACCGCGGTCTCCACCACCGCGGAGACCATGATCCCGCTGTCGAGCGTCGCGCGCTTCGAGCACGGCGAGACGCCGCTTTCGGTCAACCACCAGGATCTCCTGGTCTCGAGCACCATCTCGTTCAACCTGCCGCCGGGCGTCTCGCTGAGCATGGCGACAACCACGATCGAGAACGCGATGCACGCGCTCGGCATGCCCGCGGGCATTTCCGGCGGGTTTGCGGGCTCCGCGAAAATCTTCCAGCAGGCGCTGGCGAACGAGCTGTTCCTGATCCTCGCCGCGCTGGCGACGATCTACATCTCGCTCGGCATGCTCTACGAGAGCTACATCCACCCGCTGACCATCCTCTCCACTTTGCCATCGGCCGGCGTCGGCGCGGTGGCGGCCTTGATGCTGTCGCACACCGATTTCGACATCATCGGCATGATCGGGGTGATCCTCTTGGTCGGCATCGTGAAGAAGAACGCGATCATGATGATCGACTTCGCGCTCGATGCCGAGCGCCAGCGCGGGCTGTCGTCGCGCGATGCAATCTACGAGGCCTGCCTGATGCGCTTCCGGCCGATCATGATGACGACGCTGGCTGCCCTGTTCGGCGCGGTGCCGCTGATGATCGGCCTCGGCGAAGGCAGCGAGCTGCGTCAGCCGCTCGGCATCGCGATCTTCGGCGGGCTGATTCTGAGCCAGATCCTGACGCTCTACACCACGCCCGTCGTCTATCTCTATCTCGACCGCGCCAGGCTCTGGACCCAGCGCCGCCGCGCCGCGCGCCGCGCACGCCGGGCCGCGGCATCAAGCGCCGCCGGTCGTTGACAGACCCGCGCCGATCTTGCCACCCTGCCGCGAGGTGGCAGACGCAAGGAACCCAGCTGTGACTCCAGCACCCGAAATCGCCGCGTCGCGCTGGTTCAACACCAGCGAGCCACTGACCCTGGCTGGGCTGCGCGGCCGGCCGGTCCTGCTGCACGCGTTCCAGATGCTGTGCCCCGGCTGCGTCGCGCACGGCACGCCGCAGACCCAGCGCGCGTTCGAGCTGTTCAGGCATTCGGACCTGCAGGTGATCGGGCTGCACACCGTATTCGAGCACCACGCGGCGATGACGGAGGTGTCGCTGGAGGCCTTCATCCACGAGTACCGGCTGACCTTCCCGATCGGCGTCGACGAGGCCGGCGAAGGCACGCCGATCCCGGTCACCATGCAGCGCTACGGCATGCAGGGAACGCCGACCAGCATCCTGATCGGCCGCGACGGCAACATCGTGCATCACGGCTTTGGCCAGCAGAGCGACATGGCGCTCGGCGCGATCATTGCGGCCGAGCTGGCCGCGCCGCACGACCGATAGCGGCCCGCCCCGGCTGCAACCCGGCTCACGTGACTGCGTTATGACGGCGTCGCGCAATGCGTGATAGCGTTCCGCCAACCAGAACCATCGCCTTGCGGGAGGATGTCATGAAAACCTATCAGCTCTACATCAACGGCCAGTATGTCGACCCCGCCAATGGCGAATGGTTCGACAGCATCGATCCCTATCGCGGCGAGGCCTGGGCGAAGATTCCGCGCGGCACGGCCGCCGACGCCGACAAGGCGGTGAAATCAGCCAATGAGGCGATGTGGCGCGGCCCCTGGGCGAAGATGACGGCCTCCGCACGCGGCAAGGTGATGCGCAAGCTCGGCGACCTCGTCGCGGCCAATGCCGAGCGCCTCGCCGAAATCGAGGTGCGCGACAACGGCAAGCTGATGGCCGAGATGCTCGGCCAGCTGCGCTACCATCCGGAGTGGTGGTGGTATTTCGGCGGGCTCGTCGACAAGCTCGAGGGCGGCGTGGTGCCGATCGACAAGGCAGAGACCTTTGCCTACACGACCCATGAGCCGGTCGGGGTGGTCGCGGCGCTGACCGCATGGAATTCGCCGCTGCTGTTCGTCGCCTGGAAATGCGCCGCCGCGCTCGCCGCCGGTTGCGCCGTGGTCGTCAAGCCGTCGGAATTCACCTCGGCCAGCACGCTGGAATTCGCCGCGCTGACGAGGGAGGCCGGAATTCCCGACGGCATCTTCAACGTGGTGACCGGCTTCGGTCCCGAGGCGGGCTCCGCGCTGATCGCCCATCCCGGCGTCGCCAAGATCACCTTCACAGGATCGGACACGACCGGCGCAAAGGTCTACGAGACCGCGGCCAAGAGCCTGAAGCGCGTCTCGCTCGAGCTCGGCGGCAAGTCGCCCAACATCGTGTTCGAGGACGCCGACCTCACCGCCGCCGCGGCCGGCGCGATCTCCGGCATTTTCGCCGCCACGGGGCAGACCTGCATCGCGGGATCCCGCCTCCTGGTGCAGAGCTCGATCAAGGAGAAATTCGTCGCGCGGGTGCTGGAGCTGGCAAAGTCCGCCAAGATCGGCGATCCGATGCAGTCAGACACCAATGTCGGCCCGATCACGACGCCGGCGCAGTACAAGAAGGTGCTCGACTATATCGACATCGCCAAAGCCGAGGGCGCGCGCTGCCTGCTCGGCGGCAAGCCGGCCTCCGGCGACGGCATTAAGGGCGGCCAGTTCGTCGAACCGACCATCTTCACCGACGTCGACAACACCATGCGGATCGCGCGCGAGGAGGTGTTCGGGCCGGTGCTGTCGATCATCTCCTTCGACACCGAGGAGGACGCCATCCGGATCGCCAACGACACGATCTACGGCCTCGCCGCCGGCATCTGGACCAAGGATCTCGCGCGCGCCATCCGCGTGCCGAAGCAACTGCGCGCCGGCACCGTGTGGGTGAACACCTACCGGGCCATCAGCTACATGATGCCGTTCGGCGGCATGAAGCACTCCGGCGTCGGCCGCGAAAGCGGCATCGACGCGGTCCGCGAATATCAGGAGACGAAGAGCGTCTGGATCTCGACCGCGACGGACGTGCCGGCGAACCCGTTCGTGATGCGGTGACGGGGCTCAGCACCTCTCCCCGGCGGGAGAGGTGCACCAAGCCTGCGCAGTCATCGAATTCGCCATAGCTGCCGTCACACGGTCAGCAGCGTCTTGATCGCGCGGCGCTCGTCCATGGCACGATAACCCTGCGCCACCTGCTCGATCGGCGGCGTTAGATCAAAGACCTTGCCGGGCTGAATGCGGTCTTTGAGCACCCGGTCCATCAGGTCAGGCAGGAAACGGCCGACGTGGGCAGGACCGCCGAGCATGCGCCGTTGCCCGAAGAACAGGGCCTGCCTCTCGAACGACCTCGCTACCGACCTCAATGACAACGCCGCAATATTCATCTATTCGGCCGCAGTGCCAGCGCCATATTGTTCGTCGGTTACCCTCTCCATCCACTCGACCGGACTGCCATTGAGCGCTTCCTGAATGGCGATATGGGACATCGCCGTCGTCGGCGACGCACCGTGCCAGTGTTTCTCGCCGGGTTCGAACGACACCGCGTCGCCTGGACGGATTTCCTGGATCGGGCCGCCCCAGCGCTGTACGCACCGCGGCCGAACGTCACGATGAGCGTTTGACCAAAGGGATGCGTATGCCATGCGGTCCGCGCGCCGGGCTCAAAGGTGACGTGGGCGCCGGAGGCGCGCCCAGGGTCTGCGGCCTGGAACAAGAGATCAACACGGACGGTGCCGGTGAAATACTCGGCGGGGCCGCGGGCTGAAGGTTGTGAACCTGCTGGTCTGATTTGCATCGAATACCTCCTTGATGCTGTCGTTCCGACTGATGCCAATGACTTTGGGCCTGCATTCGTTTCCGATGACGTGGGGAAATCCCGCGAGGACGCTGCGTCACACAGCCCGACTTGCCGACGCACAAGAAGCGCATTGCGCGTCGGCCTTGCGACGGCGTGCTCCGACCAAAATCACCAACGACGACAGCGCGAGGATGACGGCGCTGAACAGAAAAGTGGCCTGATAGCCGCTGCTGTCGAAAAGCACGCCGCCACCCGCAGCACCTGCCGTGATCGCCAGTTGGACCACCGCGACCATCAGCCCGCCGCCTGCTTCCGCGTCGTCGGGCAAGGCCTTGCTCAGCCAGGTCCACCAGCCAACGGGTGCAGCCGTGCCGATGAAGCCCCACAGGAACATCAGCGCCGCCGTGGCGCCCAGTGACGAACCCGTCGCGATCAGGGCAACGGCAATTACGGCCATTGCGAACGGCATCAATACGAGGAACGTATAGAGGCGATCGCGGATGACTACACCGATCAGTGCAGTGCCGATCAGACCCGCGACGCCCATCACAAGCAACAGTGCCGAGATCGTCGTGACATCGACGCGCGTTACCGTTTCGAAGAATGGCCGTAAATACGTGAAAAGTGCGAATTGCCCGAGGAAAAACAGCGCCGCTGCGAGCATGCCGTAGGGAACTCCAGGCCGGCGCAGCACCTTGAATGCCGCTGCCGCACTCGCCCGCTCACGGCTCGGCATCCTGGGAAGCGTGACGAATTGCCAAAACAAGGTCAGCGCCGCGACCGGCACCACGCAAAAGAACGCGCCGCGCCAGCCGATATACTGACCGAGAAAGCTGCCGAGCGGCGCGGCAATCGTCGTCGCGAGGGCATTGCCGCCATTGAGAACCGCCAGCGCGCGCGGCACGTCCTTGCCCGGCACGATGCGGATCATCGTTGCGGCGGACATCGACCAGAATCCGCCAACGACCATCCCGACAAGCGCGCGCCCTGCCATGAAGACCGTATAATTGGGCGCGAACGCGACAACGACGCCGGAGATCAGCATGACACTGGTCAGCCACAACAAGACGGTGCGCCGGTCGACGCCACGCGTTGCGGCCGAGATGAAAAGACTGGTCAGGATTGCGAAGAAGCCGGACACGGAAATGGCTTGCCCGGCCTGTCCTTCGGTCAACTCAAGACCTGTTGCGATCGGCGTGAGCAGGCTCACCGGCATCCACTCGGACGCGATGAGGGTCGAGGCGCACAGCGTCATCGCGAAGACGGCGCTCCATGCGGCCATTGGCTGCGTTGTCTTTTGATTGATCGTGGCGTCCATCGGGCATCCATGTTCAGAGAAGCGCCCAGTTGGCGCTGTTCACAGCAACACATAGAGCCCGCCACGGTGTTCGATTAGCTGCCATAATTCGCTTGCATTAATCGACCTAGGCCATGAATATTGACGGGCCATGGCAAGCCGGGATTTCAATGACTTACTGGCCTTCGTGGCCGTCGCCCGCGAACGCAGCTTCACCAGGGCCGCGGCGAAACTGGGCATCGTGCAATCGACACTCAGCCATACGATCAAGCGCCTTGAATCCCAGATGGGCCTGCGGCTGCTCACGCGCACGACGCGCAGCGTCGGTCTGACCGAAGCGGGCGAGCGTCTTCAGCAGTCACTGGCGCCGCGCATCGAGGAAATCGAGCGTGACATCGCGGCGCTGATGTCGCTGCGCGACACGCCATCCGGCACCATCCGGATCACGCTCTCGGACCATGCGCTGGAAAAGGCCGTCTGGCCGAGGCTGTCGTCGGTCCTGAAAAAATATCCTGACATCAAGGTCGAGTTCAGTCTCGACACCGGGTTCCGCAACATCGTCAAGGACGGCTTCGATGCTGGAATCCGTCTCGGTGAGAGCGTGGAGAAAGACATGATCGCGGTGCGGATCGGCCCGGACTGGCGGCTGGTCGCGGTCGCCTCTCCCACCTATTTGAAAGAGCACCCCAAACCAAGGCATCCGAAAGATCTCATCAAGCACATCTGCATCAAGCGACGTCAGGCGGCGGGTGGTCACTACGTGTGGGAGTTCGCCAAGAACGGCGCCGAACTCCGGGCGCGCGTCGAGGGGCAAGTGACCTTCAATGACTCTCGCGCCATGATCGATGCCGCCCTGAAGGGTTTCGGCATCGCCTACGTTCCTGAGGACTTGGTGGCGCAACACGTCCAGTCGGGCGAGCTCGTCGTGGTGCTCGACGACTGGTCGCCGAAGTTCGAGGGCTACTTTATCTACTACCCGACATCCCGGCAGAACTCGGCCGCATTCAAGGTGGTCGTCGACGCGCTACGCCATCCTGAAGCAGGGCAAAGAAAGCGCGGCTAAATCAGTGCGACCAGCTCCATGATGCCGTTCGGCGGCATGAAGCCCGGCGTCGGCCGCGAAAGCGGCATCGACGCGGTCCGCGAATATCAGGAGACCAAGATCGTCTGGATCTCGACCGCGACGGACGTGCCGGCGAACCCGTTCGTGATGTGGTGAGTTTTCGGCACTGACATCGCTCGCTTCACCGCTCCCGGACGGACAGAGGTACGACGGCACCCGCGCGCCGAGCTGTCGCACTTGACGTGCAGGGTGGAGCAGCGATCATGAGCGTCAGGGCACACGCCGAAGAGCGTGGCCGATACTTGGGGAGATTCGCCATGACGTTTCGTTACTCGCGCGCAGTGTTCTGCGCGCTCATGCTTGCCGCCGCCCAGCCTGCCCTCGCCGACAAGAAATACGGCCCCGGCGTCACCGATAGCGAGGTGAAGATCGGCCAGACCATGCCCTATAGCGGCCCGGCGTCCGCCTACGGCACCCAGGGGCGTCTCGAAGAAGCCTACTACGCGATGATCAACGCGAAGGGCGGCGTGAACGGCCGAAAGATCAAGCTGATTTCACTCGACGATGCCTATTCGCCGCCCAAGACCGTGGAGCAGACGCGGCGCCTCGTCGAACAGGACGAGGTGCTGGCGATCATCGGTACCATCGGCACGCCGACCAATTCAGCGATCCAGAAATATCTGAACCAGAAGAAGGTCCCGCAGATCTTCATTTCGACGGGCGCGGCAAAATGGGACGACCCGAAGAACTTCCCGTGGACCACCCAGCTTTATCCGCCCTACCAGATGGAGGGCATGATCTTCGCCAAATATCTGTTGAAGAACAAGCCCGACGCGAAGCTCGGTGTGTTCTCGCAGAACGATGATGCCGGAAAGGATTACGTCAAGGGGCTGAAGGATGGCCTCGGCGACAAGGCGAAGACGATGATCGTCAAGGAAGTGACCTACGAGGTCTCCGATCCCACGGTCGATTCGCAGATCGTCTCGCTGAAAGCCTCCGGCGCCGACACGCTGTTCACGATGGCGACGCCCAAGTTCGGCGCGCAGGCGATACGCAAGGTCTACGAGCTCGGATGGAAACCGCTGAATTACGTGGTCAGCGTCTCCTCATCGATCAAGGGCGTCATGGAGCCGGCGGGCATAGAAGCTTCGAAGGGATTATTGACCGCGCTCGCGTTCAAAACGCCGACCGATCCCACCTGGGAGAACGCGGCCGACGTGAAGGAGTTCAAGGATTTCCTGGCAAAGTGGTACCCGCAGGGCGACATCGCCGACGGCAGCAATGTCACCGGCTACATCTCGGCCTATATGACGGTGAAGGTCATCGAGATGTGCGGCGATGATCTGACGCGCGAGAATTTGCTGAAGCAGGCAACCAACCTCAACAAGGTGGTCGCGCCGCTGCTGCTGCCCGGCATCGCCATCTCGACGCGGCCGGACCGCTATGCGCCGTTCACGCAGATGCAGATAGCGACATTCGACGGCAAGAGTTGGGTGCCGCAAGGCGAGACCTTCAACACCGACGCGGCGGCCGGTCAGTAGTGGCGACCCCGTTCGCGATACGGTAACTCTCCGCATCGTCATGGGCCGGGCACAGCCGTCCGAAGGACGGCGTCGCTTCGGCTTGCCTGTGCCCGGCCATCCACGTCTTGCTTCGGGCCAAACCAAAAACGTGGATGCCCGGGACAAGCCCGGGCATGACGATTTCTGTAAGGACCGACGAAACGCGGGCACGAAATTCGCGGCAGCAACCGCACCAAAGCTTGTGCTGCGCCTACCCTTTTGCCGCGTTCGGCACAACGCCGAACAATTTCGCCTGCTCGGCGCGGCCGGCCTCGACGATGCGGGTGGTGGCGGTTTCGATCTGGTCGCGCAAGCGGGTCATGAACTCATCGCGCGGCAGGCCCGGCGGCAGCGGTTCGAGAAATTCCACAACCAGCGTGCCGGGATAGCGCATGAAGGTGCGGCGGGGCCAGAACAGGCCGGAGTTGAGCGCGACCGGCAGGCACGGCACGCCGCACGACGAATAGATCTGCGCAAAACCGGTCTTGTAGTCGGGCGGCGCGCCCGGCGCGCGGCGCGTGCCTTCCGGAAAGATCACGAGCTGGCGGCCGAGCTTCACCTCGGCCGCGGCGCGCTTCAGCGTCTTGATCAGCGAGCGCGGGCCGCCGCCGCGCTCGACCGAGATCATGCCGACCTTCTTGAGGTACCAGCCGAACACCGGGATCATCATCAGCTCGCGCTTGAGGATGAACAGCGGATGCTCGAAGAAGCGCACCAGCGCGAACGTCTCCCAGAACGACTGGTGCTTGGAGGCGACGATCAGCGGCCCGCTCGGAATCTTCTCGATCCCGCGAAACTCGATCCTGATGTTGCAGATCACGCGCATCAGGAACAGGCTGATGTTGGCCCACGCGGCTTCGAGCGCCATCAACGCCCCTCGCGGCAGCAGCAGCGCCGGTAGCGCGATGACGCAGAGCGCCACCAGCACGAGATAGAACAGCACGTTGAAGATCAGCGAGCGCAGGAAGATCGAAGTCATTCTCTCAACACTATCCTTTACACCGTCATTCCGGGATGGTGCGTCAGCACCGGACCCGGAATCTCGAGATTCCGGGTTCGATGCTGCGCATCGCCCCGGAATGACGGTGCCTGATACATCAATTCGCCTGCGCCGTCGCCGGGCGGCGTGGCGCGGCAGCCGGCTCGGCGAGCTCGGAGGTCAGGTCAAGGCCGAGATCGGCCAGCCGCACCCGCATCTCCGCGGCGACATATTTGGCGTATTCCGATAGCAAGAGACGGAACGTCGCGCCACTCGTCCACCACGGCTCCTCGCGCCATTTGTCGCCGACCACCGCGAACGGGATCAGCGTCATCTGTGGCATCGCATGCGAGAATTCCACCAGCGCGCGCGGCATGTGATAGTTGGAGGTGACCACGATCAGCGATTTGAACCCGCGCTCGCGCGCCCAGCGCCGCGTCTCCGCCGCGTTGCTGCGGGTGTTCAGCGCCGAGCGGTCGAGATCGACGCAGCAGCTCATCAGCCCCTTGCTGTCCGGCACAGAGCGGGAAATGTCGCTGGCGTCGTTGGTCGGATGCACGCCGGAGATCAGGAGCCGCCTGCCGTAGCCCGCAGCGAGCAGCTCCATCGCGTCCGATACCCGCGAGGAGCCGCCGGTCAGCACCACGATGCCGTCGGCCTTTTGCGGCGGGTCGGTCTCGACGCCGCGCAATTGCGAGAGGAAGCCGACAAAGCCGACCGCCGCGGCGACGAAGGCAACCGCCAGCGGCGCGACGATGACGGCGCGCAGCCAGCCGCGCGGGCGCGCGGCAAAGCCATTCGGCGACGTATCGTCGGACTGCAAACTCATGTGATGCGGTTATCCTTCCCCCCGGGGATTTTAAAGCATGATCCGGAAAAGTGGAAACCGGTTTTCCGCGGGACCAGTGCCGCGTGCACGCGCGCGAAATCACACTTGGGCGACGAAATGCGATCACGAGGCAGCGCCATGATTTCGAGTTTCGCGGCGCCGTCAGTCGATGTCGTCGAGCGTGGCAAACAGGGTGCGCCGCGATGCCCACGCGGTGATCGCCGCGATCAGCACCGCCTGCATCGCCAGCACCAGATAGCCCGACGGACGCAGCGAGAACGTGCCGAGCAGGGCCGCGAACTGGTCGCCCACCGGCGTGCCGGAGAACCAGTTGGCGATCGAACTCGGAGAAGCCGAACGCCAACATCGCCGCACCGCCACCGATCAGCCCGCCTTGGAGGCCCAGCCTGAGGAAATGGCGCAGGAAGTGATTGGCGATGTAACGGTCGCCGGCGCCGACGAAATGCAGGACCTCGACGATCGGACGGTTCGCCGCCATGGCGCCGCGGGTCGCGAACGAAACCGAGATGATGGTGGCGATGATGACGAGCGCGAGAATGCCGAGGCCGGCCAGCACGATGGCGTTGGTCATCGAGCGCATGCGCTCGATCCAGGCGCGGTGATCGTCGACGCTGGCGCCCGGCGCGACCTGCGTCACGCGCGCGCGCAAGGCGCCGAGATCGAGCGGCGTTCCCGGCTGCACGCGCGCGATGATCATGCGCGGCACCGGCAGATCGTCCATCGACAGGCCGGTGCCGAGCCACGGCTCCAGCAGCTTGGCGGATTCCTCCTTGCTGAACGGACGGACCTCGAGAATGCCGGGCTGCGCCCGCATCGCCTCCACCGCGGCCTGCGCGTCGCGATCGAGATCGCGGCCCGGCGAGGGGCGAACCTGGATGGTGATTTCGCTCGCGACGTCCGACTGCCATTCGGCGGCGGAGGCACTCACCAGCAGCACCGTGCCCGTGGCCATCGAGGCGAGGAAGCTCATGATGGCGACGACGGCGACCAGCGCTCTGCCATGGATCGAGGCGCGCGGCACGATCGGCGACATGTTGCGTGCCCTGGCCGGAAGCTGCGGACGCTCCTGCCCGAGATCGACCAGCACGCCGCGCTCGTCGGTCCTACTCATAGACGTGCAGCCGTCCCTGGTGCAGCACCAGCCGCCGTGCTTCGTACTGGTCCATCAGGCCGATGTCGTGAGTGGCGATGATGACGGCGGTGCCTGACTTGTTGAGCTCGATGAAGAGCCGCAGTAGGCGGCGGCCGAGCGTCGGGTCGACGCTGCCGGTCGGCTCGTCCGCGAGCAGCAGCTGCGGCCGCGAGATCACGGCGCGTGCGATCGCCGCGCGCTGCTTCTCGCCGCCCGACAGGATCGGCGGCAGCGCATCCATGCGGTCGCCGAGGCCGACCCAGCGCAGGAGATCGATCACCTCCTTGCGGTAGCTCGACTCGCTGCGGCCCATGACGCGGAACGGCAGCGCGACATTCTCATAGGTCGTCATGTGGTCGAGCAGGCGGAAATCCTGGAGCACGATACCGATGCGCTTGCGCAGGTCCGCGATCTCGTCCTTGCTCAGCAGCGAGACGTCCTTGCCGAACAGATTGACCAGCCCACGGGTCGGCCGCAACAACAGGAACAACAGCCGCAGCAGCGAGGTCTTGCCCGCGCCCGACGGCCCGGTGAGGAACTGGAACGAGTGCGCCGGGATCATGAACGAGAGGTCGCGCAAAATCTCCGGGCCGAGCCCGTAGCGCAGACCGACATTTTCGAACCGAACCAATGCGCTAGCTCCGTTCGAGAGGGCCGATGGCCCGATACCCCACACCGACGGCGAAGACGGCCCGACCCCCGGCCGAGCGCCCGCGAACCGCACAGAAAGCTTGTGCTTCGATTATGGTTTCCGATTCGTTAACGGTCGCAAAGTAGCATCCGGGCATCCACACGGTGGAGATTCGGCCTCCATGCATATTGTTTGCCCGCATTGTACAACATCCTACGCCATCAATCCGGCCACCCTTGGCGAGGCCGGACGTACCGTCCGTTGTTCCCGCTGCCGGGAGGTCTGGCTGGCCCGGCCGGAGGACGCCATCGGGGCAACCGCGCCCACTCTGGCCTATCAGTCCGCCGGATCCGACCTCGCCGCCGAATGGGAGGCCATGGGCCGGGAGGAGGCTGACGCGCCCCCGATGGTCGAGAGCCCCTCGATTTCGGCCGATTTGCCCGCCGAGGGCAGCGACGCCGCCACGGAATGGCCGGCGCTGGCCGAGGCGGATGCCGCGGCCCATGCCGACGCCGGGGACGCGGGAACCAGGGGCCGCTTCCGCCTGCCCCGGCTTCCCCGCCTGTTCCGGCTGCCCGCCCTGCCCCGAATTCCGTTCATGCCCGTGATCGGCGCCCTGCCGACCACCTGCGGCGCCATGGCCGCGCTGATCATCGCGCTGTTCGTCTGGCGCAACGACGTCGTGCGGCTGCTGCCCCAGACGGCGGCATTCTACAAGGTGGTCGGGCTCGAGGTGAATCTGCGGGGCCTGGCCTTCAAGGACGTCAAGCTCTCCAGCGAGACCGTAGACGGTAAGCAGGTGCTGGTGATCGAGGGCGTGATCGTCGGCCAGACCAGGAAGCCGGTCGAATTGCCTCGGCTGCGCTTCTCGGTCCGCGACGCCCAGGGCGCCGAAATCTATGCCTGGAACGCCGTGCTGGAGCAGCCGGTGCTCAATCCCGGCGAGCGGGCCTTCTTCAAGTCGCGCCTCGCCTCGCCGCCGCCCGAAGGCCGCAATATCGACGTACGCTTCTTCAACAAGCGTGATCTCACCGGCGGCCGCGCGTGAGCCGCCGGCCAACTCTATCGGGAACCGACCAATCACCATGACGCGTGTCCTGATCGCCGACGACGAGGATTCGATGCGCCAGCTGGTGGCGCGCGCCATCGCCATGGACGGCCACGAGACCGTCACCGCCCAGGACGGCGCCGAGGCGCTGGAGATCCTGATCCGCGAGGACGGCGCTTTCGATCTGTTGCTCACCGACATCCAGATGCCGGTCATGGACGGCATCGCGCTGGCCCTCTCCGCCGCCCGCGATTTCCCTGATCTGACCATTTTGCTGATGACCGGCTTTGCCGACCAGCGCGAGCGCGCCTCCGGCCTCGAGGCGATCGTGCATGACGTGGTGACGAAACCGTTCTCGGTGGCCGATATCCGCACCGCAGTCGCGGACGCGCTGGCGGCGCGGAAGGCCGGCTAGGGTTACGAGTTCAACTCGGAAAGCATGCCCGGGCGGTCAGCGTCACCGGGGACAGATTGAGAAACTGTGCAAATTGAAATGAATAACTCGCGCTGACGATGTTGCCGCAGGCTGACGTGGAATAGCTGAATGTCTGCGCTGGGAGCGTGAGGCCGTATGCCTGCTGCGCGGCGTAATTCGTGATGGCGCTGCCGCTTGGACAGAGCGTGCTGTTGACGGTCGCGCAACGCGCCGCCATTTCGGTGCCGTGCTGCAGCCCGAGCTGAGTCCAGAACAGCAGTCCGAATTCGACGATGCCGAATATGAACAGGAAGAACACGGGAGCGGTCAGGGCGAATTCCAGCGCGGAGGCCCCTCGATCGTCCCGCCATAGCGGTGTGAGTTTCACTGCAGCCTCGCAGTGGACTGGGCGCTATAGGTGTATGTGGCTGCCACAATCTGATAATTGATCAGCGTGTAGTACGTCCCTTGCGCCGAAACCATCGCATATGTTCCGGCCTGCGCGCCGCCGGGGCAGACCGCACCGCAACTGACGGTGCTGACCCCCGAACTGGTCGGGCACCCGCAAAACTGGTACGGCTTGGGCGAAGCATTGATGGCTGTGGAATTCGTGGCGGCTGTTACGGCGCTGGTGACGCCGGTCTCGTCAAAGCCGCGCACGATGGCGTATTGCGCTCCCGCCTGCGCGGCATTCTCGACCTGCATCTTGCGATAGAGCGCGAGTCCGATGTCGGTTACCGAGACGACCATCAGGGACAACAACGGGATCATGATGCCGAATTCGATGGCCGCGACGCCGCCCCTGTCGTGAACGGCGGTGCGCACAAGCCGCGTCAGGGAGAAAACCAATCGACCACGGCTGTTGGATGAGGATCTCTGGATTTGCATCGGAGCCAACCTCACTCGATGAGTTGCGCGGTTTGCGTGCCTATCGTCGCGGTGCCGAGCGCCGAACAATTGACCTGAAGGTTCGACGTGCCGGAGAGCGTCAAGGTATCCACAATGATCTTGGTGCATGATGTGCTCGTACCGTTGCCACCGCTGAAGCTGAGGTTGGCCCTAGGTAGGTAGATGGCACCGCCGAAGTTCTGGGTGGCGCCACCCGTAAGATTAAAGGCGGTGCCGACCGGCATGTTGCGATCGCCATACATGACGATACCCTTCGTTGCGCCGGAGGTCGGCGCCGTCAGATCGATAATCGCGTTGCTGCCGATTGAAGCGGTGCCCCAGTTGCTGCCCGAGCCCGTAAACACCAGGGTCACGCCGCTGCCCGTGATCGTTGCGTTTCCCGCGACGCTCAAATTGGCGCCGTCCAGATAATAGATACCTGGATCAAGGCTCAGGGTGGCACCTGCATTGACCGTTATGTTGCCCTTATAGCAGCCGGGACTGAGCGAGTTTGTCTTTCCGTTGGAATTGACCGTGATCTTGGCGTTCGTGCAGCTCGGCTCCGATGGGGGTGAGACATTGGCATACGGATCGGCGATCGGCCGGATGTGCGTCTTGATGCCGTTGGTGGCCGTGATGTTGCTCGCGCCGGAGACCTCGCCGACAACCCCGACCAGATTCGCGGAGACCGCCGCACTGCCGGCCACGTTGAGCGATGGGCTTGCGCTCGAGTTGCTATAGAGATTGCACTTGATCAAGTTGAGCTGGTTGCTGCCGCTCACATTGACGGCGGGGCTGGCGCTGGCGTTGAGCGCAAGTACGCAGCCCGTCCCGGAATTCGGCAGGGCGACCGCGCGCGCGGTGACCGGCACCGGGGCCGAGCCGAACAGGGCCGACAGCAACCGCTGTTGCGGTTGGCTCACGATGACTTCGATCGCCTGCAGGTTCGACGTCTGACTGCCGGTCTTCGGCGGTTGATTCACCGTGACCGTGACGTTGTTCGCCCCGTTCGCGTAACCGTAGTTTGCCGTGACCGCATTGGCTTCGGACAAAAGGTCGGCGCCTGCACTTGCCGCCGTTGCGGCGCTTACCGCGCCAGAGTCGGCGGCACTCTGCATGTTCTTATGTTTGTAGTACCACCACCCCACTTCGGTACCGAGCCCTGCCGTGCCGACCAGGACCGGCATGAGCAGCGCTGAAATGATCACATAGCTGCCCGACTGGTCCCGAACGAATTGTCGAACCAAGCGGGTCTGATGTTGGTGCCGGCGAGTAATACCCAATGGCCGGTATGACGAAGCAATGAATAAACGGCTGTGCCTCATGTGCTCTCCTGAGACGCTTGCCAATTTTCAGAAGTAAGGTGACGCAAGCGACTTAAATGCGCACCAACGGGAACTCGACAATTTTAAAGAAATTGTGCGAAACCGGCGGCTCCCGCGGACCCGACCACACCGATCGGAACGCGAGGCGCGTTGCCCGCAGAAGCTGACGTCTGCCGGCTTACGACCGTCGTGCGGATTCCGCGTCATGCCCGCGAAAGCGCGGCATCCAGGTTGCCACGGCCGTTCGATTAAGGCGCTGATGTCTCTTGAACGCTGTCACCAGCTTTCGCGGCTGACGACAGTCGAGGACGAGGTGCAGACCTCAAAACTCCTTCAGCAGCCGCTCGATATAGTCGAGCTCGATCTGCGGGCGCGAGGGATCGCCGAGACGACGGCGGAGCTCCTCGAGAATGCGGCGGACACGCTGGGTGTCGATCTCGCCGGGAATCTTGACCGTATAATCGTCGCCATATTCGCGCCCATGCAGCGGACGGCCCAACGGGTCGGTCTGGTTGCCGCCGCTCTGCTGACGACCGGCGCGCTGGCCGGGGCCGTCGCCCTGGCCGTCGCCATCGCCCTGCTGCATCGCCTCGGCGAGGCTCTGGGCGCCCTTGCGCAGCGCGTCCAGCGCACGGCCCTGCGAATCCACCGCGCCGTCGGCATTGCCCTCGCCGAGCCGCCCGGAGGCATCGCCCATCGCGGAATCGGCCTGGTCGAGCCCGTCGCCGTCATCGCCCTGGTCGCCGCCTTGATCGCCCTGCTGCGCCTGATCGCCCTTCTGACCCTGGCCTTTCTGGCCGCGCTGGTCCGGTCCCAGGCCGCGCTTGGCAAGCTCGTCCTGCAGCTTCTTTAGGCGGTCGCGCAGTCCCTGCTGGTCCTGCTGCAGCTCCGACATGGACTGATCATCGCCCTGCTTGCCGCGCGAGCGTTCGCGCCGGGAATCCTGGCCCTGCTTGAAGGTCTTGTCGCGCAATTGCTGCTGCTTGCGGATCATGTCGCCGAGCTCGTTGAGCGCCTGCTCCATGTCGCTCTCGCCGGACTGCCCCGGCTGCGCCATCTGGAGGCCTTCCAGCATCTGCTGGAGCTGCTCGAGCAACTGCTTGGCGGCATCCTTGTCGCCGGAGCGCGACAGGCGCTCCATCCGGTCGATCATGTTCTGCAGGTCCTGCTGGCGCAGGACCTTGGTGTTCGGGTCGAGCGGCCGCGCCAGCTGCTGCGGGTCATTGTTGTTGCGGAACTGCTCGACCATCTGGCGCAGGAAATTGTCCAGCGCCGCGCGCAGATTGTCGGTCAGCTTCTTGATCTCTTCGTCGCTCGCGCCGCGCTCCAGCGCCTGCTTCAGCGCGTCCTGAGCCGCGCGCAGCGCCTTCTCGACGTCGGAGATCTTGCCGTCCTCGATCGTGACGGCGAGTGACCACAGGCTGGCGACCACCTCGCGCAATTGGTCGTCGGTGCGCGCCGCCTCGAGCTGCCGGCTCACGGTGTGCAGGCCAAGGTAATAGCCGGGCTCCGGCGTGAACATCTCGGGCGCGATCATCAGCGCGTCGAGCGCGGCATACACGTCCGAATTCTTGTTGGCGTCGAGCGCGAGAATGCGGCGCTGCTCGATCAGTGCACGGGCCAGCGGCTTGGTGAAGAGCCGTTCGGGCAGACGCATGTTAAACGGTTCGCTCTTGCCTTCATTGCCGGCCTCGTCCTTGGCCGTCAGCGTCAGGGTCACGTCGGCGCCGGCATAGGGGTCTTCGCTGAGGTCCTTCACGGTCTGGCCGACGCCGTTGCGGGTGCGCGCATTCGGCAGCACCAGCGCGAATTGCGGCGGCTCGAACAGCGGCCGCGGCTGCGCCGCCTTGCCGTCGGCATCCTTCTTGCCGTCAGCCTCCTTCGGCGCATCGGTCGGCCGCACCGCGAATTGCGCGCGCGCTTCGCTGACGCCGTAGTCGTCCTCGAGCCGGTAGGACATCTGCAGCGCGCCGCGCGCCTGCCGCTCCGGATCCTTGGCGAGCGCAATCGACGGCGGGCGGTCCGGCGTCGCGGTGAATTTCCACTGCGGCTGGCCGGCCGGCGCACGGACATGCGCGGTGCCGTCGCCGGTGATCTTGAAATGCCGCTCGTTGGTGCCCTTCGGCGCCTGCCCGTCCGGCGCGACCTCGGCAACGCCGCCACCGACGACGACGTCGATGCTGCCGCCGCTGGAGCGCACCAGGAGTGTGCTGCCGGCCGGAACCGCGAGCGGGGTGGTGTCCGCCGCGTTGGCGTCCTTGTTGGCGTTGGACAGGATGATCGGCGGCTTGCCGGTGTAGTTCGGCGGCGTCACCCAGGCATCGACCCGGACATTGGCCGGCGCCATGATGCCGTTCCAGTCGAATGCCGAGGCAACCCGCAGGCCGCGCTCGTCGCCGGCGGCGAAGAAGGTCGCAACCAGCATCACCATGACCAGCGCGCGCAACGCCCAGGGGTCGTGAAGCGCGAGCCGCGGGTGCGGCAGACCAGCGCGGATGCGCTTGAGGGAAGCCAGCGTGCGCTCGCGCTGCGCCTGCCACAGCGCCAGCGCAAACGGGTCCTTGTTGGTAAGCGTGTCGGAGAGCGTGGTCGCCGGGCGATGGCGAATGCCGGCGCCGCGGTCGAGCCGGCTCAGGCCCTCCTCGCGGCTCGGCCAGCGGAAGCGCACCAGCGGCGACAGCGCCACGAGCGCGGCAATCGCGAACAGGCCGGCGCCGGCCACGCGTGCGACAAACGGCAGCACCAGCCACAGCCCGGCCCAGGACGCGACCAGGAACAATCCTGCGACCGTCAGGAACCGCGCCAGATGCGGCCAGGCTCGTTCCCACCCAATCGCGAACCTTGCCTGCTGCAGAGCCTCTGTCAGTTTCAGCCGCGCGACCGCATCGCTGTCGTGGACGGCGCGTGACGGGTCAGAGGGCTCGATGTTGGCTCCGCTCAATAAAATCTCCGGGGTAGCCGGCAGGTCAGCCTAGCACGGCGGCGGCTTTGAGGCACCCGTTCCAGGGCGTAACCCACACCGGGAAATACGCATAACACGAAGGCGTGACTGCGGCGGTTCGACCCCGTAACGTCGCGGCCGAACCATCGCATTAACGCATGAGGAACGCGATATGGACCAAAAAATGCACGACAAGGGCCTGGAAGTCCGCAAAGCGGTGCTGGGCGAAGCCTATGTCAACAACGCCCTGAAGAATTCGGACAGCTTCAACAAGCCATTCCAGGAACTCGTCAACGAATATTGCTGGGGCACGGTGTGGGGCCGCGAGGAGCTGCCGCGCAAGACCCGCAGCATGCTCAACATCGCCATGATCGCGATCCTCAACCGCCAGCACGAGTTTCGCGCGCATCTCAAGGGTGCGCTGACCAATGGCGTGACGCGCGAGGAGATCCGCGAGATCCTGATGCAGGTCGCGATCTACGGCGGCATGCCGGCCGCGGTGGACAGCTTCCGGATCGCGCGCGAGGTGTTCGCCGAACTCGACAACAAGGCGTGAGACGCTGCTGCCTCACACGCAATGTCGTCCTGGCGAAAGCCAGGACCCATAACCACAGGCCTTCGTGGTGGGAACACGCTGGGGCTCCAGCGGAGCACAGCAATCAACCGCGGTGGTAATGGGTCCCGGCCTTCGCCGGGACGACAGCGAATGTGGGGTGCGCGGCTCCGCACATAACGACATAGAGGAAACGACTCATGGAAATCGGATTCATCGGCCTCGGGAAGATGGGCTTCCCGATGGCGCGCCGACTGATCGAGGCCGGCCACAAGCTCACCGTGTTCGACACCAGCAAGGACGCGCTCGACAGGCTGGTTGCGCTCGGCGCGGTGGCCGCAACCTCGCCCAAGGACATCGCCGACCGCGTCGAGACCGTGATGGCGAGCCTGCCTTCGCTGCAGGCCTCGCTCGAGGTGGCGACCGGCGCGGGCGGCGTGATCGAGGGCACGCGCGTCAAACGCTTCATCGACCTCTCCACCGTCGGCTCGCGGATGGCGGTGAAGATCCACGAGCTGTTGGCCAAGAAGAACATCGTGCAGGTCGACTGCCCCGTCTCCGGCGGCGTCGGCGGCGCCGAGAAGGGCACGCTGGCGGTGATGGTGTCAGGACCGAAGGCCGAGTTCGAGCTGCTGAAGCCCGCGCTCGACGTCATCGGAAAAGTGTTCTTCATCGGCGAGAAGCCCGGCGCGGCGCAGACCATGAAGCTCGCCAACAATTTCCTGTCGGCTACAGCGATCGTGGCGACCTCGGAAGCGGTGGTGATGGGCGTGAAGGCGGGGCTCGATCCCGCCGTGATGATCGACGTCATCAATGCGGGCTCCGGCATGAACACGGCGAGCCGCGACAAGTTTCCGCGCGCGGTGCTGCCGCGCACGTTCGACTTCGGCTTCGCCACGGGGCTGATGGTCAAGGACGTGCGGCTGGCCGTCGAGGAGATGCGCGCGCTCGGGCTGTCGATGGAAGTCGCCGAAGCGGTCGGCCGGCTCTGGGAAGTCGTCATCCGCGACGAGGGACCGGAGTCGGACTTCACCGCGGCAATCAAGCCGATCGAGAAGGCCGCGGGCGTGATCGTCGGCGGCGGCGGTAAAGGCGGTAGTCACGCCGCGAAGTAAAGGCCGTCGACAAATTGGCACTGTCGTCCCGGGCAAGCGAAGCGCGACCCATAACCACAGGCGTTCGTGGTTAGCTGAGCCGGGGCCCCAGCTCACTGCAACGATCAAGAGCGGTGGTTATGGGCGCTGGCCTTCGCCAGGACGACACCATTGATGTGGCACGCCAGTGCCTCACAGCCACGGCGCCGGCTTGTCCATCGCGATCAGGGCGTCGACGTCGATGCGCGGGCGGACCACCGCGTACTGGTCGTCCTTGACCAGCACTTCCGGCACCAGAGGCCGCGTGTTGTAGGTGCCGGATTGCACCGCGCCGTAGGCGCCGGCGGTCATGATCGCCAGGAGATCGCCGGCCTTCGGCTGCGGCAGCGAGCGGTCGAGCGCGAGGTAATCGCCGGTCTCACAGACCGGGCCGACTACATCCGCGACCATGGTCGGGGTGCCGGCCGCGGGCTGACTCACCGGCAGGATGTCGTGATAGGCCTCATACAGCGTCGGGCGGATCAGATCGTTCATCGCGGCGTCGATGATCACGAAATTCTTGCCGTCGCCATGCTTCACATAGATGACCTTGGCAACCAGGATGCCGGCATTGCCGACGATCATGCGGCCGGGCTCGAACATCAGCGTGCAGCCGAGATTGTGGCTCACGCGCTTGACCATGGCGGCATAGGCGTCGGGCGCCGGCGGCGCCTCGCGGTCCATGTAATACGGAATGCCGAGACCGCCGCCGAAATCGACGTGGCTGATGTCGTGGCCGTCGGCGCGCAGCGTCTGCACGAATTCGGCGAGGAGCCGGAAAGCAACCTCCAGCGGCCCGAGGTCGGTGATCTGGCTGCCGATATGCACGTCGGTGCCGGTCACTTCGATGCCGGGCAGCCTGGCGGCGCGTGCATAGACCTCGCGCGCATGCGCGATCGGGATGCCGAACTTGTTCTCGGACTTGCCGGTCGAAATCTTGGCATGCGTGCCGGCATCGACATCGGGATTGACCCGCACCGAGATGCGGGCCGTCTTCTTCATCTCGACCGCGAGACGCGACAGCATCTCGAGTTCCGGCTCGGACTCGATATTGAGGCAGAGGATGTCGGTGGCAAGCGCGGCGCGCAGCTCCTCTTCCGTCTTGCCGACTCCGGAGAACACGATCTTGCTGGCCGGGAAACCGGCAGCCAGCGCGCGCTTCAATTCACCGCCGGAGACGACGTCGGCGCCGGCGCCGAGCTTGGCCAGCGTGCGCAGCACCGACTGGTTGGAGTTCGCCTTCATGGCGTAGCAGACCAGCGCCTTCTCGCCGGCGAAGGCATCGGCGAAGACGCGGTAGTGCCGCTCCAGCGTCGCGGTCGAATAGCAATAGAACGGCGTGCCGACGGCGGCGGCCAGCTCGGACAGATTCACCGCCTCGGCGTGCAGTACGCCGTTGCGATAGTCGAAATGGTTCATGGCACGCTAGATTGTTTGAACATGATTCTTTTCGGAAAACCGCTTCGCACTTTTCCGGATCATGCTCGAGATATTAATTGCCGAGCAGCGGATCGAGGATGAAGGGCCGTTTATTGCCTCGCGGCGCGGCCGGCGCGGCCTCCGAGCCATAGGTCGGATTGAACACGCTGGGCTGCGCCGCCCGCTCGGTCTCGGTGTCGCTCGGTGCCGCGCCCGGCGCGACGTTCGCGGTCGGCGGCAGGTCGAGCGGTCCCTTGCGGCCGCAGCCGCCGAGCGCCAGCGCTGATACGCCCAGCACAATGATGGCCCATCCCGAGGGGGTCAGGCGGTTCTTGCTAATCACGACGAATTCCCCAATTCGGGCGGCACCATACAAACATTGCCGTGCTCTGGCGAGAGGCGGAGCGCCATGAAATCACGGCCAAATTTTCCGGTTCAGCCCAATTTTCGCTCTTTTTCCAGCCGCTTCGCCCAGGCCTTGGCCTGCGCCATCACATTCTTCGGCGCCGTGCCGCCGAACGAGGTCCGGCTCCGCACCGAGGATTCGACGCTCAGCACCTTCAGCGCGTCGGCCGTGATATCAGGCTCGACCTCCTGCATGGCCTTGAGCGGCAGCTCGTGCAGCGCCACACCCTGCTTCGAGGCCAGGCCGACGATGCGCCCGGTAACGTGGTGGGCGTCACGGAACGGCATTTTCAGGGTGCGTACCAGCCAGTCGGCAAGATCGGTCGCGGTGGCGTACCCCTCGCCCGCGGCCGCTTTCATCTTGGCTTCATCCGGCACGAGGTCGCGGACCATGCCGGTCATGGCGCGGATCGCCAGCGACAGCGCGGCAAAGCCCTCCATGGCACCCTGCTTGTCCTCCTGCATGTCCTTTTGATAGGCGAGCGGCAGGCCCTTCATGACGATCAGGAGGCCGTTGAGCGCGCCGATGACGCGGCCGGTCTTGGCGCGCACGAGCTCGGCGGCATCCGGGTTGCGCTTCTGCGGCATGATCGAGGAGCCGGTGGTGAACTTGTCGCTGAGGCGGATCAGGCCGACCAGCGGCGAGGTCCAGATCACGATCTCCTCGGCAAAGCGCGACATGTGCACGGCGCAGATCGAGGCCGCCGACAGCGTCTCCAGCACGAAGTCGCGATCGGAGACCGCGTCGAGCGAATTCGCCATGGGGCGGTCGAAGGCAAGCGCCTTGGCGGTGGCGTGGCGATCGATCGGGAACGAGGTCCCGGCGAGCGCGGCCGCGCCGAGCGGGGATTCGTTCAGCCGCTTGCGCGCATCCTGGAAACGGCCGCGGTCGCGCGCGGCCATCTCGACATAGGCGAGCAAATGGTGGCCGAAGGTGACGGGCTGCGCGGTCTGCAGATGCGTGAAGCCGGGCATCACGGTGCCGGCATGCTCCAGGGCACGCGCGACCAGCGCCTGCTGGAACGCGGCGAGCGCGGCATCGGTCTCGTCGATGACGTCGCGGACGAACAGGCGGAAATCTGTCGCGACCTGGTCGTTGCGCGAACGCGCGGTATGCAGGCGGCCGGCGGCGGGGCCGATCAGCTCCGACAGGCGGCTCTCGACATTCATATGGATGTCCTCGAGCGCGCGCTTGAACGCGAAGCCGCCCTTGCCGATCTCTGACAAAATCGTGTCTAGACCCTTGCCGATATTTTTCGCATCAGAGGCCGTGATGATGCCCTGCGTGGCCAGCATGGCAGCGTGAGCCTTGGACGCGGCAATGTCCTGGGCGAAGAGGTGACGATCGACGTCGATGGAGACGTTGATCTCTTCCATGATCTCGTCGGGACGTTCCGAGAACCGGCCGCCCCACATCTTGTTGCTCATGATATCTCGCTCACGAATTTGTATTTCAGGCCGAGCTGTTGCATTCGCCGGAGCGGCGAAACAGCGTGGCGGTTCCGATCGTATTCCCGGCACTGCTTAGCCACATCGACCCAGGAAGACAACGATATGCCCGAGACGACCCCACCCAACCCGACCGCCAGGCCGACCGCCAAGTGGCGCATCCCGCTGGTGATCGGCGCCGTGCTGGCCGGGGCCGTGATCGGCTATGTCGGGGTCTCCAGCCTCAAGCATCCCGCGGGCGATATCGCCTGCAACAGCGCGGTGGCTCTGGCGAAGAGGATCGCCCCGCTCGCCCATGGCGAGGTGGCGGCGCTGACCATGGCGAGCGCCCCGTTGAAGCTGCCCGACCTCGCCTTCGAGGACGCCGACGGCAAGCCGAAAAAACTGTCCGACTTCCGCGGCAAGACGCTGCTGGTAAATCTCTGGGCGACGTGGTGCGTGCCCTGCCGGAAGGAAATGCCGGCGCTCGACAGCCTGCAGACCAAGCTCGGCGGCAAGGATTTCGAGGTGGTGGCGATCAATATCGACACCCGCGACCCGGACAAGCCCAAGAGCTTCCTGAAAGAGGCCAACCTGACCCGGCTCGGCTATTTCAGCGATCCCAAAGCAAAGGTGTTCCAGGACCTTAAGGCCATAGGCCGGGCGCTGGGCATGCCGACCTCGGTGCTGGTCGATCCTCAGGGCTGCGAGATCGCGACGATCGCGGGGCCGGCGGAATGGGCGAGCGAGGACGCGCTCAAGCTGCTGAAGGCCGCGCTACAGCCGGCCGCAGCCGGGTTCTGATCAGGCGACGGTGTTGAGGTTGTCGCCGATGCCGGGCGACAAATTCGCGGTGGAAGGCGTGCCGAGCAGGGTCTGAACCGCGAACTTCTCGGCGTCGAGGTTCTGCTTGGTCACGCGGGTTGCGATCTCACCCTGCAAATTGCCCTGCTGCATCGACAGGATGCTGGTGACCATGCTCATCATGTCCATACGCGGCACTCCCAAAACTGGGATTTGAGGTATCGCGCGAAAGTTAATGGTTGGGTAATCGATGGCCGCGTCAGGCTGACGCATCGGCCTCGAAGCTCCCGGCAGCGCGATGATCCGCGTCTCAGGCCGCGTTCGCCGCGAAGGCTGCGCCGAGGGTACGCAGCGCCTGCCGTGTCCGCGCATCTGACAGCTTCGAGTGCAGGATGACGTCACGGGACGGCAGCGGCGGCAAGCCAAGCCGTGGCCCGAGGTCGACGGTATCCGCGGGCGCGACCCGGCGCGCCAGCGCTGCGACCGCAAGGCCCGCGGAGATCGCAGCTCCGATCGTCGACAGCCCGCCGCCGACGAATGCCTCGGTCCAGGCGATACCGGCGGCGTCGAGCGCTTCAACCGCCATGGCACGCACGCTGCACGGCTCGGCTTGCGTGGCGAGGCGCAACGGCTCGCCCGGCCGATGGTGAAAATCAGGCGCGGCCATCCAGCCGAACGCTTCCTCGAACAGCACGTCGCCATCGCGGCGCTTGGCGTCGTGACGAAGCACGATCGCAGCATCAAGCTTCCCGTCGTCGAATGCGCTGAGCACCGAACGCGACGTATCGACGTGCAGCTGAATCACCAGCCCGGGATCGGTGCTGCTCATCCGCTTCAGCAGCGAGGCGAGCTCCGATCCGACGATGTGGTGGCTGATGCCGACGACCAATCGCCGATGCTCGACGGCAAACGAGCTGATCGCCGATTGATGCGCAGCCACCAGATTGCGCGCGGCGCCGAGGAAAGCGGCACCTTCGGCTGACAGCCGAACCTGCCGCGGCGTTCGCTCCAGCAACCGTCGGCCGAGGCCGTCCTCCAGCCGCCTGATCTTCAAGCTGACCGCGGACTGCGTGGTCTCCATCGCCTGCGCCGCGCGCGTGAAGCTGCTGAGATCCGCCACCAGGACGAAGGCCTGGACTGCCTCGAGGTCGAGCGCCTTCATGGTCATTCATTTAAATATGAAATCATTGAAACAATTTACCATACCGTTTTGCAATGAACAAGGAGCCCCTAGGATCGGCAGCACGTGACGCCACCAGGAGAGCCACCATCATGCCGCTGACCCGCGTTTCATTGCGACGGGGCAAGCCCGTCGCCTACCGCAAGGCCGTTCTCGAAAGCCTTTATCGCGCCATGCGCGAGACCTTCGACGTGCCCGAAGGCGATCGCTTCATGACGATCTCCGAGCACGATGACGACGATTTCGTCTATGGCGCCGACTATCTCGGCATCAGGCGCAGCGATGATCTGATCATCATCCAGATCACTGTCAGCAATACGCGCCCGGTGGCGCAAAAGCAGAAGCTCTATCGACGGATCGCCGAACGGCTGACCGAAAGCCCCGGCCTGCGCGCCGAGGACATCTTCATCAACCTGGTCGAGGTGCTCCCCGAGAACTGGTCGTTCGGCAACGGTGAGGCGCAGTACGTCCGATGACCGCCGCACCGACCCTCTCGCCGCGCATGAGCGGCATCACAGCATCGCCCGCATCGGTGCTGCGCCGCCGCGCCCGCGAACTGCGCGCGGCCGGGCGCGACATCATCGAGCTGTCGTCGGGCAATCTGGACTTCCCGACACCTGACCATGTGATCGCGGCGGCGCATGCAGCGGCATTGCGCGGCGAAACCCGTTACACCGATGTCGACGGCACGCCGGAGCTGAAGCGGGCGGTGCAGGCCGCGCTGCTGCGCGACCATCATCTCGACTATGGTCTGGACGAGATCGTCATCACCAACGGCTCGACGCAGGCGCTGTTCAACGCGCTGCTGGCGACGCTGGCGCCCGGCGACGAGGTGATCATCTCCGCGCCCTATTGGGCGCCCTATCTCGATCAGGTGCGGCTCGCCGGCGCGGAGCCGGTGGTGGTGCCGTGCGCGCAGAACAACGGCTTCAAGCTGCGTGCGGAGGATCTGCGGGCGGCGATCTCGGCGCGAACCCGCTGGATCATCGTCAACAATCCGGTCAACCCATCCGGCGCGCTGTATTCGCGTGAGGATCTGTCCGAGATCGCCGCGGTCCTGCTGCGGCATCCGGACATCTGGGTGCTGGCCGACGGGCTCTACGAGCAGATCGTGTTCAATGGCGCGCCCGCGCCGACGCTTGCGGAAATCGAGCCGCGCCTGAAGCCGCGGACGCTGATCGTCAGCGGCTTCGCCAAGAGCTACGCCATGATGGGATGGCGCATCGGCTATGCCGCCGGACCCGCGGCGCTGATCCGCGCGATGGTCACGATCCAGTCGCAGACCACGTCCGGCGCGTCGTCGATCAGCCAGGCCGCGGCGGTTGCCGCGCTCGACGGCGCGCAGGATGTGCTGCTCGAGCGCGCCGCCATCCTTCGCGCCAAGCGCGACCGCTTTGCCGAACTCGTGAACGGATGCGCCGGGCTGTCCTGCACGCCGCCCGAAGGCACCTTCTATCTGCTGGTCGGCTGCGCCGGCGTGATCGGCAAGCGCGCGCCCGATGGCAGAGTGATCCGGACCGACCGCGATTTCTCGGCCTATCTGCTCGAGGCGTCCGATGTGGTGGTGTTTCCCGGCGAGGATCTCGGGCTGTCGCCCTATATCCGCCTCAGCTTCGCCAACCCGTCATCGACCATCGAGGAGGCCGCAAGGCGGCTGAAGCGCGCCTGCGCGGCGCTGCAATGACGTCTCACGCAAAAAGCCAGCGCCTCGCGCTGGCGGCGCATCTGCTTGGACTTGGAACGAGTGCGACGATGATTATCGGTCTGGTGCCTGCGGCGCTTGCGCTGCTGCGGGCACTGACCTGAAGGCGGGATGGATTACCGCGTCGGAACCGGCTTGGCGCCGCGGTAGTCGTAGAAGCCGCGCTGGGTCTTGCGGCCGAGCCAGCCGGCCTCGACGTACTTCACCAGCAGCGGGCACGGGCGGTACTTGGAGTCCGCCAGCCCCTCGTGCAGCACCTGCATGATGGAGAGGCAGGTATCGAGGCCGATGAAATCGGCGAGCTCGAGCGGGCCCATGGGATGGTGGGCCCCGAGCTTCATCGCGGCGTCGATCGCCTCGACGTTGCCGACGCCTTCATACAGCGTGTAGATCGCCTCGTTGATCATCGGCAGCAGGATGCGGTTGACGATGAAGGCCGGGAAATCCTCGGAGACCGCGACCTGCTTGCCGAGCTTGCCGACGAATTCCTTGGCGGTCTCGAAGGTGGAGTCGTCGGTGGCGATGCCGCGGATCAGCTCGACCAGCTCCATCAGCGGCACCGGGTTCATGAAGTGAATGCCGATGAAGCGCTCCGGGCGGTCGGTGGCGGCGGCAAGCCGCGTGATCGAGATCGAGGACGTATCGGAGGCGACGATCGCCTCCGGCTTCAACACCGCGCAGAGCTCGTGGAAGATCTTGCGCTTGACCTCTTCCTTCTCGACTGCGGTCTCGATGACGAGGTCGCAATCGGCGAGCGCGTCGAGCGACTCGGCGGAGGCGATGCGGTCGAGCGCCTGCTTGCGGTCGCTCTCGGTGATGGCCTTCTTGGAGACCTGGCGCGCCAGATTGCCGTTGATGGTGGCCATGCCCGACTTGAGACGGTCGGGCGAGACGTCGTTGAGCACCACGTCGAAGCCGGCCAGCGCCGCGACATGCGCGATGCCGTTGCCCATCTGACCCGCGCCGATCACGCCGACCTTCTTGATCACTGCCGCCATCATGTCATCCACCGGAACGGCGCGCACATCGCGCCTGCCCAATTCCAACGATACCCGAAGTAAAGCCTTCCGGGTTGCCCAATCCGCCGGAAAACGTTTCCCGGGACCATGATGTGATGACAGGTCATCATACCCGGGTCCCATTTTCCCCTGTCGAGCATGATCCTTTCGGAAAAACGTTTCCGGATCATTGCCTCGAAAATAATAACACCGGCCGGAGCTTACTCGTCCGGCCGGTGTCTTGTCGCTTACTTACCGAGCTTGCCGAGCGCGTCGGTCAGCTCCGGAACCGCCTGGTAGAGGTCGGCGACCAGGCCGTAATCGGCCACCTGGAAGATCGGCGCGTCCTCGTCCTTGTTGATCGCGACGATCACCTTGGAGTCCTTCATGCCGGCCAGATGCTGGATCGCACCGGAAATGCCGACGGCGACATAGAGCTCGGGGGCCACGACCTTGCCGGTCTGGCCGACCTGCCAGTCGTTCGGCGCATAGCCGGCGTCGACCGCCGCGCGCGAGGCACCGACGCCGGCGCCCAGCTTGTCGGCGAGCGGCTCGATGTACTTGGCGAAGTTCTCGCGGCTCTGCATGGCCCGGCCACCAGAGACGATGATCTTGGCCGAGGTCAGCTCGGGACGGTCGCTCTTGGCGACTTCCTCACCGACGAACGTCGACAGGCCGGGATCGGCGGCCGCCGCCACGTTCTCGACCGCAGCGCTGCCACCCTCGCCCGCTGCGGCGAAGGTCGAGGTCCGCACCGTGATGACCTTCTTGGCGTCCTTCGACTTCACCGTCTGGATGGCGTTGCCGGCATAGATCGGACGCTCGAAGGTGTCGGGCGCGACCACCTTGATGATCTCGGAGACCTGCATGACGTCGAGCAGAGCCGCGACGCGCGGCATCACGTTCTTGAAGCGCGAGGTCGCGGGCGCGACGATCGCGTCATAGCCGGACGCCAGCGAGACGATCAGCGCGGCCAGCGGCTCGGCGAGATCGTGCGCGTAGGCCTCGCCTTCGGCGACCAGCACCTTGGTGACGCCGGCAAGCTTGGCGGCCGCGTCGGCCGCAGCCTTGGTGCCCTGCCCGCCGCCAGCGACCAGCACGTGGACGTCGCCGCCGAGCTGGGACGCCGCGGTCAGCGCCTTGTTGGTGGCGTCCTTGAGGACCTCCTGGTCGTGTTCAGCAATCAACAGCGTCGTCATCAGAGCACCCCGGCTTCGTTCTTGAGTTTCGACACCAGCTCGGCGACGTCCTTGACCTTGACGCCCGCCTTGCGGCCCGCCGGCTCCGTCGTCTTGAGAACCTCGAGACGCGCGGCGACGTCGACGCCGTAATCGGCGACGGTCTTCTCCGCGATCGGCTTCTTCTTGGCCTTCATGATGTTGGGCAGCGAGGCATAGCGCGGCTCGTTGAGACGCAGATCGGTGGTGACGATCGCCGGTCCCTTGAGCTTGACGGTCTGCAGGCCGCCGTCGACTTCGCGGGTGACCTTGAAGTCGGAGCCTTCGACCTCGAGCTTCGAGGCGAAGGTCGCCTGCGACCAGCCGAGCAGCGCAGCCAGCATCTGGCCGGTCTGGTTCGAGTCGTCGTCGATCGCCTGCTTGCCGAGGATGATCAGGCCCGGCTGCTCTTCTTCGGCAACCTTCTTCAGGATCTTGGCGACCGCGAGCGGCTCGACGGCGCCTTCGGCCTTCACCAGGATGCCGCGGTCGGCGCCCATGGCAAGACCGGTGCGGATCGTCTCCGACGCCTGCGCCGGTCCGATGGAGACCACCACGACCTCGGTCGCCTTGCCGGCTTCCTTCAGGCGCAGCGCTTCCTCGACCGCGATTTCGTCGAACGGGTTCATCGACATCTTGACGTTGGCGAGTTCAACGCCCGATCCATCGCCCTTGACGCGGACCTTGACGTTGTAATCGACCACCCGCTTTACCGGCACTAAGACCTTCATCGATCCTCTTTCACTTTGATTTTATGGGTTTCGGTTGGCTGGCGCGGAACCTAAAGGTCCCGTTTCTCCCGGTCAACGCGCCAAAGCCAAAAAACCGTCCCCCGGTTTTGAACCAGTTTAGCGGTTCTGGCCCGGCACCCACAACACGTCTCCCGCTCCCTTATTGTTCTGGAAGCGGCTGGCAACGAACAGGAAATCCGACAGGCGGTTCATATACTGGATGCCAGCCTGATTGACCGGCTCATCGGGTTGGGCGGCGAGTTCCACCATGATCCGTTCCGCGCGGCGACATATCGTCCGGGCGAGATGCAGATAGGCAGAGGCAGGCGTGCCGCCGGGTAGCACGAAGGAGGTCAGCGGAGCGAGCTTGTCGTTGAGCGTGTCGATATCGCGCTCGAGCCGCTCGACCTGGCTCGTCACCACCCGCAGCCGCTCGGCCTTGCCCTCCCGTTCGGGCACGGCGAGATCGGCGCCGAGATCGAACAGATCATTCTGGATGCGGCCGAGCATCGCATCGAGGTCGGGCATGTCCCGCAAGATGGAGCCTGACCACGCCGATCGCGGCATTGGTCTCGTCAACGGTGCCATAGGCTTCGATGCGCAGATCGTATTTCGGACGCCGCTCGCCGGTTCCGAGCGCCGTCGTGCCGTCGTCACCGGTGCGCGTGTAGATCCGATTGAGAACAACCATGGCAGGCTCCGGTGTTCGATGTTCGAGTCCACCACTCCGATCGGGAGAGGTGGAGAATAGCCCGACAAATCTAGCTCACCTATCGCCCCATCGCCCAGACCGCGAGCATCGCGATGATGATCGCCAGGAACTGAAGCAGCACGCGCCAGCGCATCAGCTTCTGCGAGGTATTGGGCGAGCCGCCGCGCATCATGTTGATGAGCCCGAGCAGCAGCACCAACGCCACGGCGCCGGCGGCGATGGGAAGAATGATCGTGCTGAGGAGAGATGTCATTTGCGGTACATAACACCGCAGGACGCGGACTTCCACACAGCCCGGCCATGCAACCAACTGGCTTTTCAGCGCGTAATATCAGATGCTGGGTCCGTTCTCGGGCCGAGCGGTTTTCGACAATGCCGGGTGGAATGTGAAGCAGCTTCGTTACGTCACCCACGTCGTGATGGATGCGTTCTACACCTTCCTCGCCGATGACGGCTGGGCGATCGCAAGCCACATCGCGCTGTCGACGCTGATGGCGCTGTTCCCGTTCCTGATCGTGCTGACCTCGCTCGCCGGCGTCTTCGGCTCCAAGGAACTCGCCGACCAGGCGGCCAGCCTGATGCTCCAGGTCTGGCCCAAGCAGGTCGCCGAGGCGCTGTCCGGCCAGATCCACGACGTGCTGACCAACACCCGCGGCGACATTCTGACCATCGGCGCGGCGCTGTCGGTCTATTTCGCCTCCAACGGCGTCGAGGCGCTGCGGGTCGCACTCAACCGCGCCTACGCCGTGGTGGAGATGCGGCGCTGGTACTGGCTACGGCTGGAATCGATTGCCTATACGCTGATTGCCGCCTTCACTGCCCTTGCGATGGCGTTCCTGATCGTGCTCGGTCCGCTGATCATCGAGGCAGCGCGGCGCTATATCCCGTTCTTCGTCGAGTTCGAACGAGAGCCTGCTCAACACCGCCCGTTACGGGGTCACGATCCTGGCGCTGGTCGTCGCGCTGTTCATCCTGCACGCCTGGCTGCCGGCGGGACGGCGCAGCTTCCTCCAGATCATGCCGGGCATCATCTTCACGGTGGTGGCGTCCCTGGTCTCCGGCGTCGTCTTCGGACAGTATCTGGCGCGCTTCGCCAACAACTACGTGACCATGTATGCGGGGCTCGCCTCGGTGATCATCGCGCTGGTGTTCCTGTATTTCATCGCCGCGATCTTCGTTTACGGCGGTGAGCTCAACGCCGCGATCATCAAGTCGCGGCTTCCTCATGGCGTGTCGCTTCAAGCAGCGCAGTCGCTAAAGCCCGCGGAGACACAGGCTTGACCAGGAAGGCGTCGGCGCCGGCCGCGCGCGATGCTGCCTCGTCCTCGCCGCGGCCGGAAATCCCGACAATCATGATGCGGCCGTGCGGCGGCGGCAGCGCTCGGATGCGCTTGATCGCCTCGATGCCGCCGATGCCGGGCAACACCATGTCCATCAGCACGGCATCAAAGGCGCCCTGCACGAGCCGGTCGGGCGCGGCCTCGCCCTGACCGACGAATTCGGCGTGGTGGCCGAGCTCGGTCAGGATCGTGTTGAGCACGACGCGGCCGAACGGATTGTCCTCGACGCTGAGCAGCCGCAGCCCTTGCGACAGCAGCGCGGCCGCGCTCTCGCCGGAGGCGGAGCCCGCCGGCCCCTCGGCGGGCGCCAGTTCCACCTTGAGCGTGAAGGTGGTGCCCCCGCCGGCGCGCCGGTCGGCGACGATGTCGCCGCCCATGGCGCGCGCGAGCTGCCTGACGGACGACAGGCCGAGCCCGGCGCCGCCGAACCGCGCGGCGATCGAGACGTTGGCCTGCGAGAACGGCCGGAACAGGCGCTTGACCTCCGATAGCGTCAGGCCGATGCCGCTGTCGGAGATCGCGAACGCGACGCCGATCTTGTCGCCCGACCTTGCCTTGACCGTGCCTACCGGCGCGATACGCAGCTCGATGCCGCCCTGGTCGGTGAACTTCACGGCATTGTCGATCAGGTTCTCGAGCGCCGCGCGCAGGCGGACGGGATCACCGACCACAAAGGCAGGCAGCTGGTCGGAAACCTCGACGGAAGCCTGCAGCCCCTTGGCCGCCGCGCGGCCGGCCAGCGAATCCGCGGCGTGGCGCGCCAGCGTACGCAGGTCGAAGAAATCCTGCCGGATCTCGAGCCCCGGCCCCTCGCTCCTGGCGGCATCCACGAACAGCGTGGCAAGGCTCGCCAGATGCTCGGCACCGGCCTTGATGGTATCGGCCCACCGCCGTTCCCGTTCGCCGAGATCGGAAGTCGCGAGCAGATCGCTGATCGCCAGAATGCCGGTCAGGGGGGTGCGGACCTCATGGGCAAAGGCGGCAAGTGCGGTATCGACCATGCCGGGACCGGCCTTCGGGGCCGGCTTTGGCACGGCCCGCTTGCGGCGCGGCCTGGCCGCCACCTTGGCGGCGCGGGCCTTGGCCGTTCGTGTCTTGGCAGTCCGTGTCTTGGCAGTCCGTGTCTTGGCAGTCCGTGTCTTGGCAGCACGCGTTTTGGCGGCGCGTGTCTTCGGCGGCGTCCCTTTGGATGGCCGCTTGCTGCGCCGTGCGCGCGATTTTGACGCCATGGTCTCCGTGATCCCCGCCCCGGTCAACAACATGGCATGCCAGGCGGGCCGGAGTCACGGCGACGTTTACTGCGCGCCCGCGCAAAACGCCATGATGCGATCAAACGGCCAAAATCTACTGCAAACCCACCAGGCGGCGAATATCGGCCGGGCTCGCCCCAGCCGCCCGCAATTCGCGCAGTCCGGTCGCCTGGGTCGATTTCGACAGCTTTTGGCCGGTCACGTCTCGGATCAGCCGGTGGTGCCGATAGTTTGGCACGGGCAGACCAAGCAGTTCCTGCAACAGCCGATGCACGCTGGTCGACCAGAACAGGTCAAGGCCCCTGACGACATCGGTAACGCCCTGCAGCGCGTCATCGATCACGACCGAGAGATGGTAGCTGGTTGGGGTCTCCTTGCGCGCCAGGATCACGTCGCCCCAGGCCTCTGGCCGGGCCACGACGTCTCCGCTCTCGCCAGCCGGCCCCTCGCCCGCTTCCTGCCAGCGCAGCTCGCCGGCATGCGCGCGGGCTGACGCCATGTCGAGCCGCAACGCGAACGGCACGCCCTGCCCGATCAGCCGGTCGCGCGCCGCAGCCGACAGCGATTTGGCCGGCCCCGGATAAAGCGGCGCGCCGTCCGGATCGCGCGGCCACGCCCCGCCGGCCTCGCGCTCCGCGACCAGGCGCGCGACCTCGGCCCGGCTTTCGAAGCTCGGGTAGACCAGCCGCTGGACCGACAGGCGGTCGATCGCCGCGCCATAGGCGGCAAGATGCTCCGACTGCCGCCGCACCGGGGTCTCCCAGTCAATCCCGAGCCAGGCAAGATCCTCGTAGATCGCCGCCTCGTATTCCGGCCGGCAACGCGTCGCGTCGATGTCCTCGATCCGCAGCAACAGCCGCCCGCCGGTCTCCCGCGCGCGATCGAAGTTGAGCAGCGCGGAATAGGCGTGGCCGAGATGCAGGAGGCCGTTGGGGCTGGGGGCAAATCGGAAAACGGGTGGCATCGTGATCGGTCACGCGTCATTGCCGGGCTTGCCGCGGCGACTCTGGTTCATGCGCCCGGACAAGACTCTGTTACGATAGGAGATCGATGCGCGGGTCAAGCCCGCGCCTGACAAGCCCATGCAGACCCCGCAAATGCTGATTCATCTCGAAACCCAGGCCGACCTCGACGACGCGATCCACAAACTGGTCGACCAGGACCGCCGCCTGCGCCCGATCCTGGAGCTGACCGGCATGCCGGCGATCCGGCAGCGCGAGCCCGGATTTGCCGGGCTTGCCGCGATCGTCTGCGGACAGCAGCTCTCGACCGCGAGCGCGGCGGCGATCTGGGGTCGCGTCAGCACGGCGTTCGATCCGTTCCACCATGACGCGATCCGCAAGGCCCGGGCCGACCGGCTCGGCCGGCTCGGGCTGTCGGCGGCCAAGATCAAGACGCTGAAGCACATCGCGCGCGAACTCGCCGAGGAGCGGCTGAACCTCGACGTCCTTGCCAATGAGGAGGCCGATGCGGCGCACAACACGCTGATCGCGTTGCCCGGCATCGGCCCCTGGACCGCGGACGTCTATCTCCTGTTTTGCCTCGGCCACGGCGATGCCTGGCCGGCCGGCGACCTCGCCGTGCAGGAGGGCATCCGTATCGGGCTCGGTCTGAAGGCGCGGCCGACCGAGAAGCAGATGGCGCCGCTCGCCGAACCCTGGCGTCCGCTGCGCGGCGCGGCCGCGCATCTGTGGTGGGCGTATTATCGCGTGCTCAGAAATCGCGAGGGCGTGATCGCCGGTGCAAAGTAGTCGTCGAGAAAAACACGCCAACTGCGTGATCGCGTGATATAGAATCAGCAGACTTATAGTTTTTCAATTTGCCGGCCTCGCCCATTTTGCACGCGCAGCACGTCCTTATTGCAAGGAGACGGACCTGATTTCTCTCCGTATCCCGCTGACGCTTCTCTCGTTATCCCTGGGCGCGATCGCCGCGGTGTGGTGGTGGCTCGGCATCCCGGTCAGCCTGCCGCGCGCACCCATCGATCCGAACGACAAGGTCCAGTGCATCTCATACGCTCCATTCCGCAACCATCAGACGTCACTTTCGCCTGCGACGCAGGTATCGCGTGAGCAGATCGCGGAGGATCTTGCGCAACTCGCCAAGATATCCCACTGCATCCGCACCTATGCGACCGATCTTGGTCTCGATCAGATTCCGGCACTCGCGGCCAAGGCGGGGCTGAAGGTCATTCAGGGGATTTTCCTCGACAGGGACCGAAAGAAGAATGCAACGCAGGTGGAAACCGCGATCCGCCTCGCCAAAGACTATCCGGACACGATCATTGCGCTCGTGGTCGGAAACGAGACGCTGCTGCGCAAGGACATAACTGTATCCGATCTCGCCGACACGATCCGCTCGGTGAAGGCGCAGGTCAATGTCCCCGTCACCTATGCCGACGTCTGGGAATTCTGGCTGAGCAATCGCGAGCTCTCCGACGCGGTCGACTTCGTCACGATTCACATCCTGCCCTATTGGGAGAACGTGCCAATCCCGGCGGAAGATGCCGCCGCTCATGCCGACGAGATGCGCCGACAGGTCGCGGCGGCTTTTCCGGGCAAGGAAATCCTGATCGGAGAAATAGGTTGGCCGAGCCAGGGACGGATGCGGGAATCGGCGTTGCCGTCCCCTGTCAATCAGGCCCGGGTGGTCTCGGAGGTCCTCGACCTTGCGCGACGCGAGCATTTCCGCGTCAACCTGTTCGAAGCCTATGACGAATCCTGGAAGCGAGAGATCGAGGGCACGGTCGGCGGATCATGGGGTCTGTTCGATTCCGAGCAGCGCATGCCGAAATATCCGCCGGGCCAGCCCGTCAGCAACTTTCCGCTCTGGAAGCTGCAAATGTGCAGTGGAATTGCGCTGGCGACGCTGGTCTTCGGCGCGGCGTGGTTGACCTCGCGTCGCAAGCCGAGAAAGCCCGCATTCGCTCCATGGCTTGCGGTCGCGCTATCGGCGACCACGGCGGGAATCCTGTTTGGCGTCGCCGAGCAAAGATTGGTCTATGAAAGCTACGGAACGGGAGGCTGGCTTGTCTGGGGCTCGCTTCTGGTGGCGGCCACGGCTTCGCCGGTGTTGGGCGCCAACGCCCTGATGTCGGGCCGCGCACCGCCCAGCTTTTTCGAAGTGTTGGGTCCGAAGGGCCACCACACTGAATCGGTGCTGGTGACCCTGCACGGACTGGCCTTGATGATCACCGTCGTGATCGGCACGGCGACCGCAATCGGTCTCGTGTTCGACCCGCGCTTCATTGACTTCCCCTTTGCGCCTCTCACCATGGCGGCGGTGCCCTTTGCGGCCGTGACGCTGCTCAATCCTCCCACGAAGGGAATCCGCCCACTGGCGGAGTCGATCTTTTCCGGCATTTTCGTTGCAACGGCGATCTACACAGGATTCAACGAAGGGGCGGAGAACTGGCAGTCGCTGTGGACCTGCGCGGCCTTCCTTCTACTCGCGGTGACGCTGTTGCGGGCGCGCGCCTGACGACGCGCTCTAGCCGCGCAGCCTGACGCGGTCCTGGCGCGCGCAGTCGGTGACGAAGCCGATGACGGCGCGCACTGCGGGAAGCTCGACCAGATCGGGATGGGCGAGCAGCCAGAGATCGGAAAGGCTCGAGAGCTTTTGCGGCGCGACCCGCACCAGATCGGGGTAGTCGGCCCCGACCAGGCAGGACAGCGCGCAAATCCCGAGCCCGGCCCGCGCCGCCGCGAGCATGTCGCCCTGCGATGAACAGCGCATCACCAGCGTGCCCTGCCGGGTGATGACATCGCTCCAGCGCGCCAGATGCGCGTTGGAGGCCTGGTCGGCAAAGCCGATCACATGGTGGCCCCGCCACTCGTCCCGCCGCTCCGGCAGCTTGCGGCCGGCCGCATAGTCGCGGGAAGCGTAGAATCCCGTGCCGAGACGGCCGATCTTGCGACCGACCAGGTTTTCCTCGCCGCTGTCGAAGGGCCGCAGCACCACGTCCGCCTCACGCCGGCGCACGCTCGCCGGAAACGGATGGGTGATGATCTCGAGCTGGATATGATCGTGCGCACGCAGGAAGGCAGGCAAGCGCGGCATCAGCCAATGCGAGGCCAGCGTCGCGCCGATCGACAGCTTGACGATGCCGCGCGCCTGCCCGCCGGTGGCGGACGCGGCCGCCTCCGCGCGGAGGGCCGCCGCGGCCATCGCTTCGGCGTGCTCGCGGAATTTGCGGCCATGCGACGTCAGCGACAGGCCGTCATTGGAACGCGCGAACAGGCGGGTCCCGAGTTGCTGCTCGAGCGCCGCGACGTTGCGACCGACAGTGGGGTGACTGATGCGCAGCCGCCGCGCCGCCCCGGCAAGGCTGCGTGTCTCCGCCACCGCAACAAATGTCTTGCAAAGCTCCCAGTCCATGCCGCTCCCCTTGCTGCGACACTGTTCATTTCTGGTTGATCGGGTGTTCAATATTGAACGTCATGACCGAGCCGTCCAGCCTTATATTGCCGCGCCAAGAGCGCCACCGCTCCAACCATCACAATAAATCGCGATCCGCCCCGGCTGCCGGCCGGGCGACGCGCATGGAGGATCCGAAAATGTCGCTGCCCGCTTCGCTCGCCAACAAGCTTGAACTGCCGGTCGTCGGCTCCCCGCTGTTCATCGTCTCGGGGCCGGAGCTCGTGATCGCACAGTGCAAGGCCGGCATCGTCGGCTCGTTCCCGGCGCTGAACGCCCGCCCGGTCGAGAAGCTCGACGAATGGCTGACCCAGATCGAGAACGAACTCGGCGAGTACCAGGCGCTGCATCCGGAGAAGAAGGTTGCGCCCTACGCCGTCAACCAGATCTGCCATGCTTCCAATGACCGGCTGATGAAGGACATGGAGACCTGCGTAAAGCACAAGGCGCCCATCATCATCACCTCGCTGCGGCCGCCGGCGGAGATCGTCGACGCCGCGCATTCCTATGGCGGGCTGGTGTTCCACGACGTCATCAACGTCAAGCATGCCCGCAAGGCCGCCGAGCAGGGCGTGGACGGCCTGATCCTGGTCTGCGCCGGTGCGGGCGGACATGCCGGCACGCTGTCGCCCTTCGCGCTGGTGCGCGAGGTCAAGCAATGGTTCGACGGTGCGATCCTGCTGTCGGGCGCGATCAGCGACGGCTTCGGCATCGCCTCCGCGCTGACGCTGGGCGCCGACCTCGCCTATATGGGCACGCGCTTCATCGCGACAAAGGAAGCCAATGCCAATGTCAGGTACAAGCAGGCGCTGACCGAATATGCCGCGCACGACATCGTCTACACCAACCTGTTCACCGGCGTGCATGGCAACTATCTCGGACCGTCGATCGCGGCGGCAGGCCTCGATCCGGGCGATCTGCCGGTCGCTGACAAGACGAAGATGAATTTCGGCTCCGGCGGCAACATGAAATCGAAGGCATGGCGCGACATCTGGGGATCGGGCCAGGGCATCGGCCAGATCACCGATGTCCCTCCCGTCGCCGAACTGGTGGCGCGGCTCAAGTCCGAGTTCGCCGCGGCGCGCAGCGACTTCCTGCGCGCCAGCGCTTGACGCTGTTTCACAAAGTCCGGGAGTGAACCATGAAACGAGCGCAACACGCGCTGGCAGCCGTGCTTACGGTCTGCGCGATCGCCAGCACAGCCGCCGCCGACAACGGCAACGTCAACGAAGCGATCCGGATCGGCCAGACGCTGCCCTATAGCGGACCGGTCTCCGGCTTCGGCACCATCGGCCGCGCCCAGGAAGCGTTTTTCGAGAAGATCAATGCCGATGGCGGCATCAACGGCCGCAAGGTCAAGTTCATCACGCTGGACGATGCTTACTCGCCGCCGAAGACGGTCGAGCAGACCCGCAAGCTGGTGGAGCAGGACGAGGTGCTGATGATGTTCGGCTCGCTCGGCACCGCCACCAACAGCGCCGTGCAGCGCTACCTCAACGGCAAGAAGGTGCCCCAGCTCTTCGTGCTCTCCGGCGCGACGAAATGGGCCGACCCGCAGAAATATCCATGGACCATGCCCGGCATGGCCGCCTACGAATCCGAGGGCGTGGTCTATGCCAAGCACGTGCTGCGCACGAAGCCGGGCGCCAGAATCGCCATCCTGTCCCAGAACGACGATTTCGGCCGCGACTATGTCGCCGGCTTCAAGCGCGCGCTCGGCGACAAGGCCGCCAGCATGATCATCGCCGAAGCGAGCTACGAGACCTCGGCGCCCACGATCAGCTCGCAGCTCTCGACCCTGAAGTCATCTGGCGCCGACGTGCTGTTTGGCGTCGTGCTCGGAAAGTTCACCTCGCAGATGATCAAGGGCGTGGCCGAGATCGGCTGGAAGCCCGAGCTGTTCTTCGTGCCGACCTCGGCCTCGTCGATCTCGTTCCTGGAGCCGGCCGGGCTCGACAACGCGGTCGGCCTGATCTCGTCGAGCAATCAGAAGGACACGATGGACCCGCAATGGGCCAGCGATCCCGGCGTGAAGGAGTATTTCGCCTTCATGAAGCAGTACATGCCGAACGCGGACCTCTCCAACTCCAACTATGCGGCCGGCTACCACTACGCGACGCTGCTGATGACGGTGCTGAAGGCCTGCAAGGGTGATTTCAGCCGCGAGAACATCATGCGCCAGGCGGCCTCATTGCGCGACGTTCCGCTGCCGCTATTGTTGCCAGGCATGACGGTTTCGACCGGGCCAGACGACTATCTGCCGTTCCAGCAGCTTCAGCTCCGGCGCTTCAACGGCAAGAGCTGGGTCAGCTTCGGCGAGATCCTGGACGATCGCTAGCAGACGAGGCGCGACATGATCATCAGCGGCGACAGACAGATCAGCTACGGGGACATTCACGCCCGCATCGCGCGGGCGGCCAGCGGCTTCCGGGCGCTTGGCGTGCAGGGCGGCAAGCCGGTCGCGATGATGCTGCGCAACGACTTCGCCCTGTTCGAGGTGGTTGCGGCCTCGGCCGCACTGGGCAGCCCGGTGGTGCCGATCAACTGGCACCTCAAGGCCGAGGAGGTCCGTTACATCCTGACCGACAGCGGCGCGACGATTCTGGTCTGCCACGCCGATCTGCTGCCGCAGATTCGCGACGGCCTGCCGCCGGCAATCAAGCTGCTGGTGGTGACGACGCCGCCGGAGATCGCCGCGGCCTACGGCGTGGCGCCGGCGCTCACCCGCGTGCCCGACGGCATGACCGACTGGGACGTCTGGCGGGAGACGCACCAACCGCTGACCGAGGCGCCGATCGGCGCGGCGCCGATGTTCTACACCTCGGGCACAACAGGACTGCCGAAGGGCGTCAAGCGCAAGCCGATGCGGCCCGAGCAGCAGGCGGCGGCGGCGCGCGTCGGCGCCATCACCTATGGCGTCAAGCCGAACGAGGATCAGGTGATCCTGATGAACGGCCCGATGTATCATTCTGCGCCGCACTCCTATGGAATGCTCGCGTTCCGCAACGGCTGCGTGATCGTGCTCGAGCCGCGCTTCGATCCGGAGGATCTGCTACAACTGATCGAACGCCACCGTGTGACGCATATCCACATGGTGCCGACCATGTTCGTGCGCCTGCTCCGCCTGCCCGAGACGGTGAGGCAGCGTTATGACCTGTCGTCGCTGCGGTTCGTCGTTCACGGCGCGGCGCCCTGCCCGCCCGAGGTCAAGCGGGCCATGATCGCGTGGTGGGGACCCGTCATCAACGAATATTTCGGCTCGACCGAGACCGGCATCCCGGTGTGGCACTCGGCCGAGGAGGCGCTGAGGAAACCCGGCACGGTCGGCCGCGCCATCGAAGGCGGCATCGTCAAGATCTTCCGCGACGACGGAACGCCATGCGACGTCGGCGAACCCGGCGAGATCTACATGCGCCAGAGCGCGGTCCCCGATTTCGACTATCACGGCAAGGCGCAGGCGCGCGCCGAGGCCGGGCGCGACGGTCTCGTCAGCGTCGGCGACGTCGGCTATCTCGACGAGGACGGCTATCTGTTCCTGTGCGACCGCAAGCGCGACATGGTGATCTCGGGCGGCGTCAACATCTATCCGGCCGAGATCGAGAACGTGCTGATCGCCATGCCCGGCGTGCGCGATTGCGCCGTGTTCGGCATCCCGGACGCGGAATATGGCGAGCGGTTGTGCGCCTGCATCGAGCCCGAAGCAGGCAGCACGCTGTCGATCAGCGCGATCCAGGATTTCCTCCGCGGCAAGCTGGCCAACTTCAAGGTGCCGAAGGAGATCCAGTTCCTCGATGCGCTGCCCCGGGAGGCGACCGGGAAGATCTTCAAGCGCAAGCTGCGTGACCTCTACAGCGAAGGACAGCTCGGCTGAGCGATGTGACGGCGAAGCAAACGGCGTTTGAAACTTAGTTGCTGTTGCAAACGGCCGGCAATGGACGCAACGATGCGCCTGCATCCTGAGCCCGGATCATCGCCATGAACTCGACCGACTTCATCGTCATCCGCAACGATCTGCAGCAGTGCAAGGTGATCGAGACGCAATTGCCCGATGCCGCGGCGCTGCCCGCCGATGCGCTGCTGGTGAAGGTGACCCGCTTCGCCTTCACCGCCAACAACATCACCTACGCCGTGATCGGCGAGCAGCTGAAATATTGGCATCTGTTCCCGGCGCCCGAAGGCTGCGGCATCATCCCGGTGTGGGGCTTCGGCGAGGTGCTGGTATCGAAACATCCCATGATCGCAGTCGGCGAAACGCTGTTCGGCTATTTCCCGATGGCGACCCATCTCGTGATCGAGGCGGCCGACGTCAGCAAGCGCGGCCTGCGCGACGGCGCCGCGCACCGGCAGGAGGTCTCGCCGGTCTACAATGCCTACGCCCGCGTCTCAGGCGATCCGACCTATGCGGGCCAGCAGGGCGACTTCCGCGCGCTGATGCTGCCGCTGTTCATGCTGTCGTTCCTGGTCGACGACTTCCTGGCCGAAAATGCGTTCTACGGCGCACGCCGCGTCATCCTGTCGTCGGCCTCGAGCAAGACCGCGTTCGGGCTCGCCCATCTCGTGCACAAGCGGGGTATCCCGGTGATTGGGCTGACCTCCAGAGGCAATGTCGATTTCGTCAGCTCGCTCGGCTGCTACGACGAGGTCGTCACCTATGACCAGGTCACCGCGATGCCGCCGGCCGAGCCTGTCGCCTATGTCGACATGGCCGGCAACAGCGCGCTGCGCGAAAGCCTGCACCGGCACTTCGGGGCGCAGATGGTCTATTCCGGCCGGGTTGGGCTGACGCACCGTGCGAGCGAGCCGCAGGAGCCGACGCTGCCCGGCGGCAAGCCGGTCTGGTTCTTCGCCCCGGACCAGATCCGCAAGCGCGCCAAGGAATGGGGACCGGGCGGCATCGACCAGCGTTTTGGCGCCGCCTGGGCCGAGCTCGTGCCGCATCTGCCGAATTGGCTTGACGTGGTCGAGCGGCGCGGCCCGGCCGCGGTGCGCGAGGCCTATCTCGATACCCTGCAAGGCCGCGTTCCGCCGGATCAAGGCCTGATCCTGTCGCTGGCCGAATAGGCGATATCCCGTCGCGCCCTTTCTGCATGCCTTCGAATGGGTATAGGCTTTGCGGAAAGGGAACGCCGCCAAGAAATTTCAGCAAGGCGGCCGATGGCGAGAAACGCTCGATGCTCGACAAGACGGACGATATTTCGGTCGCCGCCGACAATTGGCTTGTACAGTTCGAGGATGCGCTGGCCAGCCCGGACGATGTGCTGCTGAAGCCGCTGTTCCATCCCGACAGCTACTGGCGCGACGTGCTGGCGTTGAGCTGGAACATCCAGACCGTCAATCGGGCCTTCGCGATCATCGAGGAGCTGCCGGCGCATGCGCGTCACAGCGCGCCGCATGACTTCCGCATCGATGCCGAGCGCGCGGCGCCGCGCCGGGTGACGCGCGCCGGCACCCATGCGATCGAGGCGATTTTCAAATTCGAGACGGCGGTCGGCCGCGGCCACGGCATCGTGCGGCTGATCCCCGATGCCGCCGACGACGATCGCCTGAAGGCCTGGACCTTGCTGACGGCGCTCGAGGAGCTAAAGGGTTTTGAGGAGCAGCAGGGCCACACCAGCCCGCGCGGCCAGGCCTATTCGCGCGACTTTCGCGGGCCGAACTGGCTCGACCTGCGCAACGCCTCGCGCGACTATGCCGACCGCGATCCAGCCGTGCTGGTGGTCGGCGGCGGCCAGGCCGGGCTCGCGATTGCGGCGCGGCTGAAACAGTTGAAGGTCGACACGCTGATCGTCGATCGCGAGGCACGGATCGGCGACAACTGGCGCAAGCGTTACCACGCGCTGACGCTGCACAATCAGGTGCAGGTCAATCACCTGCCCTACATGCCCTTCCCGCCGAGCTGGCCGACCTATATCCCAAAGGACAAGCTCGCCAACTGGTTCGAAGCCTATGTCGATGCCATGGAGCTGAACTTCTGGACCGGCACCGAATTTGTCGGCGGCAGTTATGACGATGCGAGCCGACGCTGGAGCGTCGAGTTGCGCCGCGCCGACGGCACGACACGCAAGATGAATCCGCACCATGTGGTGATGGCGACCGGCGTCAGCGGCATCGCCAATGTGCCCGACATCCCTGGTTTGGAGAATTTTTCCGGCACAGTGGTGCATTCCAGCCGCTACGAGGACGGCGAGAACTGGACCGGCAAGCGAGCCATCGTCATCGGCACCGGCAACAGCGGCCATGACATCGCGCAGGATCTCTATTCAAGCGGCGCCGAGGTGACACTGGTGCAGCGCTCGCCGACGCTTGTCACCAATATCGAGCCGTCGGCGCAGCTCGCCTACGCGACCTACAATGAAGGCACGCTCGAGGACAATGATCTGATCGCGGCCTCGATGCCGCTCGCGCTCGCCAAACGCAGCCATGTGCTGATGACCGAGCAGTCGAAGCAACTCGACAAGCCGCTGCTCGACGGCCTTGCGCGCAAGGGCTTCAAGCTCGACTTTGGCGAGGCCGGCACCGGCTGGCAGTTCAAATACCTCACGCGCGGCGGTGGTTATTATTTCAATGTCGGCTGCTCCGATCTCGTCGCGAGCGGCGCGGTCGCCCTGCAGCAATTCGCCGACATCGACACCTTCATGGGCGAGGGTGCGCGGCTGAAGAACGGCGAGACGGTTGAGGCCGACCTGATCGTGCTCGCGACCGGCTACCGGCCGCAGGAAGAGCTGGTGAAGAAACTGTTCGGCGAGGCGGTGGCCGCGCGCGTCGGTCCGATCTGGGGCTTCGGCGACGGCTTCGAGCTCCGCAACATGTATGCGCGCACGAAGCAGCCCGGCCTCTGGTTCATCGCCGGCAGCCTCGCACAATGCCGGATCAATTCGAAATATCTCGCGCTCCAGATCAAGGCGGTCGAGGAAGGCCTGTTGCCGCGCGACGTCGGGCCACGGGCGGATCTTTCATAACTCCCACCACCGCCATTCCGGGGCGCTGCGCAGCATCGAACCCGGAATCTCGAGGTTCCGCGCCCCGGAACGACACCCGAGAGGAGACATCTTATGCCAACCACCCTCGGCACCGGCGAACACCGCTATCGCGTGGTGGAGAACTTCGCAAAACTCCCCGACGGCTGGAGCCTGACCGATGTCGCCTCCGTCGCGGTCGACAGCAAGAACCGCGTCTACGTCTTCAACCGCGGCGCCCATCCGATGGTGGTGCTGGACCGCGCCGGCAATTTCCTGCGCAGCTGGGGCGAAGGACTGTTCTCCCGTGCGCATGGCCTGCACATCGATGCCGACGACAACCTCTATTGCACCGATGACGGCGACCACACGGTGCGCAAATGCACCACCGACGGCAAGGTCCTGCTCACGATCGGCATCCCCGCAAAGCCGGCGCCGTTCATGAGCGGCGAGCCGTTCCACCGCTGCACCCACACCGCGCTGTCGCCGAAGGGCGAGATCTACGTCTCCGACGGCTACGGCAATGCGCGCGTGCACAAATTCACCCCTGACGGCAAGCTGATCAAAAGCTGGGGCGAGCCCGGCACCGACCCCGGCCAGTTCAACATCGTGCACAACATCGCGACCGATGCCGACGGCTGGGTCTATGTCGCCGACCGCGAGAACCACCGCGTGCAGGTGTTCAACGGCGAGGGCAAGTATGAGGCGCAGTGGAACAATCTGCACCGGCCTTGCGCGCTGTGCTGCTGCGGCGGCGGGAAGAGCCCGACCTTCGTCATCGGCGAGCTCGGCCCCGGCCTCGCCATCAACCGCAATGTGCCCAATCTCGGCCCGCGACTGTCGATCGTCGATCACACCGGAAAGCGCATCGCGCGCCTCGGCGGCGAGCAAGGCCCCGGCGTCGAGACCGGAAAATTTCTGGCGCCGCACGGCATCGCGCTGGATTCCCGCGGCGACATCTATGTCGGCGAGGTCGGCGTCACCAACTGGGAGAGCAGCTTTCCGGACGAGGAGATGCCGGCCGCGGTCCGCACGACGCGGTGCCTGCAGAAGCTGGAAAAAATTCCGACCTGAGCTCCACCGCATCACCGCCCCCCCTGAGAAGCGCGCTCTTACGCGCGTCTCGAAGGGTCGACGGCCCGGCTAGTGGCCGTTCAACCTTCGAGGCTCGCAAGCGCTCGCACCTCCAGCGACAAAGGCGAAGCCTTTGCGCGGGGATGACGGGTTGGGCAGATTATATCGACCTGTACCTGCCACACGGCCCTCAAATCTCGCCGATCACCTCGCGGCGGCGCTGCTCGGATTCTTCCGCGTAGCGCCGCATCGCGTGCGCTTCGGTGAGCAGGCCGATCGGCCGCCGGTCGCCGTCGCCTTCGACCACGGCGAGCGATTCCGCTTCGGCCGCGTCGAACACCGCGATCGCCTCCTGCACGTTCATGCCGGGATGCAGCACCACGTCGGCGTAGCGCAGAATGGCGGCAAGTCCCTTGTCGGCCTCGAGATCGGGCGCATGCGCTTCGGCGACCAGCGCAAGCCCCGCGTAATGCCCCTCGCCGTCGACCGCGACGACCTGGGTCTTCGAGCCCGGCGGGAATTCCTCGCGGAACGCCTCGATCGGCATCGCGGCGTTCACCGTCGTCATGTCCTGCCGCATCATCTTGCCGACCGTGAGATCGCGGATCCAGCCGATATCGGCGGCGCTGCGGATGGTCTCGCCGCGCAGATGCAGCCGCCAGGTCGAGAACGAATAGCCGAACAGCTCGCGCGTGATCGTGGTCGAGATGATGACCGCGACCAGCACCGCGGTCGTGAGCCAGAGGTTGCCGGTGGATTCCAGCGCGATGAACGACATCGTGAGCGGGCCGCCGATCACCGAGGCCGACAACGCACTCATGCCGATCACCGCATAGGCGTTGGGGTCGAGGTTCAGCCCCGGCCACACGATGTCGACGCCGGCGGCGAACAGCCGGCCGCCGAGCGCGCCCATGAACAGCGTGGCGAAGAACAATCCGCCGCGGAAGCCGGAGCCGAGCGAAACGATCGAGGCAACCGCCTTCAGCGCGAACACGCCGGCGATGAAGGCAAGCGGCATCGCCACGATGCCCGCGAAGCGCAGCGCGCCATGGCCCGACGACATCACCTGCGGCGTCAGCAGCGCCATCGCGCCGACCGCAAGCCCGCCGAGCGCCGGCCGCAACGGCGGCCAGAGCCGGCTCTTGGTCAGTAGCGCCTCGCACAGCGTGACCCCGCGCATGATCGCGATGCCGGTCAGCGCCGCGACCATGCCGAGCAGCGCGGCGATCGCAAGATCCCGCCCGAGCACATCGCCGACGGTTCCGACGCCGACGCCGAGCGGCAACGGCTCGAAGGCATGGGCGACGAAGTAGCCGGTCACCGCCGCCACGCCGACCGGGGTCAGGCTGGCCGGCGTATAGCCGCCGATCACAAGTTCAAAAGCGTAGAACGCGCCCGCAAGCGGCGCGCTGAAGGCACCGGCGATCGCCGCCGCCGCGCCGCAGCCGACCATGATTCGCTGGTCGTTGCGGCGGAGGTGAAAGCCGCGTCCAAGCGAGGCGGCGAGGCCGCTGGAGAGCTGGGTGTAGCCGGCCTCGAGCCCGACCGAGCCGCCGACGCCGCTCGACCAGATCGTCTGCAGCGCCACGATCACGCTGCCGCGGAACGACATCCGCCCGCCATAAAGCGCGTTGGCCTCGATCGGGTCGATTTCGCGGGCCGGCCGGACCCGGAGCAACAGAAGGAACGCAAATCCAAGCAGCAGGCCGCCGATCGTGGGAACCACGAGCGCGCGCACGGGATCGATGCCGGGCTGGCTCGACAAGCGGTCGCCGAGCGGCAGATTGAACAGCACCGAATGCAGCACCGTGACGAGGCCGCTCATGACCGCCACCACGAGGCCGCCAATGGCGCCGATCAGCACCGCTAGCACCACAAGGCTCGTCTCGTGCGCGCGCACGAACGCGCGCAACCGGCGCGGCGCCTCGAGATAGCTTGAGGTCGTGGTCATCGGCAGGGTCCGTCACTGGCCGACAGGGCCTTGCGGCTCCCTTTACGGGCCTCGCGGGCGGGAGGCAATCGGGGCAGGAACATGGCAGGGCGCGGCGGATAAGCCGCTCATTGCTCTTCACAATCCCGTCACGCTGCATGTAGTATGTCAATACATGCTGCTTCGCAGCGTATATTGGAGGCCGGGAGCGTTACTTGAACGCACATGTCTCGCAAGGCAGTTGGCCGGTGTTGGTGCTGAATGCGGACTTCCGGCCGCTGAGTTACTACCCACTGTCGTTGTGGTCGTGGCAGGACGCGATCAAGGCGGTGTTCCTCGACCGCGTCAATATCGTCGAATATTACGACCGGGCGGTACGAAGTCCTTCCTTCGAAATCCAGCTGCCGAGCGTCGTCTCGCTCAAATCCTTCGTCAAGCCGACCACCCACCCCGCCTTCACCCGGTTCAACGTCTTCCTGCGCGATCGTTTCGCCTGCCAATATTGCGGCTCGCCCGAAGACCTCACTTTCGATCACATCATCCCGCGCAGCAAAGGCGGCCAGACCACCTGGGAGAACGTGGTCGCGGCGTGCTCGCCGTGTAACCTGCGCAAGGGCAATCTCACCCCGGCGCAGGCAAAGATGTTTCCGAAGCAGACGCCCTACGCCCCGACCGTGCATCAGCTGCATCGCAACGGCCGGCTGTTTCCGCCGAACTATCTGCACGAGAGCTGGCTAGATTATCTCTACTGGGATACTGAGCTCGATCCGTAGAGCGCGCTGGCGCGCGCCATCACCGAATGCAAGCCGTACTGCTGTGATTCGGATCAGGCGGGTCGCTTGGTGAGGGCCGCTTCCCCCTCCTCGCGTCCGGGAACGCTGACGTGGACCTCGTGCCCCATCCTGATCGCCAGTGCCGCGGCGGCCGCCGCCGATTCGAATGCAGCTTCCTTGGTGGCGTATCCGCCGTTGAGGTTGCCGTCGTGCAGGACGCCCCATTCCTCGCCGGCCGCAATCACCGCATATTGAGCCAATCCCATCGTCTCCTCCTTGCGCCAGCGGCGCTGCGTCAGGTCTCATTCCGCTTGTATCGCTTGCGGACAACCTCCTCGCCGACCTGCACCGCGCGCCTGCTGCGAAAATGGTGTTGAAGCACGCCGAAGATCAAAGCGGTCAGCAGCACGAGCGCTCCGATGCCGTAGATGATCTCAAGGCCCATATCCATTCGGTCTCTCCAAGCCTTGTTCTCGAAGCCTTGTTCTCGAAGCCTTGCTCTCTTGCCGCCCGCCGGGGCGGCATCGTTCATCCGCTCTTCGCGGCGCTATCGATGCTTTCGCGGTGAATTTCGCGGGCGTCGCCGCCGATCACCGAGATGTAGTAGCCGCGTCCCAGATATTCCTGTCGGGTCTCGGCAAGGTCGATGGCGAGCCGCTTGGCGACGGCGATGGCTTCATCGCGGTCGGCAACCGGTTGACCGGTTGCATCGATCACACGCTCATCATTCACGATCGCAAAGTGAAAGGCGGACATTCGCTCGCTCCGCGCATCAATGCGTGTTCGATTCATGCCACTTTTCCAGGTCCGGCTCCTCGTCTCCGGAGCGCTTCGCATCCCCAGAGCGCTGCTCCTTCTCCGGGTTTCCCTTCCACGGCTTGTCGGTTTGCACGTGGGAACCCCAGTCGCTCGAGCGTCCAGAATCCTGCGTTACAGGCTTTCTGCTCATGACAATCTCCTCAAGAACAGAAGCATCTGTATCCCGATGTGTTCCTAACCGGCCGCGCTCAAGGTCCGCCCGCAACCGAGCCTGCGATCACCATGACCAGTGCATCGAGGTCGATCGTGCCGCTGACCGACAGTTCCCCGGCATCCAGCACGCGGAGCAGATCCGGCCGATTGGCGGCCTGGCGCTTCAATTCGCCGATGATCGCATCCCTGAGCTTTTCTTCGAGCATGTTCGACACCGTGCGCCTCTATGACTTGGACTCGTCGCGACCGTGCACTTGCGCCGGTGGCGCGGTGGCTTCGACGGCCGTGAACGGCTCGAGAATGCGATAACGGTGCTCGGACCCGGCGGGCACGAGCCAGGAATCGCCCGGCTGCAGGCGGATGGTCTGCCCCTCCAGGGTCAATTCGGCGCGACCGCTGATGACATACCCAACCGTCTCGTAGTCGCGCCGATCGGAAGCGCCCGGTCGCGGCTGTTCGTTGTCCCAAAGCCGCATGGCAACGCGCCTGCCCGACACCAGATAGGTCTGGCCCATCGTGCCCTTCCGGGACGTGCTGACCGATACTTTCTTGATCGTGCTGTCGCTCATGGTGTTCTCCAATCGCTTGCGTGTGCGGGTGAGACAGCGGGAGCGCCGTCAGAGCCGCCCCGAGGCGGTCACGCGCCACACCGTGTTGCCGACGTCGTCCGCGATCAGCAGCGCGCCGGATTTGTCGATCGCCAATCCCACCGGCCGGCCGCGGGACTTTTCGTCCTCGCCGAGGAATCCGGTGACGACGTCCTGCGCCGGCCCGTTCGGATGGCCGTCGGCGAACGGCACGAACACGACCTTGTAGCCGTTGAGCACATGCCTGTTCCAACTGCCGTGCTCGCCGACGAACGCGCCGCCGCGATAGGCGGCCGGCAGACCGGCGCCGGTGTTGAAGGCGAGCCCGAGCGGTGCGACATGCGAGCTCAGGGCATAGTCCGGCACGATCGCCTTGGCGACGAGATCCGGCCGCTCCGGCTTGACGCGGGGATCGACGTGCTGGCCGAAATAGCTGTAGGGCCAGCCGTAGAAGCCGCCGTCCTTCACCGAGGTCATGTAGTCGGGGACGAGATCGGGGCCGAGCTCGTCGCGCTCGTTCACCACCGTCCACAGCGCGCCGGTCTGCGGCTCGAAGCTGAGGCCGTTCGGGTTGCGCAGACCGCTTGCGAACACGCGCCAGCGGCCGCTGGCGCGATCGACTTCGAGGATCGCAGCGCGATTGTGCTCGGCCTCCATGCCGTTCTCGGTGATGTTGCTGTTGGAGCCGACGCCGGCATAGAGCTTCGAGCCGTCGGGGCTCGCCACCAGACTCTTGGTCCAGTGATGGTTGATTGGTCCGCCCGGCAGCTCCGTCAGGGTCTGCCCCGGCTCGGTGATCTTGGTATCGCCCTCATGATAGGGATATCGGACGATCGCGTCGGTGTTGGCGACATAGAGATCGTTGCCGACCAGCGCGACGCCGAACGGCGAATTGAGATGGTCGAGGAACACGCTTTGCGTCTCCGGCACGCCGTCACCATTGCTGTCGCGCAGCAGCGTGATGCGATTGCTCGCACCGGTATCGCCGCCGGAGGTCGCCCAGGACTCCACCCATTTCATGATGAAGTCCTTTGGCCGCTTGATCGGCTCGGTCCCCGGCGCCTTGGACTCGACCACCAGGATGTCGCCATTGGGCAGCGCATAGAGCGACCGCGGATGCTGCAGGCCGGTGGCGAGCGCATTGATCTGCAAGCTGTCCGGCACCTTGGGCTTCTCGCCCTGCTTCCATCCGACCACGGAGGCGACGTGCATCGGCGGCATCAGATACTGCTCGAGCGCCGGCAGGTCCGGACGCCCACCGACCTGTGTTTTCGGGTCAGGTGCCGTCTCCTTGCTGCAGCCTGCGAGGCACAGCCCGGCCAGCAGCGTCATCGCGAGTTTGAGGTGCGTGGCATTGGTCAGGTCGATCCGCATCAGCCCGCCACTCCGACCCGGTAGCGATAGACCATGGCCCAGCCGAGCCAGCCCGTGCACAGCATCACGAGGACGGTCAGCACCGACAGCACCAGTCCGGTCGGCACCACGGAGGTCCAGGCATCGCGGCTGTGGATGAAGGCGTTGAACAGCGCGAGCAGCATCACGATCACATTGCCGATCATGTGCAGCCAGGCATAGCCCAGCCGGCGGATCAGGCGATTGCTCAGGAAGTCGATCAGGCCGGCGATCGCGGCGAGACCACCCATGATCAACCCCGCGAACAACAGCCAGGCCGAGAAGTTGGCCCACTGCATCTCGGCGGTCTGCCAGTATGCGATATCGGTCACCAGCGTCCCGACGAAGCACGCGATCGGAAACGGCACCAGCATGGGATGGATCGGATGCATACCGACCCGCGCCGTCGAGGCCGGGTTGGCCGAATGCGTGGCGACTGTCGCGACCTGGTGCATCTTTCGTGCCTCCGAAAGAAGCCTCAACAGCGCGTTCGGAGCGAGGTTCCTAAGCGCGCACCCGGCCCGGACACCATTTAGGAACGAAGCTGCGTCAGCCGCGTCGGAATAGAGGTGTGACAAGCAGGACGCCAACCATGGTCCGAGAAGGGCCCGCTGAACCAGCTCCCGCAAGCACGGCAGAGACGACCCAAGGCAGACAGGTACGTCCCTACGGCATGATGATCACGTCTGCGATCATCGCGCTCGCCGTCATCGTCGTCGTCTACGTGCTGATGCGATAAAAAGACTGACTTGGGCGATTTGGTCCGGCACACGCTTGCGCCGTGACGTTGCCCGGCCGTCTTGCGCAGAACGGAGAATCGCACCGCCGGCCGCCATGCACAGTGTGGCGTGAGCGGTTGCGCAGAACTGTCGGTCCATCGTCGCTTCGTTTCCGCGGTCCTGCGCGTTCGTGAATTATGCCCCACCGTAAAGCGAGAACGTCTCCTGCACGCCTGTGGCCGCTGCTGGCCGTGAACTTCTTCATGGCCGACATGCAGTCGGGCATCGGGCCGTTCGTCGGGGTTTTTCTGCAGGAGCGCGGCTGGGCCAGCGGGCTGATCGGCACCGCCATGACCATCGGCAACGTCGCGGGCATGCTGATCACGACCCCGATCGGGGGCTTCATCGATACCACGAACCACAAGCGAGCATGGGTGATCGTTCCCGGCATTGCGGTCGTGGTGGCATCGGCCGTCATCCTGATGTCGCAAAGTTTCTGGGCTGTCGCGCTGTCCCAGGTCGCCACCTCGATCGCGGGCGCCGCAATCGTTCCGGCGGTCACCGGCATCACGCTCGGCATCGTCAAGCAGCGTGGGTTCAACCGGCAGAACGGCCGCAACCAGGCGTTCAACCATGCCGGCAACATGGTCGGTGCCGCAGCATCGGGCTATCTCGGCTGGCAGTATGGTTATGTGGCGGTCTTCGTGCTCGCCGCCCTGTTCGGCGCGATCACGATCGCCTGCGTGCTCTTGGTCCCGCCCGGCAGCATCGATCACGGTGCCGCGCGCGGCAAGGAAGAAGATCCGGACAGCCAGCCCAGCGGCCTCTCCGTGCTGGTCAAGCACAAGCCGTTACTGGTGCTTGCCGTCGCACTGGCCGCGTTCCACCTCGGTAACGCGGCGATCGTGCCGCTCTACGGCCTTGCTGCAGTTGCCGGTGGTCACGCCGACGGCCCGAGCTTCGTCGCGACCACGATCGTGGTGGCTCAGGCGGTGATGATTGTTGCCTCGATCGCCGGCATGCACGCCGCCGAGCGCCGAAACTACTGGTCTGTCCTGCTGCTGTCGTTCCTGGCCTTGCCGGTGCGCGGCGTGCTCACTTGCTTCCTCTCCGGCTGGTGGAGCGTGCTGCCCGTGCAGATCCTCGACGGCATCGGCGCAGGCCTGCAAAGCGTCGCCGTGCCCGGGATGGTGGCGCGATCGTTGAACGGAACCGGCCGCGTCAATCTCGGACAAGGTGCCGTCATCACGGTTCAGGGAATCGGCGCCTCGCTCAGCCCCGCGCTCGGCGGCTGGATTGCGCAATGGGTCGGCTATGGCCCAGCCTTCCTGGCGCTCGGCGGACTGGGGCTTCTGTCGGTCGCATTCTGGATCGCCTTCCGATCGACCGTGCAGAAATACTGACGCTTCCTCACGCAGGATCGCATTCGCGTGATCGTCCGCGATGTTCGCAGTATATCATTGCATGCTAATAGTTCGTATCCTATCTAATTTGCATGCCTTCGCAATCCCATATCCACGCCGAGATCGGCCGCCTTGTGACCAGGCTCGCCCGGATCTGGCGTCGCGAGTCGGATCAGGCCTTGTCCGACCACGGCCTGTCCTACGCGACGGCGATTCCGCTGCTGGTGTTGTCGCGCCAGGGGGAAAACGTCCGGCAAGGCGTGCTGGCCGATGAACTGGGAATCGAGGGGCCTTCACTGGTGCGGCTGATCGATCTGCTGCAGTCCGAGCGCCTCGTCGAGCGTCGCGAGGACCCGACCGACCGGCGTGCCAAAACGCTGCATCTCACCGCTACCGGCGAAGCCAAGGTCGAGGAGATCAACCGGGTGCTGCGCCGGGTGCGGGCCAGCCTGCTGAAGGATATCGGCAGCGAGGAACTTGCGGTAACCTTCGAGACGCTCCAGCGCATCGAGCAACGGGCGACCGCTGTAGAGGCGAAATAATCATGCGCGCGGAAGAGCCGTTCCTGGTCCGCCACGCGGATCTCATTTTCGCGTTGAAGACGTTCGCGGCGTCGATGCTGGCGCTCGTCATCGCCTTGGCGATCGATCTGCCGCGTCCCTATTGGGCGATGGCGACGGTCTACATCACCTCCCAGCCGCTGGCCGGCGCGACCAGCTCGAAGGCGTTCTTCCGCGTGATCGGCACGCTGGTCGGCGCGAGCGTCACGGTTGCCCTCGTGCCGAACCTGGTCAATGCGCCGGAGCTGCTGTGCCTTGCGATCGCGCTCTGGGTCGGGCTCTGCCTTTATCTGTCGCTGCTCGACGGCACGCCGCGCAGCTATGTCTTCATGCTGGGCGGATATACCGTCGCACTGATCGGCTTTCCGTCGGTGGCCGACCCGGGCAGCATCTTCGACGTCGCGCTGGCACGGGTCGAGGAGATCTCGCTCGGCATCATCTGTGCGAGCCTGGTGTCGACGGTGGTGTTTCCCCGCAGCGTCGCGCCGGCGGTGGGCGGCCGTATCAGGAGCTGGTTGTCAGATGCGCGCCGTCTGTCACGCGACGCGCTGCTTGACCGCGGGACCAGCGAGACGCGCCGGGCCCAACGCCTTCGTCTTGCAACCGACATCGTCGAGATCGATACGCTGGCGACCCATGTCGCCTATGACCGGCTGGCCGACGCCGGCACCGTGCGTGGCCTCGGCGAGGTCCGGCTGCGCATGCTGATGCTGTTGCCGATCATCACGTCGATCGAAGACCGGCTTGCCGCACTCGGTGAGACGGCGCTGCGACGGCAACCGGAGCTGCAGCGCCTGATCGGCGATCTCGCCGCATGGATCGTGGACGAGGACCGCCAGCGGCAATCCGGCGAGCAGATCCGCGCTGCAATCGCCGAGCGGCAATCTGCGCTCGACGGCATCGCGCCGCGGGAGCGCATCATCACGATCAGCCTGCTGCTCCGGCTGCGCGAGCTTGTCGACATCTCGGCCGACTGCCGCGCGCTGGGCGATGCAATTACTGCGGGCCGGGATATCTCCACCGTCCCGCTGGCGTTCCACCCGGAGTCGGGGGCCGCACCGGTCCGTCATCGCGACCACGGCATGGCGCTGTGGTCGGCCGCAGGCGCAGCGGTCGCCATCCTAATCTGCTGCGGCCTGTGGATTGCGACCGGCTGGGCCGATGGCGCCTCGGCGCCGATGATGGCGGCGGTCGCCTGCTCCTTCTTCGCCGCGCAGGACGAGCCCGCGCGCAGCATCCGGGCCTTCGGCCTGTTTTCACTGGTCGCGATCGTCATCGTCGCGATCTATCAGTTCGCGCTGGTGCCGGGCATCTCCCATGTCGAGGTCCTGATCGCGGCGCTGGCGCCGACCTTCCTCCTGTACGGCTATTTGATCGCGCGGCCCAAAACCGCGCCGGTCGGCATGGCGCTCGCCGCCAACACCGCGACGCTGCTCGCGCTGCAATCAACCTACAGCGCGGATTTCGCCAGTTTCGCCAACACGTCGGTCGCCTTCTTCCTCGGTGTTGTCATCGCGGAGATCGTGACGCGGATCGCGCGCGGCGTCGGCGCCGAATGGATCGCCAAGCGGTTGATGACGTCGAGCTGGCAGACGCTCGCGATCGCGGCCGAGCGGCGCGGCCACGGCGATCGCGCGCAGTTTGCCGGCCTGATGCTGCATCGGCTCGGCCTGTTGGTCCAGCGGATCGCCTTCATCTCCGAGAGCGACCGGCGCGATGCCGACAGCCTGGTCCAGCTACGCATCGGGCTCAACATCATCGACCTGAGGAGGGCGCGTTACGGCCTCGCCGCATTCACCGTGCGTGCCATCGACGACATGCTGGACGACCTCGCGGCGGCGTTTCGTGCCCGTGCGGACCAGGCAATGCCGGCCGAACTGTTGTCATGCATCGATGCGGCGCTGACCGCGGTCGTCAAGGACCCCAATGAACGCGCGCGGGACGATGCATTGCTCGGCCTCGTCGGCATCCGCCGCGGCCTGTTTCCGGATGCACCCGCGTATCGATCGCAGTCCGAGGAGAGTTTCGCCGCATGAGATATGAGCTCGACATTTACGGCGTGCTCGTTCCGGCGCTGCTGCTGTGGCTCATCGTTGCCTATGCGCTGAGCGCAGTGGTGAGCCGGATCATGCAGCGCTTCGGATTCTATCGGCTGGTCTGGCATCGCGCGCTGTTCAATTTCGCATTGTACGTATGCCTGCTCGGCGTCGTGGTTTATCTTTCGGAGCTTCTGCCATGAAAGCGAATTTCGCCTGGCTCGGTCGGGTTGCGCTGACCGCGGTCGCCGTCGTCGCCGCGCTCGCTGTCGCTCGCGCGCTCTGGGTCTACTATATGGAATCGCCATGGACCCGCGACGGCAGGGTCCGCGCCGACGTGATCCAGGTGGCCCCCGACGTCTCCGGCTTCGTCACCGACGTGCTGGTCAAGGACAATCAACCGGTGCGTCGCGGCGACATCCTGTTCCGGATCGATCGCGCACGCTTTGCCCTGGCGCTGAAGCAGGCGGATGCATCGGTCGCCGGCCATCGCGCGACGATGGATCAGGCCGACGCCGACCTCAAACGCTACAGCTCGCTGACCACCGATGCGGTGTCGCAGCAGAAGCAGGAGCAGGTTCTGGCGACCCAGCTGCAGGCCAAGGCGGCCTATGACCAGGCGGTCGCCGACCGCGCCGTCGCGCAGCTCAATCTGGATCGCAGCGAGGTGCACGCTTCGGTGAACGGCACCATCACCAATATGGACCTGCGGCCGGGCGCCTACGTCACCGCTGGCAAGGGCGTGATGGCGCTGGTCGACACCGACACGCTGCATGTGGAAGGCTATTTCGAGGAGACCAAGCTCGCGCGCATCCGCGTCGGCGACAAGGCGCAGATCCGGCTGATGGGCGAGCCGGTGCGGCTCACCGGACATGTAGAGAGCATCGCAGCCGGCATCGAGGATCGCGACCGCGCGGCAGGCGCGAGCCTGCTCGCAAACGTCAATCCGACATTCAGCTGGGTTCGGCTCGCACAGCGCATCCCCGTGCGCATCGCGCTGGACCACCTGCCGGATCGCATCGCGCTGGTCGCCGGCCGTTCGGCGACGGTCGAGATCATGGACTAAAGCGCGATGAGATTAGGTTGAATCGTCATCGCGCCTTAGCTCTTTGTTTGAGCATGATCTTTTCGGAAAACCGCTTCGCACTTTTCCGGATCATGCTTTAGCCGGCTGGCCGCACCCGCAGCGACTGCATCGGGCCGGCCCGCTTGCTGCGGCTCCGTCGGCCGCGCTCGCCTATCGCACGCCGTAGCGTGTGAAATCGTCGCCGATGCTGCCCTGGATCGCCTTGGCCGCCGCCATGTCGATATTGCCGCCGGCCTTGTCACCCTGCTTCAACTTCGCCAGGCCGCGTCCATAAAGTGCGCTTGCGAGCTTGGGATCGATGCGAAGTGCGGAGCTGTAGTCGGCGATCGCCGCGCCAAGCTCGCCGGTCTTCAGATAGATCAGGCCACGCGAGTCATACGTCGCGGCGTTGGCTGACGCCGATTGAAGGGCCTTGTTGCAATCTTCCAGCGCCGCCTGCAATTCGCCGAGGATGGCCCGACTCCAGCAGCGTCCGTTCCACACCCCGTCCAGCTTCGGCTCGAGGCGAATGGCCTCATCGTAGTCCTGCGCCGCGCGCGCATAATCGTTCTTCTTCAAATAGGCGCCGGCGCGGTTGGCGAAGGCCTCGCCGTAGTTCGGGTTGAGCCTGATCGCCTGATCGAAGGCGTCGGTGGCGCGATCATATTCGCGCTTCCTGAGATAGGCCACGCCGCGGTTGTTGAGCGGCTTGGTGTAGGTCGGATTGAGCTCGATCGATCGATCGAAATCCCGGATGGCTCCGTCGTAGTCTCCCTTGGCGGCGTAGGCGTTGCCACGGTTGTTATAGGCGATCGCGAGGCCGGCCGCCGTCATGTCCTGCCCCGCATCGATCAGCGCCGTGCAGGCAGCAATGCGCGCGTCGGCCGGTGTGCGATCGAGGCCGCTGCACGATCCGATAGTGCGGAGATAGCTGTCCTTCTTCGGGTTCTGCGCGACCGCAGGCAACACAGGGAGCATCGCAACGAGAAGCGATATCAGGCTGACAATTGCGCCGGCGCTTGCACGAGGTTTCATATCGGGCCTTGCTTGCACGAAACGGGCTGCGCCTGGCCTAGCACCCTCGACAGATGTTGGGATTGAACTTGTGGAGGGTGTTTTGCTCAGGTTGCTGCGGCGTTCGTGTCCCGACCTTCCTGACCTTGCTCTTGCCCTCTTCAACGAGCGTGGCGAACCTCACCGTTCCATCGTCCGATATCTCGATGCGTGGCGTGGTGCCTCGAATGCCCATCGTTGCCACAGGAGTGTCGATCTTCATGTCACCGGTCTTCGCAATGTTGCCGGCAACGAAGGTGAAGGTGCCGTTGGTCAGTTTGAGCAAGGTCGAGTTTGACTTGCCGTTCGGATCGTACACGAACTCGGTCATCGCCATCTTGGCGTTGCTCGACAGATTGAACGAAGTGCCGTCGGTGAAATTGATCCCGACGCGTCCGTCCGCTCCAGTCTGCACCACGTCGCCCAGATAAACGGGATCGCCAACCTGCGCCTGAGGCAATTTGCCGGGCAGCCCTGCCTGAACGACCACTGCACTCGGATGCTCGATCGTGACCGAACCAGTGGCGGCCACGACCCTTCCGATGAATTTCAGTTGAATATTCTCAACCGCGGGCTGGGCCGGTTCGGTTTGCCCCTGCACCTGGCCGGGCGTGAGCGTTGCGAGCGCCAGGACGAAGCTTGCAAGCAATTGAACAATCAAATGGATGCGCACGATCCCCTCCACGAGAAGATCTTGTCGTGTCGTGGCTCGGTGGTGATCGGGACCGCCGGGCCGAGACCGCAGGACCTTAAGTGCCAAACGAGTTGTCGCAGACAAGCCTAAATGCCTGACGCAGTTCGACTAAAAATTAATAAGTGGACAATTTGCATGGTAATCATACTATTAATTTTGCGGGGCTGCACGCGCGATAAAGGACAGCTATTCTGTCCTTTTTGTAAGGCTCCCCCGCAGTATTGGAATTCCATTTTTACTGCCGAATTTGGTTTCAATCAGGACGTTTCAGCGGACAAGCCTATGGCTGACGGCGCGGGGTTTTTCGCCGCGTGGCCGAACCAAGCCAAAATAAAAAGACTGCGGCGCCACTTTCCGCTCGAACTGCCCAACAGGCAAAAAGCCAATGTCAGTTGCGTCCGGCGTAGAGTTCGGGGACGCGTGCATGGCCGTTTTGGGCCAGCCGCCCCGCGTAGTTGGCACTGTTCGGACGGCGATCGGCTGCGGCACGATCGCGCGTGCCCGCGGCATACCGATTCAAATCGTAACTGGCGATCCCGTTCGCCAGGGTGACGTCATCGAGGTCGGAGCCGGCGGGCGGATCGAAATCCGCCTGGTCGATGGCAGGTTGCTCAATTTGCCGGCCGGCACCGTGCTGGAGTTGGGCGACATCGCGCAGGACCCCGGCGAGGGCTTGCGGCCGGGCCTGTTCGCGAAAACCAGAAGCCTCTTCCGCCTCATCGGCAGCCGGCTCGCAGGGTCTGGCGTCCTGACGGCGGACACACCGGTTGGCACCATCCGCGCCAGCGGCCTCGGCATGCTGTCGTTGGCCGCCCTCACCTTCTCGCTGCTCGAGGACGCCCGGGCCGCGGAGCCGAACGTCACGTTCCTGGACGACGACAACATCAAATACAAGGACCTCCACCACGGCGTGTTCGAACTCGTGACCAAGGAGGCGATCCCCCGTCACATCATCGTCGAGGATCCCGAAGAGACGATCATCCTGAGCAGAAGAGGCTCCTCTGTCGGCGTGAACCATGCCACGAATTCCCCTGCGCACATGGAGGAATTACGGGAGGCCCAACAGGAGACCCTTGCCTATTTCGAGAAAGGACCGGCATCGAAAGGGTCCGGCATGCCTGCTCTCGAAGGCGGCCAACTGCTGCTGCCGATCAATTTTATTCAGCAGTCCCCGCTGTCGCCGGTGCAAGATACGCTCGGGCCGCTACCGGTGGCGACCTTCGCGAAAAATGATCTCTTCAAACTGCCGCCGGTTCCGCCGAAGCTGAACCTCGGAGCGGGGCCGACTGAAATCGATACGGTGATATTTGACGACTTCAATGCGGCGAGCGGGATCTTTTCCGCGAGCAGCATCAAGGGCGGCGCACTGAAATTCGGCATCAGCGGAGGCGCCACAGGCGATACGGTGCTGGGACAGGCGACATACGACGTGTCGAGCGTCGGTACATTTGGCACGCTCTATCTCAACAGCGCGACCGGAAACTACACCTTCGTTCCGAACAATACCGCAATCAACGCGCTGAAGGCCAACACGACCCAGAGCTTCGTGATCACGGTCTCGGACGGCTCGCTTTCGGCCAGCGAGAGCTTCGACATCAGCATCCTGGGCGCCGATGACGCCTCCATCATTTCCGGCACCAAGGCCGGCGCGGTGGTGGGTGCGGTCGGCGTCAGTCATGCCTCGCCCGGCCTGCTCATCGCAAAGGGCACGCTCACCGACACCGATGTCGACGATCCCGCCAATACCTTCACCGCCGTGAACGCGCCGACGACAAGCGTTGGCGGCTACGGCTCATTCACGCTCACAACGGCCGGCGTGTGGACCTATACGCTCGACAACGCCAACAGCTCCGTGCAAGCCCTCCATGTCGGCGACACGCTGACCGACAGCTTCTCGGTGACCACGATAGGCGGCACCCCGCAGACGGTGACACTCACCATCCACGGCCCCTTGATCGAGATCGGAACCGCGCCATCGCTGACGTTGAGCGAGACCCATCTGACAGCGACGACGCTGGACGACAACATCGCCGGCTCGGCACCGGACGCTGCGCTGACGACGACATCAGGCGAGTTCTCAGCGGCATTCGTCACCGAACCGGGTCTGACGGTCAGCTACGCACTGACGATCACCGGCGGCAACGGTTCGGCGTCAGGGCTGATCGATTCGCATACCGGCCTCGCTGACCTGCTGGTTCTGAACGGCAACACCATCGAAGGCCATGTCGGTGCAGCAAGCGGGGCGCTCGCGTTCACCATCACGGTTGACCCGGCCACGGGCCGCGTGACCTTCGTCGAGCACCGCGCGGTCGAACAATCGTCGGGCACCAGCCCTGACAGCGGCGAAGGGATCGCGCTGGGGACCGGCCTCGCCAACCTGATCGCGACGGTCACGGAGAGCGACGGCCAGTACCAGGATCTAAGCATCGATCTCGGCAAGCAGCTGACAATCACGGACGATGGCCCGCGCATCGAGGCGGCGGGCACAGCCCCATCGCTGACGCTGAGTGAGACGCATCTGACGGCAACGGCGCTGGACGACCACATCGCCGGCTCGGCGCCGGACGCGGCGCTGACGACGACTTCCGCCGATTTCTCGACGGCGTTCACTTCGGTGCAAGGCGCCGATGGCGCGACCATCCGCTACGCGCTGACCATCACCGGCGGCAACGGCACGGCGTCGGGGCTGATCGACTCGCATACCGGCCTCGCTGACCTGCTGGTTCTGAACGGCAACACGATCGAAGGCCGCGTCGGCGCGACCAGCGGCACACTGGCGTTCACCATTACGCTCGATCCGGCCACTGGACGCGTGACCTTCACCGACTACCGGCCGGTGGAGCAGCCGCTCGGCACCAGCCCGGACAGCGGCGAAGCCGTATCGCTGGCCGCGGGCATCGTGGGCCTGACTGCCACGATCACGGACAAGGACGGCGACTTCCAGAGCGCCGGCCTGGACCTCGGCAGCAGACTGGCCATCAGCGACGATGGCCCCTGCATCCAGGCCAATTGCACCGCTCCGTCGCTGACGCTGAGCGAGACGCACCTGACGGCAACGGCGCTGGATGACCATGTCGCGGGCTCGGCACCGGACGCCGCGCTGACGAAAATTTCCGCCGATTTCTCGACGGCGTTCACCTCGCTCCAGGGCGCCGACGGCGCGACGACTCACTATGCACTGACGATCAACGGAGGTGACTGCACCCCATCCGGTCTGATCGATTCGCATACCGGCTGCTCCGACGTGCTGGTTCTGAACGGCAACACGATCGAAGGCCATGTCGGCACAGCAAGTGGCGCGCTGGCATTCACCATCGCGGTTGATCCGGCCACGGGATGCGTCACCTTCACTGAATATCGCGCGGTGACGCATCCGGCCTGCGCCGGCCCTGACAGCGGCGAAGCCGTGTCGCTGACCGCCGGCGTCGTAAGCCTGGTTGCCACCATCACGGACAAGGACGGCGACTTCCAGAGCGCGTGCATCGACCTCGGCAAGCAACTGACGATCACGGACGATCACCCGACCATTTGCAGCTTCCCGGAGACCTTCATCGCCGCTCAGGATCATCAGACTGCGACAGGTACCTACGATGTCAATTTCGGCGCGGATGGCGATGCCGCGATGTTCGTTGCCGTCCACAACGGTCCAGTCGGCTGCACGGGATATGATCTGGCCACATCATGCCTGGGCAACGGCATCACCGCGGTGCACGTCACCGGACATGGCGATGATTACAACTTCTACTATACGACCCATGAGGTGGGCGGCGGCGTCGAACTCGACGCGTATCTTACCGATTGCGGCGGCAGGCTGGACGATCCTTATTTCAAGTTGCTGATCGATCCGGATGGAACATTCTGCTTTGATCTCGAGCAAGCCGGGCCGTCGAAGGACGTCACCGTCCATGGCTCCGATTTTGATGCCCCGATCTGCGGCACGCCGTCATTGACGGCTCCGGACGGACAACTGGTTATTACCGGATCGGACTGCGCCGGCCATCCGCTCGATGTCAAGGCATCGGACTGCGGTATTGCGGTCGGCGACAGTGGACTGCAGATGGACCCGGCCGAGCAGTTGAATCTCGCGTTCACCGAGAAGCAGTCGCAGGTCGGCTTCAATCTCACGGAATGGCGGGGCTACGGCACCGCCGGCGTGATCCTCAAAGTTCTTGATGGCAGCGCCGACGTTCACGACTTCTGCATCGATGTTCCCAGGCCGCTCTGCGGCAGTGCCGGCTTCGTGGTCCAGGAGACATCGGATGCTTCGCTGATCGACACCTACACCTTTGATGCCACGACGACGACGTATACGCTTTACGTTGACAGGTCGTTCAATCAAGTCCAGGTCGACTACGATCGGGTGGAAGCCGGGTGTCCCACCTTCGCGATCAACAACATCAGCTATACCGAAAAGACGAGCATCAACGCGGATCTGCTGTTCGATGTGACGGCGGTCGATGCGGACGGCGATGCGGCCACGAGCAACCTTCAGGTCGATATTCAGTGCCACGCGGCGGGGATGGACGCCTTCATATTCGCCGCCAGCCCGGACAGCCCCGCGCCGCCGGTCGGCGCCAGCGCTCCAGCGCCCGATGTTAGTCCGATGTCAACGAGTAGCCACGAGGACGCGGCGTTGTCTCAGGCAATCTTGCCCTTTGTAGACGGCGGAACGTCCGGAACGACCGAGCAGTCCTTTCATTTCGCGGAGCCTTCGAGCCTTGAACAGCAGGGAGCTTCGTCCCCTCTACAATTCGATCAAAGCCTCGCGTGGTTCGGCCGCCAGGCCGATTCCGCTGGATTTCAGCTGGCACAAGGAGTTGCAGCTGGTGGAACGCCGGCAGTTGGGCCGGTCCCGGAGCATCAAACAGATTTCTTCCCGGACCATACGCCGGACGCCATCGTGATCCATCCGCTACACGATCTGATCGTGTAGCGATCCCTTCGTGTAGCGATCACTTGGGCGCGTGGCCGGCATTCCGGCCCGCGTCGGACGTTGACGCGGGCCAGCAGCGCTCCTCGCGTCAGTGCCAGCCCTCGCCGGCCTTCAGCGCCGCCGAGAGGCTACGCACCGGGCGCGTCACCAGCGGATCGAGATCGAAGCGCTTTTCCAGCATCTTGAGGATCGACGTGGTGTCGAAGTCCTCATGCGCAACACCCGACTTGTTGAAGCGCTTGGCGATCAAGAGCGTCGGAATGCGAGTGCCCGGGCCCCACTGGTCCGCGGCCTTGGCTTCGGCACCATGACGGTTGAACGGCGGCGGGGGAACGTGATCCCACTGCCCGCCGAACTCGTCATAGGTGATGACGATCAACGTGTCCTTGCCATCCGGCCCCTCGACGATCGCCTTGACGAGATCGACGAGATGCTGGCTGCCTTCGGATTCGCTGGTGTAGCCCGGATGCTCGTTTTCCTCGCCGATCGGCTTGATGAAGCTGACCTGCTTCAGCCGGCCGGTCTTCGCCGCCTGGATGAACTCCGCCTCGTCCTTCAGGTGATCCTTGCGGGCCTGCGTTCCGGGCGCGTAGTTGGCGAAGTAGTTGAACGCCTGATGGTGGTACTGGAAATCCACGTCCGGGCAGTTCGGGAACACCGCCGTGGAGACATGGTTCGGGTCGGTGCAGGTTGTGCCGTTGCCGTTGGTCCAGCCCGAAGCGCCGACGTCACCGTTGGCGTTCGACCAGCCGCCCGAATACCAGGCCCAATCGATGCGCTTTGCCGACAGCCGATCTCCGATGTTCGGCGTGTGCAGCGGCGGCAGGCGCTTGATGTCGGCGGTGCCCGGGGAATAGGGCTGATAGAACGGCTGCGTGGTGTTGACCGCGTAGTCGCCGCAGGCGAGGCCCGCCGGCAGTCCGGCCTGATTGCACTTCGCCGTCAGCTGTGCATCCTTCACGGTCGAGAGCGGCGTGTAGAGCGGCGTGCTGGTCGGCATGCCGTTGGCATCGACGATCGAGTGGAAGTCGTTGGCGCTGCCGTCATTCAGGGCACCGACGAACTGGGGCGCCGCCGCGGCGACCAGGAACTGGTGGTTGAGGAACGAACCGCCGAAGGCGCCCTGGAAGAAGCTGTCCGCGATGATGTAGTTCGGCGCGCCGTGGCCGTGGAGATAGCTGTAGATCGGCAGCTTCTTGGTGTCGTAATAGCCCATCACCAGACCCGCCGCATCACTGCCGGTCATGTAGCGATTCTGCCGGCCGCCGTTCAGCTGATACTGCTCGCTGTAGAAGCGGTGCACGATGTCCGCGGTGCAGCCGCCGGGCGCGCCGGTGCCGTTGAGGAAACCGTGAGCCGCGAAAGCGCCGAGCGGCTTCGGGCAGGTGGTGGCCGAGGTCGGAATGAACTCGTTGATCTCGAACGGCTTGTTCTTGAAGGCGCTCAGGATCGCGACCGTGCCCGTATTGTCGGTGCAGCTGGTCGGTTGCGGCGACGGAGAGGTCAGGTTGACGTCGTTCTGCAGCAGGCAGGCATAGACGGTCTGGTTGTCCTGCCGAACCTGCAGGGTGTGCGCCTGATCGGCATAGGATGTGCCGTTGATCCGGTCGCGGCCGACATCGCCCCAGTGACCGTAGAGGTTATCGAAGCTGTGGTTCTCCTGATAGATGACGACGATGTGCTTGTACTGGTGCACGCCTTCATGGCCGCGATCCCGCAGATCGCGCAGCTCTTCCCTGATCTCGTGCTTGAACTCATCAACGATCTTTTCGACCAAATTCTCTGCGTTTGCTACCGGCGAGATGGCAACGGCGCCAGCAACAACCGCGAGCGCCGGAATGGCTCCCCAAAGCCGCATAGTGCTCTCCTGATTTAGAAAGAAATAGAAATGGAGCTACACGCTATGCAAAACACATTTCGCGGGGATGACTGTTTTTCGACGCGCGCACAAACGCGCGGAAAGATGCTCGCTCACCAACAGAATTTCATCCTGTCAAACGCAGACCGCGTTGCGGTGCGCCGATCGAGCGTCATCAAACCGCAATCAAAATTCGTCTATCCAGTCAGATGGTCATTGATCCTGCCGACAGGAAACTGTCACCTCCGTGACATCTTCCAACGCACGGCAGCGCATATGCATTTGTGACAGGGGCGTTTTCGCGCGATGGCTTGGGATATTCTGGCGTCCGGCTCCGGAAAACATCGTGCGACAGCTGCCGATCGCGGCGTCAGACCGGCACGGGTCGCGTGGCTGGCGCTCGTCGTTGCCCTGCTCCCGTTGCGCGCGTCGGCGTTCCCGCTCGGCGGCGACCAGACTGTGCTGCCGGCCGGCACCGAATTTTCCGAGGAGGCGCTGGCGCGGCCGCGCGAACTCTTTCATTCCGAAGCCGTCGGCGGACGAAAGTCCTATTTGGTCAATCTCGGCGATCTTGCGTTCAACTCGCCTTCCATCCTGGGCGGCAAGGCGCGTCAGGCCGAGATGAGCTGCGGCACCTGCCACGTCAACGGCGCATCGAACCCGAAACTGTTCGTTCCGGGCGCATCGTCCCGCCCCGGCACCTTCGATACGACCAGCCTTGTCTTCAACGCGAAAACGTTCAACAGCATCCTCGATCCGGTCAGGATTCCGAGCCTGCGCGGCGCCCGCTTCCTCGCCCCCTACGGACATGACGGGCGCATCACCTCGCTGCGCGACTTCGTCTATAATGTCATCGTCAATGAATTTTCCGGTCCGAGGCCGCGCGACGAGGTTCTCGACGGCCTCGTCGCCTATATCAACGATATCGACTTCCTCCCCAATCCGAAGATTGCGCCCGGCGGCAGGCTTGTCGCGCAGGCGAGCCTGGCCGAGCGCCGCGGCGAGGCGCTATTCTTCAAGCCGTTTCCGAAGCAGGCCGAGCTGAGCTGCGCCGGTTGTCATGTTCCGGGCGGTACCTTCAACGACCAGATGCGCCACGACGTCGGATCCGGTGGACTGGTGAAGACCCCGACTTTGCTGAACGCCAACTTCAACGCCCCGTATTTCCACGATGGCCGCTACGACAGCTATGAACAGGTGGTCGATCATTTCGATCGTGTGTTCGACCTCGAACTGTCGACCCAGGACGCCCAGGACCTTGTGGCCTATCTGAATGCGGTCGGCGACGGCGAACGCCCGTTCGACAAGGACGGCGTCATGCTCCGGATGAAAGAGGTGCTCGAGCTCGCGAGCGTCCTCGAGGTCGCGATCCCGGCTGCCGACACCGCGGTGGTGTCACTGGCCGTGACCGGGGTCGGGGCCGAACTGCGCGAACTGACCGAGCGCATCCCGGACATCAGGAACACCGCGATCGGTGGCAAGGACGAGCGGCTGGCGGCGCGCGCGATCCTGAAGGACCTCGTTCTCACCTTGCGCCGCATCGATCTCGACGTCGCCGCCGGCCGTATCGACGATGCGATGGCCGAATATCGCAACTTTGCGCAGCTGGTGCACTTCGACGTACCCGTCGCCCTGAAAAAGGCCGAACCCTGGTCGCTGTTCAACAGCAACGTGCATCAGTCGCACTACACAGCGCTCGGCCGGATTCTGCCGGTAACCAGCCAGCAGTCGCAGTAACGGAGGGCGTGCTCACTGCGAAGCCGACGGCTCAACCCATACGTCGCTCTGCTGGATCCGACGGATCAGCGCTTGCGGGTCGAACTTGCGCAAGCCTGCGGGAATTTCAAACGTTTGCGCCGCCTGTGGCTCGTCGCGGATGTGATCGGCAGCGATCACCGTCCCATCCGCGGTCCTGATCCGTACCGGAAATCTGCGCGCGCGGTCGATCCACCCGACAAAGCTCAAACCGGACGGCGCGGCGATTCGAAAGACGTCGGTATCGTGCCCCGCGATCCTTTCCTCTCCATCGCGCTGGCAGTGCCACGTTGCGAGGTCGATCGGCGCGGACAGCTGCGCCATCGCCAGCCATTGCCGGCAGGGATCATCCGGATCGACCGGAATGAACATCCGGGTGAGCGGGCTCGATTGCCGCGCGTCCATGTAAACCCGTGCGGCCGGACGGACGAAATAGGCCGCGGGCTTGCCCGTATCGATCAGGAAGAAGCCGTCGGGTAGCGCGCTTGTCTCGATCCGTGCTTTTCCGCCGGAGACCCGCAAGGCTCCCATGGCGGTTGCCGTGTCGTCCTTGTTCGCGACGAGGTCGGCGGAAAACTGCTGTGCCATGGCCGGGATCGCCGCGCCGGCCAGGATGGCAACGGCAAGCAGGCCGGCCGCGACGCTCCTGCTGATCGGGCACGTCTTCTCGTTGCGTTTCATCGCATGTCTCCGGTCGATCAGGTGGTGGGCGGGTAGAACAAGACAGCGCCGACCGAACCATTGGTTCGATCGGCGCCGGCCTTGGATGGAGTCAGGACCTCGCTGCGGGCGAGAGCTTGATCACTCGGTGTAGGACAACGTGACCGGCTTGCTGAAGTCGAACGCGTCGAACATGTCAGACAATGCCGGGCTGTTGGTTGGAATGTACTCGTTGTTCTTCGAGTAGGTCGGGTTCGGCAGGTTGTCGCGGCTGCGGTTCGTGAGCGGCTGGAGAGCCCAGTTGCGCTCGATGAACTTCAGCAGCGAAACGTGGTCGGCGTAGTTGTGGTTGACCTTGCCGCCCGTCGAATAGGGCGAAAGGATCAGGGTCGGAATGCGCGGTCCGTCGCCGAAGAAGTCGATGGACTGCTGGTAGCCGGAGTCCCAATAGCCGCCGGCCTCGTCCCAGGTGATGAAGACAGCGGTTTCAGCCTTCAGCTCCGGATTGTTGTCCAGCGAGTTGAGCACGTTCAGGACATAGGCCTCGAACAGGTCAACCTTCGAGCTCTGCGGATGACCGTCGAGCAGGCCGTCCGGCTTGCCGAACGACACCGCGGGCAGCGTGTTGTTCTGGATCGCCGTGATCAGATCGGCAGTGTCCTTCATGTGAGCCTGACGCACGGCCGGGTTGGCCATGATCGAGGTCGCATACTGGAACGGATTGCAGATCTGGCAGTAGGCAACACCGAGCGCGTGCGCCGGATCGGCGACCGCGGCGGCGCTAAGGTTGGGGTTCGACGGATTGGCGGCAACCGCGGCGTTCGAAAGCGCCACGGCGTCGTTGAACGCGCCACCATAGAACGCCCAGGAGATGTTCTTCTCCATGAGCGCATCGCCGATCGTGCGAACCGACGACGGCGGCACGTTGTTGCCACCCGACAGCGCGCCGTTCGGCAGATAGCCCGGGTTGACGTTGTTGAGCATGTAGTAGTGGTTGGGCTTGCAGTTCGGCTCCGCCGCGTACGGCAGATTGTTGAGGTAGGTGACTATCGGCTTGACGCCGGGCTGGAACACGTCAGAGCAATTGCTCCAATTGCCGTCGACGGTGTAGCGGTTGACCGAGCCCGCGACCGGATTCGGATTGGCGATCAGGTTGGCCGGCGGCGTCACCGGATTGCCCTTGCCGTCACTCCAGAAGGCCGCATCGCCGGTACCGAGCATGAAGTGATTCGCGCCGGTGCCGCCGTGGAACGACTGGTGGAAGTTGTCGCTCAAGGTGAAGCGGTCGGCGAGCATCTTCAGGACCGGAGCCTGACCCTGCTGGGCGTTGTAGAAGCCCATCGAGTTGGCCATGCTCTTGTTGGACGCCGAATAGGTCGCCATCACGAACGGGAACAGGTCGTTCAGGCAGCCCGAATTGTTCTTCTTGGTGGCATTGGCGGCGCTGCAGTCTTCCTGCTGCCAATCCTGATAGAAGCGATGCGTCGAGTCGCCGGTGTAGTCGTCGTCGCTGATCTGCTCGCCCTGCAGCTGGAACGGTCCGTTCAGACCGCCGGCGCCGGGAATGCGGGTATCCAGCACGCCGGTCGGCAGGCCGCTGAAGCCGGTGGTGAGGATGTCGAGATCGGCCGGATCCATGTCCTTCTCGACGCTGGCTTCGGCGATCGTCTTGAACGGAGCGCCGGTGTCGCTCTGCGCGGTCGGCGTACCGGCCGTGTTCGGCTGCGGCATCGGGTTTGTCGCGTTGTAGGGCGACTTCGCGATGGTCGGTGCGCCGATATAGTACAAGGGCTGGCCCGCGACCGAGGACTGCTGCGCCTGCGCAAAGTTCGGTCCCGGCGTGCCATCTTCGTTGACGATGCCCTTCGACAACAGGTTGGAGATGGTCTGCCCCTTGCCCTTCGGCTTGTAGATACCGAAGGTGTGATCGAGGCCGCGGTTCTCACCGATCAGGATGATGACGTGCTTGATCGGCGACGCGGTCTTCACGCCGTGATCGCCGTCACCATGATGGCCATGGTTCTCATGCTTCGCACGATCGCCCTCTTCGTGCGCCTGGTGATTGTGATGCGGACGCTTGTCCCAATCACTGCGGCCGCCAGGATAGTGAGCGGCATATGCGGCTGTTGCGACGAGCACCGTTGACGCGATGCAGAGCGCGGTGCTGGTTCGCCAGTGCTTTTTGTAATTCAAACTCATTGTCGACCTCAGGGTGTTTGCGGTTAGCAACACACACTGCTTAGTGCGACAATATGACGCATGGTTTTCGCTTACATGAAAGCGCGCAAGAAATTTCGAGACGTTCAAATATTTTCTGAGGAGACATCTGCCGCGCGCCGCATCTCCACGATTCAACGATGCAACTATTGATCGAAAATTGATCGAGCATCCGCGCCGCGGCACGGATCGCAAAATCACTGCAAAACAAAGCAATCAATGCGAAAGGTGCTTGGAGCGCATCACCTGGCGAAGCGCAGCATAATGCTGGTCATGCACGTCTTGATTGAAGAGCGACCATGGCTCGGCGCTGGCCAACAGCGCGGGCACTGCGGCAACCATCAGATTGCGATAATTCCTGAACTCGGTCGCGGCATCCGCGTTGCGCCCTGCTGCAACCGCCATCTCGATTCGCCGCAGCGTGAGAACGAGCTCCTTGAGGCCGCTGCGCGCTAGCACGCGCTGCTGCTCGCCGCCCGAGACGCTGGTGTTCTTGCGATCGGGATATTGCTCGGTCAACTCGCGCAGCTCGCGGCCGATCGTGTCGACCGCCAGCGCGACGATGTCGTTGTCGCCGGCCGGAATCGCGGTCGCGAGCACCGTCGAGAAATCGTTGATCTCCTTCAACGTTGCACCGGCGCCGTCGCGTTCATAGGGCTGCACGCCGTCGCCGACCGCCGTGAGATAGGCGACGAGGTCGTCCTTGTCCTGCGCCGAGAGGTCGAGCTGAAAGGTCCGGTCGAAATAGTCGACAACCTGGTTGTAATTGTCGAAGCGGCCGTCGTGAAAGTACGGCGCGTTGAAGTCGGCATTGCGCAGCGTCGGCGTCTTGAACAGGCCGCCGGAACCTACGTCGTGCTGCTGGTGATCGACAAAGCCGGACGACGGAACGTGGCATCCCGCGCAGCTCAATGATGGATCGTGCGGGAACGGCTTTGCGAACAGCGCTTCGCCGCGGCGCTCCGCGTCGCTGATTTTGCCGGCCAGCCGTCCGGCAGGACCAAGGCTCGGATTGGGCAGGAAGTCGATGTCGTGAATATACGCCACGATCGCATCGAGCGTTGCCGGCGACGGCTCAGGACCTGCGAACTCGTTGGTGATGACGTTGTGGACGAAATCGCGCAGCGAGGCGAACCGGCCGTCTGCGCCGTAGGGCGCAAGATAACGGGCGCCACGCAGGCTCGGGATCCGTACGGGATCGAACGCCAGATTGTTGGCCTTCGGATTGAACAGCGGACCGGTGGTGTCGAACGTGCCGGGACGGCTCGACATCTTCGGCATGAAGAATTTGGCGTTGTTCGCGCCATTGACGTGGCAGGTGCCGCAGCTCACGCCGGCCTGCCGTGCCACGTCACCGAGCAGCCCCGGCGAATTGAACGCGAGATCGCCGAGATTCACCAGATACGACTTGGTTCCGGTCCGCTCGGACTGGAACACCTCGCGCGGCTTGTCGAGCGCATCCTCGTTCAGCTCGGTCGCGACAGGCAGCACGGTCTTGTCACCGTCGACCGGAAATGCCACCGCACGCCCGAACAATGCCAGGGCGATGACACCGGAGAGCAGCGCAGCCAGACGCAGGTGAAGCGATGTCATCGCGCCTGGGCCTCCAGTGTCGGCCGCTGCAGCCCGAGCTTTGCCGAGGCGCTCTGCAGCGCAACCACCAGTTCCTCACTGGTCTGGCGCAGTTCGGCAATGTTGACACGCGGCAGGTCGGGCGTGGCGACAATCGCTTCGAGCTGCTCGATCCGGTTGGTCACCATCTCGTCGAGCTTGCCGTCGACCGTGTTGAGCGCGGCCGAGAAGATCGTGTGGTAGGCGAAGTCGATGCCGGCGATGTTGTTGCGCATGTCGTCCAGCGAGGTGCCGCTGATGCGCGACTCGCCGCCATCGGCCTTGCTCTCTCCGACTTCGTAGGCGAGCCGCACCGTGCCATCCAGAAGACCCTGCGGCGTCAGCTTGATATCCTTGAGCTTGCCGTGGAGATCGTTCAGATGCTCGGCAAGGCCGGTCGCATCGGTGGCAACGTCGGTGCTGGCAGCTCCGAACAGTTTCGCCTCGATGGCGTGGAACCCGCTGTCCGCGTTGGGCCAGGCGTCGATCTGCGCATCGAGCTCAGGCACGAAGCCTGCGGTGAACACCTCCGAGCGCTCCCAGCCGGCGCGCGCCGACAGCCAGGCCTTCTTCGCTCCGGGCAAATCCGCCGCCGCGGCGCGCTCGCGAAGCGCACGCGCGCCTGTCAGCGCACTGGCGACGCCCTCGATCAAATATGGCCGGTAGCGCTCGGCGCCCTCCTCGAGAGCACCGGCATTCGCGCCGCGCACGCCTGCGAACGCCGCCAGCAAAGCAAGGCACGCCGCCACTTGCATCTTGTGCATAGTCAACCCACTCGTCTGCCACGAAGGGCTCGCGGCATGTAGCGGGGCGAACTATTGTCGGTATCCTATGCGGATTTGTGACAGCGCGGACTTTTTGTCGCATCTTTTCTGCTCCGCGATCGTCGATGACGATCACAATTTTGCAAACTCGTTCGCGCTGCTGCAGACGGATTGAAATTGGACTGTTCAACGCGCGTGAGTTGTTGCAACACAACGTCCGCATCTGTCACACTTGTCCGTCGCCATGCAGATTGATCGCGAAGCCCTCTATCTTATCGGATCTTACGGCGCGCTTTGCATGTTTTGCTGCGCCGTCGCGCTGATCGATCTTCGCCACGGCATCATCCCCAATTGGCTGAACCTTGCGATCGCGGCGCTCGGTCTCGCAAACGTCGTCGTCGCCGAAGGCACGATGGCCGCCGTCACCGCCATGGGAATCGCGGTGCTGGTCGGCATCGTGTTCCTGCTATTGCAGCGTCTTTACTTCGCCTTGCGGCAAGTCGACGGATTGGGACTTGGCGACGTCAAGTTTCTCGCCGCCGCGGCGATCTGGGTCGGCGCGACAGGGATTCCGACCTTGCTGCTGATCGCGGCACTCGCGGCGCTCGGTGTTGCCGGCGGCCTGCAACTCGCCGGCCACGAGATGAAGCGCCAGACCTCGATCCCGTTCGGCCCGTTTCTGGCGCTCGGGCTTCTCGTGACGCCGGCCCTTCAGAGCTGGCTCGCGTTGAACTAGTCTAGCATCTCGGTCCGACGCGCGGTCACATCTGGCGCCGCGCGGCCAAGGGCTTCCTCTCCGTGCTGACCGGAACCAGGCGGACATCGCCGCTCTCGTCGCCGCCGGGCTGGGGCAATGTGAGCACGGCGCCCTGATCGTCCTTCTGCATCGTGACTTCGCGGCCGTTGATGGACCGCAGCTTCCATCCCTGGAAGTCATCGCCGATCTTCAGCCGCAGCGCCGTCTTGGTCGACTGATCGAGAAAGATCCCGAAGCTTTCGTCATCTCCCGCGATGGTGCCGACCAGCGACAGCGGCGGTGGCTCGATCGCGACCTTGCGCGGCGGCGGCGCTGGTTTGCTGACCTCCGGTTCCGCAACGACGGCAGGCGGCGGCCGCCGCGACGGCGAGAACACCGGCCGGTCGCGCGTGTTGGACAGCGTCTTGAGCGGGATGCCCCACAGCGGATTGGCGCTGATCGGCCGGGGCGTCGGTGCCGGCGACGGAGCCACCCGGACCGACGTCGCCGGTTCGGACGGTGGCGATGAACTCAGCACCGGTCCGCCGAGACGGGTATCGTCGAGCATCCCGGCGTCCAATGCATCGCCGGACGGGGCAGGCACCGCAGCCGGCGCCGAATAGGCCGACACCGCCAACAGCACGATGATCGCTGCGAAGCGTCGCATCATTTGGCTCCTCGCCATTGTCCGGAGACGCCGAGCAGCACGCGCAGCTTGCCGGGATCGGCGCCCTTGGCGGCCTCGTCGGCGACCGGTTGCACGATCAGCTGGTCGATGAACAGGAACGGCATGCCGGCTTCCAGATCGTAGAGCACCTGCTGCAATTGCGCCTGCTCGATCTCGCTGCTCGCGACCATGCTGATGAAGCCGGCCTTGGCCGGCGCGTTGGGAACATCGAGCTGCGTCGACAGCACATTGCCACCGGCCTTGATGACCGCGCCCGACACGCGTTGCAGCAAGGTGGCGCCGGCCACCGTGACGGTCGCGCCCTCGAGATAGGCCGAGCCGGTCGGCATCGCCGGCTGACCGGGCGCGGCGTTCGCCCTAGATCGTCCTTCCAGTTGCTCCAGCATTCCGGCCGCTGCCGCAACATCGCTGCGCAGGCTGATGATGTCCGAGAGCGACGAGATGACGACAAAGAGCAGCAGCACGAACAGGCCGAGATAGCTCGCGGTCGCGACCATTGGCGAGGTGCTGACAGCCGTCAGCGATCGGGATGCTGCGCTCATGAGCTGGACCCAAAATAAGCAGTGATGTTGGCCTCGACGTGGAACCGCTCGGCCGATTCATTCGCCGCGCGCGTCGTCGGCGCGAAAAACGTCGCGCGGGTGAATTGCGGCGACTGCTCCAGCAACCGGATCAGGGATGGCGCATCCTGCGTCAGTCCCACCACCTGCACCTTGTTGCCCTCGATGCGAAGCTCCGTCACATAGGTCGTGTCGGGCAGCACGCGCGAGACCGCTTCCAGAACCATGACGCTCGACGGCGTCGTCTGCTTGCGCTTGGCCAGCAGGCCGAGCCCGGACGAGTCGACATTGGCATCAAGACGCAGCGCGGCGCGGCGCTGCGCGATCCGGTGTTGCAGGTCGTCCTGCTCGGATTGGAGCCACCCGCCGAGATAGATGTTCAGCAGCAGCGAGACTGCGGCCGCGGCCGCCGTCGAGACCAGGCCGACGCGCAACAGGCGCGGAACCGAGGGCCCGGCAAGGCCGCGCAGCGACCTGTCGAGCAGCGTCACCTGCTGCGCGGTGCCGTCGCCGCCAACCGCCGGCGCGAAGACCGCGACGGAGGCGGCGCCGAACATCCTTGCCATCCGGATCAACGGATCGACCTTCGTCGCCGCGGTCGCGCCGAACGCGACTTCGATGCGGTCATTGGCGATCGGCTGCGGCGAACTCCAGCCAAACACGGCATCGGCGGCGCTCCACGGTGTCAGCCGGTCGACCTGCGCGCGGATCATGCCGTCAAGGAAGTCGCTTGCCTGGTTCGGGAAATCGAGCACGCGGCTGACGATCTGATCCGATCGCAAACGCACCTCGATGCGACTGCCGTCGAACGCGGTCTTCCACTCCGCTGGCAGCGCAGGCTGCGGCGCATCGTGATCGAGCCGGAACGAAACCGGCATCGAAGGCGAGCCATCCTTCGGGGCCGCGAGGCGGGCGGTGAACGTGCCGTCGCCATTCTCGTCGAGCTCGATGCTGCGCCGGCGCACGAACCTGCCTGCGACGCCGTCCACGGCGGTCGCGACCGCGCCGATCCATTGCTCGAACCATTGCCGTGCCTCGGCAAGCATTGCCATCATCCTCTCTTGCGCAGCAGAACCGGGTTTCGCGGCTCGACATCGTTTTGCCAGGACAACACCCGATAGGGCTCGACCTTGTCACCGAGTGCGATCACCGCCTCGGATGTGGTGCGGTGACCGTTGCGGAAGCGGACCGAGATTGCGATCCGGTAGCACGGGCTCTGCGCCGTCGATGCCGCGCTTTGCTGGTTCGGGGCCTGCGTTGCGGCAGCGATGCCGTTCGGCGAAGCCGGGCGCGCCCCGAAGCCATCCTGGTCCTTCCCCGATGCCTTATCGACGGCGAGAGCGACTTCCGGTGCGGCGATGGTCGGATCAACATCCGGACCGCCGTTGAACACCGTCACGAACGGCAACACGCGATCGACAAACGCTTCGGGGATGCCGGCGACCAGCGCCAGCTCGTTGACATGGGTGAACAGCCCCTGCCGCGGCGAATAGCCAAGCGCGTTGTAGCGCGCCGCCTCCACATTCTCGCTGCCTGGTGCGGGCCGGGTTCGCCAGCCGACGATCCGGTCGGCATATTCAGCGGCGGCGTCCTTGCGGGCGCCGAGCACGACGAACAGGCCGATCAGCATCTCCTTCGACGCGTAGTTCAGATCAAGGCGGCCGGCCTCCGACGTAAAGGTGACACCGACGCTGGCATCGTCGAGACCGAAATGAAACGTCCCCTGCTGCGGCCTCGTCTTGTCGTCCGTCAGCGTCAGCTGATAGGCGGTGAGCTCGAGCCCGGCCGACACCAGCGCCTCGGTCTGCAACGACAGGTCGCTGGCCGCCAGCGCGCGCGCCGACGCGGCCAGATAGGCCGAGAAGATGATCGCCAGCGACGACAGCGCCAGCAGGATCCAGAGCACCGCAACGATGACGAAACCGCGATTGGCCGGCGATCGGCCGATCTTGCCGGACGCATGCATCACGTCTTCCCCTGACCAGTGGCACTGCCGGAACTCTGCTTGTCGCCGCAATTGCCGTCCGGCTTGGTGCAGTCGCTCGGAATCTGGACATGGACCGGCGCGATGGTCGAAACCGACAGGACGCGCTGGCTCGCCGCATCGCGCACGGTCAGCCGGATCATCGCCGGCAGTCTGTCGGCGTCCTTCCAGGCGCTCTTCCAGGCCCGGTCAGCGCCGGCATAGGCGAACGACAGCCGATAGGGCGCGCGCAGCAGCACCACCGGACTGCCGAGATGGACCTGCTCCGACAGCGACACCCCGTCGGCAAGCGGCGTGAAGCGCGTCTGCGTGCGAACCGTGACGAACTCGCCGCGATCGCTGACCTCGCCAAGGCGCACCACATCGAGCCCCGGCCCGGCATTCGGCCCGACCGACGTGCGCACGAACATCACCGACAATTCCGATCCGTCGAACAGCGGCTTGTGGCTGTCGCGGTTGGCGGCAACGAACTCCGCGGCCGCAAGATCGGCGCCGATCCGCTCCAGCGCGATCCCGACCAATTCGCTGCGCTGGATCCGGTCGAGGCCCTTGTTCCAGCTCGGCAGCCATTGCGCGGTGATGCTGGCGAGCGCCGACAGCAACAGCCCCATCAGCGCCAGCGCGACGATAGTCTCGATCAGCGTGAAGCCGCGCTCGTCCGTTCGCTGGTCTGCCCATGCCCGGGTCATTCCGACGACCTCGGCATCAGGCGCACGGTGCGAATGTCGGACAGCGCACCGCCCGGGGATTTGACGCGAATCCGCACCAGCTCCGGGGCCCATGGCACATTGCCCTCCGGCACCTTCCAGTCGCCGCCGAGCGGAGCGACGTCGATGGTCCAGCGGTAGCCCTCCGCCTGCCCCGTCGAGGTGCCCGACTGCAATTCCGCGCGGGGCGGGATGCCGACCGTCATCAAGGTGCGCACCGCCTGCATCAGCGCCACGTGCTGCTCCAGCGCTCGCACGCCGCGCGTCTTGACGCCCATGACTGCGCCGATCGCAACGATCGAGACAGCCACCAGCGCCAGCGCCACCAGCACCTCGATGATGGTGAACCCCGCATCAGCACGGTTAGTTGGCAGCGACGTCGCGGGCAACGATTTCAACCCTTCCGGTAAGCCAGTTGACGCGAACCTCATATCCCGCATCGAGCCGCGTCAGCGCGATGGAGCCGCCGCAGGAACCGCCATTGGCGAAGAAGCGGATGGTCGACAGTGCGGCGCGACGCTGACAGCTCTGCGGCAGCACGGCATCGAACCGTACGTCCTCGGGGATCCGCACCGTCATGCGCGACGCCCCGGAGTGGATCACCCGGCTCGGCGCATCAACCAGCGTCGCAACGCTGGTGCTGCGCTCGATGGCGGCATTCCGGTCGGCCTTCAGCAGCGTCGCGGTTTGCAATGCATAGGCCTGCAGGCGCGATCGCGAGGTCTGGTGCGGAATGAACGGAAGCAGCACGGCCGCCAGCAGCGCGATGATGGCGAGCACGCACACCATCTCGAGCAGGGTGAAACCGCGCTGCGTCGCGTCACTCATGCTTGCCATGCATCCTTACTGGTCGTTGTTCGCGGCGGTGGTCTTCTCGAGCGAGATATCGGCCGAGGTACCGCTGCCGCCCTCCTGACCATCGGAGCCGTAGGAGACGATGTCATACGGTCCATGTTCGCCCGGCGAGCGATAGAGATAGGGGTGGTTCCAGGGATCGTTCGGCACGTTGCCGCCCTTCAGATACGGGCCATTCCAGGCCGCGACCCCCGGCGTGCGCCGGACCAGCGCGGCAAGCCCCTCAGCCGTGGACGGGAAGCGCCCGGCGTCGAGATAGAACAGGTCGAGCGCGCTGGAGAAGCTCTGCAGCTGAATGCGCGCCGTCTTGACCTTGGACTCAGCGAGATAGTTCAACACGCGGGGGCCGATCAGTCCCATGATCAGCCCGATGATCGTAATGACGACCAGCATCTCGACCAGCGTGAAGCCTTCCTGCCCCGAACGCCTCTGGCTTTGCGACGGCGTGCGAGCGCGTTCCGCTCGCGTGGCGAATGCCTTTATGATGATGTTGCGCGATATCATGGCCGATGACCCCTGCTCTAACCGACTAGCTGCGTAACCGAGAGCAGCGCCGTCATGACCGACACGATCAGTCCGCCGACCACGGTGCTGATCGTGATGATCGCCAGCGGACCGACGATGCCGACGACCCGGTCCAGGCTGCGCTGCAATTTTGCTTCGTAGAATTCCGCGACCCGCCCGGCCAGCACCGGCAGCTGCCCGGTCTCTTCACCGAGCCGCAGCATGCGGACCGCCATCGGCGGCAGGCTGTCCGCCACGGCGAGTGCTTCCGACAATTTGCCGCCATGGCGGACGCGGTCGGCGGCGGCGGTCCAGTTCGCCTCGCTTCCGGTCACCGACATGATGTCGACCAGGATGCGCAGCGCGGCGGTGAGGTTGACACCGCTGCCGAGCAGGACGCCGAGATTGCGGCAGAACAGGCTGGCCCGATAGAACTGGAAGGCGCTGCTGATGCCCGGCACACGCGAGATGGCGTTGACCAGCGCGGCGCGCACGCGCGCCTGCCGTAGCAGCCACCATGTGAGCGCAATCGTCGCCGCGCTGATCAGGCTTGCCGCGGTGGCATTGGCGCGCAGGAAATCCGATACTGCAATGAAGCTGGCGAGCGCCGTGTCCGACTTGCCGCCGAAATCGCCGAGCACGGTCGAGAATTGCGGCAGCACGAACAGCAGGAAGAACAGCATCACACCGGACGCCGCGACCAGCACGAAGGCCGGATATTGCATGGCGTCGGTCAGCTTGCGCCGCATCTGCTCGGAACGCGCGCGCTCGGTCCCCAGCATCTCCAGCACGGAATCGAGCGTGCCGGAGATTTCTCCCACCCGGACCAGGGCGATGTACATCGGCTGGAACAGGGTTGGATGATCGGCAACCGCATCGGCAAAGCTCTCGCCGGTGAGCAGGGCGGCGCGAATCTTCGCCACCACGGGTCGCATCCGGCCGACATCGGCGTCGCCGGACAGCAGCTCCAAGGCATCGTCAAGCCGCGCACCGGCCTTGAGCAGCAGCGCGAGATCACGCGCGAACGTAGTGACCTCGGCCGCACTCGGCCCGCCGAACAGGCTGCGGCCACCGGTGGCTCCGGATGCGCGCTTGTCCTCGGTGGTTTCGATCGGCAGCAGCTTGAGATATTCGATGCGCCGCGCCACCTCGGCCGCCGTCGGGGCGGAGATCGTGCCGTTCACGATCTCGCCGGCCTGAGTCAAAGCGCGATAGCGATAATTCGGCACGGCGTCACCGCACCGTTGCGACGCGGAGGATCTCGGCAGGCGAGGTCAATCCGGCGCGGCATTTGGCGACCCCATCGTCGAGCATCGTGGTCATGCCCGAGCGGATCGCCATCGTATCGATCTTCAGCCCGTCGGTTCGCTCCCCGACCAGTTCGCGCAGTTCATTGGACAGTTCGAGCAACTCGAACACGCCGAGGCGGCCGCGATAGCCGGTCCCGCCACAGCGCTCGCAGCCGCATGGCTCCTGAATGATCTCGTCGGCCTTGAAGCCGAGCGCGGCGAGCCGGGGGTCCTCGGCGAAATCGGCTGTTGCCAGCGGCCGCGCCGCCTTGCAGCGCTCGCAGAGTTGGCGGACCAGACGCTGTGCGATCACACCGCGCAGCACCGAACGCAACAGATAGCCTTCGACCCCGAGGTCGAGCAGACGCGGCACCGCGGCAGCCGCGGTCTCGGTGTGCAGCGTCGTTAGCACCAGATGCCCGGTCAGCGCCGCATGAACCGCGACATGCGCGGTCTCCGAATCGCGGATTTCGCCGACCATGATCACATCCGGGTCCTGGCGAACGAAGGACCGCAGCGCGGTGGCGAAGGTCAGGCCGATCGCGGGCTTGATCTGGGACTGGTTGACGCCGGGAAGCTCGTATTCGACCGGATCCTCGATGGTCAGGATCTTGCGGCTCGGCTCATTGAGGATCGACAGGATCGTGGCCAGCGTCGTGGTCTTGCCGCTGCCGGTCGGTCCCGTGATCACGACCATGCCGTGCGGCAGCTTCAAGAGCCGCCGCAGCTTGGCTTCGTCGGGCTCGGAGAATCCGAGCTTTTCGACCACCAGCAGGCCGCGATCCTTGGGCAGGATACGGATGACACAGGATTCGCCGTGCTGCGTCGGCATGATCGCGACGCGGATATCGATGTCGGTGCGACCGGCCCGCAGCCGCGCCGCGCCGTCCTGCGGCAGGCGGCGCTCGGCGATATTGAGATTGGCGATGATCTTGATGCGGGAGACCACCGCCTGGGGCAGCACGCCCGATAGCGCGGCGACCGGCCGGAGCAGACCATCGATCCGCAAGCGCACCATCAGCCCGCCGGAAAACGGCTCGATATGGATGTCGCTGGCGCGAAGCTCGACCGCCTTCTCGATGAGATCGTTGACCGCGCGCACCACCGGCGCGCCGCTGGCGAGATCGCGCAGACTCTCGATGTCGTCTTCGCGGGGCAGCGCCGCCGCGCTATCGGCGGCCTCGGCCTCCTCGGCGCTGGAAGAGTTGTTCAGCGCGATGGCGACGTCTTCCGACGAAGCCACCTTCACATGGATGCCGGCGCCAAGCACGATCTGCGCCGCCCGCAGCGTTGCCTGATCGGTCGGGTCGACGACCGCGAGCACCGTGGTCCCGTCGGCCGCCCGACACGGATAGACCATGGTCTCGCGCAGGAAGCGCGGCGAGAACGCCCCCACCAGCGGTTCGGCCGAGGTCATCTCCTGGAGCGTCAGCCGGCCGAACGAGAAAAAGCGCGCGGCTTCGTCTGCGAAGTCGGTCGGGGAGAGGCTGGTGACCTCCCACAGCTTCAACTGCCTGACGTCGGCGCCCTGCCCGGTCCGCTCAGCCGGTCCATCGCTCGGCGCCAGGTGATTGTTCTGACGCAGATAATCCACGAACCGAACGGACAGGTCGTTGGCCATTCTCGATATCCCGCCACACTATCCCGGATCAGTTCGTGCCAAGTGCCGCTGCGTGCCGTCACGTTCGGCTCCCGGCAATTGTGCGGTTATCGATCCGAAGTGTGACAGCTGTGCGAAGTCACATCATTCGTCCCGCTCAAGAAACTTTGAGGGTGGCATCGCGGACACAAGCAGCGCATCGGCTGCACAGTTTAGGTGCGATGCGATGCGCAGGTCGCGAACGACAATCATGTAACCAATTTATTTCTGTCATGTTCGATCGCTAAGAGTCCCTCCGGGGTAGGACCGATCGTCGCAAGCAATCGAAATTTCTGTTAGTCAAAGCGAAGGGCCTTCATGCAACGCGTAGGCACAGTGGGCCGCTGCCCGACGATCCGTGGCGGCCTCGCAGCCATTTTTGCCTTGACGTCATTGGGGTTGTTGGCGTCCTGCAATTCCGCGACGGTCGGCGAGAGCGTGGACGCATCCCAACTCGACGTCACCGACAAGGTGCGCTTGCTGGATCTGGCGCAGCGCCAGCCGCAACCGGTGAACGCACTGGCGGCGACGGGCGGCAGCCAGAGCGGCAGCGTCCGCGCGGCGATGTATGACGGAAGCGAAGTGACGGCGGTTGCCGATGCGCGGCCGCAACCGGCGTCGAACGGCAACGGCTTCGACCTGAATTTCGAGAGCACGCCGGTGGCGACCGTCGCCAAGGTGGTGCTCGGCGACATCCTGCATGTCGGCTACACCATCGACCCGCGGGTGCAGGGCACGGTCAGCCTGGTCTCGGTCCGCCCTGTGCCGAAGTCCGACATGGTGTTCGTGCTCGAAAACGCACTCCGCCTGAGCGGCGTCGTGCTGCTCAAGGATACGGCAGGCTATCGTCTGACGCCGCTCGGCGACGCCGTCGGCGGCGGCCGCGTCGATGCCGCAGCGGCCAATCCCGAACCCGGATTCGGCATCTCGGTGGTCCCCCTGCAATATGTGTCGGCGCAGACCCTCATGAAGCTGACCGACAGTTTCGCCACCAGGGCCGGCGCGATCCGCGCCGACACGACGCGCAATCTGCTGCTGATCCAGGGCACCGGCGCCGAGCGCCGCACCGCGGTCGATACCGTGCTCAGTTTCGACGTCGACTGGATGCGCGGCCAATCCGTCGGCATCTTCCCGATCTCGAGCGGCTCGCCCGCGCCTGTCATTGCCGAGCTGGAGAAGATCGTCGATTCCGGCGAGAACGGCCTCAGCCAGAACGTCATCAAGTTCATGCCGATCGCGCGCCTGAACGCGATCCTGGTCGTGACCAAGAAGGCCGACATGTTGCATACGGCCGCGACCTGGATCAAGCGCCTCGACCGCAACAACACGGCGCGCACCTCGGTCCATGTCTATCGCGTCAAATACGGCGATGCGCGCCAGATCGCGCGGGTCCTGACCGACATGTTCCTTGGCGGATCGTCCGGCAACCTGCTCGACAGTGCCGACAGCCAGCTCGCGCCCGGCTCCGGCACCTCGTCGACCTCGAGCGTCGCCGACCGTCTGTCGCTCAACAACAACAACGGCGCGAATTCAGGCATGAGCGGCTTCGCATCCCGCGGCACGTCGGGGACCGGCGTAACAGGCCTGGGCCAGGGATTCGGCGCCGGCGGTCAAGCGAACAATCCCAACAATCCGGGCCAGGGCAACAATGCTGCGCTGGATGCCGGACGCGGTGCTGGCGGCGGCAACGGGCAGCCCGTCATGCAGGACGTCCGCATCACGCCCGATGTCGTGAACAACAATCTCCTGATCTATGCCGACCAGGCCAACTACCGCATCATCGAGTCGACCCTGCTGCAGATCGACGAGCCGCAGCTCCAGGTCGCGATCGACGCGACGATCGCCGAGGTCACGCTCAACAACACCTTGTCCTATGGCGTGCAGACCTATCTCACCAGCCAGAACCTCGGCCTGAAGCCGAACACCGGCTCGATCCTCGGCACCCAGGCGACGTCCGCGCCCGCGACCACCACAGACGCGACCACCGGCGCGGTCTCGGTCGCGGGATCGCTTACCAATGCCTTCATCAACCAGAGCTTCCCGGGCTTCAACTTTCTGATCGGAAATGCAACGCAGCCGAGCCTGATCCTGGATGCGCTGCACGCCGTCACCAGCGTCAAGGTGCTCTCCAATCCCTCGCTGGTCGTGATCAACAACCAGGTCGCGACCCTACAGGTCGGCGACGTCGTCCCGGTCTCGACCGGCAGCGCGACGGTGCTGACCACGAGCAACACGGTGGTCAACACCATCGACTATCGCAACACCGGCATCATCCTGAAGGTCTCGCCACGCGTCAGCGTGAACGGCACCGTGCGGCTCGACGTCGAACAGGAGATCAGCAATGTTCCCCAAAGCAGCGGCAGCACGGTCAACCTGACGCCGACCGTATCGGAACGACGGGTCAAGAGCCAGATCTCGGTGGCCAACGGTCAGACCGTGCTGCTGGCGGGCCTGATTAGCGAGCAGCAGAGCGGCGCCCGCAATGCGCTTCCGGTGCTCGATCAGATTCCGGGCCTCGGTGACGCCTTCGGACATCAGAGCAACGGCACCCAGCGTACCGAGCTGATCATCTTCATCCGCCCGCAGATCATCCGCAACGGTTCCGACGCCCAGACCGTGGCCGAGGAGCTTCGATCGAAATTGCGCGGCAGCATCGCCACGACATCGACCAATGCGCCGATCACCACCAGCTATCACTGAGCCGGGCAGCAGGATGCGCCGCGTTCTCGCACAACGGACGGGCCTCTCGGCTTCGCTTGCGATCGTGGTTTGGGCGATGACCGCCTCTGTCGCGAGCGCTGACAGCGTGGCGCGCGGATCGGCCGCCTTCCATCGCGGCGACTATGTCCGGGCGGCTCGGGAGCTCGCGCCGGCCGCCGAGCGTGGCAACGCGCGTGCCCTCGGCATGCTCGGCTTCTTGTATGAGCACGGCTTCGGCGTGCCGCAGGCCTATGCAGCCGCCGCCGACTGCTACTATCGCGGCGCCGTGCAGGGCGACCCGTTCGCGCAAGCCCAACTCGGCCTGATGTACGACAAGGGTCACGGCGTTCCGACGGATTTCGTGCTGGCCTACAAATGGCTCAATCTGGCCGCGGCCCGCTCGAACGGGCGGCAGCGCGACGCCTATCTCCGGTTCCGCGATGCGGTCGCATCCAAGCTTTCGACCTATGAGATCATTGCCGGACAGCGGTTCGCACTGGAATGGGCGCCCGATCGGCCGGCGCCGGACGTGCACCTGACCGTCAAGTAATCGCGGCTTACGAGGGCGTGCGTATGAGGCTCGCGGACATGCGCCTGCCTCGTACCTTGCGCCGCCACAACCGGCGCCAGCCGATCACGATCCCGCTGATCGAGATAAGCGTGCCAGCCGCCGACAGCAGCCACACCACGACGTCGCGCGCCGGCGAGATGCGCAGCAGCAGCGGGACGTCGAGGCTGTGCAGCGCGTTGAACAGCCAGCGGTAGGACCGACGGCTATCGTCGCTGCGGTCGAGGATCTCGCCGGTGACGGGCGAAATGTGCAGCCAGGTGTGAGCAGGATCGTCGAAGCCGATCCGCAATACGGGAAGCTCGCGCGCCTGGTGCAGCGTGTACCAATAGGCATCAGGTTGATCCAGCTGTCGCGCCGATATCATCGTTGCTCCCGGCATGGCGCGCCGGGCCGCCGCGATGATCTCGTCACGCGAGATCGCTACTGGTGCGCCGGTCGCGGGATCGGCGAGGTTGCGCCCGCCACTACCATCGTCGAGGAACATCAACCGGTGTCCGCCGATCCAGACGAAGCGCGCCTCCACCGCGGGCATCGAGGGCGGCGACTGGAAGCCGGCGAGGATGTCGGGCGTGTCATGGCCGCTGTAGCCGATCGTAATCTCACGGGTGATGCCGCGAGCGGAGAACGCGCCGCCGGGATTGAGCGAGAGCCAGCCGCTGAACATCCAGGTGAGAACGAAGATGCCGCCGATCAGGCCGGCAATGTGATGCCAGGCCATCCAGCCGCGATAGGGCGAGACGGCGCCGCTCGCGTAGCGGCGCGTCAGCCGCATGCGCAAAATGCCGATCCAGAAGCCGGTAACCGCGACGACAAGACAGACACCCGAGATCCACAGCACCACATCCCGCCACAGCGGGCCGTCCTTGCGCAACACGGTCGGATAGATCCAGTGCGGGATCGCGCCGAGCCAATTCCAGATGCGCTCGCGCCGCGTGGTGTCGAGCGCGATCTCGCCGGTGCGCGAGGAAACGTAGAGTTCGGTGCCATCGGCGTCACCGAGGCGGATCAGATAGAGCGGCCGCAACGAATCGAAGCGCGCCGTGACCGACCATTGGTCGCGCGTGATCGTTTCGATCAAGCGCGGCTGCACAGCATGCGGATGATGAGCGGTAATGGCCAGCGCCTGGTCCGGCATGATCCGGTCGATCGCGCTGCCGTCGATCGCCGAAATGGTGATCATCCCTCCCTCCCAGCCGGCCACCCGATAGACGGGCGTGTCGTCCATCATCGAAAGTCGCAGATCACGCGGATAACGCTCGACACCCGCGATCGCCATCGCGCGATCAGGCGTGACCCGCACCTTGCTCCAGGGAATGACAGGAAGCGCGGCGAGGCGCTCGCTGTCGGTGAGGCGCGGAAAGGCCACGTACATCATGACGAGGCCGGAGATGAACCACATCGCGAACAAAAGACACGTCGCAATGCCGATCCAGCGATGGACGATATAGAGCCACCGCCGCCCGCGCCGGATCAGAGCGTTGCGCATGGTCAGAACTTCACGTTGACGGACAATTCGGCGGTACGCGGCATGCCCAGCAGCCACTGCCCGGTGCCGTTCGAGGTCACCGCGTAAGCCTTGTCGAACAGATTGTAGAGGCGGAACGCGACCGTGGTCCGGTCGTCCGGCTTCCACCTGACGCCGCCATTGACCACATTGTAGCCCGGCCGCAGCTGGGTGTTGGCGAGATCGGAGTACATCGCACCGACGATCTGCACGCCGCCATAGGCCGACCAGTTGGGCGCGAAGTCCCAGGTCAGCCAGACGTTCGAGACCTGCTGCGGCACGTTGACCGGGACATTGCCGTTGAAGCTCACGATCTTGCCGCCGACCACCTGGCTGTTGTTGTCGTATCTGGCGCGCAACAGCGCAACATTGGCATCGACGCGCCAGCCGTCGTTCAGCGCGAGCCCGATCGATCCTTCGACCCCGCGGGATGATTGCTGGCCGATCTGCAATGCCAGGCCGCCGGTGGGGTGGCCGGGATCGGGAATCGTGAGCCCGGTCTTGACGATCTCGTAGGCAGCCAGCGTCCACTCGCCGCGACCGCCCCAGAACGACTGCTTGACCCCGATCTCGGTCTGCTTGCCCGTCGCAAGCTGGAACGTTTTCTGCGTGGTCGACAGTGAGATCAAATTGCTGACCGGATCGACGCCGACCGCGTACTGGCCATAGAATGCGAGGTTCTTGATCGGCTCGTAAACGAGGCCAGCGCGCCAGCTCGTGCCTGATAGCGTCGTCTCGAAACTGTTTGCCGGCGCCTTGTAGTCGGTGCGGTCCACCTCGGGGCGATCATACCTGACCCCGGTGACGAGCGACAATTGATCGGTCAGCGAGAGACGATCCTCGGCGAACAGCGCGTATTGATTGACGATCGCATTGAAGCCCGGCGTGGTCGCCGTCGTCGTCGCGAAGAACGACCCGGGATCGAACACATAAGGATTGACCGACGACGCGCCGCCATAGGGCGAGTTATTGGTGTGGGTGAAGTCGATCCGGTTGACGTCGAAGCCGGCGACAAACTGGTTCGCAAGTCCAAACACGTGACCGCTGAAGGTCGCATCCATCCGATTGCCGAGCTGCTTCTGGTCGTGGAAGATCTCGATATAGCTCGTGCGATCGATCAGCTGGGTCTTCGGATTCCAGGTGTAGTTCTCGATGTCGCGCCAGTGCCGCTCGCTGGTCAGGTAATACAGCGTGTTGTTGATCTTGAAGCCGTCGGCGACGTCCCACTCGGTCTTGAACCGGGTCCAGCTGTCCTGATAGCGGATCGCGCTGTCCAATGCATTGTAGTTCTTGAAGCGCAGCGCGTCCTGGATCGAGCCGTTGATCAGCGGCGTGCCGAAATAGCGCGACGGGCTGCGGTCGCCGTAGTCCTCCGAGAGCGTGAAGGCGAGATTGTCCGACGCCTGCACCCGCACGGCAGCGGAGACTACCGCGTTCGAGGTCTTGTCGCGATCGACCCAGCCGTCCGACATGTTGCCGGTAGCGTTGATGCGGTACGACACATTGGGATCGATCGGACCGGTGCTGTCCACGGACAGCCGCCGCGTCATGTTGCTGTCGAGCGAGACCTCGGCCTCGTTAGTGGGCGTATTGAGCGGTTTTTTCGGGATCACGTTGATGACGCCACCGATCGCGCCTTCGCCGTACAGCACCGAGGCCGGACCGCGCAGCACTTCGATGCGCTGCGTCGACCAGGTGTCGTAGGGGAATGTCAGGGTGCCGGAGCCGATATAGAAGCGCGTGCCGTCATACAGCGTCATCACCGAGTTGCTGCCGGCAAAGCCGCGGGTGCTGAACGACAGGCCGCCATTGCCGGGCGCCGGCGTCGCGACGAACCCGGCCGCGTCCTGGGTGACGGCATCGAGCACATTGTGCTGGCCGCGTTCGGCGATGGTCTGCGCCGTGATGATCTCGACGCTGGCCGGCGTCAGCAGCGGTGTCAGATTGAGACGACTGCCGGTGCCGCCCTGCGTGGTGGCATTGAGCGTCGGCGATGCCGATCCCGATGCGCCCGACGCTGCGACGCGCGGCGCGTTGCCGGCTGTTGCGATCGTCGCGGGCCTCGGCCGTGGCCGCGCCGCAGCGGCCATGTCACGGCTGCGCGCCGCAGGCTTCGGCTTGGCGGTCACCGAGGGCGCGACCTCGATCGGATCGAGCCTGGTTGGTGGAGGTGTTTGTGCCGAGCCTTCGGCCGGCAACAACAGCGATGACAGGGAGCAGACGAGACCGAGGCGCCATTTGCGCGCAACGGGAAAGGACGGAGACATGAAAGGGACTCGCGATAACGTGGCACGTCACCGCGAACGCGGACTGGCGCATTGCCCAAAAGGCAGTGCTCCGATCCCACCAGGACACCCCCGCCCAATGTGCTCGCGTGTGACCACGACTGACGGCAGGTCTCCTGGCTCGCGGGTCGTTGCCTGTCGCCGCCTTCCCGGGCCGATGGCCCAGTGGCAAATTGACGAAAGGCTCGCCGTTTACAGTTGCGGGGACAGCTGCGGCATTGGGGTTACCCTCGCACCGCATTCCCTTTTGATCCCCGAAGGGAACCGTCGGCAAAAACGATAGGTGGTGCCGGCAAGGCTGTCAATTCGATGCGATTGTCGCACAAATGCTTTGGCGGATGGAGCTGCGGCGATGACACAGCGGCATCCGCGGATGACGCGCAGATGTAATCCCGTCATCGTGAGGAGCCGCGAAGCGGCGTCTCGAAGGATGCATGGCCACAGCCGGGCGTCCATCCTTCGAGGCTCGCTCTGCTCGTGCCTCACGATGACGGAAACATAAGCTCACATCACTCGATGTCGACACATCCCTGCATGATCGCATCGATCTCGGTGCGCGACAGAGCCCCCATCTCGGCGATAAACACGATGCGCGTGCGCGGCACGCCGGGCGACGGCACGCCGCCTGCAGCTAAGGTCGCGCGGCCGCCGGCGAGTTGAAACACCGTCAGCCGCCCGGGCTGTTCCACCGTCTCGAACAGTCCCTTGGCGCGCGCCAGCTTCGGCGCCAAGCGGTTGATGGCCTGCTGCAAGCGGGGCAGCGAGACCGGCTTGTCCGAGGTCCAGCTCAGCGTCTCGAAGCGCTCCGACGACGGCCGTCGCGGCGCGGTCTCGCGCGGCGCCGACACATGATCGAGGTCCGCCGGGAACAGTAGCGCGGCCGGCACCTCGCCATGCAAGGCATCAACCACCACGGCCGCCGGACGCACCGCGCGCACGGCGTCGCGGATCGCGGCGCACGCGGCGGCGTCGGCCAGATCGACCTTGCTCAGCGCCACCACATCCGCCGCCCGGAGCTGCGACCGCAGCAGAGCATCGTTCAGCACCGCCGCAGGCTGCGCCGCGTCGATCACGCAGAGCACCGTCTCCAGCCGCGCCTCGCGCAGGATCACCGGGTCCATCAGATTGCGGACGATGTCGGCGGGATCGGCGACGCCGCTGGTCTCGATGACGATATAGTCGGGCCTGGGATCGCGCCGCAGCAGCGTCGAGAGCGTGCGCAACAGATCACCCTCGAGCGAGCAGCAGATACAGCCATTGGCAAGGCTGACCACGCCGTCGCTGGCGCCCGCGATCAGCTCCGCATCGATGTTGATCGCGCCGAAATCGTTGACCACGGCGGCGATGCGCCGCCCCTCCGCATGCGCCAGCAGATGGTTGACGACCGTGGTCTTGCCCGCCCCGAGGAAGCCCGCGACCAGCAGGATCGGGACCGGCACCTCAGCCCCCCGTGACGGGGCGGCGCACCGGCTTGCCGGGCCGCGCCGCCACGTCCAGCACGCCATCGGAAATCAGCACCTGGCCGCTGACCACGAGATGCCGCACGCCCTCCGAGGGACGGTTCATCGCGGAAAAGGTCGCGCGATCGCTCAGCGTCTCGTAGTCGAACACCACGACATCGGCGTCGGCGCCGACCTGCAGCCGGCCCTTGGCGCGCATCGCGGGCGTGCTCTGCGACAGGATCTCCGCCGGGATCAGCGCGCATTTGCGCACGCCTTCCAGCAGCGACACGGTCTTGCGCTCGCGCACCCATTCGCGGATGAATTTCGTGAAGCAGCCGGCCGAGCGCGGATGCGAGGTGGCATCATCCGGCAGCGGCCAGGCATCGCCGGTATAGGTGGTGCCGTCGGACAGCGTCCACGGCATCGCGTCGGAGGCGATGGCGCCACCGGGATACAGCACCGACATGTCGAGCAGGTCGCGGTGATGTGCATTGTTCTCGGTGTCGAGGATGTGCCAGAGCACCAAGGTCGAGGGCTCTTCGGCCTGTGCCGCCAGCAGCTCCTCGCGGCTGCCGAAACGGTGACCGTCGGTCACGCGCTGCACCGAATCGTAACCGAGGCCGTTGCGCTCTTCGAATTTCGGATCGCTGAAGAAGGTCGCCGCCAGCACGGTGGAGCCGGTGCCGTAAGGATAGGCCTCGACCGTGATCGGCAGACCCTGCGCCTGCGCCTTCTCGATCAGCACGCGGCAGCGCTCGACGTCGGTCTTGCTCGACGAGTTGAAATGGCAGATGTGCATGTGCGCGCCGGTGGCGCCGGCATAGCCGATCAGGCGGATATAGGCTTCCGCCGCGCTCTCGGGGTCGATGCGCGACATGAAGGCGACGTGGGTGAAGGTCGGCACGTCCTTGGCCGCAGCCAGCTGGCAGACCGCCGTCAGCTCCTGAACGCCGGCGCCCGGCGCATAGGCGTTCAGGATGCCGATACCGATGCCGCCCTCGTTCAGGCCGATCGCGAGGCGGTCGAGGATGCCGCCGACCTCGCCATCGGTCGCGACGTTGTCCATCCAGCGCCGATCGCGCATGGCATTGCCGAACGCCTCCAGCGAGCTCTCGGCATTGGAGCCCGTCATCGCGCCGATGCGGGCAAAGGCCCAGTTGGTGGCGGCGCCGTAGTTCAGCACGCGGCCTTTCCGCGCCTGGCGCTCGTACCAGGATGCGACCGGCAGCACGCCGGCCTCGAGATCCAGCGTCGTCGTGACGCCGTCGAACGCCTGCATGCGGTCGGCCGGGACCGACTGGCCATGCGCGTGCAGGTCGATGAAGCCGGGCGCCACCACGAGCCCGGTCGCGTCGATCACCCGCTCGGCGCCGCCGAGGCCCGTGCCGACAGCGGCGATCCTGCCATCCACCACCGCCACGTCACCAACGGCATCCATCCCGCTCGCGGGATCCACCACCCGGCCGCCGCTGATCACCAAGCCACCCATCTCGCCACTCCCCGCATTCCGAAACCGACCGGTCCCTTGTCGAGCACAGAGAAGCGCATCGTACTGATCGCAGCAAGCCGGCCAGGGTTGTGGCGACATGCTGTGACGGAATATCCGCCGCGCGGTGATGGCGATTGCAGAGCGAGGCCCTTCCTACGCTCCGGTTGCACGCCGCGACGGCAGCCCGCGCCAGAGATCGGGGCCGGGCTTCACGCGGCTCGCCACGAGTTTCGGCGGCGTGCGGTCCTTGGTGTGGTCCTTGGCGATCGCCGCTTCGACCGCCCGCTTGAGCCTGACATTGTCGATCTGCGCCAGGAATCGCCGGACGACGGCATCCTGATCCGCGCCCTGACCGGAGATCGCCGCGCACAGCTCCGCGGTCGTCCTGCGGAAGAAGTGGAAGGCGTCATCGGCCGCGCCACCCAGCCGGTCGACCTCGCCGGCCACACCGAGCGCGTGCATCCGATCGTCGTCGTCGAGCGTCACTGCGAAGCGCAGCACGGCAAGCTGCCAGGCACGGAGCAGCTTGCTCTCCGGTTCGGTCGCATTCTCGCGCATTAGTCGAACACCCCGCGCGCCTGACTTCCTTCGGCTGTCGAGGGAGGTCGGGCGTGGCGCGACTATCCTTGTGCGGGAATAGGTTTTCGAGGGGAGCGCGCGCCCGATCGCATAGGAATCGCATAGGCAGAGCGCACCGAGCCCCAATTCGCTCAGATCCCCTCGAACTGCAGCCGGGCCAGCCGGGCGTAGAGGCCGCCAGCGGCGACCAGCTCGGCATGCGTGCCCTGCTCGACGATCCGGCCCTGGTCCATCACCAGGATGCGGTCGCAGGACAGCACGGTTGCGAGGCGATGCGCGATCACCAGCGTGGTGCGGTGGCGCATCAGCTCTTCCAGTGCGGTCTGCACCAGCGTCTCGCTTTCGGCGTCGAGCGCGGAGGTGGCCTCGTCCAGCAGCAGCAGCGGCGCATCGCGCAGGATGGCGCGCGCAATCGCGATGCGCTGGCGCTGGCCGCCGGAAAGCGTCACGCCGCGCTCGCCGAGTGCCGTCTCGAAACCTTCGGGCAGGCGGCGGATGAACTCGGCGGCATGCGCGAGCTCGGCGGCACGCTCGACCTCGGCATCGGTGGCATCGGGCCGGCCGAAGCGGATGTTCTCGCGGGCGGTCGCGGCGAACACCACCGAGTCCTGCGGCACCAGCGCGATGCGGGCGCGCACCTCGGCCGGATCGGCCTGCCGGATCGGCACGCCGTCGAGCGAGATCGTCCCGCTGCGATTTCGGATCGTAGAAGCGCAGCAGAAGATGAAAGATCGTGCTCTTGCCGGCGCCGGAGGGACCGACGATCGCGACCTTCTCACCTGACCGGACCGAGAGCGACACTTCATCGACCGCAAGCGCGTCGGGCCGGCTCGGATAGGCGAAGCTGACATTGTCGAAACCGACCTCGCCGCGCGCCGGCACCGGCAGCGCCTGCGGCGCCGCGGGCGCGGCGATCTCGGGCTTCACCTGCAGGATCTCGAACAGGCGCTCGGCCGCGCCCGAGGCCGCCGAGACCTCGCCCCAGACCTCGCTGAGCTGGCCGAGGCCCGCTCGCCGCGAACGCCGTGTAGAGAATGAACTGGCCGAGCCGGCCCGGACTGATGGTTCCGACCAGCACGTCGTGCGAGCCGATCCAAAGGATGGCGACAACGCTTGCAAACACGATGAAGATGATGATGGCCGTGAGCACGGCGCGGGCCTGGGTCGAGGTTCGCGCGGCTTCATAGGCCTGTTCGACCTCGCCGGCAAAGCGCGTCCTGGCGAGCCGTTCGCCGGTATAGGCCTGCACGGTGCGGATCGCATTGACCAGCTCCGAGGCATAGGCGCTGGCATCGGCCAGCGTGTCCTGGGCGGTGCGCGACAGCCGCCGCACCCAGCGGCCGAACGCCACCAGCGGAATCACGATGATCGGAATCGCGAGCAGCACGAAGCCGGACAGCCGCGGGCTGGTGATCACCATCATCGCGGCGGCGCCGAAGAACAGCATCAGATTGCGCAGCGCGATCGACACCGACGCGCCGACCGCGGACTTGATCTGCGTGGTATCGGCGGTGAGCCGCGACACCAATTCGCCTGACCGGGCGGAATCGAAGAAGGCGGGGGAGAGCGAGAGCAGATGGGCGAAGACGTCGCGCCTGAGGTCGGCGACGATGCGTTCGCCGATCGTCATCACGAGGTAGTAGCGCGAGGCGCTGGCACAGGCGAGCACCGCGACGACCGCGATCATCACGCTGAAATAGCTGTTGATCATCGCGATGCCTTCGGGCGTGAAGCCCATGTCGATCATCCGCCGCACCGCGACCGGCACGATCAGCGTGGTGATCGCGGCGATCGTCAGCGAGATCAGCGCGAGGATCGCCCGGCCCTTGTAGCGCGCCACATAGGGCGCGAGCGCAAGCAACGGCCGCAACCGGGCACGGCTCTTCGCCGGCTCCGTGATCTGGCTCTCGATGAAGGCTTCCTCATCGAGCAACGCGTCGCGCGGGGGCTGCGGGGCGCCACGCGGGGTCTCAAGCTGTTCGGCTACGCTCATCAATCTAGACCGGTTCTATCGCCCCCCACATAGGCCCGCCGACCCCCGGCTGGCAAATCCGGTAAAGTCCCAATCCGGTGATGGGCTTAGGCCCTTTCTTGGCTTGTTTTGGCGGGCTCCATGGGTTATAGACCCGCGCAAATCCCGTATTCCAGACATCTTGAGACAGGCGCCGGAGCGCCGAGGAATTGCCATGAAAGCCGAAATTCATCCGGATTATCATACGATTAAGGTCGTCATGACCGACGGAACCGAGTACCTGACCCGCTCGACCTGGGGCAAGGAAGGCGACACGCTGAACCTCGACATCGACCCGAAGTCGCACCCGGCCTGGACCGGCGGCTCCACGCAGCTCATGGATCGCGGCGGCCGCGTTTCGCGCTTCCAGAAGAAGTTTTCGGGCTTTCTCAAAAAGGACTAAAGTCCGCTTCGGGATCGCCCCGGCACCACACGCAAAACGCCCCCGACTCGGGGGCGTTTTTGTTTTGGGGGCCGCTCCTGATTGGCGGGCTGAACGGGCCCGCGATTCTCCTGCTGCGTCGTCCTGGCGAAAGCCAGGACGACACCAAATGTGTTGCACCGGCTGCGAGTCACACATCCGCCCTCTCGCGACATGATCTGTCCGAGCTTTGCATTTGTTTCGCCGCTCTGGAAACAGAGGGCGCAGGGAAAGTCGGGTGCCGATCGCACCCATGGGCCCCGAGCAATGGGTAGAAAGCTCGGGGGTAGGACCACAGGTGTAACCGGAAACAACCCGGCTTTCCCTGCGCGATGGGTTACGGCTTATACGTGCTCACCCCGGTGAGACTGGGCTTTGTTGTCACCGCTTTCGCAAACGCTTGCGCACTTTGCGAAAGGACACCTACCGCTAGGGCGTCAGGCCTGCACGATTTCACCGTCCGCCGCATGCGCACTCGTCAGTTGCACACTCGGCGTCCGCAAACACCGTGACGATGCGCAGCGCCCCTCGATCGGGTGAGACGGGTGTTTCTATACACTGGGTTATCCTTCGGATAAAGCGAAATATTTTCGCGCGCGAGGATTGACAGGTTTTACTGAGTTGCCCGTCGAGTTGTTTTGTCGCACCCGACGCAACAGGATTGATCGCGCACCGCATGAACGGGCTAATTCAGTCATGGATTCGCCATGCACGGCTTGTCCCGTGCGTCCACTTCTTCTGCGAGGAAGCATGGATGGGGCGACTTCTTTAAGCCCGTTGCGGTCAGCCGGCGGCTTCGCGCAAACTTGCTTCGTAACGCGCGCTAGCCCGCTCGAAGTCGCGGCGCGCTTCTTCGCGGTCGGAGCGGCCCTCTTCAAGCGTCAACGAATCCCATTTGCTCCGTTCTGTGGCGAAAAAATCGCCGCCATAGACGTGGATTGCGCCGCTCAGCCGGTCGATTGGATTGATGACCGAATGGATGATGTCGGTGCCGAGCGGCACGGTATCGCGCACGCACAAGGCCCTGGCGCCGGCAGCCTCGATCCTGTTCGGCTCGCCCGGAATGCGCCGCCAGAAGACGTTGTCCTCACGGCCCGCATAAACGCCGATCACGGCCCACATGTGATGGTCGTGAGGTGGCACGATATAGCTTGGGGGCCACACCACGTTGAGAATGGTCAGCGTCTCGGAATGGAAGAGCGCGCGGCTTTCGGGACGCTGCGGCTCGCCGAGTCCCTTGAATACCGCGGCCGGTTCAGACATCGCGCGGGCAACGATCTCGTGAATGGCTCGGTGCGACGGGTCCGCCGCGAACGCTGCGCGGCAGTCGGCAACGAAACGCTCGGTGTCAAACATCGCGATTCCCCTTTGGACAAATGTCGGGTGGGCGGCTTAAGAATGTCGCGGCTTGCTCAATGTGTCTAATGCATTTATTATTCATCTATTCATGCAAGTGGCGCATTAAAAATGGACCTTCGACAGCTGCGCACCTTCGTCGTCGTGGCCGAGGCAGGCGGCTTTGCCGCCGCTCACCAACAGCTGCGTCTGAGCCAGCCGGCGGCCTCTCGCCAGATCCAGGCGCTCGAGGACGAACTCGGGATTCCGTTGTTCGATCGCGTCGGCCGCGGGATCAAACTAACTTCAGAAGGCGAGGATCTGCTACGACGCGGCCGCCGTCTCCTGCAGGATGCCGAATCGTTCGGCGAGCGTGCCCGCGCGCTGAGAACCGGCAAGGCCGGCGCGCTGCGCGTCGGCTGCAGCACCCAACATATGGAAACGGTGCTCGCCAATTTCCTCCCCATGTTCCGGCGCAAGCACCCCTCCGTGGTCATCGATTTGATCGAGGATGGTGGTGCCCGCGTTCCGGATCGTCTGCAGCGCGGCGACGTTCATCTCGCGATCATTCCAGCCGCCGAAGACGGCTATCACCGCCGGTTGCTGGCTCCCGTGCATATGCTTGCTGCGGTTTCGCCGCGGCATGGCTTCGCAAGCAGGCGGAAGCTGGAGATTGCCGAACTCGCCGAAGAGTCATTGCTGCTCCTGCGGCGGGACTTCGCATCTCGCGGCTGGTTCGATGCCGCCTGCAACGTCGCACACATCAGGCCACGTGTGATCCTCGAAAGCGCAGCGCCTCACACCCTGCTCGCGCTGGCAAAAGGCGGCAACGATGTCGCCATCGTGCCGTCGAATGTCCAGATCCCGTCCGCGGGCGTCCGCGCCTTTCCGCTGATTCACAGGGGCGCCTCGATCGGGCGATGGACTGCCGTGGCTTGGGATCCGCAGCGCTTTCTGGCCCCTTATGCCAAATCCTTTATCGACGAACTCGTCGCCTATTGCGGCCAGCACTATCCGGGACGCGAGTTTGCCAAGCGCGTCTCCCCTCTACCGAGGCCGGAAGAAACAAAGGCGTAGCCGCCTTGCGGGAATCGCTGCGGATAGCCCGCTTCCGGGACCCGCCACGACGGCTCAATCACGAACAGGAAATGGTAGCTCGCGCCGTCGCGCGGATTCCAACGGCGAACCTAGCGCGGACGCTTCGGTCGCTTGAGTTCGGCGACCTTAAACTTCCCCGCGGCCTGCAGGCTGCTGCAAAGCCACCAGGCCCTGTTTCGGTACTCGCCCAGGAACCATTTGGTTTCGACGCAATCGACGTAGGATTTGTAGGTGAGGTTGTCTCGGCACGTCGACGAGAACGGTCCGTATGTTTGTCCGCCCGCCGACTCGCTGCACCCGACCCAAGGGTCCTTGCCATGCGGGAGGCTCGATTCGCAGCCACCGTTGCAATTGCTCGCGACTTTCTCCAGCGCGGCAATCCTGCCCAGCACGGAATCCGGCGCCGGCGACGGCGCTCGAGCGGTTGACGACGACGTCTGGGTAGTTCTCGATCTCCGGTGAGATACCCCCGTGGTCACCACCTGTGTCGCACGATTTGGCCTTGCCACCGGCTTCGGCGCCTCGACCGTGATGGAAGGAAGCGGCTTGGCTGGGTCTGTTTGCGACGCTGCCGGGCCGCACAGCCAGACAGTTGACAACACGGCGACGGCTGAAGGCGCGACAAGGCTCGACGGCAATCTCATGACATAGCCCTCCCAAATCCGGGACGGAAATGCCGTCCCGACGAGGGCACGGTACCATATAGCCCGAGTTTTGCTACCTAGGGTTGACGATAAATCTCCCAGTGTCTCACGATCGACATCGACATGGCGGCGAGAGAACGCCGACCGCTCGCACCTTTCCGGCGTCTGCTCCCGGCCCAAAGCCGAGCTCGAACGGCTCTTGCCGATATTCGCCTTTTGACCCGAAGCGGTTACTTGAACGACACCGACACGCGGTGGGATCGGATCGATTTTGCAGGCCCACGCCGTTAGGTCAACGGTTCTGCCCCATGGTCTCTTGTTCAGAAGTTGCCGGCGCCCCCTACTCTCGATCCAGCGGCCATGCTTTGGTCAAAACTGCGTTGAGTGTTTGGCAGGGTCATCGACTTGGAGAAAATACGATCGCCCTCCTTCGGGTGACATGGAACCGGGTGCCAGGTCGTTCCCTACCGCATTTTTGAGGTGCCCACCGCAAAGGCTTGTGATGGAACGGGCAAGGTTCGATAAGGCCGGGATTTTCGCTTTTGGCGATGCTCGGAGCGCTGTGACCTACTCGGTCGAAGTTTTTATCGTCACCGCGATCTACGGGAGCCTTGCGGCCTCCACACATTTCCTTCCCGCTATCAATCCAGCCGCGACACCGCTGTGGCCGCCAACCGGGGCTGCGCTCGCGCTCATGCTGCTGCGTGGCTACCGGATCTGGCCCGCGATCCTGGTGGGCGCTGTCGCGCCTTACCTGATGACCGACCGATCGCTCCTGGAGTTTGTCGCCGCCGGGATCGGCTGCCTCCTTGCTGCATTGGCCGGAACATGGCTGATCGGACGCTGGTCGAACGGACGCCAGACGTTTGCCACGCCATCCGGTGTCGCAAAGTTTGCAGGCATTTCCTTTGCGCCGACCGCGATGATCGGTTCATTCACCGCTTTGGCCGGATTCATCTTCGTCAACGAACCGAGCTTTCCCGATTCCATCGCCGCCGGGCTGACCTGGTGGCTTGCCGACGCAGCCGCGACCCTGCTGATTGCTCCGGTCATCGTGCTCTGGGCGATGATGTCCTTACGGATTTCCTCCAGGTGGGATCTGTTGGAATCGATCGCAGTTATCGCTCTCGCTGGTCTCATTGGGATCGTGGCCTACAGCCCGCTCATCGGCAGTGACCTCGTCAGCGACGATCTCAACGTGCCGTTGCCGCATCGCAGCCTGCTGGGCTTTCTGGCTTTGCTCCCGTTGATCTGGACCGGTCTGCGCGGCAATCGATGCACCGCGGCTACGGCTGCGCTCATTTTCACCGGAATGGCAGTCTGGGGGTTCGCGTTCGGTCATGATCCATTTCCGAAAACGGATCCGAACGGAGCGTTGTTGTCGCTGCTCGTGCTTTCGATCAGCGTATCGGCGCCCCCTCTTGCCCTGGCTGCGGCAATTGCCACGCGTCAGACCACGGAAGCCCATCTGCTTTCCGTGCAGGACCAACTGAACGGTCAACTTGAACGGAACGCCTTGGCGCTCGACAGCATCAGACGGCACTTCCAAACCCTTATCGAAGGCGTCGTCGACTATGCGATTTTTGCGCTTGATAGAGAAGGACACGTTACGAGTTGGAATAGCACCGCTCAAAAAATCATCGGCTACACCTCGGAAGAAATCATCGGCAAGCATTTTGGAATATTTTATCGGCCGGATGAACGCCGCGCGGGTTCGCCAACACACGCGCTGGAGACGGCAATCGAAAGAGGCAAGTACGACGTCGAGGGTTGGCGCATCAGAAAGAATGGTACGCCGTTCTTCATCACGGGCTCGGTCTCGTCGAGCCATGATGACTCAGGAAATCTGATCGGCTTCATCAGCATTCTGCGGGACGCAACCGAGCGACGCGACGCAGAGGAGAAGCTGGTTCAGGCGCGCGAACAGCTCGCGATGTCGCAGAAGATGGAGGCAATCGGCAAGCTGACCGGCGGAATTGCACACGACTTCAACAATCTATTGATGATCATCGGAGGCAGTGCCCAGATTTTCACTCGCCTGCTTGATCCAAAACTGCCCAAGGCAATTGAAGCCATACAGACCGCGGCCAAACGAGGCGAAAGCCTCACACGCCAATTGTTGACATTCTCTCGCCATCAGCATCTCAGCCCGACGGTCGTCGATCTGAATGCGTCCATCAAGAACATGCGGACCATGATCGAGAGCTCGCTGCGCGGGAACATCGTGTACAATGAGAACGTCGGCGAGGGTGTCGCGTCGGTCAAGGTGGACCTCGCCGAGCTGGAACTTGCGATCGTCAACATCGCCGTTAATGCGCGCGATGCAATGCCAAGCGGCGGCACGTTCACCTTATCCGTCCATGCGGTGACCGCGAACCAGGAAACCGGCGGCGATCGCCGCGCAAAGGCTTTCTTTGCGATAGCGCTTGGCGATACCGGCACCGGTATTCCGCCAAACCTGCTGTCCAAGATGTTCGATCCGTTTTTCACGACCAAAGAGGTCGGCAAGGGTACCGGGCTCGGCTTGTCCCAAGTCTATGGTTTCGCGCACCAGGCCGGCGGCACGGTGACGGCGGACAGCAAGGTTGGACAGGGAACAACGATTACAATCTACTTGCCGTCCTGCGCAGACGAGCAAATCACCAGCAAAGAGCTGGCCGCCGCCAGAACAAGAGCAAGGCAGCCGCAGCGGCAGACGGTTCTCGTTGTCGACGACAGCCCCGAGGTGGCGGATGTGACATCTTCGCTGTTCGAGCATCTGGGCTATGACACGATCTATCGAGATTCGGCCGAAGCGGCGCTGAAATTGCTCGAAGCCGGTACAAAGATCGATCTCGTCTTCAGCGATATCGTCATGCCTGGGACCATCGATGGCGTCGGGCTCGCGAGAGAAGTCAGGTCGCGATACCCCGGTTTGCGCATCGCCCTTACAACCGGTTACAGCGATGCCGCAAAAGCGGCTCCGCCAAGTCTAAGGATCCTCCGCAAGCCGTTCGACACCGACGCACTGAGAGATTTTATCCACGATCTTGCGCCGCCACGACCACCGCGATCATCCGGCACGTCCATGACGTCAGACACGACTGAAGCCTCGCGCAGAAATTGACCGGTCGCACCATTGCAGAAGCAGCTCGTCGCGCAGCTTGACGAAGCGTTGATCCGCACCATCACTGCTGGTGGACATGACTGCTTCTAGCGATCCTGGAAGGCTAGCCGCGCACCGAGCGCGACCATGATGCTGCCGCCGATCCGCTGCATGATGCGCTGCGACGTCTTCGAGCGCTGCAGCCTCGACATCACGGCGCTGGCGAAGAACACGCAGACGATGTCGACCGCGGAGAAGGTCAAGTTGACTGTTGTGCCGAGCAGAAACAGCTGGGCCCAGACCGGCAGGCTGGCCGACGCATCGACGAATTGCGGCAGGAACGCGAGGAAGAAGATCGCCGTCTTCGGATTGAGCACCTCGACGACGATGCTTTGCGCGAAGGCGCGCTCCGCGGAGAGCGGGGCAAGTGTGGGGCGCTTTGCAGTGTCGCGGTCGCGGAACAGCGACAGCCCGAGCCAGACCAGGTAGGCCGCACCGGCAAGCTTCATTGCCATAAACAACGGCGGCACCGCATGAAACAGCAGAGCGAGGCCGGCCGCCGCGGCGACGACATGGACATAGCCGCCGAGATGCAGCCCGAGCGAGGCCATCAGCCCCGCGCGCCGGCCGCCCGCCAGCGTGCGCGCCGCGGCGTACAGCATGGCGGGACCCGGGATCAGCGCGAAGGTCGCGGTCGTGATCGCGAAGGCGAGGTACAATTCCATCGGGCGCTTTCGTCTCAACTCGCCGGGATCATCGCGGCGACCTCGCGGTCATGGGGATTGTCGCTTGCCTCAAGCCCTGCGATGACGCTGGCGCGATCCTCGAGCTTGCGGTTCTGGCTCATCTTCTTCTTGGCGTCGATCCGCGTGATCGGCATCCGGAAGCCGACGATCCCGCGCAGCTGCGCCTTGATGAAATCATCAGGCGCGTCGCTGACCTGCCAGACTTCCGGACGCGCATTCTCGTGCAGCTCGGTCAACCGGGTCACGACGTCGAGCAGACGGTCGGCATCCTCGAAGAACTCGGCCGCGCCATAGGCGTGGACAGCGACGTAATTCCAGGTCGGCACCACCTTGCCGTGCTCGGCCTTGGTCGCGTACCAGGACGGTGTCACATAGGCGTCGGGACCGCTGAAGATCGCCATCGCCTCGCCGATCGCGGGCAGCTTCCACTGCGGATTGGGCCGCGCGACGTGACCGTACAGCGTGCCGTAGTCGCCCTCGTTCTCATTGAGGATCAGCGGCAGCGGCGTGCCGATCAGGCCGTCGGCGGTTGCGGTGACCAGCGTCGCGAGCCGCGACGCCCGCATAGCGGCGTGGACCGGACCGAGCTCATCCATCCTGAAATGCGGCGGCAGGTACATGGTAGACCTCTGGTGGACCTCATCAATTGCTGCTCGCACCATAGCGCTGAAGTGGCCTATGATAAGAGCCACTTTCGATCATCTTGATTGGTCCACTATGCCCCGCCTGCGCGCCACCATCAGCATCCCTTCGCTCCGGGCCGTCGACCGCGCCGCCGGACAGGTCGGGCGCCAGATCGCGCAGGCCCTGCGCGCCGCGATTGCGAGCGGCGAACTGAAGGCCGGGGAATTGCTGCCGTCGACGCGCGCGCTGTCGGCCTCGCTCGGCGTTGCGCGCGGCACGGTCACGGAAGCCTTCGAGCAGTTGCTGGCCGAGGGCTATCTGGAATCGCAGGTCGGTGCCGGCACCCGCGTCGCGCCGACGCTTGCCGAACAGGCTCGGCCCGTCGTGGTCCATCGCAAGCCGAACAAATCAGCGCCGATCCGGTTGCCGCCGCGCGCGGCGCGGCTTGCCAAAGTGGCGGCGGCCTTCACGCCGATGCCGGAAGTCCCGTTTGCGATCGCGGTCCCCGGCGGCGCGGTCGCGCCCGACGACCATTGGCGCCGCCTCGGCAACCGCGTGCGCGCATCGCGCGCGGCGGCGCCTGCGAGCTATGGCGATCCGCGCGGCTTGACGGAGCTGCGGCAGGCGATCGCCGACTATGTGCGCAAATCCCGCGCGGTGCATTGCGAGCCCGAGCAGGTCGTGATCACGGCCGGCACGCAGCAAGGCCTCTATCTTGCCGGCCGTGTGCTGCTGTCGTCAGGCGATCGCGTCTGGGCCGAGGATCCCGCCTATCCCGGCATGACCGCCGTGCTCGACGAGCTCGATCTCGTCACCACGCGCGTATTGGTCGATGCGCAGGGCATCGACGTCGATGCCGCGATCGCCGCGTGCCCGCACGCACGCGCAGCTTTCGTGACGCCGTCGCATCAATATCCGCTGGGCATGCCGATGAGCATGGCCCGCCGCAATGCGCTGGTGGCGTGGGCGCAACGAAGCAATGCCTGGATCGTCGAGGACGATTACGACAGCGAGCTGCGCTATGCCGGGCATCCCTTCCCGTCGATGCAAGGCCTCGCCCCATCGCGGGTGATTTATCTCGGCACGCTGAGCAAGGTGCTGTTCCCCTCGCTGCGGCTTGGCTACGTCGTGGCGCCCGCGCCGCTGATCGACGCCTTCGCCGGCGCGCGCGGGCTGCTCGACCGGCATTCGCCGACCGCCGATCAGCACGTGCTGGCGGCCTATATGCGCGAGGGGCTGTTCGAGGCGCATATCAGGCGCATTCGCGGCGTCTATGCCGCACGGCGTGCGACGCTGATCGCGGCGCTGACGCGTCACATGCCCGACGACGTCACGCTGCAGCCGAGCGACCAGGGCATGCATCTGCTGTTGTGGCTACCAGAGCGCTTCGATGATGTGCAACTGGCAAAGGCAGCGCTTTCCGCAGGCATCGTCGTGAGGCCGATTTCGACGATGTATAAGGCAGCGGCGCAGCCTGGCCTGATGCTCGGCTTCGGCGGCTTCGAACCGGAGGAGCTGGAGGCAGCCGCGATCAGGCTGCGGCGCGTGATGGATCAGCACACGTCGCCGCGGCGGACCAAGCCACGCCGCGCGGACGCGTCACACTGATTTGCTGTCCGGATTACTGCTCGAACGCCGCCTTGAGGCGGTTGAGCTGCGGCACCAGCGGGTTGCCGATGGTCGAGCGATCCGGCGCCGGCGCATGGATCGTGGTGTCGAGGCGGCGGACGCGCGCCTGCAGATCCATCGAACGGGCGATCAGCTGCTGCAATTGCTCGGGCAGCTTGGTCACCATGTCGGCCGGGCCGGGATCGGCCGCGGTGAGCTTGACCTTGGTCTTCTCGCGGTTGGCCTGGCTCAGCGTCATCTCGCCCTCCTTCACTGCGCGATGCAGCAGCAGCCAGGAAGCAAGCTGCATCAGGCGCGTGGTGAGGCGCATGCTCTCGGTCGCATAGGTGAGGCTGACGGCGCGATCGAGTGCCTTGGCCTCGACGCGGCCGGCGCCGTCGAGATAGGCGGCGGTCTCTTCGACGAGGTCCATGCCTTCACGGAACAGAGCGCCGAACGCCGCAGAATTGGTCAGCCGTTCACTGAACAGTACAAGCCCGGCTTCGCTCTGGGAACGATCGGCCATGGTAAACGCCCTCACACCACCGTAACGCCCGCTGGCATCTGACGCGCCGGCTTATGATGAACAAATCATTGCGCGGGCGCGCCGAAGAGTCCAGCCGCAACCGGATTTATGGTTTCCAGCCGATAGGACCGCACAAAAAAGAGCCGCCGTTTCCGGCGGCTTTGAAAGTTGATAACAGGGAGGCGTCAAACAGAGTGGACAGGAGCCACTCGGTGTCCAAACGAGGACAGTGCAGTCATAATCGAGAAAGCTTAACCGATCGTAAATGAACGGATTTCTTGACGCTTTGTTTGCCATGTCGGCCATTGACCTAGTTTGGGACAGGCCTCTTCTTCCCCCTGAAAAGGGGGAAGGTCGGATGGAGGTCAACCGCAAGCGACGGCGTATTTGGAGAGAGCTGATCCCCACCCGCTTTGCTCTGGTGAGCAAAGCGACCTCCCCTTTTCAAGGGGAGGTAGAGCAGCGTAGCTCCGGATGGAGCGCAGCGAAATCCGGGAACGGTCCATCCGCGGATAGCGCGGCCCCGGATTGCGCTTCGCTCCATCCGGGCTACGAGGACCGAGTGATGTGGCGACCTACGACTTGAAGAACGCGTTGGCGGCGTCCTTCGACGCGCGCTTCTTCGTCATCGCTTCTTTCAGGCGATCGACTTCGGCGTTGAGCAGCGCGATGCGCTCGGTCAATTCCTCGACCGACAGCAGCGAGAGATCCTGTCCGATCTCGTGGCTGATTTTCTTCCGCGGCCGGTCCTCATCCTCAATCGGCATGTGTCTTCCCCGCGATGCTGATCTGGCGCCCTGCGCCCAGCGATGATAGATATCCGTCCAGAGGAGAATTTTGCAGTGACTTTCGTGTGCGCGCAACATCTGACGCGAATGCCCCGGCCCGACCGCAAGGAGTCTGACCGGACGGGATAGTTGCGCGCCTGCGCGCGAGGCATGAGCCGACCCCAAGCCCTTCCGATCATGCGGGAGGGCTTTTTGATTTTTGATTGTCCGGGATCGGCATCACCGAACGTGAAAGACTGCACCCATGACCAGGATTCTCATCACCAGCGCGCTGCCCTACGTCAACGGCGTCAAGCATCTCGGCAACCTCGTCGGCTCGCTGCTGCCCGCCGACGTCCACGCCCGCTTCCGCCGCCAGACCGGCTGCGACGTGCTCTTCATCTGCGCGACCGACGAGCACGGCACACCGGCCGAGCTCGGCGCCATCGAGGCCGGACAGGATGTCCGCGCATTCTGCGCCGCGCAGCACGCCGTCCAGGCCGACATCTACCGGCGTTTCGGCCTGTCCTTCGATCATTTCGGCCGCACCAGCTCGTCGCACAACCATGCGCTGACGCAGCACTTCTATCGCCGGCTCGATGACGCCGGGCTGATCGAAGCACGCACCTCGCGACAGGTGTTCTCGCCCGCCGACCGGCGCTTCCTGCCCGACCGCTACGTGCTCGGCACCTGTCCGCATTGCGGCGACGCCGGCGCGCGCGGCGATCAATGCGACCATTGCGGCACGCTGCTCGACCCGCCGGACCTCATCGATCCCCGCTCGGCGCTATCAGGCGACCGCGCGCTCGAGATCCGCGACAGCCGTCATCTTTGTCTGCGCCAGTCGCAGCTGGTCGACAGCATCGGCGCATGGATCGACAGCCGCACCGGGTGGCCGCCCTTCGTGGTGTCGACCGCGAAGGGCTGGCTCAATGCGGAGCTGCGCGACCGCTGCATCACCCGCGATCTCGCCTGGGGCATCGCGGTGCCGCGCGACGGCTTCGACGGCAAGGTGTTCTATGTCTGGTTCGACGCGCCGATCGGCTACATCGCGGCGACACAGGAATGGGCCGACGCCGCGCCTGGCCGCGACTGGCGGCAATGGTGGTGGCAGGCCGATGACGTCAGCTACATCCAGTTTCTCGGCAAGGACAACATCCCGTTCCACACCGTGAGCTTTCCGGCGACGCTGATCGGCTCCGGCGAACCGTGGAAGACCGCCGATGTGATCAAGGGATTCCATTGGCTGAATTACGAGGGCGGCAAGTTCTCGACCAGCAGGAAGCGCGGCATCTTCACCGATGCGGCGCTGGAGGAATTGCCGGCCGATCTCTGGCGCTGGTGGCTGATCGCCAACGCGCCGGAGAGCGCCGACACAGATTTCAGCGTCACCCGGTTCGTTGCCGATGTGAACAAGGATCTCGCCGACATCTTCGGCAATCTCGCCAACCGCATCATCAGCTTCGCGCATCGCGCCTTCGACGGCCGCATCCCGGATGGTGGCGCTCCCGGCGATGCCGAGCGACAACTCGCGCTTGAACTGGAGCTGCGCATCGCAGCGCTGCACCGCCATCACACGGCGCTGGAGTTTCGCGCCGCTGCGGCCGCGACCCGCGCGATCTGGGACACCGCGAACGCTTATCTGCAACACACGGCACCCTGGACCGCCATCAAGTCCGATCCGGTCCGCGCGGCGGTCATCACCCGCGTCGGACTCAGACTCGTCGCGCTCAGCGCCACGCTGGCGTGGAGCATCGTGCCTCACCTCGCGGCGCGCGTGCTCGGCGCGCTCGGTCAGAGCGATGCCGTACCGCACTGGCCCACTGGCCCACTCCTTCCGCTGCTCGATCGTGGCGCGGGCACGCCGGTCGCAAGGCTCGGGCCGCTGGTCGAGAAGATCACGCCTGAGAGAGCCGGTCAGCTCGCGGCGCGGTTCGGGGCTTAATGGCGTTTCGCTTCGGTGGAAAAGGCGGTATGCCATCCGCCAATCCTCTCCATTGACCAGGGACCAGCCATGCCAAATCTGCCCGCGCAAATGACCGTCGTTGCCATCAGCAAGCCGGGTGGCCCTGAGGTGCTGGTGCCGGAGACCCGCGCGGTGCCGGTGCCGAAGGCCGGCGAGATTCTGGTCAAGGTCGAGGCCGCGGGCGTGAACCGGCCTGACGTCGCGCAGCGCTCCGGCGCGTATCCGCCGCCGCCCGGCGCCAGCGACCTGCCGGGCCTCGAGATTGCGGGCGAAGTGGTGGCGGTCGGCGAAGGCGGCACAAGGTCGGCGACAAGGTGATGTCGCTGGTCGCCGGCGGCGGCTATGCGCAGTACTGCATCGCCCAGGATGCCCAGGCGATGAGCGTGCCGCCGGCCTTGTCGATCAAGGAAGCCGGCGCGCTGCCGGAAACCCTGATGACGGTCTGGCACAACGTGTTCGAGCGCGGCGCGCTCCAGGCCGGGGAGACGCTGCTGATCCACGGCGGCTCGTCCGGCATCGGCACGATGGCGATCCAGCTCGCCAAGGCGTTCGGCGCCAAGGTGATCGTCACCGTCGGCTCGCAGGACAAGGCCGATGCCTGCCTCAAGCTCGGCGCCGATCACGCGGTGAATTACAAGACCGAGGATTTCGTCGAGGCGGTGAAGAAGGCCACCGGCGGCAACGGCGCCGATGTCATCCTCGACATGGTCGCCGGCGACTATGTCGATCGCAACTATGATGCCGCGGCGGTCGATGGCCGCATCGTCCAGATCGCGTTCCTGTCGGGAGCACCGAAGGCCACGGCCAATTTTGCCAAGGTGATGGTCAAGCGCCTGACCCATACCGGCTCGACGCTGCGTCCCCGTACTAATGCGGACAAGGCGGCGATGGTGGCCGCGATCGAGGCGAAAGTGATGCCGCTTTTGCGCGAAGGCCGCATCAAGCCGGTCATGGACAGCGCTTTCCCGCTGGAAAAGGCGGCGGATGCCCACCGGCGCATGGAAACCAGCGCACATATTGGCAAAATTGTGTTGGCGGTTTAACCCTCGCGCCGGAAGCAGGGGCGGAAACCCTTTGATTCCCTTCGCTTTCGTGTCATTTATCGCGCCACCGCCGGGCCGGTCGCCGGGCCCGGTCAGTTTGTCGATCGCGGAGTACTGACATTGCGTCTGATCAGGTGCCTTGCGCTGCTCGCGCTGGGCCTCATGATGTTTGCCGCCGCGCCTGCCGCGTATGCGATCGACGCGGTCAGCGTGCGCAGCGATGCGCCGGCGATCGATTTGACGGCGGTTCTCGAGCATCAGCGCAGCGATGCCGATCGCATCCAGGTCTCCACCGCGCCCGGCACCGACGGCATCGTCCGCCGCATCGAGGTGCGCGCCCGCGAAGGCGGGCAGAACTGGGTGGTGTTCGCGCTCGCCAACAACACCGACGACCAGCTCGACCGCCTGATCGTCGCCCCGCATTATCGCATCGTCTCCTCGGGGCTGCTGTGGCCCGACCTCGGCCTGTCACGCATCGCGACCATCACGCCCTCGATCGGCGACCGCCCGGAACGTCAGGAAAGCGCCACCGCCGACGTGTTCCGCATCACGCTCGACCCCGGCGCCGTCGTCACCTTCGTCGCGGAGCTGCGCACCGACAAGCTGCCGCAGCTCTATCTGTGGGAGCCGGAATCCTACAAGGACAAGGTCAATTCCTTCACGCTCTACCAGGGCATCGTGATCGGCATTTCCGGCCTGCTTGCGCTGGTGCTGACCATCCTGTTCGTCGTCAAGGGCAGCATCATGTTCCCGGCGGCCGCGGCGCTGGCCTGGGCGGTGCTGGTCTATATCGGCGTCGATTTCGGCTTCTGGGGCAAGGTGCTCGACATGTCGAACAACGCCGAGCGCATCTGGCGCGCGGCGGGCGAGGCCATCCTCGCGGCAACGCTGCTGGTGTTCCTGTTCGCGTACCTCAATCTCAGCCGCTGGCACGTGCGCTATTCCCACATCACGATCGGCTGGCTCGCCTTCCTCGGCTCTCTGGTGGCGCTGGCGCTGTTCGATCCGGCGGTGGCCTCCGGCATCGCGCGCATCTCGCTGGTGCTGATCGCCTTCGCCGGCTTTGCGCTGATCGTCTATCTCTCCACCCACGGCTTCGACCGCGCGGTGCTGTTGATCCCGACCTGGTTCCTGCTGGTGGTCTGGGTGGTCGCGGCCGGCATGACCGTCGCGGGCTCCGTCACCAACGACATCGTCGGCCCAGCCCTGCTCGGCGGCCTCGTGCTGATCGTGATGCTGATCGGATTCACGGTGATGCAGCACGCCTTCGCCGGCGGCGGCGCCACCACCGGCATCGTCTCCGACATCGAGCGGCGGGCGCTGGCGCTCGCCGGCTCCGGCGATCTGATCTGGGACTGGGACGTGTCCGCCGACAAGGTGTTCACCAGCCCCGAGACCGAGGCCCTGCTCGGGCTCAAGCGCGGCACGCTGGAAGGGCCCGCGGCGTCCTGGCTCGAAGTGCTGCATCCGCTCGACCAGGACCGGTTCCGCGCCGCGCTCGACAGCGTGCTCGACCAGCGCCGCGGCCGGCTGGTGCAGGATTTCCGCCTGCGCACGCCGGACGGTCATTTCATGTGGTTCGCGCTGAAGGCCCGTCCGGTGGTCGGCTCCGACGGCGAGGTCTCGCGCGTCGTCGGCACGCTCACCGACGTCACCGAGTTCAAGAACTCCGAAGAGCGGATGCTTCATGACTCCGTGCACGACAACCTCACCGGCCTGCCCAACCGCAAGCTGTTCATGGACCGGCTGGGTGCTGTCGCCAACTTCGCCAAGACCATGCCGACGCTGCGGCCGACGCTGATGGTGATCGATCTCGACCGCTTCAAGCAGGTCAACGATTCCGTCGGCATCGCGGTCGGCGATTCCATCCTGCTCACCCTCGCCCGCCGCCTCACCCGCATCCTGAAGCCGCAGGACACGCTGGCGCGACTGGCCGGCGACCAGTTCGGCCTGATCCTGCTCTCGGAACAGGACCCGGCCCGCATCACCGCCTTCGCCGAGACCATCCGCAAGACCATCCGCGCGCCGATCGCCTTCAACGACCGCGAGATCTTCCTCACGGCCTCGATCGGCCTCGCCTTGTCCGATCCGCAGACGCAGCTCACGGACGAGATCATCAAGGACGCCGAGCTGGCGATGTACCACTCCAAGCGCATCGGCGGCGACCGCATCGACGTCTACAAGCCCGCCATGCGTGCGCGAAAGACCGACCGGCTGACGCTGGAGAGCGAATTGCGCCGCGCCATCGAGCGGCAGGAGATCACCATCCTGTACCAGCCGATCGTGCGGCTGGAGGATCGTTCGATCGCCGGCTTCGAGGCCCTGGCGCGCTGGGATCACCCGAAGCTCGGCCGCATGGCGCCGTCGGAATTCATCACCATCGCCGAAGAGACCGGGCTGATCGTCGACCTCGGCATGTTCGTGCTCGACCAGACCGCAAAGCAGCTCTCGGTGTGGCAGCGCGCGATGCGCTCGCGCGACCCGATCTTCGCCTCCGTCAACGTCTCCTCGCGGCAATTGCTGCGCCACGATCTGATCCACGACATCCGCACCGTGCTGTCGCGCTCCTCGGTGGCGCGCGGCACGCTCAAGCTCGAACTGACGGAATCGCTGGTGATGGAGAATCCGGAGCACGCGGCGCAGATGCTGACGCGGATCCGCGAGCTCGGCACCGGGCTGTCGCTCGACGATTTCGGCACCGGCCATTCTTCGCTGGCCTATCTCCAGCGTTTCCCGTTCGACACCATCAAGATCGACCAGTCCTTCGTTCGCACCACCAGCCGCGGCACCCGCCCGGTGATCCTGAAGTCGATCATCGCACTCGCGCATGATCTCGGCATGGACGTGGTGGCGGAGGGCGCCGAGACCGATTCCGATGCGGTCGAGCTCTACCAGATGGGCTGCGAATACGCGCAAGGTTTTGCCTTCGGCGAGCCGATGGACGCCGATGCGGCGACCCGGCTCCTCACCGAGGAACGGCTGGAAGCCGCGAGCTAGCTCTTGTCGTCCCGGCCTTGAGCCGGCAACTGTTATGTCGGCTTGGTCTGCAGGTAGGGCTTTCTGTCGCGCATCATGGCGTTGAGGACCGTTAGGAGCTTCCTGGCAACGGCAATGAGAGCGAGCTTGGCTGGTTTGCCGACCTGTCGCAGCCGCGCGTAGAAGGCCTTGAATGGATCGGCCCGACGAACCGCGTTCAGAGCCGCCATATAGAGGGCGTCACGAACGCGCTTTCGGCCGCCGGCGATCTTGCGTTTTCCACGGAAGGCGCCGCTGTCGACGTTGAAGGGGGCAAGGCCCGCGAGCGCGGCGATCTGCTTCGCTCCAACATGTCCAAGTTCCGGCATCTTCGCGATCAGCTGCATGCAAGCCACGGGACCCACGCCCGGCAGTGAGCGCATCAACCGCGCATCGTCCGCGATCTCCGGCTCGGCCTTGGTCAATGCGTTGATATCGGCCTCGATCTCGGCGATCTCGCCGTCGAGAACCTCAATGAGCCGACTGATCCGTTCGGCCATGGCGCGGTCGTCGGCCTCGCTGCGCCGGTTCTTCTCCTGCGCGCGCATGAGAACCAGTTGGTCCCGCCGTTTTGCAAGCCCTGCCAAAGCGTTGCGGGCGGGATTGGCGGCCCGCTCGGTTGCCGGCTGCATGACCCGGCCAAAGGCCGCCAGCATCCGTGCATCGATCGGATCGGTTTTGGCAAGTTGGCCGCTGGCCCGCGCAAAATCGCGAGCTCGAGCCGGATTGATCCGAGCGAAGCGGACACCGGCCTGGCTTAGGGCCTCGCGAAGCGCGAGGTCATAGGCGCCCGTGGCCTCGAAGACGACCAGCGCATCGCATCGCCAACGCGCCACCTGCTGTGTGATGGCCTGTGCCGCGTTGGCGATGCGCCTGGACACGCCGTCAGCTTCATCAAAGATATCGAGATGCTTCTTGGAGACGTCGATTCCGACATAACGAGGGGGTATGATCACGGTGCCTGTCCCTGTGATGCGAGGTCTGTTGGCGCAGCCTCGTGCAACTGTTCAGGTTGGTAATGGAACGGGCGGGAGGCCGAGCCGGCTCACGGCGTCAAGCGCCAAGGACCCAACGGCTTCCCGCCCAACCCATCATGACAGACTTCCAAGACACAGGGACCCATTCGCCGAGGCCCATCCATGACGCGCTGGGGCCAGTTGCCTTCGTAACGACAACGCCCTGTGGTTATGGGTCCCGGCGTTCGCCGGGACGACGGTTGGGCATTCGCTTGAACTTGACGCTCTTGCCGTCGGCCTGGCGGGTGGCGATGTAGCCGGCCTCGAGGCAGGCCTCGCGCTGCGGCATCCTCTCCTGCGGGCTGCGCAACGTCTCCCACCACGAGGCCCGGTGCGCGGCGCGCGGCAGTGCCGCATCGATGATCGCCTCGATCTCCTCGAAGGTCAGCACGAATTCAGGCAGATGCTGCTTCTTCAGATAATCCCGCAATGCGTCGTAGTCGTTCACAACGTCCTCGATGACAAAAGTCCGGCAACCACCCGTTAACCCATTCGGCGGCCGCTGTCGCCATTTAAGGCGACAACAAGATTTCCCGTTGCATGACGACGCATTGGAGCGGGACATGTCATTTCGACGGGGAAACGACGCAAGGCGGCGCTGGCGGCTATCGGCAAAGCTGCTGATCGCGGCGTCGGTTGCGACCGTCCTCGGCTTTTCCGCGGTCTGCGCCGGCGTGATGTTCGACATGCGCCGCGGCGAGGAGCAACTGGCCCGCCGCACCCTGGAGAATCTGGCGTCGGGCATCGAGGCCGATATCAGCCGCAACATCGAGCTCTACGACCTGTCGCTGCGCGCGGTCGCCAGCAATCTCGAGATGCCGGAGATCCGCAATATCAGCAAGGAACTGCGCCAGCTGATCCTGTTCGATCACGCCGCGACCGCAAAACATTTCGGTGCGATCCAGGTGTTCGACACCAAGGGCAATTTGACCATCGACGCGGCGAGCCTCGATCCGCGGCCGGAGAACCGGAGCGAGGAGGACTATTTCACGGTCCACCGCGACAATCCCGGAGCCGGGCTCTTCATCAGCCGCCCGATGCTGTTCCGCGGCGCCTATTCCATCGTGCTGAGCCGGCGCATCAGCGATACCGACGGCGGCTTCCTCGGCGTCGTCGCCGGCTCGATCCGCTTCAGCTATTTCCACGAATTGTTCGAGCGGCTGAACCTGAACCCTGAAGACACCATCACCGTGCTCAGGCGCGACCGCACCATCATCATGCGGCGACCGTTCGATCTCGACATCATCGGCACGAACCTCGCGGAGCAGCTGGACTGGAAGGCCGAGAACCTGAAGGCGGGCCGCGCCTTCTCAGGCAAGGGCCCGGTCGACGACATACCGCGGCTCTATGTCAGGCGCAGCAGCTCCGGGCCGCTTTACGTGGTGGTCGGCAAGCCGCTCGAAGCCGTTTTCAACCTCTGGCGCACCGAGGCCATTCGCATCGGCGCGATCATGGCGTTTCTGATCCTGTTCGTGCTCAGCGCAACGCTGGTGCTCGCCCGCGAGATCGTCCGCCGCGCCGACGCCGAGGACAAGCTCGAGGAGATGGCGACCACCGACGCCCTCACCGGCCTGAAGAACCGGCGCAAGTTCGACGGCGAGATCGAGCGCGAATGGCGCCGTGCCGGCCGTTACGGCCAGCCGGTCGCGCTCCTGATGATCGATGCCGATCATTTCAAGGCCTACAACGACACGTTCGGCCATCAGGCCGGCGACCAGGTGCTGGTCGGCATCGCCATCTGCATTTCGGATTCCGTGAGCCGCGCCGGCGACTGCGCCGCGCGCTATGGCGGCGAGGAATTCGCCGTATTGCTGCCGAACATGACCGCGCTCGAGGCCTTCAACCTGGCCGAGACCATCCGCCACAAGGTCCAGCAATGGTGCGCGGGCGAACTGATCACAACAGTCAGCATCGGCGTCGCCAGCATGCGGCCGACCGCGGGCCAGCAATGGTCCGATCTGATCGAGGCCGCCGACAAGGCGCTCTACGCCGCCAAGGCCAACGGCCGCAACCAGTCGGTGCTCGCAACCGTGCCGAAGATCGCGCTGGTGGCGTGAGGGGCCAAGCGGCTGCAAAATGCCGGGCTTCACGCGCAATAGAGTTGAACGCGGAGCTCTCTCCACATCGTCGTCCCTGCGAAAGCAGGGACCCATAATCACAGGGCTTCGTTGTCGAAACGAGCTGTGGCTCCAGCGTTACGCAGCAGCAAGCATCGGTGGTTATGGGTCCCGGGTCGCGCTGCGCTTGCCCGGGACGACACTGAGTTTGTTGCAGCGGCGAGACTGATACACACGCACGCCGCCTCAGCCCCGCCGCTTCTTCTTTGGCTTCTTGCCGAACTTCGGCTTCGCCGACACGTCCGGCCACTGCGTGTGTCCGGCGTGGCTGGACTTGCCTGGATGCTTCTTTTTCTTTCCGAACCGCGGCTCGTCGCCGGATTTCGGCCTGAAGCCTTTTCCGTCCCGATCGGATCGGAACGAGTCCCTGGATTCCTTTTTTGAAGCGTGTTCCTGACGCGAACTGCTCGCGCCTTCGCTCGAAAATGCTCTGGCGTCGCGGTCCGACGTGCCGCGCCGCTTTCCTGCACCCTCGGCGCGCGGCGCGCTGTATCCGACGCCGTCGTCGTCGCGCCAGGGCTTGCGCGCCGGCTTCTCGCGCACCTCTCCCTGCGGCGCGCCCGCCATCGGCTCGATGCGGATGCTGTCTTCCTTGTCCGGACGCTTGATCTTGGCGGCAAAAGACTCCGCGGCCCGCTCGGAAATCTCGAACTCGGTGGTGGTGTCCATGATCTTGATGGCGCCGATGTCGCGCTTGTCGATGCCGCCGCGGCGGCAGATCATCGGCAACAGCCAGCGCGCCTCCGCATTCTTGCGTCGTCCGATGGCGGCGCGGAACCAGACGGTCGCCTCCTCCATGCCATGACGCGCGGATGACTTGCCGGTCTTCGATCGCGGCCCGGCGGCACGATCATCGCGGCGCGAGGCGCGCTCACCGCGGCGATCGTCGCGGTCCCGACCGCGTCCCTCGCCGGGATCGAGAATGTCTTCGGGCGCAGGCAGCCGCGCGCGGTAGAGCCGGGCGAGCGCTGCGGCAATCGCATCGGGCGCGCGTTCGGCGAGCAAAGCCTGCGCCAGCGCCAGATCGTCTGATGTCGCCTCTTCGGAGAACACTGCATCCTGCAGCAGGCGATCATGATCGAGCTTGCGGATTTCCTCCGCCTGCGGCGCGGTGCCCCAGGCCGCATCGATGCCGGAGACATTGAGCAGCAGCTCCGCGCGCCGCCGACGTGCGGGCGGCACGAGGAGGACGCTCGTGCCCTTGCGGCCCGCGCGCCCGGTGCGGCCGGAGCGATGCTGCATCACCTCGGCGTCGTTGGGCAGATCGGCATGAATGACGAGGTCGAGGCTCGGCAGATCGATGCCGCGGGCGGCGACGTCGGTCGCGACGCAAACGCGGGCGCGCCCGTCGCGCAGCGACTGGAGTGCCAGGGTGCGCTCGTTCTGCGTCAATTCGCCGGAGAGAGCGACGACCGAAAAGCCGCGCTCCAGCAGCGCCGCCTGCAAATGCCTGACGGCATCGCGCGTGCTGCAGAACACCAGCGCGCTCGGCGCCTCGTAGAAGCGCAGCACGTTGACGACGGCGTGCTCGACGTCGGCGGGCGCGATGCGGATCGCGCGATACTCGATATCGGCGTGACCGCCTTCGTCACCGGCGACCTCGATCCGGAAGGCGTCGCGCTGATATTGCCTCGCCAGCGCGACGATGCCGCGCGGAAACGTCGCCGAGAACAGCAGCGTGCGGCGCGTCTCCGGCGTGGTCTCGAGAATGAACTCCATATCCTCGCGAAAGCCGAGATTGAGCATCTCGTCGGCCTCGTCGAGCACGACGGCGGCGAGCTCGGAGATGTCGAGACGGCCACGGCGCAAATGATCGCAGAGCCGGCCGGGCGTGCCGACGACGATGTGAGCGCCCGCCGCCAGTTCGCGCTGCTCGCGCCGCGGATCCATGCCGCCGACACAGGAGACGACGCGCCCGCCGGCATGCCCGTAGAGCCAGGCCAGCTCGCGCTGAACCTGAAGTGCGAGCTCGCGGGTCGGCGCCACGATCAGGGCGAGCGGCGCTGCCGCGGGCCCGAACTGCTCGGCGCCGTCGAGCAGGTCCTTTGCCATCGCCAGGCCGTAGGCAACGGTCTTGCCAGAGCCGGTCTGGGCCGAAACCAGGAGGTCACGGTCGACGGCGTCGGCCGCGAGCACGGCTAGCTGCACAGGGGTCGGTTGATCGTAGTTGCGCTCAGCCAAGGCGCGGGCGAGCGGCGAACTTGTGGTCGGAAAGGGCACGAGATGGGAAACCTTGACTGGTCCGGGCGCAGAACGTCGAGCGGGACGACCTGGAGCTGCGTACCCGGCAAGCGGCACAGCCGCATGACGATTTGGGGTGCTTTACGCCAAGCAGCGCCAAATCGCCATGCCCCATCGCAGAAAAGCTGGTGCGCGGATCAGGCGGGCTGCCCGATCGGGGCCGTAGGGCCGGTCAGCGCGATGGCGGGTGACGGCTTCGCCTGATCCGCAAGACCGTCCGATCGGCGAGAGCCGCCGCTACTTGCCGCCTTGGCGCATCTGAGAGGTTAAGAGGAACGAGAACGGGACAAGCACCGTCGCGGAACTCCCGGATGCGGCATCACTTCGCCTTGAGTGCCTTCTCGTGGCTCTCGAGCGCCGCTGTCATCAGCTTCGGCAATTGCGCGGCATAGACCTCGATGAAGGTGGCATCGCCGCAGGCCTCCGGCTCGCGCGCGGCCTGCTCGGCGATGCGCGCGGCCCTGGCTTCGGATTTCGCGAACATGTGCCAGAACCAGTCCGCGTTCTTGCCGAGTGCCGGCTTGTTCTTCTTGATGACGGCGGCACCGACCGCGCTCATCGCGCTGACGACGCCGGCGCCCAGCGTGCTGATGGCACGCGCGTTGAGGATGTCCTCGCGCCCTTGCGCGGTGGCGTTGGTCGCGGTCGCTCGTCCCTTGGCCGGCATGCTGTGAGCTCCTTCGATCCCTGCGGCGGATGCAGCATCGGCCGCGGAAGTTGAGGAAAGCTCAAGGGGCATGGTTGAAAACCGCTATGGATTTCATTCCGGTTTTATGCGCTTCCGAGCGATCGGACCTGGAGGGGCGTTTTGCCCTCTCCTCCGCACGGGAATCCGTCAGGTGCCGTTACCCTTTGGCGCCGTAGCGGCGGATCAGCTGATCGGCGACATCGTCGAGATCATTGCCGACGACCTGCGGCTGCGGGCCGACGCCGAGGACATCGTTGCCGGGACGCCTGATCAGCGTGGCCTCCCAGCCGGCCGCGACCGCGCCCAGCGTGTCCCAGGTGTGGCAGGCGATCAGGCAGAACTCCGAGGGCTTTGCCCCGAGCTCCTTCTCGACATAGCCATAGGCCTGGCGTGACGGCTTGTGGTGCTTGACGCCGTCGGCGGAGAAGCGCCGCTCGAACAGATCGACGATGCCGCCATGGGTCAGCTGCCGGGTCTGTACTTCGAGCAGATTGTCGGTCAGCGTGAACAGACGGAAACCCGCGGCGCGCAGCTTGCGCAGCGCGCCGGGCACTTCGCCGTGCGGCGGCATGGTGGAGAATTTCTCGGTCAGCTCCTGCTTGTCGGCATCGTCGATCCTGATGCCGCGGGTGTCGGCCAGCATCTTCATGACCGCGGCGCCGATATCGGTGAACGGCACGTAGCACCCCGCGACGGTAAGCGAGGCCGAGTACATGATGAAGTTGGCGAACCACAGCCGCATCGCGCTCTTGTCGTTGAAGATGCGCGCGAACACCGGCTCCATGGTCTCGAGGTCGAGCAGGGTTTCGTTGACGTCAAACACGATCAGGGGAAGTGCCGCCATTTTGTTGGCCTCCGTTGGTTGGTCTTTTTGCTGGTCTCAGCCCCTTTCCTTCATCCGGCTGCGGTGCGCGGCCTGCTTGGCGCGGTTGCCGCAGATCGCCATGCTGCACCATCGGCGCGCACGCGCCCGCGTGTGGTCGGCGAACATCAGCGTGCAGGCCGGGCCCTCGCACGCCTTGATGTCGGAAAAGCTTTCCTCGCAGACGACCCTGGCCATCGTTTCCCCGATCGGCAGCAGCAATGTTTCGGCCGAGCGCCAGCGCCGCGTCCGCTCCAGCGCGAAACCGTCATGGCCGTCATCGCCGTCCCTGTGGCGATGCGCCACGATCTTGCTGAACGCCTGATCGCTTTCCAGCAGCCGGTTCAGCGGCTCGAGCTCCTTGAGCGCGCGAGGCGCCAGCGGCCGGCCCATATGCTCGCGCACGAAGCCGCGGAACCATTCGCGCAGATCGCGGGCCTGACCGGCGACATCGTCGAGCTCGCCAGGCGTCGCGTGCGCCTTGATCTCGTCGAGCACATCGGGCGGCACCAGCTGCGCCTGCGCGAGCCAGCGCAACAGGCCGTCGCCGTCGCCGATCCAGTCGACCGGCGTATCGACCGGGGTCGCGATCGAATTGATGAAATCGAGGCCCAGGCTGTCTGCGATGAACATCGCGGGCGGATGGGATTGCACGGTGACGCCCTCCTGGCGGCTTCCTCAGTCGCGCCAGTAGTAACCTTATAAAATCCATTTGACAAGTTACGCACATTGGATCACAAGCGTAGTAACCTATCAAAATGTATTTTAGCGGTTACAGCCGGAATCGGCCTGAAACGAGGGAGCGGATAATGTCGAACAAGGATGTCAGGGTGGTGCTTGCGCATGGCGCGTGGGCCGATGGCTCGAACTGGGCGCGGGTGATCACGGCGCTCGATGCAGAGGGCATCATGGCGGTGGCGGCGCCGCTGCCCCTCACCTCGCTCGCCGACGACGTCGCGGCGCTGAATAGCACCCTGGACCGCGTCGCGGGCCCGGTGGTGCTGGTTGGTCATGCCTATGCCGGCGCCGTGATTGCCGAGACCCGCTCGCCGCGCGTCAAGGCGCTGGTCTATGTCGCGGCGCTGGCGCCGGATGAAGGCGAGACGGTCGCCGACGTATTCTACCGCCGGCCGCCGCATCCGTTCGCGCCGAAGCTCGCGCCCGACGCCAATGGCCTGATCTGGCTGCCGGAGTCCGCTTTCGCAGCGGCGTTCGCGCAAGGCGCGCGGTCCGAGGACCTCGCGGTGCTCGCCGCGGTGCAGCGGCCGATCTCGCCGGCCTGCATCACCGTGCCGGTCGGTCGCCCGCTGTGGAAGGACGTCCCGAGCTGGTTTCTGGTCGCCGAGGACGACCGGATGATCGCACCCGAGACTCAGCGCGGCATGGCGGCGCGGATGCAGGCGACCGTGCGTTCACATCCCGTCGATCACGCCCCCATCGTCACCGCGCCGAAGCTCGTCACCGACATCATCCGGGAAGCGGTCGAGAACGTTACAGAGCACTGACCTCTTCCCACGATTTCGGACAGGAGAGCTGCCATGCAGGAGAAACGTCTCTCGGCCGACCGGCTCGGCGCGTTTTCCGATGCGGTGATCGCCGTCATCATTACGGTGATGGTGCTGGAGCTGAAGCCGCCGGAGGGCTCGCGATTCGCCGACCTGTTGCCGCTGTGGCCGACCGCAATCAGCTACGCCGCAAGCTATCTGTTCATCGCGGTGATCTGGGTCAATCATCACCATCTGCTGCATCTGGTGCGGCAGCCGACGCCGCGGCTGATCTGGCTGAACTTCGTGCATCTGTTCGCGGTCTCGCTGCTGCCGTTTGCCACCGCGTGGGTCGCGCGATCGCACATGGCCGCCGCGCCGGTAGTGGTCTATGCGGTGATCTTCCTCTTGATCGACCTCGCCTACCTCGCCTTCGAGCGGGCCGTGCTGGCGCAGGCGGACCAGAGCCTGATCTCCGAGCGTGTGCGGACATGGACGCAGCGCCGCACCTTGCTCGCCGTGCTGGTGTTCGCGGCCGGCGCCGCCATCGCCCCGTTCATGCCGCTGCTGGGCTTTGCCACCGTGTGCTGCGCCCTGCTGCTCTATCTGCGTCCCGAAGCGATCAGCGGGCTCGCGAAGCAAATCAGATCCTAAGTCTCAGTACTCACCAACGCACGACCACAAGGAGTGACAGATGTCTCAGGTCAAATACCGCACCGCCGATGTCGACGGCTTTAACATCTTCTATCGCGAAGCCGGTTCGCCCGGCGCGCCAAAGCTGCTGCTGCTGCACGGCTTCCCGAGCGCCGGCCACATGTTCCGCGATCTGATCCCGCAGCTCGCGGACAAATTCCACATCGTGGCGCCGGATTTGCCCGGCTTCGGCCAGTCGGACATGCCGCCGCGCGACAAGTTCAACTACACCTTCGACAGCATCGCCGGCGTCATCGATCGCTTTACCGAGGTGATCGGCTTCGATCGCTTCGCGGTCTATGTGTTCGATTATGGCGCGCCGACCGGCTTCCGCCTGGCGGTCAAGCATCCGGCGCGGATCACGGCGATCATCTCGCAAAACGGCAACGCCTATGAGGAAGGTCTCAGCGACGGCTGGACCCCGATCAAGGCCTATTGGAAGGACCCCTCGCCGGCGAACCGCGACGCGCTGCGCGCCTTCCTGACGCCGGACACCACGCGCTGGCAGTACACCCACGGCACATCGGATCCGGCGGCGGTGTCGCCGGACGGCCAGAACCTCGACAACTACTACATGGCGCGGCCCGGCGCGCACGACGTGCAGCTCGATCTGTTCGGCGACTACAAGAGCAACGTCGCGCTCTACCCGGCCTTCCAGACTTACTTCCGTACCCACCAGCCGCCGTTCCTCGCGGTGTGGGGCAAGAACGACCCGTTCTTCCTGCCGCCGGGCGCCGAGGCGTTCAAGCGCGACAATCCAAAAGCCGTCGTCAAATTCCTCGACACCGGCCACTTCGCGCTGGAGACGCATGCCGCCGAGATCGCGCAAGCCATTCGCGAGTTCCTGAGCCGCTGACTCGAGCGCGCCGATCCATCGGGGAATGCACATGACCACATCCGTCGCCATCGTGACCGGCGCCAGCTCCGGCATCGGACACGCCACCGCGCTGCGGCTCGCGCGGGATTTTTCCGCCATCGTCCTCGTCGCGCGCAGCGGCGAGAGGCTGCGCGAGGCAGCTCAGGAGATCGAAAGTCGCGGCAGCACTCCGTTGGTGCTCGAGCTCGATCTTGCCGCGCCTGATGCCGCTGACGAAATCGTCAAGGCCACGCTGGATCGCTTCGGCCGCATCGACACGCTGGTCAATGTCGCCGGCGCAGTGGCGGGGCTCGATTTGTTCGAGCTGACCGATGCGCAATGGGACGCCGGCCTCGCGCTCAAGTTTCACGGCGCCAGGCGGCTGACGATCCGCGCCTGGAACGCGCTGAAAGCGTCGCGAGGCGCCGTCATCTTCACGTCAGGCAATGCCGCCATGCTGCCCCGCACCGGCGCCGCCGCAGTAGGCACGATCAACGCTGCGATCGAGGCACTTGCAAAAGCCTTCGCCGAACGCGGCATCGACGACGGCGTGCAGGTGAACTGCGTGTCGCCGGGCGCCGTGATGACCGGACGCCGCCTTGCGATGCTGGAGAAGGCCGCGGCGGCCAGGCAGGTCGATATCGACACCGCCAAGGCCGGCTTCCTCAGGCAGGCCGGCATCAGGCGGTTCGGCGCGCCGGAGGAGATCGCCGACCTCGTCGCCTACGCCGTGTCGCCGCCGGCGCGCTGGATGACCGGCACCGTGCTGCGCATGGATGGCGGCGAGATCAGGACGGTGTCGCCCGAGCTGGTGTCGATGCGCCCGTGATCACTTCGGCCCCCTGCGCGGGTACATACTTACGGTAAGTCAAGGCTAACGCTCGGTTCCAAATGAAACGGCGCGGCTTCGATCGAAGCCGCGCCGTTCAAGTCGTCTTGCCGCAAGTGCAGGCGCTTAAGCGCCCGTCACGCGCCAGATCACGTTGCCGACGTCGTCGGCCATCAGCAGCGATTTGTCCGGGCCGATCGCGACGCCGACCGGGCGGCCATAGGACTCCTTCTCGTCCGGCGCGAGGAAGCCCGACAGGATGTCGCGCGCGGGACCGGACGGGCGGCCGTTCTCGAACGGGATGAACACGACCTTGTAGCCAGACAATTTGCTGCGATTCCACGAGCCGTGCTGGCCGATCACCATGCCGTCTCCGAAGCCCGGCAGCGTGCCCGCGGGCATCCAGCACAGGCCGAGCGAGGCGGTGTGGCCGCCGAGCGCATAGTCCGGTTGAAGCGCCTTGGCGACCATCGCCGGATCCTGCGGCACGCGGTCGTCCACCGTCCTGCCCCAATAGCAATAGGGCCAGCCGTAGAAGCCGCCGTCGCGCACCGAGGTGAGATAATCGGGCGGGGTCTCGTCGCCGAGGCCGTCGCGCTCGTTGACGACGGTCCAGAGCACATTGGTGGTCGGCTCCCACGCGATGCCCACTGGATTGCGCAGGCCGCCGGCGAAGATGCGGCTGGTGCCACCTGCGAGGTCGAGTTCGTAGACCGCGGCGCGGCCTTGCTCGACCTCCATGCCCATCTCGGCGATGTTGCTGAGCGAGCCGACGCCGGCATAGAGCTTCTTGCCGTCGGGGCTTGCCAGAAGACTGCGCGTCCAGTGTCCGCCCGGCTTGAAGCTGACGAGCTTGCGTCCCGGGGCGGTGATGTGGTCGGCGTTCGCGGCGTAGGGAAAGGCCATCACGCCGTCGGTGTTGCCGACATAGAAGGTGTCGCCGACCAGCGCCATGCCGAAGGGCTGGCTGAGATTCTCCATGAAGGCGCCGCGATATTCGGCGACGCCGTCGCCGTCCTTGTCGCGCAAAAGCGTGATGCGGTTGGCGGAAACGCCGAGCGCCGCGGCACGCCGCATCGTCGCCTGCATGGCATAGTGGAACACGGAGCGCGGGGGACCGGCGATCTGCGTTGCTTCCGCGATCAGCACGTCGCCATTGGGCAGCACCTCGATCCAGCGCGGATGGTCGAGGCCGGTCGCGAACGCATTGACCTTGAGCCCGGGCGCGACGACCGGCTTCTGGTCCCTGTCCCAGCCCCGCGCCGTTGGCATCTTGAGCGTCGGGATCGCGCCCTGCGGTTTGGCCTCCGGGATTTCTGGCGCGCTACCCCAGGCCGGCGCGGGCTGCGCGCCCTGCATCCGCCGCCACGCCAAGGCGCCGGCCCCGATCGCCGCGACGACGCGGGCAAAAACTCCAGACGTGCTCATGAACTTCCCCTGTATTTGCGCCGTGTTAGCGCGCCTTGCCGGCCGGCCGCGCCCCCTGCAGCATTCGCATAATGCCGGCCCTGATGACAGTAGTTATACGATCTTCGCAGCCGCGCACGAATTGGGGAGACTGGCCGCACGCTCCCTTGTCAGGGCGCTTTCCTCCCTGAGACCTTGCCCGCCGCAGTGGCGGGCTTCCTTTTACGAATCGCCCCGGGTTTTCGAGGCGCCGCTCGCGCATTCGCCGTTATAGCCATATAAGCATAACGGGCCGGCGACGGATGCATCCTGCCCGGCAGTGCCCTCCCGGAGCACAAGCCCCTTCACAAGAACCTGATCCCACGCTCGCGCAGATTTGCCTTTGCGAGATGCATGGCAGATCAGGAACGCCGCTCCATGGCGGTCGTTGGTCGGGACACCAGCAAGGAGAGTGTGAATGCAACGAAAGACCAAGATATTGTCCCTCGCCGCGGCGTCCCTGATCGCAACAACGGCAGGCGCGTTCGCACAAGGCTATTATCCTTACGGGAACCCTGGACCGAGATACTATGGCGGCCCCCGCTATCAGGCCGTGCAGCCTGACGTGATGTACTCTCCGGCGGAGCCAGGCTGGTACGGTTCATTCAACGGCACCAACCACCCGACGCCGAGCTCGACCCAGGGCGACGTAGGTCCTGAAGGGAACAACAACGGTACGCTGACCGGCGTGTACAGGCGCTGGTAGGCCCGCGAAATTGAGGCCCGTCGCTCGCTTGAGCGACGGGCTTTTTTGCTGTTCCACGCTCACTTGTGCAAAACGTGAGTACGTGAGGTTCGACTTTTCCGCTGAGGCGTTACTTCACCATCGCGCCATAGACGATGTCCTGAACCTGCTCGCGGTAATATTTCCTGAGCTCGCCAGGCGCGGCCGTTCCCACCACCACGACGAGACGCTCCTTGGGATCGCAGAAGAACTGCGTTCCGTAGGCACCATTCCAGGTGAACTCGCCGGGATTGCCGGGGACCGACGCCAGCCCCTCGCCGGTTCGCACTGCGACCGAAAGGCCGAAGCCGAAGCCGCCGCGATGCGGCTCGACATTGGCCACCTTGTTCTTGATCCCGGGGCCGAGGTGATTGGACGTCATGTGATGCACGGTCTTCGGACCGAGGATGCGCTGGCCGTCCAGCTCGCCGCCGTTGAGCAGCATCTGTCCGAAGCGCAGATAGTCGCCGACGGTGGCGAACGAGCAGGCGCCGCCACAATCGAACTTGGTCGGGGTGTCCAGGAGCTTGATGGCCTGCGGCTTGCCGGTCAGCGGATCGTTCGTGAACGGGCGGGCAAGGCGAGGGCGCTGCGCGTCGGTCGGGTGGAAGGTCGCATCCTTCATGCCGAGCGGCTGCCAGACGTTGGCGGCGAGATAGTCGCCGAGCTTCTGCTCGCTCACCTTCTCGACGACCGCGCCGAGCACGTCGATCGAGAAACCATATTCGAACTCGGTCGAGGGCTGATGCGCCAGCGGCAGCTTGGTGAGGCGGTCGATGAAGGCCTGGGTGTCGCCTTCGATCGCCGGCGCGACGCCGTCGGGATATTGCCGCGCCACCGGGCTCGATCTGTCGGGCCGGCCGCCATACATCAGGCCGGAGGTGTGGCGATAGAGATCGTGGATGAAGATCGGCTGCGCCTGCGGCTCCATCTTCAGCGAGCCGTCCGCTTGCTGAACGCCGACCTTCATGTCGGCGAAGCCCGGGTAGTAGTCGGACAGCTTGGCCTGGAGCGGCAGCCGTCCCTGCTCCATCAGGGTCAGGCCGGCGACAGCGGCCATCGGCTTGGTCATCGAGGCCAGCGCAAAGATCGCATCGATCGGCATCGGCGTGCTCTTGGCGGGATCGAGCATGCCATAGGCCTTGTAGTGGACGAGCTTGCCGTCGCGCGCAATGGCGACCACTGCGCCGGGTACGCGCTTGGCCGCGATCTCGCGCGCGAAGAAGCTATCGAGGCGCGCCAGCCCCCGCTCCGAGAAACCGACCTGGTGCGCCGACGTTTCCGGGAGCGGCGCGGCGCGGGCGATGCTGAAAGCAAAGCTAGTGGCGGCGGCAGCCGCGGCAATGACGATTTTTCTCATTGTTTCCTCACCGGGGACCGCGGGCGATTTGTTATGGCGTTCGTTGCCCGCAGCTCGCAGGATTAGATCACGCCGGCAAGGGCGACAAGACTTCGCGGCGCGCGGCCGCGTCACGCAGGGCATGCCTTGCCGGGCGAGGAACGGCTCGACCTCGTGCTCGAACGTCTTCAGCGCGGCGCCGATCGCCTGGTGCATGTCGAGATATTTGTAGGAGCCGAGCCGGCCGCCGAAAATGACATTCGGCCGCGACGCCGTCATGGCACGGTAGGAGCCGAGCATGGCGCGGTCGGCGGCGGTGTTGATCGGATAATACGGCTCGTCGCTGCGGCCCGCGAAGCGGGAATATTCGCGGTAGATCGTCGTCCGGCCTTGCGCATGCGCGCGCTCCGGATGCAAATGCCTGAACTCGTGGACGCGGGTGAACGGCACCTCGGCGTCGGCATAGTTGATGACCGCGGCGCCCTGGTAGTCGGCGACATCGTGGACCTCGCGCGCGAAGTCGACGGTACGCCAGCCGAGATGGCCGCAGGCATAGCCGAAGAAGCGGTCGATCGGACCGGTATAGACCACGAGCTGCCGCGGATTGATGCGGTCGGCGACGTCGAAATAGTCGACACCGAGGTGGACCGCGATCCTGGGATGACCGAGCATTCCGCGGAAGATCGCGGTGTAGCCGTCGAGCGGCATGCCCTCATAGCGATCGGCGAAGTAGCGATCGTCGAAGGTGAAGCGGACCGGCAGGCGGCCGATGATGTCGGCCGAAAGCTCACGCGGATCGGTCTGCCATTGCTTCTGCGTATAGCCGCGGATCAAGAGATCGTAGAGCGTGCGGCCGACCGAGGCGATTGCCTTGTCCTCAAGATTGCCGATCCCTGCGGCGCCGTGCGCGGCCGCCTCCGCCGCGATCACGGCGCGGGCCTCGTCCGGCGACATGACGCGCCCGAACGCAGCGCACACGGTCGCAAGGTTGATCGGCATCGAATAGACGCGGCCGTTCGCCACCGTGAAGACGCGATGGCGGTAGCCGGTGAACTCGGTGAAGCGGTGCAGATAGCGCCAGACGGTCTCGGAATTGGTATGGAAGATATGCGTGCCGTAGCGATGCACCTCGACGCCGCTGTCGGGATCGAGCTCCGAATAGGCGTTGCCGCCGATATGCGGACGGCGGTCGAGCACGCAGACGGAGCGGCCGAGCCTGCTCGCCACCTGCTCGGCGATCACAGCGCCGAAGAAGCCGGCGCCCACCACAACGACGTCGAAGCCATCAAGCTGCATGCGCTCTCGCCCCTCATGTCGGGTCGCGACGGCGCCCGACGGAGCTTCAACGTGACGACACGGCCGTTTCCGGCGAAATAAATCCGCCCGTCAGGATTATTCCGAGCCCGGAACGGCCGGCTCGGCCGTTCAACTGACAGCATGCAAGGCGACGGAAATGCCCGCGCGAGCAGCCACACCATCGAGCGCGGAGGTCCCATGTCCGTGATCTGCGTCCTGTATTCCAGCAACACCACCTATGACTCGCTGCGCGGCATCCTGGCGATGGCGGCGGCGGAGCTCGACCGGCTCGGGCACGAGGTCAAGATGCTCGATCTGCTGGCGCCGGATTTCTCGGCCCGGCTCAACGCCCTGCTGCCGCGGCGCGCCGAGACCATGGCGCTCGGCTTCTCCGGCATCGGACTCGATATCCACACCAAGGACGGCAGATTGTTCTGGGACGTCGCCCAGATTCCCGTCTTCACCTGGTTCTGCGATCACCCCTGCTATTTCGCCAGGCGTCACGGGCTCGAGAGCCGCTACACCGCGCATGGTTACGTGTTTCCGGACCATGCCGCATTCAACCGCGATCATCTGGGAGCCAACGGCGCCGTGTTCGCGACCCATATGGGTATCCCCAATCCCGGCTTCTTCGGCGGCCTGCCGCCGGAGAAGCGCAACGGCCGGCTGGTCTTCGCCAAGTCCGGCTGGAATCCGCTGGCGCTCGAGCGCGGCTGGCGCAAGACGATGCCGCCAAAACTGTTCGCGCTGCTGTTCGATGCGATCGCCGAGGCGCGCGGCAAGACCTGCGGCGCATTTCCGAAGATCATCGTCGACGTCGCCGAGCAGCATCTGGTCTATCTGAAGCCCGGCGGCGACCTGTTCAACGTGATCCTGACCCGGCTCGACAACTACACGAGGGGCATGCGCACCCGCGAGGTGGGCGCGGTGCTCGCCGACTATCCGGTCGACTTCGTCGGCGGCGGCTGGAGCGATCTCGACGTCAGCGGGCGTCCGGCCCGCGTGCTGGGCGCGATGACCTTCGATGCGGTGCGCGAAGGCCTCGGCAGCTACCTTGCCGCGGTCTCGCTCAATCCCAATATCGACTTGTCGGTGCATGACCGGGTGTTCTTCGCGCTCGGCGCCGGCACCGTGCCGGTGTTCGACGCCAACCGCTTCTCGGCCGCGGAGATGCCGCATCTCGCCCGCTTTAGCTTCGGCCAGGACACGACCAGCATCGCCGCCGCCGTCGAGGCCGTGCTGGCCGATCCGTCAGCGGCGCAGGCGGCGGCCGCGACCACCTTGCGCGAGCTTTATCCGCGCTTCTCGATGCAGCGGTCGGTGCAGGACATCCACGAGATCACGATGTCGATCGCGGGCGCCGCCGGCGCCAGTATGTTGCCGGCCGAGCCGGTGCCGGCCGGCGTCTGGACGCCGAAGCAGGCGGCCTGATCGCGCTCCATTTCCGTGGCCGCGTCGCGCCCGCTACGCTACCATGCACCCGTCACCTCCGATCGGGGCCAGCATGAATCGCCGCGCGTTTGTTTCGGGACTGGCCGTTGCCGCGGCGCTGGTGGGCTTCGCCGCGCCGGCGGCGGCCGACGGCAAGCGGGTGGCGCTGGTGATCGGCAACGGCGCCTACCGAAGCGTGCCGGCGCTCTCCAACCCACCGAATGACGCCGGCGATATCGCCACGGCATTGAAGCGTCTCGGCTTCGCGGTGACGCTGATCACCAATGCAGGCTTCGACGAGATGCGGCGCGGGCTGATCGCATTCGGGCGCAATGCCGCCGGCGCCGACATGGCGGCCGTGTACTTCGCCGGCCACGGCATGGAGATCAACGGCGACAACTGGCTGATCCCGGTTGATGCCGACTGAAGCGCGATACTGACGCCGCCAATGAAGCGATCAGCCTGCAAAGCGCGATGCTGCAGGTCTCGAACACCGGAAGTCTCGGCCTCGTCATCCTCGATGCCTGCCGCAACAATCCGTTCGCGGCGAAGATGAGCCGCTCGCTCGCCACCCGCGCTACTGCCGGCAGCGGGCTCGGCCGCATCGAGCCGGTCGGCAATGTGCTGGTCGCCTATGCCGCGCGCGACGGCACCACCGCGCTCGACGGCGACGGCCGCAACAGCCCGTTCGCCGCGGCGCTGCTCCGCAATATCGAGACAACGGGCGTCGAGGTCACCTTCATGTTCCGCAACGTCCGCGACGACGTGATGGAGGCGACGCGCAACGCGCAGCAGCCCTTCGTCTACGGCTCGCTGTCGCGCAAGGCGATCTATCTGGTGGCCGCGCCGCCGGCCGACGCCGCCGCCACGAAACAGGCGAACGCTGCGCCGGCAACCGCCGCATTGTCGGCGCCATCGGCGACGGCAGCCGGCGCGATCGATCCTGCGCTGGTCGGCACCTGGGAGATCATGGTGCCTAATGGTCGCGGCCAGTCGCGCTGGGTCTGGCGGATCATGGCCGACGGCACCTACCAATTCCACGCCGAGCCCTCGCGCGCCGCGCGCCCGCACGAAGGCACCGTCAGCTTTGCCAACGGCCGCTGGACGCTGCATGCGCTGAGAGGACTGAGGAATTACAACGACGGCGGCTCCTACGAGGTCCGTGGCACCATTGCCGTGATCACCGGCAAGCTCGGCACCGGCTATTGGAAACGCAGCGTGGAGTGAGTGGGCGCGGCGCGACGGTGCAGCCGGAAGCGTCGCCCTTTCACAAGTCCAGTTCACCCGTAGCCGGATAGACCACCGTGCCGTCGCCCTGGACGACGGCGCCTTCGGTGAGGCGGGCAGGCTCGAGGCGGCCCTCCCCCATGATGTGGAGGACGGTCTCGCCGGACGCGATGAGATAGTCGGCGACGATGCGGCGGTGGCAGCGCCACCACACGGCTTCCGAGCACATCATCGCGCAGCGTTGCCGGTGCCCTTCCTCGCGCAGATGTTGGAGCGCCGCGTGAAACTGCGGCGACAACGCATAGTCGGCGTAATTGTGAAAACTCTCGTTGCTCCAGAACCCGTTGACGGACGGCGCCACGCTTCGCGCCTTGCCGCGGAGCCCGCCGAGATCGGCCAGATGCTCATACGAGATATCAGCAGCCTTGAGCGACGTGGGCAGCGTGTCCTTGTTGAACTGCGGGTTGGTGCGCGACCGCGGCACCGTTCGGATATCGACGATACGCTCGATATTGGCCACGCCGAGGAGAGCGATGAAATCCTCGAGGCTGCGGGTGGAATGACCGATCGTGAAGAACGGAAGCGCCACGTCTTTGCTAGGCATGATGCAGCGCGCTGCCCTTGTGGGCCGCGACGTGATCGGTCTTGTCGCTCTTGATCTCGTATTGCGGATCGATCTCCGAGGCGCGGTGGGTGTGCCCCTTGTAGTCGAAATCGCTGGTGTGAACCGCGATGATGGTGCCCGAGACGCGGCCGGCCTCGGAATTCCAGCTGACGCGATCGCCGACCTTGAATTTCCTGGCCATGTTCGAAGCCTCCTTCAGGCGCGGAATTGCTCGTACAATACGGCGCCAATCGTCGGCACCGGGAAAGTGCAGCCGGGGCAAGCGAGCCGGCACCGGCCAGGTTCCCACCTCGCGCCTGCCGGAATTTCGCAGAACGGGTTCCGATGCTCAAGCGCGCGATCGAGCATCTCTCGGAGGATGAGCATGAGGAGATGCTCGGCGTTGTCGAGAAGCCTGCCTTGCGCGATTCCGCGCGTCGGCCAAGTGTTGAATGCGCCTCGCCGCAGCCACCGCTTTGATTATGCATTTCGCGCCAGCGTGGCACGCAGTTGAACCAACGGAACGAAGCTCGTTCAGCGGGATTGATCGCGACACCCTTGCAAGGAGTCCGGATATGCGACCAACCAAGGCTTTGCTGGTTCTCAGCTTCATCGCATCTGCAGCAACGATACTTCCTTATGACGCACAAGCCCGCCGCTTCGGAGGGGCCGGCGCTCGATCGGCTCACTTCCATGGAGGAGGAATGCGGCCTGGTTGGCATGGCGGCGGCACGCGATGGCATGCCGGCGGCTGGCACGGCGGCGGCGCGCGTTGGGCGGGCGGTGGCCATTATCGCGGTGGCCGTTACTACGGAGGCGGTTGGGGATGGCCCGGAGCTGCCGCAGCCGGCTTGGCGACCGGCGCAGCCATCGGAGCCGCGACGGCCTATAACTCCTGCTATCAGACGCGAAACGTGTGGAACGGTTACGCGTATGTTCAGCAAAGCGTGAGGGTCTGTTAGGCAATCCCGCGTCTGCGATGACATCTCAGCCGAATTCGAGATCACGGACCCGCCTGATCAACTTGCGCGAGCGAGTTCGGTAACGAGGCCTGCGGCGACATCGCACCGCAATGGGCCGCCTTGCGCCGAAGTCCGCGCGATCCTGATCACCGAAACCGATCAGGATCGTCATCGCGCTCGCCCTAGGGCTTTTCTACCAATTGATACAAAGGCCGGACTTTCCCCGTATGCGCGAAGCCGTCACCGCCGAACGCAGCTTGCGGCTTCGCCGATGGCGAGCGGCATTTTGATCCCTGTCGTGTCGCGTGGCCCATCCTCGGTCGGCACTGCCGCCGCGCTTGTTCCTCCTCGCTGGAGTCATCCTTCGATCTTCCATCAGTCACGTCGATTTGATGCGTCGTGCGAGGCGCGCAGGAACCACTTCCTGAGGTTGCATTTGGTTGAATGCGAGAAGAACCGGGAACGTTCCGGTGTGGCTTTAGCGAGCCCTGTCGCAAGCAAACCAATCTAGGGAGCAACGCATGACGAACCTGAGAATCCTTGGCGCGGCCGTGATCGTGGCCTGCGCAGTCTCCAGCCCCGCATCGGCGCAAGCGGTCTTCTCCAATCCGGCCGCCTGTTCATCTCAATTCGCCAGCGCCAACTGCCTCAACCGAGGAGCCGGGAGCCCGTACGACAGCAGGAGGGGCTATTATCAGCGGCGAACCGCCTATCGCGAACCCGTGGGGCCGGTGGGGGCCGCCGCCGGCGTGGCCGGCGCTGCCGTCGGAACGGCCGCGGCGATCGCGACCGCTCCCTTCGGCGGCTGGCGCAATTCCTACGCCGCGTACGGCACCTACGATCGGCCCGCCGCATATGGCGACTACTACGCCTGGAACGGCGACTGGAGCGCCTACGCCTCGCACAATGGCATCGTCTGCAGGCCCGGTACCTTCTTCAAGGGATCCGACGGACTCCAGCACCCCTGCCAATAGAGCTCGTCCGCGCTCAGGTTAATCTACCCAGGCGGCCTGCAAGGGCCGCCTGCTCCAGTCCTGCCGGTCGCGTCGACAGCGCCTGCGCGGCTGAAGGATCGTGTGCGCGCGAACTGCCTAGTCTGATCGACGACAACATGTGGCGCAGGTTCGCGGCATCGTGAAATCCACAATCGCGGGAGTTATTGGCGGGGAGCTGGCTCCGCTGGGGGACATGCGCGGTTCGTTGGCGATGGGTCCGTTTATCCAGCAAAACAGGCGTCTGGCTACTGACGAGTGATGACCCGCACCCCAGTGGACGGGCCACCTACAGCAAAGTTCGACCCGTCATTCAGGCCGGCCGGCGGATTAACCCTCGCTCCACTGTGGTTGCTGTTGCCGGATGACCGGGTTGGTGCTCCCCGAAGCACGAGGTTGCCGGACGGGGATACTCTATAACCATAACTACTGCCCACACTTTGGGCGAAGGCATCGGTAGTTACCGCAAAAGCGCCCAGCATCAGCGCCGCACCTGCAACAGCAACGACTTTCGTAAACACCGTGGTCTGGTCCTCGTGCGGCGCGTCATCACCGCAGTCCGCGTCGTAGCGTCGCATCATTCCGAACATTCTTGCCAAACCCCTGCGCAAGATTTTGACTTGTTCCAATAAAAAAAGGGGCTGATCCGCAAGGGATCGCTATTCCAAGGGGAGGAGGCAGTCATGACCAAATCAAACAAGGGCAGCACTCCGAACCGCCGCGGCTTTCTCAAGGTCGCTGCTGCGGGGGCCGCCGCGACGGTAGCCGCGCCGAGCGTCGTCAGCGCCCAGGGGCCGATCAGCATGCGCTGGCAAAGCACCTGGCCGTCAAAGGACATTTTCCACGAATACGCCCTCGACTACGCCAAGAAGGTCAACGACATGACCGGCGGCGAGCTCAAGATCGAAGTGCTGCCGGCAGGCGCTGTCGTGCCCGCCTTCGGCCTGCTCGATGCCGTCTCCAAGGGCGTGCTCGACGGCGGCCATGGCGTGCTGGTCTATCACTACGGCAAGCAGACCGCGCTGGCGTTGTGGGGCTCGGGACCAGGCTTTGCGATGGACGCCAACATGCTGCTGGCCTGGCACCGCTATGGCGGCGGCAAGGAGTTGCTCGCAAAACTTTATGAATCGATCGGCGCCAATGTCGTCTCGTTCCCCTACGGGCCGATGCCGACCCAGCCGCTCGGCTGGTTCAAGAAGCCGATCACCAGGCCCGAGGATATCAAGGGTCTGAAATTCCGCACCGTCGGCATCTCGATCGATGTGTATTCGGGGATGGGCGCTGCCGTGAACGCGCTGCCCGGTGGCGAAATTGTAGCTGCCATGGACCGCGGCCTCCTGGATGCGGCGGAGTTCAACAATGCCACCTCCGACCGCGTACTCGGCTTCCCCGATGTCTCCAAGGTCTGCATGCTGCAGAGCTATCATCAGAACGCCGAGCAGTTCGAGATCACGTTCAACAAGGACAAGTACAACGCGCTGCCGGACAAGATGAAGGCGATCATCGCCAACGCGGTGGACGCAGCCTCGGCAGATATGTCCTGGAAGGCGATCGACCGCTATTCTAAGGACTATGTGGAGCTGCAGACCAAGGACAACGTCAAGTTCTACAAGACCCCCGATGCCATCCTGAAGCAGCAGCTCGAGATCTATGACGGCGTGGTGCAGAAGAAGGCGGCAGAGAACCCGCTGTTCAAGGAGATCGTGCAGTCGCAGATCGCGTTCGCCAAGCGTGCGACACAATGGGAGCAGGACACGGTGGTGAACCGCCGCATGGCCTACGATCACTATTTCGGGCCCAACGCCGCCGCCAAGAAACTCTGATGCCGAAATAAACCCGGCAAGGGCGCCGTCCGGACCACCCTCCGGACGGAGCCTTGTGCTATGTTGGGATCGTTTTTATGCCGAACCGTATCACATGAGCGTCCAGAGCTTACTGTACAAGATCGACGGCATCTCGACCTGGGTCGGCAAGGCGACCGCCTGGCTGATGATCGTCCTGATGAGCGTCGTCTGCATCGAAGTGTTCAAGCGCTACGCCGCGAACATGCCGACGGCATGGATCTTCGACGCCGAGAACATGCTGTACGGGTCTCTGTTCATGCTGTGCGGCGCCTATACGCTGGCGCAGAATGCCCATGTCCGCGGCGACTTCCTGTACTCCTCGATGCGGCCGCGCACGCAGGCCACGCTCGATCTTGTTCTCTACTTCGTGTTCTTCATTCCGGGCATCGCCGCGCTGATCTATGCAGGCTATTTCTACGCCGCGGATTCCTGGCACATCAACGAGCATTCCAACGTCACGGCGGACGGCCCGCCGGTCTACCACTTCAAGACCGTCATCCCGATCGCGGGCGCGCTGATCATGCTGCAGGGGATCGGCGAGATCATCCGCTGCATCGTGTGCCTGAAGACCGGCGAATGGCCGAGCCGGCTTGCCGACGTCGCCGAGACCGACGTCATCGGGGAGCAGCTCGCGCACTCTGAATTCGTGGACGAGGAATCGCGCAAGCTCGCCATCGAGGGCGCGGCGCGCATCGATGAAATGGCGCGGCAACGCGGCATGGGCGGGGACCTGAACACATGAGCGATCCCGCGCTCGGCCTGTTGATGCTGACGCTCATCGTCGTCGTCATCATGATGGGCTTTGCCACGGCGTTTACGCTGATGGGCCTTGGCATGTTCTTCGGCTTCATCGCCTTCTACGACCCGTCGCAGAACTGGACGCACAACAAGGTTTTCGAGCTGATGGTCCAGCGCACCTACGGCGCGATGACCAACGACGTGCTGATCTCCATCCCGTTGTTCGTGCTGATGGGCTATGTGATGGAGCGCGGCGCCCTCGTCGACAAGATGTTCTATTCGATCCAGCTCGCCTTCCGCCGCCTGCCCGCCTCGCTCGCGGTCGCGACCCTGATCGTGTGCACGTTCTGGGGAATCGCCTCCGGGCTCGTCGGCGCGGTGGTGGTGCTGATGGGCGTGATCGCCTTCAACCCGATGCTGCGCGCCGGTTATGACGTGAAGCTCGCCTCCGGCGTCATCACCGCGGGCGGCACGCTCGGCATCCTGATCCCGCCTTCGGTGATGATCATCGTCTATGCCGCGGTCGCCGGCCAGTCCGTGGTCAAGCTCTATGCGGCGGCGATGCTTCCCGGCTTCTTCCTGGCGTTCCTCTACCTTGTCTATGTCGTGGGCTGGGCGATGATCAACCCGAAGATCGCCCCGCCGCTGGCGGAGGAGCAGACCCGCGTCAACGTGCCCGAATGGATCAGGAATTTCGCGGCGCTGTATTCGCCGAACCTGTTCGTCGGCCTGTTCCAGGCGCTGCTCTCGCCCGCAAAGGCGAAGACGCTCCAGATCGACGGCAAGCCGATGGGCTATGGCGCGATCGTGCAGAACTTCCTCATTTCGCTGGTGCCGTTCCTGATGACCGCAGCCGCGCTCGGCACGGTCTGGTGGTACGTCGTGATCCACCAGCAGGCCGGCGCCGCGAGCGGAGCCGTCGAAGGCCTGCAGCAGCTTGGCAGCCCGGTCGAGCCGAAGGAGCTGTCGCCCGCTGAAAAGGGACCGGACACCCAGTTCTACGTCTGGTTCGCGATCTCAGTCGCCGTGCTGGCGGCGTGGACGGCGCGCTCTTACTTGCGCATGGACGGCGAACGCTTCGAAGTGTTGAAGCTCTTGACGTCGTCGGTGATGCCGCTCGGCATCCTCACCGTCGTGGTGCTGGGGGTGATCCTGTTCGGCATCACGACCGCGACCGAGTCCGCCGGCGTCGGCGCCGCCGGCGCCTTCATCCTCGCTTTCCACGCCCGCACGCTCGACTGGAAGCGCACCAAGGAAGCGGTGTTCCTGACCGCAAAGACGACCGCGATGGTCTGCTGGCTGTTCGTCGGCTCGGCGCTGTTCTCGGCGGTGTTCGCCATTCTCGGCGGTCAGGCGCTGCTGGAAAGCTGGGTGCTGTCGCTCAACATGACGCCCGTGCAGTTCATGATCTTGTCCCAGGTGATCATCTTCCTGCTCGGCTGGCCGCTGGAATGGACCGAGATCATCATCATCTTCGTGCCGATCTTCCTGCCGCTGCTGAAGCACTTCAACATCGATCCGATCCTTTGGGGCACGCTGGTGTTCGTGAACTTGCAGGCCGCGTTCCTGTCGCCGCCGGTCGCGATGTCGGCGTTCTATCTCAAGGGCGTCGCCCCGAAGCACGTTACGCTGAACCAGATATTCGCCGGCATGATGCCCTACATGCTGATCGTGATCCTGTGCATGGTGATCATGTATCTCTGGCCCGGCATGACGCTGTGGCTGCCGAACTATTTGTACGCGAGTTGAGGCGCAGCGGGGAGCACCGGGCGCTGGTCAAAAACGGAATGGTGCCCAGGGGCGGAATCGAACCACCGACACTGCGATTTTCAGTCGCATGCTCTACCAACTGAGCTACCTGGGCATACCCGCGGGGCCGAAAAGGCCGGAGCGAGCGGGCGGTTTATAGAGAGGTCGGAGCGCCGTGTCCACCCGGCTTCGCGAAACGCTTCGCCGGCCGCGGCCCGCCCGGCGCTCTTTCCCCAACTTGTTGGGAAATCTGGGCTATTCCGGGTCCTCCGCGTCGTCCTCGCGGCCTGGGACGACATAGCGGCCGGTCAGCCAGCGGTTGAGGTCGACGTCGCGGCAACGCGCCGAGCAGAACGGGCGGAAGGCCTGCTCGACGGGCTTGCCGCAGATCGGACAGGCGCGCGGGGTGGCCGGGGGCGTTCGGGCTTGGTCAGTCATGGCTGGGCCGGAGTCTATATCAACTGGCAATCGAGGAGGCGGTCGCATGTTCCACGTTCGCCGCAGGTCACCTCCCTCTGTCCGCGGAGACAAACCCCTCACCCGACTCGCATCTGCGATGCGATGTGGCCGCTCCCACAAGGGAGAGGTGCAGAGCCGATGCGGCGCAGGAAGAATGTCCCGTCAGCGCTACACCGCGACGGAGTTGAGCCAGCCGTGGCGGATCGGAAAGCCCTCGCCGCCGAGCAGGGTCATGGTCTCGTACAGCGGCAGGCCGACGACGTTGGTGTAGGACCCCACCATCTTCACCACGAAGGAGCCGGCGATACCCTGCACGGCGTAGCCGCCGGCCTTGCCGCGCCATTCGCCTGAACCGATATAGGCCTGGATGTCTTCCTCCGACAGACGCTTGAAGCGCACGCGGGTCTCGACCAGGCGCTGGCGGAACGCCTCGCGCGGCGTGACGAGGCAGATTGCGGTGTAGACGCGGTGGTTGCGGCCCGACAGCAGCCGCAGGCATTGCGCGGCTTCGTCGACCAGACTGGCCTTGGGCAGGATGCGCCGACCGACCGCCACCACGGTGTCCGCGGCAAGGATGAAGGCGCCGCGCAGCTCGTCGTCCAGCTGCACCGATTTCAGCGCCGCATCGGCCTTGGCCCGGGCGAGGCGGTTGGCGCAGGCACGCGGCAGCTCGCCCCGCTTCGGCGTCTCGTCGACGTCGGCCGGCCGGAGCGCGTCGGGCTCGATGCCGGCCTGGTTGAGCAGCGACAGGCGACGCGGCGAACCGGAGGCAAGTACGAATTTGGGGCGGCCGAGCATGCGGGCTTTTGGGCTGAATCGGGGGGACGGACGCGGGCGGAACCTATCGGATGGGGCATGGATGCACAACCTTGGAACCGGCCGCGAATCGCGCCCCCGCCTGGAGACAAGGCCCCATAAGCACAGCTGTTTGTCAGTCTGGCGACAAGCGGCGGTTCTGCGAATCGGAACACGCTGGTCCCCTCGCCTCGCCGAGCCTCACAGGTTTGCCGCGCCGGCCTTGGCAAAGCGGCGGCGGATGCGCAGCAACAGGCCGTCGCAGACTTCGCGGTAGGCGGCGAGCTTCTGCTCGCGATTGCCGCTGGTGCCGGTGGGATCCTGCGTCGGCCAGTATTCGACCTCGGCGGCGAGTGTCCGTGTCAGCTCCAGTGCCTTGTGATGCGCCTCGGGCGAGAGCGTGATGATGAGGTCGAAATTCAGCCCTTCCCAGTCCTCCAGCTCCTCGAAGGTCTGCGGCTTGTGGCTGGAAATGTCCTGGCCGAGTTCGGCCATCACCGAGACGGCGAACGGGTCGAGCTCACCCTTCTTGACGCCGGCCGAGCGGACATAGAGGCCTCGGGGAAACATCTGTTGCAGCAGGCTTTCGGCCATCGGCGACCGCACGCTGTTCAGGCCGCATGCGAACAGCACGGCCTGGGGGTTGCGCGCGCGCGGCGCTTCCATGCGATCAGGCTTTTTTCGATCGGGGTACGCCCCCGTCAATCACCGCGTCACCGATCATGCGCCTCGTCTTCTGGCGCATGATCTCCGCGCAAACGCACGCGTTTGTCGCGACCGAAAACCGGCATCCACTTTGCGCTAACGCGGCCCTCCGGGTCGGGATCATGCGCCTTCGCCCTTCCAGTGCAGCACGGTGATCAGCGTGAACAGGCGGCGCGAGGTCTCGAAGTCGACCCGCACCTTGCCCTTCAGTCGCTCCTGGAGCGTGCGCGATCCCTCGTCATGAATGCCGCGGCGGCCCATGTCGATCGCCTCGATCTTGTCCGGGGTCGCGGTGCGGATCGCCTGGTAGTAGCTGTCGCAGATCATGAAATAGTCCTTCACGATCCGCCGGAACGGCGTCAGCGACAACAGATGCGCGACGACAGGCGAGCCGTCCTCACGGCGGATGTCGAACATCAATCGGTTGCCGGTGATGCCGATATGCAGCGTGAACGGGCCCTTGCCCTCCGCGCCCTCGGGCGCGAACAGATTCTGCTCGATCAGATCGTAGATCGCGATCGCCCGCTCATGCTCGATGTCCGGCCCGGAACGGCCGATCGACTCCTCGTCGAGCGTGACGCCGACGATGCGATTGGTGGAATCCTCGTCGTCTGGTGGCTTGTTCATGAGAGGTTGAGGCGCAATCCGACGGAACGTGAATGGGCATCGAGACCCTCGGCCTGGCCGAGAGTCATCGCGGCGGGCCCGAGCGCACGAAGCTGATCCGGCCCGCACCGCAGGATCGAGGTTCGCTTCATGAAGTCAAGCACCCCGAGGCCCGAGGAGAACCGCGCCGAGCGCGCGGTCGGCAGCACATGGTTGGAGCCGCCGACATAATCGCCGATCGCCTCCGGCGTATGGGCCCCGAGGAAGATCGCCCCGGCGTTGCGGACCTTGTTCGACAGGCCCTCGGCGTCCGCGGTCATGATCTCGAGATGCTCGGCCGCGATCGCATTGGCGAGCTCGACCGCGTCGTCGAGTTTTGCCACCTTGATCACGGCACCGAAGTCGTTCCACGAGGTGCGGGCGATCTCGGCGCGCGGCAGCGTCTTCAACTGCGCCTCGACCGCCTTTGCGACGTCGGCGGCAAGGCGTGCCGAGTCCGTGATCAGGATCGACTGCGCGCTCGCATCGTGCTCGGCCTGCGCCAGCAGATCGGCGGCGATCCAGTCGGCGTTGCCGGTATCGTCGGCAATCACCAGCACCTCCGAGGGGCCGGCGATCATGTCGATACCGACCTTGCCGAACACCAGCCGCTTTGCGGCGGCGACATAGGCGTTGCCGGGGCCGACGATCTTTGCGACCGGCGCGATCGTCGCGGTGCCGTGCGCGAGCGCGGCGACGGCCTGCGCGCCGCCGACACGGTAGATCTCGGCGACGCCGCCGAGATGCGCGGCCGCCAGCACCAGCGGATTGAGCTTGCCGTCCGGCGAAGGCACCACCATCACGAGGCGCGAAACGCCTGCGACTTTCGCGGGCACCGCATTCATCAGCACCGAGGACGGATAGGCGGCAGTGCCACCGGGCACGTAGAGGCCGGCGGATTCAATCGCGGTGTAGCGCCAGCCGAGCTCGACGCCGAGCGGGTCGGTGAAGCGCTCGTCCTTCGGGAGCTGACGGCGGTGATAGGTCTCGATGCGGTCCCGCGCGAATCTCAGGGCCTCGACGGTCTTGGGGTCACAGGCCGCAACCGCGGCGTCGATCTCGGCTGCGGTAATGCGCAGGCCGGCCGCCTCGATATCGAGCCGGTCGAACTTTTTGGTCGCCTCGAGCAGCGCCGCATCGCCGCGGGCCGCCACGTCGTCGACGATGGCGCGGGTGGCGCGCTCGACGTCGGCCGATACCTCGCGCTTGGCCGCCAGGAAATCGCGGAATCGCTGCTCGAAATCGGCGCTCTGTCGGTCCAGGCGAACGGGCATGACGGCTTTCTTAGGAGGAATTCGGGTCCCTGCTCAATGGCGCGACGGATAATGGCCGTCAACCCTGTGCGTCGTCGTCCCGGCGAGGGCCGGGGCGACGGTGACTACCCCGGCGCCACGCCGAGATCGTCGGTGCCAAGATCGGTCAATTCGCACTCCAGGCACTCGACATCCAGCCGCAGCGCCCCGCCATGGCCGAACATCAGGAGGGCGCTGCCGCCCGGCGGGTCGGAGGCATAGAACTCGATCCCGAGCAGTTCCAGGGTGGCTTCCGGGGCCTCCAGGTCGATATTGCGCGACTTGCATGCCAGCACCCGGTCGAACCTGAGCGCGGCGATCAGCCGCCGCGAGCAGGTGCCGCCCGACAGTGTCTGCTCCCAGTCCAGCCGGCTCATTCCGACCACGAGCCGCTTCTCGCCCTGCCGCCAGATGATGTCGGAGGTCTGGACTCGGGCGTCCTGGACATGGGTCGAGATCACGGCAAGGTCGTCGGCGTCGAGCGCGATCAGTTTCAGCGGCGCGGGTGGGGACATGACGGTGGTTATAACGCCTTGCGGCCCAAGAGGTACCAAGAGGTACCAAGCGGTACCACGTGGCCTCAAGGAAACCCTGCTCAAGGGAACCGGCGAGCGCACGGCCAAAATATCGAAAACAACCCCATGCAAAGGAGATGACGGCGGCGGCGTTCGACAAGGCAACTTGACACGTCGGGCAAATCAGGGGTAATTTTTCTAATATTCCGAAATCACGCACCCCTCGCTCCACAACGGCCCCCGCCAAGGGGGGAACCCTACCGTCGGTGGCTGCCTCACTTTGGAGGCGGTGAAGCTGCGCGGCGTTGTGACAAGCGGTACGACGCGCAGCGCCGGCCGCCTCAGCCCTTGAAGAACGCCAGGAGATCGGCGTTGATGGTTTCCGCGTGCGTGGTCGGCATGCCGTGCGGAAAGCCCTTGTAGGTCTTCAGGATGCCCTTCTTGAGCAGCTTGGCCGAGAGCGGCGCGGAATCGGCGTAAGGCACGATCTGGTCGTCGTCGCCGTGCATCACCAGCACCGGCACGTTGATCTTCTTGAGGTCCTCGGTGAAATCGGTCTGCGAGAACGCGACGATGCCGTCGTAATGGGCCTTGGCGCCGCCCATCATGCCCTGGCGCCACCAATTCTGGATCACCGCTTCCGACGGCTTTGCGCCGGGGCGGTTGTAGCCGTAGAACGGGCCGGCGGGGAGGTCACGATAGAATTGCGTACGGCTGGCGGCGAGCTGGGCCTGCAAGCCGTCGAACACGCTCTTGGGCAGGCCGCCGGGGTTGGCCGCGGTCTGCACCATCAGCGGCGGCACGGCGGAGAGGATCGCGGCTTTCGCCACCCGGCTCTCGCCGTGGCGCGCGATGTAGTGCACGACCTCGCCGCCGCCGGTGGAATGGCCGACATGGATGGCGTTCTTGAGGTCGAGATGCGCGGTGAGCGCGGCGAGATCGTCGGCATAGTGATCCATGTCGTGGCCGTCGGCGACCTGCGCCGAGCGGCCGTGGCCGCGGCGGTCATGGGCGACGACGCGGTAGCCGCGCGTCACGAAGTACAGCATCTGCGCGTCCCAGTCGTCCGACGACAGCGGCCAGCCATGGCTGAACACGATCGGCTGGCCGGAGCCCCAATCCTTGTAGAAGATCTCGACGCCGTCTTTGGTGGTGATGGTGGGCATTTGAATTGCTCCTCTTGTATTCGTCATTCCGGGGCACGCGCAGCGTGACCCCGGAATCCAGATATTGGATTGCCAGATTCCGGGTTCGACGCTGCGCGTCGCCCCGGAATGACGACGGCTTGTCGGATCAGGCGAACGCCATCGGTCTGAAGCGGCGCCAGGCGCCGATGGTCAGCACCACGAAGAACACCAGCACGATGCCCTGCACCACGGCGAACACCGGACCGGACGGCGGCGCCGGCGGCACGGCCGGTGCGAGGGCGGCGAGCGCCGGCACCTTCAGGAACGACTGAATGACCAGCACGAAGACGTTGAAATAGAGCGAGATCATCGCGGTCACGATATAGACCGGGCGCCAGGCGCCCTTGAGCTGCATCGCATAGAGTGCAATGCAGGCGATCGCGAGCAGCACCAGCGAAAGCCCGCCGATGATGTGCGACGGCAGCAGCTTCTCGGTCACCAAAGGCGGGATCACGAAGCCGGTGGCGCTGGTCAGGATCGTCAGCACGAGGAAGATCGCGGTCAGCCCCGGCATCGCGCGCGAGCCGAGCAGCCCGAACATCACGAGCACGCCGGCGACGATTGCAATCAGGCTGATAATGACGTGCACGAGCACCAATGTCGTCATGTGGCGCACTCCCCGTTGAGACCCGCGTGCGAGGTTACGACGCGTGACGGAAAATTGCTACATGCTTCGATGGCAGGACGGCCGACATCTCATGAAGAATTTTGCCGGCGCCGGCGATTGCTGAAAATTTTCGCACGTATGTCACACGATGCGGCACGTGCGCCGTGTAAGAAGCCTCATCGATCATAGCGCGGGATCGGTCCGTTATGCGGCGTCTTGCGCTTCGACAGGTCGAACAGCACCTCGTCGACATAGCACCAGCCCCAGCCTTCCGGCGGATCGTAGCCCTCGATCACGGGATGGCCGGTGGCGTGGAAATGCGCCGTCGCATGCCGGTTCGGCGAGTCGTCGCAGCAGCCGACATGGCCGCAAGTGCGGCAGATGCGCAAATGCAGCCAGCGGCTGCCGCTCTTCAGGCATTCCTCGCAGCCGAGCGCGCTCGGCGTGACATCCTGGATGCCGGCGATATGGATGCAGCCTTTCGACATCATGCCTCCTACAGCGTCGGACTGCCCGCGTCGCCGAGATAGCCGTGCAGGGACGCCACGACCTGCGCGCCCTCGCCGATGGCGCCGCCGACGCGCTTGACCGAGCCGGAGCGGACGTCGCCGACGGCGTAGACGCCGGGCACCGTGGTCTCGAGCAGCGGCACGGCGCGCGCGCCTTCGCCGGTCTGCACGCCGGTCATCACGAAGCCGCCGCGGTCGACCTGCACGCCGCAGCCTTCGAGCCAGCCGGTCGCCGGATCGGCGCCGACAAACAAAAAGAGATTGCGGATATCCATGGTGAACTCGTCGGGCGCGAGCCGGCTGCGCCAGCGCACCCGCTGCAGCGTCTCCGCGCCGTCGAGCCCGATCATCTCGGTGTTGAACATCAATTCGATGTTCGGTGTCGCTTCGATGCGCTCGATGAGATAGCGCGACATGCTGGCGCCCAGGCCGCCGCCGCGGATGATCATGTTGACCTTGCGAGCATGCGCCGACAGGAACACCGCCGCCTGCCCCGCGGAGTTGCCGCCGCCGACCAGCACGACATCCTGGTTGGCGCAGAGCCGCGCCTCGACCGGCGAGGCCCAGTACCAGACGCCGCGTCCCTCAAAGGCATCGAGATTGTCGATCTCGGGCCGGCGATAGCGCGCCCCGCTGGCGACCACCACGGATTTCGCGCGCAGCGTATGCCCGCACGCGGTGTCGAGCACGAATGCGCCGGACGCTTTCGTGCAGTCGAGCGATTTGATCGAGACCGGGATCAGCATGTCGGCGCCGAATTTCTGCGCCTGGGTGAAGGCACGCGCGGTCAGGGCCTGGCCCGAGATGCCGGTCGGAAAACCAAGATAGTTCTCGATCCGCGCGCTGGCGCCGGCCTGGCCGCCGAAAGCGCGGGAATCGAACACCGCAACCGACAGGCCTTCCGATGCCGCATAGACCGCGGTGGCAAGCCCGGCCGGGCCGCTGCCGACCACGGCGACATCGTAGAGTTTTTCATGCGCGCTGTTGCCGATCATGCCGAGCGCCATCGCAAGCGCGGTCTCGGAAGGATTGCGCAGCACCGTGCCGTTGGGACAGACCACCAGCGGCAGCTCGGCGCGCGTCGGCGAATAGCGCGCGACGAGGTCGGCGGCATCCTTGTCGGTCTCGGGGTCGAGCAAGTGGTGCGGCTGGCCGTTGCGCGCCAAAAAATTCTGCAGCGAGGCCATATTGCCGACCGAGGCGGGGCCGATCAGCACCGGCCCGCCGGCGCCGCCCTGGATCAGATTGACCCGGCGCAGGATCAGCGCCCGCATGATGCGCTCACCGAGCTCGGCCTCGGCGACCAGCAGCGCGCGCAGCCGGTCCGACGGCAGCAGCAGCGTCTCGACATCGCCCTCGGCCCGGCCGTCGACCAGCGCCGGCTGGCCGGAGAGCTGGCTGAGCTCGGCCAGGAATTGCCCCGGCCCCTGGTCGATCACCGGGGTGACGTGGCCGAGCCCGTCGCGCTGGGTGATCGCGACCAGGCCCTTCAGCACGACGAACATGCCGGGGCCGGGCTTGCCGGTCTCGAACAGCAACTCGCCATCCTGGTATGCGCGCGGCTCGCCGAAGCGGCGCATCCGCTCGATCTCGTGCGCGGTCAGGGTCGGAAAGGTCTGCTCATGGCGCGGGAAGGCGTAGGCGGTTGCGCTCAGCCGGTTGATTGTCGTGTCTTCTACTACAGCCATGCCGGCGACCCGCTTCTCTTTGCCTACGTTCGTCATTCCGGGGCGTGCGAAGCACGAACCCGGAATCTCGAGGTTCCGGGTTCGCTTCGCGCCCCGGAACGACGTACCCTCATCACTTGCGCCATGCGGAAGTTCTCATTGGATCAGAACCGCGGCTTTAGCCTGTCACTTTGCCAGGCTCGCTTCCGCCATCGTCGTCCAGCGAGCCGTCATCTACCGGGCCGCCATCTAGCGAACCATGGGCGGCTTCGGAAGAGGCCGCATCATCACGACCGCGCGCCTGCGATTTCCGCCGCTTCAGGTTTTCGCGCAGCGCCAGCTTGAGACGATCCTGTCGTGAATCCTTCACGCGGGCTCCGGCCTGCCCGCCGCTTCTGTCCTGATCGCCTGTCATTGCAAAACTCTCGAACCGCCGCCGCCCTGCGCGAGGTGAGCATAGCCAATGGCGGGTGCCCGCGCACCCTGCCCGGTCGGCCAGTTGCGGCGATATGATTCGGCGGCAAGCGCAAATCGGAATAGTTTCGGCGCGATCGGGAACCCAATCCGGCCGAAATCGGCCAGATTGGCCGGAATCAACGGCGAGGCCGTCGATTTCTGCCGATTTCAAGGGCGACAGGGGCGCTGTTTCGCTTGCGCCAAAGGGAGGCCTGTGGCAAGAACCGCCCGCTTGGACGGGCCCTTGGGGCCGATTCAATTTTTCCCGGGCATGCTGCCGTAGCTCAGTGGTAGAGCACTCCATTGGTAATGGAGAGGTCGACAGTTCAATCCTGTCTGGCAGCACCAGCATCTTCATCGCACTGCGACTGAGCCGAAGACCTCCCCGCCCGCCCTGATCCCACTACCCCCTCGACAGCCCTCCGTCCTGAAAATCTACTTTTGGTTGATTTTCGGCCGGAGCTATACTTCTATGTAACTGTAGTTACATGGCGAATTTCAAGACTCCGCAATACGATTGGGAATTGGGGGATTTCACGTGCGCATCAAAACCTTGCTGCCGACGGCTCTTGCGCTGTTGGCATCCTCGTCCGCATTTGGCTTTGAGTTGGTCGATATTGAGCGTGCTTCGGGCTCGCCGCCGGTCATAAGAGCCTTCGACAGTCCCAGGGACGTCTTCGAATACGATCTCAAGGTCCGCAATCTCTGCGACAATGCGCAGAGCTTGAACAACGTGGCGTCGGGCTGGGTCGGAGCGAAGCGAACCGGCAACATATTCCAGGATGGGTTCAATATTCACGACAAGTCTGTCGCCCTGGCGGCCGTGGTGACCTTCCCGAACGCCAAGAGCAACGAGACCAAGCAGGTCAAAGTGCCGATCATAGCGAAAGCCAACTTTGGCGACGTTCAAATTCAGAACTGCGAAGGCACCATCATCACCGACGTTCCGGCGAACGCGAAAGTAAGGCTGCACTTTGAATACAAGCAGTCGGACACCATTCGATTCAACGACCCGACGAAGTTTGTGAGCGGGATTGCGACGGTCGGCACCAGTGCCGTCGCGTTGGGCTCCTTGGCCACGGGCACCGGTATTGGATCGGCGATCGTTCCTGTCGTCTCCTATTTGGAGAAGAACAGCAACGCCATCACCACGCTCAACAACGGGGTGAACTCGATCATGGCGTCGTTTGCGGAAACCAGATCGCCCGATCCCAGGCAGTATGAGATCAGGTCAACCGCCAGCAACATCAGCTACAGAAGCGGTCGAAAGACCGTCATCTCGATCGACAAGATCGTGCGTGACACCGGGCCGGATATTGACGGCGGAAACGGCTGGCTCGGAGTGGACAGGGCCTTTTCCGATCGCTACGGCGAGCTTCAAAGCCAATTCAACAATGCCCAGAATGCGGTTGATTCTCCCTGGTCGGCAAATCTGCCCAAGTTCTGCGCCAAGCTCAGAAGCTATGTGGATGGAGCGACCAAGGGAGACCGCTTCGCCTCGGCTCTCGGTATCGGATTTCACGCCTTCTACAACTCGACGGAGTATGGCGGGAAAACCTGTCTGAACTCATGGGAAATCGTCGCTCTGAAGGCGCACCACTTCGCTCCGCCGTTCCCTGGTGCCTGGCCGACCAATGCGACGCCATCCGCACCCGCGGTCGCTGCACGGTCTTTGCCAAGGCCGCCCGGCGCATCTGCCCGAATGGCCAACGCTCTCGCTTCACGCTGATGATCTGAACACACCCAGTCGGCGCCGAACGGAGGCGCCGGCAGGACGTGGCTACCGCCTCTCAGGGAGGATTATGCGATCCGGTTCCGGCGGCTACCGCCGGGCCTCAGCCGTCACGTGACCGCTCTATTATGACCGCTATCCGCGCAATCGGCCCTTCGCACCGCTTCCGCGGATCAACGCGCCAGCAGCGCGCCCATCCCGCCGATCGTCAGCACGACGTAGAACGCGAACACACTGCCGACCCATTTCCAATCGATCTGATCGTGTGCGGGGCTGAGGCTTTCGATGATGCCGTGCATGATGGTTTCCTTTCAGAAGCGTTTTCGAGCGAAGTGGGCACCCCTTCGCGTGAAGAAAACGCGTCAAAACAAGAATCTGGAGCCCCGTTCCGATTCAATCGGAACGGAAAAGGCTCTAGAAGTCGCCTGCGTGGCGTATAACCCGCGCCTCGAGCACGTCATGTGACTCACTTCACATTTTGCCATCGCGGAGCGGACCAAGCGTGACCGGCCCAGAACTGAAGAAATTGCGCGAACATCTCGGCGAGGCGCTGGGCCGCGAGCTGACGGCGGCTGACATGGCCAAGCTGTGCGGGTTATCGGCCGCCGGCGGCGCCGAGAAGCTGCGCAGATGGGAAGTCAGCGGCCCGACCCCGAAGGTTGCCGCCCTGCTGCGCGTGCTCGCGATGGCGAGCGAGCGCTATCCGATCCTGGAGAAGTTCGACATCTTCGATCGTCATGACGTTCCGGTCAGGGATCGCGCCGCGCGCCGCCAGGCGTTCCGCGAGCAGATGCGCGACGATGTGCGCAAGCGACTGGCCTGAAGCGCGACGAGATTGAGTTGAATCGTCAGCGCGCTTCAGCTCCTTGTTCGAGCATGATCGCTTCGGAAAACCGCTTCGCACTTTTCCGGATCATGCTCCAGCCGGCGGCTTGGTTAACAGGAACGCGGCTCGCGCGCACCGCGTTAAGCCTTGCTTCATTCCGCCTTAAGCGTTCGTTAGGCACAACAAAACGTTTCGCCGCAAAGGCTGCGACTTAACGCTCCGAGCAGCGTTCCGGTGACTGCATTTTATTCAAATGCGGTCTAAGGCGTCGCCGTGGATGGCGCCATTCACGCTGCGCCTCATGACTTGTCCGGAGACTGCCCCCATGAAGAAGTTCCTGCTCGCAACCGCCGCCGTCGCGGCGGCCGTCGCTGCCTTTGGCGCGACCGCCAACGCCGCCGATTTCAACCGTGGCTATTATCAGAAGGCGCCCGCGCCTGTTTACGCCGCTCCGCTCTACAACTGGACCGGCTTCTATCTCGGCGGCCATCTTGGCGGCGTGTTCTCCCAGAACAACAACTTCAACGGCCTCGCGCTGTCCGACTCCGACGCCCGCTTCATGGGCGGCGTGCAGGCCGGCTACGACTGGCAGCTGTCGCCGATGTGGGTGATCGGCCTCGAAGGCCAGTATTCCTGGGTCGGCGGCCATCAGCTCAACGCGATCTTCCCGGGCGGCTACGTCTACAACAACGACCAGCGCGGCCTCGGCTCGATCACCGGCCGCGTCGGCTACACCTGGGGCCCCGGCCTGCTCTACGTGAAGGGCGGCTATGCCTATTCGGACAACAACGAGAAGGTGACCGTGGGCGGCGTGCCGACCGGCTTCATCATCGACGGCGATCACCGCAACGGCTACACCGTCGGCGCCGGCCTGGAATACATGTTCGCCCCGAACTGGTCGGCCAAGGCCGAGTACCAGTACTACGACTTCGGCGACAGCCGCTTCGCCGCGCCGGGCGCGCTGGTGCCGGTCGGCAGCTTCCACAACGACGAGCACACGGTGAAGGCGGGCCTCAACTACCGCTTCAATCTCGGCAACCTCGGCGGCCCCGCTTACGGCCGCTACTAGAGCCATCCCCGTTCCGATTGCATCGGAACGGGGGCTCTAGATCCCTTGACGCGTTTTCTTCACGCGAACCGGAAACCCACTTCGCTCGAAAACGCTATTGAGAACACACCCACAACCAACAGTGGAAAAGGCCGGCGCAAGCCGGCCTTTTTGCATCCGATCGCGTGCATCGATTCCGCGCAGCGAACCGAGACGTCGCCACTGCGCGGCAGCCCTGAAAAATCCCGCAGATCGTCGCAATTTTCCCGATTTTGTTAACCGGCCGCACCGATACTCCCGCGCCGGGGAAACATCCAAGAGTAGTGGGCCAGGGGGCACAGGGGCAATGGCGTTTCGGTTCAAGCTCGGCAAACCAAATCTCAAGCGTATCCATCTGCCGCAGATGGGCGTCAGGGGCAGCCTGTTCGCGGCATTCGCTGTCATCGCAGGCATGGCGCTGGTGATCAGCGCAGGCGCCGGCATCGTGCTGCATCGGCTCGGCGGCACCATGACCGATCTCTCTGGCCGCGACATTCCGCGGCTTGCCGCGAGCCTGCAACTGGCCGCGCAAAGCGCTTCGCTCGCGGCGCAAGGCCCCGGCCTGCTCGCCGTGCAGAGCGAGGACGCGCTGAACGATCGCACCAGGAAGGTGCAGGACGTCGCGCGGCTCACCAACGCCAAGCTCGGCGAGATCATCGAGCTCGGCGCCGACAAATCCGTGGTCAGCGCGCTGCAGGAGAACGTCAAGAACACCGACGAGGCCACCAAGAGCCTAATCTCGGCGGCGCGCGAGCGGCTCGAGGTCGGCGCGCTGCGCGACAAGCAATACAACGCGCTGCGCAAGGCGCAGGCGGCGTTCGTCTCCGCCGCAAGTTCCGCGATGCTCGACGCGCAGACCCGGCTCAACGCCATCCTCGCCGCGGCCGAGGTGTCCGCGGACGACGCCACTGAAGCTGCCCGCACCGTCGGCCAGATCAGCAACGTGCTCGCCGCCGGCAATCTGATGGCCGCCGACATGACCGCGGCGCTGTCGGCCAATTCCAGCGAAACGCTCGATGCGATCGAGGCCGAGTTCAAGGCCGGGCGCGAACGCGTCAAGTCCAACCTCGAGGACTTTCCGAACAATCCGGCGATCGTGGCCGTGCGCGACACCGCCTCGCGGCTGCTGGTGCTCGGCGAAGGCAAGACCGGCGTGTTCAATCTGCGCGAGAAGGAGCTCGACTCCATCGACTATGGCCAGACCATCCTGGACGAGACCCGCAAGCTCAATGTCGGTCTCGGCATCAGCGTGCAGCAGCTCGTCGACGGCGTGCAGAAGGAGACCAACGCCTCGACCTTCCAGGCGCGGCAGGAGATTTCGCTCGCGACCATGGTGATGATCGGCCTCGGCGCGCTGACCCTGGTCGGCTCGGCGCTGTTCGTCTGGCTCTATGTCGGACGCAGCATCCTGCGCCGGATCGGCGGCCTGCAGCGCTCGATGCAGCTGTTGTCCGACGGCGACCTCGACACCGAGATCCCGCAGAGCCGCCAGCGCGACGAGATCGCCGTCATGGCCGACGCGCTGCAGGTGTTCCGCGAGAGCATGGTCGAGAGCCGCGAGCTCACGGAAAACCAGAACAAGGACCGCAGCGCCAAGGCGGAGCGCGCCTCGCGCATGGAAGCGCAGATCGTCACGTTCGAATCCAACGTCCGCAGCGCGCTCGGCAGCCTGCAGACCGCGGCGAATTCGATGCAATCGACCGCGCAGAGCATGTCGAACACCGCCGACCAGTCCAACGCGCTGGTGAACGCGGTCGCCTCCGCCGCGGAGGAAACGTCGGTCAACGTGCAGACCGTGTCGGCCGGCACCGAGCAGCTGTCCTCCTCGATCCAGGAGATCAGCCGCCAGGTCGTCACCTCGGCGGAGATCGCCCGCAAGGCGGTGGAGGAAGCCAGCGCCACCGACAGCACGATGCAGGGGCTCGCCGACAATGCCGCCCGCATCAGCGTCGTCGTCGACCTGATCCAGACCATCGCCTCGCAGACCAACCTGCTCGCGCTCAACGCGACCATCGAGGCGGCGCGCGCCGGCGAGGCCGGCCGCGGCTTCGCCGTGGTCGCCTCCGAAGTGAAGAGCCTGGCGAGCCAGACCGCAAAAGCGACCGAGGAAATCCGCCAGCAGATCGTCAGCATGCAGGAGGTGACGACGACGGCCGTCTCGGCCATCCGCAACATCTCGAGCACGATCGGCGAGATCAACGACGTCACCACGACGATCGCAGCCGCGGTCGAGGAACAGGGCGCCGCCACGCGCGAAATCGCCCGCAACATCCAGCATGCCGCCGGCGGCACCAGCGAAGTCTCCAGCAACATCGTCGGCGTCTCCACCGCGTCCGCCGAAGCAGGCGCTGCGGCAAGCGACGTGCTGAGCGCCTCGGACGCGCTCCGGCGCGAGGCCGACGTGCTGCGCTCGGAGATCGACGGCTTCCTGTCGAACATCCGCGCGGCGTAGATTGCGCGCGAAATTGCAGCCCTGACCTCCCCTTGAAAAGGGGAGGTCGCTTTGCTCTTCAGAGCAAAGCGGGTGGGGATCCGCTCTCTCGGCTTGCAGCGTCGCCTGCGGCTGACCCCCATCCCAACCTTCCCCCTTTCAGGGGGGAAGGAGAAGACAGAACCCGGCTTGCGCTTCGTTTGATCCGGGCTACGGAATTCCGGCGATTTCCCATCGCTTTCTCCGGACGACTATCTGATTTTTCGGCTGGCGCGGCGGGCAATGTGCCGCTAAGCCCGTAGCATGGACAAGAAGACCGACCCCGTGCACTCCTCGGCCGAGGCCCTGCGCTACCCCTGGGACCAGCATCCCGGCCACGACGAGATCGTCGAAGTCAGGCCCGGCGTGTTGTGGGCGCGGCTGAAACTGCCGTTCCGCCTCAACCACGTGAACATCTACCTGCTCGCCGACGGCGACGGCTATGCCATGATCGATGCCGGCTTCGGCAACGAGGAGACGATCGAGGCCTGGACCAAGCTGTTCGATGGACCGCTGAAGGGCATCAACATCACGCGCCTGATCGTCACCCACTCCCACCCCGACCATGTCGGGCTTGCAGGCTGGGTGGTCGAGCGGTTCGACTGCCCGCTGGTGATGTCGCAGGTCGAATATCTGCAATCGGTCTATCACCAGAACCGCGGCACCGAGGAGCGGCGCGAGGCGCAGCGGCTGTTCTTCCGCCGCCATGGCATGGACGAGTCGCTGACCGAGAAGCTGCTCGGCCGCGGCCAGGATTATCTCAAGCGCGTCTCGGTGCTGCCGCCGTCCTACCGCCGCATCTCGCATGGCGACGAGGTCGTGATCGGCACGCGCCGCTTCAAGGTGATCACCGGCGGCGGCCACGCGCTCGACCAGGTCATGCTGTATTGCGCCGACGACAAGCTGTTCCTCTCCGCCGACCAGGTGCTGAGCAAGATCTCGCCCAATGTCAGCGTCTGGGCAGTCGAGCCCGACCAGAACTCGCTCGGCGAATACCTGGCCTCGCTCGCGAGCCTCACCACCACCCTGCCCTATGATCTGCTGGTGCTGCCCGGCCATGGCGTGCCGTTCTATGGACTGAAGACCCGCATCAAGCAGCTCGCCGACCATCACGAGGAGCGCTGCCGCCTGATTGCGGAGGCCTGCCGCGAGATGCCGCAAACCTCGCGCGCCTTGGTGCCTGTCGTGTTCAACAAGCACGTGCTGGACGAGCACCAGATGGGCTTTGCCGCCGGCGAACTCGTCGCCCACGTCAACTATATGATCGTCGAGGGCCGGCTGACGGCCGAGATGCACGCCGACGGCATGCTGCGCTTCAAGACGACCTGAGCCCCGGCCGGGCGGCAAGCGTCGCCCGGCGATATGACCGAAATCGAGCCGAACGGTCCCCAGCTAGGGCAATTTGCCCAACTGCGGCGCATGCCCAGATGTGGGTCAATGCATGGACATTAGAGCTGGAAAAGCTCTAAGAAGAAGCAGTCATTCCGGTCAGGTTCCGCTTTCTGGGTTTGCCGATGGATTACAGCCAGTTCTTCAATACCGCCCTCAACCGCCTGCATGACGAGCGGCGCTACCGGGTGTTCGCCGACCTCGAACGGATCGCGGGACGCTTCCCGCACGCCACCTGGCATTCGCCGAAGGGCAAGCGCGACGTCGTGATCTGGTGCTCCAACGACTATCTCGGCATGGGCCAGCACCCGAAGGTGGTCGGCGCCATGGTCGAGACCGCGACGCGCGTCGGCACCGGTGCCGGCGGCACCCGCAACATTGCCGGCACGCACCATCCGCTGATCCAGCTCGAAGCCGAGCTCGCCGACCTCCACGGCAAGGAAGCCGCGCTGCTGTTCACCTCGGGCTATGTCTCGAACCAGACCGGCATCCCGACCATCGCAAAGCTGATTCCGAATTGCCTGATCCTGTCGGACGAGCTCAACCACAATTCGATGATCGAGGGCATCCGGCAGTCCGGCTGCGAGCGGGTCGTGTTCCGCCACAACGACGTTGCGCATCTCGAAGAGCTGTTGAAAGCGGCCGGCCCCAATCGGCCGAAGCTGATCGTCTGCGAGAGCCTCTATTCCATGGACGGCGACGTCGCGCCGCTCGCCAAGATCTGCGATCTCGCCGAGACGTATGGCGCGATGACCTATGTCGACGAAGTCCACGCCGTCGGCATGTACGGCCCGCGCGGCGGCGGCATCGCCGAGCGTGACGGCGTCATGCATCGGATCGATATCGTCGAGGGCACGCTGGCAAAAGCCTTCGGCTGCCTCGGCGGCTACATTGCAGGCCGCGCCGAGATCATCGACGCCGTGCGCTCCTACGCGCCGGGCTTCATCTTCACCACCGCGCTGCCGCCGGCGGTCTGCTCGGCCGCGACCGCCGCGATCAAGCACCTGAAGAGCTCGAACTGGGAGCGCGAGCGCCACCAGGACCGCGCCGCCCGCGTCAAGGCGATCCTCAATGCCGCCGGCCTGCCCGTCATGTCGAGCGACACCCACATCGTGCCGCTGTTCGTCGGCGATCCCGAAAAGTGCAAGCAGGCCTCCGACCTCCTGCTCGAAGAGCACGGTATCTACATCCAGCCGATCAACTATCCGACCGTCGCCAAGGGCACTGAGCGCCTGCGCATCACGCCCTCGCCCTATCACGACGACGGCCTGATCGATCAGCTCGCCGAAGCGCTGCTCCAGGTGTGGGACCGCCTCGGCCTGCCGCTGCGCGAGAAGTCGCTGGCAGCGGAGTAACCCTATCCGTTTCCGACCCCTAATTTGGGCCGGCCGTGCATCGCGCGGCCGGCCCTTTGCGTTATAATCCTGACAACCGGCCCTTCCCCAGCGGCCGGGACAGGAGATGAGCAGCGATGCTGCACGACTGGGGCGTAATCGCCACGGCGTTCGCCTACATCGGATTGTTGTTCTTCATTGCCAGCCGCGGCGACCGCACGTCGCCCGGCGAGCGCGGCCGTGCCAGCCAGTGGATCTATCCGCTGTCGCTGGCGATCTACTGCACCTCCTGGACCTTCTTCGGCTCGGTCGGCTTCGCCACCCGCACCTCGACCGACTTCCTCGCGATCTATCTCGGCCCGATCCTGATGATCGGGCTCGGCGCCGGCGTGTTGCGCCGCGTGATCCAGCTCGCCAAAACCCACAACATCACCTCGATCGCCGACTTCATCGGGGCCCGCTACGGCAAGAGCCAGGCGGTGGCGGCGACCGTCGCGCTGATGGCGATCATCGGTTCGGTGCCCTACATCGCGCTCCAGCTCAAGGCGGTTGCCTCCTCGCTCGAGACGATCCTGAGCGAGGACCAGGCCTTCTCGAAAATCCCTGTCGTCGGCGACGTGGCGCTGATGGTGACGCTGTCGATGGCCGCCTTCGCGGTGCTGTTCGGCACGCGGCAGACCGATGCCACCGAGCACCAGCACGGCCTGATGCTGGCGGTCGCGACCGAATCCATCATCAAGCTGATCGCCTTCCTCGCCGCCGGCATCTTCGTCACCTTCTGGATGTTCTCGCCGCATGAGCTGATCGAGCGGGCGATGAAGACGCCGGAAGCGGTGCGCGCGATCAACTATTCGCCGTCGATCGGCAACTTCCTGACCATGACGCTGCTGTCGCTGTGCGCGATCATGCTGCTGCCGCGCCAGTTCCACGTCAGCGTGGTGGAGAATTCCTCCGATGCCGAGGTCGGCCGGGCGCGATGGCTGTTCCCGCTCTACCTCGTCGCCATCAATCTGTTCGTGATCCCGATCGCGATCGCCGGCCTCGTGACCTTCCCGTTCGGCGCCGCCGATCCCGACATGTACGTGCTGGCGCTGCCGATGGAAGGCGGCGCCGATCTGCTCAGCGTCGTCATCTTCGTCGGCGGCCTGTCGGCGGCGACCGCGATGGTGATCGTCGAATGCGTCGCGCTCTCCATCATGGTCTCGAACGACCTCGTGGTGCCGCTGGTGCTGCCGCGCAGCGACGACGCCAGCGCCGGCCAGAAGGACTTTGGCGATTTCCTGCTGAAGGCGCGCCGCTTCTCGATCTTCGCCATCATGGTGATGGCCTATTTCTACTATCGCGCGCTCGGCAATACCCAGCTCGTCGCGATCGGCCTGTTGTCGTTTGCCGCGATCACCCAGCTGGCGCCGGCGTTCTTCGGCGGCCTGTTCTGGCGCAGAGCCACCGCGCGCGGCGCCATCGGCGGCATGCTGGTGGGCTTTGCGGTGTGGCTCTACACGCTGTTCATTCCGAGCTTCATGGATTCCTCGACGGCCGGCATCATGCTGCTCCAGCACGGCCCGTTCGGCATCGAGGCGCTGCGGCCGCAGGCGCTGTTCGGCGCCGACCTGCCGCCGCTGATGCACGGCGTCATCTGGTCGCTGTCGCTCAACATCCTGACCTATGTGCTGCTGTCGCTGGCGCGCCAACCGTCGTCCATCGAGCTGTTGCAGGCCGATCTGTTCGTGCCCAATACGCTCGCACCGATCTCCCCGAGCTTCCGCCGCTGGCGCACCAGCATCACCGTGCAGGACATCCAGACCACGGTGGCGCAATATCTCGGACCCGACCGCACCCGCGAGGCCTTCGCCTCCTTCGCCGTCGACCGCAACATCGTGCTGCTGGCGTCGGCGCCGGCCGATTTCGAACTGCTGCAGCACGCCGAGCACCTGATCGCGTCCTCGATCGGCGCGGCCTCCTCCCGCCTCGTGATGTCGCTGCTGCTGCGCAAGCGGACGGTCTCCGCCAAGGCCGCACTGAAGCTGCTCGACGACTCGCACGCGGCGCTGCATTTCAACCGCGAGATCCTCCAGACCGCGCTCAACCACGTGCGCCAGGGCATCGCCGTGTTCGATGCCGATCTGCAACTGATCTGCTCCAACCGGCAGTTCTCTGAATTGCTGGGGCTGCCGCAGCATCTGGTGCAACTCGGCATCCCGCTGTCCGAGATCCTCGAATTCATGGGCGCGATCAGTCCGCCCGCGGCCGGCGACGGCGACAGCCTGCTGCAGGCCCGCCTGCGCGCCTACACTACCGAGGGCGAGCCTTATCTGGAACGCTTCACCGACCGCCATCTGGTGATCGAGGTACGTGCCAACCATATGCCCGGCGGCGGCTTCGTCATCACTTTCACCGACGTCACGCCCACTTTCGAAGCCGCGGAAGCTCTGGAGCGCGCCAATGCGACGCTGGAAAAGCGCGTGCGCGACCGCACCGAGGAGCTGACGCGGCTGAACTCCGAGCTGGCACTGGCCAAGAGCGCGGCGGAAGACGCCAGCATCTCCAAGACGCGTTTCCTCGCCGCCGCCAGCCACGACATCCTCCAGCCGCTGAACGCGGCGCGGCTCTATGTCACGAGCCTGGTCGAGCGTCAGCACGAAGGCGAAGAGACGCGGCTGGTCGAGAACATCGACGAATCGCTGCAGGCCATCGAGGAGATCCTCGGCGCGCTGCTCGACATCTCCAGGCTCGATGCCGGCGCGATGACGACCTCGATCTCGAGCTTCAAGATGGCCGATTTGATGCGCTCGCTGGAGATCGAGTTCGCGCCGATCGCGCGTGCCAAGGGACTGGAGCTCAGCTTCGTGCCCTGCTCGCTGCCGGTCGAGTCGGACCGGCTCTTGCTGCGGCGCCTGCTCCAGAACCTGATCTCGAACGCGATCAAGTACACCCCGCGCGGCCGCGTGCTGGTCGGCTGCCGCCGCCGCGGCGCCTCGCTCAAGATCTGCGTCTACGATACCGGCGTCGGCATCCCCCCGGTCAAGCGCGGCGAGATCTTCAAGGAATTCCATCGCCTGGAGCAGGGGGCGCGGATCGCGCGCGGCCTGGGTCTCGGCCTGTCGATCGTCGAACGGCTGGCGCGGGTGCTCAACCACCGCATCGCAATCTCGGCCAATGTCAGCGGCGGCTCGGCGTTCTCGGTCACCGTGCCGGTCGCGACCGCAGTCAACCATACTGCGGCCGTCACCACCGCGACGCCGCTGTCGAAGACGCCGATGAGCGGCGCACTGATCGTCTGTATCGAGAACGATGCGGCCATCCTCGACGGCATGCGCACGCTCCTGAAGGCCTGGGACGCCGAGGTGATCGCGGTGCTCGACGCCGACGGCGCCATCAGCGCGATCGAGGCCGCCGGCGGCCGCGTCACCGGCCTGCTCGTCGACTATCACCTCGATCGCGGCAACGGCATCGCCGCCATCCGCGAGATCCGCCGCCGCTTCGGCGACGCCATCCCTGCGATCCTGATCACCGCCGATCGCAGCCCCGCCGTGCAGGTCGCCGCGCGTGAGGAGAAGGTCGCCGTGTTGAACAAGCCGGTGAAACCGGCCTCGCTCCGCGCCCTGCTCGGACAGTGGCGCACCCAGCAGATGGTCGCGGCGGCGGAGTAGCGCGCGGCGGCGCAATCCGGGCGCGCATCTCGCTTTGGATCATGATGCAATTGGATCGAATCGCATCATGAAGGCGCCGCAAGGACACTGCGCTCCCTCCCGCAAGCGCGAGAGGTGAAGCGAGCCTGCGGAGTGGCCGGCTCAACCGAAAATCACATGCTCCAGCAAGATCGCCAAGCGTCGGTTCAGTTCGGTCCCATTCCGGCCGACGCCGGGTGCCCTGGCACCTGAAAGCGCTTGCCTGTGTCGGTAACGTTGGTTCCGTCGACCTTGAGGATCGAGAAATCCTGGCTGAGGTAGTTCCCGACCAGGATGTATTTTCCGTCAGGCGTGAAGACCGCGGCCTCAGGCAGTCCACCGACTTCGATATCTCCGGTCTTGGTCACTTTCTTGCCGTCGATCTTCAGGACCGAGACGCTGCCGTTCTTCTCATGGAAGAACGCATTCTTCATGTTCGAGCCGCGCAGGATCACCGAGACTGCGAGATCCCCCTTCGGACTGACGGCAAGCCCCTCCGGCCCATCGCCGACCACCACGCGATCGATGATGCGCGGCGGCTTCGCTTCGAGATCGATGACGCTGGCCGTGTCGACGCTGCCGTCCGACGCGCCTGCGTTGCCATTGTCCGACGTCAACGCGATCTTGCTGTTCGGGGCCACTGCGACATTGTAAGGCCATTGGCCGGCCGGCAGGTCCATCTTGGTGTAGGTGACCTTGTCGCCGGCGATATCGAGCACCGATATCTTGTGCGCGGGAAAACGCACGGCCAGCGCGTGCTTGCCGTCAGGCGCGAACACGGCATGCGCGACACTGTCAGGCATCGATATCGTGTCGGTGATCTTGACGTCAGTGCCGTTGACCGAAAGTACGCTGATCGAATTGTCCCCGCGGTTAGCGACCAACGCCATCTTGCCATCGGGACTGAAGCTCAATCCCGATGGCTGCTTTCCGCCGGCAATGGTCGCGGCCAGCTTGGGCGGGGTCGCCTTGAGATCGATCACATAGATCTTGTTATCCGGCACCTGCTTCAGAGCGTCGCCTTCCTTCACCACGTCGACCGAATCCGCGACCAGCGCCACGGTTCCGGTCGGATCAATAGCGACGTTGACCGGGGGGCCGACTACCGAGTTCTTCAATGGGAGAGAAGCCGCAATCTTCGGGTTCTCGGGATCGGCGAGATCGACGATCAGCACTTGATCCTTGCCGGGCGCTGACAACACCGGCTTGCCGTCGTCGTCCCACAACAGCTTCTCATCCAGGCCGACGATCATCAGCGGCTTGGCCTGAGCACAATTGAAAGAGCTGGTACCGAGAAGGACTGCCGCAGCCAGAGATAGTCCGGCGACGCGAGTGACGGAAATCATGGCGTTCTCCCCAAAAGCACGCGGCCTCTCACGGGCCGATGCCGGACAGGATACTCGGTTTTCGACCGATGCGCAGTTTGAATGGGATCTGGATGGCTTCGCGAAAGCGTGCCATCGGGCGCGCTTTCGCGCCACCCGCCGGCTCGCGATGCCATGGCCCGAGCCCGGCAATCACAGCTGGAGTTGCTCGAGACTACGTCGGCGGCGTGCCCTGGCGCCATTGGCCGCCGGCGATCTTTGCGGCGGCGATTACGGCTTGGGTGCGGCTCTCGACGCCGAGCTTTTGCAGGATGGCCGAGACATGCGCCTTGATCGTGGCCTCGGAGACGCCGAGCTCATAGGCGATCTGCTTGTTGAGAAGGCCCTCCGACAGCATCATGAGGACCCGGACCTGCTGCGGCGTCAGCGTCACCAGGCGGTCGCGCAGACGGGTCATGTCGGGATCGGCCGCAGCCGACAGGTCGGTGTCGGGCGGAACCCAGACGTCGCCCTCCATCACCTTCATGATGGCATCCCGCAGCGTCTCGACGCCGAAGCGCTTGGGAATGAAACCGGAGGCGCCGAAGTCGAGCGAGCGGCGGATGGTTCCGGCATCGTCACTGGCGGAGACGATGACGACGGGGATCGCGGGATATTGCGCGCGCAGATAGATCAGACCGGAAAAGCCGGAGATCCCGGGCATCGAGAGGTCGAGCAGGATCAGGTCGACCTCCGAGGTCTGTTCCAGCAGCCCGGTCAGGTCCTCGAAGGATCCGGCCTCGTCGATCCTGGCCGACGGGAGAACACCCGCCACCGCCTGTCGCAGCGCATCGCGGAACAAGGGATGGTCATCGGCGATGACGAGATGAGTATTGGCAGCAGCAGTCATCTCAGTCCCACAAGCGGGCTTAACCCGCGTCGCCCGGTTTTCGCCCGCGCGGCAGTATCACGCAAGCGCTTGATAATACCAGATGCCAACGCAGTTAACCCGCGCAGCTTGTGCGCCGCAATAGACGCATGCGGAGGCGTTCCATCCTGCTCTTCCTTCTGAAGATAGGTTCGATCCTGAAAAGGCCAAAAGTCTTATTGGGGCGGGTTTCACTGCGATGTTACCTTCATCTCAAGCCGAGGGCCCATTCGGGCCTCACCCGCCAGCCGGGGGCGAGCATGGCAGCAATATTTCGGGGGGAGCTATCCAGATGTCTACAATGACTGCAAGTTCGGCGCGGCCCGCCGGCATGACGAAAGACGAACGGTTCGTCATTCTCGCCTCCTCGCTCGGTACCGTGTTCGAGTGGTACGACTTCTATCTCTACGGTTCGCTGGCAAGCATCATCGGCGCGCAGTTCTTCTCGGCCTATCCGCCCGCAACCCGCGACATCTTCGCGTTGCTGGCGTTCGCCGCCGGCTTCCTGGTCCGCCCCTTCGGCGCTATCGTGTTCGGCCGCATCGGCGACATCGTCGGCCGCAAATACACCTTCCTCGTCACCATCCTGATCATGGGTCTGTCGACCTTCATCGTCGGCCTGCTGCCCAACGCGGCGACCATCGGCATCGCGGCGCCGATCATCCTGATCATCTTGCGTCTTGCCCAGGGTCTGGCGCTCGGCGGCGAATACGGCGGTGCCGCGACCTACGTCGCGGAGCATGCGCCGAACGGCAAGCGCGGCTACTACACCTCCTTCATCCAGACCACGGCGACGCTCGGCCTGTTCCTGTCGCTGCTGGTGATCCTGTTCACCCGTTCCGCGCTCGGCGAAGCGGACTTCGCGGCCTGGGGCTGGCGCATCCCGTTCCTGGTCTCGGTGCTGCTGCTCGGCGTCTCGGTCTGGATCCGGCTTCGCCTCAACGAATCGCCGATCTTCCAGAAGATGAAGGACGAAGGCAAGACCTCCAAGGCGCCGCTGACCGAGGCCTTCGCGACCTGGAGCAACGCCAAGATCGTGATCCTCGCGCTGCTCGGCCTGACCATGGGCCAGGGCGTGGTCTGGTACACCGGCCAGTTCTACGCGCTGTTCTTCCTGCAATCGATCCTGAAGGTCGACGGCTATACCGCCAACCTGCTGATCGCATGGTCGCTGCTGCTCGGCACCGGCTTCTTCATCGTATTCGGCATGCTGTCCGACAAGATCGGCCGCAAGCCGATCATTCTCGGCGGCTGCCTGATCGCGGCGCTGACCTTCTTCCCGATCTTCAAGATGATCACCACCAACGCCAACCCGGCGCTGGAGAAGGCCATCGAGCAGACCAAGGTCGAGGTGGTGGCCGATCCCGCAGGCTGCGGCGACCTGTTCAACCCGGTCGGCACCCGCGTCTTCACCGCACCTTGCGACACCGCGCGCGCCTTCCTTGCCCAATCGTCGGTGAAATATTCGACGGTGCCGGGCCCGGCCGGCTCGCCGGTGAAGATCCTGATCAACGACAAGGAAGTGCCGTATACGGACGCCAAGACGTCGAACCCCGCAATTCTCGCCGCGGTGCAGGCGGCGGGCTATCCGAAGGCGGGCGACGCCGGCATCGTGAAGATGTCGCATCCGCTCGACATCTTCCGCCCGCAGGTGGCGGCGATCATCGGCCTGCTGTTCATCCTGGTGCTGTTCGTCACCATGGTGTACGGCCCGATTGCCGCAATGCTGGTCGAACTGTTCCCGACCCGCATCCGCTACACCTCGATGTCGCTGCCCTACCACATCGGCAACGGCTGGTTCGGCGGCCTTTTGCCGGCGACCGCCTTCGCCATCGTGGCCTCGACCGGCGACATCTATGCCGGCCTCTGGTACCCGATCATCTTCGCGTCCATCACCGTCGTGATCGGCGCGCTGTTCATTCCGGAAACCAAGGACGTCGACATCACCAAGACCTGACCGTCGACATCGCGATCAAATCAAACTGCATCGGCCGCGGAGCGATCCGCGGCCGATGTCATTTGGAGGCCAGGTCTAAAAAGATGGGTCGCGCGCGTCAGCGCGTGGCGCCGATGAATTGCAGCACGATCTCGCGGCGGTGCGGGCGGCTGCGATGCTCGACCAGATAGATCGCCTGCCAGGTGCCGAGCGCGAGCCTCCCGTTCAGGACCGGGACCTGGAGCGAAGTCTGCGTCAGCATGGTCTTGATGTGCGCGGGCATGTCGTCGGGCCCCTCGGTGTCGTGACGCCAGCCGCCGTCTTCGGGCGCCGCACGGTCGAGCGCCGTGGTGAGATCGACCAGCACGGAGGGATCGGCGTTCTCCTGAATCGTCAGCGAGGCCGAAGTGTGGCGGATGAACAGCGTCACCGCACCCTCGCCGGCGCGCGCCTCGCGCAGGAATTTGGCGACCTCGCGCGTGATGTCGGTGAAGCCGGCGCTCGACGTTTCGACGGTCAAGCGCGACGACACGATGCTGGTTGCCGCGACGGAGGATGGCGCCGAGTGCGTGATGGTCCTCGATGAGTTCATCTGTAACTCTCACTATGTCGTCCCAGCGAAGGCCGGGACCCATAACCACCGATGTTCATTAAAGCGCGATGAGATTAGGATGAATCGTCATCGCGCCTTAGGTTGTTGTTTAAGCATGATCTTTTCGGAAAACCGCTGCACACTTTTCCGGATCATGCTTTAGTTCGGCAGGACATCAACTCCGAGTCATCGAAATCGAGAGGCCGCGGCGTATGGGTCCCGGCTTTCGCCGGGACGACGCTGTCGTAACAGTGTCAGCACAAAATCAAATCTTGCCGCCATTGACGTCGCTCTGCACGCGGTTGGCCATGTCGATCAGCCGCCGCCAGGCCTTTTCCAGGAACGACATCACGCGATCGACGTCCTGGTCGCTCGGCAGCGGGATCTCGATCTTGCGCTCGCCCTCGGCGGCCTTGGGCTCCGCCTTCTTCAACTGGTCGGATTTCGGCAGCGCCTCGTCGATCTTGCCCGACGGTGCGCGCGCGGCGAGCTCGCCCTTGAGCTTGTCATTGTCGGCTTGCAGGCGCCCGATCTCGGTGTCCAGCGCCGCCCGCTCGTCCGGCACCATGTAACAGGCCCAGCCGGCGCTGTTCTTGGTGCAGGTCGATACCGTGCCGGTGCGCGTGTCGAGCCGCAGAAAACCATCGCCGGCGGGTGATAATGCGTAGCGGCCATTTTCGGTGTCCGGCGCGGTTTGCGCGATCGCCGCGCCGCCGCTTGCGATCAGGATGGCAGCAATTGCGATGGACAATTTCGACGGCGACATCGCGATGGGCATGGCTTGCTCCGCCTCAACCTGATTCCTGCCCTAGACCACAGAGCTATAGGGCTTGCGGCCCGACTTCAACGCGTCTTCAAGCAATTCGATCCGGTCCTGGCCCCAGAACACCTCGCCATCGAGCACGTATCCGGGCGAGCCGAACACGTCGGCGTCCAATGCATTCTGGCGATTCTGCTCATAGGCCGCGCTGATCGCTTCAGTGCCGGAGCGCTCGACCAGTTGCCGGCCGGGCAAACCGGCATCGTCGGCGAGCTTCACCAGCGTCGCAGGATCAGCAAGATTAAGCTGCTGCTCCCACACCGCGGGATAGGCCCGTTGCAAGAACGGCTCGGGGTCGAGGCCGGACTCGAGCATCGCGATCACCACGCCATCGGCGAGGCGCCCGTTGAACGGCCAGTTGGCCGGCTGCAGATGAAAATTCAGCCCCCGCTTGTCGCGCCAGCGCTGCAACTCGATCATCCGATAACGCTGCCGCACCGGATGGCGCTTGGCGAGCGGCAGTCCGCCGGTCTCCGAGAACAGATCGACCAGCAGCACGGGCCGGTAATTTACCTTGAGATCGTAAGTGCTTACGAGTCGAACGAAGGGCTTGTGGCCGATATAGGCCCAGGGGGATTGCAGCGAGAAGTAGTAATCGATCTGGCGCGGCATGCGGAACCTGACTGCGTGAGAGGACGGGACTTTCGGCGATCCCAGCAGAGCGGGAAAAGCCGCGCAATATCGCTCAATGCCACGCAAGCTGTTGCACTGCGATCACTGCGTCACTCTGACCTTGAATATCTCCAAATAAAGCCAGCAGAATCAAAGCAATAACTGGTTACGACGCAATCTTGACTTGATTAGACGCGGTAAGTATGGTCCGCGCGGCTTTTGAGGGTGACGGGCGCAATTTCCATCATCCGCGGCATCGGTTAGTGTTTCCAGCATGGCTGAGAACACCAACGACGGCGCAAATGGAAGTCGCGATCAATCGCCTCCTGACGAAGCTGCGCTTTCCGCAAGGCTCGGAAGTCTCGATCATCGGTTGTCAGAAATTCGCGACAGCCGCAGGAGCAAGACTGATCAATCCGGTACTGAAGGCGGGGACAGAGCGGCCAGAGCCTCGGCGATGGCGCTTGGTTTCCGGTTATCCTCGGAGTTGATCGCCGGCGTCGCTGTCGGAGGGGGGATTGGCTGGGGGTTCGACCGCTTGCTGTCGACATCGCCTTTCGGCTTCATCGTGTTCCTGTTGCTGGGCTTCGCCGCCGGCGTGGTGAATGTGGTGAGGTCCGCGGGCGTGGCCTCGGGCAAGCGCTGAGCGCTGGCGGGAAGTCACGACATTTGAAATTCGATTACCGGCACGATAGCCGGTGGACCAAGAGCCGCGCGGATGAAAATCGACCCGATCCACCAGTTCAACGTCGAACCGCTCTTCACGATCGGCCGTATCGGCGACCAAACGATCGCCTTCACCAATGCCTCTCTCTACATGTTCATCGCAGTGCTGCTGATTGCGCTGCTGATGCTGGCGAGCGGCCGGGAACTGGTTCCTGGTCGCCTGCAGTCTGTGGCCGAACTCTCCTATGAGTTCGTGGCCAGCATGATCCGGAGCACTGCCGGCGCGGACGGCATGCGGTTCTTCCCGCTGATCTTCTCACTTTTCATGTTCATCTGCGTGTCGAACCTGGTCGGCATCGTTCCTTACACGTTCACTGTCACGAGCCACCTCATCGTCACCGCGGCGCTTGCGCTGCTGGTGTTCTTCACGGTGCTGATCTACGGCCTCTACAAGAACGGCCTGAAATTCTTCAGCATCTTCGTCCCCCAGGGCGTTCCGGGCTACATCCTGCCGCTGGTCATGGCGATCGAGGTGCTGTCGTTCTTCCTGCGCCCGGTCTCGCACAGCGTTCGACTTTTCGCGAACATGCTGGCCGGCCACATCGCTCTGAAGGTGTTCGCCGGCTTCGTCGCCATGCTGGGCGCCTCGCTTGGCGTGGTCGGCTGGATCGGCGGCGTGATGCCGCTGGCGCTCGCCGTCGCGCTCACCGCGCTCGAACTGCTGGTCGCGTTCCTGCAAGCCTATGTGTTCGCGATCTTGACCTGTATCTACCTGAACGACGCCATTCACCCTGGACACTGAGCGGTCCGGGGAATCTCCACCCACCAATCTGTCTATCTTTCTCAAGGAGCTACATATGGAACCGGCAGCAGCAAAACTTATTGGCGCGGGCATCGCGTGCATCGGCATGGGCGGCGCCGGCATCGGCGTGGCCTTCATCTTCGGCAATTATCTGTCCGCCGCCATGCGCAACCCGGCAGCTGCCCAGGGCCAGTTCGGCAACCTGATTTTCGGCTTCGCCGTGACCGAAGCGCTCGGCATCTTCTCGCTGCTGATCGCTCTGCTGCTGCTGTTCGTCCCGCTCTGAACGGCACCCCGGTTCCGCTCTGCGGTAACCCGGTTCCGCTTTGCGGTAACCCCTTCGCGCCGCCCAAGGGTCGTTCCAAGGGCGGCGTGCATGACAGCAACAGGAGAACACCATGGCTGAGAGTCATGGCGAGGCAAAAGGCCAGAAAGCCGGCGCCCACACCGAGACCGACGGCGGACATCACGGCGGAGCCTTTCCGCCGTTCGATTCGTCCAATTTCGCCTCGCAGCTGGTGTCGCTGGCGATTGCATTTGTCGCGCTCTACCTGATCGTGTCGCGTATCGCCCTGCCGCGCGTCGGCGGGACGATCGATGCACGTCAGAACAAGATCGAGGGCGATCTGGCCGAGGCGCAGAAGCTGAAGGACGAGTCCGACGCGGCGCTGAAGGCCTACGAGACCGAGCTGGCGAATGCGCGCGCCAACGCGCAGGCGATCGGCAACGAGACCCGCGAGAAGCTGAACGCGGCCTCGGAAGCCGAGCGCAAGGCGCTGGAAGCGAAGCTGGCGGCAAAGCTCGCCGACGCCGAGAAGCAGATCGCAACGACGAGGACCAACGCCATGAGCAACGTCCGCGGCATCGCGGCGGATGCGGCCGGCGCCATCGTCCAGCAACTTGCCGGCGTCACGCCGGACGCCAATGCGGTCAACAGCGCCGTCGACGCGTCGCTGAAGGGATAGACGATGTTTTACGAACCGGAAACCTGGGTTGCGATCGCCTTCGTCATTCTGCTGGTCGTGTTCGGCTATCTCGGCGTCCATCGCACCCTGCTGACGGCGCTCGACCACCGCGCCGAGCGCATCAAGGCCGAGCTGGAGGACGCCCGCCGTCTGAAGGACGAGGCCAATAAGCTGCTCGGCGAGTACAAGGCGCGCCGCGCCAGCGCGGAGCGCGAGGCCGAGGAGATCATCTCCAGCGCCAAGGCCGAAGCCGAGCGGATCGCGGCCGAAGCCAAGACCAAGATGGAAGATTTTGTCGCGCGGCGGACCAAGACCGCCGAGAGCAAGATCGCCCAGGCCGAGGCCCAGGCCGTGGCCGATGTCCGCGCCGCCGCGGCCAACGCCGCCGTGACCGCCGCCTCGACCATCCTGTCGCAGTCGGTCAAGGGCTCGGTTGCCGACGACCTCGTCGGCAAGGGCATCGCGGAAGTCCGCTCCAAGCTGAACTGACGCGATCTCAACTCCTTAAAAAAAGGCCGGCGCGAGCTCATCGCGCCGGCCTTTTGTTTTGTCCAAATTCGTCCGTTTGACGCGTTTTCTTCACGCGACCGGTATCCACGTCGCTCGAAAACGCTCTGTTACTTCTTCTTGTGCGGCGCGCGGGCCTTGGGCTCCGGCTTCAGGGCCTGCGGGTCGAAGCCGATATAGAAGATGTAATTGTCGTTGTCGGCCGGCGACGGCGCCGGATAGACGACGTCCTCGGCAACCAGGCTGAATGGCACGCTGCCGCTTTCGTCCATCTGCACCGTGGTGGTGTAGGCCTTGGTCATGATCGTCTTCTCGCCGACGCCGCCCTGCACCACGGCGACGCGCAGCGGCACCTGAATGCTCGGTGGCGCGCCCTGGGGACCGACAATGATCCGCCCCTGGATGCCGATCTTGGCCGTGATCTGGCCGCTGTTCAGATTGCATTGCCGCGCTGTGCGCGTGATCGAGGCCAGGAACTTGACGTCGTTGCCGACCGCTTCCTTGCCGTTCGCGGCCACCGAATAGGTCGAGGCCCCGGAGCGGATCTGCACCGGCGGGCAGGTCAGTTCAGCGTCGGCATCGTTGAGCTGCTGCGGCGCCGCGGGCGTCGCCGGCTTGTCCTGGTCGGACGAGCTGCCGCCGAACAGGCTCTTGAAGCGGTCGCTCAGCGACTGCGCGGAAGCTGCCGAAGGCAGCAGCGTGGCACCGAGACCGATCGATACCGCCGCTGCGAGCGCGAACCTGATCACCCTTTCACCCATCAATATCCTCAAATTTCCCAACCGGGTTCCCTGTTTCGCGGCCGTTATAGCAAGGCAATGGCGGCGAACCCAAGGCATCGAGGGCGGCACCGCCCTCCGCAAAAAGGCTTACGGATCAGCCGCGGAAATCCTCGTGCAGCAGGCCGAACAGCAGGTGATCCTGCCAGATCCCATTGATGCAGAGATAACGGCGCGCCAGGCCCTCGCGCGAGAAGCCGCACTTCTCCAGCACCCGGATCGACGGCGCATTGGTGGGGATGCAGGCGGCCTCGACCCGGTGCAGATTGAGCTCGCCGAACAGCGTCGGCAGCAGCACCCGCAGCGCGGCCGTCATGTAGCCGCGATGGGCATGAGGCTGGCCGACCCAATAGCCGATGGTGCCGGCCTGCACGATGCCACGCCGGACGTTGGCAAGCGTGATGCCGCCGACCATCACCCCGTCCAATTCGCGGAAGATGATGAACGGATAGGAGCGGTCGGCGGCGATATCCTCGGTGTAGCGGCGCAGCCTGCGGCGGAAGCCGGCGCGGGTCAGGTCGTCGGAGGGCCAGATCGGTTCCCACGGCGTGAGATAGGCGCGGCTGAATTCGCGCAATTGCGCCCATTGCGGGAAATCCGACATCTGCGGCGCGCGCAGCAAGAGCCCGTGACCGCGCGGCATCAGTGCAGCGGGTCCATTGGACGGCAAACGAAACAGGGCCATGGCCCAACACTCCCCCGCCCATTCGGGCGTGACACCCTGCCCCGAGCCTCGCGGCCCCCTTAGTGCAGCAGCGTCTTTGCCTTCGACTTCGTCAATCCTTCCGCAAAAGATACGGCCGTGTCCAGACCCCTGCCACTGCCCAATGCGACAACGGCGGGCCGGCTCCGCGACAGCAGCGCACGCGCCGCGTCCCTCGTCGATTCGATGCTGACGGCATCGATCCGGGCCACCAGTTCCTGCGCCGTCTGCGGCCGCCCATAGGCGAGCACATGCCGGGCAAGCTGCTCGGCACGGGAGGAGCAGCTCTCCAGGGCCATCAGCAGGCCCGCCTTCATCTGCGCCTTGGCCCGGGCGATCTCGGCCTCGGTCAGCGTCTCCACCGAATCATTCATGATGTCGACCACGACCTCCATCATCTCCGGCGCGTCGGCCGGGTCGGTGCCGGTGTAGAGGCCGAAGAAGCCGGTGTCGGTATAAGGCGCGTGGAAGGTGTAGATGGAGTAGCAGAGGCCGCGCTTCTCGCGCACCTCCTGGAACAGGCGCGACGACATTCCGCCGCCGAGGATGTTGGTGAAGACCTGGAGCGAGAACAGCGACGCGTCGCTCTGCGGCACGCCTTCCAGCGCCAGCGTCAGATGCGCCTGCTCGAGCTCGCGATGCACCACCCGCGAGCCGCCCGTGCCGAACATCGCGGCCTGCGGCTGCGGCGCCGGCGTGGCGTCGAAGCTTGCAAACTTCTGCGTGACGTCCTCGACGATCCGCGCGTGATCGACCGCGCCGGCCGCCGCCACCACCATGTCGGGCCCGCGATAGTGCGTCGAGAGGTAGCCGCGCAGCATGTCGCGGTTGAAGGCGCGCAGGGTCTTGGCAGTGCCGAGCAGGGAGCGGCCCATCGGCTGGTCAGGATAACAGAGCTCGTTCAGGTGCTCGAACACGACATCGTCGGGCGTGTCCTGCGCGGCACCGATCTCCTGCACGATCACGTTCTTCTCGCGCTCCAGCTCGTCGGGCTCGAAGGCGGGATTGGCGAGGATGTCGGCGAGCACGTCGAGCGCGAGCGGCACGTCGGCCTTCAGCACCCGCGCGTAGTAGGACGTGGTCTCGGTCGAGGTGCCGGCATTGAGGTCGCCGCCGACCGCCTCGATCTCCTCGACGATCTCGCGCGAGGAGCGCTTGGTCGTACCCTTGAACGCCATGTGCTCGAGCAGGTGCGAGATGCCATGCTCGTTCGGCTTCTCGTCGCGTCCGCCGACGCCGGCCCAGACGCCGAGCGCCGCAGTCTCGAGATGGGGCATCTCGTCGGTGACGACGGTCAGGCCGCTCGGCAGCTTCGTGATTTCAACGCCCATCAGGCAACTCCCTGCTTGGCAGCACGGCTGACCGCCAGCACGAAGCGCTCGACCTCGGCGGAATCATTCTTCATGACCGTGATATGTTCGAATTTGCTCATCAGGCCTCCGAGCCAGACCGGCAGCTGCGGACGCACCCCGCAGGCGGCTTCCACCGCGTCGGGGAATTTGGCCGCGTGCGCGGTCGACAGCACGATGTTCGGGATCTTGGAATCCGAGGTATCGCGGTCCGCGACGGCGAGCGCCACCGCCGTATGGGGATCGACCAGTTCGCCTGCTTCGCGCCAGGCGGCGCGGATCGCAGCCGCAGTCTCGGTCTCGTCGGCGCGCCCTGCATCGAACTCCTCGCGGATCGCGGCGAGCGTCGCGTCGGGCAGCACGAAACGTCCGGACTGCTTCAGCGACTCCATCAGCCGGCGCACGCCTGCTGCATCGCGCCGGCTCGCCTCGAACAGCAACCGCTCGAAATTGGACGAGATCTGGATGTCCATCGACGGCGACGCCGTCGCGTGCACCTCGCGCACCTCGTAGATTCCGGTCTTCAGCGTCCGCGCCAGGATGTCGTTGACGTTGGCGGCGATGCGCAGGGTCCGCACCGGCAGCCCCATGCGCTTGGCGACGTAGCCGGCGAAGATGTCGCCGAAATTGCCTGTCGGCACCGTGAAGTCAACAGTGCGCTGCGGCGAGCCGAGCGCGACCGCCGAGCTGAAGTAATAGACCACTTGCGCCACGATGCGCGCCCAGTTGATCGAGTTGACGCCCGACAACGCCACCTGGTCGCGGAAGCGATGGTTGTTGAACATCCCCTTCACGATCGCCTGGCAATCGTCGAAGGTGCCCTCGATGGCGAGCGCATGGACGTTGGCCGCGCCCGTCGACGTCATCATCCGCCGCTGCACCTCTGAGATGCGGCCGTGCGGAAACAGCACGATGAGATCGACATTCTCGAGTCCCGCAAAGGCTTCGACCGCCGCACCGCCGGTATCGCCGGAGGTGGCGACCACGATGGTGGTGCGCTGGCCGCGCTTGGCGAGCACATGGTCCATCAGCCGCGAGATCAGCTGCATCGCGACGTCCTTGAAGGCGAGCGTCGGACCGTGGAACAGCTCCAGCACGAACTGGTGCGGCGACATCTGGCGCAGCGGCACCACCGCGGGATGGCGGAAGGTGGCATAGGCCTCGTTCGCCATACGACCAAGCTCGGCGTCCGAAATCTCGCCGCCGGCGAAGGGACGAATCAGCTCGACCGCGACCTCCCAATAGGGCCGGCCGAAGAAGCCGGCGATCATCTCGGTCGGGAGCTGTGGCCAGGTCGCCGGCACATACAGGCCCCCGTCGCGGGCAAGCCCGGTCAGCATCACGTCACAGAAGCCGAGTTCGGGGGCCTCGCCCCGGGTCGAGATATAACGAGTCAAACTGCCCTCCAAAGGCTTCGATCCGAGCCTTAAGCCTTTGATATCATGGAATTATCGAGTTCGCCTCGTGCGACCCGAACGGTTCACCATAGAAGATCGGACCGGCAATGGGTAGCCCGAAGCGCTGCGGGGTCGCCCAGACGCGGGGGGTGGTGTTGCCCGCGACTGACCATCACCGGCTCCGCATTCACCGCCGTCGTCCTGGCGAAAGCCGGACCCATAACCACCGCACTCGGTGATGAACGGGATGGCGGCCCCAGCATCGCGCAGCAATTAAGATTTGGGGTAATGGGTCCCCTGAGTTCGCAAACGAAGTGCAACACTTCCTTGAGGAGGTGTTGCCATGGGGCGGACTTACAAGCAGCTCTCTCTGGACGACCGATGCGAGATTGCCTGCCTATCGGCCAATGGCAGCTCGGTCCGGCAAATCGCGGCAGCTCTGGATCGCTCGCCATCAACGGTCTCTCGGGAACTGAGGCGCAATCGGGGGAGCCAGGTCGGCTACAAGCCAAACTATGCCCAGCACCAGATGCGAGCGCGGCGCTGGACGGGCGGACGCCTCGAACGGGAGCCCGGCCTGCGCCGCGCGGTGTTGGAACGCCTTCGCCGGGGCTGGTCGCCCGAGCAGGTCGCCGGCCGGCTGGCCCGCGAGTCCGGGCGCAAGGTGATCTCGCACGAGACCATCTACCGCTTCATCTATGCCCAACTCAGGCGCACCACGGATTTCAACTGGCGGCGCTATCTGCCGCGCGCCAAGAGCAAGCGCGGCCGCCGCGGCAAGAGGGGCGGCAGCCCCGCAAGCTTCATCGAAGGCCGTGTTTCCTTGGCAAATCGGCCGATCGAAGTGGCCGACCGCAGCGTGCCCGGACACTGGGAGGCCGACCTGATGATGTTCTCGAAATACGGTCAGGCCGTGCTGACCGTGCACGAGCGCACCTCGCGTCTGCTGCTCGGCATCCGCCTTGCCAGCAAGGTCGCGCGCGGTGTCGCCCGCCATCTCGTGGGCTTCTTCGCGACCCTGCCACAGGAGCTGCGCCAGACCGTGACCTTCGACAACGGCACCGAGTTCGCCGGTCACCTGGCGCTGCACCGCCTCTCGATCGAGACCTTCTTCTGCGATCCCCACGCCCCCTGGCAGAAGGGCGGCATCGAGAACGCTATCGGCAGGATGCGCCGCTTTATTCCCCGCAAGACCGATCTCGTAACCCTCTCGACCGCCAAATTCCGCCAGTTCATCGCCGCCTACAACAACACCCCGCGCAAATGCCTTGACTACCGCACGCCTGCCGAGGCCTTTGCTCAAGTGTTGCACTTCGAATGTGAATCTACCTCCCCGCTTTCGCCAGGACGACGAGGAGTTTGCTGCACGGCATTTCTTCGTCATTCCGGGGCTCGCGAAGCGAGAACCCGGAAGCCATCGGGCCACATCACATGGGTAAAAATGGATTCCGGGTTCATGCTCCGCACGCCCTCAGGTGCGCGATTGCGCACCGGGGAATGACGACGGAGGAAGACGCACACCCCCTACCCCTTCGGCGGCGCCAGCGGCTGGACGATCTCCTGGAACGGCGGCAGCGCCTCGCAGCGCGCGGCGTGGGCCTTGAGCGCCGGATAGCGCGCGTCGAACAGGTGCGGATGCGCCTCGCCGGTGAAGCGCAGCGCGCAGGCCACCGCGACGTCGGCATGACCGATGCGATTCTCCAGCCAGTACGGCGTCTGCACCGCCGCGCGCTCCTGCTCCAGCACCGCGAGCACGCCCGCGATCTGCGCCTCGCAGCGCTCGACCCAGAGCTTCAACTGCTCCTTGCGCAGCACGTGCTCATAGACAAGGCTCACCGCCTTGTCGGCGAGCCCGGTCGCCAGCGCCGTGATGCGCAGATGCTTGCGCCGCCCCTCGCCCGAGCGCGCGATCATCGCCTTGTCCGGACCGACCAACTCGTCGAGATAATCCAGGATCGCGCCGCTCTCGATCAGCGCCTCGCCGTCGTCGAGCACCAGGGTCGGCACCCGGCGCAGCGGATTGTACGGCGCGATCTTGTCGGCGTCGCCGAAGGTCGACCACGGCTTGTGCTCGAAGGCAATCCATAGAGCCGCAGCGCGATCGCGGTGCGGCGGACAAAGGGCGAGTCGTACTGGCCGATCAGAAACATCTGGCATCTCGTCGGTCATGCCGCGGCAGGCCGTTGCCGCGAAAGCAGGGCTTTCGAAGGTGTGGCGGCCAAGCCGGGGTCAAAGGTTGCGCTTTGCACCATCCTAGATGGGCCGCGCGGCGTTGCAAGACACTGAGTCATTCCAGTGACGCATGCCGGCAATTGACCCACATATTCAGTGTCGTCCCTGCGAAAGCAGGGACCCATAACCACCGGCCCCCGTTGTGGTGAAGGCTGGAGCCCCAGCGACGCAAACCAACTCACTTCGGTGGTTATGGGTCCCGGGTCGCGCTTGCGCTTGCCCGGGACGACGGCGGAGTTTGTGGCAGCAGCTACCCGATCACCGGCACATGCCTCGCCGAGTCGCGCGGCAGTTTACCGTCGAGCCTCGGATCATCCGCCACCTCGATCTGCCGCTTGAACGCACGAAAGCCGGAGCGCTGATAGAACGCGACGGCCGATGGATGGTCGAAAGTGCAGGTGTGGACCCAGACGCGGCCGACGTCGCGTGACCACGCCATCTCCAGCGCGCGGTTCATCAGGAAGCGGGCGGCGCCGGTGCCGATCAAGGGTGCGGTGACGCCGAAATAGAGCAACTGGCATTCGCCGGCCACGCTGAAATCAAGTTCGAGCAGGCCCTCATCCTGGCCGTCGACGGCCAGCCCGTAGAGCTCGTTGCCGGGGCCGTGGATCCTCGAGGCGAGATCAGCGTCATCGAGCCCGGTGCGGGTGAACCACAGCCACTCCTCGCCGACCCGGCGATAGATATCGCGATACCAGTCGAGCGCGGGCGGATCGACCTTGCACAGGCGCCACGCGCCGGGCGGATCATCGCGCAGCGGCGGACGCGCGGTCATTTCCAGATGGGTGACGACGGCAGCGATCTTGCCGTGGGGGATGTCGGAGTAACCGTCGGGCAGCAGCATCACGCGACCTCTGTTGCAGGCTGTCGGCGGGACATAACCGCACGTCGCCGCGGATGCAATGCAACGCTGCGCGCAATGCCTGGTCAGGAGAATCAGACGAGGTAATCCGCCGCATCCGCTGCTGCTCATTCGAGCGGCCAGGTCCAACGAGCGGGATAAATCAGTTTGAACGCGCTTTGAGGGAGGGCTCCCCAAGCCCTCCCGTACTCGGTTAGTTGCCGACCCATACGTTGCCGTTGGCGTCGAAATCGTTCTTCGGGTTGTAGCCGGACTCGCGAAGACTCCGCATACGCATCGCGCGGTCGCTGACGTCGCCATTGAGACTGGCGTTGGCATTGAGCACGGCAGGACTTAGTGTGGTACCCATCACGAGACGCTGGTGGGCCCTGTTTTGCGCCGTGCGTGCATCGGCGAGTGCCGCCGTGGACAGAGAAGCAACTGCGATCGAAACAAGAATGATTTTCGTCATGGTCAGCTCCTGTGAAGTAACCAGCTGAGCTTTCAATCGCTTCCAGAAAATACGTGCTCGCGCCGGATGTGAAAACCGTCACAGGCCGGCGGCGATCACGATCGGTCAGACTAGCAGGCAGAGGCCGACGCTTCTTGGACCCCCGCGCACAGCGTCGCGGGAAGTCCATGCGCAAATCGCAAACGTCAACTTGTAGTGATCCCGATGCGCCGCCACGTTGATGGCACAAAGTGAATAGTGGCTGACCGCCGCAGTCCGCGTCGGCATTCGCATGGATGAATCCCGGGTCGCGCTTCCGCCTTCAGGAGAAGCAGGAAAAGTGAGCGCGGTGCTCGCCACACGTTTGACGTCGTCCTGGCCTAGTGCGCAATTGCGCACGGGAGCCGGGACCACTACCACAGGACTACGTTGTTGAACGACGCTGTGGCCTCGACATCGCAAGACAATTGGCATTCGTGGTTATGGGTCCCGGCCTTCGCCGGGACGACGGCGGAGTTTGTGGCGCAGCCAGTGAGACGTACTCGCCCCCTCACCTCGGCGTCAGCGTGATCGCCTCCGCGGTTGCGGCTACAGCGGTGCTGAACACTCGGTGTCGTCCCGGCCTAGTGCGCAATTGCGCACGGGAGCTGGGACCCATTACCACAGGGTTGAGTTGATAAGGCAAGCTGCGGCCTCAACATCGCAAGACAATCAGCATTCGTGGTTATGGGTCCCGGGTCGCGCTTCGCTTGCCCGGGACGACAGTGGAGTTTTGGGCGACCGCCCTGCTCACCTTGGCGTCAGCGTGATCGCTTCCGCGGTTGCGGCTTCGACGGCGCTGCGGCTGTAGAGCAGCGGCACATACTGGCCCGTCGCCCATAGCGGCGCGAGGTCGCGGTAGTGGCCGCTGAAGGGATCGCCGGATTGGCCGGGCGTGTTGACGGCGCGGCTCGCATCCCAATTGCCGACATCGAGCACCATGCGGAATGAAGCGCCGGAGATCAGATGATAGTCGGAGCGGCGATAGGTGGCGGCGCGCGGCACGTTGGCGGCGCCGCCAAAGGCGAGCGGGCCGACCTGCATCTGCGCCGCGGTCGCCTTGTCGGCGAGCGGCATCAGCGCGTGATTGAATTGCGCGACATGCAGCCGGCCCCAGCGCCAGGACGCATCGCTCCCGAGCTTGCCGGCAACATCGGCGACCGCCTCGCCGAGACTGTCGCGCAGCACGCGGTCGCGCTCCGCTGCCGGATCGCTGCCGAGCGCCGCGTCCGGCTTTTCGAGATAGCCGACAATGGCGGAGATGCTGGAGGCCTCCGGCGCGATCAGTTCGGCCGCCTTCGGCGCGGTGGTCTTGAGCAGCACCGGGCCGAGATGGTTTGCGATCCACACCTCGTAGACCGCGGCGGCCGCGCTATCGGCCGCATCACGCGCATCCCACGCCTTGAGCAGATCGAGGCCCTTCCTGACGTTCGCGTCATCCGACGTGAGCGGCTTCAGCAGCGCGACGAGGCGCCGCGCGAGCATGCCGGTGTCGTCGTTCTGCAGCGCCATCGCGTCCGCCAGCGTCACCTTGCTGTTGGCCTGCAGCACCTCGGTGATGCGCTGCCAGCGCGCGCTGTCGGCCCATTCGAATCCGACCCTGCGCTCACCCACCGGATAATCCGCCGGCAGATTCATCTGGTTGGCGGTGGCGATAAAGCCCTGCTTCGGCTGATACAGCTTCGGCAACTCGTCGAGCGACAGAAAGCCCTGCCACTCGTAGCGGCCGTCGCCGGGCACCGGCATCAGGCCGTCGAAACTGGTGCGGCGCGGCGTCTTGCCGGCGGCGACCCAGCCGATGTTGCCTGACGTGTCGGCATAGACCTGGTTCTCCGACGGCGCGCCCCAGCGCCGCATCGCGCCGAGGAAGCCGTTCCAGTTCTTCGCCGTCATGTAGTCGGACGAGCCGAAATAGGCCGAGGTGCCTGGCTCGAACCAGATCGAGCGCACCGCGAAGGCATGCTTGTTGTCGGCGTCGACGAAGATCACCGGGCCGTGGCGGGTGAACTTCAGCTCGAGGTCGCGGTCGGCCTCGCCCTTCACCGCTTCCTTCTCATGCACGATCCGCATGTCCTCCCAGCCGCTGCCATAGCGGTACTGGTTCGGATTGTCGGGGTTGAGCTCGTAGACGTAGAGGTCTTCCTGGTCGACGTTGAAGATGGTCAGCCCGAACGCGATGGTGTCGTTGTGGCCGATCGAGATGCCCGGCAGCGCCGGCTCGCCGGCGCCGATCACGGAGATGCCGGGCGCGTTGAGGCCGACGATGTAGCGCAGCGACGGCACCGAGTGCTCGCGATGCGGATCGTTGGCGAGGATCGGACGTCCGGTCGCGGTGCGCGTTGCCGCGATCACCCAGTTGTTGGAGCCGATGGTGTCGCGCTGCTGGTCGGCCTCGGCGAGGTACGTGTCGGGATCATGCGCCAGCGCCGCCTTCTGGTCCTTCGGCGCGGCGAACTTCACCGGCCGCGTGGCAAGATCGTAGGCGGCGAGCACCGCCTTCGGCACGCTGCAGGGATCGAGCCCGTCGGGGATCCTGGTGGTCCAGGCGGGCTCCAGCTTGACGCGGAAACGATCGGCATCGAGGCCTGCAGCGCAGGCCACCCGCGAGCGCTTCACCTCGGAGGCGACGTTGCGCGTGAGACCGTGGCTGCGGACGCGCACGACATCCTCCGCCGACCACAGGTCCGGCATCGTGCCTGCGATCCTGAACTCGATCGGCAGCGCGCGCTTGCCCGCCTGGACGTCGGCGACATAGGCGTTGACGCCGGCGACGAACGCCTCTGCATAGGATTTCGCCTTCGGGCCATAGGCGGCCCATTCCGCATTCATGTCGCCGCGATAGAGGAACAGACGCAGCGCCTTGTCCTGCTCGGCATAAGCGGGGCCAAAGTCCTTCGCCAAGAGGCCGAGCCCGCGCTTGCGCCAGAGATCGATCTGCCAGAGCCGATCGCGCGCGGCATTGAAGCCCTGCAGGAAGAACAGGTCGTGCTCGTTGCCGGCATAGATGTGCGGGATGCCCCAGACATCGACGAGGATCTGCCCCGGCGCCTTCAGCCCGGCGACGTCGGTCTTGACCTCGCGCGCCGCGACGAGCGGGCTCGGCTTCTCACGCGCGGTGGCGGGTGCAGCAAGTATTGCGGCGCAGAGTGCGGCAGTGAGTAGCTTGGCGACGCGGTTGAGATCCGTGTTCATGTTGTTCTCCGATGGTTGTTATTGATTGTTGTGCACACTTGGCGAGATTGAGCAGCAGCCGCAGCGAAGCTTCGCCCCCTCTCCCGCTTGCGGGCGCGACGGGCAAAGCTCGCGCTGAGAGGGTCAGGGTGGGGGTTTCGCCGCTTGCGACACTCTTGGTGAGGAGAGAGCCCCCGATCCGTAGCGCATCCGACGATGCGCTACGACCTAAGAGCGAGCTTCGCTCGTCTCGACCCCGCAAGCGGGAGAGGTGCAGCGAGCTTGCCGCAACATCAGTTCATCATTCCCCCTCGTCGCTCGCCAGCACGCCCTTTACCGCGCGGGCCCAGCCTGCGAGCTTGCGCTCGCGCGTCGCCTGGCTCATCGCCGGCCTGAAGCGGTGCTCGAGCCGCCAGTTGTCGGCGAATTTTGTCGGCTCGGGATAGACGCTCGCCTGGAGGCCGGCGAGGTAGGCGGCGCCCAGCGCCGTGGTCTCCTGGATCACGGGGCGATCGACCGGCGCGTCCAGGAGATCGGCGAGGCGCTGCATGGTCCAGTCCGACGCCGTCATCCCGCCGTCGACGCGGAGCACGGTGTTGGCGGCGTTGGCCTCCGGCCAGTCCGCGCGCATCGCGGCCCAGAGGTCGTAGGTCTGGTAGCAGACGCTTTCCAGCGCGGCGTGGGCAAGCTCGGCCGGGCCGGTGTTGCGGGTGAGGCCGAACAACGCGCCGCGCACGCGCGGATTCCAGTAGGGCGCGCCCATGCCGACGAAGGCGGGGACGAGATAGACGCTCTGCATGGAGTCCGACTGATCGGCGAGCGGACCGGTCTCGGCGGCATGCTTGATGATGCCGAGGCCGTCGCGCAGCCATTGCACCGCCGAGCCTGCGACGAAGATCGAGCCTTCGAGCGCGTAGGTGCGCTTGCCGTCGAGCTGATAGGCGACGGTGGTGAGCAGCTTGTTCTTGGAGACGACCGGCGTGGTGCCGGTGTTGAGCAGCGCGAAGCAGCCGGTGCCGTAGGTGGACTTCATCATGCCCGGGCGGAAGCAGGCCTGGCCGATGGTGGCGGCCTGCTGGTCGCCGGCAATGCCGGAGATCGCGATCGCGCCGCCGAACAAATCGGGCGTGCTCTCGCCGAAGCGGGCGGAGGAATCCTTCACCTCGGGCAGCATCGAGCGCGGCACGCCGATGATCTCCAGCAGCTCGTCGTCCCACTGGCCGGTGTGGATGTTGAACAGCAGCGTGCGCGAGGCATTGGTGGCGTCGGTGGCGTGCACCTTGCCGCCGGTGAGGCGCCAGAGCAGGTAGCAATCCACGGTGCCGAACATCAGCTCGCCGCGCGCGGCGCGCGCCCGCGCGCCGGGGACGTGGTCCAGGATCCAGGCGACCTTGGTGCCGGAGAAATAGGGATCGATGATCAGGCCGGTCTTCCTGGAGATCACCGGCTCGCGGCCCTCTGCCTTGAGTTTCGCGCAGATGTCGGCGGTGCGGCGGTCCTGCCACACGATGGCGCGGTGCACGGCCTGGCCGGTGGCGCGGTCCCACACCACCGTGGTCTCGCGCTGGTTGGTGATGCCGATCGCGGCAATATCCTTGGCGCTGATGCCGGCCTGCTCGATCGCCTCGCGGCAGACCATCACGGTCGAGGTCCAGATGTCCTCCGGCTCGTGCTCGACCCAGCCCGAGGCCGGAAAGTGCTGCGGGAACTCTTGCTGCGCGACGGCGGCGATGGAGATGTCGCCGCGAAACACCATGGCGCGCGACGATGTGGTGCCCTGATCGATGGCCAGCACGAAAGACATGAGCGTTTCCTTTGGCGCTTAGGAGAATGCGTCAAGGCCAAAGGAGCGGATTACCGTGGCAAGGTCAAGCTTGGGAAGGTGGTGGTGAGCGACCCGTGGCCCTAAGGCGCGAGTGGCGCCACACGCTCCGCTGTCGTCCCGGCCTAGTGCGCAATTGCGCACTAGGCCGGACGACATTGAATGTTTGGTGCCGCTGGTGATTCATGCACCTACATCTCTGACGCGCGCCAACGGGTCCGCGAAGAGAGAGCCGATCACATCGGCCGGTACGTCCGCACGTCCGCGGGCACGTTCACCCCGAGCTTGATCTGGCCGACGGAACGGATGATGTCGTCACCCAACAGCTGAGCGAAGCAGGCATAGCCCCAATCGTTCATGTGCAGGCCATCGGCGATCACGAAGCCCTCGACCGGAATGGCCTGCTTCTCATGCCAGTCGCGCATCACCTCGAAGCGCGGGAAGATTCCGACGTGACGGAGCTCGGCGACCTTGCTGAGCAGCTTCACCATCTTGCCTGCGCTCTCGGCGCGCTGGTTGACGGCCGGCGAATATTGCGGATCGACCAGCACGATGTCGGCGCCTGACGCCTGAAGGCGCGCCATGCCGTCCTCCACCATCTTGGCGGTTTCGCCGGGATCGAGATTGCGCAGCACGGCGTTGGTGCCGACCTGCCAGATTACCATGTCGGGATGGACGTCGATCACTTCGGTTTGCAGCCGCGCCATCATCTCGGGCGCGTCCTCGCCGCCCTTGCCGCGATTGAGCACGGTGATGTCGGCGGACGGATACTGCCGGCGCAACTGTCCGGCCAGCCGGTTCGGATAGGTGAATTCCGGCGCCGACGATCCATAACCCTGGGTCGAGGACGAGCCGAACGCGATGATGACGACCGGCTTGCCGGCGGCGAGCTTGGCCGCGACATGCGGCAGCGAGCCGGTGCTGTTCGGCACGCCCTTGGGCTGATGACAGGGCACGCGGTGGAAGATGTCGCTGGCTGATTTCGCGGCCTGCTTCACCCTGTCGAGCGCCTTCGCGGCGACGCCGGGTTGCGGCGGATTGGTCGCATCGGCCGTCGCAGCGGGCTGCATCGCATCAGGCTTTGCAGCCTCGGTCTTGCCGTCGGACGAAAGCGCTGCATGCTGGTCGGTCTGCGCGCGCGACGGCACGACCGCGAGCAGCGTCAGCACCGCAACGGCGCAGAGACCTCGCCCTGCGGAAGCGCGAAAAGGGAAGGCAAAACGCATTTACTCTGCTTCCTTAATTCTGCTGCACCGGGCCCAGATGGGCCGCATCGATCACGAATTTCGCCAGTGCGCGGCCGAGACAGGCATGAACCTTCTTGGCCAGATCGACACCATGCGAGGTGCTGAACAGGTCAAAATATCCGGCGTCGCTCCACTGCTTCATAATCGCGAACCGGTCGAACAGCGGAACGTCGTGCTGCTGTGCCACCACCTTCATGTTGTCGAGATAGGGCGGCGCAGAGATCATCGTCTCCGTACGCGGGCTGTATTGCAGATTGACCAGCACCACGTCAGTCCCGGCGTCCCGCAACGCAACAACGCCTTCGTTGATGGCGGTACGGAAATCGTCGGGATCGACCGCTCGCATAGCATCGACGGTTCCGGTCTGCCAGATAACCAAAGTAGGCTTTTTTGCTTTAACAAGCTTAACAAGAGTTCCCGCGGTCTCCTCGGCGGTGCTCTTACCCTGTAGTTCTACGGATAGATCGATCGTCGATGACGGCAACGCTTCCTTCAGCGCCGCCTGCAGCGTGGCCGGATAGGCGCTCGCCTCGTTGCCCTGGATGGTCGAGGAGCGGCTGCCGACCACCAGCACGTTGAGCGGCCGGTTGGACTTGATGGCGTCGGTGACCTTGGGCAGCGAGCTCTCGCTCGTAAGCAGATAGGCAGGCACGTCGCAGGGCGGCGGCGGTGGCGGCTCCGCGGTGTCGCCGGCGCGCGCGGGCGCCGCCGCCAAACCGGCCGTCAGGCAGGCTGCGAGCAGCGTCAGGCCCAGCATCGTCCGCGCGGACTTCATGCTCCCCCTCCCGCCAGATCGGCGTTGCCGGCGGCGCCTTTTTTCGAGGCGCCTTTGTCGGCGGAGTGCTTGTACCACGAAATGATCCACGCCATGCCGCACATGATGAGGATGCCGCAGACGCTGATCAAGGCGTGCAGTGCGGCACCGCCAGAGACTTCGGCAAGCACGAAGTGACCGGCGAAGGCGAGGAAGACCCCGAGGCAGAATATCTCAAGGGAATGCTGGCCGCACAGGATTAGCGGCCGCAGCCAGGGCGACTTCAGGCCCGGCCAGTCCCGCGGCAGGAAGCGCACCGTGAGCGCGGCCAGCGCCAGGAAATGCGTGAAGCGCAGCACGTCAAGATCGGTCTTGTTGATCGGATACATCCATTGCTCGACCAGCTTCGGCATGAACTGGGAGAGCTGCGGCACATACCAGGTCAGCGTCACGTAGAACGACGCGACGAGATAGGCGATCGCGAGCCACATCGTGACGCGTGACGACAGAATACGCGACATGCGGCGCGCACCTCCGAGCGCGCACCAGGCTCCGAACACGAACAGCAATTGCCAGGCAAAGGGATTGAAGGCCCAGAAGCCGTTCGGATAGGCCGACAGATAGAGATCGTACTCCCAGGTGACCGCGTAGAGCAGGACCGAAAGGCCGAGGGTGACGTCGGGCCGCCATTTCATCGACCACAGGATCAGGGGCAGCGCCAGCATCAGCACGATGTAGAGCGGCAGCACGTCCATGTTGACGGGACGAAAGCGCAGGAGCAGCGCCTGCACGATGGTGACGTCCGGCTGCTTGAGGAAGTCCATGATGCCCATCTCTTCGGTGTAGAGCGGGTTCTCGAACCTGGTCGCCACATAGGAGATTTCAGCAAGGAAGATCGTGAACAGGAAGACGTGGGCGACGTAGATCTGCCAGACCCGGCGCAGGATGCGCGCGGTGGCGATGACGACGCCGCTCTCCAGCATCGCCCGGCCGTAGACGAAGGCGGCGGTGTAGCCGGAGATGAAGATGAAGATCTCGGTGGCGTCGCTGAAGCCGTAATTGCGGATCGTGAACCAGGTCAACAGACTCGGCGGCAGGTGGTCGATGAAGATCAGCCACAGCGCGAGCCCGCGGAACAGATCGAGCCGGAGCTCGCGCTCGCCGATGGCGGGCAGCGTGATGGCCGGCGCAGCAACCTTCGCCTCGGCCTCAGCCTTTACTTCGGTCTTGGCGTCGGCCGCCGGCGAACCGGCTATGGGGTCGGCAATCGAGCTCATCAAACACCGTGTCGGCTGCGGACGCCCCGCACGCCGTGCTGAAAAGATAATATCGGTCCGCGAGTTGCCGACAAAGCACGGAGTGCGGCGGCATGCGGCCGCGCTTTAGAGGGGAACTATGTTGAAACCGCGATGAACGGACCGCCCCAAATCCGGCTTTCCAAGTCCCGCTTTCCAAGTCCGCCTTTTCACGGCCTGGCAGGCGATTGGTTCCGGCTGACCAATTGGCTATGATAGCGCCCTGTTTGAGCATGATCCGGTCGAAAACGGAGCATGCGCCAGGACCATCGGATTGAGCCGCATGTACCGCGCCGTTACCCGCCAGATCGAAGTCACCGTCGAGCCGAACTTCATGCCGGAGCGCTCGTCGGTCGACCGGCGCGAATATTTCTGGTCGTACAAGATCGTGATCGTCAATTCGGGCCCGGAAACGGTGCAACTGCGGACGCGGCACTGGATCATTACCGATGCCTCCGGCCGCCAGCAGGAGGTGAAGGGCGAGGGGGTGGTCGGCGAGCAGCCGATCCTGGCCCCCGGCGAGCGCTTCGAATACACCTCCGGCGTGCCGCTCTCGACCGCCTCGGGCTTCATGACCGGCCGCTACCAGATGGTCAGCGAAACCGGCGAGCGCTTCGAGATCGACGTGCCGACGTTCTCGCTCGACAGTCCGAGCCCGGGCGGGAAAAGGGTGCTGAACTGACGCCTGCGTAGCCCGGATGGAGCTAAGTGCAATCCGGGGCAGGTGCATCCGCGGTTGGACCGACCCCGGATTTCGCTGCGCTTCATCCGGGCTACGATGACGAACGCGCCTACTCGACGCCGGCTTCCTGCGGCGTGAACTGGTACACCGACGAGCAGAACTCGCAGGTGACGACGACCTTGTCGTCCTTGACCATTGCGGCACGATCGTCCGGCGAAAAGCTCTTGAGCATCGAGGCGACCGCATTGCGCGAGCAGGAGCACTGCGCCTTGAGGACCGTTTGCGGATTGAACACGCGCACGCCGCGCTCGTGGAAGAGACGGTAGAGCAGCCGCTCCCCCGAGAGTTCGGGATCGATCAGCTCGACGTCTTCGACCGTCGAGATCAACGACTGGCCCTCGACCCAGGCGTCATCGTCCGGCACGCTATGCGTGGTCGTGCCTTCAGGCGCATCGCCGGGATGCAGATCGGCCTGCCGGGCGCGCTCCGGCGCCTTCGGCAGAAACTGCATCAGCATGCCCCCGGCCCGCCAGCGATGCTTGCCGCCGTCGCTCGAGCGCCACTCCTCGCCGACCGCAAGGCGCACGCGCGTCGGGATCTGCTCCGAGCGCAGGAAATATTCATGGGCCGCCTCTTCCAGGCCGCCGCCGTCGAGCGCGACCAGTCCCTGGTAGCGGCTGGTGTTGGAGCCCTGATCGATGGTCATCGCAAGGTGGCCCTTGCCGAGCAGCTCGCCCGAGCTCTGGCCATTCTTGAGGCGCGATGCGTCGTAGCGCGCATAGGCGCGCAGCCGGTCGGGCGCCTGGAAATCGACGATCAGAAGCGAGACCGGACCGTCGGTCCGGGTCTGCAGGATGAAGCGGCCCTCGAACTTGACCGACGACCCGAGCAGCGTGGTGAGCACGATCGCCTCGCCGAGCAGCTTGCCGACCGCGGGCGGATAATCGTGCTTGTGCAGGATCTCGTCGAGCGCGGGTCCGAGCCGGGTTAGCCGGCCACGCAGATCCAGCGCGCCGACCTCGAAGGCCAGCACGGCATCGTCGACAGGAACCGCTGAGGGCGCGCGAACCGGCGCCTCGGGCGTGATTTTGATGTCGGGGGATTGTGAAACCATGGCGCTCTATCTGGGGTCTCGGACCGCAAAACGAAAGGGGTTCAGCAGAACGGATCTATCCGTCGTCACTGCGAAAGCAGGGACCCATAACCACCAATGTGAGTTGCTGCATTCAGCTGGGGCTCCAGCTTTCGCAAAATTTACATCGGTGGTTGTGGGTCCCGCCCTTCGCCGGGACGACAGCATTGAATGGGCGCTACGCGACCGCGTCGAAGCACCAGGCCAGAATGCCCTTCTGCGCATGCAGGCGGTTCTCGGCCTCGTCGAAAACGACCGATTGCGGACCGTCGATCACGTCATCCGTGACCTCCTCGCCGCGATGGGCCGGCAGGCAGTGCATGAACAGCGCATCGGGCTTGGCCAGCGACATCAGCTTGGCATTGACCTGATAGGGCTTGAGCACGTTGTGGCGGTGCTCGCCCTCCTTGTCGCCCATCGACACCCAGGTGTCGGTGACGACGCAATCGGCGCCGCGCACGGCGGCTTCCGGATCGGTGCCGAGCACGATCGGCGCCCCTGACGTCTTGATCCAGTCGCGCATTGCCTTCTTCGGCGCGAGCTCCGGGGGTGTTGCGACGTTGAGCTGGAATTTGAAGCGCTCGGCGGCATGCGCCCAGGACGCCAGCACGTTGTTGTCGTCGCCGGTCCAGGCCACCGTCTTGCCCTCGATCGGGCCGCGATGCTCCTCATAGGTCATGAGGTCGGCCATCACCTGGCAGGGATGCGACCGCCGCGTCAGGCCGTTGATCACGGGCACGGTCGCATAGGCCGCAAGTTCCAGCAGCGCCTCGTGATTGAGGATGCGGATCATGATGGCATCGACATAGCGCGACAGCACCCGCGCGGTGTCGGCGATGGTCTCGCCGCGACCGAGCTGCATCTCGGCGCCGGTGAGCATGATGGGCTCGCCGCCGAGCTGGCGCATGGCGACATCGAACGACACCCGCGTCCGCGTCGAGGGCCGCTCGAAGATCATCGCCAGCGTCTTGCCTTCGAGCGGCCTGACCGGCTGGTGCGCCTTCTGCTTCGCCTTCATGGCGGCTCCGGCGGACAGCATGTTGCGCAGCTCGCCGAGCGGCAGCTCGTTGATGTCGAGGAAGTGACGGACCGGCTTGCTCATCATCCAGCCGCCTTCTTCGGCTGCGCCGCCGACAATGTCGCGCAGGCGCGCTCGAGCGCGGTGATCGACGTATCGATCTCGGCCTCGGTCACGATCAAGGGCGGCAGGAAGCGCACGACATTGTCGCCGGCTCCGACGGTGAGCAATTTTTCGGCGCGCAGCGCCGCGACGAGATCGCCCGAGGGCACCACGGCCTTGATGCCGATCAGGAGCCCCTCGCCGCGCACCTCGCTGACGACATCGTGATGGCGATCGATCACGGAGGCGAGCTTCTGCTTCAGCAACAGCGACATTTTCTGCACGTGATCGAAGAAGCCGGGCTTGAGCATGACGTCGAGCACGGCGTTCGCAGCCGAGATCGCGAGCGGATTGCCGCCGAAGGTCGAACCGTGCGAGCCCGGCCCCATGCCGCGCGCAGCGTCAGCGGTGGCGAGCACCGCGCCGATCGGGAAACCGCCGCCGAGCGCCTTCGCAAGCGACATCACGTCGGGCACGACGCCGGTGCGCTTGTAGGCAAAGAGTTCGCCGGTGCGGCCCATGCCGGTCTGCACCTCGTCGAAGGCGAGCAGCAGGCCCTTCTCGTCGCAAAGCTGGCGCAACGCCTTGAGGAACGCCGGCGGTGCCGAACGCACGCCTCCCTCGCCCTGGATCGGTTCGATCAGGATACCGGCGGTGTTCGGGCCGATCGCCTTCTTCACGGCTTCCAGGTCGCCATGTGGCACCTGGTCGAAGCCGTCCATCGGCGGACCGAAGCCCTCGAGATATTTTGCAGAACCGGTGGCGGCCAGCGTCGCCAGCGTGCGGCCATGGAAGGCGCCCTCGAATGTGATCAAGCGATAGCGCTCAGGATGCCCCTTGGAGAAGTGATGGTGGCGCACCAGCTTGATCACGCCTTCCAGCGCCTCGGCACCGGAATTGCAGAAGAATACGAAGTCGGCAAAACTTTCATTGCACAGACGCGCCGCGAGCTTCTCGCCGTCCGGGCTCTGGAACAGGTTCGACATGTGCCAGAGCTTCGTCGCCTGCTCCTGCAACGCCTTGACCAGCGTGGGATGCGCATGGCCGAGCGCATTCACCGCCACGCCGGAAGTGAAATCGAGATAGCGATCGCCATTGGTCGCGATCAGCCAGGCGCCCTCACCGCGCTCGAAGCCGAGATCGACCCTGGCGAAGACGGGGAGCAGATGCGACGTGGCAGCGTTGGTCATGGCGATCACTGACGGTTTGAAGCCGACAATTGCCGCGCGCCTTGACGCCAGCGCAGCAACGGCCAGCTTCGGAAAACAAAACGGCCGCCTTTGCGGGCGGCACGTGGCGGGCATTCTATGCTGCGGTCAGTAAGTGTCAATCGCCACGAAGTGGCCTTCCTGCAATGCGAAACGAGCGCAATCCGGAGCATTCCGGTGCGGTGGAAAACCCTCATCGAACTGCTTAACTGTGTGGGAACATGTGGACGCGAGTCGGCGGACTCTTGCGCGGGAGTCACGCCATATTGTAGCGTTTGGACTGTCAGATACGACATCTCGTGCAGCGGTACTGGACCCTCTAAGTAGCCTTCGTGTCTCGCGTAAACGTTCGGGCGCAACACCGTGCCCGGCGAGGGCTAAGGGATTCTGGCCGCAGGGATATTTGTCCAGATTGGCTCGCAGCGCCGCTCCAACGATTGGCCGGCGCTACGCGAAGGGAAGAATGCAATGACGGTTTTGACCTGGTCCGATGATCGCGTCGAGCAGCTGAAAAAGCTCTGGGAGGCCGGACTTTCGGCCAGCCAGATCGCGGCGGAGCTCGGCAATGTGACCCGCAATGCCGTGATCGGCAAAGTGCACCGGCTCGGCTTGTCCGGCCGCGCCAAGAGCCCTTCGTCGGCAGCGCCCCGGCCGCGCAAGGCGCGCCCCGCGCAGCACATGATGCGGGTGACCCGCCCCGTTGCCCGCGGCAACACCGCGCTGGCGCAGGCCTTCGAGGTCGAGGTCGAGGCCGAACCCGTCACCTACGACAACGTGGTGCCGATGAGCCAGCGGCTGTCACTGCTGGAGCTGAACGAGGCGACCTGCCACTGGCCGGTCGGCGATCCATCGAGCCCGGATTTCTTCTTCTGCGGCGGCAAGGCGCTCTCCGGCCTGCCCTACTGCGCCCAGCATTCGCGCGTGGCCTACCAGCCCGCCGCCGATCGCCGCCGGCCGTCGGCGAAACCGCAGATCAAGTGAGCACTCGGGAAAACGTCGGAAGAACTCAAAAACAAATCCCCGCGAAAGCGGGGATTTTTTTGTGTGACGTAGCTCGGCTATATGCCCAGCGTCGTCCCGGCGCATGCCGGGACCCATACGCCGCGGCCGGCGCAATCGGCAAGCGGCCAGACGGCTCTCTAACAACGCCCATTCGTGGTTATGGGTCCCTGTGTCTTGGAAGTCTGTCAGGATGGGTTGGGCGGGAAGCCGTTGGGTCCTTGGCGCTTGACGCCGTGAGCCGGCTCGGCCTCCCGCCCGTTCCATTACCAACCTGAACAGTTGCACGAGGCTGCGCCAACAGACCTCGCATCACAGGGACAGGCACCGTGATCATACCCCCTCGTTATGTCGGAATCGACGTCTCCAAGAAGCATCTCGATATCTTTGATGAAGCTGACGGCGTGTCCAGGCGCATCGCCAACGCGGCACAGGCCATCACACAGCAGGTGGCGCGTTGGCGATGCGATGCGCTGGTCGTCTTCGAGGCCACGGGCGCCTATGACCTCGCGCTTCGCGAGGCCCTAAGCCAGGCCGGTGTCCGCTTCGCTCGGATCAATCCGGCTCGAGCTCGCGATTTTGCGCGGGCCAGCGGCCAACTTGCCAAAACCGATCCGATCGATGCACGGATGCTGGCGGCCTTTGGCCGGGTCATGCAGCCGGCAACCGAGCGGGCCGCCAATCCCGCCCGCAACGCTTTGGCAGGGCTTGCAAAACGGCGGGACCAACTGGTTCTCATGCGCGCGCAGGAGAAGAACCGGCGCAGCGAGGCCGACGACCGCGCCATGGCCGAACGGATCAGTCGGCTCATTGAGGTTCTCGACGGCGAGATCGCCGAGATCGAGGCCGATATCAACGCATTGACCAAGGCCGAGCCGGAGATCGCGGACGATGCGCGGTTGATGCGCTCACTGCCGGGCGTGGGTCCCGTGGCTTGCATGCAGCTGATCGCGAAGATGCCGGAACTTGGACATGTTGGAGCGAAGCAGATCGCCGCGCTCGCGGGCCTTGCCCCCTTCAACGTCGACAGCGGCGCCTTCCGTGGAAAACGCAAGATCGCCGGCGGCCGAAAGCGCGTTCGTGACGCCCTCTATATGGCGGCTCTGAACGCGGTTCGTCGGGCCGATCCATTCAAGGCCTTCTACGCGCGGCTGCGACAGGTCGGCAAACCAGCCAAGCTCGCTCTCATTGCCGTCGCCAGGAAGCTCCTAACGGTCCTCAACGCCATGATGCGCGACAGAAAGCCCTACCTGCAGACCAAGCCGACATAACAGTTGCCGGCTCCCGTGCGCAATTGCGCACTAGTTGTGGCCGTTACGGCTGCGGCTCCGCCTTCGCAAACCGATCGTCCAGCGCATAACCGGCGCCACGGACGGTGCGGATCGGATCCTGCTCGCGGCCGAGATTGAGCAGCTTGCGCAGGCGGCCGATGTGGACGTCGACAGTGCGCTCGTCGATGTAGATGTCACGGCCCCAGACGCTGTCGAGCAGCTGCTCGCGCGAGAACACGCGGCCGGGATGCTCCAGGAAGAACTCCAGCAGACGGTATTCGGTCGGGCCGAGATCGATCGGCCGGCCCGAACGCGCCACGCGGCGCTTGTCGCGGTCGAGCTCGATATCGCCATAGGCGAGCACGGTGGCGAGCCGCTCGGGGCTGGCGCGCCTGAGCAGGCCCTTCACGCGGGCCAGCAGCTCCGGCACCGAGAACGGCTTGACGATGTAGTCGTCGGCACCGGTCGCAAGTCCCCGCACCCGCTCGCTTTCCTCGCCGCGCGCGGTCAGCATAATGATCGGCAGCTGCTTGGTTTCGGGACGGGTGCGCAGCCGCCGGCACAGCTCGATGCCCGACAGGCCCGGCAGCATCCAGTCGAGCACGATCAGATCGGGAATGTGCTCCTTGAGGCGGGTGTCGGCATCATCGCCGCGCATCACCGTCTCGACGTCATAGCCTTCCGCATCGAGATTGTAGCGCAACAGCGTCGTCAGCGCTTCCTCGTCTTCGACTACCAGAATGCGTGCGCTCATCGGTTTAAGTTCTTTCTCTGTGGTGATCCGTTGCCCAGACGCAAACCGAAACGCTTACTTCCTTGAGCATAGTCCCCGCGGAAACGAGTTGTCGAAGGACAATCCGGTTCCGCGCTTGCCGATCAAGCCTCAGCTGCCCGGCACCGTCGTGGCGAAGGTCGTCATGTCGCCCTTCGGCCGCTTGTCGGTGATCGCCTGGCCCTCGATCATGTAGAACACGGTCTCGGCGATGTTGGTGGCGTGGTCGCCGATCCGCTCGATGTTCTTGGCACAGAACATCAGATGGATGCAGAACGAGATGTTGCGCGGATCCTCCATCATGTAGGTGAGGAGTTCGCGGAACAGCGAGGTGCAGATGGCGTCGACTTCCTCGTCGCCCTTCCACACCGCCATCGCCGCCGGCAGATCGTGCGCGGCATAGGCGTCCAGCACCGACTTGACCTGCTGCTGCACGAGGTCGGTCATGTGCTCCAGGCCGCGGAACAGCTTGAGCGGGTGGAAGTCGGTCTCCAGCGCGGCGACACGCTTGCCCATGTTCTTGGCGAGATCGCCGATCCGCTCGAGGTCGGTCGCAACGCGCATGGCCCCGACGATCTCGCGCAGATCGACGGCCATCGGCTGGCGGCGGGCGATGGTGAGCACGGCGCGCTCCTCGATGTTGCGCTGCAGATTGTCGATCTCGATGTCGGCGGCGACGACGCGCTGACCGAGCGTGACGTCGCGGCGGATCAGCGCGTCGACGGAATCGACGATCATGCGCTCGGCGATGCCGCCCATCTCGGCGACCAGGCGCGTGAGTTCCTGGAGGTCGGTATCGAAAGCCTTTGCGGTATGTTCAGAACCCATGGCTTGTCTCCCTCAACCATGGTCCCGGGGATCATGGTTTCGTGTCCTGAATTTTAGCATGACCTGATCGGAAAACCGGTTGCCACTTTTCCGGATCATGCGCCGGTCAGCCGAACCGGCCGGTGATGTAATCCTGCGTGCGCCGGTCGCTCGGCGACGTGAAGATCTTGCTGGTGTCGTCGAACTCGATCAACTCGCCGAGATACATGAAGGCGGTCTTGTCGGAGACGCGCGCCGCCTGCTGCATGTTATGGGTGACGATCGCGATCGTGTAGTTCTCGGACAATTCCTGGATCAGCTCCTCGACCTTGGCGGTCGAGATCGGGTCGAGCGCCGAGCACGGCTCGTCGAACAGGATCACCTCGGGCCGCACCGCGACGGTGCGGGCAATGCAGAGGCGCTGCTGCTGGCCGCCGGAGAGCGACAGGCCGGAGGCGTTGAGCTTGTCCTTGACCTCGTTCCACAGCGCGCCGCCGCGCAGCGCCTTCTCCACGCGACCGTCCATCTCGGACTTCGAGATCTTCTCGTAGAGGCGGATGCCGAAGGCGATGTTCTCGTAGATCGTCATCGGGAACGGGGTCGGCTTCTGGAACACCATGCCGACCCGTGCGCGCAGCAGATTGAGGTCGAGCTTGGGGTCGAGCATGTTGGTGTGGTCGAGCAACAGCTGGCCGGTGGCGCGCTGGCCCGGGTAGAGGTCGTACATCCGGTTGAAGATGCGCAGCAGGGTCGACTTGCCGCAGCCGGACGGGCCGATGAAGGCCGTGACGCGATTGGTGCCCAGCGCCAGATTGATGTTCTTCAGCGCATGGTGCTCACCGTAGTAGAAATTGAGGTTGCGCGCGGTGACCTTCGGCGGCGCTTCCGGCAGCGGAACCTGGGGAACGTGGCCCGCGGCAGTCGTGGAGACAGAAAGCTCGGTCATTTTGCGGCCCTTTCGGCACCAAGGATACGCGCGCCGATATTCAACGCGAGCACGGTGAATGTGATCAGCAGCGCGCCGCTCCAGGCGAGTTGCTTCCAGTAGGCGTAGGGGCTCTGCACGAAGTTGTTGATGGTCACCGGCAGGTTGGCCATCGTCTTGTCCAGGCCGAGGCTGAAGAATTGGTTCGACAGCGCCGTAAACAGCAGCGGCGCGGTCTCGCCCGCGACGCGAGCCGTGGCCAGCAGCACGCCGGTGATGAGGCCCGAGCGCGCCGCACGGTAGGCGATGCGCTTGATCACCAGCGAACGCGGCAGACCGAGCGCGGAGGCCGCCTCACGCAGCGGGTTCGGCACCAGCAGCAGCATGTCCTCCGTGGTGCGCACCACCACCGGGATCACGATCACGGCGAGCGCCAGCGCGCCGGCGATGGCCGAGAAGCCTCGCATCGGAACCACGACCGCACCGTAGATGAACAGGCCGATGATGATCGAGGGCGCCGACAAGAGGATGTCGTTGATGAAGCGGATCACTGAGGTCAGCTTGTCGTTGCGGCCGTACTCGGCGAGATAGGTGCCGGCGAACATGCCGAGCGGCGCGCCAATGCCGACGCCGATCACGGTCATGATCACCGAGCCGACGATGGCGTTGCGCAGGCCGCCCTCGGTCGATCCGGGCGGCGGCGTGTTCTGGGTGAACAGCTGCACGCTGAGGCCGGCAAGGCCGTTATAGAGCAGCGTGATCAGGATCAGGGCCAGCCAGGTGACGCCGAACAGCGCGGCGCCGATGCAGAGGCCGCGGATGACGATGTCCCAGCGGCGGCGGCGCGAATTATAGATCGGGTTCATGGCTTCACTTTCCGGCCTTGGTTTCCAGGCGCATCAGCATCAGCCGCGCGGCTGCGAGCACGAAGAACGTCAGCACGAACAGGAGCAGGCCGAGCAGGATCAGGCCGGACTGGTGCAGGCCGTCGCTCTCGGCGAACTCGGATGCGATCGCCGCCGAGATCGTGGTGCCCGGAGCGAAGATCGACGAGGAGATGCGGAACGAATTGCCGATGATGAAAGTCACCGCCATCGTCTCGCCGAGCGCGCGGCCCAGCGCCAGCATGACGCCGCCGATGATGCCGACGCGGGTATACGGGATCACCACGCTGCGCACGACTTCCCACGTGGTGCAGCCGACGCCGTAGGCGGCTTCCTTCAGCACCGGCGGCACCGTCTTGAACACGTCGACCGAGATCGAAGTGATGAAGGGCAGCACCATGATGGCGAGGATCAGCGCGGCATTGAACAGGCTGAGATAGGACGGGGGACCTGCGAAGATCGCGCCGAGCACGGGCACGCCGTCGAACACCTTGATCATGAAGGGCTGGAAGGTGTTGGCCAGGAACGGGCCCAGCACGAAGAAGCCCCACATGCCGTAGATGATCGAGGGAATGCCGGCGAGCAGCTCGATCGCCATGCCGATCGGGCGGCGCAGCCATTGCGGACAGAGCTCGGTGAGGAAGATCGCGATGCCAAGCCCGACGGGAATGGCGATCAGCATCGCGATGAAGGAGGTGACGAGCGTGCCGTACATCGGCCCGAGCGCGCCGAGCACGGGCGGATCGGCCGAAGGGGCCCAGCGCTGCGTCCACAGGAACGACAGGCCGTATTCCTTGATCGCCGGGAGGGCGCCCACGATCAGCGAAATGATGATGCCGCCGAGGATCAGCAGCACCGAGATCGCGGAAAGCCGCGTGATCCAGTAGAAGGTGATGTCACCGAGCTTGAACGCGCCCAAGGCCTTGGCGCGATCATACGGTCCCGCGGCTTCCATCACATCGCTCTGAACAGCCATGTCTGCCACGCCAATCCCCTCTTTAGTATGCAAAAGCCACGCAAACCGCTACGCCCCGAAGCGATCTTCACTGACGCATTTGGCCGGGCGTCGTCGTTCCAGCCACGCCCCTTGAGGCGCGAACCCCGGCCTCGATCCCGCGCTTGTTGCCGCGGTGATGGAGACCGGGTCTTGGTCGCTCGACCTGTGCCTCGATCGAGTCGGCACAGGTCCTGTCGCAGCGTCGGACTTAGCTCTTGATGTCCGACGACCAGGTCTTCTCGATCAGCTTGACGACCGAGTCCGGCATCGGGATGTAGTCGAGCTCTTCGGCCGCCTTGTCGCCCTTCTCGAACGCCCACTTGAAGAACTTGATGGCTTCCTGGGACGCCGCCTTGTCGGTCGCATCCTTGTGCATCAAGATGAAGGTCGCGCCGGTAATCGGCCACGACGTCTCACCGGGCTGGTCGGTCAGGATCACATAGTAGTTCTTGGAGCCGGCCCAGTCGGCGTTGGCGGCTGCAGCCTGGAAGGCCGCAACAGTCGGCTGCACGGTCTTACCAGACTTGTTGATCAGGGCACCGTAGGTCAGCTTGTTTTGCTTGGCATAGGCATACTCGACATAGCCGATCGAGTTCTTGGTCTGGCTGACATTGCCCGCGACGCCTTCATTGCCTTTGGCGCCAACACCCGTTGGCCACTCGACCGCGGTACCGGCACCGACCTTCGACTTCCACTCGGCATTCGACTTGGAGAGATAGTCGGTGAAGTTGAAGGTGGTGCCCGAACCATCCGAACGGCGCACGACGGTGATCGCATCGCCCGGCAGGGTCAGCTTCGGATTGAGCTTGGCGATCGCCGCGTCATTCCACTTGGTGATCTTGCCGAGATAGATGTCGCCGAGCACTTCGCCCGACAGGACCAGGTCACCCGGTTTGATGCCTTCGAGGTTCACGACCGGGACTATCGCGCCCATTACCATCGGCCACTGCACGAGACCGTCCTTCTCGAGCTGCTCGTGCTTGAGCGGCGCGTCGGTGGCGCCGAAGGTCACCGTCTTGGCCTGGATCTGCTTGATGCCGCCGCCCGAACCGATCGACTGGTAGTTCAGACCGTTGCCGGTCTCCTTCTTGTAGGCGTCAGCCCACTTCGAATAGAGCGGGAACGGGAACGTCGCGCCGGCGCCGGTGATGTCGGCCGCAAAGGCTGCCGTCGAAGCGGCGATCATGCCGGCTGCGACGATTGCTTTGATGAAATTCATGGGTGGTCTCCATCCTGTGAGCGAAGCGCCGAATGCGCCCGATCGCGCTCACGCCGGTCCATCTAGGAGCGGTCGGTGCTGCTTTTACGAAGGTTGGATGACAGTTGGATGACAGCGCTAAGCTTCTGAAAACGCTTAACTTTGAGTTGGTAACGGGGTCTTCGCCTGGGGAAAACACGCCGTGAAAGTGGCGCCCTGCCTGGGCACGCTCTCGATCAGAAGCCGGCCGCGATGACGGTTAAGAATATGTTTCACCAACGATAATCCGAGCCCGGTCCCGCCTTGCGAGCGGCTGTCGCCGACGTCCACCCGGTAGAAGCGCTCGGTCAGCCGCGGCAGGTGCTCGGGCGCGATGCCGGGGCCGAAATCGCGGACCAGGACCCGGATTTCCGGAGCCCCCTCGCCCGATGCGCCCGAAACGGCCTGATTCAGCGACACGATGACGCGTCCGCCGGAGGCGCCGTATTTGAGCGCGTTCTCGATCAGGTTCTCGAACAGGCGGAGCAGTTCCTCGCGGTCCCCCGCGATCATCACCGGCAGCTCCGGCAGATCGATCTCCACCTCGACCTGGCGCTCGCGCGCCAGCGGCTCGAGCCCGTCGGCGACCTGGCGGATGATCGGTATGAGGTCGACCAGGGTGTCGGGCCGGACATGGGCCGACAGCTCGACCCGCGACAGCGACAGCAGATCGTCGATCAGGCGCGCCATGCGCGTGGCCTGGTTGTGCATGATACCGAGGAAGCGCTCGCGCGCCTTGGGATCGTCCTTGGCCTGGCCCTGGAGCGTGTCGATGAAGCCCGACAGCGCGGCCAGCGGGGTGCGCAGCTCGTGGCTGGCATTGGCGACGAAATCGGCGCGCATCTCCTCGACCCGGCGCAGCGGGGTCTGGTCGTGGAAGGTCATCAGCATGCATTTGTCGGCGCCGCCGAAGCTGGTCGGCACCGGAACCGGCGTGATCATGAGCTCCATCCAGCGATCGACCGGAACATGGTCGAGATAGGTCGCGCGCCGCGGCTCGGTGGTGGCGATCGCCTCGCGCAGCGCCGTGATGATCTCCGGCGAGCGCAGCGCGAACTGGGCGAGCTCGTTCCTGCGCAGCGCCGGTGCCAGCTGGGCGGCCGCGGCGTTGAGATGGATGACGCGGCCGGCGCGGTCGAGCAGCACCGCCGGATCCGGCATGCCGGCGACGACCGCGCTGACGGCGGCGGCCTCGACCGGATTGACGCCGCGGACATCCTCGCGCGAGGTTCCGGCATCATGCAGCCGCCACGGCACCAGCGCCGCGGCCGCGATGCAGACGAACACGGCGCAGGCGCGCACCAGCGACAACTCGCCGAGCGCGACCACCACGCTCAAGGCCAGCGCTGCGGCAAGCAGGATCAGCGCGGAATGGCGCAACCGGTCGGGCCAGGGCGAGAAGATGGAGGAATGCGAATCGTCAATTGCCATCGCGGCGGCTTTCATCCCGTCGGTTCATGTCTCGCCCAGGCGCGGTCACATCGACCTTCCCTCGGGAGGCATCGGGCCGCTTCATCAGACCCCGGAGTCACCGCGCTTGCGAACCAGAACCGCCTCATGGTGCGGCTCGGCGCGGGGACCCGAATCAGCCTGCGGCAGCCGTTTGAGTCGGGCGCCGATGATAACTTCGCGAAGCGTCAGCAAGATTACAGATAGGACGAAGGGAGACAGATAATAGAGGACGCGGAACAGCAGCATGCCGCCCAGAAGCTCCTCCCGGTCCATCTGCCAGAGGCCGACCAGCATGGCGGCGTCGAACACGCCTAGCCCCCCCGGGGAATGGCTGGCAAAGCCGAGCAGGGTGGCCGAGACGAAGATCACCGCGACCACGACGAAGCCGACATGGGGCTCGTCCGGCACCAGGACATACATCGCCAACGCGCAGAAGCCGAGATCGACGATGCCGATCGCGATCTGAAGCAGCGTCAGCGGGCCGCCCGGCAGCACCACAGTCCAGGGGCCGCGGCCGACCACCCGCGGCTGGGTCCAGACCCAGACCACGTAGCCGATCAGCGCCACGATGATCATCAGCGCCAGCGTCCGGTTCAGCCAGGGCGGAAGCTGGTCGATCGAGGCGGCAGCCTCCGGGTGATAGGCGATGCCGAGGCCGAGCACGGCGGCATTGCCAAGCCAGAAAGTCAGGCCGGCGAGGAAGCAGATTTTTGCGACGTCGATCGCGTTCAGCCCATAGGCCGAATAGATGCGGTAGCGCACCGCGCCGCCGGTGAAGACGCTGGCGCCGACATTGTGGCCGATCGAATAGCTGGTGAAGGCCGCGAGCGCATTGATGCGATAGGGCACATGGGCATGGCCGATCGCGCGCGTGGCGAAGAGGTCGTAGAAGGTCAGGGTGAAATAGCCCGCAGCGACGAACAGCGCCGCCATCGCAATCTGGCGCGGCTCGGTGCTCTTGATCGCCTCGAGGACCTCGTTGAAATCGATGCCTCGGAGCATGTGGTAGAGCACGTAGCAAGCGATGCCGATGACCGCGATGCTGATCACAACTCCAAGCTTATGCAGGACCTGCTTCTGGCGCAGAAACGACATCGCCCTGCGTATGGCTTCCAGCATCTAGACCTCGAATTGCGATCCCGCGACGACGGCTCCCGGGCGAACTTCGCCGGCGCTTCGCTGTGCCCTGGCCCGTGTAGCGCGTTTTAAACCGGAGTGGAATTCGTCAAAAGACAATAAAACGCGCATCTTCAAGATATTAGGGATGATTCATGACAGCGGATGCACAAATATGCGCGTTTCCCGCCGCCTTCGACAAGACTTGACATGCGCGTGCGGCAGTTAGCCCGCCGAACAGCCCGCAAGGCCATCCGGAAAACTACGGTGAAGCACCGGCACGGCCGAATAGAGAATGATCTTCCGTACCCGCCGAGAGGCGCTCCGCTGATCAGCAATCCCGCGCCGCCGTGACCGCGGCGACGATCTCGGCGGCATCGGGAAAATGTCCCTTGGCGCGCCTGGCGACAACCTCGTCGCCAAGCTTGACCTCGAAGATGCCGCCCTTGCCGGGGATCAGCGTCGCATCGACGCCAAGGCGCTCGCGCAACAGCGCCGCGGCCTCTTTGGCACGCTTCTCATAGCCGCACGGGCGGCAATAGGTGATCGAGACATTCCTCATGTCACGCCCTCCGTGCACTCATGCGGCGTGGCGCTGCGCGGAGGCGGCCTCGACGCCGGCGATCCAGCCGGCCACAGAACGGCCGATCGCCTCCGGATGATCCTCCTGCAGATAGTGCGCGCCCGCGCCGAGTTGAATGACCGCGCAATGCTTGAGCGTCCTGGCGAATTCGGCGGCAAAGGCCGGTGACACCAGTGCCCCGGGCGACCCCGCAAACAGCAGCTTCGGATAGGTCGATGTCGCGAGCGCCGCATGCGCCACCGTGAGCGCCTCCGCGACATCGGCCGGCTCGCCGGCGATCGGCAGCTCGCGCGGCAGCATCAAGGTCGGCTTGCGGCTTTCTCGCGTCGCAAACGGCGCGCGGTAGGCGGCCATCTCCTCCTCGCTGAGCGTGCGCAGGATCGAGCCGGGCAGCACGCGTTCGACAAACGCATTGTTGTCGAGGATCATCGCTTCGCCCTCGCCCGGCGTGCGGAATTTCCGGAACGTCTCCCGCGCGGCGTCGTGCTGGTGGAAGTCCGACCAATCGCGCATTGGGCGGATGAACTCCATGAAGGCGAGCCCGCGCACCAGTTGCGGACGGCGTGCCGCGAGGTGGAAGGCGAGCGCCGTGCCCCAATCCTGGGCGACTAGATAGGCCGAGGCGATGCCGAGCTCGTCGATCAGCGCGTCGAGATAGTCCGCCTGGTCGAAGAAGCGATAGCCGATGTCGGGCTTGCCGGACTGGCCGTAGCCGATCAGGTCGGGCGCGATGCAGTGCCCGACGGGGGCGACCAGCGGCATGATGTTGCGCCAGATGTAGGATGACGTCGGATTGCCGTGCAGGAACAGCACATGCGGCGCGTCACTGCGGCGGGTCTCGCGATAGGTCATCGTGCTCTCGAGCACAGCGCGATGATGCAGGCTGATATCGGCGGATATGATCATGGCAACTCCTTGAACACGGTTTGGAATGCGATCGTCTTGAAACGCGTCAGCGCAGCTTCGCTGCGTTCGACCTTCATGCGCAGCATCGCGCCCTGCCAGGATGCGAGCAGAAAATCGGCCAATTGATCGGGATCGAAGTCGGAGGCGATCTCGCCTGTGGCCTGAGCCTCGGCGATGCAGGCCGCAAACGGCGCGCGCCATTCCCGGAAGATGTCGTCGAGCTGCTCGCGCAGCACCTCGCTCGAGCCCGACGCCTCGAGGCTGAAATCGCCGATCAGGCAACCGCGGGTGAAGCCGTCATGCGCGAGCTTGCCGGTGATCAGATCGAGGTAGCTTCTCAGCCTCTCGCGCGGCGTCAGCGTCAGGTCGCCCAGCGCCTCGGCGACGAGGCCGCGCACATAGAGGAAGTAGCGGTCCAGCACCTCGGACGCGAACAGCTCCTTCGAGCGGAAATGGTTGGTGAAGGAGCCCTGCGGCGCGCCGGCGGCGGCGGTGACGTCGCGCACGCTGGTGCCATGATAGCCAGTCCGGAACATTTCCTTCAGGCCGGCGTCGAGGATGGCATCGCGAAGAGAGGGTTTTGGCATGACCGCGACTTAATACGTACGTACGTATTAATGTCAAGCCCTAAGAAGAATGCGGCTCGCCTTGCGCTTGGCGACGCCGCTCAGGCCTGCCGGATCAAGAGGTTGAGGTCAGCTCGCGGGCTTGCTGCGCGAAACCACCCAGTCGCGCAGCCAGGAGCCGATCGCGCAGCCGACGAGATAGAGCGCGAACATGACCAGGAAGAGGTCGAGCCAGTAGCCGAACCGGCCGGGCACGATCCGCGCGAACGACGTCGCCACCAGCGCGGCAGCGAGCAGCGCCAGCCAGCGCATCCAGACCTTCGAGACGCCCTGCGCCCGATGCACCACCGCGATCCAGCCCATGCAAAAGCCGAGCAGCGCCGCGCCGAGCAGCCAACCCCAGAAGAATGTCGCGAGCACGGTCATCGCTACTTCACCAGAAATTCGATACGGCGGTTCTGGGCCTTGCCTTCATCGGTGTCGTTGCCGGCGAGCGGCTGCGTGCTGCCATGGCCAACCGCGGTGAAGCGGCTGGCGGGCAGGCCGGCGCGCACGAGGTATTCCACCACGGCCTGCGCGCGCCGCTCCGACAGCGCCTGGTTGGCGGCCTCCTCGCCGTCGCTGTCGGTATGGCCGGCGATCTCGATCGTCGCATTGGGGCAGCGCAACGCGGTCTCGATCAGGCGGTCGAGCAGGCCGGCGGAATCCGGCACGATGTCGGCCTTCCCCGACTCGAAGCGGATCTTGCCCTTCGAGAGGATTTCGGAAAACAGCTGCTGGCACACCGTGGGATCGACCGGGGCAGCCGCCGGCTTGACCGTGACCTCGGCCTTGTACTGCCAGCCCTGCGGAAAATCCTTGCCGAGCCCGTCGCGGATCTGGCCGGCGGCGCCTTCGTAGAGCGCATCGCCCGACAGCTTCACCTCGCGGTCGGAGACGACAAGCGTGCCGGTCGACAGCCGCGACAGCGCGCCGAGCGCTGGGACCACGGCCGCGCTGAAGGAGCCGGGTGCCCCGATGCTGGCCTTGAGGTTGTCGACGACCTTCTCGGTGAAGAACTTTCGGCCGGCGGCGGCGACCAGCGCGGCGTGCACGTTGTTGTCGGGGACGTAGCCGGTCAGCGTCACCGTCGCGGCCACCGGATCCTTGTAGGCCTGGAAGATGTAGGGCGGCGCCTTGATCTCGTTGGCGGCGATCGAGAAACCCTCGGGCAGGTTCTTCAGCGCGGCCGCGATCGCCTCGCGGCCGCCGAGCTCGCGCGCCATGCCCGACAGATTGACCTTGGTGTCGGTTATCGTGATCTTGCCGTCCTTGAGCTTGCCTATCTGATCCAGCAACAGCATCGCCGCCGCGTCGAACCGCAGCGGCGCGCCGCGGGCGAGCACCATCTGATCCACCACCTCGACGCCGCCGAGACCGGCCTTCGGGGCCTCGGTCAACTTGCCCTTGCTCGACGGCAGCGGCGCATTGCCACCAAGAGTCACCCGCACCACGTCGCGCTCGGCGGTCCAGACGAAGGGCTTGGCTTCGGGAACAAGGCGGGTCCCGTCGTTCACCAGCCGCACGCCGGGCACGGCTTCGACCGACGCCACCGCGCTGAGGCGGCCGTCTTCGGAGAAGGCGTTGGCCGCGAACCTCACATCGCGGCCGTCGACGCTGATGCGGCGCTTGTCGAGGACGGTATCCTTGAGTGCGGCATTAGAGCGCGCGGCAAGGTCCGCTTCGACCGTTGCAGTGCTGGTCCAGGCCGCAAGACCCCAAAGCACGACCAGTGGAATCACCCCCGGCCACCACTTGCCACTCCACTTGAAAAGTCCGTGCATTCAGCGTCCTGCGGGTCGGGAACCAGAGAGAAATCAAACCCTTGGCTGACTGTCAAACCCCAAATGACGCGCCATGGCGGGGGCGCCATGTCGGACCGGGATAACAGTTTCTTCAGTGGTCTTTCGCTAAGTTTGCCGCGGAATGCAAATCGGCCGGCCCGCGCCCTCATGAAACAACTCCGCAATACCGTGATCCGTGCCAGCATGGAGGCGTTGTATTTCTCGGGTGCGCACATCCTGCTGCGGCCGATCTTCGCCGGCGTCGGCGCCATCTTCATGCTGCACCACGTCCGCCCGCGGCGCGGCGACACGTTCCAGCCGAACCATCATCTCGAGGTCACGCCGGACTTCCTGCGCGCGATGCTGACGCATCTGCGCGCGCTCGACGTCGACGTGATCAGCATCGACGAGGCGCATCGTCGTCTCGCCGAACGGAATTTCGCACGGCGCTTCGCCTGCTTTACCTTCGACGACGGCTATCGCGACAATCGCGATTTCGCGCTGCCTGTGATGCGCGAGTTCGGCGCCCCGTTCACGGTCTATGTCGCGAGCGATTTCGCCGAGGGCTGCGGCAGATTGTGGTGGATCGCGCTGGAGCGGGTGATCGCGGCGGCGTCCGCGATCGAGGTGCCGATCGACGGCACCATGACGCGGATCGACACCGCGACACCGCAGGCCAAGCGTACTGCCTTCGGCCGCATCCACGACTGGCTGCGTTCACTGCCCGGCGAGCAGGAGATGCAGGCCGAGATATCAGCGCTGTGCGCCCGTCACGGCGTCGACGAGACCGGCATCGCGCGCGAGCTCTGCATGTCATGGGACGAGTTGCGCGGCTTCGCCGACGACCCGCTGGTGACGATCGGCGCGCACACCATCACCCATTGCAATCTCGCCAAGCAGAGCGAGACCATCGCGTCGTTCGAGCTCGCGACCAGCCGGGCGCGAATCGAGGATGCGTTGCAGCGGCCGGCATTGCATCTCGCTTATCCCTATGGCGACCGGATCGCCGCCGGGCAGCGTGAATTCGCCCTCGCCCGGTCGATCGGCTTCCGGACCGCGGTGACGACGCGGCCGGGCATGCTGTTTCCCGAAAGCGCCGACCATTTGACCGCCTTGCAGCGGGTCTCGCTCAATGGCAACTACCAGGACGCGCGCATCCTGCCGGTGCTGACCTCGGGCGCCGCGACCGCGATGTGGAACGGCTTTCGCCGGATCGCGGCGGCGTGATGCGCGCGGAGGATACCGCCGCGGATTTTCAGTTTTCTCCTTCCCCCTGAAAGGGGGAAGGTCGCGATGGGGGTCCGGCCACAGACGACGGCGTCTGTGGAGAGAGCAGATCCCCACCCGCCTTGCTCTGCGAGCAAAGCGACCTCCCTTTTCAAGGGGAGGTGGCAAGCCATGCTCCCACTTGCGCCTTCGAGCTCTCCTTGACTCGTTCCCCGGCCGCGCCCAGAACCAGTGGCAACGCAATGGAGGAGCGCATGTTCAACGATCTGTTCTCGCTCAAAGGCCGTATCGCGCTGGTGACCGGCGGCTCGCGCGGCATCGGCAAGATGATCGCGGCCGGCTTCCTCGCGCAGGGGGCCGCCAGGGTCTACATCACAGCGCGCAAGGCTGGGCCGTGCGAGGAGACCGCCAAGGCGCTCACCGCACAATATGACGGCGAATGCATCGCGCTGCCGATCGACATCTCCACCGTCGAGGGCTGCGACAAGCTCGCGGGCGAGATCATCAAGCGCGAGTCCAGGCTCGACATCCTCGTCAACAATGCGGGCGCGGCCTGGGGTGCGGAGTTCGACGAATTTCCGGAGAGCGGCTGGGACAAGGTGATGAACCTCAACGTCAAGGCGCCGTTCTTCCTGACCAAGGCGCTGGCCGGCCCCCTGCGCGCGGCAGCAAGCGCGGAGCGGCCGGCGAAGGTGATCAACATCGCCTCGATCGACGGCATCTTCGTCAATCCGATGGAGACCTATTCCTACGCCGCGAGCAAGGCGGGGCTGATCCATTTGACCCGCCGCATGGCGACCCGCCTGATCAAGGACAACATCAACGTCACCGCGATCGCACCCGGCGCCTTCAAATCGGACATGAACCGTGCCGCGCGCGACCATGGCGACGAGGTCGCAACGCGCGTGCCTGCAGGCCGCATCGGCACCGACGAGGACATGGCGGGCGCTGCGATCTATCTCGCCTCGCGCGCGGGCGACTACGTGGGCGCGACCATCGCGGTCGACGGCGGCGTGGTCTATGCGACCGCGGGGCTGGAGATCGCGGGCTAGCACGGTATCGCGACGATCGACTTTGGGCGCCATTCTACCGCTGTCATGCCCCGGCTCGACCGGGGCATCCAGTACGCCGCGGCCTCTCAATCCTGCTCGGCAGTCTCTGGAATACTGAATCACCCGCTTTCGCTTTCGCGGGTGATGACGGAATGAGCGCACGACGCAAAAGAAAAGGGGCAAGCCAGGACCTTCTCGGCTTACCCCTTTTCGGCCCCTCCGGGAGGAGAGGAACTGTTAGCTCGCCCTCAGCTCTCGATCTTCACATACTCGAAATCGCCCGGCTTGTTGTCGATGCCGACCTTCGGCGGCGAGATCCAGGAGGCGTACTTGCCGGTCTCGGTGACGGGCTGCATCAGGGAGGTGATGAAGTCGCCGTCGCTGGCCGAGGGCAGCCACTCGTCCTTGCGCCTGGCCCAGGTGGCATCGTCGATCAGGATGCCGTCGGGCGTGGCGTGCACGTCCTTGAACTCACCGATGTGGCGGTGGAAGGCGACGTTGGGCAGCTTGAGCTGGAAATCATAGCCCGCGGTCGAGATCACCTTGTTCCAGCGCAGCATGCCCTTGACACAATCCTGGCTGTAATCGTCGCGCAGGCGCATGTTGAGCGCAGTCAGCGCCGGCTCGTCGACCAGCTTGATTTCGCCGTTGATCAGCTTGAGCACCGGATAGGTGGAATTCTTGAGCTGGTGGTCGTCGTCGATCTGGGTCTCGTGATAGCGGCCCTTGATGCCGGCGTTGAAGGCGTTGGCCGCGTTGGTCGAGACCTCGGAGCCGAACAGGTCGAGCGACAGCGTGTAGTGCAGGTTCAGCTTCTTCTGGATGGTCGGCAGATCGATCACCCCTAGCGCGCGGACCTTGGCAATGTCGGTCGGGTCGGTGATGCCGGCCGCCTTCATCGCATCGCAGGTGCGCTGCACGACGCGGGTGATGCCGGTCTCGCCGACGAACATGTGGTGCGCTTCCTCGGTCAGCATGAAGCGGCAGGTGCGCGACAGCGGATCGAAGCCGGACTGCGCGAGGCTGTGCAGCTGCATCTTGCCGTCGCGGTCGGTGAAATAGGTGAACATGAAGAAGGACAGCCAGTCGGGCGTCGCCTCGTTGAAGGCCCCGAGCATGCGCGGTGCGTCGGCATCGCCGGAGCGGCGGCGCAGCAGATCGTCGGCCTCCTCGCGGCCGTCGCGGCCGAAATATTTCTGGAGCAGGTAGACCATCGCCCAGAGGTGACGGCCTTCCTCGACATTGACCTGGAACAGGTTGCGCATGTCGTAGAGCGAGGGCGCGGTCTTGCCGAGATGGCGCTGCTGCTCGACCGAGGCCGGTTCGGTGTCGCCCTGGATCACGATCAGGCGGCGCAGCATGGCGCGATGCTCGCCCGGGACTTCCTGCCAGGCCGGCTCGCCGTAGTGCTCACCGAACGGCACGACGCGGTTCTCTTCCTGCGGCGCAAGGAGAATGCCCCAGCGATATTCGGGCATGCGCACATAGTCGAACTTGGCCCAGCCGCGCGGATCGACCGAGTACGCGGTGCGCAAGTAAACCAGCGATTCCTGGAAGCCTTCCGGCCCCATGTCGCTCCACCAATCCATGTAGCCGGGATGCCAGCCTTCCAGCGCCTTCAGCACCTGGCGGTCTTCAGCCAGATTGACGTTGTTCGGAATCTTGGTCGAGTAGTCGACGTTCATGATGTTCATGGCCGTGCTCCCTTAGACCCGCGTCATATCGAATTTCGGCTTCTGGCCGCTGCCGTAGCGGCGCAGCGCGCCTTCCTCGCCGACCGCATTCGGGCGCTGGAAGATCCAGTTCTGCCACGCGGTGAGGCGGGCGAAGATCTTTGATTCCATCGTCTCGGGACCGACGAAGCGCAGGCTCGCTTCCATGCCGGTGAGGCTGTCGGGCGAGAAGCTGGCGCGCTCCTCGAGGAACACGCGGACCTCGTCGTCCCAGTCGATGTCGTCGAGTGCGAAGGTGACGAGGCCGAGCTCCTCGGCCTGCTCGGCGTCGAGCGCCTTGCCGATCGAGCCTTGCGCGCGCTCGATGTCCGAGGGGTCGGCCTGGAAGCGCGACTGTAGCCGGGTCAGCCCATGGCTCATCGGGTAGGGTCCGAAATTCATCGCGGAAAGCTCGATCGACGGCGGCGGGCGGTTGTCACCCTGCCGCGTGCCGATCAGCATGTAGGAGCGGTCGGCGGCAAACACGAGCTCGGCCAACGTGCCGGCAAAGCAGGAGCCGGGCTCGACCAGCGTCACCAGTGTGCGCGACGTGACGTCGATGCGCTTGAGCACGCGCTTCCAGTAGTGGCGGATTTCGTTGACCAGCCAGTGCGCCTTGTTGGCTTCGAGGAAGGCATCGCAAGCGAGCACATGGGCCCGATCGCCGTGGCTCTTGAACACCAGCATGGCGATCTCGAGCTCGTTGATGCGCAGATGCAGGATGGCGTCATCGAGCTCGCGCGCGACCTGGAGCGGCCAGAACGAGGCGCCCTGCGCCATCATGCCGTCGATGTCGGCAGGCGGCGCGGCCTCCGGTGCCTTGATCGAGATGGTGGCGATGCGGGCCGTGCGATCGATGTCGACGGTGACGAAGCCGTAACGGATGGCGCTGTCGTCGATGGTGCGCGTCAGCGGCGCCAGCGCGATGCCTTTGCCGGCACCGTTGCGCTTCGACTTCGCGGCGAACTCCTTGACGCGCTCGGCAATCTTGGCTTCCAGCTTGGAATTCGGCGCGATCTCGTCGACGAGGCGCCATTGCACGGCGCGCTTGCCCTTCACGCCCTCCTCGATGGTGCAGAAGAAATCGGCGTGATCGCGGCGCACCTTGCGCTTGTCGACGACGCGCGTGAGACCACCGGTGCCGGGCAGCACCGCGAGCAGCGGCACTTCGGGCAGCGCTACGGCGGACGAGCCGTCATCGGCGAGGACGATGTGATCGGTCGCAAGCGCCAGCTCATAGCCGCCGCCGGCGGCCGAGCCGTTCACCACGGTGATGAAGCGCTGGCCGGAATTCTCCGAAGAGTCTTCCATGCCGTTGCGGGTCTCGTTGGTAAACTTGCAGAAGTTCACCTTGTGCGCATGCGTCGAGCCCGCGAGCATGCGGATGTTGGCGCCGGCACAGAACACGCGGTTCTTGGCCGAGCGCATCACCACGACCTTCACCTCGGGATGCTCGAAGCGCAGGCGCTGGATCGCGTCGGCAAGCTCGATGTCGACGCCGAGATCGTAAGAGTTGAGCTTGAGCAGGTAGCCCTCGAACAGGCCGCCGTTCTCGTCGACGTCCATGGTCAGGGTCGCAACGTCGCCCTCGACCGCGAGCTTCCAGTGCTTGTACCGGGACGGTTCGGTCTGGAAATCGATGAACTTCGCCCCGCCTGCAAGGACGCGATCGTCACCAGCCATGGGCCACCCTTATCTGTTGTCTTGCCGTTGTTCGTTCGAAGGTTCGTCGTCGAGGTCTTCATGCACAATAATGCATGTTTTCGATCTGGTCTAGTTCAAAACGCAAAAACATGCATTTTGTTTCATGTTCGGGAAATTCACTCGCTCGGCCAATGACCTGGCACCGGCACCAAAGGTCAGGCCGCCAGCGCCGGGTCGTCGCGCAGCGCCGCTTTGGCGAATTCGGCGACCGCCTCGAGCGTCACCGCGGGCGCTTCGCGATGCGGCGAATGGCCGGCACCATCGATGGCCGTGACATCGACCGGGCAGTAGCACTCCTCCTGGGCGATCTCGACCTGCCGCATCGTGCCGTACTGGTCGGCCGCGCCCTGCACGATCAGCACCGGCACACGGATATAGGCCAGGTATTCCGAGATGTCCCAGTCGCGGAACTTCGGATCGAGCCAGGCGCCGTTCCAGCCGTAGAAGGCGTTGTCGACGTCCTTGTGCCAGCGCGCCAGCTTTGCCTTCAGGTCCGTAGTCTCGAACGTCGTCTTGATCGCGGCGATGGATTTGATCGAGATGTCCTCGACGATGAAATGCGGCGCGATCAGCACGATGCCGTTCAGGCGATGATCCTGATGCGCCCCGGCATAGATCGCGGCAATCGACGCGCCGTCGGAATGACCGAGCAGCAAGCCGCGGCGGAAGCCGATCCGATCGAGCAGCTTCGGCAGCACGTCGAGCGCCTCGCGATGCATGTAGTCGACCGGACGCGGCAGCTTCGCCGGCGACGAGGAGCCATAGCCCGCGCGCGAATACGCGAACACGCCGGCGCCGGTCGCCGCCTGCAGCTTCTCGGGGAAGTCGCCCCACAGCCCGACCGAGCCGAGGCCTTCATGCAGCATCACGATGGTCGGCGCCGCGTCCGGCGGGGGACCGATCATGCGGTATTCGAGCTCGGCGCCGTCGATGCTGAGGAAGCCTGTGGGGTTTAGGTTCTGCATGCTCGACCTTCCTCATCGTCGTCCCGGCGAAGGCCGGGACCCATAACCACAGGCTTCAGTTGTTGCGCAAAAGCCGTCGAACAGCATCTCTTAGAACAAAGGCCGCGGCGTATGGGTCCCGGCCTTCGCCGGGACGACATGCGAAAACGCTATTGCGCACCGTCGCGCAATTTGAAGCGCTGGATCTTCCCGGTCGCGGTCTTCGGCAGATTGTCCACCACGTCGATCCAGCGCGGATATTTCCATGGGCCGATCTTCTGCTTGACGTGCTCCTTCAGCACCTCGTGCAAACCTTCGGCCGAGCTCTCCGGCCGCAGCACGACGAAGGCCTTCGGCTTCAATAGCCCTTCCGGATCGGCTTCGGGCACGACGGCGGCCTCGAGCACGGCCGGATGCGTGATCAGCGCGCTCTCGACCTCGAACGGTGAGACCCAGATGCCGGAGACCTTGAACATGTCGTCGGCGCGGCCGCAGAAGGTGTAACGGCCCTCGGCGTCCCTGACATATTTGTCGCCGGTTCGCGTCCACGGTCCCTCGAACGTGCGGCGGCTCTTGTGCCGCTGATTCCAGTAGCCTTCGCCTGCGGAGGGCGCGTCGACCAGGAGTTCGCCGACCTCGCCGTCGGCAACCTCCTGCCCGGCCTCGTTGACGAGACGCACCGCGTAGCCCGGCACCGGTTTGCCGGAGGAGCCGTATTTGATGTCGCCGGGCGCGTTCGACAGAAAGATGTGCAAGAGCTCGGTCGAGCCGACGCCGTCGAGGATGTCGACGCCGAAGCGCGCCTTCCAACTGTTGCCGACCGATTCCGGCAGCGCCTCGCCGGCCGAGGTGCAGATGCGCAAACGGTTGCCGCCGGACTGCGCCTTGGTCGCCTCGTCGTTCAGCATCGCCGCGAACAGGGTCGGCACGCCGAAGAAGATGCTCGGGTGATATTTGTTCATCAGCGCGAACATCACCGCCGGCGTCGGCCGCTCGGAGTTCAACACCGTGGTGGCGCCGACCGACATCGGAAAGGTCAGCGCGTTGCCGAGACCGTAGGCGAAGAACAATTTTGCCGCTGACAGGCAGACATCGCTCTCGCGAATGCCGAGCACCTGCTTCGCATAGGTGTCGGCGGTCGCCTGCAAATTCGAGTGCAGATGACGCACGCCCTTGGGCATGCCGGTCGAGCCGGACGAGTACAGCCAGAACGCCGGCTCGTCGGCATGGGTCGGCGCGGTGGCGAACACATCGCTCTCGCGTACGATCTCGTCCGACAGCTTCTTGTGGCCATGCGCGTCCTTGCCGGAGACCACGACATGCTCCAGGTCGGGCATCCGCGCGATGATGTCCTTCACGACCGGCAGCAACGCTTCGGACACGAACAGCACGCGCGCGCGGCAGTCGGAGAGGATGTAGGCGTACTGGTCCGCGGTCAGCAGCGTGTTGAGCGGCACCGGCACGATGCCGGCGCGGATCGCGCCCAGGAACACGATCGGGAAATCGATCGTATCCAGCATGATCATCGCCACGCGCTCCTCGCGGCGGACGCCAAGCCGGCGCAGCATGTTGGCGACGCGGCGGGTCTGCTGCTGCAACTGGCCATAGGTGATTTGCGACACCGTATCGTCGAACACGACCTTGTCGCCGCGGCCTTCATCGATGTTGCGGTCGAGCAGCCAGGAGACCGCGTTGTAAGTCATGCTCCGCTCCTCGGACCCGGACGTGCCACGCTTCCCTCTCCTGTGAATTTAAGAATTATAATTCATACAAAGCCACTACGTTGGCTTGCTGTCAATCCTTATCGGCACTATGTTTCCTAGAACCTCGGTCTGATTCAGCCAGGACCGCGCGTCGCACAGGGATCATGACCGCAGCCAACGACCCGGAAACCGACTTCCTCGAACAACTCGGCCAGCGTGTGCGCACCATGCGCGCATTGCGCGGCATGTCGCGCAAGGTGCTCGCCAAGGTATCGGGGATTTCGGAGCGCTACATCGCGCAGCTCGAAAGCGGCAAAGGCAATGTCTCCATCGTGCTGCTGCGCCGCGTCTCGGACGCGATGGGCGCGCACCTCGAAGACCTGATCCCCACCAGCGAGCCCGTGCCGGACTGGGCCGTGATCCGCGATCTGCTGCGCAAGGCTTCACCGAACCAGATCGCGCAGGCCAAGGACATGCTCGCCGGCAGCAGCCCGCTGGCGCCACGCCGCGCCTCCTTCTGCGGCATCGCCCTGATCGGCCTGCGCGGCGCCGGCAAGTCCACGCTCGGCAAGATCCTGGCGAAGAAGATCGGCTGGAGCTTCGTCGAGCTCAACAAGGAGGTCGAGCAGCAGAACGGCCTCTCGGTCGCCGAGATCATCGCGCTCTACGGCCAGGAAGGCTTTCGCCGCATGGAGCAGGCGGCGCTGCAACAGCTGCTCGCACGCAACGAGCTGATGGTGCTGGCAACCGGCGGCGGCATCGTCTCCGAGCCCCTGACCTTCGACCAGGTCCTGACCTCGTTCTACACGATCTGGCTGAAGGCCGAGCCCGAGGAGCACATGGCGCGCGTCCGCCGCCAGGGCGACCTGCGCCCGATGGCGGATGATCGCTCCGCAATGGCGGAGCTGCGCAACATCCTGCTCAGCCGCGAGCCGCTCTACGCCCGCGCATCGGCGGTGGTTGATACTGCCGGGCTTTCGGTCGACGCCGCCGCCGCGCGGCTGATCGATTCCGTGCGGCCGGTACTGCAGAACGAGGCGCGCAGCTTCGGGCTGCGCAGCGTGGCGCTTTAGCAGCACTTAGAGCAGCCGGCTCTTCACATCATCAGCGCCGTCGCGCAGCAGCGGCAGGAAGCGGTCGATCAATTCCTGCATCGGCACGCGATCGACATGCGCGCCCATGTTGATGGCGGCGACGATGGTGCCGTCGTAGCGGTGCACCGGCACCGAGATGGAACGGAAATGCGGCTCGGCCTCGCGGTCGACCAGTGAATAGCCCTGCGCGCGATCGGCGACAATCGTCGCGAGCAGCTTCTTCGGATCGGTCGTGGTCTGCGGCGTCACCGGATCGCGGCGCATCGCCTTCAGCCGCGCCGCCAGTTCGGCATCAGTGAGCCGGCCGAGCATGGCGCGGCCGACCGAGGTGCAGAACGCCGGCAGCCTGTAGCCGATGTCGAGACCGGCGGAGAACACGCGGGTCGGGCTCGAGCGCGCGACGAACACGACGTCGTCGCCGTCGAGCAGCGCGAGCGAGGCGATCTCCTGCGCCGCGGTCGCGATGCGATCGAGCACCGGTTGCAGCACCGTCACCACCTGGTTGGATTGCAGGAACGAGCCGGCCAGCGTCAGCACATGCGGCGTCAGCGTGAACAGCTTGCCGTCGGTCGCGACGAAACCGCCATGCGCGAGCGTGAACAGGATGCGGCGCGCGGTGGCGCGCGGCAGATCGGCAGCACGCGCCAGATCGCTCAGCGTCGCAGGACCGGTAACGGTGCCAAACACCTGCAGCAGGCGCAGGCCGCGATCGAGCGCCTCGACGAAGTCGGTGGCGCGCTCGTCCTGGTCGGTCCGCTTCAGCTTGGGCATGAGGCTCGGCTTTGAACGGTTCAAAAATTGGGCTTGCTGTCGGAACCAGACATGGCATAATTCGCACATTCGTTCAATAGGCGAACAAATCCAAATCCGGGAGACGCCGCCATGATGAGCCAGGAAGCGAACGATCTGATCACCCGCACCGGCCGCAAGGACCCCTGCGGCAGGCTGATGCGGAGTTACTGGCAACCGGCGGCGCTGGTGGATGAATTGGACGGGCCACGCCCGGTTCGGCCGGTGCGCCTGCTCGGCGAGAACCTGGTGCTGTTCCGCGGCGAGGACGGGAGCTATGGTCTGCTCGATCGCGACTGCCCGCATCGGGGCGCCGACCTTGCCTTCGGCCGGCTCGAGAACGGTGGCCTGCGTTGCGCCTTCCACGGGTGGCTGTTTGACACATCAGGCCAGTGCATCGAGACGCCGGCGGAGCCGGCCGGCTCGCAGCTCTGCAAGGGCATCAGGCAGCGCTCCTATCCCGTGGTCGAGAAGAGCGGCATCCTGTGGGCCTGGCTCGGCGAAGGCGCCCCGCCCGCCTTTCCCGAACTCGACTGCTTCGTCGCGCCCGGCAGCCATACGTTTGCGTTCAAGGGCCACATGAACTGCAACTGGCTGCAGGCGCTCGAGGTCGGCATCGATCCGGCGCACGCTTCCTTCCTGCATCGGTTCTTCGAGGATGAGGATACATCGGCGGCCTACGGCAAGCAGTTTCGCGGTGCGTCGGCCGACTCGGAAATGCCCATGACGAAGGTCCTGCGCGAGTACGACCGGCCGATCATCAACGTCGAGCACACTGAATACGGCCTGCGGCTCATCGCCTTGCGAGAAATCGACGAGCAGCGCACCCACGTTCGCGTCACCAACCAGCTGTTCCCGCATGCGTTCGTCATCCCGATGAGCACGGAGATGACGATTACCCAGTGGCATGTGCCCGTCGACGACGAGAATTGCTATTGGTATGCGATTTTCACCAGCTACGCCGCGCCCGTCGACAAGCAGAAGATGCGCGATCAGCGGCTCGAGCTCTATACGCTGCCGGACTACAAGTCGCGCAAGAACAAGACCAACGATTACGGCTTCGATCCGCACGAGCAGGCAACCGAGACCTATACCGGCATGGGCACCGATATCAACGTCCACGACCAGTGGGCGGTGGAATCGATGGGACCGATCCAGGACCGCACCAACGAGCATCTCGGCCAGAGCGACAAGGCGATCGTGCAGTACCGCCGCCTGCTGCGGCAGGAAATCGAGAAGGTTTCCGGCGGCGCGAAGCCGATGCTGTTCCTCGACGACGCCTCCGCGCGCAGCATCCAGGGCCCGGCGACGATGGACGGCATCGGCCCGACCCAAGGCTGGGAGCTCTACTGGATGGAGGTCGACGTCAAGCGCCGCCGCGGCGCGCCGTGGGCCGCGCCGGTGCCGCGCGAGATCGCCGGCAAGGTGCATCATCTGACGGCGGCGGAGTGATGTTGGCTTCAGTGCCGCAGCGCCGTACCCTTCACCTCGCCCCGCTTGCGGGGAAAGGTCGGATCGCATCGCAAGATGCGATCCGGGTGAGGGGGTCCAGGTCTATCGATCCATTCCATCGGCGGAGAGAGCCCCTCACCCCGACCCTCTCCCCGCAAGCGGGGCGAGGGAGAAGCAAAGGAGTGACGCGGTGAGCTTCGTCGAGCGTCATGGCCTGTGGTCGGATGAGCAGAAGGAGGCCGCACAACGCCTCCGCCGCATCGTCGAGGAGAAGAACCTCGAAGTCATCCGCCTGTCGTTTCCCGACCAGCACGGCATCCTGCGCGGCAAGACGCTGATCGCCAGCGAGGCGGTGCGCTCGCTGGAGGGCGGCTGCTCCATCACCACGACGATGCTCGCCAAGGACACCTCGCACAAGACGGTATTTCCGGTGTTCACCGCAGGCGGCGGTTTTGGCATGAAGGAAATGGAGGGCGCGGCCGACGTGCTGATGGTCGCCGATCCCACCACGTTCCGCGTGCTGCCCTGGGCCGAGAATACCGGCTGGCTGCTCTGCGACCTCCATTTCAGCGATGGCCGGCCGGTGCCGTTCGCGACCCGCAACCTCTATCGCAAGGTGCTCGATCAGCTCGGAAGCCACGGCTACGATTTCGTCGCCGGTCTCGAGGTCGAATTCCATCTGTTCAAGCTCGACGACGCTCATATGGCGCCGGAGGATGCCGGCCAGCCCGGACGGCCGCCGTCGGTCAGCCTGCTGTCGCACGGCTATCAATACCTCACCGAGCAGCGCTACGACCTGATGGAGCCGGCGCTCGAGATCATCCGCCGCGACATCATCGCGCTCGACCTGCCGTTGCGCTCGGTCGAGGTCGAGTTCGGCCCGAGCCAGTGCGAATTCACCTTCGCTCCGACCGTCGGGCTCGCGCCGGCCGACACCATGGTGCTGTTTCGTTCGGCCGTGAAACAGATCTGCAACCGCCACGGCTATCACGCGACCTTCATGTGCCGGCCGAAGCTGCCGAACGTGTTCGCGAGCGGCTGGCACCTGCACCAGTCGCTGGTGTCGCGCGCCGATGGCGAGAACGCCTTCATGGCGAACGAGACCGGCGAGCCGCTCAGCGCGCTCGGCCGCGCCTGGCTGGCGGGCCTGATCGAGCACGCGCGCGCTTCGACCGTCTTCTCGACACCGACGATCAATGGCTACAAGCGCTACCGTTCCTATTCGCTGGCTCCGGATCGGGCGATCTGGGGACGCGACAACAGGGGCGTCATGATCCGCGTGCTGGGCGGTCCCGACGATAAAGCCACCCGGCTTGAAAACAGGATCGGCGAGCCGGCCGCAAACCCCTATCTGTACATGGCAAGCCAGATCCTCTCCGGCCTCGACGGCGTCGACCGCAAGCTCGACCCCGGCCCGTCGGCCGACACGCCCTATGAAACCAAGGCTGCGCTGCTGCCGAAGTCGCTGCGCGAGGCGGTGTTCGCGCTCAACGACGATCCGTTCTTCCGTCAGGCGCTGGGGCCGGAGTTCGTGGACTATTACGTCTTCATCAAGAACGCGGAGATCGAGCGCTTCCAGGCCGAGGTGTCGGACTGGGAGCACCGCGAATATTTCGAGATGTTCTGACGTGCTCTAAAGCATGATCCGGAAAGGTGCGCAGCGGCTTTCCGAAAAGATCATGCTCAAACAAAGAGCTAAGGCGCGATGACGATTCAACCTAATCTCATCGCGCTTTAGAGTTTCGCGAGATGAGCCGCGACGGCCGCTTCGTTCCATTCCAGACCGACACCGGGCGTGTCGGGAATATGCAAAAGACCATCCTTGATTTCATAGGGCCGTTCGAGAATCGGATCGGCCCAGTCCTGCCATTCCAACCAGTGAGCGGTCTCCGTTGCGCGCATGACGTGGGCGGCGACTTCCGGATAAAGATGCGTTGAGATCGGGATGCCCGCCGCGCCGGCGATCGCAGCCGCGCGCATCCAGCCCGTCACCCCGCCGATGCGCATGAAATCCGGCATCACCAGGTCGCAAGCCTTTTTCGCGATCGCTTTGTGCATCTCCCTCGGACCATAGAAGTTCTCGCCGATCTGGATCGGCGTCTTCAGCTCCGCCGCCAGTTGGGCGTGCCCGTCAAGATTGTCGTAAAGCACAGGCTCTTCGATCCAGTCGAGGCCGTGGTCATCGATCATGTGGCATCGGTCGATGGCTTCGGCGAGATTGAGCCCCTGGTTGTAGTCCACCATCAGATGCATGCGATCCCCGACGGCTTTTCGAACGGCGTCGAGGGTCGCCAGATCCTCGCGTGGATCGCTCCTGCCGAGGCGCAGTTTCAGGGCTGAGAAACCTCCTTCGTCCCGCAATTCCAAAGCTTCGGCGGCGACGGCGGCCGGCTCCTTCAACCAAAGGCCGTTACTGTTGTAGGATCTCACGGCGCCGACCGTCGCCCCCAGCAGCACGCACAGCGGCTTGTTTGCCGCTTTCGCCAACGCGTCCCACGCGGCCATGTCGAGGCCCGACGCGGCGATCATCGACATTCCCTCGTAGCCGACGAAGTGAAGCGATTTGCGCGCCGCCTCGAACAACTCGACAGGCGCCACGCTCCGACCTTTGAGCAATTCGCCGAGATCATGCAACGCCGGAACCAGATATCGCATCGATTTCACGACGTAAGGCTCGAGATAGCCGCGCCCGACAATGCCCTCCTCCGTCACCAGATCGATGAGTACGAGCGGCCACTCCGATATCGTGACAATGCGCGCGACCACCGGCCGCTTCAGCTTGAGCACCACCGGACGAGCTCTGATTTCTCCGAGCGTCAATGAGTCGGGCATGATGATCTGCCTTCGCAGCTCGAGGGAGGAAGCCGACTACAACGGGCTGAAAAAGTCGCGGATGCCATTCCAATTGGTTTTTCAACCGATGTAAATTCACTACCCGGTATATTTTAAGAGGGTGACTGCATGGCGCGATCTGCAGAACCGACCCGGCGGCGCATCCTTGCTGCCGCATACGTCCTGTTTCGCCAGCGCGGATACAGCCGTGTCAGCATGGACGAAATCGCATCGGCGACGAGGGTGACGAAGCGCACGCTCTACAATCACTTTCAAAGCAAGGATCAGCTGCTGGCCTTCGTGCTCGAAGCCCAGAACGAACTGGCCTTGGCCGCGTTCGCGACCTTTGGCGACAAGCTCTCCGGCTCGCCGGCGGCGATCATCGATGGCCTGTTCCGCGACCTTGCGGTCTGGGCGGACAGGCCGCGATGGGCCGGCTCGGGATTCACCAGGCTGGTCATCGAGCTGGCCGATCTTCCGGGCCACCCTGCACGCGCGATTGCGCGCCGGCACAAGGCCTTGCTCGAAACCCATCTTGGCGACTTGCTGAAGCGGGCCGGTGTCCGCGAAGCTCTCCGCCGTGCGCGCGAGATCTGGTTACTCTCCGAGGGCGCGATCTCCTTGATGCTGGTGCATGGCGACCGAGCTTATGCTGCGGCGGCAGCCGACGCAGCCAAGCGCTTGCTGCGGAGCGCTTCGCGGCAAGGCGGGCGTTAGCTAGATCCCGAGATACTTGTGCTGCAGGTCCGGCTCGGCGATCAGCTGCTCGCTGGTGCCGCTCCACACCGTCCTGCCGCGCTCGATGATGTAGTGGCGGTCGCAGATGCGGGCGAGATGGTCGACGTTCTTGTCGACGACCAGGATCGACTGTCCCCGGCTCTTGAGCAGCGACAGGCAGCTCCAGATTTCCTCGCGGATCAGCGGCGCAAGGCCCTCGGTTGCCTCGTCCAGAATGAGAAGCTTCGGGTTGGTCATCAGCGCGCGGCCGATCGCGAGCATCTGCTGCTCGCCGCCGGACAGCGTGTTGCCCATATTGGACGCGCGTTCGGCGAGGCGCGGAAACAGCGCGTGGATCTTGTCGATGGTCCACGGATCGGAGGCGCCAAGGCGATTGCCTGATGCGGCGACGAGATTTTCGCGCACCGTCAGGTTGGGGAAGATCTGGCGGCCTTCGGGCACCAAGCCGATGCCGAGCTTTGCGATCTTGTAGGACGGCAGGCCGCGCACCGCCTCGCCGGCGAAGCGGATCGCGCCTGCGCGCGCCGGCGTCAGGCCCATGATGGAGCGGATGGTGGTGGTCTTGCCCATGCCGTTGCGGCCCATCAGCGAGACCATCTCGCCCGGCTTGATCGACAGCGACAGGCCGAACAGCACCTGGGACAGGCCGTAGCAGGTCTCGATGCCTTCGACGTCGAGCAGTGTGTCAGTCATCTTGGTCTCAGCCATGATGCGTCACCACATGCTGATCGCCGAGATAGGCACGCCTGACGTCTTCGTTGGCCCGGATCGCGGCCGGATCGCCGGAGGCGATGACGCGGCCATAGACCAGCACCGAGATGCGATCGGCCAGCGCGAACACCGCCGGCATGTCGTGCTCGACCAGCACGATCGACACTTCCTTCCGCAGCTCCTGGAGCAGCTTCACCATGCGCTGGGATTCGGTGACGCCGAGGCCGGCCATCGGCTCATCCAGCAGCAGCAGCTGCGGCCTGGTGGCGAGCGCGACCGCGAGCTCGAGCTCGCGCTGCTCGCCATGGCTCAATTGCGACACCACGATATCGGCGCGCCTGCCGAGGCCGACGCGTTCGAGCGCCGCGCGTGCGGACTCGCGCAGATGCCGCTCCTTGCGCGCATTGCCCCAGAAGCGGAACGAGTGGCCGTCATGCGCCTGCGCCGCCAGCGCGACATTGTCGATCGCGGAAAAATCCTTCAGCAGCGAGGTGATCTGGAACGAGCGTGCCAGCCCGAGCCGGCTGCGCTTGTAGGACGGCAGGTTCGTCACGTCGCGGCCGGCGAAGCGGATGGTGCCGGAGTTCGGCATCACCTGTCCGGTGAGCTGACTGATCAGCGTCGTCTTGCCGGCGCCGTTCGGGCCGATGATGGCATGCAATTCGCCTGGCACCACCTCCATCGAGAGGTTGTCGGTCGCGGTGATGCCGCCGAAGCGGCGGACCAGATTGTCGACGCGCAGCAGCGGATTTGGCAGGGGCTCAACCACGGCGCATCCTCCCGAGCAGGCCCATGATGCCGCCGCGCGCGAACAGGACGATCAGCAGCAGCAGCGGACCCATGATCAGCGCCCAATATTCGGTGATCTGCGACAGGAACTCTTCCAGCAGCAGGAACACCACGGCGCCCATGACCGGGCCGAACAGCGTGCCGATGCCGCCGAGGATCACCATCACCATGAGGTCGCCGGAACGCGTCCAGTACATCACGGCCGGGCTGATGAAATCAGTGTTGTTGGCGAGCAGCGCGCCGGCAAGGCCGCACATGGTGCCGGAGATGACGAAGCAGACCAGCTGGTAGCGCTTGGCCGGGAAGCCGATCGCCTGCATGCGCTGCTCGTTGGAACGCAGGCCCTGCACGACGAGGCCGAAGCGCGAATTGACGATGCGCCAGATCAGGAAGATGACGCCGAACAGGCAGGCAAGGCAGAGATAGTAGAACTGCACGCGATTGCCGAGATCGATCAGGCCGGAGAAGTCGCTGCGCTTGTAGATGGTGAGGCCGTCATCGCCGCCGTAACGCGCCAGCCCCGAGGCGACGTAATAGGCCATCTGGGCGAAGGCGAGCGTGATCATGATGAAATAGACGCCGCGGGTGCGAAGCGAGAGCGCGCCGATCAGCAGCGCAAACAGCGCCGAGACGGCGAGCGCCACCGGCCACTGGATGAAGCCGGAGCCGATGCCCTCGGCAGCGAGCATGCCGACCGCGTAGCCGCCGATGCCGAGATAGGCGGCGTGACCAAAGCTCATCATGCCGCCAAAACCCATGATCAGGTTGAGGCTCGCAGCCGCCAGCGCCAGGATGATGATACGGGTGAACAGCGTCAGGATGAAGATGTTGCCGGAGAGCTGCGAATAGAGCGGCAGCAGCATCAGGGCGGCACACATTAGCGCCGCGACCGCATTGGAGACGTTGAGCTTTCCCGTCATCGTCTGGCCGCCGGAAACAGCCCCTCCGGCCGCACCACCAGCACGATCGCCATCAGGAGGTAGATCAGCATGGACGACAGCGCCGGCGCCGCGGTGGAGGCCGCGGCGCCGCTCAGCACCTGCCGCAACAGGTTCGGCAGGAAGGCGCGGCCGAGCGTGTCGATCATGCCGACGAAGATCGCGGCGAGGAACGCGCCGCGGATCGAGCCGATGCCGCCGATCACGATGATGACGAAGGCGAGGATCAGGATGTTCTCGCCCATGCCGATCTGCACGGTCAGGATCGGCGCCTGCATCAGGCCGGCAAGGCCCGCGAGCGCGGCTCCCAAACCGAACACCAGCGTATAGAGCAGCTTGATGTTGATGCCGAGCGCACCGATCATCTCGCGATTGGAGGCGCCGGCCCGGATCAGCATGCCGATGCGGGTGCGCATCACGCTGAGATAGAGCAGCAGCGCGACCAGCAAGGCCACCACGATGATGGCAAGGCGATAGGCGGGATAGTGAATGCCGGGCAGGATCGGCACAGGCACGGTGAGCCAGGCCGGCAGCGGCAGCGCAAGGCCGGCCGGCCCCCAGATCAGCCGCACGGCTTCGTTGAAGAACAGGATCAGGCCGAAGGTTGCGAGCACGTGGTCGAGATGGTCGCGGCCGTAGAGATGCCGTAGCGCCGTCACTTCCAGCACGATACCGAGCACCAGCGTGGCGCCTAGCGCCATCAGCGCGCCGAGCAGGAAGCTGCCGGTCCAGGCCGCAAAGGTCGCGGCGAAATAAGCCCCCATCATATAGAGCGAGCCGTGCGCGAGGTTGACGAGATCCATGATCCCGAACACCAGCGTCAGGCCGGCGGCGAGCAGGAACAGCAGCAGGCCAAATTGCAGGCCGTTCAGCAGTTGTTCGACGACGAGATACATCGTGAGGTTACGTCACCATTAAATGAAACAGCGGCAGCGCGCATGCGCCGCCGCTACGTGAACTCCCTCGCCCCGCTCTTCGCGGGGGGAGGGTTGGGGTGAGGGGCAGCTCCGCAGACCGGGTTCGTGGAGAGTCCCCCTCACCCGGCGCTATGCGCCGACCTCTCCCGGCACGCGGGGCGAGGTAAACGCAAAGCAAGCTGCGCGCCAAAAAGACGCCCGACAATCACTTCATCGGACACTTGTCGTGGAAACGATCCTGGTCGTTCTCGACAATGGTGGCGACGGTCTTCAGCGCGAGCTGGCCGTCGGCGTCCTTGACCACGTCCTGGAGATAGAAGTTCTGCACCGGGATGTGGTTGTTGCCGAACTTGAACGCGCCGCGCACCGACTTGAAGTTGGCCTTCTCCATCTCCGCCTTCATCGCGTCCTTCTTGCTGGTGTCGCCCTTCACCGCGACCACCGCGCTGTTGATGAGCTGGGCGGCGTCATAGGACTGCGCACCGTAGAAGGTCGGGCGCAGGCCGGGATACTTCTTGCGATAGTCGGCGACGAAGCGCTTGTTCTGCTCGTTGGGGAGGTCGTTGACCCATTGCTGCGCGCCGGGCACCCCGAGCGCGTTCTCCTTCTGGAGCGGCAGCGACAGCTCGTCGATGGTGAAGGCGGTGTAGAGCGGCATCGTGCTCTTCAGTCCGGCCTGCGCATATTGATTGAGGAACTGCACGCCGGCGGCACCGGGGTAGAACACGAAGATCGACTCGGCGCCGGAGGCGCGCGCCTTGGAGAGCTCGGCGGAGAAGTCGAGCTGGCTCGGCCACACCGTGTATTCCTCACCCACGACCTGGCCCTTGAAGGTGCTCTTGACGCCGGCCAGCATGTCCTTGCCGGCGGCGTAGTTCGGGCCGATCAGGAACACCGACTTGACGCCCTTCTGGTTCATGTAGGTGCCGACCGCCTGCGGGGTCTGGTCGTTCTGCCAGGAGGTCGAAAACACGTAAGGCGAGCACAGCTCGCCCGCGAGCTGCGACGGTCCGGCATTGGCCGAGATCAGGAAGGTCTTCGAATCGACCGCGGTCTTCAGCGAGGCCAGCAGCACGTTCGACCAGATATAGCCGACGATGAAGTCGACCTTGTCCGACTGCACCAGTTTCTCGGTCTTCTGCTTGCCGACGTCGGGCTTCTGCCCGTCATCCTCGTAGATCACCTCGACCGGCTTGCCGTCCATCTTGCGTCCGAGATGATCGAGCGCGAGCTCGAAGGAATTGCGCATGTCGTTGCCGATCACGGCGGTCGGGCCGCTGAAGGTCGAGACGAAACCGATCTTGATGGTGTCAGCCGCCATCGCGGGCTGCGCCAGCGCCAGAGCCATGGCGCCTGCCAGCCAAAATGCCTTTTTCATATTCACTCCCCTCCTCAACCAAAGATCCCACGAGGCTCGATCACGAGGGCCCGGGGGTCACGCTTTGCGCGCGTCGTTCTGTGACGTATTTTGTGCGCGATATCGCAAGTCTGCAGCAAGCATGAACCGACGGCGCTGACTTAGAACCTTCGGCGCATACCTCAGCACCTTGCATCATAATTCGTCTAAATCGACCATGGCAAGAAATATAATGCCGGTTGCGTGGGCAACGATTGTCGCAGGCGGCGGCCTTCGGCAACGACCCACGCCCGCACTGCAGCAGGCTTTAACGATCCGGTAAAGCTCCCGGAAACCACAGGCCGGCAAGCGCCTGCGGGCTTCATGGTCCGGAAAGCATCCCTGGCCGACGCTGCCGCCAAAGGGGTGCGTCACATGCTGAATTACATCTTCGGCTTCAATGCCCGGATGGGCCGACTGGCTTTCTTCTTCTGCACCTTCGTCGTGGGCCTCGGCATTATGATGCTGGTCTACGGCGTCACCGGCAACGCACCGGCGAGCGGCAGTATGGACGTGCTGCTGGCGCAGGCATCGAGCAACCCCGTGCTGGTCATTGCCTTCTACGGCATGCTCGTCATCTGCTTCATGCTGCAATCGATGCGGGTGCGCGACATGGGCTGGGATCCGGTCTGCGTGATGGCGGCATGGGTCGCCCTCATGGTGCTCGACAGGGCCGTTGCCGGACGATTCCCCCAATATGCGCTGACCTATCAGCACACAGCGACGGTGGTCGGCGCGGCCGTCAATGGCGTGATGAACCTGGTCCTGCTGTTCTGGCCGGGCGGCGGCCGTGTCGATGAAGCGTCGTCCTTGCCGCGCGAGAGCGGCAGCGATGGCATGTTTGAACGAAACAGCGCGCCGGCCGCAGCCGGCAGCCGCGTGGCGCGGATTGCCAGCGGCGAATTCGGCGGCAAGACGCGGTAGGGGCACTCTCTCCTCGCGTCGTCCCGGCGAAAGCCGGGACCCATAACCACCGCCATGCGTTGTCGAAACAAGCTGTGGCCCCAGCGGCGCGCGCCAATTGCCATTTGGGGTTATGGGTCCCTGTGTCTTGGAAGTCTGTCATGATGGGTTGGGCGGGAAGCCGTTGGGTCCTTGGCGCTTGACGCCGTGAGCCGGCTCGGCCTCCCGCCCGTTCCATTACCAACCTGAACAGTTGCACGAGGCTGCGCCAACAGACCTCGCATCACAGGGACAGGCACCGTGATCATACCCCCTCGTTATGTCGGAATCGACGTCTCCAAGAAGCATCTCGATATCTTTGATGAAGCTGACGGCGTGTCCAGGCGCATCGCCAACGCGGCACAGGCCATCACACAGCAGGTGGCGCGTTGGCGATGCGATGCGCTGGTCGTCTTCGAGGCCACGGGCGCCTATGACCTCGCGCTTCGCGAGGCCCTAAGCCAGGCCGGTGTCCGCTTCGCTCGGATCAATCCGGCTCGAGCTCGCGATTTTGCGCGGGCCAGCGGCCAACTTGCCAAAACCGATCCGATCGATGCACGGATGCTGGCGGCCTTTGGCCGGGTCATGCAGCCGGCAACCGAGCGGGCCGCCAATCCCGCCCGCAACGCTTTGGCAGGGCTTGCAAAACGGCGGGACCAACTGGTTCTCATGCGCGCGCAGGAGAAGAACCGGCGCAGCGAGGCCGACGACCGCGCCATGGCCGAACGGATCAGTCGGCTCATTGAGGTTCTCGACGGCGAGATCGCCGAGATCGAGGCCGATATCAACGCATTGACCAAGGCCGAGCCGGAGATCGCGGACGATGCGCGGTTGATGCGCTCACTGCCGGGCGTGGGTCCCGTGGCTTGCATGCAGCTGATCGCGAAGATGCCGGAACTTGGACATGTTGGAGCGAAGCAGATCGCCGCGCTCGCGGGCCTTGCCCCCTTCAACGTCGACAGCGGCGCCTTCCGTGGAAAACGCAAGATCGCCGGCGGCCGAAAGCGCGTTCGTGACGCCCTCTATATGGCGGCTCTGAACGCGGTTCGTCGGGCCGATCCATTCAAGGCCTTCTACGCGCGGCTGCGACAGGTCGGCAAACCAGCCAAGCTCGCTCTCATTGCCGTTGCCAGGAAGCTCCTAACGGTCCTCAACGCCATGATGCGCGACAGAAAGCCCTACCTGCAGACCAAGCCGACATAACAGTTGCCGGCTTTCGCCGGGACGACACTGAGATTCTGGAACGATCACTGCGCCACGTGCGGAGGGGCGGCCACCTACCCTTGATCCACCACCCATTCGGCGCCGTCGATCGCATAGGACGCGTGGCGGAAATCCCTGATCGTCGCGACCTTGTCGGCCGACCAGTCGAGCAGCATGAACGATCGCGGCGGCGCGTCCAGAGCGGTCGGATCGAACACCAGGATCGCGGGGCGTCCCTCGACCTGTCCGGTCACCAGGTGCCAGTCGTCGATCTTCGAATAATTGCCGAAGTAGCGTGACACCTCGGCCTTGCCGTTCAGCCGCGTGCGGTTGACGAGCTCGAGCCTGATGTCATCGGCGATCATGGCGCGGATGGCGTCGAAGTCGCGGGCGTTGAAATGGCTGACATAGGCGTTGAGCCTGATGCGATCGGCCGGCGATAGGCCGGGCCGCGGCGCGTCGTCCGGCTCGGCGGCAAACTCGCGCAGTTGCGTGCGTCCACGGTGCAGCGCGGCTTTCACCGCGGGCAGGCTGAAATCCATGATGCCGCAGATCTCCTGCAGGGAGCAGCCGAGCACATCCATCAGGATCACGCTGGAACGCTGCGCCACCGGCAGGCGCATGAAGGTGCGCAGGCTGGTCGCGGCGATCTCGCGGCGGCCCAAATCATCGAGCTCTCCGGCCATCATGTCCACCTCCTCCGGCGCATGGAGCGCTTCCTGGCGGTTGCGCCGCCTGAGGAAATCGAGCGCGGTGTTGTGCGCGATCCGGAACAGCCAGGCTTGCGGATTCTGGATCGGCGCGGCGGACCCGAAGGCTTCCACCGCCTTGATCAGCGCATCCTGCAGCACATCCTCGCCGTCGATGACCGATCCGACCATGCGGGCGCAGTAGCGATGCAGCCTTGGCCGCATCGCCGCCAAAAGCGCGTCGACGTCGGTCGCGGCCGGCGCCTGGTGTGGTGACGTCATGATGGCTCCGCCAGATCGGTGCACTGCCCGCCGGTTCACGGCTCATCCAGCATACGATAATTCCCGACAATCACCGCACTTCGAACCAGCGGCGGCTCGGCGCAACGATCGCGGATGCCGTCCTGGAAGGCCTGGAACGCGGCCAGTTTCGGGATCGGGCTCGAGCCGTCCTCGGCGGCGGTCTCGACCATGTGGATGAAGGTATCGTCCTCCAGCCGCAGGGTCAGATAGCGCACGCCGTCCGGCCTGGCCGCCTTCAGCTCGGCGAACACCGCCGACACCAGCGCGGCATTCTTCTCCGCCATCTCCGGCTTCGCCTTGTACCTGATCAGGGTCCGTCTCATCGCAGCCTCCTTGGCCTGGTCCTGCGGCCTGAACCGGCCGCGTCAGACCCAAGGACGTTTGCAAACCGCCAAAGGATGCGGTCCGGCAAAAATAAATTTAGGCCGCATCCTTTGCCCGTCCCGGTTCGTCCTGGCCTGCGAAGCGCGCCGCAACCTCACGGCGCGGCAATGGAGAACGACCATGCAGACCCCTCGAGAGCGCGCCGAACAGCGCTGGGTGCTCGGCCTCACCGCGCTGGCATCCTTCATGATGGCGCTCGACGCCATGATCATGACCACGGCCTTCGCCACCATCCGCGCCGATTTCGGAAGCGCCGTGGAGACGTTGCAATGGACCGTCAACGCCTTCAACCTGACCTTCGCGGTGCTGCTCCTGACCGGCGCGGCGCTCGGCGACCGGTTCGGGCGGCGCAGGATGTTCGCGGCCGGGATCGGCCTGTTCGTCGTGGCGTCCGCCGCCTGCGCGCTGGCAGGCAACGCCGCGGCCCTGATCGCCGCCCGCGCCCTGCAAGGCGCAGGCGCGGCACTGGTGATGCCGCTGGCGATGGCGATCCTGAGCGGCGCCTTCGGCCGCGAGGAGCGCGCCCGGGCGCTCGGCATTTTCAGCGGCATCACCGGATGCGCGCTGATCATCGGTCCCGCGATCGGCGGCTTCATCACCGAGCATCTCGGCTGGCGCTGGATCTTCTGGATCAATTTGCCGATCGGCCTGGTCGCGATTGCCCTCGTGATCGCCCGCCTGCGCGAAAGTTTTGGGCCGCCGGCGCCGCTCGACATCGCCGGCCTCACGCTGGTCGCGCTCGCGGCGCTCACACTGGTCTGGGGCCTGCTGCGCGGCAATGGCGTCGGCTGGGCCAGCGCGGAAGTCTCGGGCGCGCTGATCGCCGGCGTCGCGCTGGCAGCGATGTTCGTGTTGTGGGAGCTGCGTGCGACAAGCCCGATGGTGCCGATGCGGCTGTTCGCGGTCAGGCCTTTTGCATCGGGCATGGCCGCAAGCGTGCTGTTCTACGCCGCGATGTATGGCGTGCTGTTCCTGCTGCCGCAGTTCCTGCAGATCGCGCTCGGCTTCGACGCCTTCGGCGCCGGGCTGCGTCTGCTGCCGTGGACGGCGACGCTGTTCGTCACCGCGCCGATCGCCGGCGCCGCAGTCAACCGGTTCGGCGAGCGCACGCTGGTCGTCACCGGCTTGCTGATGCAGGCGATCGGGCTCGGCTGGATCAGCGAGATCGTGAGCCCCGCAGTGCCCTATTCGGCTCTCGTCGCGCCGCTGGTGCTCGCCGGCGTCGGCGTGTCGATGGCGATGCCGGCCGCGCAGAACGCGGTGCTGGGCGCGGTCGCCGTCAGCGAGATGGGCAAGGCCTCTGGTATCTTCAACATGGGCCGCTTCCTCGGCGGCATGTTCGGCATCGCGGCGCTGGTGGCGAGTTTCTCCGCCAATGGCGCAGCCGATACATCCGGACATTTCACCAACGGCTTTGCGTCGGCGATGAGCCTTGCCGCAACGCTGTCGTTCGCCGGCGCGGTCGCGGGACTGTTCCTGCCGATGCGGCGGCGGGCCGTCGCCGCGGCCGCGCCACAGGATGCGTGAGGCTTGCGGCGATTGGGTTTTGCTATCGGGCGATCGGGCATTTCGTGTTGGAATGGAGCTGCGAATGAATACATAATCAAACGACGAAGCCGTTCGAAACCGAGAGCGACATCAGATGACGCAAGCGCCGGCCAAACCTCATCGCGTGGTGATCGTCGGCGCCGGCTTCGGCGGCCTGGAAACCGCCTTCGGTCTCGCAAAGGCGCCGGTCGAGATCACGCTGATCGACCGCCGCAATCATCATCTGTTCCAGCCGCTGCTCTACCAGGTCGCGACCGCCTCGCTTGCGACCAGCGAGATCGCCTGGCCGATCCGCCATCTCATGCGCGATCGCCGCGATGTGACGACGCTGTTTGCCACCGTGAGCGGCGTCGACACCGCGGCGAAATGCGTCCAGCTCGACGACGGCGGCAGCATGCCCTACGACACGCTGGTGCTCGCCACCGGCGCGCGGCACGCCTATTTCGGCCATGACGAATGGGAGCAGTTCGCGCCCGGCCTGAAAACGCTGGAGGATGCGACCACGCTGCGCCGGCATATCCTGGTGGCGTTCGAGCGCGCCGAGCGCGAGATCGATCCGGAGAGGCGCGCGGCGCGGATGACCTTCGTCATCGTCGGAGCCGGCCCGACCGGCGTCGAGCTCGCCGGCACCATCGCCGACCTCGCCAAGGACACGCTGCCGCAAGACTTCCGTCACATCGACACGCACAAGGCGCGCGTGGTGCTGATCGAGGCGGGCCCGCGCGTGCTCGCAGGATTTCCCGACGACCTCTCGGCCTATGCCCAGGCCTCGCTGGAAAAGATCGGCGTCGAGGTGATGCTGGGCGAGCCGGTCACCGAATGCTCGGCCGACGGCGTGGTGTTCGGCGGCAAGAGGCTGGAGGCGCGCACCATCGTCTGGGCCGCCGGCGTGCGCGCCTCGCGCGCCGCCGAGTGGCTGAACGCGCCGGCCGATCGCGCCCATCGGCTGCAGGTCGAGCCGGATCTGACCGTGCCGGGCCATCCCGATGTCTTCGCCGTCGGCGATACCGTCACGATCAAGGACCCCGACGGCAATCCGGTGCCCGGCATCGCCCCGGCCGCCAAGCAGGAGGGGCGCTATGTCGCCGCGCTGATCAAGGCCCGGCTCGACGGCAAGACGCTGCCGCCGTTCCGCTACAAGCATGCCGGCAGCCTCGCCCAGATCGGCAAGCGGCTCGCGGTGATCGATTTCGGCCGCATCAAGCTGCGCGGCGCCATCGCATGGTGGATCTGGGGCATCGCCCACATCTACTTCCTGATCGGCCTGCGCCATCGGATTGCGGTGGCGATGAACTGGCTCTGGATCCACACCCGCGACCAGCGCGCCGCACGGCTGATCACGCAAGGCAGCAGCAAGGTCGCGCAGTAGGGGCTCGGCACTGCGCTATCCTGTTATCCGTCTTTGCCTCTCAGCGCTGTACGCATTGTCACCCCATCACCTGATGCGGCGAGCGGCCGAACGCGGCCTTGAAGGCGCGGCTGAAATGCGAGACGTCGCTGAAGCCGAAGCTCAGCGCGACATCGGTGACATGGTTGAAGCGCCGCTCGGCCAGCGCCTGATAGGCGCCGGCGAGGCGCTGCTGCCAGAGCCAGCGGATCGGCGTCGTGCCTTCGCGCGCGAACAGGCGATTGAGCGTGCGCGGCGCCATGTTCTGCGCCGTGGTGATCGCATCGAGATCGAGCCCGGGATCGTCGAGATTGGCCAGCATGTAGGCCTTGACCCGCGCCAGCCGTTCGTCGCCGCGCCGGGGCCCTTCGTCCGTCAGCTCGGTCTGCAGCGTGGTTGCGAAAATATCGAGCGCCGCCGCAGCAAGCCGTATCGCCGCAGGTCCGGCCGCGTCATCGAGCCGCGTCAGCCGGCGGATCAGCGATCCCGCCAGCGCTCCCACTTTCGACGCGTTGCCGACCCGCCGCGCCGTCAGGCGCTGCGCATCCGGCAGGCGCGCGAGCAGCAGCGGCCGCGGGATCGACACCATGATCGCGCGCGCGCTTGGGGCGAATTCGAGCGTGAACGGCTGCGCCTGGTCATGCAGCATCAGATCGCCCCGGCGCATGCGCACGTCGCGGCCGCCTTGCGCAAAGCCGACCTCGCCGCGCAGCGTGAGCCACAGCATGAAATAGTCGCGCGGATCCCTGCGGACGTCGCTCGCGCTGCGCGTCACCCGGATGCGGTCGGCGGCCGGCGTCGACGACCAGATGTCGTTGATGGCCAGCGGGCCGAGATTGCGTATCGAGATCGACGCGGCAAACGCTTCGTCGGCGACGCGACGGCATTCGGTCAGCGAAAATTCGCGGCAGGTGACGTGATGCCAGCGGTCGAAGCTGTCACCCGGCGCAACGAGCGTTTGCGCGACGACTGTGTGATCTGGGGTCTGCATCGGACCTTGCTCCCGCCCAACCCGGCAGCGGGATATTCTGCGTCCGGCCCTCCCTTCTGGCAAGCAGAGACCAGCGACTGGCCGGCGCAGCCAAGAACGATCGCGGGAACCGGCGTAGAAATCGTCTCTCACCCAGGAGGAGACACCACATGGGCTACCAATGCGAAATCATCGATCCGGCGCGAACCGTGATGATCGTCGTCGACATGCAGAACGATTTCGTGGCCGAGGGCGCCAAGCTGCGTTCGGCCCAGGCCGCCGCCACGGTGCCGCGGCTGGCGCAGACCCTGAAGGCCTGCCGCGACAAGGGCATCCGCGTCATCTACACCGCGCATGTGCATCGCCGCGACGGCAGCGACATGGGCCTCTATGACGATCTCTATTCGCCGATCGCCGACCGGTCGTCGCTGGTCGACGGCACCGAGGGCGTCGAGATCTTCAACGACCTCGCGCCCGCCCTCGGCGAGCACGTCATCAAGAAGCACCGCTACAGCGCGTTCTTCGCCACCGATCTCGATCTCATCCTGCGCGAATGGGGCATCACCACGGTGATCATCTCGGGGACCACGACCGAGAACTGCTGCCACGCCACCGCGCGCGACGCCATGTTCCACAATTACAAGGTCGTCTTCCTGTCGGACGCGACCGGCACGTTCGACTATCCCGATGTCGGCCAGGGCGCCTTGTCCGCCGAGGAGGTGCACCGCGCCACGCTGACGATCCTCGCATTCTCCACCGCGCATGTCATGACGGCGGCCGAGATGCTGGCGCGAGTGAAGGTGGCGAGCCCGAAGGCGGCGTAGCGAAGTTCGGTCTCAACGCAGTATAGCCCGCGGAGAAAACTCACCTCCTTCACCCTCCCCTGGAGGGGGAGGGTCGGATCGCAACGAGCGCAGCGACGTGCGATCCGGGGTGGGGTGATCTCTCAACACGGGCACTGTTCGACTGGATGGACCTTCACCCCACCTCGGTTCGCATTTCATGCGAACCGATCCTCCCCCTCCAGGGGAGGATGTGACCGCGCGCGGCAGCCACCCTCGTCACTTCACCAGTGAGCAGCCGCCATCGGCCAGCGGGCGGAATGCCTGATCGGCCGGGATAGTCGCGATCAGCTTGTAATAGTCGTAGGGATATTTCGACTCCTCCGGCTTCTTCACCTCGAACAGATACATGGGGTGCACGACGCGGCCGTCCTGGCGGATGGTGGTGTCGCCGAACAATTTGTCCTTGCCTTTGAACTTCTTCATCTCGGGCACGACGTTCCTGGCATTGTCGCTGCCGGTGGCTGCGACCGCATTGAGGTAGGCGAGCGTGGAGGCGTAAACACCGGCCTGATTACCGCTCGGCATCTTGCCGTTCATGCCGGGACGCGCGGCAAAACGTTTTGCGAAGGCGCGGGTGTCGTCGTTCATGTCCCAGTAGAAGGCTTCCATGAGCTGGAGCCCTTGGGCGACCTTGATGCCCATGCCGTGGACGTCGTTGATGAAGAGCAGGAAGGCGACGAGCTTCTGGCCGCTCTGCTGGATGCCGAACTCGGCGGCCTGCTTGACCGCGTTGATGGTGTCCCCGCCGGCATTGGCGAGCCCGATCACCTGCGCCTTGGAGCTCTGTGCCTGCAACAGGAAGGACGCGAAGTCGGAAGTGCCGAGCGGATGCTTGCTCGAGCCCAAAACCTTGCCGCCGTGCTTCTCGATGTAGTTGGTCGCTTCGGCTTCGATGCCTTTGCCGAGCGCATAGTCGACGGTGAGGAAATACCACTCCTTGCCGCCGCGCGACATCATCGCCGCCGCCGTGGTGTTGCCGGTCGCCCAGGCGTCGTTGACCCATTGGATGGTGTTGGGCGAGCAGGCCTTGCCGGTGAGATCGGAGCTCGCGGTCGAGGACGCCAGGAACGTCATCCGGCTGTCGCGCAGCAGGGTGTTGATGGAGAGGCCGACCGCCGAGTTCGGCACGTCGACGATGGCATCGACGCCTTCGACATCGAGCCATTTGCGCGCGATGGCGTTGCCGACGTCGGCCTTGTTCTGGTGATCGGCGTAGACGATCTCGACCTTGATGCCCTTGCCGCCGCCGTTGAAATCCTCCGCTGCCATGCGCGCGGCCTCGACCGAGCCCATGCCGTTGGTGTCCTGGAAGATGCCGGAGATGTCGTTGAGCACGCCGATGCGGACCACGTCGCCGGAAATCTCCGCGCGTGCGCTGCCCGCGGCGCAGGCCAATGCCAGCGCAAGTCCAATCCTAAATCGCCCGACCCCGAAGCCCCTCATCGTCTCCCCTCCCATGTTTTCTCAATCGACCTTTTGCTGGTCTTGAGCGTCTCGTCAGGCCGGGGTGATGGTGACAGGCAGGCTGTCGAGCCCGCGCAGCGTGTTGTTGAAGCGGCGCTTCGGCTCGCCCGTGATCTCGATCTTGGCGATGCGCCGGGCCAGCGCCGTCAGCATGACCTCGCCTTCGAGACGGGCGACGAGCTGGCCGACGCACATGTGGATGCCGGCGCCGAAGCCGACATGGCCGGAGGTGCGGCGGGTGATGTCGTAGCTGTCGGGCTCGTCCCAGCGGCGGGGATCGCGATTGGCGGCGGCGAGGAACATCAGCACCTTCTCGCCCTCAGGAATGCTGGCTCCACTGAACTCGACCTCGCGCGTCGTGGTGCGGAAGAAGGTCTGCACCGGACTTTCGAAGCGCACGGCTTCCTCGAAGGCGTTGCGCGCCAGCGACGGATCGGCCCGCAGCCTCTGGAACTGGTCGGGAAAACGGGCGAGGCAATAGACCGCGGCCCCGATGCCATTGACGGTGGTGTCGAGACCGGCCGACAGCAGCGAGCGCACCAAGAGCGGCGCTTCGGTCGCCGTAATGGCGCCGGTATCGACATGGGCGTGAATGCAGGCGCCGATGCCGCCCGGGGTGAGATTGTCGCGCTGGCACTGCTCGGCGACATAGGCCTGGTGCGGTGCCGAGCGTTCGATCGCCTCCTGGCGCAACTGGTTGGGCGGACCGAAGGCGTTGAACACCACGCTGGCATAGGGAATCAGATGCTCCCGCCCCTCCGGCTTCAGGCCGAGCGCATCCGGAAAGATCGAGAGCGGATAGGCTTCCGCAAGATCCGTGATCGCATCGAAGCTGCGCTTCTCCAGCAGCGCATCGAGACGGGCCTCCGCGGCGGCGGCAAATTGCCCGCGAAGCTGCTTCATCACGGTCGCCGACAACACCGTGCTCAGCACGGCGCGGGTGCGGGTGTGCGCGGGGGGATCGGCCTCCAGGATCAGGCTCGGCGGCCGCCAGGGCTTTTCCTTCTTGAAGTCGGAAAGACCGACGCCACGGCTCGAGCAGAAGGTCATGGGATCGTTGAGAACGGCATGGACCTCGGCGTAGCGCGCCACGCCATAGACATTCCACTTGTCGAGATAGACCACGGGTGCGGCCTCGCGCAGCCGCTCATGGGTCGGGAATGGATCGGCGAAGAAGTCGAGCGCGAACGGATCGACGTCGAGATGCGGGACGGACGCAGCTTCTGTTGCAGTCATCGGGACCTCCCGAGGTTTGATCTTGTCAACACGGGCCGCATATCTATTGCTCCCGGACAGTTTCGCAGCGATGATTTGAGAGATGAGCAGCCAGCCCCTCCCCCGAAAGCCCCGCCGGCCGAGACCGGCCGATCCCGCAGACGCCAGTGACGGCCCGCTGCTGGACCTTGATCGCTATGTGCCGGCGTTCATCACCTTCATCGCCAACAAGCTCTCGAACAGCGCGACCGCGTTCTATCAGAAGCAGTTCGGCGTCAACGTCACGGAATGGCGAATCATGTCGCTGCTTGCGATCGAACCCGGCATTCCGGCGTCGCGAATCTGCCACGTCATCGGCTTCGACAAGGGGCCGGTGAGCCGCAACCTCGCGGCATTGCAGAAGCGCGGCCTGCTGACGATCCGCACCGATCCGAACGACGGCCGCACCCATTCGATCTCGCTGACAGCGAAGGGGCGCGCCACCCACGACAAGGTGATCGTCGCGGCGCTTGAGCGCGAGCGGCGGCTGCTGTCGTGCCTCAGCAAGGACGAGCGCGAGGTGCTGATCGAACTGCTGCGCCGGCTGCACGAAAATCTCGGCGCGGTGACAGGGCAAAGCACGACCTGACGGCGCGGCGGGACCACGGGCGGCGCGCTGCGCCCCCACGGTATTCGTCCGATCTTCCATGCGTGCCGTTCGCGCCGTGCTGCGCAACATTGTCCTCCCAAACGCCTGGCCGTTGACCGGCCCTGTCCCTGATTGGGGTGGAAACTCGCACAGCTTAGTTGCTCTGGCAACTAAAAAGGCGCGTGTGCGGCGCGGCGAGAGGAAGCAGCGGGGACCTGGCGGTTGGACAGCTGAAACTTGGATGATTCGTGCCACGACGCGGTGTCGTCTCGACCTCCGAGCCGGGACCCCACAAATGCTGATGATCGCATGTCGGCGGAACGACGAACTTTGTTCACAGTATCGGCCGCGGAGTATGGGTCCCTGCTTCCGCAGGGACGACCGCAGTCTATGCGGTGCGCCGCTGGCGGGTCACAGGCACAAATCGGCTCACAAGCCCGCGCAGCGGATCGTCTCATCCGACGCGTCATCCTCCAATACCGCCACCGCATCGGCACGGCGCGTCAGCACGGCGCGCTGATTGATGTAGCCCTTGTCGGTGATCTCGCCGCCGTCGACGGACGGCGGGTCGGCGAGCAGCAGCGCGCGCGTGGCGTGGCCGGAGGAGTTGCCGCTCTGCGCCTTCAGCGTCGCCAGCCCCCGCCCGATCGCGGAACGGACCGCCGGATGGCCGATCACCTCCCGCGCATCGGCGCTCTCGGGCAGGCCTGCCAGGGCGCGGCAGGCTGCGATGTTCGGAAACACCAGGAAGCGCACCTCGTCGCCGCCATGGCCGGTGACGACGATGTCCTGCGCGAGCGGCACCAGCGCGGCGATGCCGGCAACGCGCAACGTGCCGACACTGACCCAGGTGCCGGAATTGAGCTTGAAGTCTTCGGCAACGCGGCCGTCGAAGAACAGGCCGCGCTCGGGCCGAGCGGGATCTGCGAAGGTGACGGCGTCGCCGATCTTGTAAAAGCCCTCGGCATCGAAAGCCTCTGCGGTCAGCTCCGGCGCCTTCCAGTAGCCCGGCGTGACGTTGGGGCCGCGCACGCGGACCTCCAGCTTGTCGCCGGAGGTGACGAGCTTCAATTCGGTTCCGGGAATGGGCACACCGATATTGCCGGAGCGTTCGGCGAGGAAATGACAATCGGTGGCGAGCGGCGAGGTTTCGGTCGAGCCCCAGGCCGAAACCATCGGCAACGCACGGCCGACCGTCTCGATGGAAAGCTGCTCCAGGGCATCCCACAGGTTCTGCGGCAGCGCGGCGCCGGCATAGAAGGCGAATCTGGTGCCCTCGAAGAATTTTTTGCGCAATTCCTCGTCGCTGCGCAGCGCCGCGATCAGCATGTCGAAGCCGCGCGGCACGTTGAAATAGACCGTCGGCATCACGCTCTTCAGATTGGCGAGCGACGTCGCGAACAGGCCGGGGGCAGGCTTGCCGCCGTCGATATAGAGCGAGCCGCCATTGCGCAGCACGAGGTTGAAATTGTGGTTGGCGCCGAAGGTGTGGCTCCAGGGCAGCCAGTCGAGGATGACGAGGTTGCCGGGGCCCTCGTCGAGAAAAGTCCAGGTCTGCGCCTTGGCTTGCTGACTGGAGGTCAGCATGCGCTGGGTGTTGATGACCGCCTTGGGCGTGCCGGTCGAGCCTGACGTGAACAGGAGTTTCGCGACCGTGTCCGCCGTCACCGCCGCGAACGCCTTCGCGACCCCGGGCGCTTCCGGCGCGGCAGCGACGGTACGGAACGGCAATGCGTCGGCATCGTCGGGATTACCGCTGACGATGGTTGCGCGATGCAGCGGCTTGATTGCGCCAAGCGCCGCCGCGAACGGCCTCGTGCCCGAGACGTAGATCGCGCCCGGCTCGAGCAGCGCAATCATGCTCCTGAGCTTGTCGAAGTCTCTCGACATCAGCGAATAGGCGGGCGAGATCGCGGCCGAGGGCACGCCCACATGCTGGGCGGCAAGCGCGAGCAGCGCGTGATCGATACTGTTGTCGGAGAGGATGACGAGCGGCCGTTCCGTGCTCAGCCCTTGCGCCAGCACCCACGATGCGGCCCGCCGCACGATGCCGAGCGCGTCGCGATAGCTGACGGTGCTCCAGGGCGCCTCGGCATTGGCGCGCTCGCCGAGAAAGATGCGATCCGGCGCCTGCCGCGCCCAATGCTCCAGCCAGTCGCCGACGCAGCGGGCGCCTTGCTTCAGCGGCGCGGTGGAGTGAACCAGGATGCTGCCGTCGTCGCGACTGATCGCAACGATCGCGGGCGTCGCGAACAGGCTGCTCGGATTGTCTCCGCTGGCGGCGGCCATCGTCATGGTTTCCTCCTCGCCCAAGTCTTGTCACCCGTGTCTTATCGGGATCGCGCTGCAACACGGTGCGGCGCCGCGGTCCCGGCCGGGCTCTTTGGCCATAATGTTGCGGACATCAATTGTTGTCGTCAACAACAATCTTTCCATCGCGACGATGCCGCGCTAGCCTTGCGGTCATGGCAGGCCAGGAAAAGACATCGCGCAAGGCGGCAGGAACGGCAGCGGCAGTCCGCCGCCCCCGGTCGCACAGAACAAATGGCGGGGCGCCCCGCGGCGAGGCCGCCGACGATATCGGCCTCGACGCACTGGCCGGCCACGCCGGCTATGCGGTGCGGCGCTTCCAGATCTGGATCTTTCAGGATTTCATCAAGACGCTCGGCGATGCCGACATCCGGCCGACTCAGTATTCGGTGCTGACGGTGATCGGCGCCAATCCGGGCCTGTCGCAGATGGCGGTGGCCAAGCGCCTCGGCATCGAGCGCGCCCGGCTGGTGCATCTGCTCGACAGCCTCGAAGAACGCGACTTCGTCAGCCGCGTCCCCTCCGCGACCGACCGCCGCTCCCACGCGCTGCATTTGACGGCGCGCGGCAAGACCGCGCTGGCACAGTTCAAGCGGCTCGCCGCCGAGCATGAGCGGCATGTCGCCGAGAAGATCGGCAAGGAAAACCGCGAGCAACTGCTGCAGATCCTCGCCTGCTTCACCTGACCTCGCGACGAGATTTCGGCTTGACCGGATTTGCCTTTAAATTGGGCAGATACTCTCTCATACCGGCCTGCGTCCGTTCCCGACGAGCGTTTCAAGCGACTGATATTGTGCAATAATCCGTCTCGCGGCGGACGCGAGCGAATTGTACACAATGGCATATTGCTTGCTTCGGTCAGGCTGCGATTCCCTTGCGGATGGCGTCCGACGCCTCCCGCTCACGAGATGAGGCCAAGCACGTGACTGAAACTGTCGCCGCGATCGTCGCCGCGCACCGCGCCGGGACCATGACGCCGGCCCAAACCGTGGCGCGCAGCTATCAGCGCATCCGCGACCACAATGACCCCGCCGTGTTCATCAGCCTGCGCGACGAGAAGGACGCGATCGCGGAGGCCGAACGTCTCGCGACGAGATTGCCGCTCTATGGCGTGCCGGTCGCGGTGAAGGACAATATCGACGCGCTGGGCTTTCCGACCACGGCCGCTTGCCCGGCCTTCTCGTACACGCCGGCGCACGATTCGACCGCCGTGGAGCGCGAAACTGCGCGCCGCCGGCGCCATCATCATCGGCAAGACCAATCTCGACCAGTTCGCAACCGGTCTCGTCGGCGTCCGTTCGCCCTACGGCATTCCCAAGAACCCGGTACGCGGCGATCTGGTGCCGGGCGGCTCGAGCTCGGGCTCGGCGGTCGCCGTCGGCGCCGGGCTGGTGCCGCTGTCGCTCGGCACCGACACCGCCGGCTCCGGCCGCGTGCCGGCGATGCTCAACAACATCGTCGGCCTGAAGCCGAGCCTCGGCATGATCTCGACCGCGGGTCTGGTGCCGGCCTGCCGCACGCTCGACTGCATCTCGATCTTCTCGCTCACCGTCGACGACGCGCTGGCGGCGCTCGCCGTCATGTCCGGGCCGGATCACTCCGATCCGTACTCACGCGACCGGCCGATGGCCCCGCTGGCGAGCTTTCCGGCGAAGCCAAAGCTCGGCGTTCCCCAAACCGGCCAGTTGAAATTCTTCGGCGATCATGAGGCCGAGAAGGCCTATGGCGAGGCGTGCAAGCGCTGGCAGGCGCTCGGCGCCGATCTGGTCGAGTTCGACCTCGAGCCGTTCTACGAGACGGCGCGGCTGCTGTATGAGGGGCCCTGGGTCGCCGAGCGCTATCTCGTGATCAAGAACCTGCTCGCCTCCGCGCCCGACACGATCCATCCGGTGACGCGCGAGATCACCGCCGCCGGATCGCGCCCCACGGCCGCGGACACTTTTTCTGCGCTGTACCGCCTCGAGGCGCTGCGCCGCGTCGCCGAGCGCAGCCTTGCGCAACTCGATGCTATCGTACTGCCGACCGCCCCGACCGTCTATTCCACCGCTGACGTGCTCGCCAACCCGATCGAGCTCAACAGCCGTCTCGGCACCTACACCAATTTCGTCAACCTGCTCGACCTGTGTGGCCTGGCGCTGCCGGCCGCGATGCGGCCCGACGGCGCGCCGTTCGGCATCACGCTGCTCGCGCCCGCCGGCCGCGACGCGGAGCTTGCGAGCATCGGCCGCGTGTTCCATGCCGACACCGGACTTACCCTCGGCGCCAAGTCGCTGCCACAACCGCCGCTCGCCGCCGTGCCAGCGCAGGCTGCATCCAGCGAGATCACGATCGCGGTGGTCGGCGCGCATCTTTCCGGCATGGCGCTGAACCACGAGCTGACGACGCTCGATGCGCGCCTGCTTGAAGAAGCGGTCACCGCACCGGACTACAAGCTCTACGCACTCGACACCACGCCGCCCAAACCCGGCATGCTGCGCATCGAGGCCGGTGCCGGCGCATCGATCAAGCTCGAGCTGTGGGCGATGTCACCGGCAGCATTCGGAAAGTTCGTCGCCGCGATCCCGCCGCCGCTGTCGATCGGTACGATCAGGCTCGCCGACGGACGGCAGGCCAAGGGCTTCATCGTCGAGCCGGCCGCGATCCATGACGCCAAGGATATTTCATCCTATGGCGGCTGGCGCGCATTCATGGCGGAGAAGGCGAAGGCATAACCGCCGCGGAAGTGCGTTACCTCGCCGCGCAAGCGGGCGAGGTAAGAAGAAGCTACACCGACACCGCGTAGATCTCGTACTCCCCGCGCACCAATTCGATATGCGCGCGCATCGCCGCTGCCGCACCTTGCTTGTCGCCGCGCATGATGGCGACGACGACGCGGTCGTGCTCGGCATGCGACTTGGCGAGGCGGCCGAGATTGCGGAACTGGGCGCGGCGAAACGGCTGAACCCGGACGCGGGTGGCGAGCGTGATCTCGGCGATGTAGCCGTTCTGCGAACCGGTATAGATCGCGTTGTGGAAGCGCTCGTTGACCTCGTGGAAGCGCTCGGGATTGCCGGTGTAGCTCAGCACCCGCAGCTCCTCGTGGATGGCCTCCAGGCCGTGACGCTCGGCCGCCGACATGCGTTCGGCGGCAAGGCCTGCGCACAACGCCTCGAGCTCCGCCATCGCCTCGAACATACCGGTGAGCCGTTCAAGCGAGGGCCGCGCCACCACGGCGCCGCGATGCGCGCGGGCATCGATCAGGCCGCTGGCGGCAAGCTGCCGCAGCGCTTCGCGCACCGGGGTGCGCGAGACCTTGAAGCGGCGCGCAAGGTCGGTCTCATCGAGCCCCGAGCCCGGCGCCAGCATTCCGCGCACGATCTCGTCGGCAAGTTGAAGACGCAGCTCCTCGGCACGCGTGACCTTCTCGACCAGCGACGACGGCCGATCGATGCGGCGCAGCGCCGGCTCGGACTCGGTGCCCGGCGGTTGCGGCGCGCGGGTCGGAAGATCGTCCAGGCTCATGGCTGAAGCGCCCTTTCAATCACCCTTGCAAAGCCCCCTTGTTCAGACGCTCTTGGGCTCGTCGATGATGCTGACATGGGCCGCGACGACGCGCCAGCCCTCCGGGAAGCGAATCCACGTCTGCATCTGCCGGCCCACTCTACTCGGTGCGCTGTCCCGGTAGAACAGCGTCGAGGCGATCGCGGTGTCGCGGCCATAGGTCGTGATCACCGTCCGCTCGATTTTGCGCATCAGCCCGACCGGCGAGCGTCCGGCGCGAAACGCCATGATCTCGGCATAGCCATAGAGGTTCTCGCCAATGCCGTAACGCAGCGTACGGCGGTCGTCGTGGAAGAGCTCGTCGAGCACCGCGACGTCGTTCGACACCAGCGCCTTCTCGTAGCGCTCAAACTGCGCCGTGACCTCGGCGACCACATCAGGAAGATCGATTTCCATATCAGAGTCCTCTCGGCGCCGGCGCGGCCGCAACGCCCATCTGTTCCAGCGCATAGGCAACCCGCAGCGCGATGTCCTCGCGCCAGGGCGCACAGATGATCTGCACGCCGATCGGCAGCGGCTCGAGCGGCACCGGCACTGCAACGACCGGCAGGCCGATGAACGAGATCGGCTGGGTGTGGATGCCGATATTGGCGCGGACCGGCAACTCGACGCCGTCGAGGTTGAAACTGGCCTGACCGATCCTCGGCGCGGTGCACGGCGTCGCCGGCGCCAGGATCACATCGACCGACTGGAACAGCTCCAGCACCTTCGCGCGATACCAGCGGCGGAATTTTTGCGCCTTGTCGACATAGACCGCCGGAATCATCGCGCCCGCAATGAGACGGTCGCGCACCGCCGGATCGAAATCGTTGGGACGCTTGCGCAGGCGATCGAGATGCAGCGCGGCACCCTCGGTCGTGGTGATGATGTAGGCCGCAGCGCGGGCGCGTGCCGCTTCGGGAATCTCCACGGTCCGCGTGGCACCGAGCGCCTTCGCGACGCGCGCGACTGCCTCTGTCGCCTCCTGAAACAGGTTCTGCTGGAAATAGCCGCCGGCGATCGCAACTCGCAGCCCGCCAATATCATTGGCAAGCAACGGCAAGGTCGGCTCGACCGACTGCACAATGCAGGCGGGATCATCGGCATCAGGTCCCTGCATCACGTCATAGGCGAGCGCGAGATCGGTGACGGAGCGCGCGAACGGGCCGAGATGATCGAGGCTCGCCACGAACGGGAACGACCGCGCCCGCGACAGCCGGCCGTAGGTCGGCTTCAGGCCAAAGATGCCGCAGAACGACGACGGCACGCGGATCGAGCCGTTGGTGTCGGAGCCCAGCGCGAGCGGAACCAGCGCGCCGCCGACGGCGCTGCCCGAGCCGCCCGACGAACCGCCGCTCATCCGCGTGGTGTCATGCGGATTGCGCGAGGGGCCGTCGTGGACGTTCTCGCCGGTGAAGTCGTAGGCGTATTCGCCCATGTTGAGCGCGCCGACGAGGACCGCGCCGGCCGCTTCCATCCGCTCGATCAGCGCCGCATCACGCTTGGCGGGTGCGAGGTCGCGGTTGATCTTCGAGCCCGCGCGGGTGGGCAGGCCTGCGACGTCGAACAGGTTCTTCACCGCGAACGGCACGCCGGCGAGCGGGCCGACCGGTTGACCGGCGGCGATCGCGGCATCGACCGCGCTGGCCCTGGCACGCGCGCGATCGGCGGTGACGTCGGTGAAGGCATTGAGCACCTTGTCATGCGCCGCGATCCGCGCCAGCGCAGCCTCGGTCGCAGCAAGAGCCGTGATCTTGCGGCTCGATACGGCCTGCGCGATCTCGGCGGCCGACATGGGAACGGGAGTTTCGGACATCGCCGTCTCAGGTCGAATAGACGGCGGCCGACACGACGTCGTCCGGCAGCGCGAATTCGTCGACGAGGCGGGCGAGCCGCAGCGAGACCTCGAGGTTGGCGCGCACCGCGGGCCTCCAGGCCTCCTCCAGCGGCAACGCCATCGCGCGGGCAACGGCGTTCATATAGTCGTCGAGATGATCGGTCATTTCGCTCCCAATAACGATTTTGCGCATGATCCATTCGGAAAACCGGTCCCCACTTTTCCGGATCATGTGTCAAGACGCCGGCAGAGGCGGATGCGGAATCGCCGTCAGCAGCTCCCTTGTATAGGCATCCTGCGGATTGCCCAAGACGTGTTCGGATGCACCCTGCTCCACGATGCGGCCGGCGCGCATCACGATGACGCGATCGCACAGCAGGCGCACGACGTTGAGGTCGTGCGACACGAACAAATAGCTCATGCCCATCGACTGCTTGAGGTCCTGCAGCAGATTGAGCACCACGGCCTGGACCGAGACGTCCAGCGCCGCCGTCGGCTCGTCCAGGATGACCAGCTTCGGATGCAGGGCGATGGCCCGGGCGATGCCGACGCGGGCCTTCTGGCCGCCGGAGAGCTGGTGCGGGAAGCGGTCGAGCAGATTGTGCGGCAGGCCGACCATGGTGGCCAGTTCCTCGCAGCGGGCGCGGAGCGCGTCGCGCCCCTTGATGTCACCCAGTTGCATGATCGGGTCGGCGATGGCGCGCGCGGCGGTGAAGCGCGGGTTGAGGCTGTCGGTCGGATCCTGGAACACCATCTGGATACGGCTGCGCTGCGGCAGCCGCGCGAACGACTGCGGTGCGATGCCGCCGACGTCCTCGCCGTCGAACATGATGCGGCCGGAGGTCTGGTCGAGCAGGCGCATCACCATCATCGACGTCGTCGATTTGCCGCAGCCGGATTCGCCGACGAGGCCGACGCTCTCGCCATGGCCGATCGAGAAGCTGATGCCGTCGACGGCGCGGAACACGTCGGGCTCGACCGGCGGCTTGCGGCGGAACAGTTTTCCGAGCGTGGCGGTCGCGCCCTGGCGGGGATATTCCTTGACCAGCTTGTCGACTGATAGGAGGGGCTCTATCGGCCCCCTCTCCTCGTTCTTTACGGGGAAAGGGTTGGGGTGAGGGGCCGGATCCGCGGGCACGACCCGCGGAGAGCCCCCCTCACCCGCCACGCTCTGGCGCGCAAGTGCGCTGCCGAGCGTGTCGGCCTCTCCCCGCAAGCGGGGAGAGGCGAGAGGATCCTCCTCCGGCAACAGATCCCGTAGCGACACCCCGAGCCGCGGCGTCGCGCGCATCAGCTTCTTGGTGTAGGGGTGCTGCGGATTGGCGAAGATGTCGGCGGCTTTCGCGGTTTCGACCACGCGGCCCTTCTCCATCACGACGACGCGGTCGCAATAGGCGGCGGCCAGGCCGAGGTCATGCGTGATCAGGATCGTCGACATCGCGCGGCGCTTCGTCAGCTCGACGATCAGATCCATCACCGCCTTCTGCGTGGTGACGTCGAGCCCGGTGGTCGGCTCGTCGGCGATCAGGAGCTGCGGATTGCAGGCGAGCGCGAGCGCGATGACGACGCGCTGGCACATGCCGCCCGAGAGCTCGAAGGGATAGGCGTGGTAGCGCTCGCGCGGGCGGGCGATCTTGACCTGCTCCAGCGCCTCGATCGCCTTCTCGCCGTGATCGGCCACCTGGGCCTGCTGCACATGGGTGCGCAGCACGTCCTCGATCTGGTCGCCGACTTTCCGGATCGGATTGAGCGCCGCGCGCGGGTTCTGGAAGATCATCGAGACTTCGCGGCCGCGGAGGTCGCGCATCTGGTCTTCGGTCGCGGCCTTCACGTCGATGCCGGAGAACATCACCGAGCCCTCGGCGATCCGCCCGGCACGGTCGAGGATGCGCATCACGGCATAGGAGGTCACCGACTTGCCGGAGCCGGACTCGCCGACGATGGCGAGCGTCTCGCCCCTGGCGACGGAGATATTGACGTGCTGTACGGCTTTGACGATGCCGCGACGGGTGGTGAATTCGACCGTGAGGTCCTTCACGTCGAGCAGGGGCTGCGCGGTCATGCGCACTCCTCCTCGTGGGGTGCGTCATCCAAAAATCCGCAAAACAACCCCATGCAAAGCAGTGGAGCAGTAACATGATACCGGACCGGGACAGGCATCATGTTCTCCGCTGACGCGCTTTGTTTCCTCTCCCCGTTCTTACGGGGTCGAGACGAGCGAAGCTCGCTCTTAGAGGGCTAGGGTGAGGGGCCTCTAGCAGCGAACTCAACTGGCCGAGGAGTTCGCGGAGACTCCCCCTCACCCGGATCGCATTCCATGCGATCCGGCCTCTCCCCGCAGGCGGGGCGAGGCGAAGGAAGAGGTGGCACAGGCTGGAGATCATCGTCACGTCCTCCGCTGGGGATCGACGATGTCGCGCAGGCCGTCGCCGAGCAGGTTGAAGCAGAACACGGCGATCATCAGGGCAAGGCCGGGGAATAGTGCGATCCACCATTCCCCTGACACCATGAAGCCCGCGCCCTCCGCGACCATGATGCCCCATTCGGCCGTCGGCGGGCGGACGCCGAGGCCGATGAAGGACAGGCCCGCGGCGTTGAGGATGGCATAGCCCATGGTCAGCGACATCTGCACGATCATGATCGGCATGATGTTCGGCAGGATGTGCACCAGGAGGATACGGAATTCGCCGTTGCCCGACAGGCGCGCCGCCTGCACGAAACCGGCGTTGCGGCGGACATTGGCTTCGGCACGCGCCACGCGGGCATAGAGCGGGAAGTTGACGATGGCGGTCGCCAGGATGATGTTCTGCACGGTGTTGCCGAGCGCGGCGACGATGCCCATGGCGAGCACGAACAGCGGGAAGGCCATGATGGTATCGGCAATGCGGCCGACGATACGGTCGGTCCAGCCGCCGAAATAGCCGGCGGCGATGCCGGCGAGCCCGCCCATCAGGAACACCAGCGCCACCGAGGCAACCGCGATGAAGACGTCGAGCCGGGTTGCGACGATGACGCGACTGAAGATGTCGCGCCCGAGCTGGTCGGTGCCGAACCAGTGCGCCGCCGACGGCGGCTTCAGGGCCGCGGCGGTGTCGGAGGCGAGCGGATCGTACGGCACCACATAGGGGCCGAAGATCGCGGCGGCGAGGATCAGGATCAGCAGCGCAAAGGCGAAGCCCGTAACCTTGTTCTCGCCGAGCACGTAGCGGGTCTGTTCCAACGCCGCGGCAAGCCCCGACGTGCGGGCGGGACCTGCGGGTTCGACGGTTGGAGCTACGGTGCTCATGCTCTAGCCCTCCAGCCTGACGCGCGGATCGATCACGCCATAGAGAATGTCGATCACGAGGTTGAGCAGCACGTACATGACCGCCATGGTCAGCACGAAACCCTGCACCGGTGCGAAGTCCGACGAGATCAGTGCTTCCACGGCATAGGAGCCAATGCCGGGCCAGGCGAAGACTTTCTCCACCAGCACGTTGGCCCCCAGCAGGAACGAGAACACCATGCTGAGCGTGGTGATGACCGGCAGCATTGCGTTGCGGAAGGCGTAGGTGACGATCACGGTTGCGGGCGACAGGCCGCTGGCGCGCGCGGTGCGGACGAACTCGCTGGCGAGCACCGCCAGCATCGAGGCGCGCGTCATGCGCGCGATCGGCGCCAGCGAGAAGATCGCGAGCGTCGTCGCCGGCAGGATCAGCTGGCTCAGCGCCGAGCGGAATGCCTCGACGTCGCGCGCGAGCAGAGTGTCGATCAGGTAAAAGCCGGTCACCGTCGGCGGCGCGCTGTAGAACACGTCGAGACGGCCGAGCGGCGCGGGCGACCAGCCGAGCCGGAAATAGAACACGTAGACCAGCACGAGGCCGGTGAAGAACACGGGGAGCGACACGCCGGCCGTCGTCGTCACCCGGCAGAGATGGTCGATCCACGATCCCGGCCGGGTTGCCGCGAGCACGCCGAGCGGAATGGCGATCGCGATCGAGACGAAAAGGCCAAGCAAGGTCAACTCGGCGGACGCCGGCAGGCGGTTGCGGATTTCGGCCGCGACCGGCTGGCCCGTGGTGAGCGATGAGCCGAGATCGCCGTGGGCGAGATCGGTGCTGTAGCGCACGAACTGCTCGATCAGCGGCTTGTCGAAGCCGAGCTTCTTCCGGATCTGGTCGACCGCCTCCTTGGTGGCCGCGGGGCCAGCAAAATACGCCGCGGGATCACCCGGCAGCGCACGCGTCAAAAGGAACGTCACGATCACGACCCCGATCAGCGAGGGGATCGCGAACAGCAACCGCTTGCCGATCATCGCAAGCATGAGCGTCTCACCCCTTCGCCATCGCGCGATAATCCAGGCGGCGGTGGAACCAGTATTGGTAGCCGCTGATGTTCTTCTGCATCGCGACGTTGACGAAGGGCTGGTACAGCGGGATGCGCGGCAGGTCGGTGTAGGCGAGATCGACGAAGCCCTTCACGTCCTTGTCGTAGGTCGCCGTGTCGCCGGTCGCAGCGGCCGTGCGCGCGCCATCGATCAGCTTGTCCATCTCCGCCGACTTGTAGCTCATGGTGTTGAAGACGGAATTGTTGCCGTGATAGCACCAGTAGAAGAAGTACTCGGGATAATCGAGCCAGCCCGAGAACACGTTGGTGAAGAGCGGCATCTCCTTCTTGTTCAGCTCGGTGCGCCAGTTGGCGCCGGGCACCTTGTTGATGGTGGTCTTGATGCCGAGCTGGGCGAGCGATTCCTGCACCAGCACGCAGAGCGGCTCGTTGACGCCCGCGAAGTTGAGGTCGAACGAGATCGTGGTCTCGAAGCCGTTGGCGTAGCCGGCCTCGGCCAGCAGCGCCTTCGCCTTCTCCATGTCGGTGTTGAACTTGTGCGGCTGCGGCCAGGCGACTTCGGTCGGCTTGTCCTTCGGCGCGCCGAACATGGGATTGCCGAGCCCGAACAGCACGGCGTCCATGATCTTCTGATACGGCATCGCATAGGCCATCGCCTGCCGCACCTTCGGATTGTCGAAGGGCGGCTTGGTCACGTTCATGCCGATATACTGGATGCCGTTCGAGAACGGCAGCGACACCACGTTGAGCTTGCCGCTCGCCTTCATCTCCTGGAAATCCTTGAACGGCAGCTCATAGGAGATGTCGGCGTCGCCGCGCTCGAGCAGCGCGCGGCGGTTGCCGGCCTGCGGCACCATGCGCCAGATCACGCGCTTGATCTTCGGCAGAGGCCCGCCGACCCAGTCGTCGTTGCGCTCCATCACCACTTCGGTGCCGGCGGTCCACTTCACCACCTTGTAGGCGCCGGAGCCCGCGGTCTGCTGCTTGGTGAACTCGAGACCCCAGGGATCCTTCTCGCTGGCGTTCTTCTTCACCAGCTCGGAATTGACGATGCAGGGCACGATGACGGCAAGATCGGGGATCGTGAGCTTGTCCTTCTTCAGGAAGTCGACGCGTACCGTGTGATCGTCGATCACGACGAACTGCTCGGGCTTGGTCAGCGAACCCGCGCTCATCTGGAAGGTCGGGAAACCGCCGACGCTGACGGCGCGGTCGAGCGACCACTTCACGTCCTTGGCGGTGACCGGCGCGCCGTCGTGGAATTTGGCGTTCTTCCTGAGCTTGAAGGTGACCGACATGTCGTCGATCTTGAAGTCCTCGGCGAGCTCGCCCTTGAACTTGTCGCGATCGTAATAGGGCACGCCGCCGGGGCCACTCTTCATCTCGTGGCTGATCAGGCGGTCGTAGCAATTCCAGGACACCTCGTAGCCGGGCACGTTGGTGCCGACGCCGTGGATGTCGAGATTGTTGGGGCCGCCCTCCGAGACGATCAGCAGCGTCTCCGAGCGGGCATCGGCCTTGGCCGGCGACCAGATCGCGGGTGCGGTCGGCGCCAACGCCCCCGCTGCCAGTCCGGACACCGATTTGAGGAAGTCGCGACGCTTCATGTGATGCTCCAACGCCTTTGAGAATGGCCTTGGAACTCGGATCGCAAGGATTGTGCCAACCCTTAACGAAACCTTATGTCCTGCTAATGCCTTGCTGGGGCGAAAGAAAACGCCAACCGGTATCGCGATCGGGCAAAATCTCAGATCGCCGATTGCATACAAAGGCAGGCCATATGCTCAATAGATGAGCAAGAAATGGCTTCTGCTTGCTTTGTGGCCGGCAATGAAGGCCGCGCGCTGAAGCGCGCTAATCCGGCCAGATCAGCTCCTGCAGTTGCACGAGATCATCGACCCGGTCCGGCCAGCCCGCGATGCAGATGTGCCGGAGCGGATCGCTGGCGGAGTGCAGCATCAGGAGTGCCATCAGCCGCCGCTTCAGGGTGAACGTCACCTCGGTGCGCGGGATGCCGAAGCCATCGAACAGGCTGCGCACAAGCCGCGGATGCCCGGCGGCCATGAAGGCGCTGGGACCGAGCAGGTCGTACTCGTCCCACCCCGTCCGGACGTCGCCGAAGTCGAACAGGCCGGCAACGTGCCAGCCGTCGGCCCGGCGCCCGAGCAGAAAATTCTCGGGAATGTATTCGCCGATCAGGATCACCGGCGGCGCATCCATCGGAATCAGCTGAGTGGCGTCACGCAGCAGATCGTCGAGCGAGGTGAGGAACTTCGCCGGCAGGCCGAGCCGTTCGTGCCGCGCCCGGCACTGCGCGATCTGCCCGCGCATGAAGGCCTCCCAGCGCGGCTCGATCGCGAGCAAGCCGCCGGGCGGCACGCGCTGCACCTCGGCGATCACGGCCCCGATCTCGGCGAGCACGCGCTCGCGCTCGGCTTCCGACAACGATGGCCAGACCTCCGAGCCGACGGTGCCGGACAGGCGGGTGATGACGAGATAAGGCCAGCCGTCACGCTCGCCCTGCGCGACAAGATCAGGAATCGGAATGCCGAGCCGTCCGCGCAACTCGGCAAGCGCGCCGCGCTCGGACACGAATTGCGGGCGCAGAAACGGGGGGAAGAGTTTGAGGATCAGGCCATCGTCCAGCCCGACCACCAGATTGGTGCCGGTCGAGAACACGTGCGGCGCGAAGCACGACAGCCCGTGGCCGTCAGCAATATCGCGCGCGACCGGCAGCCAGCGCGACGTGTCGCCGCGCCAGGCGCGGTAGCTGTCGTAGTCGGTGAGGAGAGGAAGCGGCATTCGCGATGTCATCGTAGCCCGGATGCAGCGCAGCGCAATCCGGGATTCTGCGCCACCTAAAAGACCGGCCCCGGATTTCGCTTCGCTTCATCCGAGCTACGAACTCTTCTCCTTCCCCCTGAAAGGGGGAAGGTCGGGATGGGGGTCTGCCACAGGCGTGATCGCTCGTGGAGAGAGCAGATCCCCACCCGCTTTGCCCTGGCGAGCAAAGCGACCTCCCCTTTTCAAGGGGAGGTAAGACAACGCATTCCCTCACCGGTCCGGATTGGCGCGCTCGAACTGGCGCAAGAGGCGGTTGCCGCGCTCGACGGCGTTGTCCATCGCGGCCTGCGCCGATCGCTTGCCGGCGAACACCTGCTCGAGCTCCTCCTCGATCACGTCGCGGATCAGGACGAACGAGCCGAGCCGGATGCCCTTCGAATTGTCGGTCGGTGGCTTCAGCGTCACCTCCTCGATCGAGATCGAGGCGCCGGGATTGCGATCGTAGAAACCCTGCGCGCGGGTCAGATCGAATGCGGCGCGGGTGATCGGCAGGTAGCCCGTGTTCTGGTGCCAGGTGGCCTGCACCTCCGGCCGCGACAGATAGGCGAAGAACTTCGCCACGCCGGCATATTCGGCGCGCGGACGGTCGCGCAGCACCCAAAGCGTGGCGCCGCCGATGATCGAGTTCTGCGGCGCGTCCTTCACGTCGGGCCAGTACGGCATCATGCCGTAGCCGATCTCGAACTTCGAATTCGCCTTGATGTCGGCACGCGTCGCCGAGGAGCCAATGAAGATGCCGCATTCGCCCTTCTGGAAGCGCGGCTCGGCTGATTGCCCGCGGCCGCTGTAGTCGAAGGTCTTGTCGGCCTGCCACTGCGCGAGCTGCGCGATGTGGCGCACCACCAGCGGATTGTTGAAGATCAGCTGGGCGTCGAGCCCGGAAAACCCGTTGGCCTTGGTTGCGATCGGCAGGTTGTGGAAGGCGGAGAAGTTCTCGACATTGATCCAGGACGGCCATGACGTGGTCACGCCGCACATCGCGCCCGCCGCGCGCAGCCGCTTGGCCACGACGCCGAGCTCCGGCCAGGTCCTCGGCGGCACACTCGGATCGAGCCCGGCGGAGCGGAACATATCCTTGTTGTAGTAGAGGATCGGCGTCGAGGCATTGAAGGGGAACGACAGCATGTTGCCGTCGACATCGGCATAATAGCCGGCCACCGCGGGCAGATAGGCCGACGGCGCGAACGCCTCGGATTGATCGCGCATCAGGCTGAACACCGGATAGATCGCGCCCTTGGCCGCAGTCATGGTGGCGGTGGCGACCTCGTTGACCTGGACGATCGCCGGCTGGCTGCGGGAGCGGAAGGCGAAGATCGCGGCCGTCACCGTCTCGGTGTAATTGCCCTTGTAGGCCGGCACGATCCGGTAGTCGGACTGCGAGGCGTTGAAGTCGGAGGCGAGCTTGTCGAGCTGCCGGCCGAGCTCGCCGGACATGGCGTGCCACCACATGATCTCGGTGGCCGCTCGCGCCGGCGACACAAGCAGAAGAGCCGCGATGACGAGGTGCAGGAGCTTAAAGGCGAGCTTCAAAGCGAACTTCACGACGAGCCGTTCCCGGATGCCAACACGCCCTCATAAGGCGCTACAACCGCAGATTCAACCGACACCGCAGGTTGCACCGCGGATTTAACGTTTGGCCGATGGCGAACCAGCGCCATTCTGCTAAAAATGCGTTGAACCTTTTCTTCCCGCCCTGGACACAAATCACAAGGGGAATAGTAGCCTGTGTACCGCCGCGCCGGCCTTTCGCGGATAACGATGCTTGCCGTCGCGCTGTCATGGGCAGCGGTCCCGGCGAGCGCTTTTGCGCGCGAATTCCGGACCGCGGATACCCAGAATGAGGACTATCCGACCGTCCAGGCGCTGAATTACATGGACCGCCTGATCGCTGAACGCACTGCCGGCCGGCACCGCATCGTGGTCTTCCATTCCCGCCAGCTCGGTGAGGAGAAGGAGACGCTGGAGCAGACCCGGGCCGGCGCTATCGACCTGAACCGGACCAATGTCGCGCTGATCGGGACAATGGTGCCGTCGGTCAACGTGCTGGCAATGCCGTTCCTGTTTCGATCGCCCGAACACCTGCAAACCGTGCTGGATGGACCGATCGGCAGCGAGATCCTGAACAGTCTCGGGGATCACGGCTTCGTCGGGCTGGCCTTCTACGATTCCGGCGCCCGCTCGATCTATAACAGCGTGCGCCCGGTGCGTTCGCTCGACGACCTCAAGGGACTGCGGGTGCGCGTGCAGCAATCCGAACGGATGTCGGACATGATGCGCGCGCTCGGCGCCGAACCGGTCGAGCTGCCCTACGGGCAGGTGCTCACCGGGCTTGCCAACCACCTGATCGACGGCGCCGAGAACAACTGGCCGTCCTTCGTGACCACCGGTCACTATAAATATGCCGGCTACTACACGCTGACCCGGCACACTTTCAGTCCGGACGTGCTGCTGATGTCGCAAAAGGCCTGGGCCAGCCTCTCGCCGGAGGAGCAAACGATCTTCCGCGAGGCCGCGCAACGCTCCAGCGCCTACATGCGCGAGAGGTGGCGCGAGCTCGAGGAGCGCTCGCGCCAGCAGGCGGAGCTGGCCGGCGTCAAGATCGTGACCGACATCGACCGCAAGCCGTTCGAAGCCGCAATGGCCGGCATCTACGCCGAGGCCGAGCGCGATCCTGCGATATCGGCGCTGATCGAGCGCATCCGCAACATGGAGTAACCGGATCTTGGACGCACAACAGCAGGACGGGACTGTGCGACGGCGGGCGGCCTTCGGGCCGCAGGGCCGTTTCCGCATCGTCCAGTTGCTGCGTGCGGTCCCGATCCGCTGGCGCATCCTTTCGATCGCCCTGCTCAACTCCGCGGTCGTGATCGTGCTGGCGGTACTGATCTGGAACGGCGCGCAGGTGCTTGGTTCGGCCTGGCACGACGTGCGCCAGGTGCGCGAGTCCGACCGGATCCTGGCGCTGCTTGAAAGCGAGACCGGACGCCTCCAGAACCTGATCCACCGCTATATCAACCAGCCGAGCCCGGACCTGTTCGCCGAGATCCTCCTGCTGCGCGAGGCGGTGCTGGGCACGCTGACCAACCGCGCCGCCAAGGACCCGATGCTGTCGGGCTCGGTCGAGGAGCTGGAGCGCACCACCGATCGCTTCCTCAACGGTTTCGGCGAGCTGCGCAGCGTGCAGGCGACGATCGCCAAGACCTATGAGGAGCAGGTGCAGGGCCCGGCCAGGGACATGGCCGGCCTCTACTCCATCATCGAGGGCGCGACCGGCCATCGCGATGCGCTGATCTGGCCCGCGCTCGGCAAGTCGCGCGAAGCCTTCACCTCGCTGCTGGTTGCCGCCAACGCCTACTATCTCTCGCTTGCCTCCTCGTCGGCGGAGGAAGCCCGCCGCAACATCGATACGATCGAGCGGACGATTCCCGTCATGACCGATCTGGCCGAAAACGATCTGCAGCGCATGGCGCTGGCGCGGCTCAAGGTCAAGACCGCCGAGCTGCGCGACGGGCTCGGCAAGCTCAGCGAGCAGCTCACCAACCGCACCGAACTGCTCCGCAACACCATCGACGCCAGCCAGGCCGAGGCGATCGGCGCCATCGACGACCTCTCGAGCAAGATGCGCCAACGCGAGCAGAAGGCGCAGGAGACCTTCGACAAGACGCTGACCTCGATCTCGCGCCGGGTGCTGTCGATTGCCGTGATCTTCCTCGGCGTCATCATGTCGGCCGGCGTCATGATCGCGCTGTCGATCCGGCTGCCGCTGGCGCAGATCATGGCCGCGATGCGCACCATCACCTCGGGGGACCTCGACCGGCCGGTGCAGGGCACGTCGGCCAAGGACGAGGTCGGCGCCATGGCGCGCGCGGTGGAGGTGTTCCGCGAGAACGCGATCGCCAAGCGCGAGACCGAGGACGAGCTGCGCGCGTCCAAGGAGAAGGCCGAGAGCGCGCTGCTCGAGCTCAATACCGCGCAGCAGAATTTGATCGATGCCGAACGGCTGGCGGCGCTCGGCGGCCTGGTTGCCGGCGTCGCGCACGAGGTCAACAACCCGATCGGCATCAGCCTCACGGTGGCCTCCAGCTTGGCCCGGCGCACCGAGATCTTCGAGAACGATTTGAAGACCGAGCCGCTGCGCCGCTCCAAGCTCGACGAGTTCGTGCGCGCCTCGCGTGATGCATCGCAGCAACTGGTCTCGAACCTGACGCGCGCCGGCGAGCTGATCCAGTCGTTCAAGCAGGTTGCGGTGGATCGCTCGCATATCGAGCGGCGGCAATTCTCGCTCAGCGAAGCCACCGACCAGATCATCGCCAGCCTGCGCCCGGTGCTGAAGAAGGCCGCGATCGCGCTGTCGGTTGATGTGCCCGAGGGGCTCTTGATCGACGGCTATCCCGGCGCCTATGGGCAGATCTTAACCAATCTTTTCCTCAACGCCGTCAATCATGCCTTTGCCGATGGCCGCTCCGGCACCATCACCATCTCGGCGCGCGGGCGCGGCGCCGACGATGTCGAGATCAGCTTCGCCGATGACGGGGCCGGCATGACCCCCGACGTGCAGCGCCAGGCCTTTGACCCTTTCTTTACCACCCGGCGCAATGAAGGCGGCACGGGACTTGGCCTCCATATCGTCTATAACCTCGTCACCCAGCAGCTCGGCGGCCGCATGGTGCTGGAATCCAAGCTGGGACAAGGCACCACTTTTCGCATTATCATACCCCGGGTCGCCAAGGGGGCTGCCAAAGGCGAGCCCACGATCGCTGACGCAGCAGCCGACGGAAGCAGTCAATGGCCGAACAGGACGATGTCCTCCACCTGATCGACGATACCGGTACCGCGTCGGAGGATAGTAACGGCCCGGAAGTGGAAGATCGCCGTCATCGACGACGATCCGGCCGTGCATGACGGCACCCGTTTCGCACTGTCCGACTACAGCCTCAACGGTTCGACGCTGGAGATCCTCTCCGCCTACTCTGCGGCCGAAGGCCGCACGCTGATGCGGGACAACCCCGACATCGCCGCCGTGCTGCTCGACGTCATCATGGAGACCGACGTCGCCGGCCTCGAACTGGTCGAGTTCATCCGCAACGAGATCAGGAACGAGACCGTGCGCATCATCCTGCGCACCGGCCAGCCCGGCCAGGCGCCGGAGCGGCGCGTGATCGTGCAGTACGACATCAACGACTACAAGGCCAAGACCGAGCTCACCGCCGACAAGCTGTTCACCTCCCTGACCGCGGCGCTGCGCTCCTATCAGCAGCTCGAGCGCATGGTGCAGACGCGGCGCGGGCTGGAGATCATCATCGACGCCGCTTCGACGCTGTACGACTTCAAGTCGATGCAGCGGCTCGCCGAGGGCGTGCTGACCCAGCTCGCCTCGCTGCTCAATGTCGATTGCGCCGGCATCCTGGTCCTGCGCGACAATGGCGGCGTCGATCCCGAGCTCTCGGTGCTCGCCGGCAGCGGCTGCTACAGCCGCTTCATCGGCACCACCACGTCGAAGGCGCTCGATCCCGACCTGCGCGAGATGGTCGAGGCCGCGTTCCAGCGCCGCAAGAACGAATTCGCCGACCACCGCAGCGTGATCTATCTGCGCACCGGAAGCGGCCGCGAGGTCGTGGTGCTGCTCCAGGCCGAGCGCGAGCTGTCGGAGACCGACCGGTCGCTGGTCGAGATCTTCTCCAGCCGGCTCTCGATCGCCTTCGACAACGTGATCCTCTACCAGCAGCTCCAGGACGCCAACACCCAGCTCGAGGACCGCGTCGCCCAGCGCACCCGCGCGCTGATGCAGGCCAACCGCCGGCTCTCGGCGCAATGGCTGCGGCTGCAGCGCGCCAACGGCTTCAAGAACGAGATTCTGGGCACCGTCGCGCACGACCTGAAGAATCCGCTCGGGGTCATCCTCGGCCGCACCGAGATGCTGACCGAACTGATTGGCGCCGGCTCGCCGAAGGAAAACGTCACGTCCCAGGTCGACCACATTCGCGACGCCACCAAGCGCCTGACCACGATGGTCGATCACCTGATCTCGGATGCGATGGCCGATGCCTTCGACATCACCATCCGCCGCGAGCCGGTCGATGTCGCCGCGCTGGTCAAGGAGGTCGCCGAAGCCAATTTGCCTTCGGCCGTCAACAAGCAGCAGAGCATCTCGGTCTCGGGGCCGCAGCAATTCGTCACGATGTGCGACGCCGACCGGATTCGCGAGGCGATCGACAACCTCGTCAGCAACGCCATCAAGTATTCGCCGATCGGCGGCAAGATCACAGTCACGGTCAGCCATGAGGGCGACGACACCGTGATCCGGATCGCCGACCAGGGTCCCGGCCTCAGCCCGGAGGATCTCGGCCGCCTGTTCGGCCGGTTCCAGCGGCTGTCGGCAAAACCGACCGCCGGCGAGAGCTCGACGGGGCTTGGGCTCTCCATCGTCAAGCGTATCATCGACATGCATGGCGGCCATGTGACCGCGCAGAGCCCGGGCCCCGGACAGGGGTCGACCTTTACGGTTACACTGCCGGCGACAGAGACATCATGAGCCAGAACCCGCATATCTTGATCGTCGACGACGAGGCCCCGGCCCGGGAGATGGTCGGCGATTACCTCAAGATGCACGGCTTCACCGTGACGCTGTGCGACGGCGGCAAGAGCCTGCGCGCCGCGATCCAGGGCAGCATGCCCGACCTCGTCGTGCTCGATCTCAACATGCCCGAGGAAGACGGGCTCTCGATCATTCGCGACCTCAAGAGCCGCATCAACGTTCCGGTGATCATGCTCACGGCGACCGCGAGCCCGATAGATCGCGTCGTCGGACTCGAGCTCGGCGCCGACGATTACGTGGCCAAGCCCTGCGAGCTGCGCGAGCTGATGGCGCGCATCCGCTCGGTGCTGCGGCGGAGCGTGCCGGCCAAGGCAGCAGTGCCCGAGGCGGCGGCGAAATCGGACAAGGAGCAGCTGGTGCGCTTTGGCACCAAATGGCTCGATCTCGAAGCGCAGGCCTTGCGCGACGACGAGGGCAACGAGCATCCGCTGACGGCCTCCGAGTTCGGGCTCCTCAAGGTGTTCGCGGCCAATCCGAAACGCGTGCTGTCGCGCGAGCGCCTGCTGGAATTGGCCAATGCGCGCGACGCCGAGGCCTTCGACCGCGCGGTCGATCTCCGCATCATGCGCATCCGCCGCAAGATCGAGCCCGACCCGGCCAAGCCGGCCGTGATCCGCACCATCCGCGGCGGCGGCTATCTGTTTTCGCCGGCCGGCGAGAAGGCGTAGCGCTGCGAAAGCCGTCCCGCCTCTCAACGTCGTCCTGGCGAAAGCCAGGAGGTAGATTCACATTCGAAGTGCAACACTTGAGCAAAGGCCTCGGCAGGCGTGCGGTAGTCAAGGCATTTGCGCGGGGTGTTGTTGTAGGCGGCGATGAACTGGCGGAATCTGGCGGTCGAGAGGGTTACGAGATCGGTCTTGCGGGGAATAAAGCGGCGCATCCTGCCGATAGCGTTCTCGATGCCGCCCTTCTGCCAGGGGGCGTGGGGATCGCAGAAGAAGGTCTCGATCGAGAGGCGGTGCAGCGCCAGGTGACCGGCGAACTCGGTGCCGTTGTCGAAGGTCACGGTCTGGCGCAGCTCCTGTGGCAGGGTCGCGAAGAAGCCCACGAGATGGCGGGCGACACCGCGCGCGACCTTGCTGGCAAGGCGGATGCCGAGCAGCAGACGCGAGGTGCGCTCGTGCACGGTCAGCACGGCCTGACCGTATTTCGAGAACATCATCAGGTCGGCCTCCCAGTGTCCGGGCACGCTGCGGTCGGCCACTTCGATCGGCCGATTTGCCAAGGAAACACGGCCTTCGATGAAGCTTGCGGGGCTGCCGCCCCTCTTGCCGCGGCGGCCGCGCTTGCTCTTGGCGCGCGGCAGATAGCGCCGCCAGTTGAAATCCGTGGTGCGCCTGAGTTGGGCATAGATGAAGCGGTAGATGGTCTCGTGCGAGATCACCTTGCGCCCGGACTCGCGGGCCAGCCGGCCGGCGACCTGCTCGGGCGACCAGCCCCGGCGAAGGCGTTCCAACACCGCGCGGCGCAGGCCGGGCTCCCGTTCGAGGCGTCCGCCCGTCCAGCGCCGCGCTCGCATCTGGTGCTGGGCATAGTTTGGCTTGTAGCCGACCTGGCTCCCCCGATTGCGCCTCAGTTCCCGAGAGACCGTTGATGGCGAGCGATCCAGAGCTGCCGCGATTTGCCGGACCGAGCTGCCATTGGCCGATAGGCAGGCAATCTCGCATCGGTCGTCCAGAGAGAGCTGCTTGTAAGTCCGCCCCATGGCAACACCTCCTCAAGGAAGTGTTGCACTTCGTTTGCGAACTCAGGGGACCCATTACCACGACTGCCCGCGTTGGGTAGGCTGGACCCGCAGCAGGCTCAAACAACGATCATTTGGGGTAATGGGTCCCGGCTTTCGCCGGGACGACAGATCGTTGTGTGGCACGGGCGGATTCAGCGACACAAAGGCTGTCAATCCGCGCAAAAATCCCTAAGTTTCGGCCATGCCGAAAACAGCCTCCAAAGCCCCCGCCAAGCCCGCATCGAAGACCGCCCCCAAGCCCGTTGCCGCCAAGGCCACGGCGAAGGGCGATCATGTGTTCCTGGTCGACGGTTCCTCCTACATCTTCCGCGCCTATCACGCGCTGCCGCCGCTGAACCGCAAATCCGACGGGCTCCAGGTCAACGCCGTGCTCGGCTTCTGCAACATGCTGTGGAAGCTCTTGCGCGAGATGCCCGAGGACAACCGGCCGACGCATCTGGCGATCATCTTCGACAAGTCGGAGATCACCTTCCGCAACAAGATCTATCCGGACTACAAGGCGCACCGGCCGCCGGCTCCTGACGACCTGATCCCGCAATTCGCGCTGATCCGCGAAGCCGTGCGCGCCTTTGACCTGCCGTGCCTGGAACAGACCGGCTTCGAGGCCGACGATCTCATTGCGACCTATGTGCGGCTCGCCAGCGAGCACGGCGCGACCACGACGATCGTGTCATCGGACAAGGATCTGATGCAGCTCGTCAACGACAAGGTCGTGATGTACGACACCATGAAGGATCGCCGCATCGGAATCCCCGAGGTGATCGAGAAGTTCGGCGTGCCGCCGAACAAGGTGGTCGAGGTGCAGGCTTTGGCCGGCGATTCCACCGACAACGTGCCCGGCGTGCCCGGCATCGGCATCAAGACCGCAGCGCAGCTGATCACCGAATATGGCGATCTCGACCAATTGTTGTTCCGCGCCGGCGAGATCAAGCAGCCCAAGCGCCGCGAAGCGCTGCTCGAGAACGCCGAGAAGGCGCGCATCTCGCGGCAGCTCGTGCTGCTCGACGACAAGGTCGACCTGGAGGTGCCGCTGGACGACCTCGCCGTCCACGAGCCGGACGCGCGCAAGCTGATCGCCTTCCTGAAGGCGATGGAGTTCACGACGCTGACGCGGCGCGTCGCCGAATATGCGCAGATCGATCCGGCCAATGTCGATGCCGATCCCGGCAACAAGAGCGGCGCGAGCGTGTTCTCTCCGTTGCCGCCGTCGGATGTGACGCCGGCACCCGGAGACGCTCCGACATCGGCCGCAGCCCCGCTGCCGAAAGCCAAGCCGAGCGGTGCGCGCGACGACAAGAATTCGAACCGCAAGGGCACGCCGGCAGCGCTGGCCGAGGCCCGCGGCGAGGCGATCCGCAAGACCGGCTTCGACCGCAAGGCGTATCAGGCGATCGGCAGTCTCGATCAGCTCAACGCCTTCATCGCCCGCGTGCCCGACACCGGCTATGTCGCGATCGAGGCGATGTCGGAATCGATCGACCCGATGCAGGGCGAGCTCGCAGGCCTTGCGCTGGCGCTGGCGCCGAACGATGCGTGTTACGTCCCGCTCAGCCACCGGCAAGCCGGCGGAGGCGCAGGCCTGTTCGATGCCGGCCTCGCACCCGGCCAGATCAAGACGGCCGAGGCGCTGGCGGCGCTGAGGCCGCTGCTGGAGTCCATCGGAATCCAGAAGATCGGCTTCGACGTCAAGTTCACGGCCGTGATGCTGGCGCAGCACGGCATCACCCTGCGCAACATCGACGATGCGCTCCTGATCTCCTACGTGCTCGACGCCGGCCTCGGCTCGCACGCGCTGGAGTCGCTGTCCGAGCGCTGGTTCGGCCATGCGGTCGTCAATTACGGCGGCCTCGTCGGCAGCGGCAAGGGCAAGCTGACCTTCGATCAGGTCACGATCGACAAGGCCAGCGAATATGCGGCCGAAAGCGCCGACGTGATCCTGCGGCTCTGGCGCGTGCTGAAGCCGCGCCTCGTCGCCGAGCACATGACCGCCGTCTACGAGACCCTGGAGCGGCCGCTGGTCTCCGTGCTCGCACGCATGGAGCGGCGCGGCATCTCGATCGACCGTCAGGTCCTGTCACGGCTCTCCGGCGACTTTGCCCAGACCGCGGCGCGCGTCGAGGCCGAAATCCAGGCGATCGCCGGCGAGCCGGTCAATGTCGGCAGCCCCAAGCAGATCGGCGACATCCTGTTCGGCAAGATGGGACTGCCCGGCGGCACCAAGACGAAAACCGGAGCATGGTCGACCACCGCGCAGGTGCTGGACGAGCTCGCCGAGCAGGGGCACGACTTCCCGAAGAAGATTCTGGAGTGGCGCCAGGTCTCCAAGCTGAAATCGACCTACACCGATGCGCTGCCGACCTATGTCAACCCGCAGACCCATCGCGTGCACACGACCTACGCCCTGGCCGCGACCACGACGGGCCGGCTGTCGTCCAACGAGCCGAACCTTCAGAACATTCCGGTGCGCACCGAGGATGGCCGCAAGATCCGCCGTGCCTTCATCGCCGCGCCGGGACACAAGCTGGTTTCCGCCGACTATTCGCAGATCGAGCTGCGGCTGCTCGCCGAGATCGCCGACATTCCGGTGCTGAAGCAGGCGTTCCGCGACGGCCTCGACATTCACGCCATGACGGCATCGGAAATGTTCGGCGTGCCGATCAAGGGCATGCCGAGCGAGATCCGCCGCCGCGCCAAGGCGATCAATTTCGGCATCATCTACGGCATCTCGGCGTTCGGCCTCGCTAACCAGCTCGGCATCGCGCGCGAAGAAGCCTCGGCCTACATCAAGAAGTATTTCGAGCGCTTCCCCGGCATCCGCGCCTATATGGACGAGACGCGGGACTTTTGCCGCAGCCACGGCTACGTCACCACGCTGTTCGGCCGCAAGTGCCACTACCCCGACATCAAGGCGTCCAACGCCTCGGTGCGCGCCTTCAACGAGCGCGCCGCGATCAACGCGCGGCTTCAGGGCACCGCCGCCGACATCATCCGCCGCGCCATGACACGCGTCGAGGATGCGTTGGCCGAAAAGAAGCTGTCGGCGCAGATGCTGCTCCAGGTGCATGACGAATTGATCTTCGAGGTGCCGGACGCCGAGGTCGAGGCGACGCTTCCCGTCGTGCAGCACGCGATGCAGGATGCGCCGTTCCCGGCCGTGCTGCTCTCGGTGCCGCTGCATGTGGACGCGCGCGCGGCGAACAATTGGGACGAGGCGCATTGATCTCTTCTTCACCTCTCCCTGCTTGCGGGGAGAGGTCGGATCGTATGGAGCGAAGCGTAATGCGATCCGGGTGAGGGGAGCTACCGCAAGATCCGCCCTCACCGTCATTGCGGATACAGCCCCTCACCCCAACCCTCTGAGAGCGAGCTTCGCTCGTCTCGACCCCGCAAGAGCGGGGCGAGGGAGCGCAGCGGCTTCGCCACCACATTGCTCCGAGAGCAATTCCGAGATGGCCGCGCGGCGGACGACACGCTAGAAGTGTGCGCATCCCTCGCGAGACCCATCATGCCCCACACATCCGCTTTGCTCGGCTTTGCGCTCATCTGCCTTGGCCTCGTGCTCACGCCGGGACCGAACATGATCTATCTGATCTCGCGCTCGATCACGCAGGGGCCGGCGGCCGGCATCGTCTCGCTCGGCGGCGTGGCGCTCGGCTTCGTGTTCTACATGCTGTGCGCGGCGTTCGGCATCACGGCGCTCTTGCTCGCCATTCCGTTCGCCTATGACGCACTGCGCTTTGCCGGCGCCGGATATCTGCTGTGGCTCGCCTGGCAGGCGGTGAAGCCGGGCGGGCGCTCGCCGTTCCAGGTGAAGAAGCTCGCGGTCGACAGCCCACGCAAATTGTTCGCGATGGGCTTCGTCACCAACCTGCTCAACCCGAAGATCGCGATGCTGTATCTGGCGCTGCTGCCGCAGTTCATCGATCCGGCCGCCGGCAGCGTGCTGATGCAGTCGCTGGCGCTGGGGACGATCCAGATCGCGATCAGCGTCAGCGTGAATGCGATGATCGCGCTCGCGGCGGGCTCGATCGCATTGTTCCTGGCGAACCGGCCGAGCTGGATGCTGGTGCAGCGCTGGCTGATGGGCACGGTGCTGGCCGGGCTTGCCATGAAGATGGCGCTCGAGGCGCGGCGGGCCTGAGCCCGACTCGTCATGCGCGGGCTTGACCCGCGCATCCATCGCCTGCACATGCAGGCGCGAAGACTCGCTTGCGAGAGGATGGATTGCCGGGTCAAGCCCGGCAATGACAAAGCCCCTCAATCCAGCTTCGCTTCCATCCCGCGCTTCACCGCCGGGCGCGCCATCAGCGCCTCGTACCAGCGCTTGACGTTGGGGAAGTCGGCCAGATCAACCTTGTGGCGAGGGTGGCGCCAGGCCCAGCCCAGGATGGCAAAATCGGCAATCGAAAGCTCGCCGGCGACGAAGTCGCGCCCCTCAAGCCGCCGGTCCAGCACGCCGTAGAGCCGGCGCGTCTCCGCCATGAAGCGCTTCAGGCCGTAAGCGCGATCCTGCTCATTCTCCAGCGCGATGAAATGGTGCACCTGGCCCGGCATCGGGCCGAAGCCGCCCATCTGCCACATCAGCCATTCGTAGACGGGAATCCGCTCGCTCAGCGATTTCGGCAGGAATTTGCCGGTCTTTTCGCCGAGATAAAGCAGGATCGCGCCCGATTCGAAGATGCTGACGGGCTTGCCGTCGGGGCCCTCGGGATCGACGATCGCGGGAATCTTGTTATTGGGGGAGAGCTTGAGGAACTCGGGCGTCATCTGCTCGCCCTTGGTGATGTTCACCGGGATCACCTTGTAGGGCAGCCCCATCTCCTCCAGCGCGACCGAGATCTTGCGGCCGTTCGGCGTGTTCCAGGTGTAAAGCTCGATGGTCATTCCGCTTCCCGTGCAAGTGTTTGGGCAAGTGTTTGGCCGAGTGTTTGGCGCCTGCTTACGGGGAACGGAACGGCCGCACAACCGCGCTTTCCGGAAAGCACGCCCGCGGAAATCGCGGCTTGGGCACTGTTGACGGCCCGATTTCCACGCTGGAATGTGCCGGTAAGCGTGGATAGATTGCCGCCCGCCTCAAACCCTCAAGGGAAAAAGTCTTTGTCCAAATCAGCCTCCCGCGCCCGCCTCGCCGAGATCATCCGCAAGCGTTCGTTCGGCCGCGGCGAGATCACGCTGGCGTCGGGCCGCAAGAGCGACTTCTATTTCAACCTGAAGCCGACGATGCTCGATCCCGAGGGCGCGGCGCTGCTCGCCGAGCTGACCTATGAGGCGCTCAAGGACGACCAGCTCGACTTCATCGGTGGGCTCGAGATGGGCGCCGTGCCGCTCGCCGGCGCGCTGGCTCAGATCTCCTGGATCAAGGGCCATCCGATCGCGGCCTTCTTCGTGCGCAAGAAGCCGAAAGAGCACGGCGCCAAGCTCGCGATCGAAGGCCTGCCCAAGGGCGAGACGCTGGCGGGCAAGCGCGTCGTGATCGTCGAGGACGTCACCACCACGGGCGGTTCGGCGATGAAGGCGGTGGAATCGGTGCGCGAGGCCGGCGCCAATGTGGTGCTGGTGCTCACCATGGTCGACCGCGAGGAAGGCGCCACCGACACCTTCGGTGCGGCCGGCCTGCCGTTCCGCTCGCTGTACAAGGCGTCGGAGTTCCTGAAGGGCTGAGTTTATTCGCTCCCTCTCCCCGCAAGCGGGGCGAGGTGGAAGGGGCGGTTCGCGCGACCTCGCCTTCGTGTGATGCCGTCACCCCAAATCAATCGCTCGTTTACCATCCCGCACTATGGTGAAGCCGCCAGGGCAGCTCGTCGCCGTGGCGCGTCGGGTGGAGTTGGCGTTGCGTACAGAGTTGAGTGATTGGCGTATGCGGCGCCGCGTGATGCTGGTCGCCGCAGCCTTTGCGGGTTCCGTCCTGGTGGTGCCCGCGCCTGTCTCGGCCGAAGGGCTGTTCGACTTCTTCTTCGGCGGTTCCCAGAAGCAGCAGAGCCGGCAGGCGCCGCCGCAGGCCAATTTCTTCGCCGATCCGTTCGGCCTCAACCAGCAGGCCGAGCGGCAACCGTCCGCGCCCATCTCCGCGCCGCGGGTGGCCGGTTCCGGACCGGCATATTGCGTGCGCAGCTGCGACGGCAAGTATTTTCCGCTGACGATGCGCGGCAACGCCACGCCGGCGCAGCTTTGCCAGGCGTTCTGTCCGGCGAGCGCGACCAAGGTCTATTACGGCAGCCATATCGACAGCGCCGCATCGACCGCCGGCGAGCGCTACGCCGACAGCGAGAACGCGTTCGCCTATCGCAAGGCGCTGCGCGCCGACTGTACCTGCAACGGCCGTGATCCGGTCGGCCTCGCCCCGGTCGATCTTGCGCTGGATTCGTCGCTAAAGGCCGGCGACGTGATCGCCACCACCGACGGCCTCGTCGCCTATACCGGCATCCGCGTCGGCAACGACCAGGCTGCGGACTTCACCCCGGTTGCCTCCTATCCCGGATTGACCTCGGCGGTCCGCGCGCGGCTCGGCGAAATGAAGGTCGCCCCCGTCAGCGCCGAGATCGCCGGCGACGCGCCGCTGCCGGAAACCAGAAGCGATGTCGCGCCGTCGGCGCCGTCGTCCGTTGCGCCGACGGGCAACGCCGCAAAGCCCGCGAAGCGGGCGGAAGCGAACTGACGGGCGTCAGCCCGTCATTCCGGGATGGTGCGTAAGCACCAGACCTCAGATGCGCAATTGCGCATCGGGGAATCTCGAGATTCCGGGCTCGCCTCTTCGAGGCGCCCCGGAATGACGACGTAACAAATGCTACCGCGCCACAATCACCCCGATCACGTTTGGCGCTGCCAGATACTTCTCCTCGATCGCCGCGCGCGCGGCGGCGCGGTTTTCCGGCGTCAGGAGGCCGCGCTTCTCGGCGAGGATCATCCAGCAAAAGCCCCACCAATCGGTCAGCATGCCCGCTTCGTCGACAAGGTCGTAACCCTGCTCGGCCGCGAAGATGCGCGCATGCGCTTCATCGAGCGAGTCGAGCCAGGCGTGATCCTCGGTCGAGAACAGATCGTCGCTGATGTCGTCGATGGTGTAGCCCCAGATCGACTGGCACACCGCGTTGAATTCGCGATCGAACTGGTCGTCATCGACGGCGTAGCGCCGGGCCGCCTGATGCAGCCGAGACAGCGAGCGGGCGAAATCGGCGATCCGGGTAAGGGCAAATTGGTCGAAGGCAACGGTGGACATGTAGTCCTCGCAAGGTCGGACAGACGCTAGATATTGTGTCGGCGAAGCGCCGAATCACAATGATATATCAAAGACTTACTAAAGTGTTCTTAATTTGTTCTGATTGGTTTGCAGATCGCCCTTTGGGCGTCGTCCTGGCGAAAGCCAGGAGGTAAATTCACATTCGAAGTGCAACACTTGAGCAAAGGCCTCGGCAGGCGTGCGGTAGTCAAGGCATTTGCGCGGGGTGTTGTTGTAGGCGGCGATGAACTGGCGGAATCTGGCGGTCGAGAGGGTTACGAGATCGGTCTTGCGGGGAATAAAGCGGCGCATCCTGCCGATAGCGTTCTCGATGCCGCCCTTCTGCCAGGGGGCGTGGGGATCGCAGAAGAAGGTCTCGATCGAGAGGCGGTGCAGCGCCAGGTGACCGGCGAACTCGGTGCCGTTGTCGAAGGTCACGGTCTGGCGCAGCTCCTGTGGCAGGGTCGCGAAGAAGCCCACGAGATGGCGGGCGACACCGCGCGCGACCTTGCTGGCAAGGCGGATGCCGAGCAGCAGACGCGAGGTGCGCTCGTGCACGGTCAGCACGGCCTGACCGTATTTCGAGAACATCATCAGGTCGGCCTCCCAGTGTCCGGGCACGCTGCGGTCGGCCACTTCGATCGGCCGATTTGCCAAGGAAACACGGCCTTCGATGAAGCTTGCGGGGCTGCCGCCCCTCTTGCCGCGGCGGCCGCGCTTGCTCTTGGCGCGCGGCAGATAGCGCCGCCAGTTGAAATCCGTGGTGCGCCTGAGTTGGGCATAGATGAAGCGGTAGATGGTCTCGTGCGAGATCACCTTGCGCCCGGACTCGCGGGCCAGCCGGCCGGCGACCTGCTCGGGCGACCAGCCCCGGCGAAGGCGTTCCAACACCGCGCGGCGCAGGCCGGGCTCCCGTTCGAGGCGTCCGCCCGTCCAGCGCCGCGCTCGCATCTGGTGCTGGGCATAGTTTGGCTTGTAGCCGACCTGGCTCCCCCGATTGCGCCTCAGTTCCCGAGAGACCGTTGATGGCGAGCGATCCAGAGCTGCCGCGATTTGCCGGACCGAGCTGCCATTGGCCGATAGGCAGGCAATCTCGCATCGGTCGTCCAGAGAGAGCTGCTTGTAAGTCCGCCCCATGGCAACACCTCCTCAAGGAAGTGTTGCACTTCGTTTGCGAACTCAGGGGACCCATTACCCCAATAGACCAACGTATCGCGAGCCCTGGCTACGAATGAGCACAGCCGGCAGCTACTATGTCTACATTCTGGCGAGCCGCCATCACGGAACGCTCTACATTGGCGTCACTAACGACATTCGCACCCGGCTTGAGCTACATCGGTCAGGCCGAGGCTCCAAGTTTGTCTACAAATACCAGGTCTTCCGCCTCGTCCATGTCGAGGAATTCGCCACGCCGCAGGAAGCGATCGCCCGCGAGAAGCAGCTGAAATTCTGGAAGCGCGATTGGAAGATCAAGCTGATCGAAGCAGAAAATCCGGACTGGAACGACCTGTCGGGCCTCATCTGACGATTGGGGTAATGGGTCCTGGCTTTCGCCAGGACGACGATGTGGCGAGCGAGCATCATCGCTCGGTGACGCATATGCTGCCCGCAAAGCAATTCGGGCCGCTGACCAGGTCAGCGGCCCGTTGAAAATGGCTTCGGAATGAAATGCGTCGGAGCTGAAAAACGTGCCCGCCCCACGAGCGACAGCTGTGTTTGTAAAGGCTCCGTTAAGGCTTGAAAATCCGTATCACCACGGTGTTTCGGATTGAGCGTGAAAGCGCGTTGCGTGGCCGCTCAATTCGCTGCCGAGAGCAGTTTGTCGCCGCAGGCATTTGCGTAGAACCTGCCGCCGCATTGCCGCTTGATGGCGGTACAGCGCGCGGCGGGCGATGCATTCTGCGCCACGCTGAAGCCGCAACTCAGGCCGTCGGCGCTGCGGCCCGGTTTGCCCGCTGCATCGGCTGCGCTGGTCGCCGTGATGCACACCACGAGCAACGCCGCGGCCGCGATCTCGATCAAGAGTCTCATCACGCATCCTCCGGTCGATTGCGAAATCCCGGCTTCTGCAGCGCCATCGTAGCACCCATGACCGCTGGTCCGGAAGGTTCCCGAAGCGGCCCGGTCCTTGCATAAAATCACGGCAGCGCTGTGTATGGCACCGTCCCTGACGGTTTCGATTGCCATGCAAGGCGGGTATCATTGCGCTGGAGCGTGATCGGAAGGCCGCGGAACCGGGATTTCCGCGGGAACCATGCTCGACCAATGAGATGAGGACATGACGCGGGTCATCGCGTCGTGTTCCGGTTCGAACGGCAGGGATTGGGCGCGTTGCAGGAACAGACAAACTACCCGGCATTGAACCAGCCCATCGACGAACTCGCGCTGGCTGAGATCAAGGGCGCGATCCTGGCAAAGCTGCGCCTTGCCATCGGCAAGGACGCGGGCATGGCGACGAAACACGACTGGTACCAGGCCGCGGCGCTCGCGCTGCGCGACCGCATCGTGCATCGCTGGCTGACGGCCGAGAAGCACAGCTACGATGCGGGACGCAAGCGGGTCTATTATCTCTCGCTTGAATTCCTGATCGGCCGCCTGTTCACCGACGCGCTCAACAATATGGGGCTGCTGAAGATCTTCGAGGTCGCGCTCGGCGATCTCGGCGTCTCGCTGCCGGAGCTGCGCAAATGCGAGCCGGACGCCGCGCTCGGCAATGGCGGCCTCGGCCGCCTCGCCGCCTGCTTCATGGAGAGCATGGCGACGCTGTCGATTCCCGCGATCGGCTACGGCATCCGCTACGATTACGGCCTGTTCCGCCAGATCATCAATCAGGGCTGGCAGCAGGAATATCCCGACGAATGGCTGAGCTTCGGCAACCCCTGGGAGTTGCAGCGGCCCGAGGTGATCTACGACGTCAATTTCGGCGGCGGCGTCGAGCATGTCGAGGACAAGGGCCGCGACCGCGCGATCTGGCATCCGGGCGAGACCGTGCAGGCGATCGCCTATGACACGCCGATCGTCGGCTGGCGCGGCCATCACGTCAATGCGCTGCGCCTGTGGTCGGCGCGCTCGCCCGATCCGTTGAAGCTCGATGCCTTCAACAAGGGCGACTATGTCAGCGCCAGCGCCGAGCAGTCGCGCGCGGAGGCGATCTGCAAGTTCCTCTATCCGAACGACGAGAGCCCGGCGGGCCGCGAGCTGCGGCTGCGCCAGGAATATTTCTTCGTCTCCGCCTCGCTCCAGGACCTGGTGAAACGGCATCTCGCCTCCGACGGCCAGCTGCGCAACCTCGCAGGCAAGGTCGCGGTGCAGCTCAACGACACCCATCCGAGCCTTGCCGTCACCGAATTGATGCGGATCCTCGTCGACCTCCACAATTTCCGCTGGGACGAGGCCTGGAAGATCACCGTCGCCACGCTCTCCTACACCAACCACACGCTGCTGCCCGAGGCGCTGGAGACCTGGCCGGTCGAGCTGTTCGAACGGCTGTTGCCGCGGCATCTGGAGATCATCTACCGCATCAACGTGCAGCATCTGGCCCTTGCGGAGGCGCGTTGCCCCGGCGACATCGACTTCCGCGCCTCGGTCTCGCTGATCGACGAGAAGAGCGGCCGCCGCGTGCGCATGGGCCAGCTCGCCTTCGTCGGCTCGCACCGCATCAACGGCGTCTCGGCGATGCATTCCGACCTGATGCGAGAGACCGTATTCCACGACCTCAACCATCTCTATCCCGGCCGCATCACCAACAAGACCAACGGCATCACCTTCCGCCGCTGGCTGATGCTGGCGAACCCGAAGCTGACCGACCTGTTGCGCGAGACCTGCGGCGATGCCGTGCTCGACGACCTCTCGCTGCTCGAGCGGCTCGAGGCCCATTCGAGCGACCTCGAATTCCAGAAGCGCTTCCGCGACGTCAAGCATCACAACAAGCTGGCGCTGGCCCGGCTGGTCAACGAACGCAACCACATCAAGCTCGACCCATCGGCGCTGTTCGACGTGCAGATCAAGCGCATCCACGAATACAAGCGCCAGCTGCTCAACGTCATCGAGACGGTCGCGCTGTACCAGGCGATCAAGGACGACCCCAGCGGCAATTGGGTGCCGCGGGTGAAGATCTTCGCCGGCAAGGCGGCGGCGAGCTACCGCTACGCCAAGCTGATCATCAAGCTGATCAACGACGTCGCCGAAATCGTCAACAACGATCCCGCGATCGACGGCAAGCTCAAGGTCGTGTTCCTGCCCGACTACAATGTCAGCCTGGCCGAGGTGATCATTCCCGCGGCCGACCTCTCCGAGCAGATCTCCACCGCCGGCATGGAAGCCTCCGGCACCGGCAACATGAAGCTGGCGCTCAACGGCGCCATCACCATCGGCACGCTCGACGGCGCCAATATCGAGATCCGCGACCATGTGGGACCTGAGAACATCGCGATCTTCGGCATGGAAGCCGGCGACGTGATGATCCGGCGCAAGCAGGGGCTCGACGCCTCCGACGTGATCCGCAATTCGCCGCGGCTCGAGCGCGCGATCCGCGCCATCGAGACCGGCGAGTTCTCGCCCGGCGATCCCGGCCGCTTCGAATCGATCGCGCATGCGCTGCGCTATCTCGACCATTACATGGTCAGCGCCGATTTCGATTCCTACTACGAGGCGCAGCGCGCGGTCGATGCGCGCTGGCTGGTCTCGTCGGCCTGGACACGCGCCTCCATCCTCAACGTCGCGCGCATGGCGTGGTTCTCCTCCGACCGCACCATCCGCGAATACGCCGAGGAAATCTGGAACGTGCCGGTCAATCCGGGTGCCTCGCCGCAACTCGGCAACCAGCGCGAGGCGAAGGGCTAATCCCGGGACGCGGAAATCGATTACGCCCGACGTCATTGAATTCCGCGCAGTAGCCCGCGATATTGCATGACGGACGTCATTACTCGTCATTGCCCGTCAGTCCGCTTGGCGATGACCGAAGCGCCAGTCGATATTGAAAGATCCGCATGCTCACCAAGACCCCGCACCTTTTCGATGAAGCAACCGCCGTGACCGCCGGCGACAGCCGCTGGCAGGGACGGACCAGCCCGGATTACTGGGCGTTCGTCGGCCCCTTCGGCGGCTGCACTGCCGCGACGATCCTGCGCGCGCTGATGCAGCACCCGCAGCGCGCGGGCGATCCGCTGGCGCTGACGGTCAATTACTGCGCGCCGGTCGCCGAGGGCGTGTTCGATCTCGATGTCCGCCTGGTCAAGGCCAACCGTTCGAGCCAGCACTGGTCGGTCGAGATGACGCAGGGCGGCGGCGAGGTCGCGACGCTGGCAACCGCCGTGTTCGCCGAGCGCCGCCCGTCCTGGTCGCACCAGCCGGCCGAATTTCCGGGCGCCGTGCCGTTCGAACAGCTGCGCTCCTTTCCGAAGCTCAAGATGACCTGGGCCAACCAGTACGAATTCCGCTTCGTCGAGGGCGAGCCGAAGTTCGCCGGCGGCGGTGCCGCGAAGCTGCCGTCGAGCCCCTATTCGAAGATCTGGATCAGCGACCGCACGCCGCGCAAGCTCGACATGCTGTCGCTGATGTCGATGTCGGATGCCTTCTTCGGCCGCATCTTCCACGCGCGCCGCGAACTCGTGCCGTTCGGCACGGTGTCGCTGACGACCTATTTCCACACCGACGCGGCCGACCTGGATGCGGAGGATACCACCCGCGTGCTCGCCACCGCCGACGCCAAGATCATGCACAAGAGCTACGCCGACCAGAACGCCGAGCTGTGGTCGCCGAACGGCAGGCTGCTCGCGACCACGACGCAGATTGCGTATTTCAAGGCCTAGGCGTTTCGAGCGGATCGGCCTCCGGCTCGCGTGGAGCCGTAGCCAAATATCCACATTGGTCTGTTACGACCGCATTGCCTATTTCAAGGGTTGAGGGAACATTGGCACGTCGCTTCTGTTCCACACCTTTGGGAGCACTGCTGCATGTCCGAAGCCGACACGTCAAAGCCCTCGCGCATCGCCCTGCTTGGCGTTCCCATCGAGATCGGCGCATCGCAGGCCGGCCCGCTGATGGGACCGGACGCGCTGCGCACCGCGGGCATCGCGCGCCTGCTCGAGCAGCTCGACTTCCAGGTCGATGATCACGGCAACCTTGCGATCCCACAGGTCGTCGCCGACGGCCCGGTGCCGGCCAACACCAGGTTCTATGACGAAGTGAAGACCTGGACCCGCGCGCTCTCCGAGCGCGCCTATTGGCTGGCGCATTCCGGCGCGATCCCGATCTTCATGGGCGGCGATCACTCGCTGTCGATGGGGTCGATCAACGGCGTCGCACGCTACTGGCAGGAAAAGGGCCGGCCGCTGTTTGCGCTCTGGCTCGACGCCCATGCCGACTACAACACCCCGGAGACGACGATCACCGCGAACATGCACGGCATGTCAGCTGCGTTCCTGTGCGGCGAGCCCGGCCTCGACGGCCTGCTCGGCGGGCTGCCGCGGGCCTCGATCCCGCCCGATCAGCTCGACCTGATCGGCACGCGCTCGGTCGATCCGCTGGAGCGCAAGCTGCTGCGGCAGCGCAATGTGTCGATCGCGGACATGCGCCAGATCGACGAGTTCGGCGTCGCCGTCATGATCCGGCGCGTCATCGAGCGGGTCAAGGCGAGCAACGGCGTGCTGCATGTCAGCTTCGACGTCGATTTCCTCGACCCCTGCGTGGCGCCGGGCGTCGGCACCACGGTGCCGGGTGGCGCCACCTATCGCGAGGCGCATCTGATCATGGAGCTGTTGCATGATTCCGGCCTGGTAGGATCGGTCGATATCGTCGAGCTCAACCCCTTCCTGGACGAGCGCGGCCGCACCGCGCGCGTCGCCGTCGAATTAATCGGCAGCCTGTTCGGCCAGCAGATTACAGACCGGCCGACGCCGAGCAACGCGGTGCTGCCCGAGATGGGGGAGTAGCGAAGCAACACAGTTGATGTCGTCCCGGCCTAGTGCGCAATTGCGCACGGGCGCCGGGACGACGGTGGAGAATGTGGCGCCGTTCGCTGCTCAGCTTGGACGGATGGAGACGTCGCCGAGCCGGCCGGGCAAACAAAAAGGCGGCCGCGAGGGCCGCCTTTTCAAATCGCGTATCGCTTGCGCGGCTCACTCCGCCGCGAGCTTCACGTCCGGCGCGGCGGCGCGCACCTCGGCATCGACCTGGGCTTCGAACTTGGCGAAGTTCTTCTGGAACATGCCGACCAGCGCACGGGCGGTCTTGTCGAACTCGTCCTTGTCCTTCCAGGTGTTGACCGGGTTGAGGATCTCGCTCGGCACGCCCGGCAGCGCGGTCGGGACCGCGAAGCCGAAATATTTGTCGGTGCGGAATTCGACGTTGCGAAGCGAGCCGTCGAGCGCAGCCGTGAGCAGCGCGCGCGTCACCTTGATCGGCATCCGCGAACCGACGCCGTACTTGCCGCCGGTCCAGCCCGTATTGACCAGCCAGCAGTCGACATTGTGCTGGGCGATGAGGTCACGCAGCATGTTGCCGTAGACGCTGGGATCGAGCGGCAGGAAGGGCGAGCCGAAGCAGGTGGAGAATTCCGGCTGCGGCTCGTTGCCGAGACCGCGCTCGGTGCCGGCGACCTTGGCGGTGTAGCCGGAGAGGAAGTGATACATCGCCTGCGCCGGCGACAGCTTTGCGATCGGAGGCAGCACGCCGAACGCGTCGGCGGCGAGCATCACCACGTTCTTCGGCTGCGGCGCGCGGCCGGTGCGCGAGGCGTTCGGGATGAACTCGAGCGGGTACGCCGAACGCGTGTTCTCGGTCTTGGAGCCGTCGTCGAAATCGGGCACGCGATCATTGGCGCCGAGCACGACGTTTTCCAGCACCGCGCCGAAGCGCTTGCTGGCGGCGTAGATTTCCGGCTCGGCTTCGCCGGAGAGCTTGATGCACTTGGCATAGCAGCCGCCCTCGAAATTGAAGACGCCGTTCGGGCCCCAGCCGTGCTCGTCGTCGCCGATCAGCGTGCGGTTGGGATCGGCCGACAGCGTGGTCTTGCCGGTGCCCGACAGGCCGAAGAAGATCGCGGTGTCGCCCTTGGCGCCGACATTGGCCGAGCAGTGCATCGGCATCACGCCGCGCTCGGGCAGATAGTAGTTCAGCGTGGTGAAGACCGACTTCTTCATCTCGCCGGCATAATAAGACCCGCCGATCAGGACGATCTTGCGGGCGAAATCGATCGCGACCACGTTCTCCGAGCGCACGCCGTGGCGTTTAGGATCGGCGCGGAAGCTCGGCATGTCGATGATGGTGAGCTCCGGCACGAAGGTCGACAGCTCGAGCGCCTCGGGGCGGATCAACAGCGTGCGGATGAACAGCGAGTGCCAGGCGAGCTCGGTGAAGACGCGCGTCTTGATCCGGTAGGCCGGGTCGGCACCACCATAGAGATCCTGCGCAAACAGCTTCTTGCGTTCGGCGTGCTTGAGGAAGTCCGCATGAAGTGCCGCGAACTGCTCCGCGGTGATCGACTGGTTGCCGGCCCACCACATCTTCTTGTCAGTGGTGGTGTCACGGACCGTGAACTTGTCCTTCGGGCTCCGGCCGGTGAACTCGCCCGTGTCGGCGCAGAGCGCACCGTCGGCGGAGAGCACCGCCTCGCCATTACGCAGCGAATGCTCGTAAAGCTGAGGTGCACCGTAATTCCAATGCACGCCCTTGAGATTCCTTAAGCCGAATTTGTCGGCGCCGAAGGCACCGTTGCGCACGCCCGTCTCTTGCACGAAAGAACCTCCTCGAACCCGCGTATCCTTGTTCGCGCGAATGTCGCTAGTCGCGCCCCGCCGCGGTGACCGTGATCAGAATATAGCCTCTCGGCTTCGGTCCGGCGACCTAATAGTGGGGATCGCCGGGCTTGCCAAGCCAATCGAACGGCTTTTGGCTGATTCCAAGGCAGGCCCATCATCTGGCGCAAATACCGCAGCGCGAAACCCTTTCGCCTTGCTTTCGTTTTCTCATTGTTTTCGCAGCAGTCGGGCGACGTTTCGTCGCCTTTCCCGCCGCGCACGGAGCTTTGCGATGCACAAAAAGTGCCAGCCGGCGGGCAGCGCCGTCGCCGATCAAGGCGAACGGCGCGGAGAATGCCGGGTATGCATTTCGCGCTGAGGATGTATCGTTGAGATGAGCCGCCGCGCGTTGACGCGGCGCTGCAGAGCCGAGCATGACCGCCATCGTGTTGCACGCGGCACCACCTGATCGGCATTGAGCTGCAAGTGAGAAGCTGCTGATGAGCAGTTTCGATTGCGCTCAACACACCTTCGTCGAAGCCCGATTGGTTCAACGCTCAACTGCGGTGAATGTTCCGCAACGCGTCGCGTTCGGCGGTGAGGCAATCACTGCCCCTGGCGATCGGATGATAACGCAATCAGCGCGACGCACGCGCGCGTCATCGCGGCGTGGTCGCGATCCGGATGATTTTCCGAACAGCAGCGCCAGCCATTCTTGCACGCGCATCGAACCAACGGGCGATCACGAGACGCGCCGGCGCGAAATGATCGCGCTGTCAGACCTTGCGCAAACAGGAAGCGGCGCACGGGTCGAACGACACCTCGCCTTGAGCGAGCGCGCAATCGAGCCGCCGCAGCCATGCGACACCATGCCTCGCCACGGCCGCAGCACCGCCGTGCGGACAGGTGGTTTTCTGCTCGCTTGCTACTCTTTGGCGCGCGCCTCGCCGGCGAGCCGCACCAGCATCTTGCGCAGCTCGGTGCCGGTGGTGACGCGCTCGGGGAAATCCAGCCGCAGCGTGTCGCGGCCGGCCTGCATGTCCATGCCGTCGGGATCGCAGCCGGTGCAGAGCCAATCGGCACTTTCCGCGCCGAGCAACCGCGTCGCGTAAAGATTCATGGCCTCGCGGTGATCCTCGTTCATATGCGCCACCGCGCCGGGCTCGGCTTCGAGCAGCCCCTCGGCTCCGCCGAGATCGGTCAGGAATTGCGCGGGTTTGAGGTCCACGATGCGGCCGAACCCGGCAACCAGATGGGCACTGCTTGGCTTGATCCGGAAGAACGAAAAATCCTTAAATTCCACAAAGGCTTCCGCTGACGGATGGGCAGCGAGATAGCGCCCTCGGACGAGCTCCCGCCCGGCCTCCGCGGCCTCCTCCGCCCGGCCGGACAGCATGATTCGGGCGCCTTCCAGGGGATCGCCGGCCACGCGCTCGTCCAGCATCAGCGAGACCCGGCTGTCGGCGAGGATGTTCCTTGTGTGCACGGCGAGGCGCGAGATCAGCAGGATCGGCGAGCCATCGGGGTGGCTGGCGAGATTGACCAGGGAACAATAGGGATCGCCGCTGCCGGTCATCAGCGTCGCCAGGGCCCCCTGCCGGCTGCGGCGGAGCAGCGAGCGGGCAAGGTGGGCAGGATCGAAGTCGGCGGTCGGTTGCATGGGGCCTATCGGGTCATTTTATGGGCGAATCTGGCGGGTTCCCTATGAAAAAAGGGCCTTTTCTCATGGTCCAAGGGTGCTATATGGGGACCCATCGCGTGGGTCGCAGAAGCGGATTTTTGTGGAACTTGGTCACACTTCAGCCCAGCTTGCATTGCTCGTTGACCGCGTTCGAAGCCCAATTCTACGGCGCGTCGCCAGAGTGCCCGCCGTCTAAGCCACTCTCATTGTGAAAGCAGCTCATGCCCACAATCGCTTTGGTCGACGACGACCGCAACATTCTCACATCCGTCTCGATCGCGCTGGAAGCCGAAGGCTACCGCATCATGACCTACACCGACGGCGCCTCCGCGCTCGACGGTTTCCGCACCACCCAGCCCGATCTCGCCATCCTCGACATCAAGATGCCGCGCATGGACGGCATGGAGACGCTGCGCCGCCTGCGGCAGAAATCCGACCTGCCCGTGATCTTCCTCACCTCCAAGGACGAGGAAATCGACGAGCTGTTCGGCCTCAAGATGGGCGCCGACGACTTCATCCGCAAACCGTTCTCGCAGCGCCTGCTGGTCGAGCGCGTCAAGGCGGTGCTGCGCCGCTCGGCGCCGAAGGACCCGACCGTCGCGCCGAAGGAGAACGACGCCAAGGCGCTCGACCGCGGCCTGCTGCGCATGGATCCGGAACGCCACACCTGCACCTGGAAGAACGAGCCGGTGACGCTGACCGTCACCGAATTCCTGATCCTGCAGGCGCTCGCGACCCGGCCCGGCGTGGTGAAGAGCCGCAACGCGCTGATGGACGCCGCCTATGACGACCAGGTCTATGTCGACGACCGCACCATCGACAGCCACATCAAGCGGCTGCGCAAGAAGTTCAAGGTGGTCGACAACGAGTTCGAGATGATCGAGACGCTTTACGGCGTCGGCTACCGTTTCAAGGAAGCCTGATCTGCGCTTCCCGGGCGGCTTGTTAACTGACAGGCTCCGCACGGCTGGGGTAAGCTCGGGCGAACGATTGCTTCGCGGGACGACATCCATACCAACCGGCAGCTTTGCCAGTGCTTGATCGAACGCAGCTCGAGCAAGGCCTGAACACCGAGGACGCGTCACAGCTCCTCGATCAGGACGCCGTTGCCGAAGACGTGGCGCAGGACAGGGGCTGGCGCCGTCCGCTCGGCTGGCTGCGGCGCGCCGGGCAGTTCTTCTTCGCGCTGTCCTTCTCGAGCCTGACCCGCCGCATCGTCTCGCTCAACCTTGCCGGCCTCGTCGCGCTGGTGGCGAGCATCCTGTACCTGTCGCAATTCCGCGCCGGGCTGATCGACGCGCGCGCGCAGAGCCTTTTGGTCTATGCCGAGATCATCTCGGAGGCGATCGCGGCCTCGGCGACCGTCGAAGGCAACACCGTCACCATCGATCCCGACCGCCTGCTCGACCTCAAGCCCGGCGAGAGCTTCGGCCAGCCGGATGAATCGGCCGACTTCCCCATCAATCCCGAGCGGGTCGCGCCGACCCTTCGCCGCCTGATCGCGCCGACCAAGACGCGGGCCCGCATCTTCGACCGCGACGGCGGCCTGATCCTCGACAGCCGCAATCTGTTCGCGCGCGGCGACGTGCTGCGCATGGAGCTGCCGCCGCCGTCGGAGAAGCCATCGCTCTATGAAAAGACCAAGGCCACGATCAAGACCTGGCTCAACCGCGGCGACCTGCCGATCTATCGCGAGCTCGGTCCCGAAGGCGGCAAGGGTTATTCCGAAGTCGCTCAATCGCTCGAGGGCATGAAGGGCAGCGCGGTGCGCGTCACCGAGCGCGGCGCGATCATCGTGTCGGTTGCCGTTCCGGTGCAGCATTTCCGCGCCGTGCGCGGCGCGTTGATGCTGACCACCCAGGGCGACGACATCGACCAACTGGTGATGTCCGAGCGCCTCGCCATCCTGAAGGTCGGCGGCGTCGCGGCCGCCGTCATGATCATGCTGTCGCTGCTGCTCGCGAGCACGATCGCCGGACCCGTGCGCCGGCTCGCCGACAGCGCCGAGCGCGTCCGCCGCCGCATCAAGGCCCGCATCGAGATTCCCGACTTCACGCGCCGCCGCGACGAGATCGGGCACCTCTCCGGCGCGCTGCGCGACATGACCAGCGCGCTGTACAGCCGCATCGAGGCGATCGAGATGTTCGCCGCCGACGTCGCCCATGAATTGAAGAATCCGCTGACCTCGCTGCGCTCGGCGGTCGAGACGCTGCCGCTGGCGCGCAACGAGACCAGCCGTGCGCGCCTGCTCGAGGTGATCGAGCACGACGTCAAGCGGCTCGACCGGCTGATCTCCGACATCTCCGACGCCAGCCGCCTCGATGCCGAATTGCAGCGCCAGGATGCGATCCCCGTCGATCTGCGCCGGCTGCTGACGACGCTGACCGGCGTCGCCAACGAGACCAAGCTCGGCCACGACGTCGCGGTCGAGACGCGCTTCGAGGGCCGCAGCCCGACCGACACCTTCGCCGTGAGCGGCCATGATTCACGGCTCGGGCAGGTGGTCTCCAACCTGCTCTCCAACGCGCAATCGTTCTCGGAAGCCGGCAGCAAGGTGCGTCTCACCTGCCGCCGCGTCCGCGGCGAGATCGAGATCGTGGTCGACGACGACGGCCCCGGCATTCGCGACGACGCGCTGGAGCGCATCTTCGAGCGCTTCTACACCGACCGTCCGCATCAGGGCTTCGGCCAGAACTCCGGCCTCGGCCTGTCGATCTCCAAGCAGATCATCGACGCCCATGGCGGACGCATCTGGGCGGAGAACCGCATTGGCCCTGCGGACGCAGACGGCAGGCCCACCATCGCCGGCGCACGCTTCGTGGTCAGGCTGCCGGTACTATGAGCGACAATTCAAGCGTGCACGCATCCGCCGTTCTGGTCGGCGAGCGTGCGGTGCTGATCCGCGGCCCATCGGGCGCCGGCAAGTCGCGTCTCGCCTTCGACCTGATTCTCGCCGGGCGCACCGGAGCGCTTCCGCCGGCCATTTTGGTGGGGGATGACCGTGTCCATCTCGACACAGCCGGCGAACAATTGTGGGTTCGTCCGGTCCAGCAATTGGCTGGTCTGATCGAGATCCGAGGCCTCGGAATCCGCCATTGTCCGTTCGCAAGTGAAGCCGTGGTCGGCTTGATCGTCGACCTCGCCGCTGACGACGCCGAGCGGCTGCCGCCACCGGAGACGCTCACGGTTCGCCTTAATGGTGTTTTGGTACCGCGAATTCCCGTCGCCATTGGCTTCCAACCCCTGCCGCTGGTTGTCGCTGCGCTGACGACAACCTGAAAGTTCATGTTCCCGTAATCTTGCGGCCAATTGTGGGAAGGGAATTGGTAACCATATCACATCCACTATCGCGTCGGATTTTGCCGGCGCAGCCTCCCCTCTCTACCGCCAGGAACCGGGAGACTAGCCAACATCCCCTCTTGCGCGGGGGCTCTGGATGGTCAAAGTGGCGCGTTCGTGCGGTGCACCAAAAGCGCCCGCGAGGAGTTTTCCGATGATTGGTCTAGTACTTGTGACCCACGGGCGCCTTGCCGACGAATTCAAGGCAGCGCTTGAGCATGTCATGGGTCCACAAAAGCAAATCGAAGCGATCACGATCGGTGCCGAAGACGATTCCGATCTCTGCCGAAGCGACATCATCGAGGCGGTCAATCGCGTCGATTCCGGCGACGGCGTTGCGATCCTCACCGACATGTTCGGCGGCACGCCATCAAACCTTGCAATATCCTGCATGAGCCGGCCCAAGGTCGAAGTGCTCGCAGGGATCAACCTTCCCATGCTGGTGAAGCTCGCCAAGGTGCGCGAGGAGCGTTCGCTGCCCGACGCGATCGCAATGGCTCAGGAAGCGGGCCGCAAATACGTCACCATCGCCAGCCGCGTCCTCGCCGGCAAATGAGCGACGAGGCCCCGGGCGGAAGTCAGGTCGGCCCGGGCGTGCCAGCGGGCGCCATTTCCCGTGATCTCCTGATCATCAACAAGCGCGGCCTGCACGCCCGCGCCTCCGCGAAATTCGTCCAGGCGGTCGAGCGCTTCGACGCGCAGGTGTGGGTGACGCGCGGCGGCGAGACCGTCGGCGGCACCTCGATCATGGGCCTGATGATGCTCGCTGCCGGTCCCGGCACGACGGTCGTGGTCTCAGCAAAGGGCGACGAAGCACAGCAGGCGCTCGACGCCATCGCCGAACTCGTCGCCAGCAAGTTCAACGAGGAAGGCACGTAACGGCGGGCACGCCCGTTACGCCAATCCATCACCGTCACCCCCGCGCAACGGCTTCGCCTTTGTCGCTGGAGGAGCGCGCCGCAAGGCTCGCACCTCAGTGAAGGGCCTGGCGCAGGCACACCGATGCTGCACACTCCCCTGGAGGGGGAGGGTCGGCTCACATTGAGCGCAGCGATAATGTGAGACGGGGTGGGGTGATCTCTCAACACGGGCAGCACCCGAGTGGAGAGACCTTCACCCCACCTCGGTTCGCATTTCATGCGAACCGATCCTCCCCCTCCAGGGGAGGATAAGAAGAGCAGTGTCGACCGTTCAAACAGTCGGTCGCAGCAAGACCAAAGCGATCGCGAAGGCGATCCTTTCGATCGGGTCGAGATCGCTGCCTTTCCAGGATGCCCGGAAATAACTACTTCGCCGGCGGCACCAGATAGACCTTCCAGACCGTCGACGGACCGGGATGGCCGTTGAAGAAGCGCATGGTGGTCATCACCAGCGGCTCGGCATCCTTGGCGTGCTCCGCCATCCACGCCTCGCAGGGCTTCAGGAACACCGGATCGGTGGTGTCGCAGACGCCGATGAAGCCGAGACGCTTGGCTTCGTCGAGCGACGTCAGCCCCGACGACCAGGCTTCGCCCGGCACCAGCGAGGCCGGATGATCCGGACTGTAGAACGTCATCGGCTCGCCGATATCGGACCGCGCGACCACCACGGCCCAGCGTGAATGGAATCTGTCCTGCCAGGTCTGGGTGAGTTCGCGCGCGAGCTCGGAGCGCGCGGCATAGGTCGAGCCGCCGATATGGTTGGACGCGATCTCCTGCGTGGCGATGCTGGGCGCGGCGATCAGCGTGGCGATCGTGGCGACGAACCAGATCGCGGTGATCGAGAACAGCGCCATGCGCGGGAAGCGAAGCGAGGGGATCGCGACCAGCGCAAGCGGCACCAGGAAGAACAGCGGGATGCCCCAATCGGTCTTGATATACACGGTGAACGCCAGTGCGCCGAGCGGCGGCCCGATCGCGACGATCAGCTGGATGATCCAGACGTTGAGTGCCTGCGGAAGGATGACGGCCGGATTGGGTCCGCGCGACCAGATCCGCGCCAGCACGTCCGACGGCCGCCACGGCACCGAGCCCAGCAGCAGCGCCACCAGGCCCAGCACGACGGGAATCGCGAGCAGCCCGACATTGTGCACGACATAGCCGATCACGAGCTGGACGTTGAGTGCGCGGCTCGACAGCGCGTAGACGTCACCGGCATAGGTGAACGGCACGAAGTCCACCTCCTCCAGCCACACCAGATGCGGGATCATCGCCACCGCCATCGTGCCGATCGCAACCCATGGCGCCGGCGAGCGCAGGAATTGCATCCGTTGCGGATGGATCAACGCGGCCAGCCCGACGGCGCCGATCATCGTCACCACCCAGTACTTGGTCATCAGCGCCAGCATGCCGGCAAAGCCGAGCCAGAGACCCGATTTGAAGCTGCGCTTCTCGAACGCGTTCAGATAGGCCAGCACCAGCAGCGGCAGCGGCACCAGCTGCGCGAGATCGGCATTGTACTTGAAGCCCTTGAAATTGAAGATCGGGTAGAGTGCGATCATCACCACCACGAGGAACGCGCGGCGGCGATCGACGACGCGCAGCGCGATCAGCCAGCACACCACCAGCGCGAAGCTGACCGTCGTCATCGCAAGCGCATAGGTCGACCAGTTGGTGACGGGAAAAATCCTGAACCAGACCCCGGCGATCCAGCCCGACAGCGGCGGATGCTTGCCATAGCCGAGCAGGAAGCGCTGGCCCCAGGCATAGGCTTCCGCAACATCCATATGGATGTCCTGTGCGGCCTTGAGCTTGACCAGGATCAGCGTCCACAGCACCGCATGAACCAGCGCGAAGCCGATCACGAACCACAGGCTGGTCCTGGGATCGGTGGCGCGCGAGGCGATCCAGGCGGCGATCCGCCGGATCGTCAGCTTGCGGTGGGTGCGCCGGGCGGCGGGGAGCGTGGAGGCGGTCGACATGGCCTGTGCCTGAGGCATGCCCGGAAAAGTGGAAAGCGGTTTCCCGGAAGGATCATGCCCGAATGGAAGCGGAAGCGATGAGTGCTCATCCGCATTTCAGCGCGCTTTAGCGCGTTTTTGTGGCCAGTGAAATCAGCTTGGCGTGAGAACGCCTCCAGCAAGCGGATTCACTTTCCGAGAAGCTCCGGCCGGTGCTCGAAATGCATGGTATCGTAGTGACACCATTTGCCGCCCCGGATGCAGCCGTGACGCTCGACGATGTCGACGATCTCGCGCGGCATCCGGTTCTCGCAGGGGATGGTCTTGCCCTTGCCGGCCCACAGCCAGTCATCCGAAACTTTCAGGTTGAGGTCGATGGCGGCGGCGTAGCCTGCATGCTCATCCGCCCGGTGTCGGCAATGCGAACGACGATTTTCGAGCCGTCGGACCTGGCAGGAACATGCCCGAAAAGCGGTCACGGCAACCCTGCCGGAAACGCCGCCGTGATTCGCCGTCACACCGCTGCAAAATACCGCAATTTGGTTGCCCGCGCGGGGGTGCGGATGGTATCCCGCGCCCATGACGACCGTCCCCATTTCCAACATCCGCAATTTCTCCATCGTCGCCCATATCGACCATGGCAAATCGACGCTGGCCGACCGCCTGATCCAGATGACGGGCGGCCTCTCCGACCGCGAGATGGCGGGCAAGGAGCAGGTGCTCGATTCCATGGACATCGAGCGCGAGCGCGGCATCACCATCAAGGCGCAGACGGTGCGCCTTCAGTACCGCGCCAAGGACGGCAAGGATTACATCTTCAACCTGATGGACACGCCCGGCCATGTCGACTTCGCCTACGAAGTCTCGCGGTCACTGGCGGCGTGCGAAGGTTCCCTCCTGGTGGTCGACGCCAGCCAGGGCGTCGAGGCGCAGACGCTCGCCAACGTCTACCAGGCGCTCGACAACAATCACGAGATCGTCCCGGTCCTGAACAAGGTCGACCTGCCCGCCGCCGAGCCCGAGAAGGTCAAGCAGCAGATCGAGGACGTCATCGGCATCGACGCTTCGGATGCGGTGATGATCTCGGCCAAGACCGGCCTCGGCGTCCCCGACGTGCTGGAGGCCATCGTCACGCGTCTGCCGCCGCCGAAGGGCGATCGCGACGCCACGCTGAAGGCCCTGCTGGTCGACAGCTGGTACGACGTCTATCTCGGCGTCGTCGTCCTGGTGCGCATCGTCGACGGCACCATGAAGAAGGGCCAGCGCGTGCGCATGATGGGCACGGGCGCGGCCTACGACGTCGAGCGCGTCGGCTTCTTCACGCCGAAGATGCAGCAGGTCGAGGAGCTCGGTCCCGGCGAGATCGGCTTCATCACCGCCGCGATCAAGGAAGTCGCCGACACCCGCGTCGGCGACACCATCACCGACGACAGGAAGCCGGTCACCGAGATGCTGCCCGGCTTCAAGCCGGCGATCCCCGTGGTGTTCTGCGGCCTGTTCCCGGTCGATGCCGACGACTTCGAGACGCTGCGCGCTGCCATGGGCAAGCTACGCCTGAACGATGCCAGCTTCTCCTTCGAGATGGAAACCTCGGCCGCGCTCGGCTTCGGCTTCCGCTGCGGCTTCCTCGGCCTGCTGCACCTCGAGATCATCCAGGAGCGGCTGTCGCGCGAATTCGACCTGAACCTGATCGCGACCGCGCCGAGCGTCATCTACAAGATGAAGCTCACCGACGGCAGCGAGCTCGAGATCCACAATCCCGTCGACATGCCCGACGTGGTGAAGATCGCCGAGATCCAGGAGCCCTGGATCGAGGCCACGATCATGACGCCCGACGAATATCTCGGCAGCGTGCTGAAGCTCTGCCAGGACCGCCGCGGCGCGCAGAAGGAGCTCACCTATGTCGGCTCCCGCGCCATGGTGAAATACGACCTGCCGCTCAACGAGGTCGTGTTCGACTTCTACGACCGCCTGAAGTCGGTCTCCAAGGGCTACGCCTCGTTCGACTATCACCTGACCGACTACAAGCCGGCCGATCTCGTCAAGATGCAGATCCTGGTCAATGCCGAGCCGGTCGACGCGCTCTCGATGCTGGTCCACCGCACCCGCGCCGAAGGCCGCGGCCGCGCCATGGTCGAGAAGATGAAGGAGCTGATCCCGCCGCACATGTTCCAGATCCCGATCCAGGCGGCGATCGGCGGCAAGGTGATCGCCCGCGAGACCGTGCGCGCGCTGCGCAAGGACGTCACCGCAAAATGCTACGGCGGCGACATCACGCGCAAGCGCAAGCTTCTGGAGAAGCAGAAGGAAGGCAAGAAGAAGATGCGGCAGTTCGGCAAGGTCGACATCCCGCAGGAGGCTTTCATCGCCGCGCTGAAGGTGGATAGCTGAGGCGACGCTGCCGGCGCGACTGTTGCGCATTCTTGTCCCAGCAACAAAACGCACCATGATTTGAATCGCCACTGCATCGCGCCCCGACTAGACTGCGATCATGTTGCGCATCCCGTCCCTCCTTATCGTCATCCTCGCACTACTGCAGCCGGATCTGAGCTCGGCCGCCTCCTCGAAGAAGCGGCACGGCACCCGCTGGCACGGCTATGGCTTCCTGCCCGGCTACCGGCAGCCGCCGAACCAAACCATTCCGGTGTTCGGCCCGCGCGGCGCGGCTCGCGGCTACCCGGACTACTCGCCGCAATATTGGTATGGCGGGGATTGGTACTATTTCGGCCGCCCCGGATTCTACCGCGGCCGCTACAATGGCGGCAGTTTTGGCCCGTGCTGGACCTGGACGCCGATCGGGCGGGCCTGGCAGTGCGGCTAGCGGCGCGTCGCTGCGACATCCTGCGCATGCAACGCACAATCCGCTGATCCCGGAATGAGAGGCATGTTGCCCGTCATGTTGCCCCTGGACCTCAGATAGGCCAGCATCCTCCCTGTGCGCACCACAACAAACAACAGCGCCGGGGAAACGCATGAGCAAGGCCGCTCGGTTGGATTATGGCTGGGTCGTTGTCGCCGCGGGAGCGCTGATGACCTGCGTCGGGTTCGGCACGATGCTGTCGCTCGCGGTGTTCCTGCAGCCGATCTCGGAAGCGATGGGCTGGTCGCGCGCCGGCGTGTCGGCGGCGGCGACGCTGGATTTCCTCTGCATGGGCGTGGCCGCTTTCCTCTGGGGCGCGCTGTCGGACCGCTTCGGCACCCGCATCGTGGTGCTCTCGGGAAGCCTGCTGCTGGGGCTCGGCCTCGTGACGGCGAGCCAGGCGGCAACGCTGTGGCAGTTCCAGCTTTGCTTCGGCGTGCTGATCGGCATTGCCGCCGGCAGTTTCTATGCACCGATGATGGCGCTCGCGAGCGCCTGGATCGAGAAGAACCGCAGCCTCGCGGTAGCTCTCGTCTCCGCCGGCATGGGCGTGTCGCCGGTGACGATCGCGCCGTTCGCGAGCTGGCTCATCACGACCTATGACTGGCGTACCGCCATGCTCGTGATCGGCTGTGCTGCCTGGGCGCTGCTGATCCCCGCCTGCTTCCTGGTGCGTCCGGCTCCGCAGGGAACGGACGTCGCAATCCCGACCGCCGCGAACGCGCCGCAGACCGAATTGACCGCGGCGCAGGCGCTGCGCACGCCGCAGTTCATCGCGCTCGCGGCGGCGCATTTCGCCTGCTGCGCAGCGCATTCCGGCCCGATCTTCCACATGGTGTCCTATGCGATGGTCTGCGGCATCGCTCCACTCACGGCGGTGACGGTCTACAGCGTGGCCGGCGTCTCCGGCCTCGGCGGCCGCCTGCTGCTGGGCGCGGCTGCCGATCGCATCGGTGCAAAGCCCGTGCTGGTCGGCGGCTTGCTGGTGCAGGCGATGTGCATCGCGGCCTATCTCGCGGTGGGGCAGCTCGGCGAATTCTACGCGCTCTCGGTGGTGTTCGGCCTCGCCTATGGCGGGGTGATGCCGCTCTATGCCGTGCTGGTCCGCGAGTTCTTCGGCGCGCGCATCATGGGCACGGTGTTCGGCGCGGTGTCGGCCTTCGCCAGCCTCGGCATGGCGCTCGGTCCCTGGGCCGGCGGGCTCGTGTTCGACAATTTCCAGCGCTACACGTGGCTGCACGCCGGCTCGTTCGCGATCGGGCTCGCCGCCGTCGCGGTGGCGCTGAGCTTCCCGACCAGGCGCCGGCCATCGCTCGATCTCGGCCGCGCCGCCGCCTGAGCGCGGATGCATTCGTCACTCGCGCACACGCGCACAGCGGATGGATAGCTGATCTGCATCGGCGCCGTCCCGCCTTGCCCTCTCCTGCCGGATGCGCCACCATCGCCTGGCCTGCCCAACAAGAATGACAGAAGGCGCCGAGGACACGCATGAACAAGCCGCAGGGAGTAGACCTTGTCGAGCGGGCGCGCGCGCTGGCGCCGCTGATCACGAGTGAAGCCGACGAGATCGAGCGGACACGGCGGCTGACGCCGTCCGTCACCGCGGCGCTGGTCGAGAACGGGCTGTATCGCGCATTGCTGCCGAAGCGTTTTGGCGGCGCCGAGGCGACGCCGGAAGCCTTCATGCAGATGCTGGAGGAAATCGCCAAGGCGGACGCGTCCACCGCCTGGTGTCTCGGCCAGTGCAGCGTCTGCGCGATGATCGCGGCCTGGCTCGATCACGACACCGCGCAGGAGATCTTCAACACCCCGCCCGGGATCCTCGCCTGGGGCGCGATCGCGCATGAGGCGCGCATCGTCGAGGGCGGCTATCGCGTCACGGCGCGCTGGGACTTCGCCTCGGGCTCGCGGCAGGCGAGCTGGCTGGGCGCGCATGTCCGCATCGTCGAGGCCGACGGCTCACCGCGCAAGAAGGCCGACGGTTCGCCGGAGATCCGCACCATCCTGTTCCCGATGTCGCAGGCCGTGATGTACGACGTCTGGGACGTGATCGGCCTGAAGGGCACCGGCACCGATTCCTATTCGGTCGACAACCTCTTCATTCCGGAAAAATTCGCCGCGCTGCGCGACGATCCCGCCGCGTGCCGCGAGAGCGGCCCGCTCTACAAGCTTTCCACCAACATGGTGTTCAGCATGGGCTTTGCCGCCACCTCGCTCGGCGTCGCGCGCGCCATGCTCGACGCGGCGACCGAGCTTGCCCGCGGCAAGACCCCGCAAGGCCTCAAGGCGATGCGCGACAACAATGCCGTGCAGGGCCAGATCGGCCGCACCGAGGCCAGCCTGCGCGCCGCGCGCGCCTATCTATACGCGACGGCGCACGACGTCTGGAGCGATCTCGCGAGCGGCGCCCCGATCACCGAGGCACATCGCGTCGCGATCCGCATCGCCTCGACCTGGACCATCCACCAGTCGGCCTCGGTGGTCGACATCGCCTATCACATGTCGGGGGCAACGGCGGTATTCGCCAACAATCCGTTCGAGCGCCGGTTCCGCGACATGCACGCCATCGCGCAGCAGATCCAGGCCCGCGACACCCAGTATGAGGACGCCGGCAAGGCGATTTTGGCAGGCAATCTCGACGCCCCGCCGACCGCGCGCTGAAGCATGATCCGGAAAAGTGCGAAGCGGCTTTCCGGAAAGATCATGCTTAAAGAAGAAGCCAAGGCGCGATGAAGTCAGATTGAACCAGGGCGTACTCACCTATCTGGTTGGTCTCGCACCGGCGCTGTTCGCCGGCGGGCCGGTCGTATTTGGGATGTCGTTGTGGCGAAGGTTCGGGATTTTGCACGCTCCTGGCGCAGGATGCGTGGGTAGGCATTTTGCTCGCGGGAACTACGTTTATCACTTCTTCACCTAGAAGGTCTTCGCGACCCTTTGAGACCCGCTCCGGCCTCCCCTGCCCCGAGACATGTCGCTGCACTGCGCGCGCCAACTTACTCTGGCAATCCGGCTTTCCTCAATCCTTCTTCAAATCGCGCAAGGTCATCGGCCCGTCGATGAGGCACCAGATCCCGTATGCTGGACACCCGGAGCGCGGGATGGAGTTGCCGAAGACGCGCCATTGCCTTGTGCGCCTGTTCGGGGCGGCCGGCCATCGCGTTGCTGGCGGCGGCCACGCGCAATCCAGCGGGAAATTCTGGGTTGTATTGCAGCGCCATTGCCGCCCACGACGCTGCCTCTTCATAGCGGCCCAGCAGGAAGTGCGCATATGCCGTCCCGGTTCGCATGCCCGCTATCCGCGAATCCAATGGGTTCAGACGCATGGCGTGCGCGAAGCATTCGAGTGCCGGATCCGGCTCGCAGAGCCAGTTTTTAACCCAACCACTAAAGTGCCACGCCTCGGCCAAATTGGCATTGAGCAAAAGTGCGTGGTCGATCAAGGCGGCACCTTGCTCGAAATCACCAACGATGTAGGCGAAAGCCCACCCGCTCGCACTGAGTGCGATTGCATCATCTTTGCCCAACTCGGCTGCTCGTCTAGCGAGCAGTGTTACTCGCACAATCTCTTCCGCGGCGCCTGAAAACCAACCAATGCCCTTGCCATACGCGTAGCAAGAGGCGGCACGACCGTACGCGGCCGCAAAATCCGGATCGAGTTCAGTCGCGCTGTTGAATAGCCGCAATGCGTCGTCGATCGCCTGCCGGTTGGTATCGATCTGATAAAATCTGGCCAATCCGCGCAAATAGACCGTGTACGCGTCGAGACTTTCTGTTGGCTTGCGCTTGGCGCGCTCAATCTCTGCTTTCTCAACCGTCGGGGCGATCGCTCCAACGACGCTCTCAGTTACCTGGTCCTGCAGATCGAAGACGTTTCCGAGCTCGCCCTCAAATCGGTCGGCCCAAAGATGTGCCCCGGTGGCGGAATCTATGAGCTGGCCGGTGATGCGCATGCGGCCCAAAGCTTTTCGGACACTGCCTTCCAGTACGTAGCGCACCCCAAGTTCGCGCCCGATTTGCTTAACATCGACGAGACGCCCCCTGTATGTGAAGCTCGAGTTGCGTGCGATGACGAACAGGGCCTTGAACCGAGACAACGCTGTGATGATGTCTTCGGCCATTCCATCGGCGAAGTAATCCTGTTCCGGATCGGAGCTGAGGTTGGTAAAGGGGAGAACGGCCACGGACGCCTTCTCAGGGAAGGGAAGATTCAGTGTTGGCCCCTGCACGGGAGCATCGCCGATTGCCCCGCCCACGAGCCTCGTTGCTTCCTGCACTGTTCCGACGAAACGGAAGCCCTTGCGCGGAAGTGTCTTGATCAATCTCTGTTCTCCGCCGGAATCGCCGACGGCAGTGCGGGCAGCATTCAAGCGCGTCGTGAGCGCAGCGTCGGACACGCTCCGCCCGCGCCAAATGGCATTGATGAGATCGTCCTTGCTGACAACGCGCTCCCTGTTGCGGATCAGATAATCCAGCAGATCAAACACCTGTGGTGCGACGGAGACGACGTCCGCCCCGCGATGCAACTCGCGCCGGTCAGGGTCGAATGCATACTCCTCGAAGAGATAGCGCAAGATGCGAATCCCCTTGGCTTGGGCCTCGCCGGAAATCGCAAGAATAAGCTGCCGGTGAGGAAAATGTAAGCTGCTGGTCAAGTGTGCCCGCCGATCTCGCGGCACCCTCATGCCGGTGAAAAAAGCCGTCCCAGGAGACACCGCAATGAGCACGACGCACGGCACAACGTGGCTGGAACGGACATCCGTATCGATCCAGCATGTCGCCAGCTTTATCTGGACATATTGGGATGCCTTTCAGGAGCGCCGCGAGCGCCAAAAACTGCGCGACGCCCTGTCCAACTTAAGTGACAGGGAGCTGATGGATATCGGCACCACGCGCGGCGAGATCGACTACGTCGCCTCGCACCGAGGTATTGACGCGCGAGGCATCCGATCCGGCGAATGGCTGCGATACCTGCCGACGGCGGACGGCCAAATTTTGCCCACCGACTTCCGCTAGGGTCAGAAGCTGGCAAAGACGACTAACCGCCGTGATGTCTGCTAAGAGCAGAAGCGGACAGCGAACTGCGCCGCTGTCACGCAACGCGACTACCCGGTTGATCAGGAACCGATCTGGCCCGATCGGCAAGAAGAAGGGGTATGCATCCATCATGTCGGACTGCAAACCGAAAGGCTGGTTCGACTCCGAGCGGTTAGAAATGGTCCGTCGAGACATACGCCCTGACCGCGTGGAGGTCGCCGTCCCGCGAGGCTCCCCTCACCGAGCCGCGTGGTACGAAAGTAGGCACCGGCGGCCACGGCTGCGGCACGAATACCGGCGGCAACAACATCCGGTTGTTAAGCTTTTTCTGGGAGGTTGCGGACGGCGCTAATGCCTGGAGTTCCGCTGGTCCCATGTTCACGCTTCGATCGATTGCCGCCCGCCTGATCCTGGCGATTTCACTGACCGTTGCGGTCGCCTGCGCCATCCTCGGCGGCTTCTCCATCAGCCAGCAGCGGGCGCTGACCCGGCTCGCGCTCGATCAGCAGCTCAAGCTGCAATATGACAGCGTGATTGCGGCGATCGACTACGAGGGGCGCGCCGCGCTTGCGGTCTCGGCGGTCATCGCCGCCTTGCCGCCGGTCGAAGACGCCATCGCCAAGGGTGACCGCGACGGCCTCGGAAAGCTGCTCGGCGCCTCCTGGGCGTCGATGAAGGCGCAGGGCATCCCGCTGATCTCGTTCTGGCAGCCCCCGGCGACCAGCTTCTATCGGGTGCATGCGCCGAAGACATTCGGCGATGACGCCTCGACGCGGCGCACGACGGTGGTGGAATCGAACAGGACCGGCAAGCCGATCGTCGGCGTCGAGCCCGGCCGCGAGGCGCTGTCGATCTTCGGCATGACCCCGATCATGCACGAGGGCAAGACGCTGGCCAATGTCGACGTCGGCGCCGCCTTCGGCAAGGAATTCGTCGACCGCGCCAAGAAGCGCTTCGGCATCGACCTTGCCGTACATTCCTTCGACGGCCAGAGCTTCAAGCGGCTGTCCTCGACCTTCGGCGACACCGTGGTCGCGACCCAGGACGAGCTCAAGCGCGTCATGAACGGCGCGGCCCTGCTGCGTGACGCTGTTCTCGACGGCCATGCGGTCGAGCTCTATCTCGGACAGATCAAAAACTACGCCGGCGAACCGGTTGCCGTGCTCGAGATCGTCAAGGACACCAGCGACTATGAAGCCGCCGCCGCGAACGCGCAGCGCAATCTGATCCTCGGCGTGGTCGCGATCATGGCCGCCGCCGTGCTGCTCGCGTTCCTGCTCGGCCGCGGCCTGTCACGGCCGCTCACCGCGATCACCGCGGTCATGAACCGCCTGTCCCGCGGCGACACCAGCGTCACGATCCCCGGCAGCGAGCGCCGCGACGAGCTCGGCACGATGGCGAAGGCGGTCGACGTGTTCCGCCGCAGCATGGTCGAAACCTCCTCGCTGCGCGAGGCGCAGGAGGCCGACAAGGTGAAGGCGGAGGCCGACAAGCAGGCATTGCAGCGGCAGATGGCCGATCGTTTCGAAGCCGACGTCAAGGGCATGGTCGCCGCCGTCGCGCGGTCCTCGGGCGACATGCAGCGCGTCGCGGGCGAGATCACCGCCAGCGTCAACGGCGCCTCCGAACGGACCTCGGCGGCAGCCGCCGCGTCCGAGGAAGCCTCGGCCAGCGTCAACGCGGTCGCCGCCGCAACCGAGGAGCTGGCGTCGTCGATCACCGAGATCGGCCGCCAGGTCACCCATTCCAGCCGCGTCGCCGACAGCGCCGTGACCAAGGCCATGGAGACCACCGAGATGGTGACGAGCCTCGCCGCATCGGCAGAGAAGATCGGCGACGTGCTGCGCCTGATCAGCGCGATCGCGAGCCAAACCAATCTGCTGGCGCTCAACGCCACCATCGAGGCCGCGCGTGCCGGTGAGGCCGGCCGCGGCTTCGCCGTGGTCGCCGCCGAGGTGAAGGACCTGGCGAGCCAGACCGCGAAGGCGACCGAGGAGATCGCCGGCCAGGTCGGCGCAATCCAGTCAGCCACCGGCAACTGCGTCAGCGCGATCGGCGACATCAGCGGTACCATCCGGGAGATCTCGGGTATCGCCACCGCGATCGCGGCCGCCGTCGAGCAGCAGGACTCGGCGACGCGAGAGATTGCCCGCAGCGTACAGCAGGCCTCCACCGGGACCGTCGAGGTCTCCGCCAATATCGCGGGCGCGAGCCAGGCCGCCGGCCAGTCGCGGGCCCTCACCGGCAATGTGCTGGATACGTCCGGCCAGCTCGGCGATCACGCCGCCGCGCTGTCGCACAGCGTCGACACCTTCCTCGCCGGACTGCGCAACGCCGCCTAGAGCCGCATTGCATGGCTTCAAGTCACGGCCAGGGCAGTACCGGCGGCGGAGCCGATCGCTCCGCCTCGTCGTCCGGCCCTGCCCCAGTCCGGCCCCAATCGCGCATGAACGGCATCTTCAGCAGTCCGCGCAGCGACTGCTTCTCGGGATCGTCGAAGCCGTCGAGGCCGTAGCGCAGCTCGGCGAAGCGCGGACCGCGATGATAGGTGCCGCCGAGCCGGTCCCAGATCGAGAGCAGGTTGGAATAATTGCTGTCGGTTTCCGGCTGATGACGCGAATGATGCATCTTGTGCATGTTCGGCGTCACGAAGACGAGCCGCAGCCAGCGGTCGAGCCGCTCTGGCAGGCGGATGTTGGCGTGCTCGAACTGGGCGTTCAACGCCGACAGCGTCAGATAGCTGACCAGCACCCATTCCGACGTTCCGAACACGAAGACGCCGGCGATGTGCCAGCCGATCCGCCACAGCGTCTCGCCGGGATGCTCGCGGAACGCCGTCGTGACGTCGACGAAGCGATCGGCATGGTGCATGCGGTGGAAGCGCCACATCCAGCCGAGCTTGTGCATGGAGACGTGGGCGAAATAGGCGAACAGGTCGAGCCCGATGATGCCGAGCAGGAGCTGGTTCAGGAGTGACAGGCCGAGCCAGTGCGACAGGCCGAATTTCGCATCCAGCGTCCATTGCGCGGCCAGCGGCGACAGCGGACTGAGCAGCAGGTTCACGCCGACGAAGATCACGGTGATGGCGGCGTTGCGGCCGACATTGCGCAGCCGGTCGCTGCGGCCATAGCTGAATAGCGGAAACGCCGCCTCGAACAGCAGCACGATCGCGAACGACGCAAGCAGGAACGCGATCCGCGCGCCGGTCGACGGAAGTTCGACATGGGCGATCTCAGCCGCGCCCGGATGCCACAGAAGCTTTGCAAAGCCGATCATGCTGAATGCTCCTCTTTACAAAACGAATATTCGTTCTTTATAATGGCGGCGAATGATCGTCAAGCCCGCCGCATCGGCCGGCCGCGACCTGACAAGGACCCGACAATGCCGAAGGTGAAACCCGAGACCCTGGCGATCCGCCGCGAGGAGATTTTGCAGGCCGCGGAGATCTGCTTTGCGCGCCAGGGATTTCACCAGACCACGATCCAGGACGTCATCAAGCAGTCCGGGCTCAGTGCCGGCTGCATCTACGGGCATTTCACCGGCAAGGAGGAGTTAATCCAGGCGATCGGCGAAAGCCGCCATGGCCGCGACAGCGCGCTGCTGGCGCTCAAGGATCCACCGGACGATGTGTTGCAGAGCCTGCGCTCGATCGCCCGCGCCTTTCTCGGCGATCTGCAGAAGGAAGAAGGCCTGCGCGCCCGCCGCGTCGCGTTGCAGCTCTGGGCCGAGGCGCTGCGCGACGACGTGGTCCGCGACCAGGTGACGAGCGGAATCCGCCAGCCGATCGCCCTGATCGTGGACCTGCTGCGGCGCGGCCAGAAAAGCGGCGCGATCGATCCTCACATGCAGCCACGCGGCGCGGCGCGGGCGATGGTGGCGATGTTCCAGGGCATCGTGCTGCAACGGCTGTGGGGCGAAACCGTCTCGACCGCGGAGGCGATGCACGCCTTCGACATCTTCCTTGCCGGCCTTGCCTCCAGGCGCTGATGGGGGATGCGGTGATCATCCACGACCTCCTCGCCGGCATCGGCACGGGCCTCGCCGGCGGTCTCACCGCCGGGCTGCTCGGCGTCAGCCCCGGCGGCGGACTGGTCGTGTTCTCGGTGCTGCTGCTCGGCGCCGGCCAGCATGTCGCGCAAGGCATCTCGCTGGTCGCGCAGGTGCCCCCGACCAGCCTCACCGGGATCCGGCGCTATTGGCAAAGCGGCAACCGCACACCATTGCGCTGGATCGCGCTGCTGACAGTCGGCTTCGTCGCCGGCGGCGCGGCCGGCGCGCTCGCCGCCAACCATGTCATCGAGTCCGCGCTGCGCTGGACCTATGTGGCCTATCTCGTCGTGCTCGACGCGATGCTGATCCTGCGCGGCGGATGCGACCAGGCGAAGCACGACGACAAGGGTACCGCGCGCGACATATCCTGGGCGGCGCTGCTCATTGTCGGGTTGTTGGCGGGCCTGTCGTCGGGCTTTCTCGGCATCGGCGGCGGACTGGCAACCGTGGTCGGACTGAGCGCCGTGCTCGGCATGCCGCAGCATCAGGCGCAGATGGCCAGCCTCGTGATGTCGCTGATCCCGACCACGATCCCGTCGGCCTGGATCTATTGGAGCGAGGGCTCGCTCGCATCATGGCCGGTGCTGGCGGGCGTGATCGTCGGCCTTCTGGCCGGCACCGATCTCGGCGCCCGCGCCGCCAACCGCATCGACCGCGCGCGGTTGCGCGGCGCGATGATCGTCTTTGTCTCGCTGATGGCGGCCTATATGACCTTCAAGGCGCTGTGGTAGATAGACGTGGATACGTCCTCCTCGCGGAGCCCACCATGCGCAAGCCGGCGACATTGACCAGCAAGGCGGCATCACGGTCGCACACCAAACCAGCAGCTGCGCTGTTCGACGCCTACCCTGCCCCGGTCAGGGCCAGGCTGCTGGCGCTGCGGCGCCTCATCTTCGAGACTGCGAAGGCGACCAAAGGCGTCGGCGCGCTGGAAGAGACGCTGAAATGGGGCCAGCCGAGCTACCTCACGCTTGAGACCGGCAGCGGCAGCACGGTCCGGATCGATCAGGTGAAGCCGGCCGCCGACCGCGTCGCGGTCTACTTCCACTGCCAGACCAATCTGGTCGAGACCTTTCGCGAGCTCTACCCCGAGCTCAGCTACAGCGGCAACCGCGCCATCCTGCTCGATGTCGCGGGCAAGCTGCCGGAGGTAGCGCTGCGCCACTGCGTGGCGCTGGCGCTGACTTATCACCTCAACAAGAAAGAATCGTAGGACGTGAAAAGCGCGGCGGTGCGCTCCCTCTCCCCGTTCTTACGGGGAGAGGGTTGGGGTGAGGGGCTGTCTCCGCACATTCGGTGATAGCTGCGTTCGCGGAGAATCCCCCTCACCCGGAACGCATCTAACGATGCGTCATAGCCGAAGCTCTGCTTCGGCGTTGCCAAGAACGGCCGCCAAAGGCGGCCTATGCCTCTCCCCGCACGCGGGGCGAGGTAAGGGGAGCCCGTCGCTCGATTCGAGGTAACATCTCTTCCTCTAGGCTCCACTACGCCACCAGCGCGGTCGCCACGCGCTGCGCCTTCAGCAGGCTGACGATCTCTGCATTCGGCCGAGCCTTGCTGAACAGAAAGCCCTGGCCCTCGTGGCAGCCTTCGGCGCGAAGACAGCTCAGCTCGGCTTCGGTCTCGACGCCTTCGGCGGTGATGGTGACGCCGAGACCCTTGCCGAGGCTGACGATGGAGCGGATGATCGCCTGCGCCTCGCGGTTGGCACCGAGATCGCGCACGAAGGACTGGTCGATCTTGATCTTGTCGAAGGGGAAGCTGCGCAAATAGCTGAGGCTGGAATAGCCGGTGCCGAAATCGTCCATCGAGATGCGCACCCCGAGCGCGCGCAGCGCGTGCAGCGTCGCCAGCACCTGCGCGCTCTTTTCCAGGAGCAGCGTCTCGGTGATCTCGAGCTCGAGCCGGCGCGGCGGCAGGCCGGAATGTTTCAGCGCATCCGTCACCACCGAGAGCAGATTGCCGCTGCGGAACTGGAGCGGCGACAAGTTGACGGCGACGCGAACGTCGTCGGGCCATTGCGCCGCGTCCATGCAGGCACGATGCAGCATCAGCGCGCCGAGCGGATTGATCAGCCCGGTCTCCTCCGCGACCGGGATGAACTCGGCCGGCGAGATCATGCCGCGCTCCGGATGCGGCCAGCGCACCAGCGCCTCGAAGCCGGTGATGCGGCCGCTCTGGAGATCGATCAGCGGCTGGTAATAGGGACGGAGCACGTCGTTCTGGATCGCGTCGCGCAGCTCGACTTCGGTCTTGCGGCGGCTCTGGGCGCGCGCGTCCATCTCCGCCTCGAAGAAGGAGAAGGTGCCGCGGAATTCGCTCTTGGCGCGCGACAGCGCCATGTCGGCGCTCTTGAGCAGCTTCTCGGAATCGTCGCCGTCGCCGGGCGACATGGCGATGCCGATCGAGGCGCCGATCACCACGGAATGGCCGTCGAGCAGATAGGGATCGGCGATGGCTTCCAAGATCCGCCGCGCCAGCAGCACCGCGTCCTCAGGCCGCATCACGCCGCCTTGCACGATCGCGAACTCGTCGGAATTGAGCCGTGCCAGCGCATCCTCTTCGCGCAGTGTCGAGCGCAGCCGCTTGGCGACACCGCGCAGAAGCTTGTCGCCGACTGCATGCCCCAGCGTGTCGTTGACCGCCTTGAAATTGTCGAGCCCCAGCATCAGGAGCGCGACCTTCTCGGCGCTGCGCCGCGTGTGCAGCAGCATTTCGTCCATCTGCTGCCGCAGCAGGCTGCGATTGGGCAGGCCGGTCAGCCCATCATGCTGGGCCATGAAGGCGAGCCGCGCCTCGGCGCGCTTGCGCTCGGTGATGTCCATCAGCGCGAGCAGCACCGCCGGCTGGTCGCCATGCATCAGCTGGCGCGAATAGATCGCAAGGTCGATCAGCGTGCCGTCGGCGCGCACATGCTTCCAGGTCCGCGCCGCCTGCTCGTCGCTGCTGCGGCCCGCCGCCCAAGGCAGCTCGGCATCGAACGCCTGCAGGCTCCTGATCGTCATCCGCTCGAACTCGGCCCGGCTGTAGCCGTAATGCGCGACCGCGGCGTCGTTGACGGCGATGATGCGCTCGTCATCCAGCGCGCAGACGATCATGGGCACGGGATTGCCGTCGAACAGCAGGCGGAACGAGGCCTCGCGCTGCTTCAATTCGGTGATGTCGACGCGCAGGCCGACGACGCCGCCGTCGTCGGTCAGGCGCTCGTCGATCAGGATGACGCGGCCGTCCGACAGCTTCTGCTCGTGGCGCGCACCGGGCTGATACATCTTCTTGAGCCGCTCGGCGATCCACTCTTCCTCGCGGCCGGCTGCCTCGGGATAATCGCCGCGCGCGACGCCGATACGGATGGTGTCTTCGAGACGCGCACCGTGCTCGAACAGATCGGAGCTGCGCTTGTAGATTTCGGCGTATTTCTTGTTCCAGAGGACGTAACGGCCTTCGGCATCGAGGAACACGATGCCCTGCGGCAGGATATCGATGGCCTCACGCAGCCGCGCGTTGGATTTGCGCGCCTCGGCGATCGCGGCCTCGGCCTGCGCGCGCTGGCGCACCAGTTCGCCGACCTCGACCGCGGGGCGGCGCGATCTGCCCGACACTTTCGGCATCGGCGTGGGACGACGGCCCCGAGGACGGGACAGTTTGGCCTGGTTCGGTTTCTTGGTGTTTTTCTTCGGCCGCATCATCGGTATCGCACGCCCCACGCGCATTCCAGTTCGGCGATATATCTGCGATAAGTCTCTGAAAAATTGGTATCTCTTGGCGCGTAGCTGCGCTGCCTGAGAAGCCCTTGCATGCCTGCTTTGCAGGCGAATTCACGCCGGGCGCGAGTCTGCTCCCGGCGCGCCAGCGGCGCACGGCACAGATTCGCAGCATGGAAGCGCCGGCGCTTGGTGAAGGAAGCGTAAACCGGCGCGCGATTGCACATTGAATGCGCCGAAGACGCTTCAAGCGCATCAATGTTCGTCAGCGTGCGGCAGGGTTATCGCGCGGTTAAAGTGCGACGCGCCTCAGCCTTCGGATTTTGCCGGATCATACCTTAGTTGGTGATCTCGATCCGCGTGCCGCTGCGGCCGTTGCGCTCGACCAGCCCATAGAGCTGGGCTGCGTGCGAGGGATGCAGGCGCACGCAGCCATGCGAGGCCGGCCCGCCAAGACGCGTGAGTTCGTATGTTCCATGGATGGCAAAGCCGCGGTGGAAGAAGATCGAGTGCGGCATCGGCGAGTTATAGTACTTCTTCGAGTACCAGCGGCGCGCCAGCATCTGCGGACGAAAGACTCCACTCGGCGTGCCATAGCCGCGGCGGCCGGTCGACACCGGCCAGTTGTAGCGTCTCGCGCCGTCGACGCTGACCGCCATGCGCTGCGATGATTTATCGATGTGAACGACGACGTCGGCCCGCGCCGGCGAGAGCGCCAAAATCGGCGCGGCAATCGCGGCGGCAAACGCCAGCCGTACGCACGATACGCTTGTCACAATAACGCCTACCCTGAAATTATTGCGGACATGATGTCGCCCACAACGTGCGCTTGTAAAGTGGCGTGGCTCACATCGGAGCCTGGAAGCCGCGGGTAATCTTAATCCACCCTGTGGGCGATCAAGCGAATGGGATGAAAGCGCGGTCCGCCTGCTCCGAATCCATGCTAGCCTTGCGCCGACAGAGTGATCCGAATGACACCCCGCCTGCGTCTGTTCCCACTCCTGATCTTAGCCCTCGTCGCCTGCACCATCTCCGCGCGGGCGCAGGACAGGGGCTCGCTCAATCCACAGCCGCTGCCGCCGCTCGCCAACCCTGACGATCCGAAGATCGGGGCGAAGCAGCTGTTCGCGCGCAAGGTTTTGCCGGCGGCGTTGCCGACCCGGTCGATCGGCGGCTACACCAAGGGTTGTCTCGCCGGCGCCGCGCAGATGCCGCTCAACGGCGAGACCTGGCAGGTGATGCGCCTGTCGCGCAACCGCTACTGGGGTCACCCCAACATGATCGCGCTGCTGAAGCGGCTCGCGGCGAAGGCGCACAAGGACGCAGGCTGGCCCGGCATCCTGGTCGGCGACATCGCCCAGCCGCGCGGCGGGCCGGCGCTGTCAGGCCATGCCAGCCACCAGATCGGTCTCGATGCCGACATCTGGCTGACGCCGATGCCGAACCGCCGGCTCTCGCGCGAGGAGCGCGAGGACATGTCGGCGGTGATGATGGTGCGCCAGGACCGGCTCGATGTCGATCCCAAGGTGTTCACGCCTGGCCATGTGCTGGTGCTGCGCGATGCCGCGCGGGAGCCCGCCGTGCAGCGCATCTTCGTCAACGCCGCGATCAAGAAGGCGTTGTGCCGCGAGGCCAAGGGCGATCGCGCGTGGCTGTCGAAGATCCGGCCGTGGTGGGGCCACGACTACCACTTCCACATCCGCATGCGCTGTCCGCCCGGCAGCCCTGGCTGCGAGGGACAGAAGCCGCAAGCGGAGGGCGAAGGCTGCAAGCCGTCTGATCTCGCCTTCTGGTTCAAGGATTCGGTGCTGCACCCGAAGCCTCCGCCGAAGCCGCCGAAACCCCGCCCGCCGATGACGCTGGCGCAGATGCCGGCTGACTGCAGGACGGTGCTGAACGCCCCCGACGCGAAACAGCAGCTGCCAGGGCAATAACATCTTTGTCAGGCGGCTATGCCGGCCGGCTCGAACTGCGATATGATCTCCTGCCGTCGCGCCGTAAGCGCGTGCGGGCGGTGGATCGGGGCGGCTGATCTATTTATCCGTCATCATGAATGGACCAGACATGCGCAAATCGCTCCTCGCCGCATCGCTCGTGCTCGTCTCGACTTCCGCTTTCGCGGCGGAGGAGCCGAGCGGCTGTGACAAGTTCAAATGGTCGATCGAGCGCGCACGCGCCGCGCTGACCGCGTCCGATCGCGCCAAGGTCGTATCGGGGAGCGAGCAGACGGCGCTGCCGGCGACCGCGATCACGCTGGCGCTGGTGGCCCCCGGCGACGCCAAATTGCCGACGCCGCCGGAGCGCGCGCCGAAGGAGGGCACCTTCGCCGGTTTCACCAGCTTCAAGGCCGCGCCGAAGGCCGGACTCTATACCGTCAGCCTGTCGGCCGGGGCCTGGGTCGACCTGGTGCAGGACGGGCATGTCCTGAAGCCAAAGGCGTTCAGCGGCGCGACCGATTGCGACGGTATCCGCAAGACCGTGAAATATGACCTCGCCGCCAGCCCCTTCGTGCTGCAGGTCAGCGGCTCAAAAGAGAACTCGCTGTCGATCGCGATCCAGCCGGCGGATGAATAGGACGAACGGTTAGACAAACGGTCGCCTTTACCGTAAGCCCCAGCCTGCTATGTTTGCAGTGCGATATCCCTGAGGACCGTAAGTCCATCGGGGACCCAGCGGAACAGCGCTTCCGTCCGTCGCAGGCCAGACCCCACTCAACGCCTGATTTGCGCGCCCGTTCGCGCGTGAACTCGCACGGAGCGCTTTCCATGTCACGACTTGCCGGACTTTTCACCGCCTTCGTCATCCTGCTCGGCGCGCTGCATTCGCCCGCGAGCGCCGAGGACAAGACCATTACCGTGTTCGCCGCCGCCTCGATGAAGAACGCGCTGGACGAGATCGACGCCGCCTACACCGCCAAGACCGGCGTCAAGTTCAGCGTCAGCTATGCGGCAAGCTCGGTGCTGGCCAAGCAGATCGAGCAGGGCGCGCCGGCCGACGTGTTCGTCTCGGCCGACACCGACTGGATGGACTACGCGATCTCCAGGAAGACCATCAACGAACCGACCCGGGTCAACCTGCTCGGCAACAGCATCGTGCTGATCGCGCCGAAGGATGCCAGGATCGACAACGTCGACATCGCGCAAGGCTTCGACCTCGCCAGGCTCGCCGGCGACGGCAGGATCGCGACCGGCGACGTCAAGTCCGTGCCAGCAGGCAAATATGCCAAGGCCGCGCTGGAGAAGCTCGGCGCCTGGCAGGCCGCGGAGCCGAAATTCGCCATGGCCGAGAGCGTCCGCGCCGCGCTGACGCTGGTCGCCCGCGGCGAAGCCGGTCTCGGCATCGTCTACTCGACCGACGCGAAAGTCGAGCCCGGCGTGAAGACCGTCGGCACCTTCCCGGCCGACACCCATCCGGCGATCATCTATCCGGTCGCGGCGACCACGACCGCGAAGCCGGAGGCCGCCGAGTACCTTGCCTTCCTGCGCTCGTCCGCGGCGAAGACGATCCTCGAGAAATACGGCTTCAAGTTCCTGATCAGCCCGACGACCTAAGCGTGTTCGAGATCTCTCCCGCCGAATGGACGGCGATCCTGCTCTCGCTCAGGGTCGCCATCATCGCAACGCTGGTGGCGACGCCATTCGGCATCGCGCTGGCGTGGCTGCTCGCGCGGCGTGATTTCTGGGGCAAGTCGCTGCTCGACGCGGTCGTGCATCTGCCTCTGGTGCTGCCGCCTGTCGTCACCGGTTATCTGCTCCTGCTGACGTTCGGCCGCCGCGGCCTCGTCGGCGGCTTCCTCGCCGACTATCTCGGCATCGTCTTTTCATTCCGCTGGACCGGCGCGGCGCTGGCCTGCGGCGTGATGGCGTTTCCGCTGCTGGTCCGCCCGATGCGGCTGTCGATCGAGGCGATCGATCGCCGGCTCGAGCAGGCGGCCGAGACGCTCGGCGCCGCGCCGTGGAAAGTGTTCTTCACGGTGACGCTGCCCCTCGCGCTGCCCGGCGTGCTCGCCGGCATGGTGCTCGGCTTCGCCAAGGCGATCGGCGAGTTCGGCGCCACGATCACCTTCGTCTCCAACATTCCCGGCGAGACCCAGACGATATCCTCGGCGATCTATTCGCTGATCCAGACGCCGGACGGCGACACCGCCGCCGCGCGGCTCGTGATCATCTCGATCGTGCTCGCGGTCGGCGCACTGGTCGCGGCTGAAGTGTTCGCGCGTCGCGCCACCGCGCGCCTGCACGGGCAATAGCCATGCTGCGCGTCGACATCACCAAGCAGCTCGGCGAGTTCTCGCTTGCGGCCTCGTTCACCAGCGAAGGCCGTGCCATCGGCCTGTTCGGCGCCTCGGGTGCCGGCAAGACGTCACTGGTCAACATGATCGCAGGGCTGTTGCGGCCCGACCGCGGCACCATCGTGATCGACGGCGAAACCGTCGACGACACCGCGGCCGGCATCCATGTCCCGACCTGGCGCCGCCGCATCGGCTATGTGTTCCAGGACGCGCGGCTGTTTCCGCATCTCGATGTCCGCCAGAACCTCGACTACGGCCGCCGCATGAACGGCCTCACCGAAGATCTCGCCCAACACCGGCGCATCGTCGACCTGCTCGACATCGGCGCCCTGCTCGATCGCCGTCCCGGAAAGCTCTCGGGCGGCGAGCGCCAGCGCGTCGCGCTCGGACGCGCGCTGCTCTCGAAGCCGCGGTTGCTGCTGCTCGACGAGCCGCTGGGCGCGCTCGACGAGGGCCGCAAGCTCGAGATCCTGCCTTATCTGGTGCGGCTGCGGGATGAAGCCAACGTGCCGATGGTCTATGTCAGCCACGACGCCGCCGAGCTGCGCCAGCTCGCGACGCAGATCGTATTGCTGCGCCGCGGCCAGGTGACCGCGTTCGGCGGTGTCAAGGTGCTGACGGCGGGCGGGTAGCTGGCCGTTTTTCCGAAAGTCGGCATAAGATAGCCTATCTTGTCTGCTAGGCCCGCGTCGGGACGTCCGATCGGGCATGGGGAAAGGTGAATTTGTGCGACTGACTGGCTGGGTGTTGCTGCTGATCGGCGGGCTGCTGTGCGCCACGATTTCGTGGGCCGCGCTCGGCTTCCTGCTGATGGGCGTCGGCCTGATCGCGCTGCAGGTCGACGAGCGGCGCCGGCGTCCGGCCGATGCTGCCGTGCCGGCTGGCGCCTCGGGATTTACCCCGCCGCGCCTCAGCGACGGGCTGCAACCGCCGACCCGCGACCCGATCGCAGGCCAGGATACCGGGCAGCGTCAGCCGCGCCGGGTGGCCTGGCCCGACCAGAAGGGCGACGCAGCCTACGACCGGGAGACTTACGACGGGGAGGCCTGGCGCCGGCTGGTCGAGAGCGATCCTGATCTCGCCCAGATCGCCAATGTGCTCGCCGATTACGGCCCGCAATATGTCGACGAACTGGCGGTGAGCTATTTGGCCGCCCCCGACAAGGGCCGCCTGGGGGCGATCGTCGACGGCATCATCGCGCGCGCCCGGGACGGTCAGCCGAGCCCGCCGCCGCCCGCACCAGTCGAAGCATCGCGGCCACCGCCGCTTCCGACCCCGCCGCAGCCGAAGCAGGTGACCATCCCTGCCGCCAAGCCCGCGACTTCGCCAAGCAATCGCGCAAACGCGCTCGAAGCGTCCCTGCTCGCCACGGTCGAGGAGGCTTCCGCCAAGATGGCCGCCGAACGCGCCGGTCTCTTCAAGCCGGGCAAGGCCACCGACGGCCGGCCGCAGGCGGCGAGCCAGCGGGAACCGCAGTTCGGTCGCGCCACCCGGGACGCGAAGCCCGCCGGGCCACCGCCGGTGCCGGTCACACCGCCGCCGATGCCGGCTACACCGCCGCCCATGCCGGCCGACACGCCCGCCGACCTCGAAGCATCGTTGATCGCCGCCGTCGGCGAGGCCGCCGCCCGGCGCGCGGACGCCCCCAAGGACACCCCTAAGGATGCATCCAAGGATGCGTCCAAGCCGGCACCGGAGTCAGCACCGCCGGCAAGGCCCGAGCCCGAAATCCGCGCGGTCGGGCCCGCCGCCCCACCGACGCCGCCTCCGCCGGCTCCCGCTGCGCCCGCCAAGACGCCAGCTGCGACGACACCACCTGCGAAGACAGCGGCCGATAATCTCGACGAGACGCTGCTCGCGGCGCTGGCCGAGATTTCCGGTCAGAAAATCAAGGGCGAGGCCAAGCCGGACGCGGCGTCCAAGGGCCCATCCGGTCCACCGGCCGACGACGGGCTGTCCGACATGATCAGGAAGTTCGCACCGGATTCGAACTTCCTGCGCAAGACCTAACGGCGCGGCTCAGACACCCGCCACCGACGCCCAGATATCGGCGAGCTTGCGCTTGACGATCTGCATCCGCGTTTGCGGCGCGACCTTCTCCTCTTCCTCCGGCAGGCGCAGGCCGACGACGTTGACGCGGCCGCCGCTGATGCTGCGCGCCACCAGCACGATCTCGCCGAGCGCCAGTTCGGCGCCCTCCTTCGGCGCGCGGTCGAGATGGACGTCGAAATAGTCCGCCAAGGTCAGCTTGCCTTCGTCTTCACCGACCTTGACGCCGTAGATCTCGGCGAGCTCGGCGAGCGTGTGGTCGCCGGAGACCATGAAGTCGCCGAGCAGATGCGGATCGGGCGCCGTGCTCGGCTGCATGTCGACGAAGAAGCGGTCGAGCGACTCGGCCTTTTCCGGCGGGGCCAGCAGATAGATGTAGTCGCCGGGCGCGATCGGATCGGCTTCCACCGGCGTCAGGATGTTCTCGTTGCGGATCACCAGCGTCGGCTTGGCCCAGGACGGGATCAGGCCGCGGCGGAAGTACAGGCTCTTGGGCCGCACAGGATAACCAACCAACTGCTGCTCGAGCTGGCCGGGCAGATCCAGTTCGACGCGCCGCGGGCCGCGCTCGGCGCGCGGCAGCGCCACGTGCAGCTTGCGTGCGGCGGGCGCCAGCGTCCAGCCCTGCAGCAACAGCGAGATGATGACGACGACGAAGGCGACGTCGAAATAGAGATAGGCCTTGGAGAGCCCGACCAGCATCGGGATCGAGGCCAGGAAGATCGCGACCGCGCCGCGCAGGCCGGTCCAGGCGATGAAGATCTTCTCGCGCCAGTTGAAGCGGAACGGGGCAAGGCACACGAACACCGCGAGCGGCCGCGCCACCAGCATCAGCACGAGCGCCACCAGCACGGCGCCGCCGGCGCTGGAGAGCAGGCGATGCGGTGAGACCAAGAGGCCGAGCAGCACGAACATCACGATCTGCGCCAGCCAGGTCGCGGCGTCGAGGAAGGTCACCACCGAATTATGCGCGCGCGTCGGCCGGTTGCCGATGATGATGCCGGCGAGGTAGACCGCGAGGAAGCCGGAGGCGTGCAGGATCTGCGAGCCGCCGAAGATCACGAGCGCAGCTGTGGCCACGAACGGGGCATGCAGGCCCTGCGGCAGCGCCACCTTGTTGAGCGCGATCACGACCAGGCGCCCGCCGATGACACCGACGATGGCACCCAGGACCGCCTCCTGAATGAACTCCAGCGCGATGTGCGTGGCCGAGCTCTGGCCGATCGAGATGAACTCGACCAGCATGAGCGTGAGAAAGATCGCGAACGGATCGTTGGTGCCGGACTCCGCCTCCAGCGTCGCGCCGACGCGCGGGCGCAGGCGCAGGCCCTGGGTGTGCACCAGCAGGAACACCGCGGCCGCATCGGTCGAGGCCACCACGGCGCCGACCAGCAGCGATTCCGACCAGTTGAGATCGAGCGCGTATTTCGCGAACGGCGCCGTGACAAGCGCGGTCAGCAGCACGCCGACGGTCGCGAGCATCACGGACGGGGCCAGCACAGTGCGAATGCTGGCAAAGCGCGTCCGCAGGCCGCCGTCGAACAGAATCAGGGCGAGCGCGACGGAGCCGACCAGATAGGTGGTGCGGACGTCGTCGAACTGGACCTGGCCAGGGCCGGAATCGCCGGCGAGCATGCCGATCGCAAGGAAGACGAGCAGCAAGGGCGCGCCGAAGCGCAGCGCGAGCAGGCTCGAGAGGATGCCGGCCATGACCAGCACCGCACCGAGCAGGATCGCTATACTGACGGAGTCGAGGGATGCCATGCGCCTTCGGAGGTCTCAAATACTTGCAATTGCATCCTTATCGTCGCCACACTGGGACGCCAACCGATTTCTGACATAAGCGGCAATGTGCCCGGTCTCATCAGCCCTAGGTCGCCCCGACACTGTGTTGTATCGATGGTCGCGTGCGCGCCTTTGTGGGATTCTCGCTGGGCTTTCGAATCACATTTGGCTGACCCGCGCTTCGAGTTGAGATTTTGCCGATGGACATGAACTGGAAGGACGTCCTCGAATCGATCCAAATGGCGGCGCGCTCGGTCGGCGCCGAGGTCGCCTCGCCCTGGTTCTATCTGCAATTCGGCATCATCCTCGCCGCCGCGGGCCTCGCCTACGCCGCCGACACCGCCATTCATGCGCGGGTCGACATGTCGTCGCTGGCGATGCGCTGGCCGCTGCCGCTCCGGCACTTCGCCCGCGTGATGGTGAAGAGCGCTTCTACCGCCGTGTTCGCGGTCCTGGTGATCATCTCGCGCGTGGTGATGTACCACGCGACCTGGCCGAGCCGCAGCTATCTGATCGCGGTCTCCGCCAAGCTGGCGCTGGCCTGGCTGGTGATCCGCCTCGTCACCTCGGTGATCGACAACGCCTTCATCGTGAAAACAGTCTCGATCGCGGCATGGCTGGTCGCCGCGCTCAGCATCATCGGCCAACTCGATTGGGCGGCCGACACGCTGGATGCGTATGCGGTCGTGGTCGGCGGCCTGCGGCTTTCCCCGCTGCTGCTGATCAAGGCCGGCGCGCTCCTGATCGTGGCGCTGTGGCTGACCAACATCGCGAGCAATTTTGCCGAGAGCCGGATCAACGCGACCACCGATCTGACGCCGTCGGTGCAGGTGCTGCTGGTCAAGATCATCCGTATCGGGTTACTCACCGTCGCGATCGTGATCGCGCTCGGCGCCGTCGGGATCGACCTGTCGGCGCTCGCGGTGTTCTCCGGCGCGGTCGGCGTCGGCATCGGTATCGGCCTGCAGAAGATCGTGGCCAATTTCATCTCGGGCATCATCCTGCTCGCCGACAAGTCGGTGAAGCCCGGCGATCTCGTCACCATCGGCGACAATACCGGTCGCATCAGCGCGATGAAGACGCGCTATATTTCCGTCGCCGCCGGCGACGGCCGCGAATTCCTGGTGCCGAACGAGGATCTGGTGACGCAGAAGGTCGTCAACTGGACTTATACCGACAAGAACACGCTGGTGAAGATCGCCTTCGGCACCAATTACGATGCCGACCCGCGGCAGGTCTGCAAGCTCGCGATCACGACCGCGGCGGCCCATCCGCGCGCCACCAAGGGCCGGACCCCGACCTGCATCCTGACCGAGTTCGCGGAAGCCGGCATGAAGTTCTCGCTGACCTTCTGGATCGCCGACCCCGACGGCATGGACAAGGTCAGGAGCGACGTGATGCTGGAGCTGTGGGACGCTTTCAAGCGCGAGGGCATCCGGGTTCCCTACCCCGTCCGCGAAATCCGCATCCGCGGCGGCGCCCTGCCGGTCGAGAGCGTGGTCGAGGTCTCCAATTAGCGCCTGCGCACGGTCTTTTCGCAGCAGCGGTGGCCGCTGTTCCGGATATGGCCTGAAAATCAAGCCGTTTGGGCATGTCCCCATGCCCAAGCTTGGCTTGCGCCGGGCGCGCCGATCATTAAATTAGGGCCTGAAATCAGCCCCTTGCCCGCAGAAACAGCCCGCCCATGAGCTACGTCGAAGCCACCGATACCTCCCTGCGCAAGACCGGACAGATCAAGCTGCATGGGCCGAGCGCCTTTGCCGGCATGCGCAAGGCAGGCGCGCTGGTGGCAAAATGCCTCGACGAGCTCACCGACATCGTCGGGCCGGGCGTGCCGACCTCCAGAATCGACGAATTCGTCCGCGACTTCGCCTTCAGCCATGGCGCCTATCCGGCGACGCTGATGTATCGCGGCTATCGCTACTCGACCTGCACCTCGCTCAACCACGTGGTCTGCCACGGCATGCCGGGCGACCGTCCGCTGAAGGAAGGCGACATCGTCAACATCGACGTCACCTTCATCGTCGACGGCTGGTATGGCGATTCCAGCCGGATGTATGCGATCGGCCCGATCGCACGCAAGGCCGAGCGGCTGATCGAGGTCACCTATGAAGCGATGATGCGCGGCATCGCCGCCGTGAAGCCCGGCGCGACCACCGGCGACATCGGCCACGCCATCCAGAGCTTCGTCGAGCCGCAGGGCATGAGCGTGGTGCGCGATTTCTGCGGCCACGGTCTGGGCCGCATGTTCCACGACGAGCCGAACATCATCCATGTCGGCCGGCCCGGCGAGGGCGTGCAGCTCAAGCCCGGCATGTTCTTCACCATCGAGCCGATGATCAATCTCGGCAAGCCGCACGTGAAGATCCTCTCCGACGGCTGGACCGCGGTCACCCGCGACCGCTCGCTGTCGGCGCAGTTCGAGCACTCCGTCGGCGTCACCGCGACGGGCGTCGAGATCTTCACGCTGTCGGAGCGGCACGGCGAGAAGCCGTGGGTCCAAGTGTAATCTGCCCTCGTCAATAATCGCTCCGCGTGCGCTCGATGATCTCCTCGGGCGTGTGGTTCTCTCCGATCGACATCGCGCAGATCCGCGACAGATGCAGATAGGACAGGCCGGTCTCCTCGGCCCAGGCATTGAACTGCGCCTGCACCTTGGCGAGATCGCCCTTCGACTTGACCTCTTCGGCGATGTCGAGACCTGCATCGCGCAGGCAGACCACCACGTCCTTGGACGTCACGAAACCGTCCCAGCCGACGAAGCGCAGCAGCATCTGGCCGGTGTTGCCCCCGAGCCGGCTGCCGCGCTTCGCCAATAGCTCCAGCAGTCCGACCTCATCCGACGACGGCCAGGCGCCAAGGAATTTGCCGAAGCTGCCGTGCTGCTTCGCGATCTCCTGCACGAAGGCGGCGTTGTCGCGCACCGACATGATCTTGGCGCCGTTGCGCACGATGCTGGCGTCGCTGACGAGCTTCTCCCAGAATTCGTCGGGCTTGAAGGCGAGCTTGGCGGGCTGAAAGCCGAGGAACGCCTCCTCGAAGCCCGGCCACTTGGCGTCGATCACGCTCCAGGCAAAGCCCGCGCAGAACACGCGCCTGGTCATCTCGGCCAGCACGCGGTCGTCGCCGAGCTTGGCCAGCGCCTTGGCGCCCGCCGGCGGCCGCAGCAGTTTCTCCAGCGCCTTGGGCCCGCCCTTGCGCTTCTCGGCCCGCGCGCGAATCACCTTGAATGAAGTCACGCCGCCCTCCCCCTCTTGCTCTCGAACCGTTGCAGCCGACGGTAATTCGTCCGAAGCATCGTGGCAAACCGGGCAGTTGCATCGGCTCTTGCAAATCGCCGCGAGCACGGCATGGTTGTGGCCGATGCCCGCCAAGCACGATACCAGCGACGACGAAGCCAGCGAGACGCCGCATTATCACGGCCATCGCGAACGGCTGCGCGAGCGCTTCTATGCGGCCGGACCGGACGCGCTGACCGACTATGAACTCTTGGAAATGGCGCTGTTCGCCGCGATCCCGCGCCGCGACACCAAGCCGTTGGCCAAGGCGCTGTTGAAGAAGTTCGGCTCGTTCGCCGAGGTGGTGCACGCGCCGGTGGCGCGGCTGCGCGAGGTCGAGGGCGTCAAGGATGCCTCGATCAACCAGCTCAAGCTGCTCGCCGCCGCCGCCGGCCGGATCGCCAAGGGCGAGATCAGGCGCAACAACGCGCTGTCGTCCTGGAACGAGGTGATCGAGTATTGCCGCTCCAGCATGGCGTTTGCCGACAAGGAGCAATTCCGCCTGCTCTTCCTCGACAAGCGCAACCAGCTGATCGCCGACGAGGTGCAGCAGACCGGCACGGTCGACCACACCCCGGTCTATCCGCGCGAGGTGATCAAGCGCGCGCTCGAACTCTCCGCCACCGCCGTCATCCTGGTGCATAACCACCCCTCAGGCGATCCCTCGCCCTCGCAGGCCGACATCCAGATGACGAAGGCGATCATCGACATCGCCAAGCCGCTCGGCATCGCCGTGCACGACCACATCATCGTCGGCAAGAACGGGCATACCAGCTTCAAGGGCATGCGGCTGATGTGAGGATTGCACTCAACAAGCCCCCCGCTGTCGTCCCGGCGTAGTGCGCAATTGCGCACGGGGGCCGGGACCATAACCACGGGGATGCGTTGTCGAAAACAGGTTATGGCCCCGGCGTCGCGCAAACAATTCGCATTCGTGGTAATGGGTCCCGGCCTTCGCCGGGACGACGGTGAAATTGTTGCGGGCTCTGTGAGTCACACATTCGCTTCGTATGCCCCGAATGACGAACGGAGAGAGCGGCGCCGCGTTTGAACCGTCACACAGGCCAGGGACAAACTCTCCTAAAATCACCCATGCAACGTTTTCCGCACGGCGGCGTTTGTTGCAGATTGATCTGGCGGCCTGACAAGGGCCTTGGGGAACCGATGTCCGATTTCGTCATCGAGGAAGGGCTGCCCTATCCGCTGGGCGCCCATTGGAGTGGTCACGGCACCAATTTCGCGGTGTTTTCCGCCAACGCCACCAAGGTCGAGGTGTGCCTGTTCGACGGCGGGCGCGAGACGCATCGCTTCGAGCTGCCCGAATACACCGACCAGGTGTTTCACGGCTTCATCAATGGCGTGCAGCCGGGGACGTTCTACGGCTATCGCGTCTACGGTCCCTACCAGCCGGACGGCGGCCACCGCTTCAATCCGAACAAGCTGCTACTCGATCCCTACGCCTGCGCCCATGCCGGCAGCCTAACGTGGAATCCGGCGGTGTTCGGCTACAAGATGGAGAGCGGCGACGACCTCACCTTCGACGAGCGCGACAGCGCGCCGTTCATGCCGAAATGCGTGGTGGTCGATCCCAATTTCGACTGGGTCCAGGAAGCGCAGCGGCAGGACGTGCACTGGGACGAGACCGTGGTCTACGAGACCCACGTCAAGGGGTTCACCAAACAGCACCCGGGCGTCAACGAACATTTGCGCGGCACTTATGCCGGCTTCGGCTCGAACGCCGCGATCGATCATCTGAAGGCGCTCGGCATCACCTCGGTCGAGCTGCTGCCGGTGCATTCTTTCATCAACGACAGCAACCTGCTGGACAAGCACCTCACCAATTACTGGGGCTACAACACCATCGGCTTCTTCGCGCCGGATCCGCGCTACGCCGCCGACGTGCCGAACAGCCTGCGCGAATTCAAGGAGATGGTGTCGCGGCTGCATGGCGCCGGCCTCGAAGTCATTCTCGACGTCGTCTACAATCACACCGCGGAAGGCAACGAGCTCGGCCCGACCCTGTCGTTCAAGGGCATCGACAATGCCAGCTATTACCGCCTGCTGCCGGACAAGAAGCGCTACTACATCAACGACACCGGCACGGGGAACACGGTGAACCTGTCACATCCGCGGGTGATCCAGATGGTGATGGACAGCCTGCGCTACTGGGCCGGCCACATGCATGTCGACGGCTTCCGCTTCGATCTCGGCACCATCCTGGCGCGGGAAGTCTACGGTTTCGACGAGCAGTCCGGCTTCCTCAAGGCGATGAACCAGGACCCGTTGCTCGCGACCGTCAAGCTGATCGCAGAGCCCTGGGATATCGGACCCGGTGGCTATCAGGTCGGTCGGTTTCCGCCCGGTTGGGCGGAGTGGAACGACAAATACCGCAACGTTGTGCGCGATTTCTGGCGGGGCGAGGCGGCACCAGGCAGCCTGGCGCCGCGGCTGCTCGGCTCGCACGACGTGTTCAACCGCGAGGGACGCCGCACCTGGGCCAGCGTCAACTTCATCACCGCGCATGACGGGTTCACGCTGAACGATTGGGCGAGCTACAACAACAAGCACAACGAGGCCAACGGCGAGCACAACAATGACGGCTCGTCGGACAACCACTCCTGGAATTGCGGCGCCGAGGGCCCGACCGACAATCCGGATATCCGCACTTTGCGCGAACGGCAGAAGCGCAACATGCTGGCGACGCTGCTGGCCTCGCAGGGCACGCCGATGCTGCTCGGCGGCGACGAGTTCGGCCGCACCCAGCGCGGCAACAACAATGCGTACTGCCAGGACAACAACATCTCCTGGTTCGACTGGAATTTTTCCGACGACGCCGGGAAGCTGCTCGCTTTCACCAAGCGGATGATCAAGCTGCGGCGCGACTACCCGATCCTGCGTCGCAGCCGCTTCCTCTCCGGCGATCGCGATCCGCAGCTCGAGATCCGCGACGTGGTCTGGATCGGCACGACAGGCGCCGAGATGACGCAAACCGACTGGAGCACCGGCTGGATCAAATGCTTCGGCGTCGTGCTCGACGGCCGCGCCCGCAAGACCGCGATCGCGCGTGAGGGCGAGGACGACACCGTGCTGGTCATCCTCAACAGCTATCAGGGCGAGGTCGACTTCAAGCTGCCGCCGACCTCAGCCGGCGCGCATTGGTCGCTGCTGCTCGACACCAACGCGCCGGAAGAGCCGGCGGGCGCGCAGCTCGCGTTCGACAGCGCGTACAAGGCGGCGGGGCGTTCGTTCGTGCTGCTCACGTCCGGCGAGGTGAAGTCATCCCCGTAGCCCGTTGGCTCCACTCGGGCTGCGGTCCGCCTTCTACTTCCCCCTGAAAGGGGGAAGGTCGGGATGGGGGTCAACCACAGGCGACGCTCTGTGCGGAGAGAGCGGATCCCCACCCGCTTTGCTCTACCGAGCAAGGCGACCTCCCCTTTTCAAGGGGAGGTTGCCGTCCCGCGACCCCGTCGGCCAATTGACATTCGGCCGCGGACTGCCAGACTTCGCGGAAAATTAGGGGTGGAGACCTCTGGATGGCCAATCTTTCGGCCTCAAATCACGTCGCCCGTGTTTTGTCGACGGCCAACCAGGTGGCCGGCGTCGACACCGAGACGCGGATTGCCGCGTCCTGGCGGCGCTGCCTGGTCAGTCACAAGCTCGATCCGGCCCGCCAGGGTCCGCCGCAGACGCTGACCGAAGCCGAAATCCGGCACGCCGCCGAGCCGATGGAGGATTTGATCCAGGTCGCGATCCCGGAACTGGAAGACCTCGCCCGGGTGCTTCACGACTCCGGCTACTGCGTCAATCTCGCCGATCCCAACGCCACCATGCTGGTGAGCAGGTTGCCCGACGGCGACTACGCGCGGATGTTTCTGGACTGGAAGATCTATACCGGCTCGAACTTCGCCGAGACCTTCGAGGGCACCAATGGGCTGGGGACCGCGCTCGCGGAGGAGAAGCCGATCCTGGTGCATCGCGATGAGCATTTTCGCGCGCAGTGGCACATGTTCTCCTGTGCCGTGGCGCCGCTGTTCGACCAGGCCGGGCGGCTCGCCGGCGCCGTCAACATCACCTCGTGCCGCAGCGACCTCGGCCGCAGCGCGCATGAACTGGCGCTCGCCGTCACCACGGAGGCGACGCGACGGATCGAGCAGTCGTTCTTCCGCCGGCGCTACCGTGCCTCCTGGATCGCGATGCTGCCCGGCGACGGGCACGGCATGCTGGCCTATGACGACGACCGCCGTGTCGTCGGCGCCTGCCGCACGGCGCGCGCCGCGTTCGGCCTGACCGATGCGATGATCGACGACGGCATCGACCTGTCGCATCTCATTCAACTGGACGATCGCGCGACGCGTGCCGCGGACGAGCAGGTCGCGCTGCGTCGCGCCGACGGCACGCCGTGGGGACGCGGCCATCTGGCGCCGCCGGTGCGGGCGCGATCGCCGCGTCCACCGTCCCAACCGCCGCGCGAAAAGCCGGCCGGACAGTTTTCCGGCCTGCACCGGCTGGCGGGCCGCGATCCCGTCCTGATCAAGGGCGTGAAGCGGCTGATGACGGTCGGCAATCTCGACCTGCCGGTCCTGCTGCATGGCGAGACCGGTGTCGGCAAGGACGTGTTCGCGCGCGCCATTCACGCCGCCAGCAACCGGGCGCGTCACAACTATGTTGCGCTGAATTGCGCGGCGATGCCGGAGAGTCTGATCGACGCCGAACTGTTCGGCTACGAGGCCGGCGCCTTCACCGGCGCCCGGCGCGACGGTTCGAAGGGCCTGATCGTGCAGGCCGATGGCGGCACGCTGTTCCTCGACGAGATCGGCGATATGCCGATCGGCTTGCAGACGCGCCTGTTGCGCGTTCTGGAAAACCGCGAGGTCTGGCCGCTGGGCGCGCTCAAGCCTGTCGCCGTCGACATCCACCTGATCAGCGCCACGCATCGCGACCTCGGCCGCATGGCGGAGCAGGGCGCCTTCCGCGCCGATCTCTATTTCCGCCTGCGCGGCATCGAGGTGCGGCTGCCGGCGCTGCGCGAGCGCGCCGACCGCAGAGACGTCATCGCGCAGATCGCCGACGAGGAAGCGCCGCATTGCCGCATCGCAACCGACGCCTGGGCGCAGCTGATGGCCTATCCGTTCCCCGGCAACATGCGCCAGCTCCGCCACGTGCTGCGGCTCGCCGGCTGCACCGCGGAAGACGGTGTCATCACGGATGCCGATCTCGATCTGCCGCCGTTCGGCGCACGCGGTGCGGAGGCCGATCACACCGCGAGCGAGCGCGCCGCGATCGTCGATGCATTGCGCGCCAATGACGGAAGAGTGACGGACGCGGCCAAGGCGCTCGGGCTCAGCCGCGCGACGTTGTACCGGAAGATCAAGGCGTTAGGGATCGCGCTGGACAGCTAGACCAGAACCGCCCCTGCTGTTCCGGCGGCACCTGAAGGGTGCTATCATACACCTTTCATTCAACGCCACGGAGCGGGTCCCATGACACGGTTTCCCCTCGCTGTGGTCGTTGGCCTCATTGCCGCGACCATTTCGCAGCCTGCCGCCTCGGATTCCACTGAGCAACGATTGGGCAAAGTGCATTTTGTGACATCCTGCAAGCCTGAAGCGCAGGAGCTGTTTGATCGCGCCATGCTGTATCAGCATTCGTTCTGGTACAGCGCGTCGCGGCGCACCTTCGAGGAGGTGCTGGAGGCCGACCCGCAATGCGCCATCGCCTATTGGGGGATCGCGCTCAGCTATCTCTACAATCCGCACGCCCCGCCGCCGCCGGAAAACCTTCCGCTCGGCCTCGAGGCTGCGAAAAAAGGCCAGGCGCTGAATGCCGGCACCCCGCGCGAGCGCGAATACATCGATGCGATCGCGGCGATGTATGTCGACTACGACAAGGTCGATCACCGCACCCGCGTGCAGCGTTTCCTCGCGGCCGAAGAGCAGGTCGCGACGCACTATGCCGACGATGACGAGGCGCAGATCGCCTATGCGATCACGCTCAACGTCGCGGCATCCCCGGCCGACAAGACCTATGCCAACCAGCTGAAGGGCGCGGCGCTGCTCGAACCGATCTTCAAGCGCCAGCCCGAGCACCCCGGCATCGCCCACTATCTGATCCATCTCTACGACTACCCGGCGCTCGCGGAGAAGGGCCTCCCCGCGGCGATGCGCTATGCCAAGATCGCCGAACACGCGCCGCATGCCCAGCACATGCCGTCGCACATCTTCACGCGCGTCGGCTACTGGAAGGAGTCGATCGCCTCGAACAAGGAATCCGCGCGCATCGCCAGGGAAGACGGCGAACAGCAGGACCAGGCGCACGCGATGGACTATCTGGTCTATGCCTATCTCCAGCTCGGCCAGGACAAGGAGGCGCGTGCGGTGATCGACGAGCTCGGCAAGCTTCAGTTCAAGCTCGACCGGTTCGCAGGCCCCTTCGCGGTGGCGGCAAGCCAGGCCCGCTATGTCTTCGAACGCGGCGACTGGAAGGGAGCCGCCGCGCTTGAAGTGCATCCGACCAAATACGCCTATGCGGACGCCATCACCTATTTCGCCCGCGCGGTCGGCGCGGCGCGCTCCGGTGACCCCGCCGCCGCCAAGGCCGATGTCGCCAAGCTGGTCGAGCTGCGCGACAAGCTGAAGGACGCAAAGGACGCTTACTGGTCCAACATCGTCGACATCCAGCAGCAGATCGCCAGCGCCTGGGTGCTGTACGCGGAAGGCAAATACGACGAGGCGCTCGGCGCGATGAACGCCGCCGCGCAGGCGGAAGACAAGACCGAGAAGCATCCCGTCACGCCGGGACCGCTGGCGCCGGCGCGCGAGCTCTACGCGGCGATGCTGCTCGATCGCGGCATGGCCAGGGAGGCGCTCGCCGCCTACGAAGCCGTGCTCAAGAAGGAGCCCAACCGGCTGGCGACTTATCTCGGCATGATCAAGAGCGCCAAGGCAGCCGGCGATCAGGCCAAGATCCGGGAATGCGCTGATCAGATTGCCCGGCTTACCGCGGATGCCGACCTGTCGCGGCCGGAGCTGATCGAATTGCGCCAGACGACCGGAAGCAAGCTGTGATGCCACGGGCGACATGGCGCAACGGTGGAGCGGCGCTGCTCGGCGCCGTTGCGCTATCGCTTTGCTATACCCTGCCGCTTGGCGCGATGGAGATCCTCGGCCAGGCCGGCGTGCTCGGCGAATGGGAGCTGACCGGACATCTCACCGAAAGCGCGCCAGGCGCGCCGAGGCAGTTCTCCGGACCGCTCAAGATGAAGCATGTGGGCATCTGCACGCAGGACGGGCCGGACGAACGCGCCGGAGAAATCAGGCTGCAAATCACGGGCGCGGATTCGCAGGTCACGGCCGAGCTTGTGCTGGACGGCGCGCCCTGCACCTACAGCGCCCGCAAGACGCGCAATTACGAGGGCACGCTGTCCTGCGAAGGACGCGCGCCCGTTCCGCTACTGGTGTGGCTCAAATAGCTGATACCGTCAGGCGGCCGGCCGCGCGCGGCGCAACCATTCGTTCAGATCGATGCCGCCGAGGCGCGCCTCGCCGAGCGGCACCAGCGAGTGCTGCTCGACCCGGCCGCCCCAATAAAGCGCCTCAGGGTCTTTCACCACCTCGCGCGGGTCGCCTTTTGCCTTCAGGTAGCGCGCCACGATCTCGTTGAACGGCGCGCGGTCCGGACCTGCGATCTCGACGATGCCGTTGCGCGGCGGCTCGAGCGCGATATCGGCGACGAGCGCGGACACGTCCTCCGCCGCGATCGGCTGGAACAGGCCGGGCGAGAGCCTGATGGTGTTGCCAACCACGCCCGCATCGGCGATCGCGCCGACGAATTCCATGAACTGCGTCGCGCGGATGATGGTGTAGGCAATCCCGGACGCTTCGATCAGCTTCTCCTGTGCGACCTTGGCGCGGAAGTAGCCGTTCTCGGGCGTGCGGTCGGTGCCGACGATCGACAGCGCGACATGGTGCTTGACGCCGGCCGGCTTCTCCGCCGCCAGCAGGTTGCGGCCGGAGGTCTCGAAGAACTCCATCACCGCCTTGTTCTCGAACGACGGCGAATTGGCGAGGTCGATCACGACCGCCGCGCCGGCCAGCGCCTCTTTCAGCCCCTCGCCGGTGATCGCATTGATGCCGTTCTTCGGCGAGGCCGCGACGACGTCATGGCCGCGCTGGCGCAGGATGGCAACGGTCTTTGAGCCGATCAGTCCGGTACCGCCGATCACAACAATCTTCATGGTGAGACTCCTTGTCGGTGACGAGGTTTCTTGAGACGTGCTTGCCGGATTTTCCCGCAGCAATCGTCATGGGTACGTCGATCCGCAGTAACTTCGATGGTTGCCGCGCGCGCGGCCGACCACGGCAGCGAAGAGAAAGATTGGTGAGTGGCGCTACCTCCTCGGTCGATCGCTCGCACGCAACTACACTATAGCACGCCACGGCTTTTCTGATGTCGCGGAACCTGTCGTCTGATGCGCTGGCGGACTACGCTTGCTGAACCTTCTACCGTCGCGTAGACTAATGCGTGCGTTCCAGCCAGCGTGCTGGGGTACCGAAAGCTTCGGCCGCTGCCGGGATATCACCGCGGGCTCTCTTTCGTGCTGCAACGCAAATGCTGGGCATGACGTATAGCCCGCTGTGCACTCCTTGATTTGATTTCAGCAAACGCAGGAGGAGTCTATGCGGAATTTTATCACCTTTTTCGTTTCCAGCGTGGCAATCGTCGTTGCGGCGTCGACCGCCGTAGCGGGTGAGAAAGTGCTCGAGTTCAAGCTCGTCACCAAGCCTGTCGACGTCAAGGTCATCGAGGCAGCAAACGTCGAAGGGCAGACGGTCGTTTCCGGCAAGTTCTTTGGTGTCGCCGTCTTCAGTGATGGCCATATCGGGGTGAAGGAGTTCGTCCATTCAGGAGACATGCTGAAGGGCTCGGGCTCCTATTACGGTTACAGCACCTACACGTTCGAAGAAGGCGCGATCACGGCGCGCTACACCGGCGCGGTCAAAGACGGAAAGTCAAACGGCGAATATACGATCCTCTCGGGCACGGGCGCCTATGCGAATGCGACGGGCACAGGAACGATCGAAAGCGCGCCGAACCCGTTCAAGGGGGTCAATCTTCTGAACATCAAACTGGTCGTGAGAACGCCGGGGTCATAGCAGCGCAGCGTCCGCAGGATCACAGCAAGGACAGCTACGCCTCGCATGGCGTTGGCCCGGCCCGCATGGCCGGGCCAAAGCCATCAAGCGCGGCGCAAGACGGGTCGTCAGCATTGCGCCTCCAAGGCGACGCAGCCCGACAGCCCTCAAACGATCGAGAGAAGATCGGGCGCCTGGACCCGTTCGCCTTGCAGATGTCCGCACGCTTCAGGAAAATTCGTTCCAGCTGACGCGGCGCGCATCTAGGTCGCCGAGCTCGACCGGATCGTGGATGTTGCGCACGCTCTGGAAGCCAGAGCGCAGATAGATCAGCGGGTCGACCGTGGTCGCGGCGCGGACGTGCTGGACCTCGCCCACGAAGATCGAATGCGTCCTGGTCTCGAATTCCTGCGCCAGCACGCAGTCGAACGCGGCGACCGCGTCCATCAGCACCGGCGCGCCGGTGGCGCCGGTGGTCCAGCGTCCAAACGCAAAACGGTCGTCGCCGTTGACGCCCTTCTGTCCGGAGAAAGTCAGTGCCAGCAGCGCGTGGTCCTCGTTCAGGAAGTTGATGACGAAATGGCGCTCCTCGCGGATGCGCTGATGCGCGCTGGCGTTGCGGTTGACGCAGACGATCAGCGAGGGTGGCGTGTCCGATAGCGAGCAGGCCGAGGTCACCGTCAGGCCCGTGCGCTTGCCGTGCACGGCGCCCACCGTCACCAAAGCGACGGCACCGGCGCATTGGCGCATCGCCTGCTTGAAACTCTGTGCGTCGACCGTCATGCCGCAAACCCTGTTTGAGCATGATCCTGCTCGAAAAGCCGCTTCGCACTTTGCGCCAACGCGGCCCTCCGGGTCCGGATCATGCTTAGGTAAAAAACACTCCGTTCAAGATATGCGAGGCGGGGTGCGAGGCAAGCCCCGCACCCCGCGCAGCTGTCATGCAGCCTTCTCGAACTCGGCGCCGAGATGCTTGAGGCGCGGCATCACCTCGTTCTTGAGCAGCGAGAGCGAGTGGTGCCAGGCTTCCGGCTTGTGCTTGTAGTCGAAGCCGAACACGCAGAGCACGCCGAAGCCGCCGACCTCGTCGTAGATCTTCTCGATCTTCTCGGCGACCGTCGCGGGCGAGCCGACGATCCAGTTCCGCTTGGCGCAATACTCGACCGTGACGTCGCTGTCGGGCACGTCGGGCGCGTGCTTCAGATAGTCCTTGAAGCCGAAATGGCCGAGCAGCGGCAGGAAGTACTCACCCATCATCCGGCCCATCATGTCGCCGGTCGAGAGCTTCCATGCCTCTTCATCGGTGTCGGCAACGAACACCTCGCGCACCAGCCGCCAGTCCTGCCGGTTCGGCTTGCGCCCGGTCTTGGCGGCCCCGATCTCGACCGAGTCCCAGTGGCTGCCGACATAGGCCGGGTTGAGGTTGAGGCTCATCGGGATGAAGCCGCGCTCGCCCGCAAGCTTCAGCGTGTCCGAGTTCTTCGACAGGCCAGCGACGCCGATCGGCGGATGCGGCGCCTGCAGCGGCTTGATGTGCGGCTTGAGGAAATCGAACATCGTGTCCGGCTTGGAGACCGTCCAGAACTTGCCTTTGTAGGTCCAGGGCGCGGGATCGCTCCACATCTTCAGGATGATCTCCAGCGCCTCGCGGGTCATGTCGCGGTTCTGCCCGCTCATGCCGTCGACGTTGAACATCGCCCAGTCGCTCGGCAGGCCGGATGCGGCGACGCCGAAATTGAGCCGGCCCTCGGAGAGATGGTCGAGCATCGCAACGCGGTTCGCGAGCTCGGCGGGATGATGATAGGGCAGCAGGAAGCCGCCCGGTCCGATGCGAAGTTTTTTGGTCTGCATCAGCGCCTGCGCGATCAGCAGGTCCGGCGTGGGATTGGGTTCCCAGGGCGCGGTGTGATGCTCGCCGATCCAGGCTTCCTGATAGCCGAGCTCGTCGAGCCAGCGCAGCGTCTTCAGGTCCCAGTCGTGGCCCTCCTTCAATCCGCACTCCGGCGGGTGAGAGGGCATGGTGAAATAGCCAAGCTCCATGTGCGTTTCCTTCCTTCGCGTTGGGTTCGGTCATGCAATGCGTCTTGCCGCGCATTGCATGACGATCAGCAAGCGCTGTGCCAGCGGAGGAAGTCGCAGGGATGGGTGGGAACGGCCGAATTTCGGCCGGCTGCGGCCGATCGGCGGGTGCGAGAAGGCTGACGACGTCTCATCGTCGCGAGACGTGTCGCAACGGTGAGACGCGCCGGCAAGCATTCCCGCTGTTTACTCGGGCGGCCTCCGCACACACGGAAGCAGATACTCTCGCGGAGAATCCCCTCACCCGAACTCGAGCTTTGCTCGAATTCGACCTCTCCCCGCAAGCGGGGCGAGGTGAAGCGCACAGATTACCCCGCCGCGCGGCGCGGCTGGGCGTTGGTGTCGGGCTCGGAGGGTGGAGGAAGCTGCATCAGGATGGTCTGGCCCATCGAGGCGATCTCGATGCCCTCCTCCTGGAAGCGCAGCTTCATGCGCCGGTTGAATTCGCGCTGGACCGGCCAGCGCCCGGCCTCGGTGCAGCGGATCTGGCCGACGATCGACACCATCGCACCGTCGACCTTGTCGACGCCCCACAGTTCGAGGTCGCTGCGAATCAGTGCGCGATACGCCGTCTCCTGGCGCATCTCGTCGACGATGTCCTTGAGGATCTGGCCGGCACGGTCGGTGTCCTCCCTGTAGGCGATGTTGACGCTGACGGAGGCGTTGCCGGCGCCGCGGCTGGCATTGGTGATGGTCGTGACCGCGCTGAAGGGCACGATATGGACTGCGCCGTCGCCGGCGCGCAGGCGAATGGTGCGGATCGAGACGTTCTCGACCACGCCCGAGAGCCCGGAGACGCTGACATTGTCACCGACCTGGACCGTGTTTTCCAGCAGCAGGAACAGGCCGGTGATGAGATCCTGCACCAGCTTTTGCGAACCGAAGCCGATCGCGATGCCGACGATACCGGCACCCGCGAGCAGCGGCGCCACATTGACGCCGATCTCGCTGAGCGCCGTGAGGCCGACCACCGTGGCGATCAGGCAGAGCAGCGCCGTGCGCAGCATCGGCTGGAAGGTGCGCAAACGCGCGGCGCGGGCATAATGGCCCTCGCGCGACAGGGTGTCGATCTGCCGGTCCATCAGCGCATTGGCGACTTCCCAGATCACGGCCGCGGCCAGCACGGCAAGGCCGATCGTCACCACGGCGGAGATCAGCCTGCTGCCGATCTGGCCGCCATAGAACCAGACGATGGCGTCGACGCCCCAGACTTCGAGCACGGCGACGAAGCCGATGAAGGCGATCACGCCGGACACGATCCTGCGCAGCAGCGGCAGATAGCGGTTGGCACGGGTCTCGAGGCCCGGAAAGCGCTGGATCAGCTCCGGGCTGATGCGGAAGCCGCGATCGATCAGGCTCAGCACCACCATGGTGACGAGGCGGGTGACCAAGAGCACCGCGATGGTGCCGACGAAATATTGCAGCAGCAGCGAATAGCCGTTGCGGATGTTGAGCGCCCAAACCGCCCACAGCGCGAGATCGAGCGCGATGGCCAGCACATGCCAGAGCGCCGCGAGCCGGTTGCGCGCCCGCGCCGCAAACCCGATGCGATCGGCCGGGGCGCGGATGACGTCGGCGACCTGCCGGCGGCACTGCAGGATGATGACGACAACGAACAGATGCACGACCAGCATCACCATGCGCAGCAGCGCGGCGTAACCTGCGCGGTGCAGGCCGAGCAGCAGCGCCACATTGGCAAAGGCGATGCCGGAGACGCCGACGCCGACGATGCGGCGCGCCCAGATCTCGATATAGGCGGCCGTCTCGGCGCGCACCGGGAACAGGCCGAATGGCCCCGCCAGCGCGCGCACCGCGCAGATCAGGACGCGCGAGAACACATAGGCGTTGACGACGGCAAGGATCACGAGCCGCGTGGTCGACTGATCGCCGATCTCGGTGCCGAGCAGCGCGGTGGCGATGCCGCCGAACACGACAACCGGCAGCAATTCGAGCAGCAGGCGGCCGAGCACGAAGGGCAGCCGGACCAGCGACTGCCAGGCCCGCGCCAGGCTGAGCCGGCGCCGCTGCAACTCGGGCGCCGGCGTGACGTCGGCAACCGACGACGGCGGATCGACGCTGGCGAGCGTCTGCACCGGCACGCGCGCGGTCTGCGGCAGCCGCGCTTCCAGGAACGCGACCGGCCGCTTGATCAGGCGGAACACCACCCATTCGGCGGCGAGCGCGCAGCCGAACACCAGCGCCAGCTTCCAGGCGATCTCGATCAGGAGGTTGTAGGCCGCGGGATCGTTCGCGGTCCGCATGATCCAGTAATAGAACGCCGGGAAGTGCGTGAGCGTCCGCGCCACGTCGGTGACCTCGCGCGACATCTCGCCGACCTGTTCCGACACCATCAGCAACAGCTGTGCGCCGAGGCTGTCGGCGGTGAGCGGGATCGGCGAATGCTGCTCGGGCGCAGGCGCCGGCTGCGCCGCCGCCTGCGGCGAGGCATTGGCGATGGCGCGCAGGGTGTTGATGATCTCGCCGCGCTTCTTGTCGTCCTGCAGCGTGTCGAGCGCACGTTTCGCCTGCTCAGGCGTCAGCGCGTCGCCGGTAGCGGGTTGCGGCGGCGCCGGCTTGGCGGCCGGCTGCGCAAGCGCGGGAGAGACGAACAAAGTGAAGACGAGAAGCAGCGCAAGGCGAAGTTTGTGCGACACGAGGGCCTCATAAAATAACTGCGCGACCGCAAACCCTTGGGAGGAATCTGCTCTCGCGCTCGCGCCATGTCGGATACTCCTTTTCGCCCCGATGGTGTGTCGGAAGTTTGCCGCTGTGACGGCCATCTCTTGGCATTTGCCGCAACACAATCGTCACAGGCGTTGAGCCGCGTTTACACTTCCAGTGCGCGTTCCCGGCCGATCGGCCCGCTACACGTCAGGGATGAAGCGGCAGAATCTTTCGCTTGACGCGCGGGAGCCACCGTGATGTTCTTATTTTGTTCTTTTTGTTCCCAATTGCGTTTCGAGGGTTTCATGCACGACGTGTTTAGTGACGACGGTCCGGTGCGGCTCTTCATTCACGACGACGATGAGACCCCGCTGGAATTCGTGCAGAATTTGTTGTGTACGGTGTTCGGGAAATCCGAGCAGGAAGCCATCGCCTCCGCTGCCTTGATCGAGGCCAAGGGCGCCATTCCGTGCGGTCCCTATCCGGGACCGGTGGCACGGGCAATCTTCAACTCGGCGAAGTGGCTGATCCGCTCCAACGGCCAGCCGTTGATGATCACCACCGAGTCCGCCGACGCCAGCCGCCCGTGCGATCTCTGCGAAGCCCCGAGGGCCGTGATGGAGATTCTGATCTCCGGTACGACTGCGTCGCTGTGCAGCGACTGCCTGCTCGCTGCACGCCGCAGCTCGGAAGAATTGCCGGGCGAGACGTTTCGGTCCGCTTACGTTGCGCTCGACTGGCATTTCGCCGGCGTGCCACGCAACCTGATCGTGACACGGGCGCGACAGTTTCCGGGCCACATGCGCGCCGACGTTCAGGTCGCGATCGACAAGCTGTTCACCGATCCGATCCACTTCTTCGGCATCCATGAAGAATATCGCTACGAGACGCTGGACTTCGCGGCGCTGATGAAGGCTGGCCGGAATGCACCGGCGATCGCGCCGCCGCAATATCGCGACGTCGATATCGGCGAGGCCGAGCCGGTGAAATGCCTCGCCAATGGACTATGGCTGTGCCGAACCGGCGAACTGCGCTACGCCGTGCTGCTGACGTTCCATCGCGAATATAATCACGAGCCGTCGCTGCGAATCGAGCTTGCGTTGCCCGCCGGGGCGACCGGCAATGCTTTCGTGCAGCGCACTTTCGCCGAACTAGAAGCCGCCGTACATGCGGCGCGATCCTATCGCGGCAAGATCCTGTCACTGGAGGATGGCGCCAATTATCGCGGACGTTCGCGTGGCTTGACCGTGCATCGCCTGCCGACGGTCGCTCGCGATGACGTGATCCTGCCGGACCGGACGCTGCGGCTGCTCGATCGCAACGTGCTCGGCTTTGTCGAAAGCCGCGATCTGCTGCGCGAGCTCGGCCAGTCGACCCGCAAGGGCATCCTGCTCTACGGCCCGCCCGGCACCGGCAAGACCCACACCATTCGCTATCTCGCCACCAACCTGCCGGATCACACCACGCTGATCATCACCGCCGAGCAGGTCGGGCTGCTCGGCGCCTATATGAACCTCGCGCGGCTGCTGCAGCCCACCATGGTCGTGATCGAGGACGTCGATCTGATCGCACGCGACCGCGAGGACATGGGCGGACCGTGCGAGGAATCACTGCTCAACAAGCTGCTCAACGAGATGGACGGCCTGAAGGAGGATTGCGACATCCTGTTCGTGCTGACCTCCAACCGTCCCGAAGAGTTGGAGAGCGCGCTGGCCGGCCGGCCCGGCCGCATCGACCAGGCGATCGAGGTGCCGCTGCCCGACGAGACCGGGCGCGGCAAGCTGATCCGGCTCTACGGCAAGGGCCTGCCGCTGGAGCAGCCCGTCATCGACGACGCCGTGCGACGCACCGAAGGCGTCAGCGCAGCCTTCATCAAGGAGCTGATGCGCCGTCTCGCCCAGGCCAGCATCGTCAGGGACGGTGGCCGCGAGGTCACCTCCTCCGACGTCGACGGCGCGGTGAACGAAATGCTGTTCGACGGCGGCCGGCTCAACGCCAAGCTGCTCGGCGGCGCGCAGGGGATGAGTGCCGGGTGATCGCCGATCAACCCGCAAGAGCAGCCGGCAGCAGCAACTCCCGCTCGCCAGCAACAACGCGGGCAAGCTCTTCCGACACGCGCGCGAGCACGCGGTCCCAGGCCTGCGGCTTGTCCTGGCGGAACAGTCGCATGGTCGGATACCACGGCGTGTCGGAGCGGTCGCGCAGCCAGCGCCAGTCGAGCGCATAGGGACACAACATCCAGACCGGGCGGCCAAGCGCGCCGGCGAGATGCGCCACCGAGGTGTCGACGGCGATGACGAGATCGAGCGCGCAGCAGGCTGCCGCGGTGTCGGCGAAATCGCCGAGCGTCGGCGCGAGGTCGATGATACCTGCGCCGAGGCCCCGCAGCACCGGATCATCGTCCGGCCGCGGCTCCTTCTGCAGGCTGTAGATCTGCACGCCTGATGTGACCAGCCGCGGCAGCACGGCGTCCGCCGGCAGCGAGCGCTGGCGGTCGCCGTTGTGCCTGGGATTGCCGGCCCAGACCACGCCGACCTTCAGCGCGGTCACGCCGGCGAGCGCCTCGCGCCAGCGCGCGAGCTTGCCGGCATCTGCCCGCAGATAAGATGTCGCTGCGGGAATGGTCTCGACGGTGGTGCGGAAGATCCGCGGCAAGCTCAGCAGCGGCAGTTGCAGATCGAACGGCGGCAGCGGCTCGCCGCGCGCGAACACCGCGACATCGGGCAGCATCGGCCGCAGCAGCGCGACCAGCGCCGGCTGCACCTGCAGAATGATCCGGCCGCCTCTGCCCGCCAGCATCGGCACGTAGCGGACGAAATTGATGGCGTCGCCGAGTCCATATTCGGCAAACAGCAGCAGCGTGCGTCCGGCAAGCGGCTCGCCCTGCCATTCCGGCTCGTCGAACACGGGATCGCCGTCGCTGAGCATCTTGGTCTTGCGGCGCCACCGATACTCCTCAAAGCCCTCCTCGAACTCGCCGTTCATCAGCAGGAAATGCGCGTGATTGTAGTGCGCCAGCGGCTGCTCGGGATCGAGCGCAATCGCCCGGCGCGAGGCCACCAGCGCCGCATCGATCTCGCCGGCATTGCGCAGCGCGACCGCGAGGTTGGCGTGGCCCTTGGCATAGAGCGGCTCGAGCTCGATGGCGCGCCGATGCGCGGCGACCGCGGCCTCGACCAGGTTCTGCGCCTCGAAGATGATCCCGAGATTGGTGTGCGCGGCGGCGTAGTCCGGCTTCATCGCCAGCGCGAGCTCGGCGCAGGCGATGGCGTCGTCGACCTGTCCGAGCTCGAACAGGCAGGCGCCGAGATTGTTGAGGATGACGTGATCGGACGGGTCGCGCGCCGAGACCTGGCGATAGATGCGGACAGCCTCCTCGCGCTCGCCCGCCTCGTGCAGCACCATCGCCAGCAGGCGCTGCGGCGCGATGTTGCCGGGATCGAGCGCGATCGCGCGGCGGTAGTGCAGGATTGCGTCCTCCAGAAAGCCCTGGCGATAGAGCGCCGCGCCAAGGCCGCAATGCAGCCCGACATTGTCGGGATCCGCGGCAAGTCCGCGGCGATAGGCCGTGGCGGCCGCCTCGTGCCTCTTCTGATCGGTCAGCACATTGCCGAGGTTGAGCCAAACGCCGCGGTAGACCGGATCGCGCGCGATCACCTCGCGATAGGCCTGTTCCGCCTCGACCGGCCGCTGCTGCCCGGCCAGCGCGACGGCGAGGTTGAATCGCGCCCGCGTCAGGCCGCCATCGAGCGCGATCGCGCGGCGGAACGCGGCCTCGGCCTCGTCGAAACGCGACAGATCGCACAATGCGACGCCGAGCTTGATGCGCAGGCCGGCGTCCTGCGGCCGCAGCGTCGCGCCGCGCTCGAACGCCGCCGCCGCGCCTTCGTGCTCGCCCTTCACGGCGAGCGCATCGCCGAGCGTGGCGAAGGCCGGCGCATGATCCGGATCGAGATTGAACACCCGGTTGAGCAGCAGCGCGCCTTCCGCAGCACGATCGGTCACGAAGGCGATGACGGCGGACAGATGCAGCGTCGGAACATGGTCGGGATGGGCGGTGAGGATGTCGCCGCACAGCGTGCCGGCCTCCGCCGCGCGGCCCGCGCAGTAATGCGCCACCGCATCCCGCAACATCCGATCCACCGCCACGCTGCCCACGATACCGCCCCTGCCAAAGTCCCCGATGCGGATTAAACGGGCGGCGGCGAGAAATCCGGCACGCGAAGTTCCGATTGAACGATCATGATCCGGGTCCGCGCCCCGACCTCTTCTCCTTCCCCCTGAAAGGGGGAAGGTCGGGATAGGGGTCCGGCCACGTGCACCGGTGCCCGCCGATAGAGCTGATCCCCACCCGCTTTGCTCTGGCGAGCAAAGCGACCTCCCCTTTTCAAGGGGAGGCGACCACGAGCAATGATGCGCCCGCCATCGCCGCTCTTGACGTTTGCCGCATCATGTAACATATGCGGTTACATGATCCGCGATAGCCGCCTGTCCAGCGTCCTGCATGGCCTGCTCCACATGATCGGGGCCGGCGAGCCGGTGACGTCGGAGCAACTTGCACGGGCGATGGCCACCAACCCGGTGGTGGTGCGCCGTGTGATGGCGGGGCTGCGCGAGCAGGGTCTGGTGCATTCGGAGAAGGGCCATGGCGGCGGCTGGACCCTGGCGCGCGATCCCGCCGCCATCACGCTCGCGAACATCTACCGCGCGGTCGGCGCGCCGACGATCGTTGCGATGGGCCATCGCTCGGAAAATCCCGGCTGCCTGGTCGAACAGGCCGTCAACGACGCGCTCGGAGACACGTTTCGCGAGGTCGAGGCGCTGTTCCTGAAGCGGCTCGGCGCGGTGACGCTCGAAGCGCTCGCGAGGGATTTCAAGCGCCGGCTCGCCAAACACAAGCAAAGTCTCGAGGACCAGATTCATGCAGTCAAGTGAGCAGGCGAAACCTCTGCCGTACAACGATCCCGCGCATTGGGACAAAATGGTCGCCGCCTATGAGGCACAGTCGCAGCCGTTCACGACATTGTTCGCCGACGCTGCGGTCGCAACGCTTCCGATCGACCCGTCATCCAGGGTGATCGACGTCGCCACCGGCACGGGCGCCGCGGCGCTGGCCGCCGCCCGCACCGGAGCCGAGGTCACCGCGATCGATTTCTCCGCCGGCATGGTGGCGCGGGTCCGGGCGCATGGTGTGGCGAATATCGAGGCGCGACAGATGGACGGCCAGGCGCTCGATCTGCCGGATGCCGCGTTCGACGCGGCAGTGTCGGTGTTCGGCGTGATGCTGTTTCCGGACTGGCGCGCCGGCCTCTGCGAGATGGCGCGTGTGACGCGACCGGGCGGATCGGCGGCGATTGCGGTCTGGAAAAGCGCCGATGGCGCCGCCGTGCATCTCTTGCTCTCGCAGATCATCCGGCGGCTCTATCCCGACAAGGTCACGCCGATGCCGTGCACGGGCCTCGCCGAGCTCGCCGACCCCGGCCGCCTCGCCGCTGCGCTCATCGCCGCCGGCTTCTCCGATCCGGCGATTGCCGAGATCACCCACGACTTCAAACTCAATGTCGCCAATCCCGCCGACGTCGACAAATTGTTCGAGTTCATGCCGCATTGGAGCGGGCTCGATGCAGACCAGAGCGCCGCAGTCGCGCGCGCCTTCCGTGCCGAGATCGAGCGCAGGCGGGTCGGCGACAGCTTCGCGATTCCGTCGACCGCGCTGATCGCGACGGCCCGGCGGGCTTGACCGAAACAGCCGCGATCCGGCCATGCGAGGTCATGGCCGCCTAGCGCTTGTCGTCCTCCGGCTTTTCTTCATCATCGCTCGGCGGCTGCAGGCCGGGACTGTTGGCCCAGCGATCGAGCTCCTCGATGACCCGCCGGTGGCTCGGCCGTAGCGGCTCTACACCACCGGGCTCTTGTGACAATTTTCGGGGCAGCTTGACCTGATCTGGCATGGTGAGGCTCCAGAGCTGGGGGCTGTACGCAGTGGCATTCGCAGCGATTGCTACGCGCGCGACTTGAGGAGATCGCGGATCTCGGTGAGCAGCTCCTGATCCTTGGTCGGCTTCGGCGGCTCGGCCGGCGCCGCGGGCGCTTCGCGCTTGAGCTGGTTCATGAGGCGGACCACGATGAACAGCACGAAGGCGACGATCAGGAAGTTGAGCGTCAGGGTCAGGAAGTTGCCCCAGGCCAGCACCGCTCCCTGCTTCTTGGCATCGGCCAGGTTGGTCGCTGTCACCGACTTCGACAGCGCGGTGAAATAATTGGAGAAGTCGAGCCCGCCGCTGACCGCACCGATGATCGGCATGATGATATCGGCCACCATCGACGAGACGATGGCGCCGAACGCCGCGCCGATGATGACGCCGACCGCGAGATCGACGACGTTGCCCTTCATGGCGAATTCCCTGAATTCCTTCAGCATGTGATCTCCTGTTTTCCAAATCAATGCGGTGGCACGGCGCGGCGACTGGATCGCCGGCCGCTCCAAAGGGGCGAAGGATTATTTGCGATCGGCCGGCTTCGCGGGTGCCGCGACCGGCTGCGCAGGCGCGGCCTGCTGCCATGGCGCCGGCAGGATGACCCGGGCCGGCGGCGGGTTCTGCGCGGCGCGCTGCACATTCGCATTTTCCGGCCGCGGTTCGTCGCCGGAATTATCCGCGTGGGCGATGGCGACATGGATGCCGAGCGCCAGCGCGACGAATCCGAGTGCCGCGCCGACCAATGCGGCGGACCGCACCGCACCAGCGCGCGGCCTGTTCAGGATGGCAGGATGAGATGAGGTCATCGCAACTGCTCCTCACGCAATACACATCGTTCGGAGCCGCGCGGGCGCGAGCGCCGCGCGGCTCGAGGCGGCTCGTCAGGTCTTGATGTCGTCCGGCAGCTTGCCGCCATTGGCGGCGAGCTTGGCCATCACCTGCTGATGCAGCCAGACATTCATCGTGGCGGTGTTGCTGGTGTCGCCGGCGTAGTGCAGCTCCTTCGCGAGCTCCTTGCGCGCCGCAAGGCTGCTGTCGAGACCGAGCGCCTTCATCAGGTCGACGATCGAGCTGCGCCAGTCGAGCTTCTCGCCGGTCGCCGCAGCGGCCTTGTCGACGATCCCGGCGACGTCGACGGTTTGTGCCGCCGCCGTGCCGGGCGCGGCGGATGCAGAAGTCGACGCCGATGGCGCTGCGCCGGGCGCGGCCGTCGTCGTGCTCTCAGCGGTTTTGGCCTGGGCGCCGTGGCCGAAGATTGCACCCATGATGCTTCCAAAAATGCTCATGATCTCTCGCTCCGTGCGCCCGAGACACCGCTCGTCCCGTGGCTTTTTCCAGTGACGGGGCGGACGATAGGCAGGCCATTGGCCGAGCGGAAGATGACCATCGTCACTATCGGAGTGTGGGACGGCGTGGTGCTGTCGGCGAGGAAAGCGTGCGGCTTTCTGCGGCCGCGCGAGAGCCTTTCATCGTACGCCCCACGTGCGATGAAGTCAGCCGTCCCGGCCCGATTCGCCAGCCCCGAGAAGTCGGGACGGCTGACACAGACATGCGTTCGGTATCGCGGGCTAGCGCTCAGGATCACCTCGCCCCGCGTGCGGGGAGAGGTCGCAACGCATCGTTAGATGCGTTGCGGGTGAGGGGGAGTCTCCGCAAACGCCGCTATCACCGCATTTGTGGAGACGGCCCCTCACCCCAACCCTCTGCCCGTAAGAACGGGGAGAGGGGGTGCAGCGTCATCGCGATCGCTATTCGAGCTAGAGCTGGCGGCGGCGGATGGTCTGGGCGAGTTCGACAAAGCTCTCGGCAATGCCGACGCCGGTCTTGGCGCTGACCGACTTGACGCTCGACTTCGCAAGCCCGGCAATCGCGCCCGCGCTGCCCGCGGCTTCCGGCAGGTCGATCTTGTTCAGCAGCGCCCGGTAGGGCCGGCCGGGGAAGCGCTCCTCGAAGCCGCGCACCAATTCGACCATGCGGGTCACCGTCTGCGGCCGCGTGACATCGGACACGATGATGGCGGCGGATGCGCCGGTGACATAGACCGTGTCGAAGATCTGCGTGCCGAAATCGCCGTCGGTGTCCCACAGCACGAGGCGCATCGGATCGCCGCCATCCGCCGGCGCCACGTCGTGGCTCAGGATCTCGACGCCCAGCGTCGATTTGTACTGGCCCTCGAACCGGTTGTAGATCAGCCGATAGAGGATCGACGTCTTGCCGACCCCCATATCGCCGAGCAGCATGACTTTCGCGGTGAGCATCAGCGGGCCACTTCGCCTCGATAGACCGTCTCGAACGCCACGCGGCGGTTGCCCCCGACGGTGGCGTCGAGCCGGTCGGTGATCGGCATCGTCGCCGCGCGGGAAACCAAAATCAGCCGTGACGGATCGACCCCCAGCGCGGTCAGCCTGCGCTGGACCTGCTCGGCCCGCTTGCGCGCCAGCGTCCGGTTGGTGCCTTCCGTGCCGCTCTGATCGGCATAGCCGACGATGCGCAGCCTGAGATCGTTGTTCGCCATTAGTCCGGCGAGCTCGCGCAGCTGCTGCTCGGCCTGGTCATTGTCGAGGAACTCGTCGGCATTGTTGACGAAGAAGATCGCGGTCGTGGCGATGAAGCGGTCGAGCCGCGCCGCCGGGCCGTCGGCGACGGCTTGCAGCTTCGAATACTGCTCGCCCAATTTGGCGTACTGCTCGCCGAGCTTGTCATATTGCTCGCTCAGGGCGGCATATTTCTCCTCGCCCGACTTCGCCTGCGCACCGATCGCCTCGCGCATCTGGTCGAGGCTCGCCTGCAGGCGCGTCAGGCTCTGCTGCAGGCCCGCGATGCCGGCCTGCGATGCCGCCATTTGCTCCGGTGCGGACACCAGACCGATGTGGTTGACGATCTTGTACGGTGCCGCGGCCGCAGCGAGCGCATCGATCAAGGGCGCGGTCTCCAGCTGGCTCGGCTCGATGCCTGAAACGGCCACACTTCGGCTGCCGTGATCGAAGTCGAGCCGCAGCGGGAACGAGGCCAGCAACGGCTGCTTTGCGGCGAGCTGTACCAGCGCCGCTTGGGTCCGCCGCTCCAACAGGCCGCGCGTCGCCGATGTCGCGGCAAGCCAGAGCAACAGCGCGGCCATTGCCGCGAGCAAGGCGAACAGGATCACCTTGCCGCGCCGGCTCGCGATCCGCCGTGGCGTATCGTCGGTCTCGATCGCGGCCGCCAGCGACGCCAGCATCGGCCCGTCGCAATCCGCGCCGCGGTCGATGCGCTCGATCGCATCGAAGAACAGCGAGTTGATCCTGGCGTTGTCGGCGGGCCGCAGCGGTCCCAGGCACTCCGCCGCCAGGATGAAGCGGGGCGAGGCGCGCAGCGCGAGCTGCCGTCCGCCGAAATCGAGCGTCTGCAGATTGCCTTCGCCGGCGAGCGCCTGCACCGAGAATTCCAGGATCGCCGCGACCATCGCGCTGAGCAGGTCGGCGCGTTCGTCGGCGGTCGCAGCGCGCTTCCAGTCTGCGATCAGGCGGCCATTGCCGCGTTCGATGATCAGGAGCCGGTTGATCTGCGGCGGCTGATCGGCGAGCACGAATTCGCTGATCGGGCGTCCCGTCACCAGCGACTTGACGCGGCCGACCCACAATTGCGCGGAGGTCAATGCATTGATGCGCTGCTCGAGCGAGGCAACCAGCTCCCTGAACGAATTCGCCACCGCGGCGCTGACCAGCCGGCCGACGATCGGATAGAGCGCCTCGATCATCTGCTCGCGCGAGTTCTTGATCTCGCTGCGGATCGCCGAGACCACGACCGGCGCAATCGCGCTGGCGAGCTCGCGCGGCCGGTTGACCTCGGCGCGCTCCAGCGCCTCGACCAGGATGCCCGCGGTTGCCGTCTCCAGGCGGTCGGCGTTGCCGACGTAGCGCTGCAGCGAGTCGAGGTCGGCCTCCAGCGACGTCAGGCGCGTCGCCTCGGGCTGAAACAGCAATGTCTTGAGCTGCTCGATCTCGCGGTTCTGGCCGGCAGCAGCTGCCATGCTATTTGCCCGTGCGGCCGGATCCCAATCCGCTGATGACCGAGCCGAGCTGGGTGATCGCCGCGCCGACATCCTTCAGCGAGTCGAGCCGCTTCTGCTCGGTATCCCGCTCGAGGTCGGAGAGCCGCGCAGAAAGCGCGGTGAGTTCGTTGGTGAAGTCCGCCTGCATCTGCTTGAGCGATGCCTGCATCTCCTCGCGCAGACCCGAGAGGTTGGTCTCGAGCGAACGTTGCGCGCCGCCGAACAGCAGGTCGCGGACCTGATCGATCGCCGCCATGCCATGCGCCGCGGCGTCCGCGCCGTTGCCGGCTGCCGGAACATCCGTATCCTTGGTCTGGCGCTCGATACCCTTCATGGTCATTTCCCGCTTACTCATAGCTGCGCAATCCGGACCTGCCCTGTCAAAAAGCAAATCCGAAACAACCCTATAGCCAATTTTGCCGGCGCGGCCCAGAGAAAGGCGAGCAATCTCAGCCGGATCAACCGCTTGGTTGTGCGATCGCGGCCAATTATTTCTAGTAAGTTATTGCCTTTATTGCGAGTTCTGTACGGTTCTTGACCTGGCATTTCTCCAGAATCGTGCTGACATAGTTCTTCACGGTTCCTTCCGCCAAATGCAGCTGCTCGCCGATCTCGGTGTTGCTCTTGCCCTCGACGATCAGCGTAAGAATTTCATTCTCTCGCGCCGTCAGCCCGTCGCGAACCGGCAGCTTCGCCGAGACGCGCGGGCCGCGCAGCCGCTTGAACTCGTCGAGGATGCGCGCGGCGACGCCGGGCGAAAGCCCGGACTGGCCGTTGATGACCGCGCGGATCGTCGAGGCGATCTCCTCCATCCTGGCGTCCTTCAAGAGATACGCCTTGGCGCCTGCGCTCACCGCCTCGAAGATCAGGTCGTTGGTCTCGAACGTCGTCAGCACCACGATATGGGTCTGCGGCAATTCGCGGAGAATCCGCTGGGTCGCGGCGATGCCGTCGACCCGCGGCATCTGCAGATCCATCAAGATGACGTCCGGCCGATAGCGCCGCGCGAATTCGATGGCCTGCTCGCCATCGGCCGCGCCGGGAAGGATCTCGAAATCATCGTTCTGCTGGGCGAGCAGCGTCGCGATACCTTCCCTGATCAGCGTCTGATCCTCGGCGATCAGCACCCGTATCTTCTCAATTCTGCTCACGGGCTTTCCGTCATCCTCTCGAAAACGCGTTGCATGCGCGGCAACGAATTCAATCGGCCAGCACGCCGGCGGATACCGCCGGCGGCACCGCCACGGGGAGCGAGATCCGGACCAGCGTTCCCTGCCCGGGCGCGCTCTCCACCGCACAGCTGCCGCCGACAAGTTCAGCAAATTCGGCCATGCCAATCAATCCGAAATGTCCTGGCGTCGGGACCGCGGGATCGAAGCCGCGGCCGTCATCGCGGATCTCGACAATCAGCTTGCGGCCGACCGCGGCCGGTTCGTCGAAGGCGTGAAAGGAGACTCGGCGCGCCTGCGCGTGCGTCTGAACATTGCGCAGTGCCTCGCTGAGAATGCGCTGAACCGTCAAGCCGCAATCGCGCAGGCCGGGGCGCGCCGCTTCGTCGATCTGGATCGACACCCTGACGCCGCTGCGTGCGGCAAAGTCGCTCAGCAGCCCCTCGACATCGGGATCGAGCTTCAGGTCGTCGGGCGTGCGCAGGCGATCGATGGCTTCGCGGGCACGCGAAAGGCCGCTCGCGGCCGCATCTTCAGCTGTCGCAAGGCTGTCCGCCACACGAGCGGGATCGGCCGACAAATAATGCCGGATCAGCCGTATCTGGGTCAGCAGCGCCACGATCGAGTGCACCAGCGTATCGTGCAGATCGCGCGCCAGCCGCAGCCGCGTTCGCGCCAGCGAGGCAAAGCGCACCTCCGCGCTCGCCGCCTCGAGCTGCTGCTCCATCAGGCGCCGGGCGCGGCGCTCACTGCCGAGCAGCGTTTCGACCTGGCGGCCGGCAAAATCCGGCATGGCGATGACGAAGTAATGCGACCGCGCGCCGTTCCACAGCACGACCGCCGTCATCGGCTGCGTGATGTCAGGCGACGCGCCGCGCACACCGGCCAGCGCGATCATGTCCCGCTGGCCGCTGGCAAGCGCCGCCAACTCGGCTTCCATGCCGACCAGCAACACGCACTCGCAGCAGTCGACGCCGGTTGCGGGAAGCCACTCGACCAGCCGGCCGATCTTCCGCTGCATGCTTCGATCGGCGCCGATGACGGCGAGACCGATGACGTCGGCTTCTGCGGCCGCAAGCAAATCCGCGCTCAGATCGATCATGCGTTGCCCATCAGCTCAGCGAGCAGCCCACTCTGGCGTAAGCCGGCAGCGGTCGCAAACGAATATGACTTTCGTCACAACCGGTCCTGACCTTCGTCAGATGCCGCGGCTGCTCGAAATGCGGTTCTGTCTCAGGAATGAGCAACAGCGCAAGCCATGATGTGCCAAATGCCGGCGTCCATGGCGATGCCGGCCGGGCGCCGGGCCTCGCGGAAGGTCGCGCCAGTCGGCCGGAATGTGAGCTGACAATGAAGGGCGCACCACGCAAACCGTCGGGCATCGAGCTGCGCATGCTGGCGGAAGCAAACAAGCCTGCGCGGCGCCGGCGCCTGAGCGCAACCCAGAAGATGGCATTGCAGGAAGCGCTCGCCGGCCGCCTGCAGCTCTATCCGCGCGGATATGCCGCGAGCAAAACCGGACCGTTCCACTCCCGACGCGCCATTCTCGGACTGGTGCGCGCCGGCCTGATGAGCCTCAGCGCGACGGCGCGCTATGCGGCCGTGACCAGGCGCGCGCGCGAGATGTACGAGGCCGCGGCAAGCAGCGACGCTGCGCCCGAGTGAACGCGCCATTGCGCTGAGGCGCTCGAAGCCCTCACCATCCATTTCATTTCTCCGCCGAGGCTTGGCCGGAGTCACGCGCGCGCGGACGCTGTCACGGCCGCGCCGATTCCGGCTGCGAAGAGCGTCAGACCAGCCGGCTCGCTGCAGCGGGACACGTATGCAGATTAACTGCGAAGATAATCTTTACAGTTTACCTTCATATATGCTATCCGATCCGGCATGAGCAATGTACCGGTCCGCCCCGGCTCGGCGCGCACATCCGCGCTGGCCGAAGATCTTCGCCTGTTGATTGGAACGCTGAAGCGGCGGCTTCGCGAGCAGGGTCAGCGCGAGGACCTCCCGCCTTCCCAGGTCGCGGTGCTGCTTCGCCTCGAAAAGGACGGCCCCGCGACCGTGTCCAGCCTGGCGCGATCGGAGGGCATGCGTCCGCAGTCGATGAGCTCGGCGATTTCGGCGCTCGAGGCCGCGGGCCTGGTCCGCGGCGCGCCGGATCCGGACGACGGCCGGCAGACCATCATGTCGCTCACCGATAGCTGCCGCGAACGGCTGCGCACCGGCCGCGCCGCGCGGCAGGACTGGCTGTCGCGCACCATCGCCGCGCGGCTGTCGGCGCGGGAACAGGACGAACTCGCCGCCGCCGTCGGCTTGCTGAAGCGGCTGGTCGAGGATTGAGGCGGGCTGCGCCGCGACAGCTTGCGAGAAAGGTAACGACCATGGCCCTGACGACGCTCGATCCGATCACCGCATTGATCGTCATCGATCTACAAGGCGGCCTCATGAACTGGCCCTTCGCCCATCCGATCGGCGACATCGTGGCTCGCGCCACCGCGCTTGGCGCTGCGTTCCGACGGCGCGGTCTGCCGGTCGCGCTGGTCAATGTCGACGGCAGCTCGCCGGGACGAACCGAGCAGGCGCCGCGCCAAGGAAATCCATTCGGCGGCCCGCTTCCCGACGGATGGACCGATCTCATTCCGGAGCTCGACCGACAGCCCAGCGACATCGTCGTGACCAAGCGAACGCGAGGCGCATTTGCCAGCACCGACCTCGAAGGCCTGCTGAGAGCGCGCGGCGTCACGCAAGTCGTGATCGCCGGCGTCGCCACCGCCGGCGGCGTCGAATCGACGGCGAGACAGGCCTATGAAGCGGGCTTCAACGTCACGCTCGCGATCGACGCCATGACCGACGCGCGGCCGCACGCGCATGCCTACAGCATCGAACACGTGTTCCCGCGGCTCGGCGAGACCGGCTCGACGCAGGCGATCATCGATCTCGTTGAAAGGACCAACGCGCATGAACTGGCTTGACCTCGTCGCCTATTTCTTCGGCGGCGCCTTTCTCACCAATGCGATCCCCCACGTCGTCGCCGGCATGATGGGCGAAGCGTTCCAGAGCCCGTTCGCCAAGCCGCCCGGCGAAGGCCTGTCCTCGTCGACCGTCAACATCGTGTGGGGCTTCTTCAACCTCGCGGTTGGATATCTGCTGGTCTGCCGCGTCGGCGACTTCGGCTTGCGAACCACCAGCGACGTCGCAGCGCTCGGTCTCGGCGGTCTTCTGATCGGCCTGTTCCTGGCGCGGCGGTTCGGGCGGTTTCACGGCGGGAATGAACCTCAGAGAACATGAGACGCGTCTTTCGATCGCTTGCGAGCTTCAACTACCGGGTCTGGGCGGCCGGCGCGCTGGTGTCCAACATCGGCACCTGGATGCAGCGCGCGGCGCAGGACTGGCTGGTTCTCACCCAGCTGACAAATCACAGCGCGTCCGCCGTCGGCATCGTGATGGCGCTGCAATTCGGGCCACAACTATTGTTGATGCCGTGGACCGGCTTTGCCGCCGACCATTTCAACCAGCGCAAGCTGCTGATGGCGACCCAGGCGACGATGGGCGCGCTGGCACTCATCCTCGGCATTCTCACCGTCACCGGCCTGGTGCAGCTCTGGCACGTCTACACCTTCGCGTTCCTGTTCGGCTGCGCGGCGGCGCTCGATGCCCCGGTGCGGCAGACCTTCGTCGCCGAGCTGGTCAGCGATACCAATCTGTCGAATGCAATCGCGCTGAACTCGACCTCGTTCAACGCCGCGCGCATGATCGGCCCCGCCGTCGCCGGCCTCATTATCGCCTCCGTCGGTACCGGCTGGGCATTCCTGTTCAACGGCGCATCGTTCCTGGCGGTGCTGACCTCGCTGACCCTGCTGCGCACCTCCGAGCTGCGCCCGAACGCGCGCGCCCATCGCACCAAGGGTAGCGTAATGCAGGGCTTCCACTATGTCTGGTCCCGGCCCGATCTCAGGGCGACGCTGATCATGCTGTTCCTGATCGGGACCTTCGGACTGAACTTTCCGATCTTCATTTCCACCATGGCGGTTGGCGTGTTCCACACCGATGCGCGCGGCTTCGGCCTGCTGTCGTCGATGATGGCGCTCGGAACGATGTCGGGCGCGCTGCTGGCCGCGAGCCGCGAGGAGCCGCGCTTCGGCTCGCTGATGCTGGGCGCCGCGATCTTCGGGCTGGGCTGCACGCTCGCCGCGTTGGCGCCGAGCTATTGGCTGTTCGCCGCGGCGCTGGTCGTGATCGGCGTCGCCGCACTGACCGTCACCAACACCTCGAACGCGCTGATGCAGCTCTCGACCGAGCCCGCGATGCGCGGACGGGTGATGGCGCTGCGGCTCGGCGTTGCGCTCGGCGGCACGCCGATCGGCGCACCGATCGTCGGCTGGGTCGCCGATCACCTCGGCCCGCGCTGGGCACTCGGCGTCGGCGCCGCCGCCGGCTTTGCCGCGGCGATCGTCGCGATCGGCATGCTGTCCCGATCGGGCGGCGAAGCCGAGCGCCGCAGCCAGGAGGCGCGAAGGAGCGAGGTCAACCTGCCGCAGCAACGTTGATCATCGCTGACGCGAACCGTCTGATGTCGTCATTCCGGGGCGCGCAGCGAACCCGGAATCTCGAGATTCCGGGTTCGATGCTTCGCATCGCCCCGGAATGACGATACCGGACGAGCGCCTCCATGAGCCGGCTTTATGGAATCGCTGGTCTAGGCGGTGTGGACTCTAGGGATTCCCTTTTGAGGCCAAATCAGATTCAAGGCTTCTTTTGGGAGGCGGCCTTGGGTGTGATGGATCGTTTGGTGTTGAGCGACGCGGCTTGGGAGCGCATGGCGCCGCTCATCATTGGCCGGCCCGACCAGAAAGGTTCGACCGGACGCGACAACCGGATGTTCGTGGAAGGGGTGCTCTGGATCGTTCGCACGGGCTCTCCCTGGCGTGATCTTCCGGAGGCGTTTGGGGATTGGAACAGCGTGTTCCGGCGCTTCAGTCGATGGAGCACCAAGGGTGTCTGGTTGCGGATCTTCGAGGCGATGTCCGATGATCCGGACTTCGAATATTTGATCGTCGATTCCACCATCGTCCGGGCGCATCAGCACGCCGCCGGGGCAAAAAAAGGGGGTCTGAAGATCAAGCGATCGGGCGCTCGCGCGGCGGCTTGAGCACCAAGATACATATGGCCGTTCGAGGTTTGGGATGTCCCGTGCGGTTCACCCTCACCGCAGGCCAGAAGGGCGATGCCCCGCAAGCCGCCACGTTGATCGAGGGATTGCCCGCCGAGGTCGTCATGGCCGATGCAGCCTATGACGCCGATCATTTGCGCCAGGCCATCGCAGCCAAAGGCGCGATCGCCGTAATCCCCAACAACCCCTCGCGAGCCCTCAAACATCCGCTCGACAAGCATCTCTATGCCCAGCGCCACCTCGTGGAATGCTGCTTCAGCAAGCTCAAGCAGTTCCGTCGCGTCGCAACCCGCTTCGAAAAGACCGCCCGAAATTACCGAGCCATCGTCACGCTCGCTGCAATCGTCCTATGGATGCGATAAGTGTCAACACCACCTAGGTGTTTTGTCCCAAGCTTTGATGGTGCATCCTTATCGCACGATTCGAAGGATGCGCTATGGGACAAGTTTTACACGGCTGCGCCACCACGACGGAGGCGGTCCGTCGAGCAATACAAAATAGTCAAGAGAGCCTGAGAGCGCTCGCCAAGCGCTACGGGATCAACCAGAAGACTGTCGCGAAGTGGAAGCAGCGCGACACCGTCGCTGATCTTCCGACTGGCCCAAAGGAAGCCAAGTCGACTACCCTTTCCATCGAGGAGGAGGCGATCATCGTCGCTTTCCGGCGGCATACGCTACTGCCGCTTGACGATTGCCTCTATGCGCTCCAGCCGACCATCCCGCATCTGACGCGATCATCTCTGCATCGCTGCCTCCAGCGCCACGGCATCAGCCGATTGCCGGAGGTCGAAGGCAGCAAGCCTTCGAAGAAAAAGTTCAAGGCTTATCCGATCGGCTATTTCCACATCGACATCGCTGAGCTCCAGACCGCTGAAGGCAAGCTCTACCTCTACGTCGCGATCGATCGCACCAGTAAATTCGCCTTCGTGCAATTGGTCAGCAAGACGGGAAGGACCTCCGCCGCGGCCTTCCTCAAAGCTCTAATCGCGGCTGTCCCCTACAAGATCCACACGGTTCTCACCGACAATGGGATCCAGTTCACCTTCCCGCCGCGCTACGCAGACGGCCCGACGGCAAGATACGTGACGCATATGTTTGATATGCGCTGCCAAGAGAATGGCATCGAGCATCGGCTGACTAAGATCAAGCATCCCTGAACCAATGGCCAGGTCGAGCGCATGAACCGCACGATCAAGGAAGCGACCGTCCAACGCTGCCATTACGATCGACACGATCAGCTCGAAGCTCACCTTGCCGACTTCATCAACGCCTACAACTACGCTCGGCGGTTGAAGACCCTGAAGGGCCTCACACCTTACGAATACATCTGCAAATGCTGGACTTCCCAGCCAGAGCGATTCAAACTCAACCCGCTCCAGAAAATGCCGGGACTAAACACCTAGTAGGCGTAGGACGTCTTGCCCGGCTGCACGGTCAGCCGAAAGGCGACATCGGTCGAGCCGTCCATCAGCTCGATGATGTTGTCGCACACCAGGCATCGAAACTCACCCGCGACGCCACCCTTCGACGTCAATTCGATCCGGCGATAGCCGGCCTGGCAATGGGGGCACGTCACGTCGGACTTTCGCATCGAATCAGCAAACCGTTGCTCTCTCCGGTTTCCCACACGCCCGTGATCGGAAATGTGACGGCCGTCTAACCTGGCGTGCTGGTCGACCAGAGCACCGGGAATTTGTGCCGTGCTTTCAGCGCGAAAAGTTCCCGACGATGGCCGGAACGCCGCCGCGCCCAGGCTCGGCAACACGGCCACGGACCAAAAAACGAGCGAGCGCTCTCTCAGAAAATTTCATTATCCCCCTTTTCCGGGCGCCGTTTCGTGGGCTAGGAATTACGCAAGGGCGTAAAGCCCAGCCCGGACCAGCAACAAAATGAAATGGTCCGGGAGCATAGCCAGGGAGGCAACGTGGGTCTCGCGCGTCAGCGACCGGGGACGGCGAATGCGTTCGCGATGGACGTGCTTTGCGCACGCATCCTCGAACGTCATCGGGATTCCATCCGGGTCCAGAAAACCCATCTCGCCGTTCCGAATCTCACGCGCATCATCGGCGCCACGCTCACGCTTTCCAACAAGCACGGCTTTCACGCCACCACGCTGCGCCAGCTTGCGGAGGCCTCGGGCCTCAGCATGGGCGGCCTTTATACGTATTTCGATAGCAAGCCGACGCTGCTGTCGATGATCCTCGGCGAGGTCGCCGAGACGGTGGCGGAGGTCCTCAACTCGCCGCCCGCGGACGTGAAGCAGGATGCGCGCAAGCATCTGCACTGGATCATCGCGACCCATGTCCGGATGAGCGAGGCGATGCAGCCCTGGTTCGTGTTCTGCTTCATGGAAGCGAAGTCGTTTCCGCCGGCGGAGCGCCAGCGCGCCATCGAGATGGAGGTGATGACCGAGAAGATCATCGCCGGCGTCCTCAAGCAGGGCGTCGCCAGCGGCGTCTTCGCGATCGACCAGGTCACGCTGACGGCCTCGCTGATCAAGCCGCTGCTGCAGGACTGGTACGTCAAGCGATGGAAATACCGCAGACGCGGCACCTCGATCGAGACCTACATCAACGCCGTCAACACGTTTGCGGACGCCGCGGTCGCAGCCAGGACGCGGCCCGGCCGCGTCGCGACCGGCTCCCGCACGAGATCCCGGCAGACGGCGCACCTATAGACGCAAGGAAGGACGAGGCAATGAAGCGATTGCGGTTCAATCAACAGGAGATCGTCTTCGCCGTCTTTGCCGTGCTGTTCCTGGCGTTCTCGATTTTCCTGCGCGGCTTCCTGACGCCGGAGAACATGCTGACGCTGCTGCAGAACGTCGCGGTGCTCGGCATCCTCGGCCTTGCGATGGCGATCGTCGTGATCGGGCGCGGCATCGACATCTCGCTGATCGCAGCCCTCGCGGTGCCGCCGGGGCTCGTGCTGCAGATGGTGCAGAACGGCCACTCGCTGCCGGCCGCGCTGGTGACGGCGGTGCTGCTCACGATCGCGTTCGGCCTGGTCAATGGCTGGCTGATCGCCTACGCCGAGGTCCCTTCGCTGTTTGCGACGCTGGCGACCGGCCTGCTGCTCGCCGGCCTCGGGCAGGCCGCGCTGTTTCAGCTCGACGTCGTGCAGTGGAGCGACGGCATGAAGGGCTTCGAGCGGCTCGGACAAGGCACCATCCTCGGCATTCCGACCTCGATCGTGATGTTCGCGATCGCCTGCGTCGTGGTCGCGTTCCTGCTGCGCCAGACGCGCTGGGGCGCCTATATCTACGCGATCGGCGATAACCCCTACGCCGCCCGCGTCACCGGCATCCCCTCCCGCCCGATCATCGTGCTGCAATACGTCGTCGCGGCGCTGATCGGCTGCTTCGCGGGCCTGGTGATGGCGGCATCGGTCAACTCGATGCCGACCCGCATCTTCAATTCGACCCTGATCTACGACGTCATCCTCGTCGTCGTGCTCGGCGGCATCGGCCTGTCGGGCGGCCGCGGCGGCGTGCTCAACGTCATCATCGGCACGCTGCTGATCGGCACCATGCTGAACGGCATGACCATCATGGACATTTCCTACGCCGGACAGAATCTCGTCAAGGGTGTCGTCCTGCTTCTCGCCGTCATCACGGATTCATTCCTGAATCCGCGCAACGAAGAAACGGCACAGCAGGGCGACATCTGAACCAAGCCACAAGAACATTTCAATCACGACCAAGGAGGAAGCAATGAAATACGCTGTCAGGACTGCAAAGGTGATCGCCGCAGCGCTCGGGCTTGCAGCCGTCGCCGCCCCGGCTCTGGCCCAGCAGGGCCTGGACGAGCCGTTCCAGAAGCCGTTCAGGGAAGCTCTCGCCGGCAAGACGGTGGCCTACGTTCCGGTCGCTATGAATTTCGACCTCACCGAAGGCTGGTACGCCGGCATGAAGAAGGAGCTCGAGCCCTTCGGCGTGAAGTTCGAGATCCGCGACCCCAACTGGAACACCAATGCCGGCGCGCAGGCGGTGACCTCGCTGATCTCGGAGAAGCCGGCCGTGATGGTGATCCACAATCCGGACGTGCAGACCTACGCCAAGTTGCTGCAGCGCGCCGAGAACGAAGGCATCTACGTGATCCAGATCAACATGGGGTCGGCGTATCGCTCGTCGGCCTTTGTCGGCGCCAACTGGATTGAGATCGGCGAGCGGGATACCGAGGCGGTTGTGAAGGCCTGCCAGGGCAAGTCGAACAAGATCGCCATCGTGCAGGGCGCGCTCTCGGCGGCCGCCAGCGCCTACACGCTCAAGGGCGTCGAGAACGTGCTCGCCAAGCATCCGGAGATCAAGGTGGTCTCGAGCCAGGCGGCCGACTGGGATGCCGCGAAGGCCAAGGCGATCACCCAGACCGTGCTGAAGCAGAATCCTGATCTCTGCGGCATCGTCGGCTTCTGGGACGGCATGGACATCGGCACCGCCGCTGCGGTGAAGGAAGCCGGCCTGACCGGCAAGGTGTTCGTCGCGACCTCCGGCGGCGGCGAGCGCAAGGGCGCCTGCGAGCTGGTGAAGTCCGGCGCGTTCGATCTCAACATGAGCTACGACGTGCCGACCCAGGCCGCGCAGATGGCCGGCACGATCAAATGGCTGCTGTCGTCGGGCGCCAAGGCCGGCTCGGTCAAGGGTTCGGAATACACGACGCTGATTCCGATCACCAAGGAGAACGCGGACAGCCAGACCGCGTGCTGGAATCTGAGTGACCTGAAGAAATAGTCCGGCCATTCCCGCTCGACGTCCCGGGCGGCCTCGCCCGGGACGTCGATCTCCCCAAATCGAACGCCTTGCTGGAATGCCGATGCGCGACACCCTGACGAGCCTGCGTTACCGCTACTGGCCGGATCATCTCCTCGGCGAGATCCTGTCCAAGCGTTGGACCGAGACCGCAATACCGGTGATCCTGCTTTTGATCGTCGGCTTCGCGCTCAGCCGTTCCATCGATCACTTCCTGTCGCCGTCGAGCCTTGCCGACACCGCGCGGCAGGCCGGCGAGATCGGCTTCATCGGCCTCGGCATGGCGCTGGTCGTCATCGTCGGCGGCATCGATCTGTCGGTCGGCTCGATCTTCGCGCTGACGGATTTCTGCGCGCTCTATCTGCTCGACGTGCTGAACTGGCCGGTTCCCGCGGTGGTGGTCGCCACCCTCATCTGCGGCGCACTGCTCGGCGCCGTCAACGGCGTGCTGATCGGCTACTTAAGGCTGCGCGCCTTCATCACCACGCTGATCACCCTGATCATCTACCGCTCGGCGTTCGATCTGTTGATCCAGCGCTACTCCAATTCGATCGCCGCGGCCTTCCCCGACATCCCGTCCTGGAATTTCATCGGCGGCGGCGACGTGTTCGGCATTCCGAGCGTCGCAATCGTCTACATCGCGATCGCGATCTTCGGCCATATCTTCATGACGCGGCTGCGCCCGGGCTGGCACATCACCGCGATCGGCGGCTCGCGCCGTTCGGCCTACAATTCAGGCATTCCGGTCCGCCGCACCATCGCGCTCTGCTATGTCGCAAGCGGCGTTCTGACCAGCATCGCCGCGCTGTTCTTCGCGGCCCGGCTCGGCACCGTCGGGGGCGACATCGGCGTCGGCCTCGAGGTGATCGTGCTGACCGCGACCGTGCTCGGCGGCATCACGCTCGGCGGCGGCAAGGGCTCGGTCGCCAAATCGCTGGTCGGCGTGCTGATCGTGCTTTTGATCACCAATGGCCTCACCACGCTCAATGCAAGGGGCGGCATCAACCGCATGGCACTGGCGGGCATCCTGCTGGTCGCGGCGATGGTCGACATCCGCTGGCAGAAGAACCGCACCCGCATCATCAGCAAGGTCTATGTCGCGCCGACCTATCACGCGCTGCCGCCGCCGCCGGCCACCGAGATCGGCCAGGGCGGCCCGTTCGAGCAGAACGACAAGCTGCGCGACGTCGAATTGATCGGCCTCGGCCGCATCGAGGCGCCCGAGGACGTGATCCTCGATCGCAACAACAATCTCTACGCCGGCTCGCGCCATGGCGACATCATCCGCTTCCATGCGCCCGATTATCAGCGGATGGAGGTGTTCGCCCATATCGGCGGTCAGCCGCTCGGCATGGCGTTCGACCGTCAGGACAATCTCTATGTCTGCATCGGCGGCATGGGTCTCTACCGCATCACGCCCGACGGCACCGTGGAGAAGGCGACCGACGAGACCAACCGCAGCATGCATTCGGTGAACGACGACAGCCGCCTGCGGCTGGCCGACGACCTCGACATCACCGACGACGGCCTGATCTTCTTCTCGGAAGCCACCGTGCGCTACGAGATGGATGAATGGCCGATCGACGGCCTCGAGGCGCGCGGCAACGGTCGCATCATCTGCTACGACACCAAGACCGGAGCGACGCATACGGCGCTGCGCGGCCTCAAATTTCCCAACGGCATCTGTGTCGCCAGCGACGGGGTGTCGATCCTGTTCGCCGAGACCTTCGGCTGCTCGATCAAGCGGCTGTGGTTCGCGGGGCCGAAGAAGGGCCAGGTCGAGGTGGTGATGGACAATCTGCCGGGCTATCCCGACAACATCAATCTCGCCTCCGACGGCAATTACTGGCTGGCGCTGGTCGGCATGCGCAGTCCCTCGCTCGACCTTGCCTGGAAGATGCCGGGCTTCCGCCGCCGCATGGCCAAGCGCGTCCCGGTCGACGAATGGCTGTTCCCGAACATCAACACCGGTTGCGTGGTCAAGTTCAACGAGCAGGGCAAGATCCTCGAATCGTTCTGGGACCTGCGCGGCGAGAACCATCCGATGATCACCTCGATGCGCGAGCATCGCGGCTATCTCTATCTCGGCGGCATCATGAACAACCGGATCGGCCGCTACAAGCTGGAGAACGCCGACCCGAACTTCGTGCAGTATGACAAGCGCTGGGGGAAGCTGTCGTGATCGCGGCCGTCAGGGATTTCGCCAACCGCTTTCTCGGCCGTGGTGAGGCCACCATCACCGTGCCGTCGTTCGACGGCGCACTCAAGCCGAACCAGAAACTGGAATCTGCGACCACCCTGCTGGAATGCGAGGCGCCCGAGGATCTCGCAACCGACGGCCGCAACCTCTATGTCGCCGACGGCCGGCGTCTGCTGCGCCTCGACGGCGGCGCAGCGGCCGAGCTGCGCAGCTTCGAGCAGCCAATCTCGGCGCTCTGCGCGCTCGCCGGCGGCGGCATCGCGGTCGCGCTCGGCGGCCGCGAGGTGCGGCTCTACGCCGATCCCTCGTCGGGCGAGCCGAGCGTGACGTTCAGCGACGCCGTCTTCAACGCGATCAACGCGCTGACGCAGGCCGGCGATGGCACCCTGATCGCAACCGACGGCTCCGCGACCTGCGGCATCGATGATTGGGCGCGCGACCTGATGGAGCTCAACCGGAACGGCCGCGTGTTCCGGCTCGACCCCGGGACCGGGTCGGTGCAGCCGCTGGCGTCAAAGCTCGGCTACGCCTTCGGCGCCTGCGCGCGCGGCGACGGCGTGCTGGTCAGCGAGAGCTGGCGGCATCGCCTCGTCCTCGTCTCCAATGGACGGCCGCCGCAGGTCGTGCTCGGTCACCTCCCCGTCTATCCGTCGCGGCTGTCGAAGGCCGCGGGCGGCGGCTATTGGCTCACCGCATTCACCGCACGCACCCAGCTGATCGAGTTCGTGCTGCGCGAGCCGGCCTACCGGCGCCGCATGATGGCCGAGATCGACCCGGCCTATTGGGTGGCGCCGCGGCTGCGCTCGGGATTCTCGTTCAAGGAGCCAATGCAGGGCGCGCACATCAAGACGATGGGCGTGATCAAGCCGTGGGCCCCGCCGCGCTCCTATGGCCTCGTCGTTCGGCTGAGCGAGGCCGGCAAGCCGCTGTATTCGCTGCACAGCCGGGTCGACGGCGTCAATCACGGTGTCGTCGCGGCGCTCGAGCTCGGCGGTGATCTTGTGCTGATCGCCAAGGGACCGGGCCGCGTGCTGAAACTGCCCCTCGCCGGGCTCGCCGAGGAGACAGGCTCATGAGCGACACCGTGCTTTCCCTGCGCAAGGCCACCAAGCTTTACGCGGGCGTCCCCGCCATCGAGGGCGTCGACTTCGATCTGCGCCGCGGCGAGATCCATGCGCTGCTCGGCGAGAATGGCGCCGGCAAGTCCACGCTGATCAAGGTGATCACCGGCGTCGTGACCTTGACCTCGGGCGGCATGAGCGTCGATGGCGCGGAGGTCGCACCGCGCACGCCGCTCGAGGCGCGCAATCTCGGCATCGCCATGGTGTTCCAGGAGAACAGCCTGGTGCCGACCATGACGGTCGCGCAAAACCTGTTCCTCGGGCAGGAGAAATTCTACAACCGGCTGCGCGGCATCTACATCGCCGCCCAGCAATTCCTGCAATCGCTGAATTTCGACGTGACGCCGACCGCGACCGTGAGCGGGCTCGGCGCGGCCAAGAAGCAGATGGTGGAGATCGCGCGTGCGGTTCTGCACAAGGCCAAGGTCATCATCTTCGACGAGCCGACCGCGTCGCTGACGCCGGAAGAGAAGAAATACTTCTTCGACCTGGTCCGTGACCTCAAGAAGCGCGGCGTCTCGATCGTCTTCATCTCGCACGCGCTGGAAGAGGCGCTGCTGCTCGCCGACCGCATCACCGTGTTGCGCGACGGCAAGCATGTCATCACCGACGACGCGGCGAAATTCGACCGCGCGGCGATCGTACAGGCGATGGTCGGACGCGACCTCTCCAACACGCTGTATGGCGCGCGGAAGACCAGCGTCCGGCCGGCCGGTGCGCGCGTGCTCACGGTGCAGAACCTCAAAATGGCGCCGATGGTGAAGAACAATTCGCTGTCGGTATTTGCAGGGCAGATCACCGGCGTGTTCGGCCTGGTCGGCGCCGGCCGCACCGAGACCTTCAAGATCGTATCCGGCGTGTTGAAGCGCGACTTCTTCCACGGCGGCGAGATCCTGCTGCACGACAAGCCGGTGCGCTACCGGGTTCCGGCCCCGGCGGTCAAGGCCGGCATCGCCTATGTGACCGAGGATCGCAAGGTCGAAGGCTTCTTCGAAACCGCCTCGATCGCCCGCAACATCTATCTCGGCCTGCTTTCGAAGTTTCCCGGGGGGCGCATGATGCTGTCGCGGCGCGAGACCAATTCGGTCGGCAAGACCTGGACCCAGCGTTTGAAGGTTCGCGCCATCGGCGACGAGGCCAAGGTGGTCGAGCTGTCAGGCGGAAACCAGCAGAAGGTGGTGATCGCCAAATCGCTGGTGCAGGAGCCCGAGCTGATCATCTTCGACGAACCGACCCGCGGCGTCGACGTCGGCGCCATCGTCGAGATCCACGAGCTGATCAACCAGCTCGCCGACGAGGGCAAGGCGGTGGTGGTGATCTCGTCCTATCTGCCCGAGATCATGGCGCTGTCCGACCGCATCCTGGTCTCGCGCCAGGGCAAGGTGGTGGAGGAATTCTCCGCGCTCGAGGCCACCGAGGAGAAGATCATGTACGCGGCGATTTATTGATGCCGCAACGGGCTTGCGTCACGGCGGGCTCGCCGCGCCATACCGCAGCAGAGCGCGCCCGGACATGATCATCGGGCATCGCCCAGGCAGGTGCGGGAAGCCGCCTGCCGCGATCCTAGTCGCGTGCTACTTCGGTCCGACGGTTCCGGTCACCTTCAGCCTCGCCGACCTCACCCAACCCGAGACGTTGTTGCCCGTCCCCGGATTGAGGTACATCACCGACGACCAGCCATCCCTGGTTTGCGCATACGCGATCAGTGCATCATTTGGAATGACGAACACGCCGCGGATCGGACAATGCAGATTCGGCGCCGAGTAGAATTGCAGCCGACCCGTGCCCGTCACCACATTGGCCAGCGGCGGCGACAGCATCGGGACGCGGCTGGTGCCGGTGTGCGGCTCCTTGCAGTTCGACGGCGTCTGCGCGTGCACGGTCGCGCCCGGAGCCCCCAGGATCAGGGCACAGCAGACTATGCAGGTGACGACAAACCTGTCCGACATCACTGATCCTCCTGACCGCTGGAGGCGATCATCTATCATTCCGGGGTGTTTGTCGCCGGACGGAGCGGGCAGGTTCCGCGAGACACGACGAAAGTTTGCGTACCGGAAAAGCCGGCGTCGCGATGCATGGTCCGCGCCGCGACATTCATTTCATCGTGCTTGCGGGAAGAATGCGCCGGGCAGCACAAGCACCTCGCCGGTTGCGGCAACCGGCGAGGGGATTGATTCAGTTCATGCCCGCGATGATGACGAGATTGTTCAGGACAGGCGTCGAGCAGAACGCGACGACGAGAGCGATGTTGTAAACGTTGTTGCTCCGCCAAAGCAGCCACGTGACCACGAACGTCAAGCCAAGCTTGGGCACCAGCCACCATACACCGAACCATGTCTGCGCCAGATGCATGAACGGGTTCAACTCACCCAATCCGAGACTCAGGATCACATTCGTCGACTCAAGGTCGGCGTAACCCAGCAGCAGCGCGAGGAGCACCAAAAGACCCTTAACCCAATTCATTCCGAGACTCCCGATGCCAGTAATGCCGAAGATGCCGGATTGGCCAGATCACACTATTGATGATGTCCACGCGCTCGGCAGGCACGAGGCCCGTTGCAGGATATTCGTCCGGCTTCGGTATCCAGGCCGTGCCGAACAGAATGTCGAGAAACGGAAAGCAGGCTGCGAAGTTTTTGTCCCTGTGCTCGGGAAGGACCGAATGATGGATCCGGTGCCATTGCGGATTGTTGATCCATGTCACATACCGACCGAGCGGAATGCGGACGTTGAGATGGGCACACGCATCGGGCATGAAGAAGATAAATCCCACCGCTATCACCATGTCCGGCGGGATGCGGAACAGGATCGCCATGATCGGAAGAAAGGCGTCGGACAACACCCTCTCCAGCCAGAAATGCCGGCCGCCGGTAATGAACGTCACGCCGTTCGCGCTGTGATGGAAGGAGTGCATCGCCCATAGAAAGGGGATCGCATGTTGAAGGCGATGGTATGTGTACTTGTAGAGATCGAATGCAACCACGATGATTGCGAGTGAGACGTACCACCAGTAACCGTCGGTCGGCAGCTTGATCCAACCGAGACCGGTATAGCTCGCAATCTTGCCCGCGCTGATCGCCGCGATCGGAGCGAGCATGGACGACAGCCCGAGGCTCACGATCACCGCGAGCCAATCATCACGAAACTCGGCGTAGGGAACGTCCGCAATCGGCCATCTTTTTTCCAGGATGCGACTGGTGTAGACGATGCCCAGAAACACGGCCGCATAAAATACGGCGTTTGCGATGTCACTCTGCATGAGGGATGACTCGCCGGTTCAAAAGGACGAACAATAAGAATAAAAACATTTCCGTGCCTATAAGCTAAAAAAGCTTATTTTTTCTCAACGCTCCGGCGGGGGCAAGCAGGGTTTTTACGGGGCGCCCCTCGCCTTCGGCCCGATTCTGACCCGCGCGGGCGCATTTTTCCCGGCCGGTCTCCGATCCGGTGCGGCGACAGCCAGCTGAAGCGACCCCCGCGCCGGCCTGCAGGACATCGTGCGCACCGTGAAGGCGCGTGGTGCATCCCTGAGGGGCTATACAGAGCAGCCCATCGACACCAGCACAGCAGCAGGCAAGTGCTTCCTGGACATGCTCGGTGTGTTCACCGAGTTCGAGACCAACCTCCGCAGCGAGCGGCAGCTTGAGAGTGTAGCGGAGGCCAAGGCACGCGAGGTCTACCAGGGACGCACAGCGTCCATCGACACCACCAAAGTGAAGGCGCTCAAAGCTGAAGGCATGGGAGCGTCCGCTATCGCGAAGGCGCTCAGGATTGGCCGCGTCGGTTTGCCGGGCTCTTGAGGACTGAGGAGGGACGCCAATGACACGGCGCCCTCCAACTGCGACCACGGACTGTGTGAGTGCAGTGGAAGGCAATCGATCCAGAAGTGCCTGGGAATATTCTACTGAAGACGAGCACGCATCAGCTGCCCGAACCAATGGGAACTTGCGCGAATGGCGCGCCCGGAACGATTCGAACGTCCGACCCTCAGATTCGTAGTCTGATGCTCTATCCAGCTGAGCTACGGGCGCATCTTCGCGGGTGGGCTTGAGCCCGCATGGTCCCGGGAGCCCCGGAACGTCGCGAAAGAGCGCTCTAGCTACAGGCTCCGGGTCCGGTTGGCAAGGTCTGGAAACGCCAATTTCGGCCGCGGCTTTAGCCGCCCCGGAATACCGGAACGGCCTCAGGCCCTCGCCCGCTCGCTGCGAATCGAGAGCAGTTCCACGGGGCGATCGGGGATGACGATCCGGAAGGTGGCGCCGATGGTACCCTCGACCAGGTGGATGTCGCCGCCATGGGCGCGGACCAGCTCGGCTGCGATGGCGAGGCCAAGGCCGCTGCCGCCGGGGCGGCCGGAGGTCTGGAAGGCCTCGAACAGGTGCTCCCGGGTCTTCTGGGGGACGCCGGGGCCGGTGTCGGAGACCTCGATGATCGCGACGGTCCCCTCGCGGCGGCCGGTGATGCGGATCTGCTGCGCGCCGCCGTCGCCTGCGGGCCGGCTCTCCAGCGCCTGCGCCGCGTTGCGCACCAGATTGAGCAGCACGCGGAACAGCTGGTCCGGGTCGGCGTCGATGGTCAGGCCGCGCTCGATCGCGCTGATCCAGGTGATCGAGACATCGGTCGCAAGCCCCGCCGACTCCCGCACCTCGGCAACCGCGGGCTCCACCATGATCATGCGGCGGTCGGGCGCGGCCTCCTGGGCGCGGCCGTAAGACAATGTCGACTGGCAGAAGGCGATCGCGCGCTCGAGCGAGCGCACGAGCTTGGGCGCAAAGCGCTGCACCCGCGGATCCGGCACGCTGGCGAGCTGGTCCGACAGGAGCTGCGCCGAGGCGAGCAGATTACGCAGGTCGTGATTGATCTTGGAGACGGCGAGGCCGAGGGCGGCGAGCCGGCTCTTCTGATGCAGCATCGACATCAGATCGCGCTGCATGTCCGACAATTCCCGCTCCGCCACCCCGATCTCATCGCTGCGCTGGCTCGGCACGATGATCCCGGCCGAACTCTCGGGGTTCTCGTGGAAGCCGACCAGGCTCGCCGTCAGCCGCCGCATCGGCCGCACGAAGAGATAATGGAGCGCGAGATAGACGAGGCCCGCAGTCAGGCCGGCGATCAGCAATGCAACGACCAAAACGTTGCGCGAGAAGCGGTACATCGCCTGCCGCAGCGGCTTCTCGTCGATCACGACCTCGATGAATTGCGCCTGGCCCGGCGCGGGTCCGACCACGCGGATGGTCTGGTCGCCGTGCTCCAGCATGATCTCGAAGGCATCGACGATCGCCGACCACACCGTCATGGTCCGCATGTCGACGTCATGGTCGATCGCCGCCGGAAGGTCGGCGCTGGCGAGCAGCCGGCGCTGCTGTCCCAATTTGATGGCGACAGCACGGGCGCCGATGCTGGTCAGGATCTGCCGCGACAGCGAATCGGGAACCATGCCGAGCGGCGCGGCATCCAGCACCAGCGCCGCCGTATTGGCCGCCGCAACGCGGTCGTTCAGCCGGTTGACCCAGAAGTTGGCGATGGCCGGCACGTAGAGCAGCACCGCGGCGATCATCACCAGGGGAATGGTCAGCAGCAGCAGCTTGCCAGACAGCCCCAGCCGGGGGGACGGCTTGGGCCGCTGCTTCTGCGCGGTCGCCTGATCGTCAGTTAGAGCCACAAGATAAGGCCTTGTTTGGCTTAGGGGTCGGAAGATGGGGCCCGGCCCCCAAGCCGGTCAAATTACGGATCGCTAATGTAGGCGGTTCCCCGAACGCCCCAAAGCGTCTCCATACCGTCAAATACCCCGCGAAATCTGATATATTCGCCCCAATTACGACGTTTCGAAGAAGCCTTTTTGCGACGGCCTGTGACATTGACGAAAACAGGGCGCTCCCTTATAAGCCGCGCCAACTGTCCGCGATGGCCCGGTTCTTGACCCGGGGGCGGCTCTTTGGGGCCGTCAACGGCTCGTTTGGGCCCGCCAGCATCATCGGACTCCATCTCAATACAACGGCAAATTGCCCGGTCAGCGGAGAAAAACCCGTGAAGCGGACTTATCAACCCAGCAAACTGGTGCGCAAGCGCCGTCACGGCTTCCGCGCCCGCCTCGCCACTGCCGGCGGTCGCAAGGTCCTCGCCGCCCGCCGTGCCCGCGGCCGCAAGCGTCTGAGCGCCTGAGCCGGACCCCCTTTTGGGATTTCATCATGGATCGGCTGAGGCAGCGGGCGGATTTCCTCGCCGTTGCCAATGGCGCGCGGGTGAATACCACAGCTTTTGTGCTGCAGGGCCGCCGCCGCGACGATCAGGGCCCGATCCGCGTCGGCTATACCGTCACCAAGAAGAACGGCACCGCGACCGAGCGCAACCGCATCCGCCGCCGGCTTCGCGAAGTGATGAGACAGGTCGACGCCGTATTCATGCGGCCGCACCATGATTATGTGCTAGTGGGCCGTCGTGACGCGCTGACCCGCGACTTTGCGACCATGCTTGACGACCTGCGGTCGGCGCTGCGCCGCCTCGACCGGCCTGCGCCCAAGACGGGCACTAACAAGACGGGTACTAACAAGGCGGGTAACAAGAGCGCGCCCAATCCGAATGGAATGACGAGACCCTAAGAGATGACCGATAATCGCAATACCATCCTCGCCGTCATTCTGTCCGGCCTCGTGCTGATCGCCTGGCAGTATTTCTACAACGTGCCGCAGATGGAGAAGCAGCGCGAGGCGCAGCGCCAGGCGGAGTTGCAGAAGCCGGCGCCGCAGGCGACTCCGGGTGCTGCTCCCGGCACCGCTCCGGGAACCTCGGCGACCCCCTCTCCGGCCCCCGGCGCGCCTGCTGCTGACGCTCCGGTCGCGAGCCGCGAGACGGTGCTTGCCTCCGGCCCGCGCATCAAGATCGAGACCCCGCGCGTCACCGGCAGCATCGCGCTGAAGGGCGCCCGGATCGACGACCTCTCGCTGGTCCAGTTCCGCGAGACGGTCGATCCCAAATCGCCGGCCGTCGTGCTGCTTTCGCCGTCGGGCACGGCCGAGCCTTATTATGCCGAGTTCCTGTGGCTGACCGCCAACGGCTCATCGGTAAAGACGCCGAACGCCGAAACCGTCTGGCAGCAGGAGGGATCGAACAGCCTGTCGCCGAGCACCCCGGTGATTCTGAAATACGAGAACGGCCAGGGCCTGACCTTCCGCCGCACCATCTCGATCGACGATCGCTACCTGTTCTCCGTCAAGGACGAGGTCAACAATCTCGGCAGCGCGCCGGTGACGCTGTATCCGTTCGGTCTGATCTCGCGCGGCGGCAAGCCGCCGGTCTCCGGCTACGCGATTCTGCACGAAGGCCCGATCGGCTATCTCGGCGAACACGGCCTGCAGGAATTCAGCTACAAGAACATCGACGAGGCCAAGACCTCGACCGGCGGAAATTCGCGCGGCATCGTGTTCACGAAGGTCACCGACGGCTGGCTCGGCATCACGGACAAATACTGGGCTGCGGCGTTGCTGCCCGAAACCACCGCAACGCTTGAAAGCGCCCGCTTCACGACCGGCGACAAGCGCTACCAGACCGACTACATGCTCGGCGCGCAGACCATTCCGATCGGCGGCACCGGCGTCGCCAACGCGCGGCTGTTTGCCGGCGCGAAGGAAGCCGCCACGGTCGGCCTCAACTTCCCGCTGGTCGGCCTCGGCGGCTACAACAAGGAGCTCGGCCTCAACCATTTCGATCTGCTGATCGACTGGGGCTGGTTCTACTTCCTCACCAAGCCGATGTTCCTCGGCCTCGACTTCTTCTTCCGCTTCTTCGGCAATTTCGGCATCTCGATCCTGCTCGTCACCGTGATCGTGAAGCTGCTGTTCTTCCCGCTGGCGAACAAATCCTACGCCTCGATGGCGAAGATGAAGTCGATCCAGCCGCAGCTTCTGGCGCTGAAGGAGCGCTATCCCGACGACAAGGTGAAGCAGCAGCAGGAGATGATGGAGATCTACCGCAAGGAGAAGATCAATCCGGTCGCCGGCTGTCTTCCCGTGCTGATCCAGATCCCGGTGTTCTTCTCGCTCTACAAGGTGCTGTTCGTCACCATCGAGATGCGGCACGCGCCGTTCTACGGCTGGATCAAGGACCTCTCGGCGCCGGATCCGACCAATTTGTTCAACCTGTTCGGGCTGCTCCCGTTCGATCCGATCGCGCTGCTCGGACCGCATTTCGGCTCCTATCTGGTGATCGGCATCTGGCCGATCATCATGGGCATCACGATGTGGTTCCAGATGAAGCTGAACCCGACGCCGCCGGATCCGACGCAGCAGCTCATCTTCAACTGGATGCCGCTGATCTTCACCTTCATGCTGGCGGGCTTCCCGGCGGGCCTCGTGATCTACTGGGCCTGGAACAATCTGCTCTCGGTGATCCAGCAGAGCTACATCATGCGCCGCAACGGCGTGAAGGTGGAGCTGTTCGACAATCTCAAGGCGACGTTTCAAAAAAAAAACGTGACGACTGAGACCAAGAAGGCGACGTAGCCTCCAGCAACGGCGCTTCGTCAACCACGTCATGCCCGGCCCTGTGCCGGGCATCGACATATTGGAGGGCGCCCAGAACCGAGGCTCTGGACGTTGACCTGGATGGCCGGGTCGTCCTACGCCAAGGACCCGCCTTGGGCCTTTGCCTGGCCGCGACGAGATGGAATCCTTCGCATGAGCACCGAACCCGATGCGGCGCTGATTGAGCAAGGGCGAAAGCTGTTTGCCCGCGACTGGCAGTTCATCTGGGCCTCGCCCTCGATCGCCACGCTGCCGCCGATGGCGGGGCTGGAGATCGCCTTTGCCGGCCGCTCCAATGTCGGCAAGTCCAGCCTGATCAACGCGCTGACGGGGCGCAACGGCCTGGCGCGCACCTCGCATACGCCGGGCCGCACCCAGGAGCTGATCTTCTTCGAGGTGCCCGGGAAAAGCGACCTGCGCCTCGTCGACATGCCCGGCTACGGCTATGCCAAGGCGCCGAAGAGCCAGGTCGCGTCCTGGACCGAGCTGATCCACAAATTCCTGCTGGGACGCGCCTCGCTGGCGCGCGTCTACGTGCTGGTCGACGCGCGGCACGGCCTCAAGGACGTCGATCTTGACGTGCTTGGGACGCTCGACCGTTCCGCCGTCAGCTACCAGATCGTGCTGACCAAGACCGACCAGGTGAAGGCCGGCGAACTCAAGACCGTCATCGCCGACACGTCGGCAATGCTCGCAAAGCATCCCGCCGCCTTCCCCGAGGTGCTGGTGACCTCGTCGCGCACCGGCGGCGGCATGCCGGAGCTGCGTGCCGCCATGGTGCGCTTGATCGAGGAACGGCGCCGATGAGCGGCGCATCCCGCCTCCTGATCGGCCTTGCCGCCGTCATGGGCGCCTGCGGCGTAATGCTGGCGGCGGCCGCGGCCCATCTGCCTGACGCCACGCGGCTGGCGGCGGCATCCTCGATGCTGCTGTTCCATGCACCCGCCGTAGTCGCGACCATCGCGGTCGCGGATCGCGCGATCATTCATGCGAAGCTCGCAGTCGTGGCGGCGGCCGGCTTCGTCATCGCGGCGTCATTGTTCGCGGGCGACCTCGTGCTGCGCCAGTATGCCGGCCATGGATTGTTTCCGATGGCCGCACCGACCGGCGGAACGCTCTTGATCCTGAGCTGGCTGGTACTGGCGGTCGCTGCGGTGTGGCCACGGCGGTGACCCGTAGCCCGGATGGAGCGCAAGCGAAATCCGGGTATCGTGCTGCGGCTGCAAACCCGGATTGCGCGGAGCCTGTCATCGGGCGCGCGTTCGCGCGACCCGTTGGCTCCATCCGGGCTACAGATACGAGCGAATACCTCTCCCGCTTTGCGCCCTGCCCGGCAATCAGATAGAACCGCGCCACCCCTTCGCTGACGACGAGACCAGCCCCATGACCGACCAGCACATCAGCCCGCTCGACCAGGCCCGCATCCTGTCCGAAGCGCTGCCGCACATGCAGCAGTATGACGAGGAAACCATCGTCATCAAATATGGCGGCCATGCCATGGGCGACGAGGCAACCGCGAAGAACTTTGCCCGTGACATCGTGCTGCTGGAGCAGACCGCGATCAATCCGGTGGTGGTGCATGGCGGCGGCCCGCAGATCGCGACCATGCTCAAGCGCCTCGGCATCGTCTCGGAATTCGCAGCCGGCCTGCGCATCACCGATGCTGCGACCATCGAGATCGTCGAGATGGTGCTGGCCGGCTCCGTCAACAAGCAGATCGTCGGCTACATCAACGAAGCGGGCGGCAAGGCCGTCGGGCTGTCAGGCAAGGACGGCAACATGGTGAAGGCGTCGAAGACGACGCGCACCATCGTCGATCCGGGCTCGAACATCGAGAAGGCGATCGACCTCGGTTTCGTCGGCGACCCGGAGAAGGTCGACCTCACGCTGCTCAACCAGCTGATCGGCTACGAGCTGATCCCGGTGCTGGCACCGCTCGCGACCTCGCAGGACGGCCAGACGCTGAACATCAACGCCGACACCTTTGCCGGCGCCGTCGCGGGCGCGCTGAAGGCCAAGCGCCTGCTGCTGCTCACCGACGTGCCGGGGGTGCTCGACAAGTCGAAGAAGCTGATCCCGCAGCTCTCGGTCAAGGACGCGCGAAAGCTGATCGCCGACGGCACCATTTCGGGCGGCATGATCCCGAAGGTGGAGACCTGCATCTACGCGCTGGAGCAGGGCGTGCAGGGCGTCGTCATCATCGATGGCAAGATGCCACACGCGGTGCTGCTCGAGCTCTTCACCAACCAGGGCACGGGCACGCTGATCCACAAGTGATCGGGCACAGCCATTCATCGTCATGGCCGGGCTTGTCCCGGCCATCCACGTCTTTTCCCGCAGCACAAAGACGTGGATGCCCGGGACAAGCCCGGGCATGACGACCTGAATGTGATGCGACCTCGCCGGTCGCTGCCGGCGCGGCTCGCGATGTCGCTGCCCGCCGCGCTGATGTCGTTCCTGTTCTCCTCCGCACCGGCCCTTGCCGACCTCAAGATCTGCAACCGCATGTCCTATGTCGTGGAGGCCGCGATCGGCATCGACGACAAGGCGGCGACCGCGACGCGCGGCTGGTTCAGGATCGATCCCGCCACCTGCCGCGTGGTGGTGCAGGGCACGTTGACGGCCGACCGCATCCTGCTCAATGCCCGCGCGCTCGGCGTCTACGGCGCCTCCCCGATCCCGCAGAACGGCACCGACACGCTCTGCGTGGCGCAGGACAATTTCGTGATCGCCGCCGCGCGACAATGCCGCTCCGGCCAGATGCCCGCGCAATTCACCCAGATCACGCCGACGAAGACCGACGACGGCCATCTGGTTGCCTATCTCGCCGAGGATTCCGAATATGACGACGAGCAGGCGCGCCTTGCCGGCATCCAGCGGCTGCTGGTGATCGCCGGCTACGACGCAGCGCCGATCGATGGCGTCGACGGGCCGAAGACGCAGGCCGCGCTGGCCGCCTTCCTGAAGAGCCGCGGGCTCGCCAGCGACATCGTGCTGTCGCCGAATTTCTTCGCCACCATGATCGATGCCGTGCAGAAGCCGTCGCCATCAGGGCTCACCTGGTGCAACGACACGCCGCACAAGGTGATGGCCGCGATCGCGACCGATGACGGCAAGTCCGTGACGAGCCGCGGCTGGTATCGCATCGATCCCGGCAAGTGCCTGCATCCCGACGTATCAGGCACGCCGAAGCAGATCTATTCGTTTGCCGAAGCGGTCGACAACGACAACCGGGCCATCCGCATCAAGGACAAGCCGCTGAACTGGGGCGGCGGGGTCCAGCTCTGCACCCGCGAGAGCAAGTTCGAGATCAACGAACAGGGCGACTGCGCCACCCGCGGCCTCGCCGCGCTCGGCTTCACCACCATCGACATGTCGAGCGGCGGCAAGACGCTGCGCTTTGCGGTGCCGTGATGAGGATGCTCACGCCGCAAACATCGATGTCGTCCCGGCGCAGGCCGGGACCCATTACCACAAGACTGCGTTTGGCGAAGAACGACGAGCACCGTGCCACATTGATAGATTCTGCGGTATGGGTCCTGGCTTTCGCCAAGACGACGGCGGAGGGCGGAACGACGTTCACGCCGACAGGTGGAGAGCCACAATGAAAACTTCCCGCACCTTCGCGCATGTCGACACCTGGGTATTCGACCTCGACAACACGCTCTATCCGCATCACGTCAATCTGTGGCAGCAGGTCGATGCTCGGATCGGGGAGTTCGTCTGCAACTGGCTGAATGTCGGCCCGGAGGAAGCGCGGGCGATCCAGAAGGACTATTACCGGCGCTTCGGCACCACGATGCGCGGCATGATGACCCTGCATGGCGTCTCCGCCGACGACTATCTCGCCTACGTCCACAAGATCGACCACTCGCCGCTGGAGCCGAATCCGGCGCTCGGCGCTGCCATCGCAAAGCTGCCGGGCCGCAAGCTGATCCTCACCAACGGCTCGGTCGACCATGTCGACGCGGTGCTGGCGCGGCTCGGCTTCGCCTCGCATTTCGACGGTGTATTCGACATCATCGCCGCCGAATTCGAGCCCAAGCCTTCGCCGCAGACCTACCAGAAATTTCTCAGGCTCCACGATGTCGATCCGGCGAAGGCTGCGATGTTCGAGGACCTCGCGCGCAATCTGGTGGTGCCGTATGAGCTCGGCATGACCACCGTGCTGGTAGTGCCTGACGGCACCAAGGAGGTGGTGCGGGAGGATTGGGAACTGGAGGGCCGGGATGCCGCCCATGTCGACCACGTCACGGATGATCTGACCGGCTTCCTGCAGCGGTTGAAGCCGTAGCCTCTCAACAGGTGTCGTCCCGGCTTTCGCCGGGGCGACGGAGGAGTTTGCCTTGACTCCGCGGCCCCAAATTCCGAAAAAGCCTCGCAAAATCCCGTCATAATCCCCGATACGCCAAGGATTGTCCCGATGTCGCTGTCCGCCCTCGAAACCACCATCAACAGCGCCTTCGAAGCGCGCGACGGCATCTCGACCACGACCAAGGGCGAGGTGCGCGAGGCCGTGGACCAGTCGCTGGAGATCCTCGACAAGGGCGAGGCGCGCGTTGCCGAGCGCGGCGCCGACGGCAAGTGGAAGGTCAATCAGTGGCTGAAGAAGGCCGTGCTGCTGTCCTTCCGCCTCAACGACATGGGCGTCATTCCCGGCGGCCCCGGCAAGGCGACCTGGTGGGACAAGGTGCCATCGAAGTTCGAGGGCTGGGGCGAGAACCGCTTTCGCGATGCCGGTTTTCGCGCGGTGCCGGGCGCCATCGTCCGCCGCTCGGCCTTCATCGGCAAGAACGTCGTCTTGATGCCGTCCTTCGTCAATCTCGGCGCCTATGTCGATGAGAGCACGATGGTCGACACCTGGGCCACCGTCGGCTCCTGCGCGCAGATCGGCAAGCGCGTGCACATCTCGGGCGGCGCCGGCATCGGCGGCGTGCTCGAGCCGCTGCAGGCCGAGCCCGTCATCATCGAGGACGATTGCTTCATCGGCGCGCGGTCCGAGGTCGCCGAAGGCGTGATCGTGCGCAAGGGCGCGGTGCTGGCGATGGGCGTGTTCCTGGGCGCCTCGACCAAGATCGTCGACCGCGAGACCGGCGAGATCTTCATGGGCGAAGTGCCGGAGTATTCCGTCGTGGTGCCCGGCGCGCTGCCCGGCAAGCCGATGAAGAACGGCCAGATCGGCCCGAGCACCGCATGCGCCGTGATCGTCAAGCGCGTCGACGAACGCACGCGGTCCAAGACCAGCATCAACGAGCTGCTGCGGGATTGATCGAACCAATTTCGATCCGACGCCGACATATCTCCGGGCCGCGAAGAATTGCCGCAGCCCGGAGCTTATTTTCATGGACTGGGCCAACTACCTGTTCGGCTTCAAGGGCCGCGTCAACCGGGCCAAATTCTGGCTCGCAGGGCTGATCATCGTCTGCTGGATGATGTTCCTGGCCTTACTGGCGGTCTCGGCCGGCCTCGGCGGCAAGAACGGGTTCAGCTTCAATGTCGACGACATCTTCCGGGCCTTCGACCCCGACAGCTACAGATCGCTGAGCTGGGCCGGATTGCCGGCATTGCTGGTCAAGGCCTGCGGAACGTTCTTGTTCGTTTGGGTCTATGTCGCTGTCTCGATCAAGCGCCTGCACGACCGCGACAAGAGCGGCTGGTGGATGGTCCCGTTCTTCGCGATCCCGGGTCTCATGAGTCAGTTCTCGGATCGGCTCCCCGATGAATCCTATTGGGTGATGGCCGCGGGCCTGATCGTCTTCGTGCTCTATGTCTGGGGCTTCATCGAGCTCGCCTTTTTGCGCAGCGCCAGCTACCCCAATCGCTATGGCCCCAATCCGCTCGGGAAAACCCATGCGCGGCAAGGCCGCGACAGCGGGTCGCGCTCCACGCGCGGCTGGGATCAGCAGAGCGAGCTCGATATCGTGCCGCACAAAGCTGGTCCACCCGCCGTGTGACGTGTTAAGCGAGGCGCATGAGTGATGCCGTCTCGATTACCCGCGATCTCGTTCGCTGCCCATCCGTCACCCCGGCCGACGCCGGCGCGCTTGGCGTTCTCGAAAACCTGCTGAAAGCCGCAGGCTTCGAGGTCCACCGCGTGACCTTCTCCGAGCCCGGCACCGCCGATGTCGACAACCTCTATGCGCGCATCGGCTCTTCGGCGCCGCACATCACCTTCGCCGGCCACACCGACGTGGTGCCGCCGGGTGACGAGAGTGCCTGGAGCGTCGGCGCATTCTCCGGCGAGGTAAAGGACGGTGTCCTGCACGGCCGCGGCGCCGTCGACATGAAGGGCGGCATCGCCTGCTCGGTCGCCGCGGTGCTGCAATATCTCAGCGACCATGGCGGCAAGCCTCAGGAAAACGGTGGGGGTTCGATCTCGTTCCTGATCACGGGCGACGAGGAAGACGTCTCCGTCAACGGCACCGTCAAGCTGTTGAAATGGGCCGCCGAGCGCGGCGAGAAGTTCGATCATTGCGTGCTCGGCGAGCCCTCCAATGTCGAGACGCTCGGCGACACCATCAAGGTCGGCCGCCGCGGCTCGCAATCCGGCACGCTCCATGTCGACGGCGTGCAGGGCCATGTCGCCTATCCGCACCGCGCCTCGAACCCGGTGCCGGATATCTCGCGGCTGATCGTGGCGCTGAGCGACGAGCCGCTCGACCATGGCAGTGCGCAGTTCCAGGCCTCCAATCTCGAATTCGTCTCGGTCGACGTCGGCAACAAGGCGTTCAACGTCATCCCCGGCGAGGCCCGCGCCCGATTCAACATCCGCTACAACGACAACCACACCCAGGCGAGCCTGCGCGAGCTGGTCGAGGCCCGCCTCGCCAAGGCCTGCGGCAACCGCATCAAGGCCCGCATCGTCTGGGAGCCGTCGAACTCCAACGTGTTCGTGACCAAGCCCGGCCCCTTCACCGATCTCGCCGTCGCCGCGATCGAGGAGGTGACGGGCCGCAAGCCGGAGCTGTCGACCTCCGGCGGCACCTCGGATGCGCGCTTCATCGCGAGCTATTGCCCGGTGATCGAGTTCGGCCTGGTCGGCCAGACCATGCACCAGGTCGACGAGCGCGTGCCGGTGGCGGATCTGGAGAAGCTGACGCGGGTGTATCGAGGCGTGCTGGAGCGGTATTTCGGGTAGGCCAGCCGCCCGGCCGGACAAAAACATCGAAAACAACCCCATGCACAGTAGGGATTGGGGCTACCAGTCATCCACCCGCACCAGATACAGCGTGGTATTTCGGGTAGGCTCTACCTACGCGATCATTCACACCGCCTAGTAATCCACCCGCATCAGGTAGAGCCCGTCCGGCGGCGCCACGGGGCCGCAAGCGGCGCGGTTGCGGGCGGCGAGCGCGGAAGAGAGATCGTCGGCGGTCCAGCGCCCCTCGCCGACCCAGACCAGCGATCCCACCATCGAGCGCACCTGGCTGTGCAGGAAGGAGCGCGCCGAGGTCACGATTATGATCTCGCGGCCGTCGCGCAGCACGTCGAGCTGATCGAGCGTCTTCTCCGGAGATTTGGCCTGGCACTCCGTGTCACGGAAGGTGGTGAAATCGTGCTTGCCGAGCAGGCGCTGCGCCGCCGCGTGCATCGCGTCGGCATCGAGCCGGCGCGGCACGCGCCAGGCGTGGCCGGCGTCGAGCGCGAGATTGGCGCGGGTGTTGACGATGCGATAGCGGTAGTGGCGCCTGACCGCCGAAAAGCGCGCCTCGAAATCGTCAGGCACGATCTCGGCCTCGAGCACCGCGATCGGATGCGGGCGCAGATGCGCGTTGAGCCCGTCGCGAAAACGGCCGGGCGGAAACGGCTTGTCGACGTCGACATGCGCGACCTGTCCGCGCGCATGCACGCCGGCATCGGTGCGGCCGGCGCCGTGCACGCGCACGTCCTCGCCGCAGATCGCCTTGACTGCCGCCTCCAGCGCGCCCTGCACGGTCGGCGCGGTGTCCTGGATCTGCCAGCCGGAGAACGGCGTGCCGTCATACTCGATGGTGAGCTTGTAGCGGGGCATCAGCCGAGCCGCGCAGGCGACTTCAGCGGCGTGCCGCGCAAAAAGTCCGCTGCCTTCATCGGCGCCTTGCCGGCGCGCTGCAGGTCGAGGATCCGGATCGCGCCGTCGCCGCAGGCGATCGCGAAATTGTCGTCGAGCACATCGCCCGGCTGGCCCGAGCCTTTCGCCTGCTCGCAGCGCAGGATTTTCAGCCGTACCGGCTCGTTTTCGCCCGCGAGCTCGCACCAGGCGCCGGGAAACGGCGAGAGCCCGTGAATGTGTCGCAGTACCGCGTGCGCCGGCTGTGTCCAGTCGATCCGCGCCTCGGCCTTGTCGATCTTGGCGGCGTAGGTGACGCCGTCCTCGCCCTGCTTCTTGAGCTGGAGCCCGCCGCGTTCGAGCGCGGCCATCGCGCGTACCATCAGGTCGGCGCCGAGCGGCGCCAGCGCGTCGTGCAGGTCGGATGCCGTCATGCTGTCGGTGATCGGGATGCGCTCGGCCATGGCGACGTCGCCGGTGTCGAGGCCGACATCCATCCTCATCACCATCACGCCGCTCTCGGCATCGCCGGCCATGATCGCGCGGTTGATGGGCGCGGCGCCGCGCCAGCGCGGCAGCAGCGAAGCGTGCAGATTGTAGCAGCCGAGCTTTGGCGCATCGAGGATCGCCTGCGGCAGGATCATGCCATAGGCGACGACGACGGCGGCATCGGCCTCGAACGCGCGAAACTCTTCCAATGCCTCCGGCGTCTTCAGCGTCTTCGGCGTCAGCACGGGAATGCCGAGTTTTCGCGCGGCCTCCTCGACCGGGGTCGGCTGCAATTGCAGGCCGCGCCGCCCGCCGGGCTTCGGGGCTCGGGTGTAGACCGCCACGACCTCGTGGCCATGTGCGACCAGCTCGAGCAGCGTCGGCACGGAGAAATCGGGCGTGCCCATGAAGATGAGGCGAAGGGGCATGCGGTCAGATTCTTCCGGGAGGATCCAATCTTCGTCATGGCCGGGCATAGCCGTCAAGGACGGCGTCGCTTTCGCTCGCCTATGCCCAACCATCCACGTCTTTGGTCTCCCAGAAGGAAGACGTGGACGCCCGGGTCAAGGCCGGGCATGACGGTGGAGGACGTGCGCCTACTCCACGGCGCGCTTGGCGGCTTTCTCGAACTTCTTCAGCACGCGGTCGCGCTTGAGCTTCGATAGGTAGTCGACGAACAGCACGCCGTTGAGATGGTCGATCTCGTGCTGGATGCAGGTGGCGAAGAGGCCTTCGGCGTCCTCCTCGTGCACCTTGCCGTCGAGATCGGTGAAGCGCACGCGCACCTTCGCCGGGCGCTCGACCTCCTCGTAATATTCGGGGATCGACAGGCAGCCTTCCTCGTAGACCGAGAGCTCCTCGGAGGAAGCGAGGATTTCAGGATTGATGAAGACGCGCGGCTCGCGCTTGGTCTCGCCGCTCTCGTCGCGCTTGGCGAGGTCCATGGTGATCAGGCGCAAGGGCTGCGCGACTTGGATCGCCGCGAGGCCAATGCCGGGCGCGTCGTACATGGTCTCGAACATGTCGTCGGCAAGCTTGCGGATCTCCGACGTGACCTTCTCGATCGGCTTGGAGACCAGGCGCAGCTGCTTGTCCGGCAGGATGATGATTTCTCGTAGGGCCATGGCGGCGATTTAAGCTGCTGACTTCATGGGGTCAATGCGCTCAGGAACCCGTTAGGATAACCTTAACCACGTTTCTTCACCCCGCATTAACCCGGAAAATCAGGAATGCATTTACCATAAACGTTCCCTCTTCGTTCGCGCTTAGCCGCGAATCGGCTACAAGGGCCGACATGAACGAGATTCTGCTCACGATTGGCGACCTTCCGGTCCGTGTCTCCGACGCATTGATCGGCCTTGGCGCGCTGGCGCTGATCCTGCTGTTCGCCATCACCGTGGTGATCGCGCGCGCCAGCCGGCGCGGCGCGGAACTCGCGATGGCCCAGGCCATCCGCGCCGACGAGCTGGAAGAGCGGCTCGCCGACATGCTGCGGGCCCAGAGCGAATCCTCCGGGCGGGTCGATGCCATGGCCCAGGCTCTGGCCGGCCGCCAGGCCGAGATGGCGCGGGCGGTGAACGAGCGGCTGGATTCGGTGACCCACCGCGTCGGCCAGTCCATGGAACACTCCACCCGCAACACCATGGAGAGCCTGCGCGCCCTGCACGAGCGGCTCGGCATCATCGACAGCGCGCACAAGAACCTCACCGACCTCACCACGCAGGTCACGACCTTGCGCGACGTGCTCGCCAACAAGCAGTCGCGCGGCGCCTTCGGCCAGGCGCGGATGGAGGCGATCGTCCAGGATGGGCTGCCGAAGGGTGCCTACGAGTTCCAGTTCACGCTCTCCACCGGCAAGCGCCCGGACTGCGTCGTGTTCCTGCCCGATCAGCGCCCGCTTTGCATTGACGCCAAGTTCCCGCTGGAAGCGATGACGGCGCTGCACGACGCCCGCACCGACGAGGAACGGCGAATCGCCACGCAGCGGCTGCGCGGCGACGTGATGAAGCATGTCAGCGACATCGCCGAGAAATATCTCGTCGCCGGCGAGACCCAGGAGATGGCGCTGATGTTCGTGCCGTCGGAATCCGTCTACGCCGAGATCCATGACGGTTTCGACGACGTGATCCAGAAGGCCTATCGCGCCCGCGTCGTGCTGGTGTCGCCGTCGCTGCTGATGCTCGCGATCCAGGTGATGCAGCAGATCATGAAGGACGCGCGCATGCGCGACGCCGCCGACCAGATCCGCACCGAAGTGATCAGGCTCGGCGACGATCTCGGCCGCCTGCGCGATCGGGTGCTGAAGCTGCAGAAGCATTTTGCCGATGTGAACGAGGACGTCCGCCAAGTGCTGATCTCCGCCGACAAGATCGAGAAGCGCGCGGGACGAATCGAGGAGCTGGATTTCAGCAAGTCCGATATCCCGATCGAGGTGCCGCGCTTCGTCAAGCCCGCCCCCGACCTGTTCCCCGCCCCGCGCAAGCTGCAGGCGGGGGAATGATCGTTGTTTCTAGAAGTTGTCCGGCGTGCGCCACCCAATCGATGTCATCGCCCGACTTTATCCCGAAATAGCCGTGGGTGGCGGATAGGCCACTGGGATACTGGATCGCCCGGTCAAGCCGGGCGATGACAGTCTTTTGGGGGCTGATTCTGGTAACAACTTCTCTATGACCGCACCTAGTGATGTTGCTGACCAAAGATCGCACCACATAATCAGCTGTCATCGCCCGGCTTGACCGGGCGATCCAGTATTCCAGAGGCGGCAGATGGGGGCACGCAGCTATTACGTCTACATCCTCGCCAGCCATATCGGCGGCACGCTCTACATCGGTGTGACAAACGACCTCATTCGTCGCGTCGGCCAGCACAAGTTGAAGTTGGTCGAAGGCTTCACGGAAAAGTACGATATCGTAAGGCTGGTCTATTTCGAGCAGTTCGATGATCCTGAGAACGCGATCCGACGCGAGAAGCGGCTGAAGAAATGGCGACGCGCTTGGAAGATTTCCCTAATCGAAAAAGACAATCCGGACTGGATCGATCTTTACCCGGAAATTGCCGCAGGTGGCGGATAGGCTTCCGGGATACTGGATCGCCCGGTCAAGCCGGGCGATGACAGTCTTTTTGGGGCCGAATCTGCTACCAACTCCTCTATGACAGCACCTGAATCGACGTCAGACGCGTCTGCAAAGCCGGAGCCAAAGCCCGCCGCCGCCTCCTGGCGCGACAGCCTTGCCGTTTACCTGCAGCCGCGGGTGCTGATCGTGCTCTTCCTCGGCTTTTCCTCGGGACTTCCGTTGGCGCTGTCGGGCTCGACGCTGCTGGTGTGGATGGCCGAGGCGGGGGTCGATCTCGGAACGATCGGGCTGCTGGCGCTGATCGGCACGCCCTACACGCTGAAGTTCCTCTGGGCGCCGCTGGTCGACGCGCTGCACGTGCCGCTGTTCACGCAGATGTTCGGCCGCCGCCGCGGCTGGCTGCTGTTCTCGCAGCTGTTGCTGATCGCGGCGATCGTGGTGCTGGCGATGGCCGATCCGGCGCGATCGCCATGGTTCGCGGCCTTCGCCGCGCTGCTGGTCGCAACGGCCTCATCGACGCAGGACATCGTCGTCGATGCGTTCCGCGTCGAGAGCCTGCCCGAAAGCGAGCAGGCGGCCGGCATGGCCGCCTATGTCGCGGCCTATCGCATCGGCATGCTGATATCGACCGCGGGCGCCTTGTTCATCGTCACCGGCTTCGAGGCCGCCGGCCTCGCGCGCCCGTCGGCCTGGATGTGGGGCTATGTGGTGATGGCCGCGCTGGTCGTGATCGGTATCATCACCGCGCTTGCGGCGACCGAGCCGGCGCAATCGAAAGGCGCGGAGGCGGCGACGCATGCGCAGAACGCGGCCGAACGCGTGTTGCACGCGGCGCTCGGCGCGTTCTCCGAGTTCCTCAGCCGCAAGGACGCCTTGGCGGCGCTTGCCTTCGTCGTGCTGTTCAAATTCACCGACGCGTTCTCCGGCAACATGACCGTGCCGTTCGTGATCGACATCGGCTTCACGCGGAACGACTACGCGGTGATCGTGAAGGGCGTCGGCATCGCAGCGACCTTGGCCGGCGGCTTTGCCGGCGGGTTCGTGGCACGGCGCTATTCGCTCGCGACCAGCCTCTGGATCGGCGGCGTGCTGCAGGCGATCGCCAATCTCTCGTTCTCGTGGCTGGCACTCGTCGGCGTCAATGAATGGGCGCTGACCCTCGCAATCACCTCCGACAATTTCTGCAACGCCATCGGCACCGTGATCTTCGTCGCCTATCTCTCGGCGCTGTGCCAGAACCCGCTGCACACCGCGACCCAGTATGCGCTGCTGACGGCGCTCGCCGCCGTGGGACGCACCTACCTGTCATCGGGTGCGGGCTATCTGGCGAAAGCGACGGGCTGGCCGATGTTCTTCGTGATCTGCGTGCTGGTCGCGGTCCCGAGCCTGATCCTGCTCGCCTGGCTGCAGCGGCGCGGGCATTTCGATGAGCTGGGGCCGGTGCGGGTTTAGTCGCCTGTAGCCCGGATGGAGCGCAGCGCAATCCGGGAAATCTCTCGACCGGCACGACCGTCCCGGATTTCGCTTCGCTCCATCTGGGCTACGGATCGGCCGCAGGATTCCTGTCTCTCAAACCTCCCCTTGAAAAGGGGAGGTCGCTTTGCTCGCCAGAGCAAAGCGGGTGGGGATCTTGTCTCTCCACACGCAGCGTCGCGCGCGGCGGACCCCCATCCCGACCTTCCCCCTTGCAGGGGGAAGGAGAAGAAACGTCGCTGCGCTCCATCCGGGCGACAAAGCACGCCCCTATTTCGCCACCACGCTCCACTTGGTGACGATGGCTTCGCTCATCTCGCCGGCGTCCTTGGCGCAGGCGATTTCGTCGACCTTCACCGAGATTTCCTTGCCGGAGAGGCTTTTGAGCTGCGCGGCCTGGGCATCGTTGGTCGGAATGAGCTGGAAGGTCTCGGGGCCGGTCTCGAGATTGCACAGCCCGTTCGGCGGCGGCAGGCGGCGCGGCTCGGAGGTGATCTGGTAGGTCGCGACGCGCTTGCCGTTCTTGACGTCGCGGACCTTCATCGCGTTCAGCTCGCCGGAGAGCACGTCGCCGGTGTTGATCGGCTTGCCGGGCTTCTGCGGCGCGTCGGCCTGCTGCGCGATGGCGCAAGGCGCGGCGAACGTTGCCGCCAGAAGCGCAAAGCTCAAGCGTACGCCGAATCGGTGTGCCGTCATTGTCAGTGGTTCCGTATCTTGATTCGTCAGAGCGTGAATGACCGTCCCCGAATCGGCATCCACCCTACCATTTTGTTTCGCTGCGATCTTTTCGGATTGTGACCGATCGCTTGGCGCCTGACGCCGTGCTCGGCGCCGGCATCGCGCGCTAGAACAGGGTGCGCTGCCGCATCGCAGCCGATAGCGTACCTTCATCGAGATAATCAAGCTCGCCGCCGACAGGAACTCCGTGGGCGAGCCGCGTCACCTTCACATTGGCGTCCTGAAGCAGGTCGGTGATGTAATGCGCCGTGGTCTGGCCGTCGACCGTCGCATTCAGCGCCAGGATGATCTCGTGCACCTGCGCATGCGCGCGCGCCACCAGCGAATCGATGGTGAGATCCTGCGGACCGACGCCGTCGAGCGGCGACAACGTCGCGCCCAGCACATGATAGCGCCCCTGGGTGGCATTGGCCCGCTCCAACGCCCAGAGGTCGGCGACGTCGGCGACGACGACGATGATGGAGGGATCACGCTTCGGATCGGTGCAGACCGTGCAGGGATCTTGCGTGTCGATGTTGCCGCAGGTCTTGCAGACCTGGACCTTGTCCAGCGCGACCTGGAGGGCCGAAGACAGCGGCATCATCAGCGCTTCGCGCTTCTTGATCAGATGCAGCGCAGCGCGCCGCGCAGAGCGCGGACCGAGGCCCGGCAGCCGTGCGAGCAGCTGGACCAGGCGTTCAATCTCGGGGCCGGCAACGCTTGCAGCCATTAGAGCATGACCCGGAAAAGTGCGAAGCGGTTTTCCGAAAAGGCCATGCTCAAACAAAGAGCTAAAGCACGATGATTCATCTCGATCTCGCTGCGCTCTAAGTCGGACCAAATCCCGGCGGCAGGCCGAGCCCGCCCGTGAGGGCCTGCATCTTCTCCTGCATGGCGGTCTCGGCCTTGCGGCGGGCATCACTGAGCGCGGTGACGAGCAGGTCTTCCAGCACCTCGCGCTCTTCAGCCTTCATCAGCGAGGGATCGATCTTGATGCCCTTCACGTCCATCTTCGCGGTCATGCGCACGGCGACGAGCCCGCCGCCGGAGATGCCTTCGACCTCGACGTTGGCGAGTTGCTCCTGCATCTCCTGCATCTTGGATTGCAGCTGTGCCGCCTGCTTCATCATGCCGAGAAAATCAGCCATGCGTGCGTCCTTGTAGCCAAATATCAATCGTCATCGCTGTCGGAAGTTTCAATCGGGTCTTCGCCGGTCGCATCCGCGACCGGAACCTCGGCGGCAAGGCGGCGGACCTCGACCACCTTGGTGCCGGGGAAGCGCGCCAGCACCTCCTGCACGCGCGGATCGGCCTCGGCGGCGCGCTGGTGCTCGCTGCGCGCCAATTCGTTCTGCGAGCGCACCGTAGGCTGGCCGGCCTCGTTGGAGATGATCACGGTCCAGCGCCGCCCGGTCCACAGTTCGAGCTTGCGCGACAGATCGGTGACCAGCGCGCGCTGCGCCTTCGGCTCGAGGGCGATCTCGAGCTGGCCGTCCTCGATGCGCACCAGCCGCACATCGGCCTCCAGCGCACTCTTCATCATGATGTCGCGCTTCTCGCCGGCGAGCGCGATCAATTGCGGAAAGCTTGATATCCGCAGCGCCGGCGCGGCAGCGGCGACCGGCGCGGCCATCTGCGGACGCGCGGCGAGATCGGCGCGCGGCGCGGCCTGCGGCGCGCGCACCGGCGCCGACGGCATGGCCGACATCGCCGAGCTCGGTGCGCCGCGTGACGGTGACGACGTGGCGGAACCCGACGTCGCGGGCGCCGCTCCGCCGCCGTTCTGCTCCAGCATCCTGATCGCTTCGTCCGGTGTCGGCAGATCGGCGACATAGGCAATGCGCACCAGAACCATTTCCGCCGCGGCTGCGGGGCGCGTCGCGGCCTGCACCTCGGTGATGCCCTTGAGCAGCATCTGCCACATCCGCGACAGCACGCGCATGGAAATCTTGGACGCGAAGTCCCTTGCACGGACCCGCTCGGTCTCGCCATAGGCGACATTGTCGGCGGTCGCCGGGATGACCTTCACGCGGGTGACGAAATTGACGAATTCGGCGAGGTCCGAGAGCACGACGATGGGATCGGCGCCGACGTCGTACTGCTCGCGGAACTCCTTGAATGCCGCGGCGATGTCGCCGCGCACCAGCGAATCGAAGAGATCGATGACGCGGGTGCGGTCGGCGAGCCCCAGCATCTGTCGGACGGCATCGGCCTTGACGGTGCCGGCCGCGTGGGCGATCGCCTGGTCGAGCAGCGACAGCGAATCGCGCACGGAGCCTTCGGCGGCGCGCGCGATGATGCCGAGCGCCTCCGGCTCGATCTCGACGTTTTCCCTGGCCGCGATGTTGGCGAGGTGCTTCATCAGCACGTCCGCCTCGACCCGGCGCAGGTCGAAGCGCTGGCAGCGCGACAGCACGGTGACCGGAACCTTGCGGATCTCGGTCGTCGCGAACACGAACTTGGCGTGCTCCGGCGGCTCCTCCAGCGTCTTCAGGAAGGCGTTGAACGCCGCCGTCGACAGCATGTGAACTTCGTCGATGATGTAGACCTTGTAGCGGGCGCTGGCCGGCGCATAGCGCACGCTGTCATTGATCTGGCGGACGTCGTCGACGCCGGTGTGCGAGGCGGCGTCCATCTCCAGCACGTCCATGTGCCGGCTTTCCATGATCGCCTGGCAGTGCACGCCCAGGGTCGGCATGTGGATGGTCGGCCCCTTCACCGAACCATCAGGCATCTCGTAGTTGAGTGCGCGGGCCAGGATGCGCGCCGTGGTGGTCTTGCCGACACCGCGGACGCCGGTGAGGATCCAGGCCTGCGGAATGCGCCCGGTCTCGAACGCATTGGAGACGGTGCGGACCACCGCTTCCTGGCCGATCAGATCCTCGAAGCTGGAGGGGCGGTATTTGCGGGCAAGAACGCGGTAGGGTTTTGCGGCGTCCGGCGCGCCGCCGAGATCGAAACCGCCGTCAGGGCTTCCTTTGCCGGCGCCGTCGGACGGTTGGGAGGGGTCGCCAGCGTCATTCATGCGTCGATCCGCAACTTGGGTGTCTCTTCAGCCGGCGTGCGGATAGGAGCCAAAATCGAGCGCCGGGCGCGGAGACCGCCATTCCGGCGCAATTCGCTCGAAAAAACAGGTAGGAGACTGACGAGCGACCCGATCCGGACCTCGTTAGGGCTGCTTCCTTCCGGACCTGACCCGGTTGGCGAGTGGCTCGTCCACCGCCAATCTCCCGGTCCCTATTTGGGGCCAAAGCCGCCGGAAAGCAAGCGGCCTGACCCGGCTTTGTAAGGCTGGCTTTGTGGGACTTGTCTGGGAACACGGAAAGGCATTATTTGCCCCCCATGCCCGCCTCCAATTGGTCGCTGCACTCGCAGCTCAAGAAGGACACCATCGACATCGGCGATCTGCCGCTGTCGAAGGTGCTGGTCATCAAGGACGCGCATTATCCCTGGCTGCTGCTGGTGCCGCGACGGCCCGACGCGGTCGAGATCATCGATCTCGACGAGGTGCAGCAGGCGCAGCTGATGACTGAGATCTCCCGTGTCTCGCGCGCACTGAAGGAGATCACCAAATGCGACAAGCTCAACATCGCCGCGCTCGGCAACCTGGTGCCGCAGCTTCACGTCCACATCATCGCACGCCGGACCAGTGACGCGGCCTGGCCACGGCCCGTGTGGGGCGTGATGCAGCCTTTGGCCCATGACGCCACCGAGGTGCAGAATTTCATCAGCGCGCTCCGCCGCAAGATCTGGTTGGGTTGAAAGAACGAGAAATGTCAGCATTCGACGCGTTTCCGCTGGGGCAGCCGGCCTTCGTCACCAACATCCTCGACCGCGCCGCGCATCTGCGCACCAACGACGAGAAGCTATTCGCGCTGGAAGGCCATCGCGAGGCTAGAGCCTACGTGATCTATCGCGACTCGCTGGTCGTGAAGCAGGAGGACGGCGGGGCCCGCGCACTGCTCTCGCTGGAGGAAGCCCGCAGTTACGGCGCCAATCCCGGCACGATCTTTCTCGGGCTGCGCGACGCCGCGCCGATCTTCGGCATGGGGATCGCGCCGCAGGCGGCCGAGAAGCTGGTCGGACGCAGCGACGTCGCGATAACCGAGTTGCGCGGCATGGCGATGCAGGGGGCGCTTCCGCCACAGGAGCTGTCGGCGATCGCGATGGCGAAGTCGATGGTGAGCTGGCATCAGCGCCACGGCTATTGCGCCAATTGCGGCACGCGTACAGCAATGAAGGAAGGCGGCTGGAAGCGCGACTGCCCGGCCTGCAAGGCGGAGCACTTTCCGCGCACCGACCCGGTCGTGATCATGCTGGTCGCCTCCGGCGACAAGTGCCTGCTCGGCCGCCAGAAGCAGTTTCCGCCCGGCATGTATTCCTGCCTCGCCGGCTTCGTCGAGGCGGCCGAGACCATCGAGGACGCGGTGCGCCGCGAAATCCTGGAAGAATCCGGCATTCGCTGCACCGACGTGCAATATTACATGACCCAGCCCTGGCCCTATCCGTCATCGCTGATGATCGGCTGCAGCGCACGGGCCGTGAGCGAGGACATCGTCGTCGATCGCATGGAGCTGGAAGACGCGCGCTGGTTCACGCGCGAGGAGGCGGCCCTGATGCTGACGCGGACGCATCCCGACGGGCTCGCCGGCCCGCATCCCTTCGCGATCGCTCATCATCTGCTCGGGCGCTGGGTGCACGACAAGAACCCGTTGGACAAATAGCGGGAACCGGACATCGTTCTGCCGATTAAGCTGGACACAGTTCTGGCAGTAACGGAACCATTGCGACGGATCCCCGCATGAATTTTCAGAACGGCGCCCCGAAAGTCCCGCCCCGCATCCTCTGCATCGGCCTGCCGGTGCGCGACCTGACCTTTCGCGTCAGCGTTCCGGCGCGCGGCTCCAAGGAGAACGCGACGCATTTCGACGAGATCTGCGGCGGCAATGCGCTGAACGCCGCGATCGGCATCGTCCGGCTGGGCGGGCGTGCTTCGATCTGCGGACCGATGGGCGATTCGCAGGAGACCTCGAGCCGCTACATCTTCGACAAGCTCGCCCAGGAAGGCATCGAGACCAATCATCTGATCCACATGCCGAACCTGGTCACCCCGATCTCGGCGATCATGATCGACGACAGCGGCGAGCGCACCATCGTCACCTTCCGCGATCCGGAGCTCTGGAAGGTCAAGCTGCCGCCGACCGAGCTCTTGCTGGAGGATTGCGCGGCGATCCTGACCGAGAGCCGCTGCGCGCCGTTCTGCACCGAGCTTTGCGCCGAGGCGGTCAAGCGCGACATCCCGGTGGTGGTCGACGTCGACCGCGCGATGTCGATGCGGGAGGGACTGCTCACCGCCTCCTCCCATCTGGTGTTCTCCAGCGAGCCGCTGCAGGAGACCGCCGACGTCACCGACGACGGCCAGGCGCTGCACAAGCTCGCCAAGCTCACCCCGTCCTTCCTGGCCGGCACCCGCGGGCCGATGGGCACGATCTGGCTCAACGAGAACGGCGAGCTCGAGGAAACCCCGGCCTTCCCGGTCCATACCGTCGACACGCTCGGGGCCGGCGACGTGTTCCACGGGGCCTTCGCCCTCGCCATCACCGAGAAGCAGCCGCTACGCGACGCGCTCCGCTTCGCCTCGGCGGCTGCAGCGCTGAAATGCACTCGCTTCGGGGGTGCTTATGCCGCACCGCAACGTACTGAAGTTGAAGAGTTTTTGGGTCAGCACGCCGACGCCAAGCCGGCCTGAGCCGCCACGAATCGCTTGATTTGGAAGATTCTTCTCTATATGAGGGATATTGAACCTTCATATGGAACTTTCTTCTATGACCGATGTCGCCATTCAGCTTCATGACAACAGCCGCCGCCTCGATGCCATCGACCGCAAGATCCTGACGGTCCTTCAGGAGGATGCCTCCCTCTCCGTGGCCGAGATCGGCGACCGCGTCGGCCTGTCCTCGACCCCCTGCTGGAAGCGCATCCAGCGCCTGGAGGCCGACGGCGTGATCATCAAGCGCGTGGCGCTGGTCGACCAGAACAAGATCGGACTCGGCATTTCCGTGTTCGTGTCGGTCGAGAGCGCCGATCACTCGGACGCTTGGCTCAAGCGGTTCGCCGAAGCCGTCAGCGCCATGCCGGAGGTGATGGAGTTCTATCGCATGGCCGGCGACGTCGACTACATGCTGCGCGTCGTGGTCGCGGACATGCAGGCCTATGACGTGTTCTACAAGAAGCTGATCAGCGCGGTGCCGCTGAAGAACGTCACCTCGCGCTTCGCGATGGAGAAGATCAAGTCGGTCACTGCGCTGCCGGTGCCCGCGGCGTAAGCGCCGCCGCACAATCCCACACGATAGGTCGATACGCTCCCAGGTAGTTGGCGCGTTCGGCATTTACCTGAAGTTAGCGGCGGCAGCGGTATTCTGCTGCGATGAAGCCGGGGGACATCATCCCAGCGAAACGACGGCCCGCCTGGCTGGGCGCGGCCGCATTGCTGATCGCGAGCTGGATCGCGGTCGCAACGCTGTCGTTGCAGGTGCGTGCGGGCAGCGATGTGGTGGCCGTGGCCTTTCCGCCATGGTGGCGCGCCGAGCGCGTGCTGCTGGCCGCCGCATCCGCCGATGCGTCGATCGTTCGGATGACCGCGATCCCGGCCCTGCTGGTGGTGCGGCCCGATCGCAATGGCGGGCTGAGCCGGCTGTACGAGGCCGGCGCCTTGCTGACCATGGATCCGCAGGCGATCGCCGGCTGCTTCAGGGCGTATGACGATCTGGGGGTTGGGGATGACCTTCGAAGGCGATGAAATGGCCGCCCTGCGCGAGACGGCCAGCAAGATCCTGCTCGTGGTGCTGTGGCTGCACGTTCCGATCGCGATCATCGTCGGCATGACGCTGCACACCGACTGGCTGATGCCGGCCGGCTTCATAGTCGCGATGGCGCTGGCCGCGACGGTGTCGTGGCGCGTCTCGGGGAACGGCGTTTCAACGCGCCTGATCGTTGCCGTGGCCTTGATGGCCGGCGTGTCGATGCTGGTCTACCAGTTTGCCGGGCACCGCTGGCAGGTCGACATGCACATGTATTTCTTCGCCGCGCTGGCGTGCCTCGTCGCCTATTGCGACTATCGGCCGATCGTCGCCGGCACTTTGGCTGTTGCCCTGCATCACCTGACGCTGAATTTCATCCTGCCGGCCGCGATCTATCCCGGCGGCGCCGATTTCGGTCGCGTCGTTCTCCACGCCGTGATCCTGCTGATCGAGGCCGGCGTGTTGATCTGGCTCGCGCACACGCTTGCCGAACTGTTCAGGACGTCGGCGCTGAAGGCGGCGGAGGCCGAGGCCGCCGGAGCCGCCGAGGCGCGCGCCAATGCCGAGCGCATCGAGGCCGAACGCGCCAAGCACGATCGCGATGCCGCGCGGCGCGAGCTCGCCGCCGGCTTCGAGCGCAAGATCGGCGAGGTCGTCGAGGCCGTCGCGGTAGCGGCGAGCGCGATGCAGGACCTGTCGGCGACGATGAACGGCAGCAACGCGGAAACCATCCGCCAGGCCACCGCCGCCGCCTCCGCATCGACGCTGGCCTCCAGCAATGTGGAAACCGTCGCGTCCGCGACCGAGGAGCTGACGGCCTCGATCAACAACATCGCCGAGCAGGTGACGCGCTCGGCGCGGATCGCCGCCAAGGCCGCCGACGAGGCACGCCGCACCAACGGCGTCGTCGAAGGCCTTGCCGCCGGCACGCAGAAGATCGGCGAGGTGGTGACGTTGATCCAGAGCATTGCCAGCCAGACCAACCTCCTCGCGCTGAACGCGACCATCGAAGCGGCGCGCGCCGGCGAGCATGGCCGCGGATTCGCCGTGGTCGCGAGCGAGGTCAAGGCACTGGCCAACCAGACCGCCAAGGCGACCGAGGAGATCTCGGCCCAGATCCAGGATATCCAGAGCGCGACCGGCGCGGCGGTCAGCGCGATCGGGAGCATCGGCACCACGATCGCGGAGATCGACCAGGTCTCCGGCGAGATCGCGGCTGCCGTCGATCAGCAGGGCGCGGCGACCCGCGAGATCTCCAGCAATTTGCAGCAGGCGGCCGATCGCACGCGGGACGTCAACAAGGGCATCCTCAACGTCAACCGCGCCTCCGAACAGGCCGGCAGCGCGACCGCACAACTGCTCGATGCGGCCAACGGCCTGTCGTCGCAGTCGGAGTGGCTGAAGACCGAACTGGACCGCTTCCTGGCTTCGCTGCGGGCGGCGTGAGGACTGTCATCGGCTGGTCCCGTCTACGCCGAGACTTCGACGACGCCACGAGTGCGCAGCGCGCCGAAGCTTAGCGGAGGCGGCAATCCGGGTGATGACAGGTGTGGGGGACTAAGACTCCTTCCGCTTGTCGTCCCTGCGAAAGCAGGGACCCATACGCCGCGGCGGATGCGATGGACGGGACCCGTCGTTCCGGCGTCGCGCAACAATGAACTTCGGTGGTTATGGGTCCCTGCTTTCGCAGGGACGAGATCGAATTTGATTTGGCATCGCCGGCCAATCAACGCGGTGTAGTCGCCCGCGAAAGCGGGCGATGACGAGTTGGTTCGCGGAAAGCCCGCCTCAGATCTTCTGGTTGTACTCGCCGACCTCGGGATGCGTGCGCAGCACGCTGTTCACCATCTCGAACATGTCGTGCATGCGCTGCTCGGAGACCGGGCTCTCGACCACGACGACGAGCTCGGGCTTGTTGGAAGAGGCGCGCACCAGGCCCCAGCTGCCGTCCTCGACCGTGACGCGGACACCGTTGACGGTGACGAGATCGCGGATGTTCAGGCCCGCGACCTTCCCGCCCTGCTGCTGCAGTGCCTCGAAGTGCTTCACGACCTTGTCGATGACGCCGTATTTGACCTCGTCGGCGCAATGCGGCGACATGGTCGGCGACGACCAGGTCTTCGGCAGCGCGTTCTTCAGGTCGGCCATCGACTTGCCGGGTGCGCGATCGAGCATGTCGCAGATCGCGATCGCCGAGACCAGGCCGTCGTCATAGCCGCGTCCATACGGCTTGTTGAAGAAGAAATGGCCGGACTTCTCGAACCCCGCCAGCGCGCCCGTCTCGTTGGTGCGGCGCTTCATGTAGGAATGGCCGGTCTTCCAATAGGCGGTCTTGGCGCCCTGCTTCTGCAGCACCGGATCGGTGATGAACAGGCCGGTCGATTTCACGTCGACGATGAACTGCGCGTCCTTGTGGATCGCCGACATGTCGCGCGCCAGCATCACGCCGACCTTGTCGGCGAAGATCTCCTCGCCGGTGTTGTCGACCACGCCGCAGCGGTCGCCGTCGCCGTCGAAGCCCAGGCCGACATCGGCCTTGTGATGCAGCACCGCGTCGCGGATCGCGTGCAACATCTCCATGTCCTCGGGGTTCGGGTTGTATTTCGGGAAGGTGTGGTCGAGCTCGGTATCGAGCGGGATCACCTCGCAGCCGATCGCCTCCAGCACCTGCGGCGCAAACGCGCCGGCGGTGCCGTTGCCGCAGGCCGCGACGACCTTGAGCTTGCGCTTGAGCTTCGGACGATTGGTGAGATCGGCAATGTAGCGCGCCGGATAATTCTCGTGGAACTGGTAGGAGCCGCCAGCCTTGTTCTTGAACTCCGCGTTGAGCACGATCTCCTTCAGCCGCGTCATCTCGTCGGGACCGAAGGTCAGCGGGCGGTTGGCGCCCATCTTGACGCCGGTCCAGCCATTGTCGTTGTGCGAGGCCGTGACCATGGCGACGCAGGGCACATCCAGGTCGAACTGCGCGAAATAGGCCATCGGCGTCACCGCAAGGCCGATATCGTGCACCTTGCATCCCGCGGCCATCAGACCGGAGATCAGCGCATACTTGATCGAGGCCGAATAGCCGCGGAAATCATGACCGGTGACGATCTCCTGCCTGACGCCGAGCTCGGCGATCAGCGCGCCCAGCCCCATGCCGAGTGCCTGCACACCCATCAGGTTTATTTCCTTCTGGAACAACCAGCGCGCGTCATACTCGCGAAAGCCCGTCGGCTTCACCATCGGCTCGGATTCAAAGGCATAGGTGTTCGGAACCAGCACGGATTTCGGCTTGGGAAACATGGGTCGGCCTTATGGTCGTATACGGAAAGACGTCGCCGCAGCCTTTAGCGAATGCATCGCCGCAGCGGAAGGCAGGATTGACGGCTTGTGGCTAATAATTGCGGCAGATTTGGCCTCGGCGAAATACTGTCGTCATCCACCCATCCTTGCCCGGCAGCGCAATATGCACGCTGTCGCGCCCTACGAGTTGGTTGACCGCCAATCGCTCCGACCCAGCATGGTTTCTGCAGGGGGGCCAGGGAAGGACAGGCATTGCCGTGCGGTTGTTATTTCAGCCGCTCCCGGCGCTCTGCAATCTGCGCATCGAATAATTGACACGTCGGGCAACTCACCGATATATTTTCATCGTCGCAACAATTAAGCCCGCACCGGAAAATCCGCTGCGGGCTTTTTGAATCGGACAGGCCGCTGTCAGCCAGTACACTGCCGAGCGCGCCGAAATTGGCCACCGCAGCGAGCCGAACTGGCTGATAGCCAGGGCCGCCCCCACCGACAGACGGGCGCCCCGGCGAAGACGATGGGCAAGCCGAACCGGAAGCGACACTTCCGCGCCATTGCGCAGCCATCCTTTAAGCACTTGCCTTCAGACATCTAAAGCCAACCCAGCCCTCTCCGCGAGGTGCGGTCACGCACGGGCTCGCCCGAAACTGTCCGCAATATCTGTAGGTAATGATCATGCCTGATTACTCTCTGGTGCCGGTGGATCATCAGCCGGACTTCGATGACTACTCGCTCGTTCCCGTTGACCACGATCCGTTCGCCGCGGATCGCCTTGCTCAACAGGCGCAGATTCAACAGCCGCCGACACCAACTCAACCAGCGCAGCCACAGCCGCAAACCCAGCGGCAACAGCCCGCGACAGGAGCCGGTCAGCCTGGCGTCAATGGGCCAGCGACTGGCAACAGCCCCAGCGGATCGGGTGGCATCGTCGGCATCAAGCGCTTCGGCGGCGACGAAGGTGGTGACTATCCGAGCCGCAATGCGGGGATCGGTTTCGAGAGCGCGGAACGCGCATGGGACGCTGCCCGCAAGGAAATGATAGACCTTGGTACCCAACATTACCCGGAAGAGACCAAGAGCAGGGGTTTCATCCCGGAGTTGGGCGTGGAAATTCATAAGCGCAACGGACTATATTACTACGATCAGATAGCGCGCGGATTCCAAGACGGAGCGCTCGGCGGTGGTGTGGGGTTTGGCGATAGCGGTGCAGTGGCACGTGGGCACATGCACTGGGATAATCAGCACGAGAGTGATGGAGATCTAAACAATGCGAAAGCCTACTCCCAGAAAACTCCGGATTATCGAGCGTGGGTTGGATCTTGGGATGGGAGCTATTTGTATTGGCTTCACGGCAAGCCGACGGGGTCGAGAATGCCTGATTGGAATCGATACAAATATTGAGTCATGCCGATGAAAATGTTCGCGCTCGCGGGAGCCTTATGCCTTCTGCTCACCAGTTCAACGGTATGCAAGGCAAACTCCGGCCCCTGGTGTAAGCCGGATGTCGTGACTTTGACTTTCAAAAATCAACAAGGCGGGGATCTTGCGAGGATCGAACTTCGCACCCTCAAGGCAGTTTGCGACCGAAACCCGGAAAAAAAAGGGTTTGGGGTAGGCCTCGAACGGTCGATGCGCATTGAACACAATGGACAATGGACCGATGTGCCGAAAGAGTGTCTATCCGTTTTTGCTTTTGGCGTAGATGAGGTGTCGCTATCAGGTGACGATCGCGGTCTAGGCATAGCTATTATTGGGAAACCGACGGAGAGAGACGAGAGTTTAAAAGTCTCGATATTCAAACACGGTGACGAAGTCTTTTGCTCTCAGGTCGTGCGCTGCCCGAATCTCGACGATCCGCCCGACTATATTAGAGAGTGCAGTAGGGATTTGCGGTGAGCACGCCGGGAGACCGGCTCGACACTCTGCGAAACCGCCTCAGTGGCCCGAATTTCTGCCGAAATGGGGACCTGGTCCGCATCACAGGGGAAGACGGCGCGGCTTCGAAACGCCGGAATCAATGTCGATCCGCGCTTCGCATCACGGAGGAAGCATCCAGCGGAAGACTTGGGTAGGCTTTGATGCCAATCGGACTTACTGCTCCAGCAACAATTTGCCGTTGGCGTATTCAAAGCGCTTCAGCTTGGACAGGAAGGAGAGGCCGAGCAGGTTCTCCGAGAGGGCCGTGTCCGGCAGCACCATGGCATCGACGTCGCGCACGATGAGGCCGCCGACGTCGAGCATGGCGATACGGGTGCGCGCGGCCTTGATGGTGCCGTTGGCCGTGGAGACGGTGGCGGTGTACTCGCCGCGCGAGGGGCGCAGGCCGAAGCGGGCAGCCGAGGTCTCGTTCAGCGCAACGACGGAGGCGCCGGTATCGACCATGAAGCCGATGCGCTGGCCGTCGATCCGGCCCTCGGTCTGGAAATGACCGCGAGGATCGGGCGCAATGCTGACCGTGCGGGCGCTGGCCTGCGCCACCGTGACGGCTGGGGCCATGGTCTGCTTTGTGGTGGTCGCGGCGGCGGGCGACATCTTGCTGGCCATCTGAGCCATGAAGGTGCCCAGCCCGATCAGGATGGCCGCGAAAATCATCAGGTTACGCATGACACCATACTCGGAAAACCGAACAAGCAATTTCACCACGCCGCTCGCCCCGCCGCGAGCGAGGGCGGCGGCACGAGCCTGCCATTTTGGCGAAAAGGATGAGCGAAGGGTTAATGCGCGCGCCGAGGGGCGGCCGAATGACGTCGGTCGCCCGCGAGGGCCGCAATTTTCCGACCCCAGGGCAGATCTAAGGCCGTCTCTCAGGCCGTCTCTCAGGCCGTCCTGGCGACCGGGCTCGGCATCGCAACGCGCAGCGCGTAATAGACCGCGCCCGCGATTCCGACGCCGAAGAACCAGCCATAGACCGCCCACCACGCCGGCAGGATCGAGGTGAAGTTCGGCAACACCGACGAGAACAGCGCCCCGATGCCAGCCGCGATCAGCGCGCTGACGTTCCAGCCGTTCTGGAAGCGATATTCACCGTTCTCCTGATACAGCGCCGGCACGTTCACGCGGCCTTTGGCGATCAGATAATAGTCGACCATCATGACGCCGAAGATCGGCCCCATCGTCGCGCCGATCAGCCCGACGAACGAGGCGGCACTGCCCTCCCAGGGCGCGAACGGATACAGCGCCAGCGCGATCAGCGCCGCGATGTAGCCGCCCTTCTTGAAGTCGATATGCCGCGGAAACACGTTGGAGAAATCGAACGCCGGCGAGACGAAATTGGCGACGACGTTGATGCCGAGCGTCGCCACCGCGAAGGTGACCGCGGCGAGCAGCGCCAGGAACCAGCTGTCGAACTTGGCCGAGATCTGGTCGGGATGCAGCAGCACCTCGTGGTAGACGTTGAACGCCGCGATCGTGGTGACGCCGGCGACCAGCGAAAACAGGACCAGATTGACCGGCAGGCCCCAGATATTGCCCTTGCGCAGCGCCTGCACGTCAGGCGCATAACGCGAGAAGTCGCAGAAGTTGAGATAGAGCGCGGCGAAATAGGTGATCCAGGTCGCGGCGACGGCGCAGAGCGCCGGGAAAGAGCCGGGCACGCCGGGCACCCCGGCTTCCTTGGTCTTCTCCAGCAGCACGTCCTGCGGGATCGGCGCGGTGAGCGAGATGCCGCCGGCCGCGATGCAGAGATAGATCGCAAGGATCAGCATCATCAGCCACACCGCAGGTCCCGCCCAGTCCTGGAAGCGGCGGACGGTTTCCATGCCGCGCTGGATGATCAGGAGCTGCAAAGCCCAGATCACGACGAAGCAGATCACTTCGAGCGTGGAATGGCCGAGCATATGGCTGGATTGGTGGAATGCCTTGAAGCTGTCCATCCGGGTCAGCAGCGCGACGATCGCGCCCGAGGCCGCGGCGGTCTGCGCGCCGTACCAGAAGCAGGCGACGATGGCGCGGACCAGCGCCGGAATGTTGGCGCCCCAGACCCCGAACGAGGCGCGCGCCAGCACCGGATAGGGCACGCCGGTCCTCACGCCGGCATTGCCGATCAGGCTCATCAGCACGAAGATCACCAGCGAGCCGACGCCGATCGCGAGGATGAAGTTGACGAAGCTGCCGCAGAGCAGGAACAGGCTGGCGGCGAGATAATAGCCCCAGAGGCTGTGCACGTCCGAGGTCCAGACGTTGAAGATGCTGAAGGCGCCCCAGTTGCGTTCTTTGGCCGGCGCCAGGTCTTCGTTGTACAGCGACGGCGATGCGTTCTTGATCTCCACGGTGGCCTCCCCAAACTGCGAGCCCGTGATCCCATCCCAGCGTGCAAATCTAACCACCGTTTGCGGACGCTCGCCAGCGCCGAACTCAATCCTCTCGTCATGCCCGGCCTTGTGCCGGGCATCCACGTTCTTCTGGACACGCAGGCAAGACGTGGATGGCCGGGACAAGCCCGGCCATGACGAAGAACGACCTTACGTCCCGCGCGGCTTCGCCCGCCGGGTCGGCAGCGCATTGGCAGGATCGTCCGGCCAGGGATGGCGCGGATAACGGCCGCGCAGGTCGGAGCGCACGGCGGCGTAGCTGCCGCGCCAGAAACCGGGGAGATCGCGCGTCACCTGCACCGGACGCTGGGCTGGCGACAGCAATTCCAGCACCAGCGGCACCTTGCCCGCGGCGATCGAGGGATGGGTGTTGAGACCGAACAGTTCCTGGAGCCGCACCGCAATGGTCGGCCCCTGCTCGGCCTCGTAGTCAATCGCGAGCGCGCTTCCGGTCGGCGCCTCGAAATGGGTTGGTGCCTCGCGATCCAGCCGCGCGCGCATGTCCCAAGGCAGCAGCGCCATCAACGCGTCGGAGAGATCGCCCGCCGAGATGTCCTTGAGGGCGATCTTGTCGTAGAGCGCCGGCACCAGCCAGTCATCGGCACGCGCGGCGAGCGCGGTGTCGGAGAGATCGGGCCAGGCCTCGCCCTCGGCCTTGCGCAGGAACATCACGCGGTCGCGCCATTGCTTGGAGTGTTTCGACCACGGCAACCGGTCGAACCCGGCCGCGATCAGGCCGTCGGCGAAGATGCGCGCGGTCTCGGCCGAGGGCGACAGCGACATCGGTGCTTCCGACAGCGTGATCGCGTGCAGCGAACGCCTGCGGCGGGCGCGCAGCGCCATCGCGCCGCGGTCGAACGTCACCTCCTCCACATTCTCGATCTGGTCGGCGAAGCGCTGCTCGATCTCCTCCTGGGTGATCGGCGCCGCCAGCAGGATGCGGCCGCTCGCGGCCGTGCCGGTCAGCTCGGCAACCGCGATATAGGGCAGCCGCGCCAGCGCCGCGGTCTGCTCGACGGCGGCGCCGCGGCCATTGGCCAGCACGAAGCTGCCATTGCCGCGGTTCCTGGCGACGCGATCCGGAAATGCGAAGGCCAGCATGACGCCGGTGGAGAGATCCTTCTGCTCGCCGGCCGCCGACCTCGCCTGCGCGGCCCAGCGCGCCGCCATGCTGCGGGCGCTCGATGCGCGCTGCGAGCGATCGCGGCGGAAATGGTCGAGCCTGACGTCGAGATCGACGCTGTCGCCGCCGAGCCCGCGCTCGGTGATGATGGCGGCGATCTCGGCGGCGGCCTCGCCGCCGCCCGCACGATGCGAATCCACGATCATGCGCGCCAGCCGCGGCGGCAGCGCCAGCGAACGCAGGCTCTTTCCTTCCTCTGTCATGCGGCCATCGCCGTCGAGCGCCCCGAGCTCCGACAGCAGCGATTTGGCTTCCTTCAGCGCCGGTCCCGGCGGTGGATCGAGGAAGGCAAGGCCCGAGGGATCAGTGACGCCCCATTGCGCGAGATCGAGCACCAGAGAGGACAGATCGGCGCTGAGGATTTCCGGCTGGGTGTAGGCTGCGAGCGCGGCCGTCTGCGGCTCGTCCCAGAGCCGGTAGCAGACACCGGGCTCGGTGCGGCCGGCGCGGCCGCGGCGCTGGTCCACCGCCGCGCGCGAGGCGCGCACGGTCTCGAGCCGGGTCAAGCCGATGTCGGGCTCGTAACGCGGCACGCGGGCGAGACCGGAATCGACCACGATGCGCACGCCTTCGATGGTGAGCGAGGTCTCGGCGATCGAGGTCGCCAGCACCACCTTGCGCGAGCCCTTGGGCGCCGGCGCGATGGCGCGGTCCTGCACGGCGGCATCGAGCGCGCCGAACAGCGGCACGATCTCGATGGAGGCGTCGTGCACGCGCTCCCCGAGAAAGTTCTGGGTGCGGCGAATCTCGGCGGCGCCCGGCAGGAACGCCAGCACCGAGCCGCTGTCGGCGCGCAGCGCCGACGCAATCGCATCCGCCATCTGCCGCTCGATCGGCGCGTCCGCCTTGCGGCCGAGATAGCGCGTCTGGACCGGAAAGGCGCGGCCCTCGCTTTCGACCACCGGCGCGTCGCCGAGCAGTTTTCCGACGCGTGCACCGTCGAGCGTTGCCGACATCACGAGGATCCGCAGGTCCTCGCGCAGGCCGGTCTGCGCGTCGCGCGCCAGCGCCAGCCCGAGATCGGCATCCAGCGAGCGCTCGTGGAATTCGTCGAACAGGATCGCGGCAACGCCCGACAGTTCGGGGTCGTCGAGGATCTGGCGGGTGAAGATGCCTTCGGTCACCACCTCGATGCGCGTGGCGCGCGAGATCTTCGAGCCGAAGCGGACGCGATAGCCGACGGTCTCGCCGGCCCGCTCGCCGAGCGATTTGGCCATGCGATCGGCACTGGCCCGCGCCGCGATGCGCCGCGGCTCCAGCACGATGATCTTCTTGTCCTTCGCCCAGGGCGCATCCAGCAGCGCCAGCGGCACCCGCGTGGTCTTGCCGGCGCCGGGCGGCGCCACCAGCACGGCGGCGTTGTTACCATCGAGCGTGCGATCGAGCTCATCGAGCACGGCGTCGATCGGCAGCGGGCTATCGAATTGGCGCGGCAAGGACTTTTCATCACCGCAGCGGCGCTCGCGCCGGTGCGTCCTATGGTTAACAAACGGTCTCTTCTCTTGGATTCCTCGGCCTCTTAGACCATTCGCCGGCTACGGGAAACCCGCTGAAAGGTCCGGGTTCGCCGGCACACCATTTGTATGAATAAAGGAGAAAGCAACCGATCGGGCCGATGATAGGCCCGATCACGCCGGAACAGGACAAAGATGACCACAAACGGCACAGCCGCTGCGACAGATCGTTCCGCCCCAGGCGCGAGCGGACGTGTCGACTGGGTCGATTACGCCAAGGGCATCTGCATCGTCATGGTCGTGATGATGCATTCGGTGCTGGGGGTCGAGCTCGCCGCCGGGCAGACCGGTTTCATGCATGTTGCCGTGGCCTTTGCAAAGCCGTTCCGGATGCCGGACTTCTTCCTGATTTCGGGCTTGTTCCTGTCTGTCGTGATCGATCGGGACTGGCGAACCTATCTCGACCGCAAGGTGGTGCATTTCGCTTATTTTTATGTCGTCTGGGTGACAATCCAGTTCGGCTTCAAGGCGCCGTCGCTGGCCGCCGAGACCGGCTGGGCCCAGGTTGGGCTGCAATACCTCGAATCCTTCATCGAGCCGTTCGGTACGCTGTGGTTCATCTATCTGCTGCCGATCTTCTTCGTCGTCACAAAACTGACACGCAAACTCCCGCCGCTCGCGATCTGGCTTCTCGCCGCCGCGCTGGAGACCGCACGGATCACGACCGGCTGGACCGTCATCGACGAGTTCTGCTCGCGCTTCGTCTATTTCTACACCGGCTATGTCCTCGCCGATTACGTGTTTGCGCTGTCGGACCGCGCGCGGGCACGGCCTGCGCTTGCCCTGCTCGGGCTTGGGTTCTGGGCGCTGATCAATGGCGGCCTGGTTGCGCTCGAGGTGAGCGAATGGCCGGTCGTCTCGCTCGTGCTCGGCTTTGCCGGCGCCTGCGCCATCATCACGACGGGCACGCTGCTTGCGCGCGCGCAGTGGCTCAATTTCCTCCGCTTCTGCGGCGAGCATTCGATCGTGATCTACCTCGCCTTCTTCCTGCCGATGGCTTCGTCACGCACCCTTCTGCTGCGCTTCGGCGTCATCCACGACATCGGCCTGATCTCGCTGATCGTGACCGCGGTCGGCGTCGCCGGTTCGCTCGTGATCTGGCGGCTGGCGCTGGCGGCGCGGGCCAATTTCCTGTTCGAGCGGCCCGACGCGTTCTGGATTGCTCCGAAAAAGGCGGCGCCCTCGCTGCAAGCGGCCGAATAAGCCCCGACAGTGCCAGAAGTCATAACAGCCGGATTCGTTCCGACGGCGGGAATCCGGCCGTTCGAATTTTCCACACATTGAAATTATTGGCTTTTTGGTCCTGAATGTTTCATCGTCCGGCCGGCGACGAAACAATTCTCCCGGTCACGAAACCATTTTCCACTTTTCGCGCAGACATCCGGAAACGGGCCGTAACTAACAATTCTCCCAACGAACCGCCGCCCAACGGCGAACTGGGAGCCTGTCATGCCGAACGTCATCGCCATCAACGCTGCAGCCGCGAAGCATATCGACGCTGCTCGCGCGACCTCGGATGAAACGCTGCTCGCGCGTATCGCCAAGAATAACCGCACCTCGATGCACACGCTCTATGCCCGTCATAATGTGCGGGTGTACCGCTTCATCCTGCGCATCGTGCGCGATGCCACCACGGCGGAAGACCTGGTCAGCCAGGTGTTCCTGGATGTGTGGCGGACCGCCGGCCAATTCCAGGGCCGCTCGCAGGTCTCGACCTGGCTGCTCTCGATCGCCCGCTTCAAGGCGCTGACCGCGATGCGCCAGCGCCGCTTCGAGGACATCGACCAGGAAGATGTGCTGGAGATCGCCGACGGCGCCGACACGCCGGAAACCTCGCTCGATCGCGCCACCACCAGCGAGATCCTGCGCGCCTGCGTGCAGAAGCTGTCGCCTGCGCATCGGGAGATCATCAACCTCGTCTACTATCACGAGAAATCGGTGGAGGAGGTCGGGCAGATCATCGGCATCCCCCAGAGCACGGTGAAGACGCGGATGTTCTATGCCCGCAAGCAACTGGCCGACCTCCTCCGGGGTGCCGGCGTGGATAGCGTCGCCGCATAAAATATTGTAAATTCAGCCTCTTAAAGGGAGATCACGCGAACCGGGCAATTGTCCACGAAGCCGAAAAATTCAGGCGACGAAACAATTGAAACAATCGACGACATCACCCGGAAAAACGCGACCTCTATACCCATATCCAACGACGCAACCCCAACCCCAATTCACTGAACCGATTTCGATACCTCTTCGTTCTAACCTCCCAAGTAGCCTCCAACGACCCGGCCGGGATGCCCCCCAGCCGGGTCGCTCTGTATTTGGCGCGACGTCGTGAAGCCGAGTGCACCTCGCCTCACACAGACGTGACGCGGCTCGCGACCGGCCCGCCGTAACGGCCCAACCGTCCTCGCGAAGAACATCAGGCGTACCCGGCACGGCCCTCTGGCGCGCCGGGACTCTGATGGACGGATGACGATGCTCAGCCTTGCGCTTGCCCTGCTTGCCGGTGTCGCCACCGTCGCCGCCCCTTGCACCCTGCCGATGCTGCCGATCCTGCTCGGGGTATCGATAGGCCAGACCGGCAAGGCGCGGCCCGCGATGATCGCGCTCGGCTTCGTGATGTCATTTTCTGCAGTGGCATTGCTGCTGAGCGCGATCACCCGCGCCTTCGATTTCGATCCGAACGTGCTGCGGACCGGCGCGGCCGTGCTGCTCGCGGGCTTCGGTCTCCTGATGATCTGGCCGGCGCCGTTCGAATGGCTGTCGATCCGGCTCACCGGCGCTACCAAAGCGTTTTCGAGCGAAACCGGTTCGCGTCAAGAAAGCGCGTCCAAACAAGAGGGCAGCCTCGGTCAGGCCGCGCCGTCGCAAAGCCTGTTCGGCGGCCTCGTGCTCGGCACCACGCTGGGCCTGGTCTGGACGCCCTGCGCCGGGCCGGTGCTCGGCTCGATCCTGACGCTGGTCGCGACCTCGAAGGACACCGCGTGGGCGAGCCTGCAGCTCGTCGCCTACGCCATCGGCGCGGCGATCCCGATGCTGGCGATCGCCTATGGCGGACAGGCCGCGACCACGCGCGTGCGCAGCCTCGCGCGCATCTCACCGCGGCTGCAACAGGGCTTTGGCGTCGTGATCGTCGCATTCGCCGCGCTGTCCTACCTGCAATACGACACGCTGATCGTGGCGTGGCTCACCCGCTTCTATCCCACCGGCCAGATCGGCCTCTAAGCCCAAAGGAGATATCGATGTCCCTGCGCTTGATCGCCGTATCCACTCTGGTTGCGGGCCTTGGCCTCGGCGGCGCCGTCATTCCCGGCCTCTGCACCGAGTCAGACGCGCCGGCGCAGCCGGTGCCGCGGGCGATCGCCATGACCGCCGAACAGAGCCAGACCGCGCCCGACTTCACCGGCATCAACAACTGGTTCAACTCGAAACCGCTCAGCATCGCCGACCTCCGCGGCAAGGTCGTGCTGGTCGACTTCTGGACCTATGGCTGCGTCAACTGCGTCAACACGCTGCCGCACGTCACCGGCCTCTATGCCAAGTACAAGGACAAGGGCCTCGTCGTGGTCGGCGTACACACGCCGGAATTCCCGTTCGAGCGGTCGGCCGCTAACGTGCAGGCCGCGCTGAAGCGCCACGGCATCACCTATCCGGTGGCGCAGGACAATGATTCCAAGACCTGGAACGCCTATCGCAACCAATATTGGCCGGCGCAGTACATCATCGACCGGAGCGGCAAGATCGTGTTCCAGCACGCCGGCGAAGGCAGCTATGACCAGATCGACCGCACCGTCGCGCGGCTGCTCAACGCCAACAGCTAAAGCCTGATGAAATCAAAGCTGGAACGGCGTCGAAAGCTCACCTCTCCCCGACGGGGAGAGGTGAACCGGGACCGCGCCAAGCCGATCCAGCCAAAACTCAACCCGCTCTAGTCGGACAATCCGCCCTCTTTGTCGTCACAGCTGACGTGGTAAGGTCCACGCCAGGTCGACGACGGATGGTGCGTAATGTTCGAAGGCTGGGATGCGGTCGTACTCGCCCGCGCGCAATTCGCTTTCACGATGTCGTTCCACATCGTGTTTCCCGCATTCTCGATCGGGCTTGCGAGCTATCTCGCGGTGCTGGAAGCGCTGTGGCTTGCCACCAGGCGCGAGGTCTACATCAACCTGTTCAATTACTGGCTCAAGATTTTCGCTGTCGCCTTCGCCATGGGCGTGGTGTCGGGGATCGTCATGTCCTACCAGTTCGGCACGAACTGGTCGGTGTTTGCCGACAAGACGTCGCCGGTGCTCGGACCGCTCCTTGGCTATGAAGTGCTGACCGCATTCTTTCTCGAGGCCGGCTTCCTCGGCGTGATGCTGTTCGGGCTCGAACGCGTCGGCCCCAGGCTGCACTTCGTGGCGACGTTGATGGTCGCGATCGGCACGCTGATCTCGGCGTTCTGGATTCTGTCGGCCAATTCCTGGATGCAGACACCGACCGGCCACGCCGTCAACGCCGACGGCCAGTTCGTCGCCGCCGACTGGCTCAAGGTGATCTTCAATCCGTCGTTCCCCTATCGCCTCGTGCACATGGTGCTGGCGGCGTACCTCACCACCTCGCTCGTGGTCGGCGCGGTCGGCGCCTGGCATCTGCTCCGCGACCAGCATCTGGCCGGAGCGCGCGTGATGTTCTCGATGGCGATGTGGATGGCGACGCTGGTGGCGCCGATCCAGATCCTCGCCGGCGACCAGCACGGCCTCAACACGCTGGAGCACCAGCCCGCCAAGGTGATGGCGATGGAAGGCCATTACCAGAGCCACAAGGACGGCGCGCCGCTGATCCTGTTCGGCTGGCCCGACCAGCGTGAAGCGAAGGTCAAGTATGCCATCGAGGTGCCGAAACTGTCGTCGCTGATCCTGAAGCATTCGCTCGACGCGCCGCTGGCCGGCCTCGACACCGTGCCGCGCGAGAACTGGCCGCCGGTGCCGATCACCTTCTGGTCGTTCCGCATCATGGTTGGACTCGGCTTCCTGATCATGGGGCTCGGCCTGCTCAGCCTTTTGATGCGCTGGCGGGGGATGATGTACCAGTCGCCGCTGCTGCATCACTTCGCGGTCCTCATGGGCCCCGCCGGCTTCATCGCGGTGCTCGCGGGCTGGATCACCACGGAGACCGGGCGGCAACCGTTCACGGTCTACGGGCTGCTGCGCACCGTCGATTTCGGCGTCGCCGCTGGCGGCGCCAGCGGTGGGCTCGTCGCTGATTGCCTTCATCATCGTCTATTTCGCCGTGTTCACGGCGGGCGTGATTTACATCCTGCGGCTGATGGCGCAGCCGCCGCATCCCGGCGAGCAAGGCCCGACGAAGGATCTTCCCGCCCGCGCCGCCGGCATCACGCCGGCGGCCGGCACTGCCGTGGAGGGCGCGCGATGATCGATCTCGCCACGATCTGGGCCTTCATCATCGCCTTTGCCGTGTTCGTCTATGTCGTGATGGACGGCTTCGATCTCGGCCTCGGCATCCTGTTTCCGCTGTTTCCGCAAAAGACCGACCGCGACGTCATCATGAATACGGTGGCGCCGGTGTGGGACGGCAACGAGACCTGGCTGGTGCTCGGCGGCGGCGGCATGATGGCGGCGTTTCCGCTCGCCTACGCGGTGCTGATGCCGGCGCTCTACACGCCGATGATCGCGATGCTGCTCGGCCTCGTGTTCCGCGGCGTCGCCTTCGAATTCCGCTGGCGGACCCAGAAGGCGCGCAACAAATGGGATATCGCCTTCGCCGGCGGCTCGTTGCTTGCGACACTGGCGCAGGGGATCGCGCTCGGCGCCATCCTGCAGGGCATCCATGTCGAGGGACGCCAATACGCCGGCGGCTGGTGGGATTGGCTGACGCCGTTCAGCGTCCTGACCGGCGTCGCGCTGGTGATCGGCTACGCGCTGCTCGGCGCGACCTGGCTGGTGATGAAGACCGAGGGCGAGCTGCGCGACCGCGCCTATCATCTGAGCTGGATGTTGTTGATCGCGATGCTCTGCGCGATCGGCGCCGTCAGCATCGCGACGCCGTTCCTCAGCGTGCAATACACCCAGCGCTGGTTCGCCTGGCCCAACATCATCCTCACCGCGCCGGTGCCGATCGCGGTCGCCGCCGTCACCGCGCTGCTGCTGCGCGCGCTGAGCAACAAGAACGACCACCAGCCGTTCTTCCTGACGCTCGGGCTGTTCGCGCTGTCCTATGCCGGACTCGGCATCAGCATGTATCCGTACATCGTGCCGCAGAGCATCACCATCTGGCAGGCGGCGGCACCGACGAACAGCCAGGTCTTCATGCTGGTCGGCGTCTCGATCCTGGTGCCGCTGATCCTCGGCTACACCGCCTGGGCCTATTGGGTGTTCCGCGGCAAGGTGCGCCCCGGCCACGGATACCACTGATGCCGCTAAAGCGTTTTCCAGCGAAGTGGACCCGGTTCGTTTCAAGAAAACGCGTCAAAACAAGAATCCAGAGCCCCGTTCCGATTCCATCGGAACGGAAATGGCTCTGGTGCCGAATCAGCGGCCACTCGGCCAGCGCCTGCTGTGGTTCGCGGTGCTCTGGCTCGGCGGCGTCGGCACCGTGACGCTGATCTCGTTCGCCTTGCGACTCTGGATCGCGCCGAAATGAGGCGGCCGGCCCGTCCGTCGATCATTCATCGCGATAAAAAACAGAAGCATTACAGTGATCTAGATCAAGGCTCGCCCTAAACTTGCCATCAAGCTGTCACTGAGATTTGATGTTCGCGAGCGAGATCAGCAAAAGCGTGGACCGGTTTTGCGTCCGATCTCGCTCAAGTTAAGGTGGCGCACGATCTGATCGCCAAACGCTCACACTTTGGCGGATCATGCGCATTTTGGGTGGAGCAACCATTTGGCCGCGTGCCAACAAGGAGAGCTTTCAATGACGAAGTTTCGTCACCTGGTCTGGATGTTGATCGCGACGGGTGCGCTCGTGCTGTCGACGTCGCAGGGCTTCGCCCAGAACCGCCCGGACGCCGACGAGCCCGGCCTTGTTGCCGACGACGGCTACGAGCTCGACCCGGAATGGCAAAAGCAGGTCGTATATTACCGGACCAATGAGGCACCGGGCACCATCATCGTCGCGACCGCCGAGCGCCACCTTTATTTGGTGCAGGGCAATGGCCGCGCGCTCCGCTACGGTATCGGCGTCGGCCGCGAAGGCTTTCAATGGCAGGGCCTCGTGAGCATCACCCGCAAGGCCGAGTGGCCGGACTGGACGCCGCCGCCGGAGATGATCCAGCGTCAGCCCTATCTGCCGCGCTTCATGGCCGGCGGCCCCGGCAATCCGTTGGGGGCCCGCGCCATGTATCTCGGCACCACGGTCTACCGCATCCACGGCACCAACCGCCCCGACACGATCGGCACCAAGGTGTCTTCCGGCTGCTTCCGCCTCGTCAACAATGACGTTGCCGATCTCTATGATCGCGTTCCTGTTGGCACCAAGGTCGTCATCCGGCAGAAGCCCGAGCTCTAATCTCTACCCGCCTTCGATTCCGCCCTGATTTTCCCCGACCCTTCCCGAGAGAGAACCCATGCGTACATTTCGAGGCGGCCTGACGATCGGGCTCGCGATCGCCGCACTGGTTGCGGCCGCCGCCATCACCTATGAGCGTTACGACACCCGCACATTGAAGCGCACCGTTCGCCGGGGCGAAGTGCTGTGCGGCGTCAACAAGGGCCTGCCGGGCTTCTCGATCCCCGATGACAAGGGCAACTGGACCGGCTTCGACGTCGATTTCTGCCGCGCCGTCGCCGCCGCGATCTTCAACGATCCGGGCAAGGCGAAGTTCGTTCCGCTCGACGCCAATGAGCGGTTCAAGGAGCTGCAGAACCGCAAGGTCGATATCCTCTCGCGCAACTCCACCTGGAGCATGTCGCGCGAGACCAATTACGACCTCTATTTCCCTGCGGTCGCCTATTATGACGGCCAGGGCTTCATGCTGCCGCGGTCGCGCAACATCGATTCCGCGCTCGACCTGAACGGCAGCAAGGTCTGCGTGCAGGCCAACACCACGACGCAGCTCAATCTCGCCGACTATTTCCGCGTCAACAACATGAAGTATGAAGAGGTGAAGTTCGACAAGCTCGACGACGTCGTGAAGGCCTACGACACCGGCAAGTGCGACACGCTCTCGGCCGACGTCTCCCAGCTTTATGCGCTGCGGCTGAACCTCTCGAAACCCGGCGACCACATGATCCTGCCGGACATGATCTCCAAGGAGCCGCTCGCCCCCGTCGTGCGTCAGCGCGACGACGACTGGATGATGATCGTGAAGTGGACGCTGTACGCCATGATCAACGCCGAGGAGCTCGGCGTCACCTCTGAGAACATCGACGAGGCCTTGAAATCGAAGAAGCCAGAAGTGATGCGCCTCGTCGGCACCGAAGGCCGTTACGGCGAGCAGCTCGGCCTCACCAAGGACTGGGCCGCCCGCATCATCCGCCACGTCGGCAATTACGGCGAGATGTACGACCGAAACATCGGCGCCGACTCCAAGCTGAAGATCCCGCGCGGCATGAACCAGCTCTGGAACGCCGGTGGCGTCCAGTACGCGCCGCCGATCCGGTAACGGCAATCAGACCGTCATTCCGGGGCGCGAAGCGAACCCGGAATCTCGAGATTCCGGGTCTGGTCCTTTCGGACCATCCCGGAATGACGCACTGAGATCAATACCCCTTGCCGCTCGCCAGCTGTTCGGTGTGGTAGTTGGCATCGCCGAACAATTCCTCGCACACCCGCGCGCGCTTCATGAAGAAGCCGATGTCGAACTGGTCGGTCATGCCCATGCCGCCATGCATCTGGACGCCTTCCTGCACCGCGCGCGTGGCGGTGGTGCCGGCGCGGGCTTTCGCGACCGCGACCGCGGTTGCGGCCTTGTCGATGTCCGTATCGATCGCCTGCAGCGCCTTCATCACCGCGGCGCGGGTGATCTCGATGTCGACATAGAGCTCGGCGGCGCGGTGCTGGAGGGCCTGGAATTCGCCGATCAGCTTGCCGAACTGCTTGCGGCTCTTCAGGTACTCGACGGTGCGGCCGAACACCTCCTCGCTGAGACCGACCATTTCGGCGGCGACCGCGCCGCGGCCGATATCGAGCACGCCTTCGAGCAGCCCGAAGCCCTGATCGACCTCGCCGAGCACGCTGTCGGCATTGACCTCGACATTGACGAATTCGATCCGCGCCGCATTGTGCGCATCGACCATCGCGGTCCGCTCGACCGCGAGCCCCTTCGCCTTCGGATCGACCAGGAACAGCGTCAGCCCGTTCTTGTCGCCGGCGCTGCCGGCCGTGCGCGCGGCGACGATCAGGAGGTCAGCGGTGTGGCCGTCGACCACGAAGGCCTTGTCGCCCGACAGCTTGAAGCCGTTGCCGGAGCGCGTGGCCTGCAACTTCGTCTGCAGCGGGCGATGCTTGGCGCCCTCATCGATCGCGAGCGCCGCCAGCAGCGAGCCGTCGGCGATTTTCGGCAGATGCTGCGCCTTCTGCGCCTCGCTGCCGCCGCGCGACAGCGCCGAGGCGGCGAGCACCGAGGTCGCGAGGAACGGCGACGGCATCAAGGTGCGGCCGATTTCCTCCATGACGATGCCGGCCTCGACGCAGCCGAGCCCGCTGCCGCCGAACTGGTCCGGCACCAGCAGGCCGGAGAAACCCATCTCCGCAAAGGTCTTCCAGAGATCGCGCGAGAAGCCGGTGGCATCCTTGGCATCGCGCAGGCCGCGCAGGTGCGACACCGGAGCCTTGTCGCTGATCAGCCCGCGCGCGCTGTCGCGGAGCATCGATTGTTCTTCGGTGAGGACGAGGGCCATGGGATGGATTCCGTTACATTATCTCATCGAGTTAACTGTTGACCCTCATGGTGAGGAGGCGCGCCAGCGCCGTCTCGAACCATGGGGCCGATGTCGTGGCCTCATCCTTCGAGACGCGCGTTCCGCGCTCCTCAGGATGAGGGATTACAATCAGGCCCCCGGCAGATCCAGGATGCGCTTGGCGACGATGCCGAGCATGACCTCGGACGTGCCGCCCTCGATCGAGTTGGCCTTGGTGCGCAGCCAGGCGCGCGGGCGGGCGCCCTGCTTGGAGCGCTCGCTCTCCCATTCCAGCGCATCGACGCCGCCGGCCGACATCAGGATCTCGTGGCGGCGCTTGTTGAGCTCGGTGCCGTAATATTTCATCGCCGACGAGAACGCCGGATGCGCCTGCCCGGCCTTGGCGAGATCGACCGCGCGCTCGGCGCAGGCCGCGAGCGCGGCTTCATCGACGTCGAAACGCGCGATCTGGCCGCGCAGCATGGCATCGTCCAGCCTGCCCTGCCCATCGGTGCCGACCGAGTCCGCCGCGATCTGGCCGAGCGGCCGGCCGACGCCGCGCTCGCCCATCCCCGAGATCATCGCGCGCTCGTGCTGGAGCAGATATTTCGCGACGTCCCAGCCGCGGTTGATGGTGCCGACCACGTGCGACTTCGGCACGCGGACATTGTCGAAGAAGGTCTCGCAGAACGGCGAATAGCCGGAGATCAAAAGGATCGGCTTGGTCGAGACGCCCTTCGAGGTCATGTCGAACAGGATGAAGCTGATGCCGTCATGCTTCTTCGCAGTGGGATCGGTGCGCACCAGGCAGAAGATCCAGTCGGCGTAATTGGCATAGGACGTCCAGATCTTCTGGCCGGTGATGATGAAGTCGTCGCCGTCGCTCTCGGCGCGGGTCTGGAGCGAAGCGAGATCGGAGCCGGCGTTCGGCTCGGAATAGCCCTGGCACCAGCGGATCTCGCCCGCCGCGATCTTCGGCAGATGCTCCTTCTTCTGCTCCTCGGTGCCGTATTTCAGCAATGCCGGTCCGAGCATCGAGATGCCGAACGAGGTCAGCGGCTGACGCGCGCCGATCGCGGCCATCTCCTGGCGCACGATCTTGGCCTCCTCGCCATCGAGGCCGCCGCCGCCATACTCCTTCGGCCAGTCAGGGACGGTCCATCCCTTGTCGCGCATCCGCTCGAACCAGATGCGCTGCGGCTCGGACGAGAATTTTGCGTTGCGTCCGCCCCAGAAGGTGTCGCCATCCGAGGTCATCGGTTTGCGCATCTCCGCCGGGCAGTTCTGCTCCAGCCAGGCGCGGGTCTCCGCGCGGAATTTCTCGAGGTCGGCCATGGTGCGTTTCCAGTCAAAAAATCGTCGAATTGGATTCGACCTTAGACCTACGCAGCCGCCGAATTCAATATGCCTCGCGGCCGCGCCATGCTCTGGCGTCGCTACTCACTGCGCGCGATCGGGTGTATCGCCGAGATGGGGTAACGCTTGAAAAACAAGAGGAAACGGACATGCGGCTGAAGCTGCTTTCGCCTAGCGAAATGAACGCCGCCCAGAAAGAAACCTATGACGAAGCGATTGCCGGCAAGCGCGGCAAGCCGCCGGCGCCGATGATGGCCTGGCTCAACAGCCCGGAGATGGCGCGTCACGCGACGCGGCTCGGCGAGGTCATGCGCTTCGACACGATATTCCCGGCAAAGCTCTCGGAGATCGCGATCCTGGTGACGGCGCGGCACTGGACCGCGCATTACGAATGGTACGCGCATAAGCGCCTCGCGCTTAAGGGCGGCCTCGACCCGAAGATCATCGAGGACATTCGCGTGCGCCGGACGCCGACCTTCGACGAGCCCAAGGCCAGGGTGATCTACGACGTCGCCAAGGCGCTGCACGAAGGTCACGGCCTGCCGAAGGCACTGTATGACGAGGCGATCGAGGTGCTGAGCCAACGCGGCCTGGTCGAGGTGATCGGGCTGTGCGGCTATTACACGCTGGTGTCGATGACGCTGAACACGTTCGAGTTCGGCCTGCCCGACGGCGAGGTGTCGGAACTCTGCTAGGCCCGGCCGACCGTGGCGCCTTTCGGAAACGCTGCGTTTCCGGATCGATCGCTCCGACGTCGGCAAATCCGGACTATATCAGCCGGCGAAACCTCGCCCCTGATGGCGGGGGCATTGACGTCAACGGAGTCCGCTCATGCCAGAGAATCCCCCCATCATCGCCGGCACAAGGATCGGCCACGTCCACCTCAAGGTCGCCGATCTCGATCGCGCGCTCGGCTTCTATTGCGGCGTGCTCGGCTTCGAGCTGATGCAGCGCATGGGCTCGGGCGCCGCCTTCATCTCCGCCGGAGGCTATCACCACCACATCGGACTCAACACCTGGGAAAGTAAAGGCGGCTCGCCACCGCCGCCCGGCACGACCGGGCTGTTTCACACCGCGATCCTCTATCCGACGCGGCCGGCCCTGGCCGATGCGCTGCACCGGGTACTGTCGGCCGGCATCCAGCTCGACGGCGCCAGCGACCACGGCGTCAGCCAGGCGCTGTACCTGCGCGATCCCGACGAGAACGGCGTCGAGCTCTATTGGGATCGCCCCGAGGCCGAATGGCCGCGCAGCGCGGACGGCAAGCTCGCGATGTTCACGCGACGGCTGGACGTTGAGGATTTGCTGAAGCAGCGAGCGGGGTAATTCCGTAGCCCGGAAGGAGCTTGTAGCCCGGCTGAAGCCAACGGGTCGCGCGAACGCGCGCCCGATGACAGGCTCCGCGAAATCCGGGGCCGCTTTCGCCGCGGATACGGGCCCCGGATTGCGCTGCGCTCCATCCGGGCTATACGGGTGCGTCTCCTTCCCCCTGAAAGGGGGAAGGTCGGGATGGGGGTCGGCCGCAGGCTCCGCTCCAAGTGGAGAGAGCAGATCCCCACCCGCTTTGCTCTGTGAGCAAAGCGACCTCCCCTTTTCAAGGGGAGGTGAGGCTACGGGTTCAGGAGCAGGTGCGCGAGCCGGCCGGCCACATAGAGCCCACCCCCAACACCGTGTGCGTCACGGGCCCTGCAGCCGCGCCGCCCATGGATGGGGCGTGCGGCTCGCGGCGATGCCGGCGCCCATCGCGGGCTGCATCACCAGGAACGGCGCGGCTATGCTGCCGATCCCGACCGTCAGAGCCGGAGCCATAGTGGGCTGCCGCGCCCAATTGAGGCCGAACATCACAAGCAGCACGCCGGCAAAGCCGATCCCGATCAGATAATGCGCGGCCCATCCGATGACCCGTTCGCCCGCGACCTGCGGTGACGCGGCGATGCGGTCGTGGCACAGGCGCCCGGATACGAGATGGCCGAGCCAGCGGCCGACCAGAGCATAGTCCAGCGACGGAACGCCAAGCAGGCGCTTGCGGACCATCCCCCAGATGTCCATCACGACGGTCGCGCCGGCCCCGATCAGCACCGCGCTCGCCACGAACTCCACGGCGTCAACCATGCGCGGCCGCCGCCGGCGCCCGTGCCGCGACCATCCAGCACGCCGCGGTGAAGCGAATGTTGTTGCCGTGGATGTAACGATCGAAGGCACCGCACACGGTCTCGATCACTTGCGTGCGGTGCGGCTCTTCCATCGCCTGCAGCATCGTCCCGACCGGGCCGAGCCAGCTCACATAGCGGGCCAACTCCGATGCCGGAAAGCCGAGGGCGACATCGACCGGTTCGATCGCGATCGCGTCCCAGCCGCTATCCTCCAGGATATTTCCGACCCGCTTCCGGTCGGCAAAGCCGAACTGCCCCGGCGCATCGGGGCGCCGCGCCGGAAGATCCGGCAGCAACGGCTTCGCTGCCTGTTCCGCCGTCGTCATGAACGGGTTCTCGGCGGCGCCGCGCCACGCGATGAAGCGGAGCGCAGCACCCGGCCGCGCTGCGCGGCGCAGATTGGCGAAAGCCTGCACCGGATCGGCAAAGAACATCACGCCGAGGCGCGAGATGATCATGTCGAAGCTCGCGGGCGCGAACGGATGGGTCTGCGCGTCGGCGCAGATGAAGCTGACCGGCCGCCCTTCCCGCTCCGCGCGGGCGCGCGCCGCCGCGATCATCGGCTCGGAAATGTCGATGCCGGTGCAATGCCCTTGCCGGCCGCCGAGCACGTGGGCCACAGCGAAAGTCGTGGCGCCGGTGCCGCAACCGATATCGAGCACGCGGCTGGCCGCGGCATCGGACACCGCCTCAACGAGCAGCTCTTCAAGCGGCCTGAACATCCCTTCCAGCACCTCGCGCGTCTCGACCCAGGCGCGTCCGGCGGCGCCGTTCCAGAGTTTGACCTGCTCGTCGTCGGCTTGCGGTGCGACACCCATGATTCTCGTCCTTCTTGATGCCTGCCTCGGGCAAGCGATAGGCTGAATACTGCCAGTTCAAGTGAACTTGAGGTCAAGGGCCATGCGGGACATCGATATCGCGGAGGTGGCGGCACTGTCGGGCGTGCGCGCCTCGACCTTGCGCTTCTACGAGGAGAAAGGGCTGATTGCCTCGCATGGCCGGCGCGGGCTGCGCCGCCTGTTCGATTCGGCCGTGCTCGACCGGCTGGCGCTGATCGCGCTCGGGCGCGCCTCCGGCTTCTCACTCGACGAGATCGCAAGGATGTTCGCGCCCGATGGAAGACCGCGCATCGACCGGAAAATGCTTTCTGCCAAGGCCGACGAGCTCGACCGCACCATCCGCAGGCTCAATTCGATGCGCGACGGCCTGCGCCACGCCGCCGTCTGCCCGGCGCCGAGCCATATGGAATGCCCGACCTTCCGCCGCCTGCTGCGGGTCGCAGCGGCCGGCAAGATCAGCGAGCCGAGGAAGGCGAAGAAGGCACAGCGAAAGAGATCGTAGCCCGGACGAGCCAACGGGTCGCGCGAACGCGCGCCCGATGACAGGCTCCGCGAAATCCGGGGCCGCTTTCGCCGCGGATACCGGCCCCGGATTGCGCTGCGCTCCATCCGGGCTAAGGGTGCGTCTCCTTCCCCCTGAAAGGGGGAAGGTCGGGATGGGGGTCGGCCGCAGGCTCCGCTCCAAGTGGAGAGAGCAGATCCCCACCCGCTTTGCTCTGTGAGCAAAGCGACCTCCCCTTTTCAAGGGGAGGTGAAAGGTAGATCGGATATCGTTTCGCTCATCCGGGCTACGTTTTTCGGCCGATCATGATCGTCGCCGCCGCGATCAGCTCCAGGCCAATGCAGCCGTAGAACGGCAGCGAATAGCTGCCGGAGAGGTCGTGCAGCAGCCCGACCACGCCGGGGCCGAAGGCGTAGGTGATCTGGTTGATCGCGGTGATCAGGCTGACCAGCACGCCGAACGCACGCGGATCGAACTCGCGCTGCACGATCAGCGCCGGCAGCGTGATCAGATTGCCGACCGAGAAGCCGAACAGCGCGCAGGCGGCGATCTGCGCCACGTCATTGTGCACATTGATGATGACGGCGAGCGCGACCGTCTGGCTGACAAAGGACAGCGCCGATGCCAGCCGCTGGTTGAGCCGGTCGATCACGAAGGAGAACGAGACGCGGCCGACCACGGCCATGGCGGTCAAGAGCGCCATCGCCACCGTCGCGCGCTCGCGGCCGATCACCTGATCGAGATAGGCGATCAGATGCACGATGAAGCCCACCTGGGCGAACAGCACCAGGGCGAAGGCGATCGTCACCGTGAGGAAGCCGACGTCACGCAGCGCCCGGCTGCGCACCTGCGTCGCCGACGGCGCGTCGGCAGCGGCGGCCGTGACCGCGTGCAGATGCGCCGGCGGCCGCCCGACAAAGATCAGGATCACAGGCACCATCACCACAATCAGCAGCACCGCGGCCGCGATCATCGCGCCGGAGAAGCCGAACGTGCCGATCCCCGCCACCAGCAGCGGCACGCCCACGATGCCGCCGAAGCTGGCGCCGTTCAGCGCGAGGCTGATCGCCATGCCGCGCTTGTGGTCGAACCACAGGCTGATCGTGTTGGTGATCATGGCGAGACTGGTGCCGGCCCAGCCGAAGGCGAGCACGGCATTCGCGAGATAGAGCTGCCAGGGCTCGCGCACCGCGCCGATCGCGACCGCGGCCGCCGCCATCGCCAGCGTGCCGGCAATCAGGCAGCTGCGCGCGCCGAACGCCTTGATCGCCTCGCTGACGAAGGCAACCAGCGCGGCGCCGAACAGATAGAAGAACGTCGTCCCCGCGGAGATCAGCGTCGTCGGCCAGCCCCGCGCGCGCTGGAGCTCGGCGACATAGACGCTCTGGCCGTAGAAGCCGAGACCCCAGCCGAAGGTGGCAAGCAGGAAGCAGACCGCGACGATGCGCCAGCCTTCATAACCAAGCGAGGACTCGTCTGATAGCGTGGGTGAGGATGCGTCCATTTCTTGCTCTTGCTTCCGACATCGTCATGACCGGATTTATCCGTTCTCACGATGTAGGGAGCCGTGCAAGCCGGTCACTTCGAAACGGATCGAAGTGTCAGCAATTGGCAGCAGAAAACCTTCTTGGGCATGTTCTTGCACCAAGTCGCGGCGCACTTTTCCGGAACATGCCTAGATGCTGGGATCCGGGATTTCTTCCACCGCGCGCAATTTCGTCCGCCGCTTGGCGAATGAAGCGAACGAAAGCACGGCGAGGCCGAGCAGCACAGGCGGGAACACCACCCAGTTGACGGCATTCCAGCCGTAATTGGCGAGCAGCTGCCCGGAGGAGAACGAGCCGATCGCCATCATGCCGAACACCAGGAAATCGTTGAAGGCCTGCACCTTGTTGCGCTCCTGCGGCCGGTGCGTCTCCAGCACCAGCGCGGAGGCGCCGATGAAGGAGAAATTCCAGCCGACGCCGAGCACGATCAGCGTCGCCCAGAAATGCATCGCGGTGATCCCGGACAGTCCGATCATCGCGGCCACCGCCTCGAGCGCCAGCCCGAGCGCGACGATGACGGGCGCGCCGAACCGCGCGATCAAGGTGCCTGTGAAGAAGCTCGGTCCGTACATCGCGACGATGTGCCATTGCAGGCCGAAATTGGAATCGGACACGCTGAGGCCGCACAGCTTCATGGCGAGCGGCGCCGAGGTCATCACCAGGTTCATCATGGGATAGGAGATCACGCCGCACAGCGCCGCCGCGATGAAGCGTGGCTGGCTTGCGATCTCGAGCAGCGGGCGGCCGCCATGCAGATCCGCAGCCGCAGGCTTCGGCGCGTCGACGCCCGAGAGCACCGCCATCGCCACCAGCGCGACCAGCGCCTGCATCACGAAGGAGAAGGCGAACAGATAGGGCGGCCAGACGTCCATGGTCCATTGCACGAGCTGCGGACCGAGCACGCCGGCGAACACGCCGCCCGCCATCACCCAGGACACCGCCTTCGGACGGTAGGCCGCGCTGGCGCCGTCGGCGGCGGCGAAGCGATAGGACTGCGCCACGGCGCCGTAGAGGCCGCCAAGGAAGGTCGCGACACAGAACAGCCAGAACGACGAGTGCAGGATCGCCCAGGCGCCGAGCGCGCCGGTGAGCGTGCCGCAGAAGGTACCGATGATGAAGGCGACGCGTCGTCCATAGGCGCGCGAGATCGCGCCGGTCGGCAGCGTGCCCGCAGCGAGCCCCACCACATACATCGAGATCGGCACGGTCGCGAACGACATGTCGGGCGCGAGTGTGGCGCCGACGATCGCGCCGGTGGCGAAGATCACCGCGGAGTTGGCGCCGGTCAGCGCCTGCGCGGCGGCAAGCCGCCATACATTGCTGCGCGCCCGCGCGTCGTCGCTCGCCTCATCCGCAGCTGTCACGTCGATCATCGGCAGTCCCGCCCCGAAGCCCCGGCGGGAGCCTCCAATCGGGCGCACTATGGAGAGCGGGTCGAAGCCGATCAACCGGCGCAAACGGACGTACGCCATGCAGGAGGCGCACGCGGGTTGGCCCGGTCGAATACTCACACTCCGACGTCGTCAGAGAGAGCTGCTTGTAAGTCCGCCCCATGGCAACACCTCCTCAAGGAAGTGTTGCACTTCGTTTGCGAACTCAGGGGACCCATAGCCACCGAGTTCTTGTTGTGAGAGGGATCGCGGCCCCAGCTACACTCAACAACCAGCATTTGGGGTGATGGGTCCTGGCTTTCGCCAGGACGACGTCACATGTATTACGTCGCGTGTCACTTACCGCGCAGGCTTCTTGCCCGGCCGCTTCTCGGCGCGCAGCGCGCCAGTCTTGTGGACCCTGGAGCGCGGCGCGATCGGGGCGCCGCGTGGATAGCCGCCCGGCCATTCGAGCGCGAGCGAGCTGGCAAAGCCGAAAAAGCTCGAACGGCTCATGCCAAGCTCGGCGGCGCGCTTGTCGATCCGTGCGATGAGGCTCTTCGGCAGATAGACGTTGACGCGCTCGGAGGGGTCGGGCGGATCGACGCCAACGATGAAGAAGGCCGCGACGTCCGAGCCTTTCGGCACGACGATGCGCTCGATCGGCGTCGGCTCCGGCAATGGCTTGCCGTGCTCGACCCAGCCGTCGACGGTCTGCGCCAGCGTTTGCTCGGCGCGCTCGATCGCATCTTCCTGCGATCGTCCCGCGGCGACGCAGCCGGGAAAGTCCGGAAACCACGCCCCGAACGCGCCGCGCGGACCGCGCTCCAGCACGGCCGGATAAAGCCGTCTCTTCATTCTGGCCTCCGTCGTCGCAGTATGCTATTTCACACACCCCGGTGTGTCAAATCACACAACACGCGACATCACGGGAGCGCGCGGCAATGGACCCGCAAGCCGAACTCCGCATCGTCCGCGCGGCCTATGCCAAGCAGATCCTGGCTGCCGCCAACACCATCGATCCGCGGCTGACGGAGGCCTTCGCCGCCATTCCCCGCGAGCACTTCGTCGGCCCGGGACCATGGAGTGACGCGGCTCACCCGCGACACCGGAATTCCCGACGAGCGCTGCTGGCTGCGCGGGGACGGATGGTGCCTCGCTTACAACTGAGCTGGCAAGCGCCCGATCTGTAGGATCGGTAGAGCCAAGGCTCCGCGCAACGCGCTCCTCAAGTCAGCTCTTTGCCAAAAGCCACTCTTTCGCAACCTTGGTCACTAAACCGCCCTCCAAACGGCGCGCACGATAGGCTTCAACGAGTCCCTCTTCCGTACCAAGTCGCTTCACATTGGTTGCAATTTCGCTGCCGATTAGCTCTGCGAGTCTTTGGTATGCCTCCGGTTGCCCTGCGTCTCTAAGGTCACCCGCGGCAAGGATGATTTCTCTATGCTGAGGAAATAGTCTTTCGAGCCTAAAATACAGATGCGTTTGCTCCACGCTCCCGGGCTCCTCAATTCCTCCCCCACTGAACCAAAAACCGACATTGATGAACCATTGACTGCCAAAGCCCTTCTGAACTCCCACGAGCGTAACCACTCGGTCGTTTGAAACGCGCATCAGATCTTGATCCCTCACGAAGCCCTGCTCCAGCAATGCTTCGAATAGATCCTTATTGAATGCAGTCCGATTCATTATTTCCGGCCCGATAGACATCAATGACTGAGGTCCAGATCTCGCCGTATACGGGAGATGGACGCAGTTTCATCGCGATTGTGCCCGCACAAACATCAGGATCATATTGTTGGCGGGCATCTCGAAACTACCGGCAAGTTTCAGCCCGACGCGCTCCGCAAGCGTCTCGAGATCAGCGATATCGCGCACCCCCCACTCGGCGTCGCGCTCGCGCAGCGACGTGTCGAACACCGCATTGCTGAGCGCGGTGTGCTTGCCGTCGCGCTTGAAGGGGCCGTAGAGGAACAGCTTGCCGTCGGCGCGCAGAAAGCGACCGGCGCCGGCGAACAGGCCTTCGGCCACGGCCCAAGGCGCGATGTGAATGACATTGGCGCAGAAGATCGCGAGCAGTTCGTCCGGACCTTTGCCGTCCGGCAGCGCCGGCGACCAGGCCGGGTCGGACAGATCGATCGGCTGCGGCGGCCGGATGTTGGTAAGGGCGGCATGCGCGCGCCAGGCCTCGATGCTGCGCAGGTGCGCCGCATGGAGATCGCTCGGCCACCAGGTGATGTCGGGCGTCTGACCGGCGAAATAGACGACATGCTGGCCGGTGCCGCTGCCGGCTTCCAGCACGTCGCCGGATTGGCCGGTGAGGTAGTCTTTCAGGACGGTCCAGATCGGCTGATGGTTGCGATGGAACGCCGGCGCATCGAGCCGCCCGTCCGCCTCGACCGGCCGGCCATCCTTGCCGAACTCCGCCACGAATTCCGCCACCGCGCTTCTCCCTACGCCTCAACCGCATCTCAACCGCACAAACATGACAGGCGGAAGGCGCAGGACATGCGCTCCAGTTCCGGACTGCCCCTGTGGCATTAACCCCGCCGCAACGCGCCTATTCTCCGTGTTGCCAGCCGATGGCCTTTGTGCTTTCCACTCTGTTATATTGCGATGGGATCATCGAGATTGAAGCCCGGGAAACGTCCTTGATCGCCACTTTCTCCAAGCCAGCCTTCGTCCTGGCGCTGCTGGCAGGCACCGCCATGGCCGCGCCCGCGCAGGCCCAATCCGCCGCCGAGGGAGAGAAGCTCGCCTTCGACCGCGGCAAGGGCAATTGCCTGACCTGCCACGTCATCAAAGGCGGCGACCTGCCGGGAACGATCGGGCCCGAGCTGAGCGGCCTGAAGGCCAAATACAGCCGTGACGAGTTGATCGCGATCGTGACCGACGAGACCAAGCGCAATCCGCAGACCATGATGCCGCCGTTCGGCCGGAACCGGATTTTGACCGAGAAGGAAATCGGCGCGGTGGTGGACTTCCTGCAGACGCTGTGACGCCGCGACCGTCGCTTGAGGAGATTTTTTTCGATGAACATCACGACCAGCGAATTTTTCAAAGCGCGCCGCATGGTGCTGAAGGGCGCCGGCGTCGCCGCGCTGATCGGCCTCGGGGTCATTCCGTTCGACGGGCCGCAGGCGCGCGCCGCGGCCAACGACAAATACCCGGAAGAGGCGTTCAAGCAGAAGAACGAGGCCGACGCGATCAAGTCACTCTATGGCAAGACCGCGGAGCCGTCCGACAAGGTCAAGCTCGACGCGCCGGAGATCGCCGAGAATGGCGGCGTGGTGCCGATCTCGGCCACCACGACGCTGGCCGACGTCACCTCGATCTCGTTTCTGGTTAGCGAGAATCCGATCTCGCTGGTCGCCTCATACAGGATTCCGGCTGGCACGCTGCCGACCGTCTCCAACCGCATCAAGATGGCCAAGACCAGCAACGTCACCGTGATCGTCGAGGCCGGCGGCAAGCTCTACAGCGCCAAAAAGGAAATCAAGGTCACCGTCGGCGGCTGCGGCGGCTGAGTTCAATCAAGGGATAATCAGATGGCATCGAGCATTCGCGTGCGCGCCACGTCAAACGGCGACACCACCGAGGTGCAGGCGCTGATCCAGCATCCGATGGATTCCGGCTTCGTCAAGGACGCCAAGGGCGAGATCATTCCGCCGCATTTCATCCAGCAGCTCAGCTTCGAATATGACGGCAAGCCGGTGTTCGTCGCCGACTGGGGCGGCGGCGTCTCCAAGGACCCCTATGTCAAGTTCGCCTTCAAGGGCGGCAAGAAGGGCGACGATCTGAAGGTCAGCTGGGTCGACAACAAGGGCGCGACCGACACCACCACGGCGAAGATTCAATGACGCGGTGCCTCGCAATCCGCGCAACAATAGCCACGCTCGCGCTCGGCTTGCTGGCGTGCGCACCAGCGCAGGCGGCCGACACCGTCGATCCCGCCGCCGACAAGGCGGCGTTCCAGAAATTCTTCACCGGCAAATTCCCCAAGCTGAAGCTCGAGGACTTCGTCAACGGGCCCTATTCGATGAATGAGGACCTGCACAGGCAATGGCAGGAGAAGGAGGAATTCCCGCCCTACGAGTTCGCGCTCGATGCCGGCAAGGAGATGTTCTCGACCCCGTTCAAGAACGGCAAGACCTACGCCGACTGCTTCCCGAACGGCGGCATCGGCATCCGACAGAACTATCCCTATTTCGACGAGAAGGACGGCAAGGTCGTCACGCTGGAGCTCGCGCTCAACCGCTGCCGCGAGGCCAATGGCGAAGCGCCCTATTCCTACGTCAAGGACGAGATGGCCTCGCTCACCGCCTACATGGCCTACACCTCGCGCGGCAAGCCGATGGACATCAGGATTCCCGACGATCCCCGTGCGCTGGCGGCGTATGAGAACGGCAAGCGCTATTTCTACACGCGGCGCGGCCAGATGAATTTCTCCTGCGCCAGCTGCCATGTGCAGAGCCCCGGTGAGCGCATCCGCGCCGAGACCCTGGCACCGGCGCTCGGCATCCTCAACGCGATGCCGATCTACCGCTCCGAATGGAGCGGCATGGGCACCACCAGCCGCCGCTTCGTCACCTGCAACAGCCAGACCCGCGGCGTGCCGCTCAATCCGCAGGACGACGAGTACCGCAACCTCGAATATTATTTGTCCTATGTCAGCAACGGCCTGCCGATTTCGGGTCCGGGAGCACGGCCATGAGCGCGGCCATCAAAGCTGTCCTCGCAGCATCAGCCCTGCTGATCGCGACCGCGACCTGTGCCCTCGCCGCCTCCGAGGCCGACTACAAGGCCGCCTACGCCGCCGCCGAAGCCGCCAACAAGGAGGCAGGCAGCCTGCGCAACCAGTGGACCACCACCGCCTCGACACTGTCTGCCGCAAAAAAGGCCGCTGAGGCTGGTGATTTCGACGCCGCAGTCGCCAAGGCCAAGGAGGCCGAGGCACTGGCAAAGGCTTCGATCTTCCAGGCCACCAGCGAAAAGGAACGCTGGAAGGACATGGAAGTTCGTTAAGAGCGCGCAGGCCAGGGGCCGCGCGGAGAGAATGATGATCATCCGCCGCCGGGAATTCCTGAAAGCTGCGGCCGCCGCAACGCTGACGGCCGGCCTGCCCCGCCTTGCGCGCAGCGCCGAGACCGCGAGCATCTACGACATCGAGCGGTTCGGCAACGCGCGGATCCTGCACATCACCGACACGCACGCGCAGCTCAATCCGGTCTATTTCCGCGAGCCCAGCGTCAATATCGGCATCGGCGAGATGGCGGGACGGCCGCCGCACCTGGTCGGCCGCGCCTTCCTGGAGCGGTTCGGCATCCGGCCCGACAGCGCGGATGCCTATGCCTTCACCTGCTTCGAGTTCGAAAAGTCCGCAGGCCGCTTCGGCAAGCTCGGCGGCTTTGCCCATCTGAAGACGCTGGTCGACCGCTTGCGCGCCGATGTCGGCGAGAGGCGCTCGATCCTGCTCGACGGCGGCGACCTCTGGCAGGGCTCGGCGCTCGCCAACGCCATGAACGGCGCCGACATGGTCGAGGTTGCCAATCTGCTCGGCATCGAGGCGATGACCGGGCATTGGGAATTCACCTATGGCGAGCAGTCGCTGCGCGACAACCTCGAGCGCTTCAAGGGCGAGTTCCTGGCGCAGAACGTGTTCCTGACCGAGGAAGCCGCGTTCAACGACGCCCCCGCCTTCGACAAGGCCACGGGCCGCGTGTTCAAGCCTTCGATAATCAAGGAGATCGGCGGGCATCGCGTCGCGATCGTCGGCCAAGCCTTCCCTTACGTTCCGATCGCGCATCCCAAGCGATTCACACCGGACTGGAGCTTCGGCATCCGCGAGGAGGAGTTGCAGAAGCATGTCGATGCCTTGCGGGGCACCGACAAGGTCGATGCCGTCGTCCTGCTGTCGCACAACGGCATGGATGTCGACCTCAAGCTCGCAAGCCGGGTCACCGGCATCGACGTCATCCTCGGCGGCCACACTCACGACGCGATCCCGATCCCGATCACGGTGACCAATGCCGGCGGCGTCACGCTGGTGACCAATGCCGGCTCCAACGGCAAGTTCATCGGCGTGCTCGATCTCGATCTTGCCAAGGGCAAGGTCGCCAATGTCCGCTACCGGCTGCTGCCGGTGTTCGCCGAACTGCTGAAGCCCGATCCTGCGATGCAGACGCTGATCGACAAGATGCGCGATCCGCATGTCGACGAATGGAACAACAAGCTGGCCTCGGCCGACCGGCTGCTCTACCGCCGCGGCAATTTCTCCGGGCCCGTCGACGAGATGATCTGCACCGCGCTGCGTGCCGAGCTCGACGCCGAGATCGCGCTGTCGCCGGGATTCCGCTGGGGCATCACCGCGCTGTCCGGCCAGGCACTGACCATGGAGGATCTGCTGGCTGAGACCGCGATCACCTATCCGGAGACCTACGTCGCCAAAATGACCGGCAGCCAGATCAAGGACCTGCTGGAGGACGTCTGCGACAATCTCTTCAACGTCGATCCCTATTATCAGCAGGGCGGCGACATGGTGCGCGTCGGCGGGCTCAGCTACACCTGCACGCCGACCGAGACCGTCGGCAAGCGCATTTCCGAGCTGAAGCTTGGCAACGGCAGGCATCTCGAAGTCGGCAAGCACTACAAGGTCGCGGGCTGGGCCTCGGTCAACCAGCAGAGCGGCGCGCCGATCTGGGATGTCGTCGCCAGGCATCTGCGCTCCGGCCGGCCGCCGAACCGTGACGAACCCGGGGTGACGCTGAAAGGCGTCGAGGATAACCCGGGCATCGCGAGGCACGGATGACGCGCCGCGCGCTGATCGCGGCGCTCGGCCTTGCGGCGATCGCGCTGGCGACGCCGCTCGCCCGCGCGCAGCTGGCGCCGTTCCAGGACAAGCCGTTCGCCGAGCACAGAGTCGTGCTGCAACTCTCCGACGGCGATGCGAGGAAGCAGGGCCTCGTCATCAGCGTCGCCAACAATCTGATGAAGCATTACGATCCCGACAAGGTCGCGGTCGAGATCGTCGCCTTCGGCCCGGGCATCGGCCTGCTCAAGCCCGACAACCCGAATCGCAAGCAGGTCGAGAGCCTGATCGCGCAAGGCGTTCGCTTCGACATCTGCCTCAACACCGTCGATACGATCGAGCGGGAAACCGGCAAGCGGCCGGAGTTCATCCCCGCTGCCACGCCGGTGCAGGTCGGCGTCGCACAGATTTTGCTGCTCACCGAGAACGGATACACGCTGGTCCGGCCGTAACGGCCCCGTCATCATCGCGAGCCGACGGGTCGCGCGAACGCGCCGCCCGCAGGAGCAGGGCTGGCGTTACGTGCGGCCGTAACTTCGTCTCTTCCACGACCTCGATGCATATCCCGTCATCCTGAGCGCGAGCGGAGCGAACCTCGAAGGATGCACGGCCCAGATGCCTTGTCCCATTCGTGGAAAGACCCGGGCCCTCCACCCTTCGAGACGCGCACAGAAGCGCGCTCCTCAGGGTGGCGGGATCCGGCTGGGGCGGGGATGGATTTGCTTTGAATAGACCCCATCTATGGAATAATATCCTCCATGTGACTCGGCCCGGAGAATAGGGAAGCCGCCATGATCTTCCGCCAGCTCTTCGACAGCGTTTCGGGCACCTACAGCTATCTCCTGGCCAGCCGCGCCGGCGGCGAGGCGCTCATCCTGGATCCCGTGCTGGAAAAGGTCGACCGCTACTGCCAATTGCTGCGCGAGCTCGACCTCAAGCTGGTGAAGGCAGTGGATACCCATCTGCATGCCGACCACGTCACCGGCCTCGGCGAACTGCGCGACCGCACCCATTGCATGACCGTGATGGGCGACCAGACCAAGGCCGACGTGGTGGCGATGCGGGTGGCCGACGGTGACAAGGTGACGATCGAGGGCCTGTCGCTCGACGTGATGTACACGCCGGGTCACACCGACGATTCCTATTCCTATCTGATGGGGGACCGCGTCTTCACCGGCGACACGCTCCTGATCCGCGGCACTGGCCGCACCGATTTCCAGAACGGATCCTCGCGCGCCCAGTATGATTCGATCTTCAACCGCCTGCTCAAGCTGCCGGACGAGACGATGGTGTTCCCGGCGCATGACTACAAGGGCGACACCGTCTCCACCATCGGCGAGGAGAAGCGCTACAATCCTCGGCTCCAGGTGCGCTCGGTGGACGAATATATCGAGTTGATGGCGAACCTGAAGCTGCCCAATCCGAAGATGATGGACGTGGCGGTGCCCGCCAACATGCATGTCGGCCTGCATCAGGAGGAGCTCGCCAAGGAAGGCCTCTCCCTCAGCGCGGGCGACGCCATCGCGAGCCTCGGCCGGCCCGATATCCTCTTGGTCGATTTGCGCGAGAGCGGCGAGCGGGCCAAGCACGGCACGCTCGCGGGCGCGCTGCACGCACCCTATCCGGGGATTTGCGCCACCCTGAAGCCCGGCGGCATGCTGCGCGAGGTCGCGGCCGCCACCGGCCGCCGTGTGGTGTTCTTCTGCGCCTTCGGCGAGCGCTCGGCGATGGCCGTGGCGGCCGCGAAGAAGGCGGGGCTGGCGAACACCGCGCATATCGAAGGCGGCATCGACGCCTGGAAGAAGGCCGGCGGGCCGGTGGTGATGGGATGATAGTCGTTCCGGGGCGATGCGAAGCATCGAACCCGGAACCTCGAGATTCCGGGTCTGGTCCTTCGGACCATCCCGGAATGACGGCCATAGTCACCGTGTCACCCGCTGCAGCTCCTCCGTCAGCCGATCCAGCGCATCCGCCAGCATCACGCCGCCGCACACGGTGAGCCGCTCCGGCAGCACGATGCGCTTGCTTTGCGGATAGAAGCGCTCCAGCGCGGGATGCAGCAGGAAGGCGCGGCCGTCATCCTCGGCGCGGTCGCCGGCTTCCGACACCAGGATGAAGTCCGGCCGCAGCTTTACGATCGCCTCCAGCGAAGCAAATCCGCCTGCACCGACGCCAAGTTCGCCGGCGGCGTTGGAGAGGCCGGTTGCAGCCAGCAGCGAGCTGACGAGGCTGCCGTCACCAGCCACAAAGCCGCGCCGCTCCAGCGGCAGCACGCGGTAATGATGCGTGCTTGCCGCCGCCCGCGCACGCGCGATCGCCGCATCGAGGCGCGCGATCTCGGCCTCTGCGCGATCGGGATGCTGCACCACATCGCCCATCGCGCGGATCTGGTCCTTCACCTCGTCCAGCGTCCGCGGCACCGTGAATTCGACGAGGTGCAGCCCGTGGGCCTTCAACAGATCGCGGGTCGCGCGCTTGTCGAACAGGCTGACCACGACGAGGTCGGGCCTCAGCAGCAGCACGTCCTCGGCCTCGCCGGACAGGCGCGGAAAATTTCGCGCCTTCTCCGCAGCCCAGGATTGCCAGGCATCGCGCGAGAAGCGGCTGAGGCCGATGATCTGGTCCGGATCGGCCAGCGACAGCACGAGCTGGTCGCTGCAGACATTCATCGAGACGATGCGCGGCCCGGCGGCGAACGAGGGAGCGGCTGACGCGAGCCACACGATGAGCGAAAGCATCAGGGCAAGGCAAGATGACGCAAGATAGCGTCCGCGCGAAAACAGCGCCCCTTCCCCCGCAAGCGGGAGAGGTGAACTGAGCTCGTGGAGACGCCGCATCCTCATCACACGTCCGCCCACGGCACGATGACGGCTTCGCGCTGAAATTCGGCGCGATAGGCGCTGATGCGGAACACGCTGGCGAGGACCGCCTCCGACAACGCTTCAGCGGGCGCGCCCTGCGCGGCCAGCCGTCCCTCCGACAGCACCAGAACATGATCGGCGAAGCGCGCGGCGAGTCCCAGGTCATGCGTCACCACGATCACCAGCACACCGGTATCGGCGACGTTGCGCAGCTTCTGCATCACGTCGATCTGGTGGCGCGGATCGAGCGAGGCGGTCGGCTCGTCGGCGAGGATCACCGGCGCCTCCACCGCGAGCACCCGGGCCAGCGCGACGCGGCTGCGCTCGCCGCCGGAGAGTTCGGTGACGCGGCGATCGCTGAATTCAGTGACGTCGACCGCCTGCATCGCGCGCAGCACTGCCTCCATATCCGTCTGCGACAGCCGCGCCGGATCGGTCGCGCCGTGCGGATAGCGGCCGAGCGCGACGATATCGCGTGCCGGCAGCGGCCAGTGCACCATGTGCCCCTGCGGCAGATAGGCGAAACGTTTCGCGCGCTCGCGCAGCGGCAATGACGCCAGCGGATTATCGCCGATCCGGATCTCGCCGCCGGACGGAATCAGACCGGCCAGCGCGCGCAGCAGCGTGGTCTTGCCGGCGCCGTTCGGCCCGACCAGCGCGACCAGATGGCCCGACGGCAGCGACAGCGAGACATCGTGCAGCACCTTGCGGCTGCCGAGCGAAGCATTGAGCGCGGTAGCGGAGAGCAGCGTCATGCCACGCCTCCGCCGAGCGCGCGGCGTTCGCGCATGATCAGATAGAGGAAGAACGGCACGCCGATGATCGAGGTCAGCACGCCGACCTTGATGTCCGAGGTCGAGGGGATGATGCGCACCGCGATGTCGGCGGCGAGCAGCAACGCCGAGCCGGTGAGTGCGCTCGGCACCAAGAGCCGCGCCGGATCGTGACCGATCACGGGACGCATCAGATGCGGCGCAACGAGGCCGATGAAACCGATCGTGCCTGTCACCGCGACCGCGCCGCCAACCCCGAGCGCCACGCCCGTGATCACGAAGAGCCGCAACCGCCCGACATCGACGCCGAGGCTCTGCGCCGCCTCCTCGCCGAGCGTCAGCGCGCGGAAGGCGCTCGCCTGGCTGAGCAGGATGGCGGCGCCTGCGATGATGAAGGGCAGCGCCAGCGCGACGTGCTGGAAGCTCCGGTCTTCCAGCGAGCCGAGCAGCCAGAACGCGATCTCCAGCACCACGAAGGGATTGCTGGAGAGGTTCATCACCAGCGCCGTCGCCGCCCCCGCAAAGCTCGAGATCGCGAGCCCGGCGAGGATCAGGATCAACAGCCCGGCATTGCGGCCGGCGATCGCAAGCAGCGCGAACACCGAGCCGAACGCGGCGATGATCGCCACCACCGGCAGCGCGTAGGAGCGCACATCGGCGAGGCCCAGCGCGATTACCAGCACCGCGCCGAACGCCGCTGATTGCGGCGCGCCGAACAGCGACGGCGAGGCCAGCGGATTGCGCAGCAGCCCTTGCAGCGCCGCACCGGACAGCCCGAGAATACCGCCGATCGCGAATGCCAGGATGGTGCGCGGCAGGCGGATCTCGCGCACGATCACCTGCGCCACATCGCTGCCGCCGCCGAACAGCGCCTCGATCACCGCGAGCGGCGACAGCCGCACCGGCCCGATGCCGAGCGAGAGCACGCACAGCAGGGCCACGAGCGCGAGCAGCGCCGCGGTGGCGCCCCACCGGCGCCGCGCCGCGACCTCGGCCGCCAAGGCAAAATCCTGCACGCTCATTGGATCCATGCTCTTACAGCGATCGCCGTGGCAGACAAGCGACACTCGACAAAAACCGTGGCCGCCCGGCCATTGCCCGACTTCCGCCGGATTGACTTTGCTACCCGGCCGAACCCTAGATGAACATGACGGTTCTTTCGTGAGATGAAAAGGGAATGCGGTGCGGGGAAACTTGTCCCCAATGCCGCGGCTGCCCCCGCAACTGTAAGCGGTGAATCCTTCGTCAGAAGCCACTGGGAATCTCGGTCCTGGGAAGGCGACGAAGCGGTAACGACCCGCGAGCCAGGAGACCTGCCGTCAGCCGTGGTCACACGCGAAGATGTCGGTCGGGGAGTACAGGCATGAGCTTCACCTGATGCTGTGAGCACGATGGTGAGACTGGTTCGCGGTGACGTGCCACTGACGTTACCGAGACCTCGCTTATGTTCTCCTTCCCTTTCCATCGGCGACACCGCGCGCTTCTGCTCGCGTCGACGATGATCGCGCCGGCAATCCTTTTCTCCGCCGCGCGGGCGCAGCAGGCACCCGCTCCCGATCAGCTGCCGGCGATCGAAGTCACCAAGCCGCGCGACCAGAACGTCACGCGCGCCAGGCCGGCCGCTGACGAAGCGCCGGCGCCGCGACGCCCGGCGCCGGGCACCTCGCAAGGCAACGACACAGGCAGCGGATCGGGCACGACAGCGACCGGCGCGGCCACCGGAACGGATGGCACCGGCGGCGGCCGCCAGTTCGCCGGCATTGTCGGCTCCTCCTCGGCCGTGATCACCGCCGACGACATCGCCCATTCGCCGGTGCAGTCGTTGCCCGAGATCCTCGCGCAGGTGCCAGGCGTGCAGCTGCAAACGCCCTATGGCGGACCGAACGGCGCCAAGACCTCGGTCGACCTGCGCGGCTTCGGCGCCTTCGCGACCGACAACACGCTGTTCCTGCTCAACGGCCGCCGCCTCAACGACGTCGACAAGGCCGGCTTCGACCTCTCCACCATCCCGCTCAATGCCATCGAGCGCATCGAGATCACGCGCGGCAATTCCGGTGCGGTGCTGTATGGCGACAATGCGGTCGGCGGCGTCATCAACATCGTCACCAATAACGGCGTCGGCGGCCCGCCGACGACGATGCGCGCCGAGGCCGGATTTGGCTCGTTCAACACCCGCATGGCCGCGGTCTCCGCGGCGCTCAACTCCGGACCGTGGTCCACCTCGTTCTACGGCAACGGCATCAAGTCCGACGGCTACCGCGTCAACAATGCGCTCGACCAGCGCAACGCCGTCGGCAACATCAACTACACGACGCCTGATCTCACCGCCTTCCTGACCGTCACCGGCAGCGACCAGAAGCTCGGCCTGCCCGGCGGACGGCTGGTCGATCCGTCGATCGGCGTCAATGAGCTGCTCACCGACCGCCGCGGCGCCGCGACGCCCTTCGACTATGCCAACCAGCAGACCGCCAGCGTCACCGCCGGCTTCACCAGGTCGCTGATGAACGGCGTCGACCTCATCGTCGACGGCGGCTGGCGGCAGCGCGAGACGCAGAGCGGCTTCTTCGGCAGGGTGCCGACCATCAGCTTCGCCTCGACCTACAATGACGCCGCGCTGCAGACCTGGTCTCTGACACCGCGGCTCAGCGTCAAGAACGTGATGCTGGGCATGCCGTCGACGATCCTGACCGGCATCGACTATTACGATTCGACCTTCCGCGAGGCGCGCGGCGCCTATCAGGGCGTCGATCCCTTCCATATCTACAATATCGAGCAGCAGTCCGTGGCCGGCTATTGGCAACATACGCTGGGCCTGTTGCCGACGACCGACTTCTCCTACGGCGCGCGGGTCCAGAACACCAGCATCTCGGCGCGCGATCGCTACGATCCGAATGCGCCGTTCGCGTTCGATGCACAGGCAGCGCCGCTCGACAGCAACGAGACGCAATACGCGCTGCATGTCGGCGTCGAGCATCGCCTGACCGACACCTTCTCGGTGTTCGGCCGCGCGGCCCGCGCGTTCCGCACGCCAGATGTCGATGAGCGCGTTGCATCAGGGCCGTCATTCGACCCACTGACCTTCGCCCCGATCCCGCAAACGTTCCAGCTCAAGACCCAGACCTCGCAGGACATCGAGGGCGGCTTCCGCGTCAGGACCAATCGCTTCCAGGTCCAGACCAGCGTCTATCTGATGGATCTCGACAACGAGATCCATTTCAACCCGGTGCTGTTCTACAACACCAACCTCGACCCCACCCGCCGCTACGGCTCCGAGACCAGCGCCTCGCTCGGGGTCAGCGACAGCGTAACCCTGCGCGGCGGCATGGCGATCACCCGGGCCGTCTTCCGCGAAGGCGTCTGGGCGGGCAACGACGTGCCGCTGGTGTCGCGCTACACCGCGAGTGCGGGCCTCACCTGGAACATCTGGCAGAACTATCTGGTGCTGGACGCCACGGTTCGGGCCTGGAGTTCGCGCATCATGGACAACGACCAGGCCAACACCCAGAGCCGGATTCCCGGCAACGCCACCGCCGATATCAAGCTGAGCGGGCAAGTTGACCGCTACTTCTGGTCGCTCAGCGTCAACAATGTGCTGGACGCGCTCTACTACGACTACGCCGTCGCAAGCACCTTCACGGACGGTCGCTTCAGCGCCTATCCGCTGCCCGGTCGCACCTATCTGCTGAAGGCCGGCGCCACGTTTTAGAGCGTGATCCGGTGGGGCGGGTGTGCCCTGCCGCACCGTCTCCCGAACATTACAAACGCACGGAAACTGGGGTAGAGTTCCGGCAGCTGATTTGACCCGCGCAGGGGAAACGCATGGCCAAGGCCGGGAAGCAGACCAAGGGCGGCACGAAGATCAAGGACAAGACCGACGACAAGGCGAAGAAGCCTCCGCCACCCGCAGCGCTACAGGACGATGACTATTACGAGGACGGCGACATCGCCACGCCGAAGCTCGACCGCTACGGCAATGATGACGAGCCGTTGTGAGGCGCGGCGAATATCGATCGACAGATCCTGCGCGCAGTCGCGCGCGGCGGCCTGGTAGCTTGCGAGCTACCGAGCCCGGCTCGTCGTCGCCAAGCAGACAATAGGTCGCAGCGGGGTCATGGGCTGGCCCCCCTTCCGGATTGGTTGCTATGCTAGGCTCCGCATGGACGCTGGGTCCTTGCTGGGGGCGGTGCCATGAGATTTGCGAAGGCGGCGCTCACGGTCTTCTGCATGATCGTGTCGACGTGCGAACCGTCCAATGCGCAACAAGCCCCCAGGAAAGTAGGAATTCTTGTCAACGGCAGCCCGTCGCCGCTGTTCGACTCCATCAAGAAAAACCTTCTGAGCGACTTCGCCGACCGCGGCTATCTCGAAGGACGCGACATCGTCATCGAACCGCGATTTGCCGAATCGAAGCTCGAGCGCCTTCCGGGCCTCGCCTCGGAGCTGGTCAACGCGAATGTGGATGTCATCCTCGCACTCGGTGGCCCGGCGGCCGTAGCGTCGCAGAAGGCCACGTCGACGATCCCGGTGATCTTTGCGATCGTGACCGATCCGGTCGCGTTGAAGCTTGTCGCCTCGATGGAAAAACCGGGAGGCAACGTCACGGGCCTCACCAACCTCGATCCGCAGCAGGCCAGCGACCAGTTCAAAATTCTGAAGGAGGCATTCCCCGGGATCAAGCGCGTTGCGATTCTCAGTGATCAAACGATCCCCGGCGCGGATGAACGCGGACTCGCTCCGATTGACCGCGCCAACGAGGCCGCAGCCAAGGCCCTGGGGCTGGAGCCGCAAATCGTGAAGGTCAAGGGTGCGGACGATCTGGAAGCCGCGATCGCCGGGATGGCGAAGGAACACGCGGAGGCGCTGCTGGTCCTGGAAGTGCCGGTGCCCTGGAGCAATCGAAAACGAGTCGGTGAACTGGCCATGAAGAACCGCTTGCCGGCAATGTTTCCCGGCGGCCAGGCGGACGCGGGCGGGGTGATTACCTATGGCGCCAACGTCGCCGATACATGGCGCGAGTTTGCGACGTTCGCCGACAAGATTTTCAAGGGAGCGAAGCCGGGCGACCTGCCGGTCGGCGTCGTCACCAAGCGAGAGCTGATCTTCAATCTCCAGGCAGCCCGGGCGGTGGGCGTCGAGATTCCACCGGAGCTATTGAAGCGCGCAGACAAGATCGTGCAGTGAATTCGCACTGAAGGATACTAGCGGAAATCGCCGTTTTCGATCGCCTTGATGCTGCCGCGATCGAGCAGATGCGCGCCAAAGCCGCCGCGCGCCAGCGATGAGGCGATCTGCGGCGATGCCAGCAGCAGCACTGTCGTCATCGCCAGCGGCACGGCACTGAGCCAGTCGAGCCGCACCGGCGTCAGCTCTTCGCTGCTGCCCCGATAGTGTCCTTCGCCAGTGGCGATGCGGCCGCATTCCCGGATCAGGTCACGCCGCGTGCCATCGCGCGACGCACTGCCGAGCAGCGCCTGCATCGCCAGATGCGTCCGCACCCCGGCGCGCCCCTCGGCCAGCGGTGCCGGCATCTCGCCGCGCGAGACGCGCAGCAACAGATCGACCAGATCGACGCCCGACTGAAAGGCGTTCATCGGCTCGACCAGCCGCGGGTTGCAGTCGATCAACAGCGGCGTCGCGCTGTCGAGCGGCATGATGACGTCGACCGAGAGCGCACCGTGCCAACCAAGATGCGCGCCGATGGTCTCGAGGCCGGCGCGGATCGCCGGCCGGCTCACGCTCTCCTTGATCGCCTCGCCGCCGCCGACACCGGCCGCAATCTGGCGGTAGGCATGGAAGCCGACAAGCGTACCATGGCAGAACACCGACTGCGCCTTCTCGACCGTGCCGGTGACCAAATCCTGCGCCAGCACCTCGCCGGCAAAATCGCCTGAGGACTCGAGGTCGTAGAGCGCGCGATTGAGATCGCTTGCGTCGCGCACGAACCAGACACCGCGGCTGGCGGTGCCGACCGACGTCTTCACCACGGATGGAAACCGCAACGCCTCGCGCAGCTCCTCGGCCGAGGTCACGATCCGGGTCAGCGGCTGCGGCAGACCGAGCCGATCGAGCAGGCGGCTGAAGCCGGCCTTGCTGTGCACGGCGCGATAGCTGGCGAAATCCGGCAGCGCGAGGCCGGTACGTGATGCCAGCCCCGCCGCGGCGCGGGCGAACAGAAATCCCTGTTCATGGGTCGGCAGCAGCACATCGAAACGCCGCGACGCCAACAGGCGCTCGACGAAGCGCAGGAAGCCGGCCGGATCCGACCGCAGCGGCGGACAATGGTGGTATTTGCGGACGAAGCGGGAGTAGCGCGCCAAGCACCAGCGCGAGGGGTCACAAACCTCGACGTGATGGCCGGCCAGGCCCAGGATCGTGATCGCCTCGCGGCCGGAGGTGCTGGAGCCCTCCGACACCAGCACGCGGAGCTGCTTTTTGGCGTCGATCATGGCCGATCATCGCCGTGCCGCCGTGCTTTGTCGCCGCATTTAATGCCGCATGTGTCGATCCGGCACGCCCACGCCGGGGGCAGCCATGCGCCTGCGTTCATGGACAATTAGCGGCCAATCTCTATTTTCGGCGGGCTTTCCGGAATTAGGGTTTTCAGACACATGGTCGACGTTCTCGCCGCACCACAGCAAGGCAAGGCGGACAGTGCGCTGCGCACGCTGACCGGAATCTCGATCGCGCATTGGGTCAGCCATTTCCATCTGCTGGTGCTGCCGATGCTGTTCCCGTTTCTCAAAAGCCAGCTCGGCGTCGGCTATATCGAGCTCGGCTTCGCGCTGACGTTGTTCGCGGTGGTCTCCGGGCTGACCCAGGCGCCGATCGGCTACCTCGCCGATCATATCGGCGCGCGCAAGATCCTCCTCATCGGGCTGACGGTCGGCGGTTGCGCGCTGATCGGGCTCGGCCTGCATCTCAGCTATACCTCGCTGATCGCATGCGCCGTGCTGCTCGGCCTCGCCAACAGCGTCTACCATCCCGCCGATTACGCGATTCTGGCCGAGCACATGGACGAGGCGCGGATGGGCCGCGCCTTTTCGATTCACACCTTTGCCGGCTTTCTCGGCGGTGCGGTGGCGCCCGCGATCATGGCGGCACTCGTCGCCTCGATCGGCGGCCTCGGCGCGCTGATCGTCGCCGGCGCGGTCGGTCCGCTGGTGGCGCTGTTCCTGATCGTGCTCGGCATTCCCGATGCCGGCGCCAACAAGAACAAGGCAAAGGACGACGCCAAGCCGAAGGCGAGCGTGATCACGCCGGCGCTGATGGTGCTGACGGCCTTGTTCATGCTGCTCAGCCTGTCGGTCGCCGGCATCAACAATTTCGGCGTGGTGGCGCTGATGAGCGGCTACGGCGCCTCCTACTCCGCCGCCAACATCGCGCTGACGGCGTTCCTGGGCGCCAGCGCGGCCGGTGTGCTTGCCGGCGGCTATCTCGCCGACTGGACCCACCGCCACAGCCAGGTCGCCGCGGGCTGCTTCGCGGTCAATGCCGCCCTCGTGCTGCTGATTGCGCTGCTCGACCTGCCGCCGGTGGCGCTCACGCTGGCGATGGGGCTCGCCGGATTCCTCTCCGGCGTGATCGCGCCCTCGCGCGACATGCTGGTGCGCAATGCGGCGCCTGCCGGCGCTGCGGGGCGCGCCTTCGGCATCGTCTCCACCGGTTTCAATCTCGGTGGCATCGTCTCACCGCTGCTGTTCGGCTGGATCATGGACCAGCACATGCCGCACTGGGTGTTCGGCGCCTCGGTGGTGTTCATGGTGCTGACCGTGCTGCTTGCCCTCGTCACCGAGCGCAAGCCGCAGGCTTCGGGATATCAGGCCGAGACCGCCAGCCCGCGCGGCTGAAGCGCGAAACGTTGTGCACGCGGCGCGCTCATTCCGACCGTCGCGACAGCACCTGCTTCAGGAGCGGCTCGATCCGCGACAGCTCATCGAGATGGACCGCCGACAATTCGGCGAGATGATCGGCCGCGAGGCCGGTTAATTTCAGCAGCACCCGCCGCTGGTCGGCGGGATCCAGCACGCGCTCGACCAGCCCGGCCTCGGACAGCCGGTCGACCAGTTCGACCGTGGTGTGGTGACGAAGCCGCAGCCGCTCGGCCAGATCGCCGACCGCAACCGGCCCGCCGCCCGGATACCCCCTGATCGCCAGCAAGGCCTGATGCTGCCGCGGCGTCAGGCCCGCGGCCTTCGCGGCATCCTGGCTGAACTCCAGAAACCGGCGGATCAGATAGCGAAATTGCGACAGCGTCTCGTAATCGGCCTGGCTGGGAACCCGCTTCTGGTCCTGCCGCGGCGATTTCAACGGTCCTTTCAACGCTGCCATTCGATGTCTCCCGCTTGTAATTATATCGTAATGCGATATGACGCCTCGCGTCCACTTCACCCGAGCCTTACGCCACCAATGAGCGTCATTTCCACCAAATCGAGCGCCTCCGCCACGAACACCGCCCCAAACACCGCCAAAATCGGCGAGAAGGCCAGCCACCTCCTGAGCGACTTCACGACCGATCCGCGCGTCGTGGTGATCTCGGCGATCGCCGTGTTTGTCTCCGCCGCAGGCGTGCTGGCCGGGGCGGGACTGCTGCAACTGATCAAGCTCGCCACCAACATCGCCTATTTCGGCCAATTCAGCTTCGCCGACCTGAAATTGCAGGATTCGCCGCTCGGCCTCTGGACCGTGCTGGTGCCGGTCGCGGGCTCGCTGATCATCGGGCTGATGGCGCGTTTCGGCAGCGAGAAGATCCGCGGGCACGGCATTCCGGAAGCGATCGAAGCGATCTTGCTCGGCCGTTCCCGGCTCGACCCCAAGGTGGCGATCCTGAAGCCGTTGTCGTCGGCGGTGTCGATCGGCACGGGTGGCCCGTTCGGCGCCGAGGGCCCGATCATCATGACGGGCGGGGCGATCGGCTCGCTAATCGCGCAGATGCTCCCGGTCAGCGACAACGAGCGCAAGACCCTGCTGGTGGCGGGCGCCGCCGCCGGCATGACCACCGTGTTCGGAACGCCGATCGCCGCCATAATGCTCGCGGTCGAACTGTTGCTGTTCGAATGGACGCCGCGCAGCTTCATTCCCGTCACCGTTGCGGCCGTGGTGGCAGCGGTCGGACGCACCTTCCTGCACATGCCCGCGCCGCTGTTTCCGTTCACCGGCGGCGTCGACATCTCCGTGCTGCAGCTCGGCGCCTGGATGCTGATCGGAATTCTCTCCGGCCTGCTGTCGGGCGTGCTCACCCAGCTGGTCTATGGCTGCGAGGACATCTTCCTCAAGCTGCCGATCCACTGGATGTGGTGGCCGCTGATCGGCGGCCTGGTCGTCGGCCTCGGCGGCTTGATTGAGCCGCAGGCGCTCGGCGTCGGCTACGACAACCTCGCATCGATGCTGAGCGGCGACGTGGTGCTGAAGGCCGCGCTGCTGCTGCTCGTGGTGAAGGCCGTCATTTGGTCGGTCGCGCTCGGCTCGGGCACGTCGGGCGGCGTGCTGGCGCCGCTGCTCATCATGGGCGGCGCGATGGGAACGGCGCTGAGCGGCTATCTGCCGCCGGCGAGCCCCGGCTTCTGGGCATTGCTGGCGATGGCGGCGACGATGGGCGGCACGATGCGCTCGCCGCTCACCGCGACCTTCTTCGCCGTCGAGCTGACCGGCAACACCCACGTGCTGCTGCCGCTGATCGCAGCCTGCTGCAGCGCGCACGGCGTCACCGTGCTGCTGATGCGGCGCTCGATCCTGACCGAGAAGGTGGCGCGGCGCGGCCATCATCTGGTGCGCGAGTACCGGGTCGATCCGTTCGCGCTGACGCGCGTGCGCGACGTCATGACCAAGGCGGTCGAAACCGTCTCCGACACCATGACGCTGCACGGCGCGGCCGCCTTCCTGACCAACCCGAAGACAGCTCACCCGAGCTTTCCCGTCGTCGACGCCAACCATCACGTGCTCGGCGTGATCGACCCGCCCTCCGTGCTGCGCTGGCGCCGCGCCGGCAAGCATCGCACTGCGGCGCTCAAGCAGCTGCTGGCCGGCGGCAAGATCACCGTCGCCTATCCCGACGAATATCTCGACCGGCTCGCCGACCGCCTGATGCAGGTCAACGTCTCGCATCTGCCGGTGATCTCGCGCGAGGATCAGCGCCTGGTCGGCTATATCGGCTGGAAGGACCTGATGCGGGTGCGCGCGAGGCTGCAGGCCGAGGAGACCCAGAAGACGGCGTTCTTCGGCGCGCGATAAGTTCGCGGCGGGTTGCCCGGCGGAACAAATTTCCGCCGGGCGGCAACGCTCGATCCCAGCTGGCAAATCGCCGCCGGCGCATCCCAGAGCTTCATCGGCGCTGGTTGACAGCATCAGGGGCTGACCCATGATGCCGTCAACCAAAATCAGACTCGGGATGAAATGCCATGACCTCGACCCCAGACCTCGTGATCCGCGGCGGCACCATCGCTGACGGCAAGGGCGGCGACCTCTATGAAGCCGATGTCGCGATCACAGGCGGCAAGATCACCGAAGTCGGCAAGGTCTCCGCGAAGGGCAACGAAGAGATCGACGCGCGCGGCAAGCTGGTGACACCCGGCTTCGTCGACGTGCACACCCATTACGACGGGCAGGTCACCTGGAGCCAGGACATCACGCCGTCCTCACAGAACGGCGTCACCACGGCGATCATGGGCAATTGCGGCGTCGGCTTTGCGCCGTGCAAGCCTGATGACCACACCCGCCTGATCCAGCTCATGGAAGGCGTCGAGGACATTCCGGAGCCGGTGCTGAGCGCCGGCATTCCCTGGGCCTGGGAGAGCTTTCCGGATTACATGGACTGGCTCTCCAGGCGCGATTTCGACATCGATGTCGGTGCGCAATTGCCGCATGCGGCGCTGCGCGTCTATGTCATGGGCGAGCGCGGCGCGCGCCGCGACCCCTCGACCGCGGAGGACAATGCGGCGATGGCGAGGCTCGCGGGCGAGGCGGTACGCTCGGGCGCGCTCGGCTTTTCGACTTCGCGCACGCTCAATCATCGCACCTCGACCGGCGATTTCACACCGACGCTGAAAGCAGGCGAGGACGAGCTCACCGCGATTGCCGGCGCGATGCACCGGCAGGGCCGCAGCGTGCTGCAATTCGTGCTCGACCTCTCCACCATCCACGAAGACCTGCCGATGATGCTGCGGGTTGCCGAGAACACAAGGTGCCCGATCTCGTTCTCCGTCGCCCAGGCCGACAAGGCGCCGCGGCGCTGGCGGCAGACCATGGACACCATCAACGAAGCCGCCGCCCGTGGCCTGTCGATCACGACGCAGATCGCGGCGCGCCCTGTCGGGCTCCTGCTCGGGCTCGAGCTATCGCGCAACCCTTTCCAGACCCATCCGAGCTATCGCGAGATCGCCAAATTGCCGCTGGCCGAGCGGCTCGCGCATCTGCGCCGGCCCGAGGTGCGCGCGGCAATCCTGAGCGAGACGGCGACCGCGACGGACGATCCGCTGTTCTTCCGTCCCGACTACGACAAGATGTTCCTCCTGGGTAATCCGCCGGACTACGAGCAGCCGCCGGAGAACGCACTGGGACCGCAGGCACGCAGGCAGGGGCGCCGGCCGGAAGAGCTCGCCTACGACGCGATGCTGTCGGACGAGGGCCGCGGCATGCTCTACGTGCCATTCCTCAACTATTCCGACGGCAATCTCGATGCGACGCGCGAGATGCTGCTCGATCCGCAATCGCGGTGCCGGGCCTGTCCGACGGCGGCGCGCATTGCGGCATCATCTGCGATGCGAGCTTCCCGACCTATCTGCTGACGCACTGGACGCGCGACCGCAGGCGCGGCGAGAAGCTCACGATTCCGTTCGTGGTCGCGGCACAGTCGCGCAAGACCGCGCTCTCGGTCGGTCTCGCCGACCGCGGCCTGATCGCGCCCGGCTACAAGGCCGACGTCAACGTGATCGACTACGACCGCCTGCATCTGCATCCGCCGAAGGTGCATTACGATCTGCCAGTCGGCGGGCGGAGGTTGCTGCAGGATGTCGACGGCTACGACGCGACCATCGTGTCGGGCATCGTGACCCAGCGCGAGGCCAAGCCCACCGGCGCGCGCCCGGGCAGACTGGTGCGCGGCGCGCAGGGAATGAATTAGGGTAAGACCGTCACGGCAAACTCCCGCCTCTCCCCTTGCGGGAGAGGCAAGGTAGAGCAAGTCTGCGCGCCCCCTTACGTCGGCGACATCGCGCCCTTGATCGTGCCTGCCGGCTGCGACGTGCCGGTCAGGCGCGCCCTCTCCGTGTTCGGCCAGAGCAGCAGCAGGCCGAGCAGGCCGGAGCCGACCATGATCACGGCGTTGATGGTGAAGCCGGTCATGTAGCCGTCGATCGGCGTTGCCGCGTGCTGGATCACATTGCCCATCACCATCGGCGCCAGGATACCCGAGATCGTGTAGAGCGCGCCGTAGATCGCGATGATCGCGCCGCGCTGCGACACCGGCGTGAACTCGCCGAGCATCGGCGGGCATACCACATAGATTGAGCCGCACAGGCCGGAGCCGATCACCAGCAGCGCGATCATGATCCCGCCGGGCGGCGCATAGGGCAGCATCGCAAGGATGGCGCCGCCGACGATCAGCGGCACCGAGCCGAGCACGCCGCGCGCGCCGCGGGTGGTGAAGCCGCGCGTCAGCATCAGCTGCGATATCCAGCCGGTCAGCATGACGATGGTGGCGCCGAACACCCAGGGCAGGATCGAAATCCAGCCGGCCTGGCTCTGTGAGAAGCCGAGCCCCTTGACGATGAACGGCGTGAACCAGGTCAGGCCGAGCGACAGCGCCCAATAGGCGCCGAAGGTTGCGGCGACGCAGCCGATGAAGGTGCGCGAGGTGAGAAGCTTCCTATACGGAATCCGCGGCTCGTCTGCCGTCACTGCAGACGTCGACTCCAGCGGCCCTTCCTTGCCGAGCGCGAGCCAGGCCGCAACCCAGATCAGGCCGACGACGCCCAGCGCGCCGAAGGCATAGTGCCAGGAATGGTTGACGATGATCCAGTTCAACGCCGGCACCGCGAGGATGACGCCGAAGGCCGAACCCTGCGACAGGATCGCGGTCGGCAGTGTGCGCTTCTCGTCGGGGAACCATTTGTAGATGGCGTGCGCGGCGACCGAGAAGGCCGGGCCTTCGCCGGCGCCCAGCACGATGCGGCAGATCAGGAGCGTGGTGAAGGAGACGGTGCCGACCATCGGAAATTGCGCCAGCGCCCAGATCACGGCCAGAGCAAGCAGCACCCAGCGCGTCGGCACCTTGTTGACGATGAAGCCGACCACGATGGCGGAGATCGAGAACAGGAAGAAGAACGAGGAGCCGAGCAGGCCGAACTGCTCGGCGCTGAGCTTCATGTCGGTCATGATCGGCACGCCGGCGAGACCGACGACGATCTTGTCCGCGAAGTTCACCACCATGAAGAGAAATAGAAGGAAGGTGATTTGCCAGGCGCCCTTCGGCGTCCCCTTTGACAGCCCCTTTGACAGCCCCTCTGACGTCCTCTTGGACGTCGCTTGCGTCGTCATGTCCGGCTCCCCGTCGTTTCGTTCTTGGCTTCGTAAATCGGCCCCGTCCGGCGATGCTAGCCACGCCTCGCCGTGCAACGCAACACCGCATTTCCTCGGGGTTGTGCGCCCCGGAGCGCTTCTAACGTCCCGATCACGATCGCGTCGGTCGCGCCAGTGGAGCGGTGAACTGTCATGTCCCGACTGCTATGTTCAGGGCCAACGAAAAGCCCGGGGTTATTTCATGAACAGATTGATCCTACGTGCCACCGCCTGCGCTGCACTTGTATTTGCCGCGCTGCTTGCCGCGCCTCAAGTTCGCGCGGAAGACGCCCCCAATCCCGACTACGCCGCGATCGTCGCCGCACCCGATCGCAGCGATGCGGATCGTCAGGTCGACCAGCGCCGGCAGCCGGCCAAGATGCTCGCCTTTGCCGGCGTCAAGCCGGGTATGACGATCCTCGACATGGCGGCGAGCGCCGGCTACAGCACCGAACTATTGGCGCGCACCGTAGCTCCGTCGGGCAAGGTCTACGCACAGGATTCCGCGACCGTGCTCGAGCGCTTCGTCAAGGACAAGTTCGACAACCGCGCCAAGGCGCCGGCGATGAAGAACGTCGTCCATGTGGTGCGGGACTATGACGATCCGATCCCGCCCGAGGTCAAGAACCTCGACATGATCACCTTCTTCTTTTTCTATCACGACATCACCTATTTGCCGGTCGACCGCGCCGCGATGAACAAGAAGATGTTCGCCGCGCTCAAGCCGGGCGGCTTCCTCGTGATCGCGGATCACTCGGCCAAGACGGGCGAAGGCACCAGCGTCGCCAAGACGCTGCACCGGATCGAGGAGAGCACCTTGAAGCAGGAGATCGAGGCGGCCGGCTTCAAGCTGGTGGCCGAGGGCGATTTCCTGCATCATGCGGAGGACCCCAAGGACATTCCCGTCTTCAAGGCACCGGTGCCGATCGACGAGTTCGTCCTGAAATACCAGAAGCCGCAATGAGGCACGGCCATCGCTTCATCTGACCAGACCGCCGCGGTGCTTCGCGTCACCGGCCTGACCAAGAGTTACCGCTCTGCCGGCGAAGACATCGCGGTGCTGCGCGGTGTCGACCTTGCCGTTGCGACCGGCGAGAGCGTGGCGCTATCAGGCGAGTCCGGCAGCGGCAAGAGCACATTGCTGCATCTGATCGCAGGGCTCGATGCCGCCGACGGCGAGATCGCCCTCGCCGACACCGTCGTCTCCCACCTCAACGACGCCGGCCGCGCCGAATTGCGCCGCGACCGGCTCGGCCTCGTGTTCCAGCAATTCAATTTGATCCCGAGCCTGACGGTCGCGGACAATCTCGTGTTTCAGTCGCGCATCGCCGGCCGGCATGACGCCGCCTGGCACGACGAACTGGTCGAGCGCCTCGGCCTGAAAAGCCTGCTCAGGCGCTATCCCGAGCAATTGTCCGGAGGCCAGCAGCAGCGCGTCGCGATCGGCCGCGCGCTGGCGCCAAAGCCGCTGTTGCTGCTCGCGGACGAGCCGACCGGCAATCTGGACGAAGCCACCGCCGAAGACGTGCTGGCGCTGACGCGCGACCTCGTCGCGCGCACCGGCTGCGGCTTCCTGATGGTGACGCACAGCCTGCATCTGGCTGCGACCCTCGACCGTCACCTCACCCTGCATGCGGGGCGCATCGCATGAGGCGCGCGCTGTGGATCCTCGCCGTGCTGCTCAGCCATTGGCGGCGCCACAAGATGCAGTTCGCCACGCTGCTGATCGGGCTGATCGCAGCGACCGCGCTGTGGAGCGGCGTGCAGGCGATCAACCAGCAGGCCCGCAATGCCTATGACCGTGCCGCAGCGACGTTCGGCGGCGTGCGCACGGCGATGCTGGTTGCGCCCGGGACGGCGCGACCTTCCCGCAAACATTGTTCGTCGATCTGCGGCGCGCGGGCTGGCCGGTCTCGCCGGTGCTGGAGGGGCGGGTCCAGATCAACGGGCGCTCGGTGCGGCTGCTCGGCATCGAGCCGGTGACGCTGCCGGCCGATGTCGGCAACGCGCCGCGGTCGGACGCGGTAGCCTGCAATCCTTCATCACGCCGCCGGGCGAAATGCTGGTGGCCCCGGAAACGCTGCGCGATCTCGGCAAGGAAGGCGAGCGGCCAGAGGCCAACGGCACGAGCTTGCCGCCGCTGCGCGTACAGGCCGAGCTCGCGCCCGGCGCACTGATCGTCGATATCGGCATCGCGCAGGACATCCTCAAAATGCCCGGCCAGGTCTCGCGCCTGCTGGTCGGCAAGGCCAAGGCGCCGCACGCAGCGCTGGAAAGCGTGGCGGGTGACAAGCTCCGCCTGGTCGAGCCGAGCGCGGAGAGCGATCTCGAACGGCTCACCGACAGTTTCCATCTCAATCTCACCGCGTTCGGCCTGTTGTCGTTCTTCGTCGGCCTGTTCATCGTCAACTCGGCCGTCGGCCTCGCCTTCGAGCAGCGGCTGCCGATGCTGCGGACATTGCGCGCCTGCGGCGCGTCGGCGCGGCTGGTCAACACGGTGCTGGTGATCGAGCTGGTGGCACTGGCGCTGATCGCCGGCCTGATCGGGCTCGCTTGCGGCTATTTCATCGCGGCTGCCCTGCTGCCCGACGTCGCCGCATCGCTGCGCGGGCTCTATGGCGCGCAGATTCCGGGGCAGCTTTCGCTCAAACCCGTCTGGTGGTTCGCCGGTGTTGCCATCAGCATCCTGGGCGCGCTCGCCGCGGCGGCGGCGAGCCTTGCCAAGGCGATCCGGATGCCGGTGCTGGCGACGGCGCAGCCGCAGGCCTGGCAGCAGGCGCAGCGGCGCTGGCTGCTGCTCCAGAGCGCGGCGGCACTCGCGGTGTTCGCGGTCGCCGCGGGCCTGATCTGGTTCGGCGATTCGCTGATCGCAGGCTTTGGCGTGCTCGCGGCCCTGATGCTCGGCGCGGCGCTGATCCTGCCGATGGTCCTGCAAGTCGCGCTTGCCTTCGGCCAGCGCAGCGCGCGGGCGCCGGTCGGCATCTGGTTCTGGGCCGACAGCCGCCAGCAATTGTCGGGACTGTCGCTGGCGCTGATGGCGCTGCTGCTTGCGCTCGCGGTCAATGTCGGCGTCGGCACCATGGTGGAAAGTTTCAACCGCACCTTCCTGGTCTGGCTCGACGGAAGGCTCGCCGCCGACGTTTATGTCAGCGCCGCCAGCGATCAGCAGGCAAAGGAGATCAAGGCCTGGCTGCGCGATCAGCCCGAGGTTCAGGCCATCCTGCCCGGCGGCCGCGCCGACACCCAGCTCGGCGGCGCGCCGATCGAGGTGCTCGGCCTGCCCGACCACGCCACCTATCGCGACAACTGGCCGTTGCTCGAAAACGTCGCGAATGCGTGGGTTCGGCTGCGGCCCGGCGACACCTGCCTCGTCAGCGAGCAGCTGTCGCGGCGGATGAAGCTGGCGATCGGCGATCATATCGAGGTGCCCGCCCCGGGCGGCACCTGGGAGCTCGACATCGTCGGCATCTATGCCGATTACGGCAATCCCAGGGGCCAGATCGCGGTCAACTTCGCCGCGCTGACCCGGCGCTTCCCGCAGACACCAATGACGCGGATGGGCCTCCGCGTGGCACCGGACAAGATCGCACCGCTGATCACCGCGCTACAGGAGAAATTCGGTCTCGATGATCGCAACATCGCCGACCAGGCGAGGATGAAAACGGAATCGAAGCGGGTCTTCAACCGCACCTTCGCCGTGACCTCGGCGCTGAACGCCTTCACGCTCGGCGTCGCCGGCATCGCGCTGCTGACCAGCCTGCTGACGCTGGCGAACTCCCGCCTGCCCCAGCTCGCCCCGCTCTGGGCGATCGGCCTGACCCGGCGGCGGCTCGCCGCGCTCGAACTGCTGAAGACCATGGCGGTCGCGCTGATCACCGCGTTGTTCGCGCTGCCGCTCGGCCTCCTGGTGGCGTGGTGCCTGATTGCGATCGTCAATGTGAAGGCATTCGGCTGGCGGCTGCCGTTCCACGTGTTTCCGCTGCAATTGGTCGAGCTGGTCGTGGTGGCGCTGGCCGCCGCATTCTGTGCCGCCGCGCTTCCGGTCGCGAGGCTGGCGCGCATGCAGCCGGCCAGCCTGATCAGGATCTTTGTCAATGAGCGCTAGCGGCACCATCACGCGTCGCGCCTTTGCCGGCGGTGCGCTGGGGCTCGCGCTCGGCGGCAAGACGTTCGCGCAGGGCTTCGCCGGACTTGGCGAGACCGCGGAAGGATTTGCCGCCGTCACGCCGGGCAAGCCGTTCACGTTCCCCGCGGACCACGGCCCGCATCCGGAATTCCGGATCGAATGGTGGTACGTGACCGCCAACCTGTCCGACACGAGTGGCGCGGCCTATGGCGCGCAATGGACGCTGTTCCGCCAGGCGATGAAAGCAGGCGGACCGGCCGAGGGCTGGGCCAATCAGCAGCTCTGGATGGGCCACGCCGCCGTGACCAGCGCCGGCACGCACCGCTTCAGCGAGACCTTTGCGCGCGGCGGCGTCGGGCAGGCCGCCGTCGAAGCCACGCCGCTCCGCGCCTGGATCGACGCCTGGGAGCTGCGCGGGCGCGATGCGTTCGATGCACAGCACGTCGCGCCGCTCGAGCTCAAGGCCTCCGCCGCCGACTTCAGCACCGCGCTGCGGCTCGAGGCCGACCGCGCGCTGGTGCTGCAGGGCGACCACGGCTACAGCCGCAAGTCGGATCGCGGACAGGCCTCCTATTACTACAGCCAGCCGTTCTACAAGGCGTCCGGCCGCATCGTGATCGACGACAGGCCGGTCGACGTCACGGGCGTGGCGTGGATGGATCGCGAATGGAGCAGCCAGCCATTGGCGGCCGACCAGACCGGCTGGGACTGGTTCTCGCTGCATCTTCCCGGCGAGGAGAAGCTGATGCTGTACCGGTTGCGCCAGAAGGACGGCCGCGAGAACCTGTTCGGCAACTGGATCACGCCGGACGGCCGCTCGGCCGAGATCGCCGCCAGCGGCAACAGCATCGCGCCCGTGACGACCACCGAGATCGACGGCCGCAAGCTGCCGACGTCATGGCGCGTCAGCCTGCCCGCACGTGGCCTTGCCATCGAGACCACGCCGCTCAATCCGAAGGCCTGGATGGGAACCAGCTTCCCCTATTGGGAAGGCCCGATCCGCTTTGCAGGCAGCCACGCCGGAATCGGCTATCTTGAGATGACGGGGTATTAGGACGTGACGGAATTGGTCCGAATGGGGCCGCGGCATAACGGTGCTCCCCGGCCCCATTCTTACGCGGAGAGGGTTGGGGTGAGGGGCCGTCTCCGCGTACCTGGTGACAGCTGGTCTCGCCGAGGTCCCCCCCTCACCCGGAGCGCATCTGACGATGCGTTCCGACCTCTCCCCGCGCGCCGGGAGAGGTAGAGCGAGGCCGCATGTCACACCGGGCTTCGCTGTCCCGTCATGACATCGGGGCCAATGGAAAGAGGAAATGCCTGACATGTACCACTACACCGCCATCGTCACCTGCCTTGCGGTCGCGCTGCACTTCTTCTTCGCGCTGCAGGTCGCCCGCGCCCGCGCGGTCTACGGTGTCAAGGTGCCGGCGATGTCGGGCCATCCGGATTTTGAGCGCGCGTTCCGCATCCAGATGAACACGCTGGAATGGATGCCGATCTTCCTGCCGGCGCTTTGGCTGTTCGCGATCTATGTCGGCGATGCCGCGGCGGCGGCGGTCGGCGCAATCTGGGTGATCGGCCGCATCGTCTATTTCATCGGCTATCGCGAAGCGGTGGCGAAACGCAGCCCCGGTTTCGCCATCCAGGCGCTGGCCTGCGTCATCCTCTGGGTCGGCGCGATCGGCGGCGCGGTGTGGCGGCTGGTCCACGCGTAACGCCTCCACATATTCCGCCGTCGTCCCGGCGAAGGCCGGGACCCATTACCACAGGCAGGTGTTTTGCGAAGGCTGGAGCTCCAGCTGCGCGCAACAACCGACATCGGGGTTATGGGTCCCGGCCTTCGCCGGGACGACACCGATGTTTGTTCTGTTTCGCCAGCCACGCGTCACTTCGTCAGCGGACAACCGCTTTCCTTGGCGGTGAAGAAGGCCTTGTCGCCGGGGACGGTGGCGAGCAGCTTGTAATAGTCCCACGGCTTCTTCGATTCCGAGGGCTTCTTGACCTCGAACAGATACATGTCGTGGACCATGCGGCCGTTCTCGAGCACCTTGCCGCCTTGCGCGAAGTCGTCGTCGACCGGCAGCTCCTTCAGCTTCTTGGCGACGGCATCCGGATCCTTGGTGCCGGCGGCCTTGACCGCCTTGAGATAGCTCAGCGTCGCCGAATAGGTGCCGGCATGGATCATGCTCGGCATCCGGCCGGTGCGCTTGAGGAAGCGTTCGCCGAAGGCGCGCGAGGCGTCGTCGTGGTCCCAGTAGAAGCCCTCGGTGAGCACGAGACCCTGCGCCGCCTCGAGCCCGAGACCGTGCACCTCCGACAGCGTCATCAAGAGGCCCGCGAGCTTCTGGCCGCCGGAGACGATGCCGAACTCGGACGCCTGCTTGATCGAGTTGGTGGTGTCGAGGCCGGCATTGGCGAGGCCCACGATCTTCGCCTTCGAGCTCTGCGCCTGGAGCAGGAAGGAGGAGAAGTCCGAGGAATTGAGCGGCACGCGCACTGAGCCGAGCACCTTGCCCTTCTTCGACACGACGATCTCGCTGGTGTCCTTCTCCAGCGCATAGCCGAAGGCGTAATCCGCGGTGAGGAAGAACCAGGTGTCGCCGCCGGCCTTCGTCAACGCACCGCCGGTGCCGACGCCGAGCGCGCGGGTGTCGTAGGCCCAATGGAAGCCGTAGGGCTGGCAGGCATCGCCGGTGAGACGCGAGGTCGCGGCGCCGACGACGATGTCGATCTTCTTCTTTTCCTTGGAGAGCTCGTGGATCGCGAGCGCGACCGAGGAGGTCGTCAGCTCCGTGATCATGTCGACGTTCTCGACGTCGTACCAGCGCCGCGCGATCGAGGCGGCAAGGTCCGGCTTGTTCTGATGGTCCGCGGTGACGAGCTCGATCTTCTGGCCGAGCACCTCGCCGCCGAAATCCTCGATCGCCATCCTGGCCGCTTCGACCGACCATTTGCCGCCGTAATCGGCATAGACGCCGGACTGGTCGTTGAGGATGCCGATCTTGACGCCTTGGGCCATCGCCGGCGCCGCAAGCATCAGGCTGCAGGCCGCGACCGCGGCCAAAAATCCGGACTTCATTTTATGCTCTCCCAGCAGTTTCTATCAGGAAAATCGGCGCGACATTATTTTATAACCCCACGTCTGCCCATCTCTTTCCGCTCAGCCAAAAGTATTGCCTCTGTCGACGCGCGCTTGCAGCCCTTCCGTCCTCCTGAGGCGCGAGCCTTGCGGCGCAACTGCGCCGCAAGGCGAGCCTCTAAGGATGCACGCCGGCTCGTGGCCGTGCACCCTTCGAGACGCCTGCTTCGCAGGCTCCTCAGGGTGACGGGCACAAGTTCGGGCCGCTCAACCCGCCACGGTTGCCTTGGGCTCCGCCGGCTTGCCCTCGTTCTTTCCTTCCGCGAGGTTCCGCACCACCACGTAGAAGATCGGCGTGAACAGAAGCCCGAACAGAGTGACGCCGATCATGCCGAAGAACACGGCAACGCCCACGGCCTGCCGCATCTCCGAACCCGAACCGGTCGACACCACCAGCGGCAGCACCCCGAGGATGAAGGCGAACGACGTCATCAGGATCGGCCGCAGGCGCAGGCGGCAGGCCTCGATCACGGCCTCCAGCCGCGACCTCCCCTCGAGCTCGATGTCGCGCGCGAACTCGACGATCAGGATCGCGTTCTTCGCCGCCAGTCCCACCAGCACGACGAAACCGATCTGCGTGAGGATGTTGACGTCCTGGCCCATGATGCGCACGCCGATGGTGGCGGCGAGCAGGCACATCGGCACGATCAGGATCACCGCGAAGGGCAAGGTCCAGCTGCCATATTGCGCTGCGAGCACGAGATAGACGAACAGCACGCAGATCGGGAACACGTAGAGGCCGGCGTTGCCGCCAGTGATCTGCTGGTAGGACAGGTCCGTCCATTCGAAGGTGAAGCCGCTCGGCAAGGTATCGTTCGCGAGCTGCTTGATGGTGTTCAGCGCGGTGGTCGAGCTTACGCCCGGCGCCGGCTCACCCTGGAGCTCGGACGCCGAGTAGAGATTGTAGCGCGCGACGCGGTCGGGCCCCGAGACGTCCTTGAAATCCACGACGCTGCCGAGCATCACCATGTCGCCGGCCGCGTTGCGGGTACGCAGCCGCGCGAGATCGGGGCTGTCTTTCCGGAACGGGAAATCGGCCTGCGCGGTGACGTGGTAGGTGCGGCCGAACAGGTTGAAGTCGTTGACATAGGTCGATCCGAAATAGGTCTGGATCGTATCGTTGATGTTGGAGATGGGCACGCCCAGCTTCTGCGCCTTGGTGCGGTCGATGTCGACGAAGAGCTGCGGCGTGTTGGCACTGAACGGCGAGAACACCGTCGTGAGAGACGGCGATTTGCGCGCGGCTGTCACCAGTTCATCGGTCGCGGAAGCCAGCAGTTCGGGTCCACGACCCTGGCGGTCCTGGATGCGGATGGTGAAGCCGCCGCCGGTGCCGATGCCGGGCACGGCCGGCGGCGGAATGACGATGATGAAGGCGCCCTGGATCGCGGCCAGGCGCTTGCGCAGCTCGACCGTGATGGCGTTCGCAGACAATCCCTTCTTCATCCGCGCCTCAGGCTCGTCGAACACCGGAAACAGCGCGGCCGCGTTGCCGGCCTGGGTGCGCGTAGCGCCGGAGAAGCCGGCGAAAGCGGCAACGCGGATGATGCCCGGCGTATCCAGCGAGATCCGCTCGATCTCGCGCACGACCTCGGTGGTACGCGCCAGCGAGGCCGCGCCGGGCAATTGCACTGAAATGATGACGTAGCCGCGGTCCTGCGCGGGAATGAAGCCCTGCGGCGTGGTCACGATCAGCCAGCCGGCACTGCCGATCAGTACGAGGTAGAGCGCAAGCATCACCACCGTATGCCGGATCACGAAGTCGGCCACCGATGCATAGCCGTGCGCCAGCCGGTCGAACACCCGGTTGAACAGCGCAGTGAAGCTGTCCCAGCCGCGCGCGATGATGTTCCAGCGCGCCGGCGGGCGTTTCTCCTCATGCGGTACCAGGATCTGCGAGGCCAGCGCCGGCGACAAGGTCAGCGAGCAGAAGCAGGAGATCGCGGTTGCGACCGCGATCGTCACCGCAAACTGCTGAAAGAACTGCCCGGAAATGCCGCCGAGGAACGCGGTCGGGACAAACACCGCACACAGCACCAGGGCAATCGAAACCAGCGCTCCGCCAACCTCCTCCATGGTCTTGAGCGCCGCCTCGCGCCGGCTCATGCCGTGCTGGAGATGTCGCTCGACGTTCTCGACCACCACGATGGCGTCGTCGACCACGATGCCGACCGCGAGCACGAGGCCGAACAGCGTCAGATTGTTGATTGAGAATCCGAGCGCCGCCATCACCGCGAAGGTACCTACCAGCGACACGGGGATCGCGATGATCGGGATCATCGCAGGCCGCCAGCCTTGCAGGAATACCAGCACCACAATGACGACGAGCGCCATCGCCTCGTAGACCGTCTTGATCAGCTCGTGGACCGACTGGGCGATGAATTCGGTGGGGTTGTAACCGATATTGTAATCGAGCCCCTTCGGAAAACTCGCCTTCATCCGCTCCATCGTGTCGGAGATGCTCTTGGCGGTGGCGAGCGCGTTCGATCCGGGCCGTTGCGTCACCAGCAGCGCGACGGCGGATTTGCGCAGCAGGAAGCTGCTGGTGGCGTAGGACAGCGCACCGAGTTCGACGCGGGCGACGTCGCGCAGACGTACGGTACGGCCGTCGGAACCGGCTTTCACCACAATGTCCTCGAACTGCCTGATATCTTTGAGGCGTCCTGTGAAGGTGAGGTTTGGCTGGAATGCGCGATCGGCGATCGGCGGCTCCGCGATCTGTCCGCCGGTGATCTGCAGGTTCTGCGCGCGGATCGCCGCCAGTACTTCGGTCGAGGTCAGGCCGAGATTGGCGATCCGGTCGGGATCGAGCCACAGCCGCATCGAATAGTCGCGCGCACCGAAAATCTGGATGTCGCCGACGCCGTCGAGGCGCAGCAGCTGGTCGCGGACCTGGAGCAGCGCGTAATTGGAGATGTAGAGCTGGTCGAACGTGTCGTCCGGCGACAGCATGAACACGACCATCAGGATGTCGGGCGAGTTCTTGCGCGTGGTGACGCCGTTGCGCTGCACCTCCTCCGGCAGGCGCGGCTGCGCGATGGCGACGCGGTTCTGCACCAGCACCTGGGCCTTGTCGAGATCGGTGCCGAGCTTGAAGGTGACGGTGATGGTGAGCTGGCCGTTCGAGGTCGCCTGGCTGTAGAGATACAGCATGTCCTCGACGCCGTTGATCTCCTGCTCGATCGGAGCTGCCACCGTGTCGGATACGGTCTGCGCGGAGGCGCCGGGATATTGCGTGGTGACGACCACGGTCGGCGGCACCACTTGCGGATATTCGGAGACCGGCAGCGTGGTGTAAGCGAGCGCGCCGACGATCAAGAGCACGATCGACAGCACCATCGCCAAGATGGGCTGGTTGATGGAGAGGCGGCCGAGATTCATGGTTTGGCACCTGCGGCGGGCTTGTCAGCGGCCGCCGGCCTGTCGCCTGCGGCCGGCTTGGAATCCGCCGGCGCCTGCGCCATTTTCGGTGCCACCTTGGCGCCGACGCGGGCGCGCTGCAGGCCGTCGACGATGACGTGATCCTCCGGCTTGAGGCCTTCGCGGATCACGCGCAGGCCCTCGTCGAGCGGTCCGAGCGTGACTGCTCTTGCTTCCACCGTGTTGTCGTCCTTGACCACGAACACGATCTTGCGCGATTGGTCGGTGGTTATAGCGTCGTCCGGGATCAGCAGCGCCTCATAGGGCGAGGAGCCGATGAGGCGGACGCGGCCGAACTGGCCGGGCAGGATCGACAGATCCTTGTTCTTGACGACCGCGCGGCTGCGCAGCGTTCCGGTGGAGACGTCGAGGCGATTGTCGAGGAAGTCCATCTTCCCCTCATGCGAGGGCTTTGTCTCGCCGGTCAGCGTCACCTGCACCGGGTTTGACGTATCGCGCGAGCTCGGCCGCTTGCCTTCGAACCACAGCTTGCTGTTACGCTGATAGGTCGCCTCGTCCACGTCGAAATAGATGTAGATCGGATCGATCGACACGATCGAGGTCAGCAGCGTCGCGCCGCTCTCGCTGCCCTGCACCAGATTGCCTGGGGTCACCAGATGGCGGCTGACGCGGCCGGTGATCGGGGCCAGTACGTGGGTAAATTCGACGTTGAGCTGCGCGGCCTTCAGCGTACCTTCGGCCTGCATCTCGGCGGCGTGCGCGGCCTGCAAGGCCTGGCGGCGCTGATCGACGACCTGCTCGGAGACGGCGCTGGTCTGCACGAGGTTCAGCCCACGCTCGAGTTCGCGCTTGGCAAGCTCCGCCTTGGCGCGCGCATCTGCAAGCTGCCCCTCCGCCTGCAGCGCCACCGCCTCGAACGGGCGCGGGTCGATCATGTAGAGCAGATCGCCCTGGCGTGGACGATCGCACCATCCTTGAACTCGACCGAGTTGACGAAGCCGCCGACGCGCGGCCGCACCTGCACCTCCTCCACCGCCTCGAAGCGGCCGGTGAACTCGTCCCAATCGGTGACGGTGCGCTTGACCGGTTGGGCGACCGTCACCGGCGCCGGCGGAGGCGCGGCCTGCGATTGCGCGCTCTTGTTGTCGCAGCCGCCGAGCGCCAGCGCCGCCAGCAGCCCGATCGGCGCAAGGCCGAGCCAAGGCCTGAGCGACAGGCCGCGTGAGGCATGGCGGCGAAGCGAATGACGCTCGACGCGGGTCACCGGAGCCACACGCCCCGTTCTGTCAATCGAACTCAATTCCCTCTCCCCCAGGATCAGTGCAGGGCTACGAAAGTCGCAATTGAACTTGCGGTGATTCAACGCGGATGGACCACCGCAATGTCGCGGCAGCGGACGTCACAGATGTAGCCGCTCCCCAGTCTGTTCAAGATGGCCGCCGGATCAAGCGAATAGTTGCGTAATCTGAAAGCCTTACGACGTGATCGCGAAGCCGTGACGACAGGAAGGGACAGATTCGCTGGCCTTTCGGGGTGAGGAGAGATCACAGAAGGTTCGCCGGGAATCAATCACAAGGCGAATCACCGACACATATTCGTCACACAACGCCAATTCCGTCTGCGGCGCATAAACCACCGGGGGTCGCACAAGATTAAAAATGGTCGAGTTTCCACACTCTACCTCCCGCTGCATGGCCGAATCGTGGTTAACGACGCGATGTCACGTGGACGCTCATTGACACTCGGAAGCATCGACAATACGGTCGTGGTTGCCAACCGGTAAATTTTCTTGGCCGCCGCGCTTTTCTCGAACATTCATAGGGCTTTTCTCGCGGCGTGAGTGAGTGGAAGCGATTACGTAATGGCAAGCGCATTTGAACTTGCTGATGTCGGGACTCCGCAACCGTCGCGGTGTCCGCATATTGCGAGCGGACCGGTGCGATCTCGGGTCGCGTATGATCAACCTCAACGTGTGAACTGCTTCACACCTCATCGTCCCCAACAAATGTAGTTAGTTGATCGGCTTTCACGCCGATCGCAGGAGTGCTCATGACGACCATACCTGCCTATACAATCGGTGGTTTAACCCGCCCCGAGCTTCATCTCGATCCGAGCGGCAATATCATTCTGGATCCGGCCGCGCAGGCGTTCGTCAACACGTATGGTCTGCAATATCTTTACCTGGGCTGTCCTCCCGGCACGCCGTGGCCGCCGGTGCCCGGCTTCCTGTCGCCTCCGACCGACGCCAATTCCGGCGCCAACACTGTCGTTGAGGGCGCCGCAGCCAATACATCGGTCGGCATCACCGCGCAATCCACCAGCCTGATCGGTCTTCCGGTCACCTATTCGCTGGTGTCCGATTCCTCGCATGGCGGCTTCAAGGTCGATCCGAATACCGGCGTCGTGTCGATTGCCGATCCCTCCAAAGTCGATTTCGAGAGCTCCGGCGGCAGCTACGTCGTCAATGTGCAGGCCACCGACGGTATCTTCGTCTCGTCGCAGAGCTTCACGATCGCGGTTAGCAATGCGCCGCCCTCGACACCGATCGACGGCAACGCCGCCGCCAACGCCGTCAACGAAGGCGCCTCGGTCAACACCTCGGTCGGCATCACCGCGTCGTCAGCCGACGTCAACGGCCCCGGTGTCACCTTCTCGCTGACATCGGATTCCTCCCATGGCGGCTTCAAGATCGATCCCAACACCGGCATCGTCACCGTCGCCGATTCCAGCAAGATCGACTTCGAGACCGCGCCGGGTCACGCCTACACCATCACGGTCCAGGCCAGTGACGGCCATGGCGGCGTTAGCTCGCAGAGCTTCACGATCAACGTCAACGACGTGGCGGTCAGCACCCCGGTCGACGTCAATGCCGCCGCCAACAGCGTCGTCGAAGGCGCTGCCGTCAACACGCTGGTCGGCATCACCGCCTCCGCGGTCGATCCGAACGGCCCCGCAACCACCTATTCGCTGACCGGCGACACCTCCGGCGGCGGTTTCACCATCAATGCCACGACGGGTGTCGTCACCGTCGCCGATCCGAACAAGCTCGATTACGAAAGCGCGCCGGGCCACGCTTATACCATCACGGTGCAGGCGACGAGCGGCGCGACCACGACGACGCAAACTTTCACGATCGGCGTGACCGACGCCCCGCCGTCGGCTCCCACCGACTCTGACGCCGCGACCAACACGGTGGTCGAAGGCGCCGCCATCGGCACCGCCGTCGGCATCACCGCGCACGCCACCGACATCAATGGCGGCACAGTAACCTATTCGCTGGTCGGCGATGCCCACGGCCTCACCATCAATGCCGCGACCGGTGTCATCACCGTCGCCGATCCCACCAAGATCGATTTCGAAACCGCGCCCGGCCACGCCTACACAATCACCGCGCAGGCCAGCGACGGCACGCAGACCAGCACGCAGACCTTTACCGTCAACGTCACCGACGTTGCGCCGTCGGCCCCGGTCGACAGCAATGCTGCCGCCAATACCGTCGTCGAAGGCGCGGCCGTCGGCACCACGGTCGGCGTCACCGCATCCTCGACCGACATCAACGGCCCGGCGGTGACCTATTCGCTGACCGGCGACACTTCCGGCGGCGGCTTCACCATCAACGCGACAACAGGCGTCATCACCGTCGCCGACCCGAGCAAGCTCGATTACGAAAGCGCGCCCGGCCACGCCTATACCGTCACCGCGCAGGCCAGCGACGGCACCCTTGCGACCTCGCAGACCTTCACCATCGCCGTCACCGAAGCCCCGCCGTCGACCCCGGTCGACAGCGACGCCAGCGCCAATGCGATCGCGGAAGGCGCGGCCAACGGCTCGACCGTCGGTGTCACGGCGTCGTCGATCGACGTCAACGGCCCGCCGGTGACCTATGCGCTGATCGGCGACACCTCCGGCGGCGGCTTCACCATCGACGCGACGACGGGCGTCATCACCGTCGCGGATAGCACCAAGCTCGATTACGAGAGCAGCGGTCCGACCCATTCCTACACGGTGACCGCGCAAGCCAGCGACGGCACAACGGCGAGCTCGCAAACCTTTACGATCGCCGTCACTGACGTCGCGCCGTCGACCCCGGTCGACTCCGACGCCGGCGCCAACACCGTCATTGAAGGCGCCGCTGCAGGTACCACCGTGGGCATCGTCGCGGCAGCGACCGATATCAACGGCCCGGCCGTGACCTATTCGCTGGTCGGCGATGCGCACGGCTTCACCATCAACGCCGCAACCGGCGTCGTCACGGTCGCCGATCCCAGCCAGATCGACTACGAGAGCAGCGGCCCGAGCCACAGCTACACTATCACCGTCGCGGCCAGCGACGGCACCCAGACCAGCACGCAGGACTTCGCGATCGCCGTCACCGACCTTGCGCCAGCGACCCCGGTCGACAGCGATGCCACCGCCAACAGCGTTGTCGAAGCCGCGGCCGCCGGCACTGCGGTCGGCATCACCGCGCACGCGACCGACGTCAACGGCCCGGCCGTGACCTGGTCGCTGATCGGCGACACCTCCGGCGGCGGCTTCACCATCGACCCGACGACCGGCGTCATCACCGTCGCCGACCTTACCAAGATCGATTATGAGAGCAGCGGCCCGACCCATTCCTATACGGTGACCGCGCAGGCCAGCGACGGCGCGCTGGCGAGCTCGCAGAGCTTCACCATCGCCGTCAACGACGCCGCACCGTCGACCCCAGCCGATGCCGACGCCGGCACCAACTCGATCGCCGAAGGCGCGGCCAACGGCTCGACCGTCGGCATCACGGCGGCGGCAACCGACGTCAACGGCCCGGCCGTGACCTGGTCGCTGATCGGCGACACCTCCGGCGGCGGCTTCACCATCAACGCGACGACGGGTGTGATCACCGTCGCGGACAGCTCCAAGATCGATTACGAAAGCCCGGCCGGGCACGCCTACACCGTCACCGCGCAGGCCAGCGACGGTTTGCTCACGAGCTCGCAGACCTTCACCATCGCCGTCACCGACGTCGCGCCATCGACGCCGGTCGATGCCGACGCCGGCGTCAACCGCGTTGCGGTCAACGCACCGGTCGGCGCGGGAACCAGCGTCACGGCATCCTCGACCGACGTTAACGGCCCCGCCGTGACCTATTCGCTGGTCGGCGACACCTCCGGCGGCGGCTTCACCATCGATGCGACCACCGGCAAGATCACGGTCGCCGATCCCAGCAAGATCAACATTGCCGACCCGTCCTATGACGTCACGGTCGATGCGAGCGACGGCACGCTGCACAGCCAGCAGACCTTCACCATCGCCGTCGTGGTTGACCAGGCGCCGGTCGTCACCGCCGGCCACACGCTGAACTACATCGAGAACCAGGCCGCGACCGTGATCGATTCGGCGATCACCGTCACCGACGGCGACGACGCCAATCTGGTGTCCGCGACGGTGCAGATCACCGGCAACTATGCCAGCGGCCAGGATGTCCTCGGCTTTACCAACCAGAACGGCATCACCGGCTCGTTCAATGCCGCAACCGGAACGCTGACGCTGACCGGCTCCTCCAGCGTCGCGAACTACCAGGCCGCGCTGGCGTCGGTGACTTACATCAACACCAGCGACAATCCGTCCGCCCTGGCGCGCACCGTCACCATCACGACCAATGACGGCACGCTCGACAGCTCGCCGGTCACCGACACCATCAACGTCACCCCGGTCAACGACCCGCCCGTCGTCACCGCCGGTCATACCCTCAATTACACCGAGAACCAGGCCGCGACCGCGTTCGACCCGGCGATCACCGTGTCCGACGTCGACAACACTACGCTGACCGGCGCGACCGTGCAGATCACCGGTAACTACGCGAACGGTCAGGACGTGCTCGCCTTCACGTCCCAGAACGGCATCACCGGCTCGTTCAATGCGGGAACCGGCATGCTGACGCTGACAGGCACCGCCAGTGTCGCCGATTATCAGGCGGCGCTCGCCTCGGTGACTTATCAGAACACCAGCGACAATCCGTCGGGCCTGGCACGCACCGTCACGATCATTGCCAACAACGGCACGGCGAACTCAACGCCGGTCACCGGCACCATCAACGTCACGCCGGTCAACGATCCGCCGGTCACGACCGCCGGCGGCACGCTGAACTACACCGAAAACCAGGCCGCGACCGTGATCGATGCGTCGGTCAACGTGACCGACGTCGACAGCGCCAACCTGACCGGCGCGACGGTGCAGATCACCGGCTTCGCCGCCGGCCAGGACGTGCTCGGCTTCGTCAACCAGAACGGCATCACCGGCTCGTACAATTCCGCGACCGGCGTGCTGACGCTGACCGGCAACTCCAGCGTCGCCAACTACAAAACCGCGCTCGATTCCATCACCTATTTCAACTCGAGCGACAATCCGTCCGGCGCGGATCGCACCGTCAGCTTCACGGTCAATGACGGCTCGGCGAATAGCAACACCTCGACCTCGACCATCCATGTCACCCCGGTCAACGATGCGCCGGTCGTGAGCTTCGGTGCCATCACCGGCTTCTCCGAGCCGCCGAACGGCACGCCGGCAGCGAACTCGACGCCGGTCACGATCACGCCGAACCTGACGATCACGGACGCCGAAGGCAACAACCTGACCGATGCGACCTTCGTGCTGAACAATCTGAAGCCGTCGGATGCGCTGTCGATCGCGGGCCACGCCGGCAACAGCGGCGATATCGGCGGCATCCACTTCGAGATCACCAGCACCGCGGGCACCGAAACGATCAGCTTCACCGGCACCGACACGGTTGCGCACTACAATGCGGCGCTGGACCTGATCCAGTTCAACAACACCAGCGAAAACCCCGACACTACCGCGCGGTCCTACAGCCTGACCGTGCACGACGACGGCGGCACCGCCAATGGCGGCAATAACACCGGGACAGGATCGACGACGGGAAGCGTCACCGCGGTGGACGATGGACCCACCGCGTCGGTGCCGGCGGACAATTCGATCGGCACGGCGTTTTCGCACACCAATCTCGCGATTTCAGGGCTTTCGGTCGCCGACATCGATGCCGCGAGCGGCAACGTCACGGCGACGATTGCCTCAAGCCATGCCAACCTGACCTTCAATACCGCCGGGCTCGCCAGCTTCACCAACAACAGCAGCCACACGGTGACGCTGACCGGTACCGTCGCGCAGGTCAACACCGCGCTCGCGACGCTGACCTACAACAGCGACGACGGCTTCACCGGCTCGGACACCGTCACGCTGAACATCAACGACAACGGCAATACCGGCACCGGCGGGCCGCTCACGTCGGGCGCCCAGACCTTCCACGTCGGCGTCGTCCCACAGGTGTTCTACATCGACAACTCGCCCACGGCGCTGGCCAACAGCGCCAATCTCGGCACCGCGGCCGATCCATACACCTCGATCGCCGCCTACAACGCGGCGAATCCGGCGGGCTCGGGCGACTATGTCGTGCTGAGGTCCGGCACCTATACCGAGGCCAACGGCATCAACCTCGCCAATGGCGTCAACCTGGTCGGCGGCAGTCACTCCCTGACGTTCACCAATCCGGTGACGGGCGCCGTGGTGACCGCGAACACCGCGACCGGGACCGATCCGGTCATCAAGGTGACCGGTGCCGACAACGGCATCGACCTGCTCGGCACGTCCGGCCACAGCATCAGCGGCGTCAGCATCGACACCTCGGCCTCGACCGGCATGGGCATCAGCGACGACGGCTTCAATGTCGGCACCGTCACGATGTCCGACATCACGGTCAAGACTGCCAGTGGCACCGGCATGAGCTTCACGCATGGCGGCACCATCACGCTGACCGGCACCAACAACTCCATCACGTCAGGCACCGGCACCGCGCTCGATGTCGAGAATACCCAGATCGGCTCGTCCAACCTCATCCTCAAGAGCATCACCTCGAGCGGCGGGTCAAACAACGGCATCATCCTGTCAAATACCGGCACGGCCGCCGGCAATGGCGGCCTGCACATCACCGGCGACGGCTCGACGGCCGGCAGCGGCGGCACCATCGCCAACAAGACCGGCGCCGACGGCAGCACCACGCAGGGCACCGGCGTCTATCTGAATAACACCAAGGACGTTCAGCTCTCCTACCTGGCGATGCACGACTTCCAGAACTACGGCATCGTCGGCACCAACGTCACCGGCTTTGCGCTCGGCAACACCACGGTGACCGGCACCAACGGCGATAATGTCGGCGGCATCGGCGAAGGCGACGTCTACTTCACCGGCCTGTCCGGCTCGGCGACGGTGACGAACTCCACCTTCACGGGCGCGGCGCTCGATGCGTTCCACGTCTTCAATAACAGTGGTCAGACACTCAACCGCATCACCATCACCGGTTCGACCTTTGCGACCAATTCGGCAGCCGGAAACAGCTCGGGCGATGCGCTGGTGTTCCAGGCCACCGACGGAACATTCAACGCGACCGTTCAGAATTCAACATTCACGTCGGCACGCGGCGACCTGTTCCAGCTCGACCTGCACGGCGGCGTCAGCTCGGACCTCGTGCTGAATGGCAACAGCTTCTCGAACAACAACCAGAACATCGTCTCGGGCGGTGGCGGCATCACCATCAGTTCCGGCGGAACCGGCGACCACGCCAACCTGACCTTCAACATCGCCAACAACACGATGCGCGATGCCCTCGGCACCGCGCTCGGCATCAGCACTGGATCGGGAGCAAGCTCGTTTAACGGAACGATCGATTCCAACACGATCGGCGTCGCGGGCGTCGCCAACAGCGGCTCCGCCCAGGGCAGCGACATCGGCTTCGTCACCATGGGCGGCGCCAATTCCAGCGTGACAATCACCAACAACCATCTGTACCAGTACAACGACGACGGTATCTATCTGCAGACCGGCGACGCCGTGGACGGTGGCAACGCACTGCTGACCGCGATCGTCATGGGCAACACGGCGTCCAATCCGGGCGCGTTCGGCAATCATGGCTTCGAGCTGAACGCTGGCACGGTCGGCACGCCCACACGTGACGCGCAGAGCGTCTCGCTGACGCTGGGCGGCACCGGAGCCCAGGAAAATCAGTTCCTTGGTTCGGGCGCGAATGGCGGCACCGATATTCGGCTGCGCGATCGCTTCGATACCACCGTCGGCCTGCACGCGGGCGACGGCACGTCCTACGGCGGCGGCTCGACCGATACCGCCGCGATTTCAGCCTACGTCCTGGCGCACAACACGGTCACCACGGCGCCGACGATCAGCGTCACGGCGGGCAGCACAAACGGGTTCGGCTCATCGCCGCTGCTCGCCGCGGATGGCGGCGTGCAGGCCGCCGTCGCGACCCCGGGTGAAACCCACCTGACGCAAAGCCAGCTCGACTCGGTCGTCTCGGCGGCCATTACCCAATGGGCGAAGGCTGGCGTGGACGCGGATCAACTGGCGGCGCTGCATGCCGTCACCTTCAGCGTCGCTGATCTCGCCGGCCAGGTCGTCGGCCTGGAAAGCGCCGGCCACATCACGATCGATGCCGACGCCGCGGGCCATGGCTGGTTTGTCGATTCGACACCGTTTGACAATTTTGAGTTCACCCACGCGCTCAATGCTTCCGGCTCCGACCTGCAGACCGATTCGTCGACGGCCGCAGCCGGTCATCTCGATCTATTGACCGCCGTGGTCCATGAACTGGGACACGTGCTCGGCCTCCCCGACCTGACGTCGTCATCCGACGTCAATGACCTGATGTATATCAGTCTGGCCGACGGCGAGCGGCGGCTCCCAACCGCCGCGGATGTCACGCAGGCCAACGTGGGATCGGCGAAGGCGATGCCGATGCAGAGCAACACATCCTCGACTCTGAACCGCGACGGCTTCGACTTCTCGTCGTTCACCCAGACGCCGTCGCAGGCCAGCACGAGCCACGCGGACCTGGCCGCGAACACCCAGACCTGGTCCGATCTGTTCAGCGGGCATGCCAATGCCGGCACCCCATGGTGGGTCGGCCATGAGGCGACGTTCGCCGCCATGGGCGGCACGCCGACCGACAACCACGCCCAGTTGCACCATGACCTGATCGTCTGACCGGGCATCGTATCGACTACACAACGCCTGCCGAACCGTTGCGGCTGGCGTTGCCCCAGATAGATGAGATCCACGCTTCCGTCGACCCGGCAAACTTCAATCGCCTCATGATGTCCGCTTGGACATGTCCGATTCGTGACAACGGTCCCGTCAGCGGCGATACCGTCTCGTCGCGAACTGCGAATGGCTCGCGCGGCCGCGGAATTGAAAAAATCGCGGAAACCCGACAATCGTTGAGGTTGCACTAGCCGTAAAACACGCTATCGTGCAGACGTTGCACACGCAGCATCATTGCTTCGAATTTTTCACAAATCGTACGACGTATTCGCGGAGGACCGATGGCCGATCCGTTTCTTTCCGAAGTCCGCATGATGTCGTTCGGCTTTGCGCCCAAGGGTTGGGCAATTTGCAACGGCCAGCTGCTTCCCATCGCTCAGAATCAGGCACTGTTCTCGTTGCTGGGTACGACCTATGGCGGGGACGGGCGCGTCACTTTTGGCCTGCCCGACCTTCGAGGCCGGGTGCCGATCAGTATGGGCCCCGGCTATACGCTCGGCCAACGCGGCGGCGAGGAGAGCCACACGCTCACGATCAATGAGATGGCGCAGCACAATCATTTGGCCAACGCCACCAACAGCAACGGTAGCCAGCCGCTCGATTCGGGGGCCTATCTCGGTGCCTTCAACAACGGCTACAGCACGTCGACGACCGACATCACCCCGCTCAATCCATTAACCGTGGGCAATGCCGGCGGCAGCCAGGCCCATCAGAACATGCAACCGTTCCTGACGATCAATTTCAGCATTGCCCTCCAGGGCATTTTCCCCTCGCAGAATTGACGAGAAGCGCCGATGTCAGAATCTTTTGTGGGCGAGATCCGTATGTTCGGCGGCAGCTTTGCCCCGGTTGGATGGAATTTCTGTGACGGCAGCCTGTTGGCGATCTCCCAGTACGACGCGCTGTTCACCCTGATCGGCACCACCTATGGCGGCGACGGCCAATCCACCTTCGCGGTCCCCGATCTGCGCGGCCGCTTGCCAATCCACACGGGCACCGCCAGCAGCGGCACGACCTATGTCATGGGGCAGACTGGCGGCGTCGAAAACGTAACACTCACGACGCAGACGATCCCGCAGCATTCGCACGCCTTCATCGCCGCGAAGCAGACCGGCACCGCGTCGAACCCGCAGGGAAATATTCTCGATCAGACGACCGGCACCATCGCGATGTACATCGACGGCCAGCCGCCCGACGGGCCCATGGCAAGCGGAATGCTGACGAATACCGGCGGAAGCCTGCCGCACAGCAATTTGCAGCCGCTCCTTTGCGTCACCTTCATCATTTCGCTGTACGGCATTTTTCCGAGCCAGGGCTAGGAGCGCGACACCATGGCCGACCCCTTCGTCGCCGAAATCCGCATCTTTCCGTTCAACTTCGCTCCCAAGGGCTGGGCCTTCTGCAGCGGCCAGATCCTGCCGATCTCGCAGAACACGGCGCTGTTCTCGCTGCTCGGCGTCACCTATGGCGGCAACGGCACGACGAATTTCGCGCTTCCCAACATGCAGGGCAACGCGCCGCTCGCGCCCGGACAGGGCCCGGGGCTGTCGCTGTATGACCTCGGGGAGACCACCGGCTCTCCCAATGTGACGCTGCTGCAAAACCAAATACCGCAGCACAACCACCCCGTGAACGTCGGCACGCAGGACACGGCCGACGTTCAAGTCCCGAGCCCGACCCGCATCCTCGGCAAATCGGCCAACGCGTTCGCCTACGTGCCCGGGAGCCCGGCGCCGACACTGACGCAGATGAACGCCACCATGATCGGCATGACGGGCGGAAACCTTCCGCACAACAACATGCAGCCTTACCTCACGCTGAACTTCTGCATCGCACTGCAGGGCGTCTTCCCGGCGCGAGGCTGAGCTCGTTTTGGCTCTCGACGCGCCAGGCACCATCACGCCCGCCTTCGGCTGGGCGCGCGCGGCCGAAGCCGGTTGCGGCTTTCGCCGCCTGTCGGAGGCGGACCTGCCGTTCCTCAGCCGCCTCTATGCCTCGACGCGCGCCGAAGAACTTGCGCCGGTGCCGTGGAGCGAGGCCGACAAGGCCGCCTTTCTCGAGCAGCAATTCCGCGCCCAGCACGCGCACTACCAGCAGCACTATCCGAACGCCGATTGGCTGGTGATCGCGCGCCAGGGCGAAGACGTCGGCCGGTTCTATCTCGAACGCTGGCCGAGCCAGCACCGCATCATCGACATCGCCTTCCTGCCGGAGCATCGTGGCAGAGGCTACGGCGAAGCGTTGCTGCGCGACGCGATCGACGAGGCGGAGGCCGCCGGCAAGGACGTCTCGATCCACGTCGAGAAGCTCAACCCGGCGATGCGGCTCTACCGGAGGCTCGGCTTCATCACCGAGGAAGACAAGGGCGTCTACGACCTGATGCGCTGGCGGGCGGCAGAGCGTCAGGTGAAGATCGCCTGATAACCATTGCCGTGCGCGACCGGACCGATCGGCACCAGGAACATCTCGATCACGCCCAATGCCGGATGCCGCACCGGATAGATCGCCTGCGGCAGCCATGCGCCCTTCGGCGCCGTGAACAGCAGCGAGAACGCGCCGCCCGGCCGGCCGCTGTTGCCCGCGGGCTCGATCTTGGTGAGATTCAGCGGCACGACGCGATCCCTCTCCGCCTGCATCTCGAACTCCGCATCCCGATGCGGCCTGAAGTCATCAATATGCAGTTTCGCCAGATCGACGGTGGATGTCATGCGCTGCCCCTGTTGGTCCCGAAGCTGTAGCACGCCGCGTGCCGCCTCGCGCGACAAAAAGGACCTGACGGGCAGCGCAGCGCGAGATCGCCAACCGGCTTTGCCTGCGCCCTCTGCTTCGATAGGAGGCAAGTAAACGCAAGACTCGGACGCATCGCGCCGCGAGGATGCTGACGCATGGCTCACAAGCCGCGCCACAAATTCGCTGTCGACCCTGCGAAAGCAGGGACCCATAACCACGAGTGGTCATTAGTGAGCGAGGCTGAAATGACGAGTTCCCTCAACAACGAACGCCGCGGAATATGGGTCCCTGCTTTCGCAGGGACGACAGCGGAATAGGCAGCACGACCATACCCGCAACCGGCCCAGAGCCCTGATGACGGCCCCGATTTCCTCCGCTAACCTCGCCGCAAAGGACCGCCGGCAAGGCGGATCGTGTTGAGGGAGGACAGGCGCTTGCATCAAGGCCGTGTCGTATTCGGCGCCATGGACGAGGTCGTGTTCGGGCGGCCCGCGCGTGAGGCCATCGTCGAGCAGCTGGACCGGATTGGCGCCGAGCGCGCCTTTCTGATGGTGTCGGGCACGCTGAACCGCGAGACCGACGAGATCGAAAAGGTTCGCGCGGCGCTTGGGCGGCGCTGCGTCGGCACCTTCGACAAGATGCCGGCGCACACGCCGCGCGCCGCGGTGATCGCGGCGGCAGAGCAGGCGCGCGGCGCGAAAGCGGATTTGATCGTCACGATCGGCGGCGGCTCGATCACCGACGGCGCCAAGGCGGTCCAGCTCTGCCTCGCCAACAACGTCACGACGGCTGACGGCATCGAAACGATCCGCACCCATGGCGGCGTCTCGCCCGCGATGAATCCACCGACCGTGCGCCAGATCAGCGTGCCGACCACCATCGCCGGCGGCGAGTTCTCCTCCATCGCCGGCGTCACCAACGAGGCCAAGCGGCAAAAGGAGATGCTGCGCCATCCGCTGGTGATGCCGCGCGCCACCATCCTCGATCCGGAACTGTCGGTGCACACGCCGGAATGGCTGTTCCTGTCCACCGGCATCCGCGCCGTCGATCATTGCGTCGAGGCGATCTGCTCGCGCGAGACGCATCCCTATGCCGACGCGCAATCGGTGAAGGGGCTGGAGATGCTGGCAGCCGGCCTGCCGCGGGTGAAAGCCGACCCGAAGGATATTTCGGCGCGAATGGATTGCCAGATCGGCACCTGGCTGTCGATGGGCGCGCTCGCAGCCGGCGTGCCGATGGGCGCGAGCCACGGCATCGGTTACGTCCTGGGCGCGGCCTTCGACGTACCGCATGGCTACACCTCGTGCATCATGCTGCCGGCGGTGATGCGATGGAATGCGCGCGACAATGCCGACGGGCAGGCGCTGGTCGCGGCCGCAATGGGACATGCGGGCGCGGACGCCGGCGACGTGCTCGACCGCTTCATCCGCGACCTCGGCATGCCGCGCAGCCTGCAGGAGGTCCACGTCGGCCCCGAGCATTTCGACCGCATCGCAAAGCAAGCGATGCGAACGCCCTGGGTGCCGCGCAATCCGCGCAAGATCGACAATCCATCCCAGGTTCGCGAGATTCTGGAGATGGCTGCATAGAGCGTTTTTCGAGCGAAGCGGTACCGTTTCGCGTGAAAAAACGCGTCAAACGAGAACAAGCACGATCAAGGGGGATCTGGAGTTCGATGTATACTGGTACGCATGCCCGCCTGCGCCCGCTCCAGCCCGCCTTCATCATGGCGGCGACGGGCGAGACCGTCACCTATCGCGAGCTCGAGGCACGCAGCAATCGGCTGGCGCATCTGCTCCGCAGGCACGGCTTGAGGCGGCTCGATCACTACTCGATCTTCATGGAGAACAATTCGCGCTACCTGGAAGCCTGCGGCGCGGGTGAACGCGCCGGGCTCTACTACACCTGCATCAACTCCTTCCTGACGCCGGGCGAGCTTGCCTACATCCTGACCAACAGCCAGTCGCGAGTCCTGATCACCTCGAAGCTGAAGCTCGACATCGCGCGCGAGGCGCTGAAGGAGTGTCCGCAGGTCGAGCTCTGCATCGTGGTCGACGGCGAAAGCGAGAGCGATCGCATTGTCGGGCTGCGAGAGGCGACTGCAGGCCTGCCGGCAACGCCGATCGCGGACGAATTTGCCGGTACCGCCATGCTCTATTCGTCCGGCACGACGGGACGGCCGAAGGGCATCTTGCGGCCCCTGCCGGAAGAGCCGCCGAGGCACAATCTGCCGCTGTTCGATTTCCTGACGAAGCTTTGGCACTACCGCGAAGGCATGGTCTATCTGTCGCCCGCACCGCTCTATCACTCCGCCCCGCAGGCTGCCGTGAACCTCACGATCCGCATGGGCGGCACCGTGATCATCATGGAGAGTTTCGATCCCGAGCGTTACCTCCAGCTCGTCGAACAATGGGGCATCACCCACACGCAGCTGGTGCCGACGATGTTCTCGCGCATGCTGAAGTTGCCGGAGGAGGTGCGTGGCCGCTACGACCTTTCCTCGCTGGAGATCGCGATCCACGCCGCCGCGCCCTGCCCGGCCCTGGTCAAGGACGACATGATCAAATGGTGGGGACCGATCATCCACGAATATTACGGCGCGACCGAGGGCCTCGGCTTCACCGCCTGCAACAGCAAGGAGTGGCTCGCCCATCGCGGCACGGTCGGCAAGGTGCTGCTCGGCGATCTCCACATCCTGGATGAGAACATGCGGGAATGCCCGACCGGCACACCGGGCCAGGTCTGGTTCAAGACGGCAACGCCGTTCGAATATTTCAACGATCCGGAGAAGACCAAAGAGGCGCGCTCGGCCGACGGCAGCATGAGCACGGTCGGCGACGTCGGCTATGTCGACGCCGACCGATTCCTGTACCTGACCGACCGCGCGACCTTCATGATCATCTCCGGCGGGGTGAACATCTATCCGCAGGAATGCGAGAACCTGCTGATCACCCATCCGAAGGTTGCCGATGCGGCCGTTTTCGGCGTGCCCAATGCCGATCTCGGCGAAGAGGTGAAGGCCGTGGTGCAACCGGTCGACGGCATCGTGCCGGGGCCGGCTCTCGCCGAAGAGCTGATCGCGTTCTGCGCAAAATCGCTGTCGCGGCAGAAGGTGCCGCGCTCGGTCGATTTCGAGAAGGAGTTGCCGCGGCTGCCGACAGGGAAGTTGTACAAGCGGCTGCTGCGGGACCGGTATTGGGGGAACAAGGCGTCCCGGATCGTGTGAGGGATATGCGGATCAGCTCCGCGCATGACGAATTTGCCGCTGTCGCGCCACTGTCCTAGGCTTGCGGCAACAACAAAGAAACGGGAGGACTTGCGATGGAAGTGATCCCGCTGGAACCTGGCTTCGGTGCCGAGCTGCGCGGCGTCACGCTGTCGGACGTTGCCGCCAGCGATGCCGCCTATGCGGCGGTGCGCGCGGCGTTCGAGGAACATTCGGTGCTGGTGTTCCGCGGCCAGGACGTCAGCGACGACATCCAGCTCGCCTTCTCGCGCCGGTTCGGCCCGCCCGAGGTGACCAAGGTGGGCTCGATGGGCACCGGCTCGCATTTCGTGATCCTCTCGACCTTCGGGCCTGACGGCAAGGTGGTTCCATCCGATCACCGGCAGCAGCTGCGCGCCAGGGCCAACCAGCTCTGGCACACCGATTCCTCCTTCAAGCGCGTGCCGGCGCTGACCTCGATCCTGTCGGCGCGCATCATTCCCGAACATGGCGGCGAGACCGAATTCGTCTCGATGCGGCTTGCCTTCGAGCGGCTCGACAAGGACACGGCAAAACGGCTGGAGAACTCGTTCGCCTGGCACTCCTACGCGCATTCGCGCAGCAAGGTGGCGACCGGCCTCGCAGCGACTGAAGAGGTCGACGCGCTGCCGCCGGTGTGCTGGCGCATGGTCTGGCGCAATCCCGTCAACGGCCGTGGCGCGCTGTATCTTGCCTCCCATGCCTATGGCGTCGAGGGCATGGATGCCGAGGCCGGCAAGGCGCTGATCGAGCAATTGACCGAAGCCGCGACCGCCCCCGGCGTCAGCTATCTGCATCAATGGAAGCAGGGCGACGTCGTGATGTGGGACAACCGCGCCACCATGCATCGCGGCCGCCCCTGGCCGGCGCATGAGGGCCGCCTGATGATCCGCACCACGATCTCGGCGACCGCGGCCGATGGCGTCGCCAACATGCACCTGCCCTCGCCGCAGGCGGCGGAGTGAGGTGAATGGTGATGCCGCTTCACCGTCATTCTGCGTTTCGAAGGATGACGGAAGAAGAAATTGTGCGACACGTCGGCGACATACTGTCGCTGATTGCAGCCCGCTTCACCCGCCCGCATCGGCGTTGGCAACCGAATCAAACGGAGTTTCACCGCTGCATAGCAAAACAACCCAGGTTCCCTGCCATCACAGCCATTATTCCCGATCCGTGGAAATTTTAATGTCCTGGCGTCATCCGAATTGCCAATCCCCACGCGATCCTCGCTGGTTGCCCGACAGCCTCACCGTGGTATCGTCGATGCCAATCGGCCATTGAGACCGAAATGTGGGAGGGGACCATGCGGAGCGTGCAAGCGCTGGCCGTCGCGGTGTTGTCTGTGCTGATCATCAGCGACGTTTCACGCGCAGCCGAGCCGAAACCGGGCGGCATCTTCAGGATCTATCACCGCGACAGCCCCGGCAGCGCCTCGATCCACGAGGGCGCAACCTATTCGCTGAACGTTCCGTTCATGCCGATCTTCAACAATCTCGTCATCTTCGACCAGCACATCGCCCAGAACAGCGCCAGCACGATCAGGCCCGAGCTTGCGGAAAGCTGGGCCTGGAGCGGCGACAACAAGACGCTGACTTTCAAGCTGCGCCAAGGCGTGAAATGGCACGACGGCAAGCCGTTCACCTCGGCCGACGTCAAATGCACCTTCGACATGCTGATGGGCAAGGCGCAGCAGAAGTTCCGGCAGAACCCGCGCAAGTCCTGGTACGATCAGGTGGTCGACATCTCGACCAACGGCGACTCCGAGGTCTCCTTCAATCTGAAACGGCCGCAGCCCTCGCTGCTGGCACTGCTCGCCTCGGGCTACACGCCGGTCTATCCCTGCCACGTCTCGCCGGCGGAGATGCGCACCCATCCGATCGGCACCGGCCCGTTCAAGTTCGTCGAGTTCAAGGCCAATGAGTCCATCAAGCTGACCCGCAATCCCGACTATTTCAAGAAGGGCCGGCCCCATCTCGACGGCATCGAGTTCACCATCATCCCGAACCGCTCGACCGCGATCCTCGCCTTCGTGGCCGGCAAGTTCGACATGGCCTTTCCGACCGAGGTGACGATCCCGCTGGTGAAGGACGTCAAGTCGCAGGCGCCGAACGCGATCTGCGAGATCGCGCCGACCAACGTCTCGACCAACATCATCGTCAACTCGTCTTCGCCTCCGTTCGACAATGTCGACATCCGCCGCGCCATGGCGATGGCGCTCGACCGCAAGGCTTTCATCTCGATCATGTTCGAGGGCCAGGGCGACATCGGCGGCACCATGCTGCCGCCGCCGAACGGTCTGTGGGGCATGCCGAAGGAGATGCTGGAGCAGATCCCCGGCTACGGTCCCGACATCGAGAAGAACCGCGAGGAAGCCCGCAAGCTGATGCAGAAGGCGGGCTATGGCCCGGACAAGCACCTGCAGATCAAGGTCTCGACCCGCAACATCGCGGTCTATCGCGATCCCGCGATCATCCTGATCGACCAGATCAAGAGCATCTACATCGACGCCGAGCTCGACGTCGTCGACACCGCGCAATGGTTCCCGAAGATCGCCCGCAAGGACTATTCGCTCGGCCTCAACCTCACCGGCAATGCCGTCGACGAGCCCGACCAGTCCTTTTACGAGAACTATGCCTGCGGCTCGGAGCGGAACTACACCAACTATTGCAACAAGGAGATCGAGAAGCTGTTCGACCAGCAGTCGGAAGAGACCAACGTCGAGAAGCGCAGGAAGCTGGTCTGGGACATCGACAAGAAGTTGCAGGAGGACGTCGCACGGCCCATCATCTTCCACAGCCGCATGGGCAGCTGCTGGCAGCCCTACGTGAAGGGCATCACCATCATGACGAACAGCTCCTATAACGGCTATCGCTACGAGGACGTGTGGCTGGACAAGTAGGTCTGGATACGGACGGGATCAGGGAGAAAAGCCAGGATGTTTGCCTATCTGGTGCGGCGCCTGTTCCTGATGCTCGTGACCCTGTTCGGGATATCGATCGTCATCTTCTTCCTGCTGCGCATCGTTCCCGGCAACATCGTCGACATCTTGTTCGCCGCCGCCGGCTATGTCGATCCCGCGGACAAGGCCAATCTGGAGCGCGAGCTTGGCCTCAGCCAGCCGATCGTAATCCAGTATCTGCACTGGATCAGCGGATTCCTGCGCGGCGATCTCGGCTACTCCTACGTCTCGGAAAAGCCGGCGCTGCAGGAGATCCTGCCGCGGATCCCGATCACGGCGCGGCTCGCCGGCCTCGCGCTCTTGTTCTCGGCATCGATCGGCATTCCGCTCGGCGTCATCAGCGCGGTGAAGCAGGGGACAAAGCTCGACTACGCGCTCCGCGTCGTCAGCCTCAGCGGATTGTCGCTGCCATCGTTCTGGCTCGGCCTCCTGATCTTGATGGCCTCGGTCTCGCTGTTCGGCACCATGCCGATCTTCAATCCAAACCCGAAAACCTGGCTCGAAGCGTTCGCCACCTATGCCGTGCCGGCGGCCGCCGTCGGTTTCCGCAGCGCGGCGCTGACCATGCGCATCACCCGATCCTCGATGCTGGAGGTGCTGCGGCAGGACTATATCCGCACCGCCCGCGCCAAGGGGGCGTCCGAGGCGGCGGTGAACTATCAGCACGCGCTGAAGAACGCGATCCTGCCTGTCATCACCGTGATCGGCATCGAGGCCGCGTTCCTGATCGGCGGCCTGATCGTCACAGAGACCGTGTTCAATATCCCGGGCGTCGCGCGCTATTTGGTCGAGGCGATCCGTTGGCGCGACTATCCGATCGTGCAGAATCTCGTGATGTTCATCGCGGTCGTGGTGGTGGTGGTGAATTTCATCGTCGACATGCTCTATGCGGCGATCGACCCGCGTATCCGGTTTGGAGACTGAGCGCTTGGCAACGATCAACTTCGACAGCGAATTGCGACGTGCCGGGGCCAACGCCACCGGTGGCTGGGGACGGTTTGCGTTCCTCGCGCAGCGCCACGTGCTCGGCACGGTCGGCCTCGTCATCATGCTGCTGTTCGTGCTGACCGCGATCTTCGCCAACGTCATCAGCCGCTACGATCCGCTCAGCGTCGATTCAGCGCACCGGCTGGCTGCGCCGTCCGCGCTGCACTGGATGGGCACCGATTCCTTCGGCCGCGACGTGTTCAGCCGCATCATCCACGGCGCGCGGATCTCGCTCGCGGTCGGGCTCGGTTCGACCGCGCTCGGCGGCACGATCGGCGTCATCGTCGGCCTCACCTGCGGCTATCTCTCGGGCTGGGTCGATCTCGTCTTCCAGCGGGTGACCGACATCCTCCAGTCGCTGCCGCTTCTGGTGCTGGCCCTGGTGATGACGGCGGCGCTCGGCCCTTCGCTGCCCAATGTGATCATCGCCATCGCCATCCCGCTGATCCCGACGGTCGCGCGCGTCATCCGCGCCAATACGCTGGCGCTGCGCGAGCAGCCCTTCGTCGAAGCTGCCAAGTCGATCGGCATGAGCGAGATGCGGATCGCGCTGCGCCACGTGCTGCCGAACACGCTGGCGCCGCTGATCGTGCTGGCGACCGCGCAGCTCGGCTCGACCATCCTCACCGAAGCCTCGTTGTCCTTCCTCGGCCTCGGCATTCCCGAGCCTTATCCGTCATGGGGGCGCATGCTGTCGGAATCTGCCGCCGAATATGTCCGCACCGCGCCGTGGCTGGTGATCTTCCCGGGCATCGCCATCAGCCTCGCCGTGTTCGGCGCCAACCTGTTCGGCGACGCCCTGCGCGACATCCTGGATCCGAGGCAGCGCGGCTGATGCGCGAGACCAAGACGCTCGATACGGTTCTCGAGGTGAAAAACCTGAAGACGGTGTTCTTCACCAATTCCGGCCTGTTCAAGGCCGTCGACGATCTCTCGTTCAATGTCAGGCGCGGCGAGACGCTGGCCATCGTCGGCGAATCCGGCTGCGGCAAGAGCGTCACCGCGCTGTCCTTGATGCGGCTCGTGCCCGATCCGCCCGGTCGCATCGTCGGCGGCTCCGTCACGCTCGAAGGCACCGAGCTGCTGTCGCTGGATGAAGCGCAGATGCGCGCGGTCAGGGGCAACCGCATCTCGATGATCTTCCAGGAGCCGATGACCTCGCTCAATCCGGTGATGCGGATCGGCGACCAGATCGTCGAGGCGGTGCGGCTGCACCAGAAGGTGAGCAGCAAGGAGGCCTGGAAGCAGGCCGTCGAGATGCTGCGCCTGGTGCGCATTCCCGAGCCGGCGCGACGCGCGCGGGAATATCCGCATCAGCTGTCCGGCGGCATGCGCCAGCGCGCGATGATCGCGATGGCGCTGGCCTGTCGGCCGGCGCTGCTGATCGCGGACGAGCCGACCACCGCGCTCGACGTCACCATCCAGGCGCAGATCCTGGCGCTGATCCTCGACCTTCAGAAGGAGCTCGGCACCGGCCTCGTGCTGATCACGCACGATCTCGGTGTCGTCGCGCAGACGGCGCAGCGCGTGATCGTGATGTATGCGGGCAAGAAGGTCGAGGAGGCGACGGTTGAATCCTTGTTCGAGACGCCGCTGCATCCCTACACCCGCGGGCTGATGGCCTCGATCCCGGCGGTGCCCTCGCCCGACGCGAGAGAGGACGTCCGGCTGGTCGAAATCCCCGGCATGGTGCCGTCGCTGACCAAGCTGCCGCCCGGCTGCGCCTTCGCACCGCGCTGCAAGCTCGCAGTCGACCGCTGCCGTCAGGAATATCCGCCGCTCGACGAGACCAAGAGCAATCACTGGGCGGCGTGCTGGCGCGCCGGCGAGATAGCGGAGGCGTCATGACCGAGCAGCGCCCGCTCCTCGAGGTGACCGACCTCAAGAAGCACTACCCGGTGCGCGCCGGCGTGTTGCGCCGGCAAGTCGGCACCGTGCATGCGGTCGACGGCGTCTCGTTCGCGCTCGGGACCGGCGAGACACTGGGCCTCGTCGGCGAATCCGGCTGCGGCAAGTCCACGGTGGCGCGGAGCGTGCTGCGGCTGGTCGAGCCGACCAGCGGCGCCATCAAGCTGGATGGCGAGGACATCGCGTCGCTCAGCAAGACCGCACTGCGCCCGCACCGGCGTTCGATGCAGATCGTGTTCCAGGACCCGTTTGCCTCACTCAATCCGCGCATGACTGCGGGCGACATCGTCGGCGAACCCATCGCCGTGCATGGCCTCGCGACCGGCGCGAAGAAGCAGGAGCGCGTCGCACAGCTGTTCGAACAGGTGGGCCTGCGGCCCGACCAGATGCGCAACTTCCCGCACCAGTTCTCCGGCGGCCAGCGCCAGCGCATCTGCATCGCGCGTGCGCTCGCGCTCGGGCCGCGGCTGATCGTCTGCGACGAGCCGGTCTCCGCGCTCGACGTCTCGATCCAGGCGCAGGTGATCAATCTGCTGATCGACCTGCAACGCCGGCACGGCTTCTCCTACCTCTTCATCGCTCACGACCTCGCCGTGGTCGCCCATATCAGCCACCGCGTCGCGGTGATGTATCTCGGCCGCATCGTCGAGATCGCCGGGAAGGACGAGCTGTTCCGCAACCCGCGACATCCCTACACGCAGGCCCTGCTCGCTTCGGTGCCCGTCGCCAACCCGAAGGCGAAACGCACCGCCCCCCTGATCGACGGCGATGTCCCGAGCCCGATCAATCCACCTTCAGGCTGCGCCTTCCACACCCGCTGCCGTTACGCAATGGATCGCTGCAAGATCGAACGCCCGGCGCTGCAGGCGGCCGGCCCGGCGCATCAGGTCGCGTGCTGGCTGAATGACGGGACGGGGCGCGAGGAATAACCTTCCCGTCGTCCCTGCGAAAGCAGAGACCCATAACCACAAATGTTCGCTGTTGCGCCGCGCTGTTGTGGCCCAGCGCGCTCCAACGATCAGCTTCGGTGGTTATGGGTCCCGGCCTGCGCCGGGACGACAGCGGTTATGCGGCGGCCCCGATCTCCGCCACGATCCTGCCCGTGGTCACCTGCTCGCCTTCGGCGACGTCGATTGCCGCGACGACGCCGTCGAGGCCGGCCTTGTGGACGTGCTCCATCTTCATCGCTTCCAGCGTCAGCACCGGCTGGCCCGCGGTGACGCGGTCGCCCGGCTTGACCAGGACAGCGACGACGCGGCCATTCATGGCGGCGCGGACCTTGCCGTCACCGCCGGCAGCTGACGCACTCTCCGGCGGCGCCAGCGTGAGATCGCGGACCGACAACGTGACGCCGCGATGCAGGATATGGAGCCGGTCGCCATCGCGCAGGAATTGGGCATGCTCCATCACCCCAGCGTGGTGGAAGCGGATGCTATCTTGACTAAGCTCGTCGATCGCGAAGCAGAACCGGTCGCCATTACGAGCCGCGATGTAACTGCCGTCGCGCTCGCGGACGATCTCGATCTCCTGCACGCCGTGACCGAGATCAATCCGCAAGCCGAGCGGGAACGTCGCGGCCAGCGATCGGCCACGCTGCCATGGCGGGGCGTGCGGATTGGTGACGTAGAGCAGCAGCGCCGCAAGCGCGAGGTCGCTGCCGCGATCCGGCCGCGGCGCCAGCAGCGCATCGCGGTTGTCGCCGATGAAGGCGGTGGTCGCCTCGCCCCTGGCAAAGACCGGATGACGCAGGCAGTCGATCAGGAAGCCCTGGTTGGTGGTGACGCCGAAGGCCGTGACGTCCTCCAGGGCGCAGATCAGCTTGCCGCGCGCCTCATCGCGGGTCGTGCCATGGCTGATGATCTTGGCGATCATCGAATCGTAGAACGGCGGGATTTCGGAGCCCGACTGCAGCGCGTGCTCGACGCGGATGCCGTCGGGCACCTGCCAGCGCGCCATGCGGCCGGATTGCGGCATGAAATCCTGCGCGGCATCCTCCGAGCAGAGCCGCACCTCGATGGCATGGCCTGAGAGCGTGACGTCCTCCTGGGTCAAGCCGAGCGGCGCGCCGCTGGCGACGCGCAGCTGCAACTCGACGAGATCGAGCCCGGTGATCGCCTCGGTCACGGGATGCTCCACCTGGAGACGCGTGTTCATCTCCATGAAGTAGAACTTGCCGGCGCGATCGAGCAGGAACTCCAGCGTCCCCGCCCCTTCGTAGCGCAGCGCCTTGACCGCGGCGACCGCGACCTCTCCCATCCTCGCGCGCAGCTCCGGCGTCACTGCAGGCGACGGCGCCTCCTCGATCAGCTTCTGGTGCCGCCGCTGCACCGAGCAGTCGCGCTCACCGAGATGGATGGCGTTGCCGTGGCTGTCGCCGAACACCTGGATCTCGATATGGCGCGGATTCTGGATCGCTCGTTCCAGGATGACTGTGGGGTCGCCGAACGCGGCCTTCGCCTCGGAACGCGCACTGCGCAGCGCATCGGGAAACGCCGCCGCGTCCTCGACCAGCCGCATGCCGCGGCCGCCGCCGCCGGCGACAGCCTTGATCATGACCGGAAAACCAATGGCCCCGGCTTCCGCCAGCATCACGGCATCGCTCTGGTCGGCGCCCTGATAGCCGGGCACGCAAGGCACACCGGCCTCGCGCATGATCTCCTTGGCGCCGGCCTTGTTGCCCATCGCCGCGATCGCCTGCGGCGACGGCCCGATGAAGACGAGACCCGCCTCGCGGCAAGCCTGCGCAAAATCCTCGCTCTCGGCGAGGAAGCCATAGCCGGGATGCACCGCGCCGGCACCGCTCGCCTTGGCGGCGGCGATGATCGCGTCGATCTTCAGATAGGATTGTGCCGGCAGCGCCTCGCCGATCCGCACCGCCTGATCGGCCTCACGCACATGGAGCGCATCGCGGTCGGCATCCGAGTAGACGGCGACGACGCCGAGGCCGAGCCGGCGCGCGCTACGCATCACGCGCAACGCGATCTCGCCGCGATTGGCGACCAGAACCTTGAAGAACGGCGTCCGCTTCACGATTGCCCCGCTCATGGCCGCGCCACCGAGAACTGCATGCGCTGCGGGCTGCGGGCCTTGGCCTCGCGACAGATCGAAAGCACCTCTGACAGCACCGCGCGGGTGTCGCGCGGGTCGATCACGCCGTCGTCGAGCACGCGTGCGCTGGTGGAGAACACATCCATCTGGCCGTCGAACACACCGACGATCTGCGCCTTCATGGCATCCAGCTTGTCCTTCTCGATCGGCTTGCCGCGGCGCGCCGCGGCGGCTTCCGTCACGATCGCCATGGTTTCGGCCGCCTGCTCGCCGCCCATCACGGCGGTCTTGGCATTCGGCCAGGAGAAGCAGAAGCGCGGATGGAAACCGCGCCCGCACATGCCGTAATTGCCGGCCCCGAACGAGGCGCCGCAATAGATGGTGATCTGCGGCACCGTCGCCGAGGTGACCGCCTGGATCATCTTGGAGCCGTGCTTGATCATGCCGGCTTCTTCATAGGCCTTTCCGACCATGTAGCCGGTGGTGTTGTTCAGATAGAGCAGCGGCGTCTGGGTCTGGCAGCAGGCCTGGATGAAATGCGTCGCCTTGTTGGCGCCGGCGGGATCGAGCGGGCCATTGTTGGTGATGATGCCGATGGCCTGCCCTTCGATGCGGGCGTGGCCGCAGACCGTGGCAGGCCCGTAATTCGGCGCCATCTCGGTGAAATCGGAATCGTCGATGATGCGCGCGATCACCTGCTTCATGTCCACGGGGCGCTTGTGGTCCATCGGCATGATGCCGAGCAGCTCGTCCTGGTCGTAGCGCGGCGGCTTGAACGCGGCCGGCGCCGGTGTCGGCCGGTCCCAAGGCAACTTGGTCATGATCTCGCGCGCGATGCGCAGGGCATCGCGGTCATCCTCGGCGAGATAGTCGCCGAGGCCGGAAACCTGTGTGTGCATCTCGGCGCCGCCGAGCTCTTCCTCGGTCGCAACCTCGCCGGTCGCGGCCTTCAGCAGCGGCGGACCCGCAAGGAAGGCGCGGGTGCGGCCACGGACCATGACGATGTAGTCGGAAAGACCGGTCTGATAGGCGCCGCCCGCGGTGGACGAGCCATGCGTGACGGTGACGACCGGCAGGCCGGCCGCGGAAAGGCGCGCCAGATTGCGAAAGATGTTGCCGCCGCGGACAAAATCCTCGACGCGGTAGCGTAGCAGGTTTGCGCCGGCGCTTTCGACGAGCTGCACGTAAGGCAGCTTGTTCTCCAGCGCGAGCTCCTGCACCCGCAGCGTCTTGTCGAGACCGTAAGGCTGCAGCGCGCCGGCATCGATGCCGGCGTCGTTGGCGCTCACCATGCAGCGGATGCCCGAGACGAAGCCGATGCCGGCGATGACACCGCCGCCGGGCACGCTCTTGTTCGGATCGGGCACGTCGAACATGTAGCCTGCGAGCGTCGACAGCTCGACGAAGGGCGCACCGGGATCGAGCACCAGGGCGACGCGTTCGCGCGGCAGCAATTGTCCGCGCTTGTGGAAGCGATCCTTTGCCGCGGCGGAGGCGGCGCGCGTCCGCTCCTCCAGGGCCCGCATCCGGGCGATCAGCGCCAGCATGCCGTCGCGATTGCCCTGGAAGGCGGCGCTGCCGGTGGAAATCGTGTTCTCGATGATGGCCATGACTAACCCTATCCGTCATTCCGGGGCGGTCCGCAGGACCGAACCCGGAATCCAGAAGTTGTGGCGCGAGATTCCGGGTTCGCGCTACGCGCGCCCCGGAATGACAGGGAAAAAGCAGACATCACGCGCGCTTCTCCGTGAAATACTCGCCATACTGCTGCCGCAGCTCGACCTTGCGCAGCTTGCCGGTCGCGGTCATCGGCATCTCATCGAGGATACGCACCAGCTTCGGCACCTGGAAGCCGCCGAGGTGCTTTCTGCAATGCGCCTCGATGCCGGCCTCGTCGGCCACCGCGCCGGGTTTCAGCTTGACGAAGGCGGAGACCGCTTCGCCCCATTGCGGATGCGGCAGGCCGACCACGGCGGCGTTCTGCACGGCGGGGTGCGCCAGCAACGTCTCCTCGATCTTGACGGAGGCAACGTTCTCGCCGCCCGACTTGATCATATCCTTCTTGCGGTCGAGGAACAGCACCTCGCCATTGCCGTCGATCAGGGCAAGATCGCCGGTGTGGTGCCAGCCGAACTTGCGCGCCTCCTCGGTCGATTTGGGGTCCTTGTAGTAGCCCATCATCACATTGGGCCCGCGATGCACCAGCTCGCCGATCTCGCCACGCGGCAGCAGGTTGCCATTGTCGTCCATGATCGCGGTCTCGTTGACGATCAGCGATTCGCCCCAATAGTTGCCGAAGCGGTCGAGCTGCACCTCCGGGCGGGACATCGTCGTCGCCGGATACATCTCGGTCTGGCCGCTGGACAGCACGAAGTTCGGACAGAGATCGGCGATGGCGCGATCGAGCAGCGGCTTGCCCATCGGCGCCATGGTGTAGATGCAGCAGCGCAGACCCGACAGGTCGTAGTCGCGGCGGCGCGGATGATCGAGGATCGCCTGATACATCAAGGACAGGCCGACAAACACGGTGAGCTTATCGCGGACGATCGCCTCCATGCAGGCAACCGGATCGAAGCCGCGCATCAGCGCCATGCGACCGCCGACCGAGAGATAGCTGAGCAGCAGCACGTGGCCGGCGCAGTGGAACAGCGGAAACTGCCCGGTGATCCCGTCATCGCGCGAGAGCTGCATCTCGATGCAGTTGCTCATCACGGCCATGACCACGGCGAGGTGGCAATGCATCGCGCCCTTCGGCCGCGAGGTGGTGCCTGACGTATAGATGATCATCGCGAGGTCGCGGTCGTTGATCTCGATGTCAGGCTCAATATCGGACTGTCCCTCCAGCAGACCGTTGAACTCCTGCAATCCGGTCTTGCCGGCATTGCCGGTCAGGTCGATCGCGATCATCTCCATGCCGCGCGCTTCCAGCGCGGCGCGGCGGTCGGCCTGGGCATGAAGGGCGTCGTCGATGACGGCGAAACGCACCCCGGCATGGCCGAGGATGTAGTCCATATCAGCCGGTCCGAGCATGGTGTTGATGGGCACCCAGACCAGCCCGGCGCGGTGAATGCCGAACAGCGCTTTGACGAATTCGACGGAGTTGTTGCAAATGGTCGAGATCTTCTCGCCCGGCTTCAGCCCGCGCTGCGCGAGATGATTGGCGAAGCGATTGGCGTCGCGCTCGAGCTCCGTGAAGGTGACCTGCCTGCTGCCGTCGGTCAGTGCGATACGATCCGGAAACCGCCGCGCGGCGCGCTTCAAGAGATCGCCGATCGCGACCCGCCCGATGCGGCCCGGCCCGGTGACGCCGCCGGTTGCTGCGAGATTGTCCATGCTTGGTTCTCCTCTCAACCGTCATTGCGAGGAGCTCGCGACAAAATTGCAAAGCAATTTTGCGCTGATGCGACGAAGCAATCCAGACTTTCCAAACGGCAAGCTGGATTGCTTCGCTGCGCTCGCAATGACGGCTGGCGTGGCCCTAGTGCCTCACCCCGAAAATCTTCCGCGCCTCGGCGGGGCTCGCGATCTCGCGGCCGGCACGTCGCGCGCAGGCGGCGACCGCTTCGATCAGCTGGCCGTTCGAGGTCACCTTCGTGCCGTCGGCGAGATAGAAGGTGTCCTCCAGCCCTGTGCGGAGATGGCCGCCGAGCTCGGCGCAGCGCTGGTGCAGCGGCCAGATCTCGGCACGGCCGATCGCGGTGACTTGCCAATGCGCGTCCGGTGCCTTCAGCTTCAACAGGATCGGCAACAGCTCCGGATCGGCCGGCATGCCCGAGGCAACGCCCATGACGAAATTGTATTCAAGCGGCCCGGAATACATCCCTGTCTGGCGATACATGCCGACGCAGCGGACGATGCCGACATCGAAGCACTCGAACTCGGGGATGGTGCCGACCGCGTTCATGACGTCGAGATAATCCTTCACCTTCTCGACCGCATTGTCGAACATCATCGGCGGCCAGGCCCAGGTGTTGTCGGCCTTCACTTTCAGGTAGTTCAGCGAACCGGCATTGCAGGCGGCGATCTCCGGCCTGGTCTCGCGGATGCAGTCGAGCGCGCCTGAGTAGTTCGGCCCTGACACGCCCGAGGTGTGGTTGATGATCACGCCAGGGCACGCCTCGCGGATCGCCTGCTGGATCTCCTTGCTGACAGCGACCTCCCAGGACGGCAGATGCCCCTTGTTCGGCGCCTGCTGGCGCAGATGGATGTGCATGATGGACGCGCCGGCATCGAACGCAGCCTTTGCCTCGCGCGCCATCTGCTCGGGCGTCACGGGCACGTTGTGCTGCTTCGGGTCGGTGAGCACGCCGTTCAGCGCGCAGGTGATGACGGCCTTGTCGCTCATGAGTCTCTTGTCCGCTTTGCAGCGCACATGCGCTGCTGATTTCGCCATGATGAGAACTTTGCCCTCGCGCCATCTTGCGTTGACTGGCTAAGTGGATGCGCTCACGGCACAATCCGTCGTCAGCCGGTTAACACAAGACGCGACGCCCGCGTCACGCCTAACCTTACTGCCAAGCAGAAGCGGCGCAACAAGCCGGCATCACGGGGAGAACGTCATGGTCTCGATCAACCGGCGCAGATGGCTCACCGGCGCGGCAGGCGCGGGACTTGCCGCGGTCACGGGTCTTAAGCCTTCGCTGGCCGACGACACGCCAGGCGTCACCGCGACCGAGATCAGGATCGGCAGCACCACCTCCCTGAGCGGCCCGGTATCCGCGCTCGGCGTGCAGGCGCGCTGCCAGGAAGCCTATTTCAAGATGTTGAACGAGCAGGGCGGCATCGCCGGCCGGCAGATCAAATACATCTACTACGACGACGCGTTCAATCCGGCGAAGACGGTCGAGCAGGTGCGCCGCCTGATCGAAAGCGACAATGTCGCCTTCCTGTTCAACATGCTCGGCACCGCGCCGAATTCGTCGGTCGTCAAATACATCAACGCCGCCAAGGTGCCGCATCTGTTCCTGTCGGTGAATGGCGACAAATGGGGCGACTACAAGACCTATCCCTGGACCATGGGCTTTGCGCCGAGCGCGCGGACCGAGGCCCAGGTGTTCGTCAAATATGCACTGAGCCAGAACAAGAACGCGAAATTCGCGGTGCTCTACCAGAACGACGACCTCGGCAAGGATTTCGTCGCCGGGGCCAAGGACGTGCTCGGCGAGCGGTTCGCGACCGCAGCCGTGGTGGCCTCGCACGAGGTTACCGATCCCACGATCGATTCCCAGATCGTTGCGCTGCGCGGCGCAAGCCCAGATGTGCTGATCTCCGGCACCACGGCAAAGTTCTGTGCACAGTCGATCCGCAAGATCTATGAGCTCGGCTGGAAGCCGATGCACTTCATCGCCAGCGGCGCCGCCTCGATCTCATCGACCATCGCGCCTGTCGGCCTCGACAAGTCGCAGGGCACGATCTCGTCGGCCTATGTCAAGGACGTCGCCGACCCGGCCTGGGCCAACGATCCCGGCGTGAAGAATTTCCTCGCCTTCATGGAGAAGTACTTCCCCGACGGCAATCCGAAGGAGGGCTACAACCTCTACGCCTACACGGTGGCGCAGGTGCTGAAGATCGTGCTCGAGCAATGCAAGGGCAATTTCACGCGCGACAACATCATGGCGCAGGCCAACAACCTGAAGGACATCGAGGTTCCGACGCTGTTGCCCGGCATCCGCGTCAACACCAGCCCGACCAATCATCACCCGCTGCAGCAACTTCAGCTGCAACGGATCGAAGGTCCCGGCTGGCTGCGGTTCGGCGAGGTGATCCAGGGCGCGAATTTGTAACCGAAGAAGAATCCCAAATTCCACGTGTCGTCCCGGCGAAAGCCGGGACCCATAACCACGGCCGTCAATTGCTTCACGAGATCTCTGCCATCCCGCATCACGGATAGATCACGCGGTATGGGTCCCTGTGTCTTGGAAGTCTGTCATGATGGGTTGGGCGGGAAGCCGTTGGGTCCTTGGCGCTTGACGCCGTGAGCCGGCTCGGCCTCCCGCCCGTTCCATTACCAACCTGAACAGTTGCACGAGGCTGCGCCAACAGACCTCGCATCACAGGGACAGGCACCGTGATCATACCCCCTCGTTATGTCGGAATCGACGTCTCCAAGAAGCATCTCGATATCTTTGATGAAGCTGACGGCGTGTCCAGGCGCATCGCCAACGCGGCACAGGCCATCACACAGCAGGTGGCGCGTTGGCGATGCGATGCGCTGGTCGTCTTCGAGGCCACGGGCGCCTATGACCTCGCGCTTCGCGAGGCCCTAAGCCAGGTCGGTGTCCGCTTCGCTCGGATCAATCCAGCTCGAGCTCGCGATTTTGCGCGGGCCAGCGGCCAACTTGCCAAAACCGATCCGATCGATGCACGGATGCTGGCGGCCTTTGGCCGGGTCATGCAGCCGGCAGCCGAGCGGGCCGCCAATCCCGCCCGCAACGCTTTGGCAGGGCTTGCAAAACGGCGGGACCAACTGGTTCTCATGCGCGCGCAGGAGAAGAACCGGCGCAGCGAGGCCGACGACTGCGCCATGGCCGAACGGATCAGTCGGCTCATTGAGGTTCTCGACGGCGAGATCGCCGAGATCGAGGCCGATATCAACGCATTGACCAAGGCCGAGCCGGAGATCGCGGACGATGCGCGGTTGATGCGCTCACTGCCGGGCGTGGGTCCCGTGGCTTGCATGCAGCTGATCGCGAAGATGCCGGAACTTGGACATGTTGGAGCGAAGCAGATCGCCGCGCTCGCGGGCCTTGCCCCCTTCAACGTCGACAGCGGCGCCTTCCGTGGAAAACGCAAGATCGCCGGCGGCCGAAAGCGCGTTCGTGACGCCCTCTATATGGCGGCTCTGAACGCGGTTCGTCGGGCCGATCCATTCAAGGCCTTCTACGCGCGGCTGCGACAGGTCGGCAAACCAGCCAAGCTCGCTCTCATTGCCGTCGCCAGGAAGCTCCTAACGGTCCTCAACGCCATGATGCGCGACAGAAAGCCCTACCTGCAGACCAAGCCGACATAACAGTTGCCGGCTCCCGTGCGCAATTGCGCACTAGGCGGGGATGACAGCGGAGTTTAGGTCAGCGCGCGCTCGCTCCCGGCTTGCCCGGTGCGGTAGATCGCAAGGTCGCGCGAGCCGACGAAGATCGCACGCGGTTTCAATCCGTAGAAGCGGCGGATCGAGTGACTGAAATGCGTCGAGTCGGGATAGCCGATGTCCTGCGCGAGATGAGCGAGGTTGAGGTCTTGGTTGGCGAAGTGCAGCAGATGCCGCGCGCGCTTCCAGGCACGGAAGGAGCGGAAGGAGATGCCGGTCTCCTCCTTGAACAGATGCAGGAAGCGCGATGGCGATAGCCCGGCTTCCGCGGCGCAGCCCGCCGCCGTCACCGGCTCGCCGGAGAAACGCCCGATGCGGGCGACCGCACGCATCACGCGCGGGTCGAGCACGCGACGTGGCAGCGCCTCGCCAAAGCACATCTCGTCGAACTCGGCGTTCGCGATCGCGTCGCGATGTTGCATCTCGGCGAGCGTCGCATAGGCGTTGCGGATGCGATTGGCGAACAGATGAGAGTCCGGTCCTTGCAGGCGGCGGGCGACGGCTTCGAGCGTGCCGTCGGGCACGCTTTCCGGCTCGATCGCAACGCAGATCGCCGAACGATATTCGCTGGTGATGGTGTGGCGCAGGTTCGGCATCGTCACCGCGAGTTCGCCATGCGACTCGCGGCCTTCGCTGGTCGACAGATGCAGCCCGTCGCGGATCGCGACATAGACGTGGAATGCGCCGGGACAGCGCTTGCGGGGGCGGCCGAGCAGCCCGGCATAGAATACCCGCTCCGGCGTGATCAGCATCAGGTGACCGGATTGCTGGCTGGAGCTCTGGCACTTCGCGTCCACGATCGCGTCCATGGCGGTTCCTCCTCGCGCGGCTCTTTGGGCCGCTGCGGCGGAGCTACCATAACGCAAATTCGAGGCCTGTCACCGATGTGAAGAGTCGTCATTCCGGGGCGATGCGACGCATCGAACCCGGAATCTCGAGGTTCCGGGTCTGGTCCTTCGGACCATCCCGGAACGACAGCGTAGGTTACGGCCGCGCCCGCGGCGCAACGTTCTGTTCCTGACCGGCTTTTTGCTCCGCAGCAACTGCGCGCTTGAAACCGTCGCGCTGCTGCAGGCGGGCCCAATAGGCTGCGACATTTGGCCCAAAATCCTTGGCGAGCCCGATGTTGCTCGCCAGGCGGAGCGCGTATCCGATGACGATGTCAGCGGCGGTGAAGCGTTCCGCGCAGAGGAATTCCGACTTCGAGGCGGCGGCCTCGACCGCACGCAGCCGGCCCAGGAACCATTTTGCGTAGTCGGTGGCGACTTGCGGGTTGCGGCGCTCCTCCGGCTCGAGCTGGGTGTATCGGAGCACCAGCGTCTGTGGGAAGGTTAACGTGGCGTCGCTGAAATACATCCAGTTCAGGAAGGCGCCATAGGCGGGATCCTCCGGTCCGACCATCAACGGCGTCGGGCCGTATTTGACGCCGAGATAGTGGCAGATGCCGGAGGACTCGGTCATCTTCGTTTCGCCGTCCACCATGAAGGGAATCGTGCCCAGCGGATTGAGCGCAAGATATTCCTTGGCGAAGACCCGCGGCGGGAACGGCAGCATCTTCAGCTCATAGGGCAGCCCCATCTCCTCCAGCATCCAGAGCGGGCGAAACGAGCGCGCGGCGTCGCAGTGATAGAGCGTGATCATCAAGCACTCCCTTTGCTGCCGGGCAGCGTACCCATCATCTTGCACAGGACCATCAGCATGACCTCGTCGGCGCCGCCGCCGATCGAGGTCAGGCGGCTGTCGCGATAGGCGCGGCTGACCGGCGTCTCGTTGGTAAAGCCCATTCCGCCCCAATATTGCAAGCAGGCGTCGGTGAGCTCGCGGCCGAGGCGGCCGGCCTTCAGCTTGGCCATGGTCGCAAGCCTCGTCACGTCTTCGCCCGCCACCAGCTGCTCGGCGGCACGATAGATCAGCGCGCGCAGCAGCTCGACCTCGGTCTGCATCTCCGCGAGCTTGAAGTGCACGACCTGGTTGTCGAGGATGCTCTGGCCAAAGGCTTTGCGATTGCGAGTATATTCGATGGTCTCGTTGATGATGTATTCGTGCGACTTGAGGCAGGCGGCCGCGCCCCACAGCCGCTCCTCCTGGAACTGGATCATCTGGTAGGTGAAGCCCTTGCCCTCCTCGCCGATCCGGTTGCGCTTGGGCACGCGGACATTGTCGAAGAAGATCTGCGCGGTGTCGGAGGAACGCATGCCCATCTTGTCGAGCTTGCGGGCGACGGTGACGCCCTTGCTCTTCATGGGCACGCAAATCAGCGATTTGTTGCGATGAACGGGCCCGTCGCCGGTGTTGGCGAGCAGGCAGATCCAGTCGGCCTGCGTGCCGTTGGTGATCCACATCTTGCCGCCGTTGATGACGTAGTCGTCGCCGTCGGCGCGCGCCTGGGTCTTGATCGAGGCGACATCGGAGCCCGCGCCGGGCTCGGAGACGCCGATGCAGGCGACGTAATCTCCGGCAATCGAGGGTGCCAGAAATTGGCGACGAACCTCGTCCGAGCCGAATCGTGCCAGCGCGGGCGTCGCCATGTCGGTCTGAACCCCGATCGCCATCGGCACGCCACCGCAGGTGATGGCCCCTAATTCCTCCGCCATCATCAGCGCGTAGGAGTAATCGAGACCCGAGCCGCCGAACTCGACCGGCTTGTTCAGGCCGAGGAAGCCGAGATTGCCCATCTTCTTGAACAGCTCATGCGCCGGGAAGATGTCGGCCTTCTCCCATTCATCGACATGGGGATTGATCTCGTTCGCGATGAACTTCTGTAGTGCGCGGCGCGGCTCGTCGTGGTCGGCGGTGAAGAGCATGTTTATCTCGTGTTTTCTCGTCGTCTTTCTTCACCTCCCCCTGAAAGGGGGAGGTCGGAACGCTCGGCAACGCCGAGCGGGCCGGGTGGGGGTCACACCGGCAGTTGGACTCGCGGCGTGACCCCCACCCTGCCCTCCCCCTTTCAGGGGGAGGGTGTTTCCTCTCTCGCAGCTCAACTTGCCGCTGTTCTCACAATCCCATCTGCCGGCTCGCCAGATCCTTCATGATCTCCTCGGTGCCGCCGCCGATGGCATTGACCTTGACCTCGCGGTAGATGCGCTCGGCCTTGATGCCGCGCATGAAGCCGGCACCGCCGAAGATCTGCACGGCTTCCGAGGCGCAGAAGGCCATGGTCTGCGTCGCCTGGTTCTTCATCATGCAGATTTCCGCGACCGGGCTCTCGCCCTGCTCGAGCCGCCAGGCCAGCATCTCCAACATTGCCTGGGAGGCCGCAACCTTCTGCGCCATGTCGACGATCTTGTGGCGGATCACCTGGTGCTGGGCCAGCGGCTTGCCGAAGGTCTTGCGCTCTTTCGCGTAGGCAACCGCCTCGTCGAGACAGACCCGGGCGAAGGCGGTGCAGCTTGCCGCCATGCCCATGCGCTCGCTGTTGAAGTTCTGCATGATGATCTTGAACCCCTGGCCCTCCGCGCCGATCAGGTTTTCGGCCGGGACGCGGCATTGGTCGAAATGCAGCGTCGCGGTGTCGGAGGCCCACCAACCCATCTTCTTCAGCTTCGTCCGCGACAGGCCGGGCGTGTCGCCTTCGATCAGGAGCAGGCTGACGCCGCCGGCGCCCTCGCCACCGGTGCGCACCGCAACAGTCAGATAGTCCGCACGCATGCCTGAGGTGATGAAGGTCTTCTCGCCGCTCACGACGTAGTGATCGCCGTCGCGCCGGGCCCGGGTGCTCAGGTTCGCGACATCGGAGCCGCCGCCAGGCTCCGTGATCGCGAGCGCAGAGATCTTCTCGCCCGAGAGCACCTGCGGCAGCACGCGCGCCTTCACCTCCGGCCGAGCCGCGCGCGCAATCGGCGGCGAGCCGATGGTGTGGCTCATCAGGCTGGCACTGACACCGCCGGCGCCGGCGCGCGCCAGCTCCTGGCTGGCGACGATCTTCATGAACTGGTCGGCGGTGATCCCGCCATATTCCTCCGGGAAGCCAAGGCCGAGCAGCCCGATCGCAGATGCCTTGGCATAGAGCTCGCGCGGAAACTCTCCGTCCTCGTCCCATTGATGGGCATAAGGCTCGATTTCCCTGGCAACAAAGCGCCGCATCACCTCGCGAAAGGCCTCATGCTCGCCGGTGTAGAACGGGTTTGCCATCCGCGTGCTCCGTTGATTCTTCCCTCCGACGATGTCCGGATTTCGCCCGGTTCACTTGCGTCGAGTGGCTGCCATCAGTGCCGAGGCCCGGTCCGGCGATTTGCCAGCCACTAAACGCAAGACAGCATCCTTATACGCCCCCTCCACTGCCAATTCATGGCATCAATTGAGCCAGGAACAGGCGGCGCAAGACTGCCGTTCCGGAGGAGGGAAATTTGCCGGTTCGTTATTACGACTGGATCGCGCATCATCGCCGGCGCACGCCGGACAAGATGGCGCTTGTCGATCTCGCCAGCGATCGCCGCTTCAGCTACGCGGAGCTCGACGCCCGCGTGTCGCGGCTCGCCGCCTGGCTGCGCGATGGGCTCAAGGTTGCCCGCGGCGACCGCGTCGCCGTGCTGGCGCTGAACACGACCGATACGCTGGAGGTGCAGTTCGCCTGCGGCCGGTTAGGGGCCATCTTCGTCCCGCTGAACACGCGCCTCACCGTTCCCGAGCTGCGCTACATCACCGGCGACGCCGCGCCGAAGGTGATGATCCACGACGACGATCTCGCCGAGACCGCGCTTGCGGTGGCAAAGCTCTGCAATGTCGCTGCGACCGTGAGGCTCGGCCCAGGCGGCGCCTATGAGGCCGGCATCGCGGCAGCCACGCCACTCGAGCGATTCGAGGAAGTCACGCTCGATGATGTCTCGACCGTCATGTACACCTCGGGCACGACGGGCCATCCGAAGGGCGCGACCATCACGCATGGCATGACCTTCTGGAACTGCGTCAATCTCGGCGGCCCCGCCTGCATCGGGCCGGCCTCGGTGCTGCTCACCGTGCTGCCGCTGTTCCACACCGGCGGGCTCAATTGCTACACCAATCCGGTGCTGCACGCCGGCGGCACCGTGATGATCATGCGCGCCTTCGATCCCGGCACGGCGCTCGGCCTGATCAACGATCCCGCGCAGGGCATCAACGTGTTCTTCGGCGTGCCGGCGATCTACCAGTTCATGGCGCAGCACCCAGCCTTCGCGACCACCGACCTCGGCCGGCTGATCGTCGGCGGTGTCGGCGGCGCTCCGATGCCGGTGCCGCTGCTCAAGGTCTGGGAGGCGCGCGGTGTCGCGCTTCAGCAGGGCTACGGCATGACCGAGACCTCGCCGGCCGTGCTGGTGCTCGACCGCGAAGATGCCGCGCGCAAGGCCGGCTCCGCCGGCAAGCCGGTGCTGCACACCGAGGTACGCATCGTGCGTCCCGATGGCAGCGATGCCGATGTCGGCGAGCTCGGCGAGCTCTGGGTCAGGGGCCCCAACATCACGCCGGGTTACTGGAACAGGCCGGAAGCGAACAAGACGTCCTTCACCGACGGCTGGCTGCACACCGGCGATGCGACCCGCGTCGACGAGGAAGGCTTCTACTACATCGTCGACCGCTGGAAGGACATGTACATTTCCGGCGGCGAGAACGTCTACCCGGCCGAGGTCGAGAACGTCCTGCACCAGCTCACGGCCATCGCGGAGGCTGCCGTGATCGGCATTCCCGATCCGCAATGGGGCGAAGTGGGCATGGCGATCATTGCCGTGAAATCAGGCCATTCGCTGACCCCGGCCGAGGTCCACGCGCACTGCCAGGCCAATCTGGCGCGGTTCAAATGTCCGCGCCTGATCGAATTCATCGAGGTCCTGCCGCGGAACGCGACAGGCAAAATTCATAAGCCGACGCTCCGGCAGCAATTCAGCCGGCCGAAGCCAACCGATACCGCGGCGTGAGCCAGACGCGCGCCGCGCGTTCCGGATTTCGCCGCGACAAGGATTGCCCCGCCGCCGTCTGCCGGGACCGGCTGCGGGTTCGTTGCGTAAGTCCCCAACCAGGATCAATCGAGGAAATTGTCTTTATGAAAACAACAACACTGTCGCTGCTGGCAGCCGCCACGGCGCTCTGCCTGCTTTCCACCCAGGCCGCCTTTGCACAAAAGAAATACGACACCGGCGCCAGCGACACCGAGATCAAGATCGGCAATGTCGAGGCCTATTCGGGTCCCGCTTCCGCCTACGGGATCATCGGCAAGACCGAGGAAGCCTATTTCAAGATGATCAACGACCAGGGCGGCATCAACGGCCGGAAGATCAACTGGATCTCCTATGACGACGGCTATTCGCCGCCCAAGACCGTGGAGCAGGTCCGCAAGCTAATCGAAAGCGACGAGGTGTTCCTCGTCTTCAACGCGCTGGGCACGCCGACCCAGACCGCCGTGCAGAAGTACCAAAACGCCAAGAAGGTCCCGCAGCTCTTCCTCGCAACCGGCGCCAGCAAATGGAACGACCCCAAGGGCTTTCCCTGGACCATGGGCTTCCAGCCGAGCTACCGGGTCGAGGCGCGGATCTTCGCGAAATATATCCTGCAGGCCAAGCCCGACGCGAAGGTCGCGATCTTCTATGCCAATGACGATTTCGGCAAGGACTACGTGGCCGGCATCAAGGAGATCTTCGGCGACAAGGCCTCCTCGCTGATCGTCGCGGAAGAGAGCTACGAGACCACCGAGCCTTCGATCGATTCCCACATCGTCAAGCTGAAGGGCACCGGCGCCAACGTTTTCGTCAACATCTCGACACCGAAATTCGCGGCACAGGCGATCAAGAAGATCGCCGAGCTCGAATGGAGGCCGATGCATGTGATGACCGACGTGTCGATCTCGATCGGCGCGGTGATGAAGCCCGCCGGGCTCGACGCGTCGGAAGGCGTGCTGTCGGCGAGCTATCTGAAGGACGCATCGGACCCGCAATGGAAGGACGACGAAGGCATGAAGAAGTTTCTCGCCTTCATCGACAAGTACATGCCGGGCGCCAACGTCTCCGACACCAACATCGTCTACGGCTATGCCGCCGCGCAGACCCTGGTCCAGACCTTGAAGCAGTGCGGCGACAACCTGACGCGCGAGAACGTGATGAAGCAGGCCGCGAGCCTGAAGGATTTTGCGCCCGACACGCTGATCCCCGGCATCAAGATCAATACCGGCGCCAACGACTTCGCACCGATCGAGCAGCTCAAGATGATCCGCTTCAAGGCTGGTCAGTGGGAGCTGTTCGGCGACATCATCAGCGCCGAGACGGGAGGCTAGTCGAGCCTGTTATTCCGGGGCGCTCGCGATCGCGAGCGAACCCGGAATCTGAAGCTCGTGGATCGAGATTCCGGGTTCGCGCTAACGCTCGCCCCGGAATGACCAGCTTCAACTACCCGGCAAGAAAATCGCGAACGGCTCATCGATCGTCCGGCGCAGATGCTCGCGATAGGCGGCGTAGTTCGCGTCATCCGCCGACACCCGGCCGAGGCTTGGCTGGGGCACATTCTTCACCGGCAGGAAGGCGATGGGCGCGGCGATCGGCGTGAGCTGCGAGCCGGGGCCGGCGCGGAGCGTCGAGATGATGCCGTACATCTCGCCGGCATCGGCCGCGACACCGTGATCACGCGATGCTGACCGTGCTTGATGATGACGAGGTAGATGAAGCCGGACTCATTGGGCACCGCCACCTCGCCATACTGGGTGTAATCGGCATCCTGCCGTTCGCCCTCGCGAAAGCCGAGCGATGACGCCGCTTCGTCCCAGGCGATCTCGGTGCGATAGGCGTAGAGCGCGCCCTGCTCGCCGAACGACGGACGCACCGTGATGTAGGTCCCTTCGATCCGTGCCACCGCGCGGCGCGAATAGGATCCGAGGCTGTCGGGTGCGATCCCGCCATTGGCAGGTGCGGCCACCGTGATCGCCTCCGGCAGCTTGCGCAAGGAGACGCCTAGCGCCTGCTCGAGCCGAACCGTCGTCGCCAGCGTGAACGGCCGGCGGCCGCCGAGCACCTTCTCCAGCGTCGACAGGCTGAGCTTGGCCTGCTCGGCCAGGGCCTGCCGGGAGATCCGGCGGCGCGCGATTTCCTCGCGGATGGTCTCCGCGACCTGCTGGCTCTGCTCGGCGGATAGCTGCTTGTCAGGCGTCGGCATCCAGATTCCTGCCCGGTTCCCCTTGATTCCGCGCAGTCTAGCAGACCGGACAATCCATCACCAAACCGCACAAACCCGCCTCAGCCGGCGGCGGGCCGCGCCGGACGGCGGCCAATCATTGCCGATCATTCTGCTCGCGCCAAAACCGCCGTTCTCCATGATCGCGAGGCAGCGAAAGCCTCGCTCGGGAGTGACGAAAATGACGATTTACGATGCATGTGACAGCAGCCCGCAGATCCGCCTGTCGCGCAGGATGCGCATTGTGCTGTTCTTTCTGGTGGAAGGTGTGGCCGCGCTGGTGATCGGCTTTGCGGCCTTGTTCGTGAGTTTCGATCCGGTGTGGTCGGCCGAACTGCCGCGACAGGTGGTGCTGCGGCCGAGCGATGCGCGTTCCGGCTCGCTGCTGTTCAAGACCGACGACGGCTATGCCGACGCGACCAGGCTCGGCATCGACGTCGACATCACCGTATCGGGCCCGACGCTGCGCGCCCGCGTCACGCAACTGTTCCGCAATCCGACCAGGGACTGGGTCGCGGCCACCTATGTCTATCCGCTCGCAGCCAATGGTGCCGTCGACACGCTGAAGATGGTGGTCGGCGACCACGTCATCGTCGGCGACATCAAGGAGCGGCAGCAAGCCCGCGCGATCTACGAGCAGGCACGAAGCGCCGGCCAGAAGGCGGCGCTCACCGAGCAAGAGCGGCCCAACATCTTTACCAACTCGGTCGCCAATATCGGTCCCGGCGAGACCGTGCTGGTGCAGATCGAGTATCAGGAGCCGGTGCATCAGGCCGGCGACGAATATTCGCTCCGCGTGCCGCTGGTGGTCGCCCCGCGCTACAATCCGGCGCCGATCGTGCAGAGCGTCGATCTCCGCGCCGATGGCAACGGCTGGGGCGCCACCACCACCGATCCCGTGCCGGACCGCGACCGCATTGCGCGCGAAGTGCTCGATCCGGCGGAAAATGCGCCGGTCAATCCGACCAACGTCACGGTGCACCTCAACGCCGGCTTTCCGCTCGGCGAGGTGAAGAGCCATTTCCACCAGGTCAAGATCGAGAGCCCCGACAGCACCACGCGCGTCGTCAAGCTCGCCGAAGGCCCGGTGCCGGCCGACCGTGATTTCGAGCTGACCTGGAAGCCGGCCGCCGGGATGGCGCCGTCGGTCGGCCTGTTCCGCGAGCATGTCGGCGATGCCGATTACCTGCTCGCCTTCGTCACTCCGCCGTCGGTCGAGCAGGCGCAACAGAAAACGTTGCCGCGCGAGGTCGTGTTCGTGATCGACAATTCCGGCTCGATGGGCGGCACCTCCATCGTTCAGGCCAAGGCGAGCCTGCTCTATGCCCTCGGCCGCCTCCAGCCGAATGACCGCTTCAACGTGATCCGTTTCGATGACACCATGGACGTGCTGTTCCCGTCGCCGGTCGCGGCCAACAGCGCCAATATCGGCAGCGCGACGGCGTTCGTCAGCGCCTTGCAGGCGCGCGGCGGCACCGAGATGGTACAGGCGATGCGCGCTGCGCTCTCCGACACCAGCCATGGCGACGCCAATTACGTCCGCCAGGTCGTGTTCCTGACCGACGGCGCGATCGGCAACGAGCAGCAATTGTTCGAGACGATCACGGCCATGCGCGGCCGTTCGCGCGTGTTCATGGTCGGCATTGGCTCGGCGCCCAACACCTACCTGATGACGCGCGCCGCCGAGCTCGGCCGCGGCGCCTTCACCCACATCGGTTCGGTTGAGCAGGTCGAGGAACGCATGCGCGGCCTGTTCGCCAAGCTGGAGAATCCGGTGGTGACGAATCTCTCCGCGAAATTCTCCGAGGCGACGGCCGACCTGACGCCGTCGGCACTGCCCGACGTCTACCGCGACGAGCCGCTGGTGCTGGCGGCCAGGCTCGACCAGCTCGCGGGCTCCCTCGAGATCAAGGGACGCATCGGCGACCGCCCTTGGTCGGTGACGCTGCCGCTGCAAAGCGCCGCTGAAGGCAAGGGCCTGTCGAAGCTCTGGGCGCGCCGCAAGATCGCCGATGCCGAGGTGGCGCGCACCACGCGGCAGCAGAGCGCCGAGGACGCCGACAAGACCATCCTCGCGCTGGCGCTGGAGCATCAGTTCGTCACGCGGCTGACCAGCCTTGTCGCGGTCGACAAGACGCCGAGCCGTCCCGAGGGCGAGCCGCTGAAACTCTCCGAGCTGCCGCTCAACCTGCCCGCCGGCTGGGATTTTGCGAAGGTGTTCGGCGAGCGTCCGAGTCTGCCGGCCGTACCGGGCGAGCGTCGCGCCGACGCCGGCGACGGCAAGCTGCAGCTCGCTGCGCTGAAGCGGTCACCGGTCCCCACACAAGGTCCCGGCACGATCCAGCTGCCGAAGACCGCGACTGATGCGGAGCTGAAGATGATCGCGGGCGTGATCCTGCTCACGGTGAGCCTTCTCCTCCTGATGATCAACCGGCGTCAGACGTCGCCCCAATGACGTCGGATGAAAGGAGGAGGTGCCCCCCGACCTCCTCCTTCAAGCGCGCGCGCGGCCTTCCCACCCGTCCCCCAAGGGCCGCGCGCGCAACTCTTCCTCAACTCGCAATGTCATTCCGGGGCGATGCGCAGCATCGAACCCGGAATCTCGAGGTTCCGGGTCTGGTCCTTCGGACCATTCCGGAATGACAGCAACAGGCGCAACAATGCCCCGCTTCGTCCCATCCCTCGCCTTCGCTCTCATCGGTGTGATCCTGTTCGGCGACGGCGCCTACATCCACGCCAAGGCATGGCTCGCGCAGGTGCTGCTGGAGCGGGCGTTCGACCGGAGCGTTGCGACGGGACAGGCGGTGAAGCCGTGGTCCTGGGCCGACACCTGGCCGGTCGCGCGGATCGAGGTCAAGCGCCTGCACGCCTCCGCGACCGTGCTTGCCGGCAGCAGCGGCCAGGCACTGGCGTTCGGCCCCGGCCATGTCGAGCAGACCGTCGATGCCGGCGAGCGGGGCGTCGCGGTCTATTCCGCGCACCGCGACACGCATTTTCGCTTTCTCAGGGATGTCACAATCGGTGACGAGATCGACGTCACGCGAAGCGACGGCAAGATGCTTCGCTATCGGGCCGATCGCAGCTCGGTGGTCCGATTCGATCAATCCGGCATCGATCCGACTACTGACCGGTATGAACTGGTGCTGTCGACCTGCTGGCCGTTCGACGCGCTGACGGCAGGCCCTGAGCGCTACTTGCTGCACGCGACCTTGATCGAAACGGATTCGCACGCGCGCGAATCGGGTTCCTGATAGGCAATCAATTTTGCGCCTGCCGGGATATTGCGCGCGGTGCCCTGACCTGCGCCAGCATGAGTTGCTACCCCCTTTCCCTCGCCATAAAAACAATGAAAAATCGCGCGCCTCACGGTGATCCGCCGTGGCCAGAGGAAACAAAGACAACAAGGATAAGGGCAGGCTCTATGGAAGCTTTCGCAAGCACCGCGTCTCATGTGTCCCACGAATGGGCGCCGCCCGCTGACGCCAGCGACATCGTTAAGGGCATCCACGCCATGCTGCACCCGCGCAACATCGTGCTGGTGGGTGCAACCGACAAGCCCGGCAATTATGCCGAGCGCATCTGGAACAATCTGGTCAAATACGGTTTCGAGGGCGGCCTCTATCCGGTCAACACCAAGCGCGACGCCATCTGGGGCGTCCCCTGCTACAAGGATTTTGCGAGCCTTCCCGAGAAGCCCGATCACGTCCTGGTGCTGGTGCCGGCGCGCTTCGCCGTGCAGGTGATCCGCGACGCCGCCGTGGCCGGGGCGCGATCGGCCACCATCGTCACCTCAGGCTTCAGCGAATTGCAGGATGACGAAAGCCAGAGCCTCGCGGTCGAGCTGAAGCAGGCGATCAAGGAGACCGGCCTTGCCGTCACCGGCCCGAACTGCCTCGGCAATCTGAGCGCCGGCGAAAGGCTCTTCACCAACATCGACGATCGAATCGTCACCATGGAACAAGGCGCGGTGGCGATCGCCGGGCAATCTGGCGCGATCGTCATGGCGATCCGCCAGACGCTGGAGGATCGCGGCGTCGGGGTCGGCTACATGGTGACGACAGGCAACGAGGCCGGGCTCGAGACGCCCGACCTGATGCGCTATTTCGCCGAGGATCCGAGCATCAAGGTGATCGTCGTCTACCTCGAAGGCGTGCGCAACACCAAGGCGTTCCGCGACGCCTGCAAGGCGGCGCGCGCCGCGAGCAAGCCCGTGATCGCGCTCAAGCTCGGCGCATCCGAGGGCGGCCGCGCCGCGGCGATGGCGCATACCGGCGCGCTCGCGGGCTCGATCGAGACGTTCGATGCCATCGCAACGCGTGAAGGCGTCATCCGGGTCGGCGGGCTCGACGAGCTGATCGAGACCACCGAATGCTTCGTGCATGCCGATTCGCCGAAGGGCAATCGCCTCGCGGCGGTGTCGCTATCGGGCGGCAAGCGCGGCCTTCTGATCGACGCGTTCTATTCTGCCGGGCTGAACTTCGCGCCGCTGAGTCCGAACGCCTCGGAGGAGCTGGCCAAGATGCTCGGTCCCGGCTCGATCGTCGGCAATCCGCTCGACGCCGGCTTTGCCGCGGTCGTCGATCCCTCCGTCTATATGAAGTCGATCAAGCTGATGATCGACGACCCCGATATCGACATCGTCATCGTCGATGCCGAGCTGCCGAAAGCGCCGCACGAGCTGCGCGAGCGCAATCTGCGCATCGTCAACGAGATGGCGGGGCAGGCCGGCAAGCCGGTGATCTATATCAGCGCGATGTCGATCGGATTCACCGAGTTCACCAAGGGCTTGCGCAAGTCGCTGCCGCATCTTGCGGTCATGCAGGGCATGGATCGTGCGGTGACCGCGATCAAGTCGCTGCTCGACTACGCAAAACTGCGCAAGGAGGTGCCCGACATCGTATCGAGCTCGAAGCCCGCCGCGCGCGCCGTGCTGGAGAAGACGTTGAAATCGGCGACCGGCGCCGCGCTCGACGAAGTCGCCTCGAAGAGGCTCCTCAAGGCTTACGGCATCCCGATCTCGAAAGGAAGAGGTCGCGCAGACCGCGGCCGAGGCTGTGAAGATCGCCAGGCAGATCGGATTCCCGGTCGTGGCAAAGGTCGTCAGCACCGAGATCCTGCACAAGTCCGACATCGGCGGCGTGGTGCTGAACCTCAACAGCGCGGCCGAGGTGAAGAAGGCGTTCGCCGACATCACGGCGCGGGTCAAGAAGCTGAAGAGCAAGCCGAAGCTCGACGGCATCCTGATCGCACAGCAGGTCAAGGCCGAGCTCGAGCTCGTGGTGGGAGCCTCCCTCGATGCCGAGATGGGGCCTGTCGTGCTGTTCGGCACCGGCGGCGTCGACATCGAGCTGATGAAGGACGTCGCGCTCGCCGGCGCGCCGCTCGACGCCGCCGAGGCCAAGGAGCTGATCGCCAGGACCAAGGCCGGGGTCAAGATGAGGGGCTATCGCGGCAGGCCGGCCTTGCACGAGGCCTCGGCGGTGAAGGCGCTGGTCGGCCTCTCCAACCTGATCGCGGATGCCGGTGACCGGATCGCCTCGATCGACGTCAACCCGTTCCTGATCAACACCAGGACGGGCGTGGCCGTCGATGCCCTGATCGTGCTGAACAACGCCGCCGCGAACAAGGCGGCGGGGCATTAGGCTCAATCGTCATGCGCGGGCTTGACCCGCGCATTCATCATCAGAAGTAAGTCGTTTCCGGATGGATTGCCGGTCAAACCCGGCAATGACAACCGTCGTCAGAAGCTCGCACCCCACTGCCGCGCGGTCTGCATCACCCAGTCGCGATAGAGTGTCAGCGGCGTCACGCCGGTGATGCCGCCGCAGCCGGCGGCGCCGTTCGGTCCCGTTGACCAGCTCACCACGCCGACGATTGCGGGGCCGCCTTGCTTGTCCTCGAACACCGGCGCGCCGGAATCGCCGGTGCAGGCCCCGAGCCCGTCGCGCACGCCCTGCCCGACCGGATCGACGAGACGGATCTGCAACGTGCCGGGCTTGCCGCTCGCGATCAGGCCGGCGACGCGGGTGGCGCCGCCGCTTTTGCCGTCACCGCGCACGGTGACGCCGACGCCTGCGATGGTGAAGCGGCCGCCGACCTGGATCGGAATGTTTGGCATGCCGAGCGCGGCGGGCACCTTGCCTGCGGCCGGCGCCGCGAGCTGCAGCAGTGCGACATCGGCGGTCGCGACATGATTGGCCATCGCCTGCATCCGGAAGCCGGGATGGATCGCAACCGTCCTGACGTCCTGCAGCTTCGGCTGCCTGTCCGCGCCATAATCGACGATCTTGTAGTCGGCGCCGGGCTGCACGCAATGAGCGACTGTCAACACCAGCCTCGGGGCGATCAGGCTGCCGGTGCAGAAATTGCCCCGCGATCCGACGATGGTGACGACGGAGCGTGCAACGCCATCCGTCGACGGCGCGCCGCCGCCGACGATGGCCAGCGCCGGCGTCGCCGCCAACAGGCTGAGAAAAGCTGTCGCTCGAATCACGCTCGTCATGGAACCCTGTCGGTCGGCATCGGAATTGAGCCCATTCGAGGCGCGGCATTGCGTCGCTCGCACCAGGCTCTGGAGAACACGCAATATTGTACAGAGCATCCAGGCCTGCACGCGTCAATTGTCTAAATATCTAGGCGTCGATCACTACGCCGTTGAAGTCGCCGCCGGAATTCAGCACCGCCATCGCTTGCCGGCGCCACACATCGACGTCTTGTCGCGATACGCAACACCTCGGATCGCGCGCCGCGCGGCCCGACGATGTTCGAATGTGAACTGCGTCTCTTGATCGCCTGCATCGGAGCCGTAATTTCGGCGCGATACGAATACAACCTCCGGCAGCATATCGCATACTTACCTTCATGACTTTCTGGATGCCGGTGCCGTTGATCTCAACACGGCGTTCCATCCGCCATTTCGTTGAGTTAGAGGATAATATGAGGATAGCGATCGTCACGCCGATCAGGCTGTTCAGCGAGGGGCTTACCTCGAGTTTCCAGAACCACGCCGAGTTTGCGATTGCGGCGGCGGTGTCCGATCTCGCCGGCCTGCGCGAGACCCTCGAGGCCGGCAGCGTGAATGTCATTCTGATCGACGTCACACAGGGCATCGATCTCGATGAAGTGCGCGTGATCGCGAGCGAGCATGCGGATGTCGCGCTGGTGGCGCTCGGCCTCAACGAGGACCGGCGCGACGTGGTCCGCTGTGGCCGGGCCGGGTTCAGCGGCTACATCTCCCGGAACGCCAGCTTCGATGAGCTCTGCCGCGCGCTGTCGGACGTGGCATCGGGTCGGCTCGCCTGCAGCGCCGAGATTTCCGGCGGCCTGCTACGCGCGCTGTTCTGCATGGAACGTCAGACGGATACGATCGACGCGGACCAGGGACTGACGCGCCGCGAAGGCGAGGTTCTCAAGCTGATCGGACAAGGCATGTCGAACAAGGAGATCGCGCGCGATCTCAATCTCAGCCTTGCGACGGTCAAGCACCACGTCCATCACGTGCTGCAGAAACTCGGCCTGCCGCGCAGGGCACAGGCGATGCGACGGGTGCGCGAAGCGCCGTGGATCGCATCATCGGCAGCGATCCCCGATCGGTCCCGCGAGCTCGACTGACATCAACATCCTGAATTCCGTGTTCGGCCGACGCGCAGTCCCGTTCGCGCACCTGCGCGCAAATGCACGCGCATGTCTGCCCAGGCGCGCACAATCGTGCGGTGGGATTGGTCCCGACTAAACCCTTCGATCGATTGTTCGAGATGCAGGATCGATCTCATGGACCGATCGATCCGTATCGTCGGCTCGATCCTTTCTGATCCGCCGCGGCGAATAGGCCTTTCGCGTCACAGCTGCCACAACTGCTCCAACGCAACGACATGCCGTTCTGCTGGTTCGCTGCGTGAAAGCAAATTGCCGCGGAAGACGGATCGGCTGCACGGATTTGCGGGCAGATCAGTCGGGATTGATTTCATGAATCCAGTTGCCGACATCGCTGGCCTGGCTGCCTTGTGGCAGAGAACGTTGGGCGGCGACCCCGCGGTGAAGATCGCGATCATCGACGGCCCCGTCGATTTCAATCATCCTTCGCTCAGGCAGGCCCGCGTCGCCAGGGGCGGCGAGTTCGTCGCTCCGGCCTCGCCGATGATCCAGTCCGAGCACGGCACGCATGTCACGAGCGTCCTGATGGGTACGCCCGGCAGCCCGGTGCTCGGCGTCGCGCCGAATTGCAACGCGACCGTCTTCTCGATCTATCGCGAGGACACCTCCGGGCAGATCGAGCCGTCCTCGCAAAGCACCTTGGCACTTGCGATCAACCAGGCGCTCGCCGCCGGCGCCGACGTCATCAATATCAGTAGCGGCCAGCAATCCGCGACCGGCCAGGCCGACCGCATTCTGGTCGACGCGGTCCGCGCCTGCGAGCGCGCCGGCAAGCTGATCGTCGCCGCCGCAGGCAATGACGGATGCCGCTGCGTCCAGGTGCCGGGCAGCCTCGCTTCGGTGCTTGCGGTCGGCGCGTGCGATCCGGCCGGCAATCCGCTGCCCTTCAGCAATTTCGGCGACGCCTATCTCGAGAACGGCATCCTCGCGCCGGGCGAAAACATCGCCGGCGCCTCGCCGGTCCGCAATATCAGCCTGCGTTCCGGAACGAGCTTCGCAGCGCCGATCGTCACCGGCGTCGTCGCTCTGCTGCTCTCGTGCCTGCGCCAGACCGGACGCAAGGCCGATCCGCAAGCCGTCCGTGCTGCGCTGCTCGAAAGCGCAGTGCCCTGCCGCAGCGACGGCAGCGCCTCGCGCTGCCTCGCCGGACGGCTCGATATTCCCGCGGCTGTCGCCGCCCTGCTTGGCGAGCAGGCGGACGCCGTCATGCCGTCGGGTGCTACGGCCGCGTCTCCCCTCTTCCGGGGAGTGTCCGCGCGCCCTTTCGTCCAACCGTCATCCGCCGCTCAGCCAACTGCAACCAGAGAGGGTTCCATGGGAGATCTATCAGCAATGTCTGCACCATCGGCTCCGCGCATATTCGGGCCGGACGGCTCGGTCCTGCGCAGCAGCGCCGGGATCATGCCGAGCGAAGCGCAGCCTGCTGCGCCCGCAGCGCCTGCGGCCGCGCCCGTTGATCACGGCGTCGCCGCCGCGCCGATCGCGGCGCCGGCGCCCTATCCGTTTCACGCCCCCCATGCGGGCGGCGACCTGGTCTGGATGCCGACGCCGGCACCGCAGATCGTCATGCCGCCGATGATGATGCCCCAGATGGCGATGCCGGCGGCCGGCATGATGCCGCAGGCCTGGCTGCAGCCGCAGCAGCTGCCTGCGCTGATGCCGAGCAACGCGCTTCCCGTCGCGATGCCGCAGGCGCTGCCGATGTACGAAGCCCCCGCGGTTCGTACCAGCGAGAAGAGCTGCGGCTGTGGCGGCGGCATGCGTCCGCAGGGCGCCGCGGCGGAATCCACCGGACAGCTCGCGTTCCCGATCGGCCGGCTGTTCTACGATTTCGGCAAGGAGGCGCGCCTCGACTACTTCGTGCAGGCCATCGCCAATTGGCGCGACAGCCTGATCGGACGCGGCGATCCGGCGTTCGGGCCGGAGCGCGACCGCTCCGGCGATACCTCGGCGCCGTACAATCCGGCGATCATGGCGCGCTATCTGCTGAACCAGGCCGAAGGCGAGAGCGCGACACCGAGCGGATCCGGCAACAACTTCCCGGATGCCGATGCCATCATCTGGACGATGACGATCGACTCGATCCCGATCTATGCGGTCAAGCCGCTCGATGTGTTCGGTCTCGGATTCTTCGCCGCGCTGATCCTGGCGCTCTGGCATCAGGAGGTCTCGCATGACGATCCATCGAACACCCGAACCGTGGTACCGGCAGCGCGCGGCGGCGACGATACACCGCCGACCACGCCGCCGGCTTTCCCGCCGCGCGGCGGCGTTGCGCGGATCTCGATGGCCGGCTGGGTCGACAGCGCCAACACGACCAAGCTCCTGAACGGGACCGTGGTGCCGACGCTGGTGACCGACTGGCGCGGCTTCTACCAGTGGGATCTCTACACGCTGTTCGGACCCGATCCCGACACCTGGCCGGCCGGCGCGGAAGGCTTCCTCGAGCGGATCTACAACGAGTTCCGCAATGTCGGCCTCTCGCCGCAGGATCGCGCGCTGAACTATTCCGCGATGAATGCCTACAACACGCGGAAGATCTTTACCGACGTCGCCAAGAAGGGCTTGCGGCTCGATACCGTCGAGGTCGACCAGAGCGTCATCTGCCGCCCGGACTCGGTTTGTCACGACGTGACTTACCGCTTCTTCAATCCGACCCAGGTCCTGACCCAGGCGCGCGAAGTCTATCAGTACACGATCGACGTGAGCGACGTGGTGCCGGTGGCGGTCGGACCGCTGCGGCAGTGGCAGGTCTATTGACGCGATTGCTCCTCTGCGTCCGGAGGAGATCAGAACGTGGCGCGAATGCGTCACGTGGTCCAGGGGATCGACGCGATGAGCGATCCCCTGGGCGACGTCCAGCGACGGCTGCCCCGGTCGGTGTCCACCTCCCGTAGTTGCCGTCAATTCAAACCGAAAGAAGGAGCTGAACATGTACGCAAGGAACGACTTTGAGACCTTCGGCAGCGTGCGTAGCCCGATCCAGTGTGAGGGCATCGAGCGCGGACCGAAGCGGATTGCCGACGTGGCGACCAACGGGTCGGTCAACCCGCAGGGCTGGGGCGAAATCCTCGGCGGCGTCGCGCAGGCGCTGCCGGGCGTCCTCGGTGCTTTCGGCATCTGATCGCCAAACTCGGGGCCCGGCGATGTCGGGCCCCACCCATCCTCGAGGAGGCCGACATGATGCAGAAATCCACCGCCAGGAGCCCACAGCAACAGCAGCAGAACGGTCGCCGGATCGAGCCATCCGGCAAGATCGTCGTGTCGTCAGTGGTGAGCCACGCCTCGCTGATCGCCGCGATCAGCGACCGCAACCCGATCATCGCCAAACGCACCACATCCGACGAAGACAAATCCTGACGTCGTCGTCATCACCGAACCTATGGAGCCGATGCCATGGCAAAACCGCCCCGCAAATCCGGATCCGACAGCGCCGCCTCGCCGCCACCAGCGGAAGCACCTTCCGCAGCGTCACGCATGGCCCAGGCGCGGCGCCCGATGGAGGCCGCTCTGGTCGCCCGCCCGAAGATCGCCACCACCCCCACTCCGCCGACGACGCCGACCTATCTGGCGCCGCCGCAGGGCCCGGGGGCTCCGCAGCAGATGCGCCATGATGGCTCGCCGCATTCGGAGGAGCGGCTCAACACCGCGATGAAGATCCTGCTCGATCCCGCGGCGCGCGCGCTGCCGAGCAAGGTCTATTCCGGACAGGCGCGAAACTGGACGCGCAGGCCGTAATCGGCTTTGCGCGCCGAGCAGGCCGCGATCCGCAACCACGCACGCAACGGCCCGCCCGATCCGGCGGCGCGGCCGTTGCCGTTCGCCGGAGAGAAACATGAACGAGAACGGCAGTCCCCCTCGCATCAATCTGCGCCGCGCCGCCTTCACATGTGTGGGCCTCGGCACATTCCTGTTTCTCGCGGCCGGTACGCTGCGATGGGCCGGCGCCTGGACGTTCCTGGTCGAGATCACGATCGGCGGGCTGATCACCGAAGCCTGGCTCGCCCGGCACGATCCGGGGTTGCTGGCAGAGCGGCGCACCGCGCGCGACCAGGCGGGCTGGGACCGCGTCATCACGACGATCATGCCGCTGTTGTGGCTGACATGGCTGCCGCTGATGGCGCTCGACGCAGTCCGCTACCAGACATCGCTCGTCCCCTTCTGGTTGCAATGCGCCGGCGCCGTGATGATCGCGGCATCGTTCTACATCGTCTACCGGACCTACCGGGAAAACAGCTACGCCGCGCCGGTCGTGAAGATCCAGCGCGAGCGCGGGCATGCTGCGGTGACCACCGGACCCTACGCCTATGTGCGGCATCCGATCTATGCCAGCGGCCTCCTGACCTATGTCGGTACGCCGCTGCTGCTGGGATCGTGGTATGGCCTTGCCATCGTGCCTATCATGGCGGCGCTGCTCGGCTTGCGGTCGCTGATGGAGGAGCGGATGCTCACTGCCGAGCTCGACGGCTATGCCGAGTATCTCGCGCGGGTGCGCTATCGTCTGGTGCCGATGGTCTGGTGAGCTGGTTCCGCGTGGCGGATTTTGCCGCGAACTGGCGGCTTGCCTGATCGGCGGCAATTCCAATAAAGAAGGCTGGACGCGCGTTTCCCTGTTGTCCTGCAGTCGGCCGGACGATCCGAGGCGAAGCCGCCGCTTTGCAACGGGCAGGACTTTGATGGTCGACACTTTGACGATCGAGGCTGTGATCTTTGATTTTGGCGGCGTGCTGACGAGCTCACCATTCGAGGCGTTCACGCGGTTCGAGACCGAGCGCGGCCTGCCCATCGACATCATCCGGCGTACCAACGCCGCCAACCATCTGGAGAACGCCTGGGCCAAGTTCGAGCGGGCCGAGGTCGATATCGAGGCGTTCGACGCGCTGTTCGCTACGGAATCGAAGGCGCTCGGCGCCGAGGTGCGCGGCAAGGACGTGCTGCCGCTGCTCTCCGGCGACCTGCGCCCCGAGATGGTCGAGGCGCTGAAGCGCATCAAGGCGAACTTCAAGACCGGCTGCATCACCAACAATTTGCCGGCGAACGCCATCGGCAGCATGACGGGACGCTCCCTCTACATCGCCGAAGTGATGGTGCTGTTCGATCACGTCATCGAATCCGCCAAGATCGGACTGCGCAAGCCCGACCCGCGCATCTACCGAATGATGGTCGAGACGCTGGAGGTCGATCCGAAGGACTGCGTCTATCTCGACGATCTCGGCGTCAACCTCAAGCCCGCGCGCGAGATGGGCATGACGACGATCAAGGTCACGAGTGCCGCGCAGGCGATCGGCGAGCTTGAAGCCGCGACCGGCCTCACGCTGAGGTGAAGCGGGCTACGCGCCTATTCATGCCGCATTCACGCGGCGGCTTCTAATTGTCGGCCTCCCCCGGGTCACGGCGCGATCGCATCGTGACCCCTTTCCTGGTCTGAGCATGACGTTCCGGAAAACCGACGTCCGCTTCTCCGGATCATGCCTGCGGAGGCACTTCCCATGAAACGTCTTGTCGTCGCCCTTGTCTCGGCTGGTTCGCTGCTGATCTCGGCTGCAGCGCTCGCGCAGACAACGCCGGCCCCCGCAACAGCGCCGGCGGCAGCTCCCGCGCAACAGAGCGCGTCGACGGCGGCGCCCGTGCCCGGCGCGAAGCGCGCGGCCTGCCAGAGCGCGGCGAAGGCGCTGAAGGGTCAGGAGCGGCACGACCAGATGCAGCTCTGCATGGCGCAGGCGCATCTCGACTGCCTGAAGCAGGCGATCGACCAGAAGATCACGGGCCCGCAGCGCAAGGATTTCGTGAAGAGCTGTTCGGGTTGACGGTAGCCGGGCTACGAGATTCTTCTCCTTCCCCCTGAAAGGGGGAAGGTCGGGATGGGGGTCGGCCGACGCCGGTGTTGATTGAGAGAGCAGATCCCCACCCGCTTTGCTCTGGCGAGCAAAAAGACCTCCCCTTTTCAAGGGGAGGTTCGAACTACACGCTAACAAGCGTAGCCCGTATTGCGCTTGGCGGAAATACCCCGGAACCATGCGCTAACCCCATGCCTTTGCGGGCCAAACGAGCCTTGTGCTTTGCCGGCAACGAGCGCAGAACAGGTCCGAGTTCAAGGCAAATCCGGAGCTGATCCTCGTGGCTGATACCAGGCCCACCGCCTCGATCGAGGCAGTGGAGAGCGGCCTCGCCGCGCAAGGCTATATCGCGAGCCGGCAGATCGCGACCGCCGTCTATTTGTCGCAGCAGATCGAGAAGCCGATCCTGGTCGAGGGCCCCGCGGGCGTCGGCAAGACCGAACTCGCCAAGGCGATCGCGGCCTGGCGCGGCATGAAGATGATCCGCCTGCAATGCTACGAGGGCCTCGACGAGGCCAAGGCTCTCTACGAGTGGAAATACGCCAAGCAGCTTCTCTACACGCAGATCCTGAAGGACAAGCTCGGCGAGGTTCTCGGCGGCGCGCAGACGCTGCATGCGGCGCTGGATCAGCTCCACGATTTCGGCGACGTGTTCTTCTCCAAGGAGTTCGTCGAGCCGCGTCCCCTGCTCCAGGCACTGGAGCAGCCGGGCGGCTGCGTGCTCCTGATCGACGAGATCGACAAGTCGGATGCGGAGTTCGAATCGCTGCTGCTGGAAATCCTCTCGGACTTCCAGGTCACGATCCCCGAGCTCGGAACCGTGTCGGCCGTCACGCCGCCGACCGTGATCCTCACCTCCAACAGCGAGCGCGATCTCGGCGACGCCCTGAAGCGGCGCTGCCTGCATCTGCATATCGGCTTTCCCGAGCAGCGCCTCGAGGAACGCATCGTCGAAAGCCGCGTGCCCGGCATCTCCCAGACGCTGCGCCGGCAGATGGTCGGCTTCATCCACGAGATCCGCTCGCTGGATCTGAAGAAGCTGCCGTCGGTCAGCGAGACCATCGACTGGGCGCGCGTGCTGGTGCTGCTCCAGGCTTCCGAGCTCGACACCGAGATCGTCAAGGACACACTCAACGTCCTCCTGAAATACGAGACCGATATCGAGGCCGCGACGCCCCAGATTTCGTCCTTCATCGCCAAGGCGTCGCGCCAGGGCGTGTTCAGCTAGAGCATGATCCGGAAAAGTGTGAAGCGGTTTTCCGATCAGACCATGCTCAAGGAAGGAGCTAAAGCGCGATGACAATTCAATCCAATTTCATCGCGCTTTAGAACATGCGCGAGAACCTGCATCGCTTCTTTCGTGCGGCGCGGGGAGCCGGGGTCCGGGTCTCGCCCGCCGAAAGCATCGATGCGATGCGGGCGGTCGCCCAGGTCGGCTTTGCCGATCGTGATATCCTGCGCGACACCTTCCTGCTGACGTTGGCCAAGACCCAGGACGAGAAGCGCGCACTCGGCGAATGCTTCGATCTGTTCTTCAGCCAGCCCGAGCCGCAGCAGGAGAACGCGGAGCAGAGCAAGACCGACGACGGCAGCGAATCCGACGCCAACCCGTCGGCCGACGAGCATGGCGATGTGTCGGACGACGGCGCCAGCGAGAATGTCGGGCCGCTGGCGCAGATGCTGCTGTCGCAGGATCGCTCCGCGATATCGAGCGCGATCGCCAACGCCTCCGGCGCCGCCTCGCTGCCAGACATCCGCTACTCCACTCAGCGCGGCATCTTCTCCAGCCGCATCCTCGACGCCATGGGCCTCCAGCGCCTGCGCGACGACATCGACGACCTGACCACGCGCAATCCCGCGCTCGCCGAACGGCTGCAGGAGGCGCTCAACGGGCTGCGCGGCACCGTTCGCGATGCGGTCTCGCAGGCTCTGCTGCTGTACGGGCGCGAGGAAACGGAGAATCTCCGCAACGAGATCCTGCGCAATGCGCCGCTTGCCCGCATCGAGCGGCGCCAGGTCGCCGAGATGCGCGCCCTCATCCGTCAGATCGCGCGCCGGCTGCGCGAGCGCTACTCGAAGCCGCGCAAACGCCAGCGCCGCGGCCATCTCGACGTCCGTCGCACGCTCCGCCGGAATGCGGCCTGGGGCGGCGTGCCCTTCCTCACGGCATGGAAGCGCAAGCATCGCGACCGACCGAAGATCGTAGCACTGTGCGACGTCTCGGGCTCCGTTGCGCAAGTATCCGACTTCTTTCTGCTGCTCATCCACTCGCTGCACGAGGTGGTCGACGATGTCCGCTCCTTCGCCTTCTCCTCGCACCTGATCGAAGTCAGCAAGATCCTGGAATCGAAGTCGCCGGAGGAAGCGATGTCCGAGATCATGTCCAAGGTCGGCTTCGGCTCGTCGGACTACGGCTCTTCGCTGGTCGATTTCGAGAATGAGTTCATGAGTACGCTGACGCCGCAGACCACGGTGATCGTGCTCGGCGATGCCCGCAGCAACAATCTCGACCCGCGCGCCGACATTTTGCGCCGGATCTCCGATCGCTCGAAGCGACTGGTCTGGCTCAATCCCGAGGGGCGGCTCGCCTGGGGCTTTGGCGATTCCGAGATGCCGCGCTACGCGACCTTTTGCACCGTCGTGCGCCAATGCGCCACTGCGCACCAGCTCGAGCGCGCCGTGTCCGATATCGTGGCGACTTATCAGTAGGCCGCCGGCCGCGCTTTAGATGGCAAGCGACTCGCCGTGGAACAGCCACCCGACGAACGCAGCCAGTGTCAGCGCGATCGAGGCGAAGATGCCGACCAGCTTGATCGTCGTGATCGCCTTCAGGATCGAGACAGACCGCGCCGCCGCATGCGGGTCGCCGTGCAGCAGCAGCCATGCCAGGAGACAATCCTCGATCAGATCGCTGAGTAGGTACACCGCCGGCACGACCAGGCCGAGCCACGCCGCGGACGGATAGATCCGGCTGAGCCAGTGCGATGACGCCGCGCCCATCGCGCCCGCCAGCGCCAACATGACGATCAGATCGAACGGAAACAGGATCGGAAAGACATACTTCATCCGCAAATCCGACTGCACCAGATCGCCAAGCTGGTCGCCGGTGTAGCTCAGCGTCTTCTCCGGAAAGCGGGTGCGGAACCTGCTTGCGAACACGCGATCGGAATAGCTGCCAACCCACCAGAACAGTCCGAACGCCGCCACCACAAGTCCCGAGAGAATGGCCGTCACGAGAGCTTGAGGGCTCATGCCGACCTGTTCCTGTTGTTGTTGAGGAAGCGGCGGCAGGCCGCAGGAAAGATGATCGCGTGCACCGCGGAGTCCCTGAAAGGGAGAAATGTCGACGCATAAAGCAATGATCGACGAGCAGATTTCCATCTTTTCCGAAGTGTTGCAATTGAATTCTGGGAGCGCCATTGGCGGCCGGCCCAAAGCATCGCAAACGGAATTGGATCTCTCATGGCCGGGCATCCGCGAGCTGAAGCGACGCCGTCCTTGGCGCAGCTTGGCTGGCCGTGGCGAGGTTCAATTCGATCCAACGGCAGGCAACGCCGACGCGCATCGCGCTTCGGCGTCCCGGCACCACCGGCGGTCACGCCGCCGCCATAGAACCGTCTTCAATTGGAGATTGAATTTTCACCGCGTTCTGCCGTACATAGAGACCGCGAATTTTCACGGCGGCCGCGGGGGCAACGGATGCCGAAGGATATTGTGATTTGCTGCGACGGCACCGGCAACGAGATCGGTGACAATATCTCCAACGTGCTGAAGTTGTTCCGCGTCGCCGACAAGAATGACCGACAGCGGATCTATTATCATCCCGGCCTCGGCACCGTCGGCCTGCAAAACGCCTGGGGCCGCTTCAAGCAGCAGATGCGCGGCCTGTTCGGGCTGGCCTTCGGCGCCGGTCTCGACCAGGACACGCTCGGCGCCTACCTGTTCCTGTGCCGAACGTGGGAGCCCGGTGACCGGGTCTGGATGTTCGGCTTCAGCCGCGGTGCCTACACGGTGCGCGTGCTCGCGGCCTTCGTCCATGTGATGGGCCTTCTGCCCGTCGACCAGCTCGACCTCGCGAGCTACGCCTTCGGCACCTACAAGAAAGCCAGCTCCGACGCCCAGAAGTCCGACGGCACATTCGACTATGCTCCGTTGAAGGAAGCCTGGCACTTCAGCCAGATTGCCGGCGGCCGCAACATCGACGTCGAGTTCGTCGGGGTCTGGGACACCGTGGCCTCGATCATCGTGCCGCGACAGGACAATTTCCTGTTCGACTTGCAGACGCTGCTGTTCACCCGCACCAATTCCAGCGTCAAACGGTTCCGCCAGGCGATCTCAATCGACGAGCGCAGGCGCATGTTCCGGCTCAATCGCTGGATAGAGCCGCAGAAATTTCGCTCGGATCCATTCGATCCGGCGACGGAGGTGGAGCAAGACATCAGCCAGGTCTGGTTTGCCGGCGTGCACTCCGACGTCGGCGGCGGCTATCCGGAGGACCAGAGCGGACCGTCAAAGTTTCCGCTGATCTGGCTGCTCGAGCAGGCCAAGGCGGCCGGGCTGCACATGAATCAGGCGCTGATCGATCATCTCGCCTGGGGCATGCCGTTGCCGCCGCACAAGCACGACTATGTGCCGCCGAGCGCGACCGCTCCGCTGCACAATTCGCTGACCGCCGCCTGGGAAATCCTGGAATGGATTCCGAAGAGCGACAAATGGAAGGAATGGCCGGAGCGGAAATCCTTCCTCGGCTTCTATCTGCCGATGGGCGAGCCGCGGCCGATTGCGGATGGCGCGACCATCCATGCCTCGGTGCTGGAACGCATGGAGAAGGATCCGGCCTACAAGCCGATCAATATACCGAAGACCTACAAGGTCGAGCCGATGACGCCGCCCCCGGCGCCACCCGCGCCGTCGGCCTGAAGACCAGAATGAATTTGCTTTGGATCGGACAGTCCTCTGCTTCACCTCGCCCCGTGGGCGGGGAGAGGTCGGAACGCATCGGCAGATGCGTTCCGGGTGAGGGGGAGTCTCCGCAAAGGCAGCTATCACCCTACACGCGGAGAAGACCCCACACCCCAACCCTCTCCCCGTAAGCACAGGGAGAGGGAGCGCAGCGCCGTCGCTTTGGGTATTCGACCTGTTCTCATCACGCATTACGCGTCGATCGCGTCCTTGATCCGCTTGCGGCTGAGCGGCAGGTCGCGCAGCCGCTTGCCGGTCGCGTGCGCGATGGCATTGGCGAGCGAAGCGGCGGCCGGGCCCTGCCCGGTCTCGCCGCTGCCGAGAAACGGCTGGCCGGGACGGTTGATGATGTGGACGGCGATGCTGTCGGGCACCGCATTGAAGCGCAGGATCGGGTAGGTCTGCCAGTCGATGCTGGTGATCCTTGTCTCGTCGAAGGTGACGCTTTCATAGAGCGTCCAGCTCGTCGACTGCACGATCGCGCCCTCGATCTGGTTGGTGATGCCGTCCGGATTGACGACCTGGCCGGCATCGACGGCGGCGACCGCGCGCACCAGCCGGGCCCGCCCGGTTTCGCGATCGACCTCGACCTCGGACGCGATGGCGCAATAGGCGGCGAGATTCTTGTAGCGTGCAAACGCGAAGCCGTAGCCGCGATTTCGCGGCGGCTGCTGTCCGCGCGTCCAGCCGAATTCCTCCGCGGCCTTCACGACCACCGCGCGGCCACGCTGATCGTCGAGATGCCTGAGACGAAACTCGACCGGATCGGCGCCGGCGAGAGCGGCCAGTTCATCCATGAAGCTCTCGGTCGAGAACACGTTGTGATAGGCGCCGAGCGCGCGCATCGCGGAGATCCGCAGCGGCATCGCGGGGATGAAATGATGCATCACGTGCGCGTTCGGAAAATTGTAGATCGGGATCGCGTTGCGGTCGCCGCCCCCCTCCGGCAGCGGCAACGGCTTTGGTGCCGGCACCGCGAATGATCGCGCCATGTGCTGGGCCGCAAGCAGCGCGCCGGCGCCGCCCGGCCGCATCGAATGGGTGTTGCTCCACACCGCAAAATTCCAGTCGGCAATCTTGCCGTCGGCCGTGAGCGACGCGCTCAATTTCGTCACCATCGCCGGGCCATAGGGCTCCCAGCCGTGCTCCTGCTCGCGCATCCACTGCACCCGAACTGGGCGCCCTGGCAGCGCCCGGGCGATCAGCGCGGCGTCGGCCGCGGCATCGTCGGCGCCGTTGTGGCCGTAGCAGCCGGAGCCTTCGACATGGATCAGGCGGACGCTGGCGGGCGCCATGCCGAGCATCTCGGCGATCGCCTGCCGGTCGGGATAGACGCCCTGCGTGTGCGTCCATACCGTCATCGCGCCATCGATGAATTGCGCGACCGCGCAGGACGGCCCGATCGAACCGTGCGACTGGTAAGGCCGCGTGTAGGTCGCTTCGAGCGACCGCGCGCCGCTCACCGTGGGATCGCTACGCTGCAAGATCGCGAAATCCTGCGACGGCAGCGCGGTCAGCACGTTGGCCAGATCGTGCTGGTTCGGCAGCTTCGCGCTCTCCCGCCACTTCGCCGCCGCGGCCAGCGCGTGCATGGCCTTGACCGCCGAAAACTCCTTCTCCGCCACCACGGCCAGGAAGTTGCCGTCGCGCACGATTTGAATCACGCCGGGCATTTTCTCGATCGCGGCCGTGTCGCATTCCACGAACTGCGCGCCGTAGCTCGGCGGGCGTACCACGCGCGCATGCACCATGCCGGGAAGCCGCATGTCCTGCACATAGGCCGCGCCGCCCGTGACCTTGGCAGGAATGTCGACGCGCGGCACCGGCTGGCCCATCACCTTGAAGCCCGCCGGATCCTTCAGGCTCGATGTCGGTTGCGCCTGGACGTGCAACATGTCCGAGGCGACAAGCTCGCCATAGCCCAGACGCCGTCCATCGGGAGCGATGACGGCCGCATTCTCGGTTCGCAGACCGTCGGGCGGCAAGTCGAAACGCCTTGCTGCCTCCGCCACCAGCAGCGCACGCGCTTGCGCCGCCGCATGCAGGATCGCCGTGCCGCTGTCCTGCATCGAATGGCTGCCTGACGTATAGCCCTCGTTCGCCGTGAGTTTGGTGTCGGCGGTGATCACCTTCAGCGCATCGAAGGGAATATCGAGCTGCTCGGCCGCGATCTGCTGAAACGCGGTGCGGAATCCCTGGCCGAGTTCGGCCTTGCCGGTAAAGGCCGTGACCTGGCCATTGGCATCGATGCGGATCCAGGAATCCAGATTGGGCGATTTCGCCAGGCTGCCCGGCAACGCGGGGCTCTGCGGCTTCTGCTCCTGTGCGATCGCGCCGCGCAGCGAGAAACTGACGATCAGCGCGCCACCGCCGGCCAGCACGCTGCGGCGATCGAGAACCACCGGCGCGGTCATCGGATGCTCCTGTCGCTTGCGGCGTCGGCCGTATCCATCAACCTGGCGGCGCGATGCACCGCGCGCAGGATTCGCATATGGGTGCCGCAACGGCAGAGATTGGGCTCCAGCTCGGCACGGATCTGCGCATCCGACGGCTTCGGGTTGCGCATCAGCAGCGCCTGTGCGCGCATCATCATCCCGGCGATGCAGTAGCCGCACTGCGCCGCCTGCTCCTCCATGAAGGCGCGCTGGATCGGCGCCGGCGTGGCCACGGTGCCGAGCCCCTCGAGCGTCGTCACCTGCTTGCCCTCGACCAGGACCAGCGGCGTGACGCAGGACAGCACGGCCTTGCCGTCGACGATCACCGTGCAGGAGCCGCATTGCCCGAGCCCGCAGCCGAACTTGGCGGCATTGAGCGCCAGATCATTGCGCAACACATAGAGCAGCGGCGTATCCGCCTCCGCATCGACCTGATGATCCCTGCCATTGACCTTCAATGTCATCATGGCTTGCCTCGCTGTCTGGATTCCGCTGGCGTGTCGCGCGCCGCAAGCGACGTCGCCTGCACCGCGCGCGCATCGCGCTCCGCCTTGTCGAGATTGGCCCACGCCGGCCGCTTGCCGAACCGCTCGCGCAGATAGGCCGTGAGCGCGACCATCTGCGTATCATCGATGCTGGCGGCAAAGCCCGGCATGATCGGGCTGCGCTCGCCTTCGATAGCGCCGACGCCCGACAACACGATATTGAGGAGGTTGCGCGGGTCGGGGCTCGCGATCGCCGTGCTGAGCGCGAGATTGACGCCACCATAAGGCAACGCCCGGCGGCCCTCATGGCAGGAGGCACACGCGGCGGCATAGATCGCCGCACCGGCCGCATGGGTCTGTGCCGCATCATCCGAAGACGATTGTGCGACGACGTCGGCTGGCCGTTTGCGATCCGGCGCCAGCGCGCCCGAGATATCGGCCATGTACACGGCGATGGCCCGCACGTCGCCGTCGGGCACCGTCGCCAGATTACCGACCACTTCAGCCATCGGCCCGCGCGCGGTGCCATGATCGGCCTGCCATCCGTGGCGCAAATAGGCGTAGAGCGCATCGGCGGTCCACCGCACCGGGGCGTGCGAGGTGTCGTTCAGCGCGTAGGCGTGCCAATTGTCGACCTCGCCACCGGAGAACTGCGCATTCACCCGCTCGGCGCCGAGCGCGTTACGCGGCGTGTGGCAGGCGCCGCAATGCGCGAGCCCCTCCACCAGATAAGCGCCGCGGTTCCATTCCGCGCCCTTCGCCGAGTCCTGAAGGGCATCGCCGCTGCGCAGATACAGCAGCTTCCACCCCGCGATCAGCAGTCGATAGTTCAACGGAAACGAAAGCTGATTCGCCGGCGGCGACGCGTGGACCGGCTGCCGCGTCATCAGGAACGCATACAGCGCCCGGTCGTCCGCATCCGAGACGTTGGTGAAATGGTCATAGGGAAAGGTCGGGTAGAGATGCTGGCCATCGCGAGCCACGCCCGAGCGCATCGCGCGGACGAACGCCTCCTCCGGCCAGCCCCCGATGCCGGTGTCGGCATCCGGCGTGATGTTGGATGAGAAGACGATGCCGAACGGCGTTGGAACCGGGAGCCCGCCGGCATAAGTCGCGCCGGCCTGCACGGTATGGCAGGTGTTGCAATTGCCGATCGCGGCGAGTTCGCGGCCGCGCTTGACCAGATCAGGGTCGAAGGTATCGGCCCGCGGCGGCGCAATGGCGGCAATCTGCGGCCGCCAGGCGACGGCAAGGGCTGCCGCCGCGCCCGCGACCAGCACGATCGCGGCAATGCCTGTGATGATCCGCAGCTGACCAGTCATGCTGAATTGAGTTTGTTGTTGGGACGTGTATTAACACCTTTCGTTCCGGTATCGTTCGGCCAGAAGACCTCGATCACCGCCTGTTGACCTCAAGGAATCCTGAAAATCCCAAAGGGATCGCGCAAGGGATCATGACCGCCCAGCCCGCCCTCGATCGCGCATCCGGCCCGTCTCGCGACGCGCTGTCGGTGCTGCATTCGGTGTTCGGCCTGCCGGGCTTTCGCGGAGCGCAGGGCGAGATCATCCGGCATGTCACCGAGGGCGGCAATTGCCTGGTGCTGATGCCGACCGGCGGCGGCAAGTCGCTGTGCTATCAGCTTCCATCCTTGCTGCGCGAAGGCTGCGGCATCGTGGTGTCGCCGTTGATCGCGCTGATGCGCGACCAGGTCGCCGGGCTGATCGAGGCCGGCGTCAATGCCGCCGCGCTGAACTCGTCGCTGACCTATGAGGAGGCATCCGATATCGAGCGCCGCCTGCTCGCGGGCGATCTCGATCTGCTCTATGTCGCGCCGGAACGCCTGGTCACGCCGCGCTGCCTGTCGCTGCTGGCGCGGGCGAAGGTGGCGCTGTTCGCGATCGACGAGGCGCATTGCGTCTCGCAATGGGGCCATGACTTCCGTCCCGAATATGTCGGCCTCTCCATCATCGCCGAGCGTTTTCCCGACGTGCCGCGCATCGCGCTGACCGCGACGGCCGACGAGATGACGCGCAAGGAAATCGTCGCGCGGCTTCAGCTCACGGGCGCGCCGCAATTCGTCTCGAGCTTCGACCGGCCCAACATCCGCTACGAGATCGTCGACAAGCAGAATGCGACCACGCAGCTGAAGAACTTCATCAAGGAGCGGCATGCCGGCGACGCCGGCGTGGTCTATTGCCTGTCCCGCGCCAAGGTCGAGGATGTCGCGGCGGCGCTCAGCGAGGCCGGCATTCCGGCGCTGCCCTATCATGCCGGGCTTGATGCCGGCGTGCGCGCCCGGCATCAGGACCGCTTTCTCAACGAGGACGGCATCGTCATCGTCGCGACCGTGGCGTTCGGCATGGGCATCGACAAGCCCGACGTGCGCTTCGTCGCCCATCTCGATCTGCCCAAGAGCATCGAGGCCTACTATCAGGAGACGGGGCGCGCGGGCCGTGACGGCAAGCCGTCGACGGCCTGGATGGCCTATGGCCTCTCGGACATCGTGCAACAGCGCCGCATGATCGATGAATCGACCGGCTCCGACGCCTTCAAGCGCGTCTCGGTCGGCAAGCTCGACGCGCTGGTTGCGCTAGCTGAAACGGTGCATTGCCGCCGGCAGCGCCTGCTCGGCTATTTCGGCGAGACCCGCGCGGAGGAAAGCTGCGGCAATTGCGACAATTGCCTGACGCCACCCAAGATGCGCGACGGCAAGGTGCTGGCGCAGAAGCTGTTGTCCTGCGTCTATCGCACCGGGCAGCGCTTTGGCGCGATGCACCTGATCGACGTGCTGGTCGGGCGCCTGACCGAGAAGGTGACGCAGTTCGGCCACGACAAATTGTCCGTGTTCGGCATCGGGCGCGAGCTCAACGAAAAGCAGTGGCGCACCGTGCTGCGGCAGTTGGTGGCGATGGGGCATTTGCGCGCCGACAGCGACGCCTTCGGCGCGCTTGTTCTGACCGACAGCGCCCGCGGCGTGCTGAAGGGCGAGACCGCGGTGATGCTGCGCGAGCAGCCGGAAGGCGCGCGCAACCGCGCAGTCCGCGGCAAGTCGCGCCGCGGCGAGCTCGCGCCCGCGGCCGACAGTCCGGGTGGCGTCGCAAATCCCGCGTTGCATGCGGCGTTGCGCGCCTGGCGCTCGGACGTCGCGCGCCAGCGCGGCGTGCCGGCCTATGTGGTGCTGCACGATTCCACCATCGACGGCATCGCCGCGATGCGGCCGGACACGCTGGGCGAGCTGCGCAACATCGCAGGGATCGGCGACAAGAAGCTCGAGCATTACGGCGACGAGCTGCTCCGCATTGTGAAATCCACCGACGGCTGAACAGCCCGTGTCGACGACTGCCGCCTGTTGGTGACGACATCGTGACACCGGCGCGACGCGGCCGTGCTTTGTCTCGTTGACGGCCGCTGGACGCCCACTCATGCTGACCACGTTTCCTTAACTCATTGACCAGAGGAGCCGAACATGAGCAGCAAGCCGACGATCGTTCTGGTTCACGGATTCTGGGGAGGCGCGGCGCACTGGAGCAAGGTGATCGTCGCACTCTCGCGCAAGGGGCACACCGGTCTGCAAGCGGTCGAGATGCCGCTGACCTCGCTCGCCGACGACGCCGAACGCCTGCGCAAGATGGTCAAGCAGCAGGCCGGCCCGACGCTGCTGGTCGGCCATTCCTATGGTGGCGCAGTCATCACCGAAGCCGGCGATCTGGCAAACGTGGTCGGCCTCGTTTACATCGCGGCCTTCGCGCCGGACGCCGGCGAGAGCCCCGGCGCCATCACCGCGGGCCTCCCGCCGGCGGCGATTGCCAATGTCGCACCGGATAGCGACGGCTATCTCTGGATCAAGCCTGACAAGTTTCACGAGAGCTTCTGCCAGGATCTGCCCGCCGATGAAGCGCTGGTGATGGCAGTCACGCAGAAGGCACCGCTCGCCAGCACGTTCGGAGACAACGTCACCGCGCCGGCCTGGAAAAAGAAGCCGGTCTGGTACCAGATTTCCAGCGAAGACCGGATGATCAACCCCGACAACCAGAAGCGGATGTCGGAACGGATGAAGCCCCGCAAGATCATCACGCTCGCCGCCGGCCACGCCTCGCTGGCCTCGAAGCCGGACGAGGTGACCGCCTTCATCGACGAGGCCGCAGCCAGTCTGGCAAATGCGTAAGCACGCGAGTTGTCCTGACATGGCCGGACGTGTTCCGGCCATGTCAGTTTGTGTCGCTGCGACGGGGAAGCCGATGGAGCCTCAAACACCTGGCTCTCGACGCTGGCACTCGCCGCGATGGGCGCGGCCGACACGATCAGCGTCGTGATCCGCGTCTCGCTGGTGCAGCTTGCGACGCCGGACGAGATGCGCGGCCGCGTCGGCGCGGTGAACTATCTGTTCGTCAACGCCTCCAACCAGCTCAGCGAGTTCGAGAGCGGCATCACCGCCGCCTTGTTCGGCACGGTGCCGGCTGCATTGATCGGCGGCAATCGGCACTGTTGCGGTGGCGCTGCTTTGGATGTGGTTGTTCCCGGCGCTGCGCAAGGTCCAGCGGCTGGAGTGAAGCGGCGCCCGGATACCGCAGCCCTTCGCCTCGCGGCATAGGAGCCATACCCGACGGGGCAACGCCTGCGCTTGCAGGCCGCGCCGCCCTGGCCCTAATCTTTGCCCACCGCGTCCAACGAGACACGGACAAGACACAACGATATAGGGAAGAGACGGCCCATGGCTCAGGAGAGCACCGCGCGCAAGGCTGCGCGCCCTGCCGAAAGTGGAACGTTCGATGCCGTGGTGATCGGCGCCGGCTTTGCCGGCCTATACATGCTGCATCGCCTGCGCGGGCTCGGCTTCTCCGCACGCGTCTACGAGCAGGGCGGCGGCGTCGGCGGCACCTGGTACTGGAATCGCTATCCCGGCGCGCGCTGCGACGTCGAGAGCATGCAATATTCCTACTCGTTCTCCGAAGAACTCGATCAGGACTGGAGCTGGTCGGAGAAATATTCTCCGCAGCCCGAAATTCTCGCTTACGCCAATCACGTCGCCGATCGCTTCGACCTGCGCAGCCAGATCGTGTTCGACACCCGCGTCACCGCGGCGACCTTCGACGAGCAGGCAGGCGCATGGCTGATCGAGACCGACCGCGGCGACAAGGTCACCGCAAAGTTCTGCATCATGGCGGTCGGCTGTCTGTCTGCGCCGAACCGGCCGGCTTTCCCGGGCATGGCGGATTTCCGCGGGCCGATCTATCACACCGGCGAATGGCCGCATGAGGGTGTCGACTTCACCGGCCTGCGCGTCGCCGTGATCGGCACGGGCTCGTCGGCGATCCAGTCGATCCCGCTGATCGCGCAGCAGGCCTCCGAGCTCACCGTGTTTCAGCGCACCGCGACCTGGTCGGTGCCGGCGTGGAACGAGCGGCTGTCGGCGGAATATCTCAAGGAGGCCAAAGCGCATTATCCGGAGCTGCGCGCCAAGGCCCGCGCGCGCCCGACTGGCTTCTATTTCCAATTCAACGCCCAGCCCGCCTTGCAGGCGAGCGAGCAGGAACGCGAGCGGCTCTATGAGGAGGCCTGGCAGCGCGGTGGCCTGCCCTTCCTCGGCGCGTTCGGCGATCTCCTGTTCGAGAAGGCCGCCAACGACACCATCGCTGATTTCGCGCGCGAGAAGATCCGCGGCATCGTCAAGGATCCCGCCACCGCCGAGCTGCTGTGCCCGCGAAACGTGTTCGGCTGCAAGCGGCTCTGCGTCGACACCAATTATTTCGAGACCTACAATCTGCCGCATGTGAAGCTCGTCGACGTGTCGACGACGCCGATCGATCGCTTCACGACGGAAGGCATTATCGTCGACGGCACCGAATACAAGTTCGATGCGATCGTCTCCGCCACCGGCTTTGCCGCCATGACCGGCTCGTTCGACAAGATCGCGATCACCGGCCGCGGCGGGCAGACGCTGGCCGAGAAATGGTGCGCAGGCCCGCGCGCCTATCTCGGCCTTGCCTCCGAGGGCTTTCCGAACCTCTTCATCATCACCGGGCCCGGCAGCCCGTCAGTACTCGCCAGCATGATCCAGGCGATCGAGCAGCATGTCGACTGGCTGGCGGATTGCATCAGTCATATGCGCGACATCGGCGCCGGCACGATCGAAGCGGTCCGCGACGACGAGGACGCCTGGGTCGCCCATGTCAACGACGTCTCCACGGTCTCGCTACGCTCGACCTGCAGCTCGTGGTATGTCGGCGCCAACATCCCGGGCCGTCCCCGCGTGTTCATGCCCTATATCGGCGGCTTCCCGATCTATGTGCAGAAGTGCAATGAGGTGATGAACTCGGGTTACGACGGCTTCGTGCTGCAGGGCGGGCGCAACGGCAATGCACCGCCGCAGGTGCGTTTCACCGAGCGCTGGCAGGTGCCGCTCGACATCGAGGTGATCTCGCCGGCCGCGGTCGCCGCGAAGCGGGTTCCCGTGGTCTGAGGGCCGGCGGTATCCCCACCGGGATTGCGCATGATAGTGTCGCGCCGGTCCGCGCTTCGCATCGCGGACCGCACGGGGGACGATGGCCGACACGGCATTGCAGGGACTGGTCGAGCGGATCGGCGCGGATCACGTCGTGCGCCGGCTTGGGATCGAGGCCGCGCATGAGAAGCAGGTGTTCGGCCAGGGCACGCTGCTGTTCAATGTCGAGAACTGGAAGCTGGCGCCGCGGATCGTCGAGACTGCGCTGAAAGTCGCCGGCCTCCATGGCCGCGCGCGGCGCAATGCCGACCAGGTTGAGGTGCGACGCAATCTGGTGACGTCGGCGCGCCTGCCGGCGGCCTTCGACGGCTTCACCATGCTTCAGCTCAGCGATCTCCACGCCGACATCAGCCAGGACGCGATGCGGCATCTGATGGACATCGTGAGCGACATCGCCTGCGATATCTGCGTTCTCACGGGCGACTACCGCGGCAAGACGTATGGGCCGTTTGAAACGAGCCTCACGTTGATGCGGGATCTGTGCGCACGGATCAAGCTGCCGCTCTACGGCATCCTCGGCAATCATGACAGCATCCGCATGACGCCGGCGCTGGAGGCGATGGGCATCAGGATGCTGTTCAATGAGCAGGAGCCGGTCACGCGCGATGGCGTGACGATCCACCTCGCCGGGATCGACGATGCGCACTTCTACCGCACCGACGACATTGCAAAGGCTGCCGCGGCGATCCCGCGCGATGCGTTCTCGATCCTGCTGGCGCATACGCCCGAATCCTACCGCGCGGCGGCGGCGGCCGGCTTCGATTTGATGCTGAGCGGCCATACCCATGGCGGCCAGCTCTGCCTGCCCGGCGGCATCGCGATCAAGCTGGAGGCGCGGCTGCCGCGTCGGATGGGCAGAGGCGCCTGGCGGTTCGGTGAACTTGCCGGCTACACATCGGCCGGTGCCGGCACCAGCCTTGCGCCGGTGCGGCTGAACTGCCCGGCCGAGATCACGGTGCATACGCTGCGGCGGCTCGGCGACTGAGCTCTGATGCCCCGCCTGCACGCGGCAGGCATGGCAAGCGTAGGATGGTAGAGCCAACGGGTCCGCGCAACGCGCGGCTCGATGATAAACTCAGCGAAACCCATCGATCTCTCACCTGAACGATGATGGGTTTCGCTTCGCTCTACCATCCTACGAACCGACGTCGCAGGCGCGCATTGCCAAAATATCGAAAACAACCCCATGCAAAGGAGCCGGCGGCTGCCCGGACTTCGCAGGGAAGGACGTGTGGCCGATAGCCCTATCCGGTCGCCCTGCCGCAAGGACGGGGAGAGGGAACAGCGGAGGCCTCAGTTCCCCCGCTTCGCGTTCGCGCTCTGCTCGTTCACTGTGCAGGTGATCAGCAGCGTGTAGCCGCGCGCATTCCTGGCAATCTCGGCGGTTTCCTTTTTCATCTCCTCGCGCCACTCGGCGGTCCGGTACGCCACCGCGCTGTTGTCGAGAAAGTCGCGCAGCGCGCCGGTCTTGATCGCGAAATTGATGTTCTCCGGGATGGTCCCCGTTGCCCGCGCCATCCTGACCGCGTCGAGCTTGGCGGCCACCACGCCGACCACCGCGCCGGTAAGGTCGAACAGCGGACCGCCGCTGTTGCCCGGCTGCACGGCGGCGCTGATCTGCAGATGACGCGTGTCGTTGAGGATGCCGCTCAGCGAAGAGACAATGCCCGTGGTGACCGTGAAATCCGATGTCAGCAATCCGTGATAGGGATAACCGATCGCCACTACGCCGTTGCCGACCAGGATGGGGTTTTGCCTGAGGCTGACGACATCCTTGAACGGGGTCGGCGCCTGCAGCAACGCGAGATCATTGGTCTCGTCGTCGGACACCAGGCGCAGCTTGACCGGCGCCTCGCCGCTCAGGTTGCCCGTGATCTCGCTGCAGCCGCCGACGACATGGTGATTGGTGACGACGTGGCCGCTGCTGCTGACCACAAAGCCGGTCCCCGTCCCCGATCTCGCCTGTTTCTGCGTCGGCCCCGGAGCAGCCTGCTGCGGCGGCGCAGCCGCAGGCTTTGCCGCGACCGCGAACTCGCCGGCATTGGAGACGCCGTTCTTCTTCACCGAGACGACGCAGTTGAGCAGTGCCGGCAGCAGCTGCGCGGTCTGGTTGAGGTTGAACTGAAACAATTGTCCCTGCGCGAAGGCCGTCATCTGGCGCGCCTTGCGGAACTGGTTGATCAGGCTGGAATTCACCGGCATCTCGACATTCACGAGCTGGGTGCCGAGCGGCATGCCGTAGACGTTGAACGCCGGCTGGCCGTCGAAGGTCAGCGCCAGCGGAAACGCTTCGCCCGGCGTCAGACGCCAGCTGTCATGGGCAAAGCCCAGCCGCCAGCTGCCATTCTCGGCGATCGACACCATGAAGAAGATGCCGCTTTGATACGTGGTGCCTGCCGAGCAATGGGTGAAGGCGCCATTCTTGTCGTTGGTGAAAGCACCGCCCTTCCAGTTGCCGACCGTGATCGAGCCGTAGGGACCGCGGGCGCTCGACGGAGTTGCAGACGCAAACAGCCACGCGGCCGCAACGGCCGCCCAGATCGCAACTCTCATGACGCGCATTCCCCCAGCCACAACCTATCATAGGGGGCGGCGAAATTCATCCGCAAGTGGTGCGCGGCTTGGTCCTTGGTCCTGCAGCCGCGCAATATCGCCGCAAATGAGGCGATCGCCACATCCTCAGGTTACAGAACCTATGTTCCTATTTTGTTCCTTCGTCAACCGAGATGCTGTCCGTATTTAAGCCCCGTGTCCCAAGTTGAATTTTGGGGTGTCCTGATTCCGATAAAGCTAACGAAAACCGTAGCTTGGCCGATGTTCTCGGTAAGAATACTGAGTCGCACGTCAGACGTTCTGGCTTTAGCAATCGTTATGGTCCGCCAAGTGCTCTCCCTCCACGGGGAAGAAGTATTACCGGGGTTCTCCGTGGGTGAACGGAGTTCCAGCCGCCGCTACCGTCCCCCTTAGCATTCCAATGGAATAAGCCCGCCCTCGCGGGGGTTGGAAGCTGAGGGAGGTCGAGCAAGCCATGGGAAGCGAAAGTGCGCCTTCAAGGCCGGCTGAAGCCGCGTGGGAAGCGTTGACATTCGATGAGCCCGTCATCGTCGCGCTAGCCATTTGGGCCGCGCTATTGGTGGCCCACGTCATCGCGGCGTCGGTGTATTATTGGCGGGAGCGGCGCAGCCCGGAATGGCTGGCCGTTCTTGCGATCTTGGCCTACTGGCCAATCCTGGTGTCGATCATAGGTCTCGGCCTTGCTCTAAAATATCTGATCCGACCGCTGATCGGACAAATAAGACTGTTCCGGCGAAGGTCCGATATCAAAGGCGTCGTTGAGTAAGGCCGCCTCAGTTGGCGGCCTCTCCGTTTATGATGCCGATCCATCGGCGCAAGCTCGATTCAAATCGCTCGCGCACTTCTGCTTCCGAGTTAGCCGTCACGCCAAAAGAGAGCGGCGCGTCCCTTCCTGTAGTTGCGATCCATCCTCCGCAAGCCCGCGGCTGAATCTCTGGCACAATCCCCAGCTTGGGGCTGAAACATAGGCAAATGCAGCCCCGGTCGAAGCGCCCTCTAATACGACACCATGACGTCGGAAGAGATGCGAGCGATGGCAGCGCAGTGTGATGATGTGGCCTTGAAGCTACTCGCTCCCGAGCGCGCCATTGTCCGGAATGTCGCAGCCCAATCGGGTATGCTGGGACACCAATCCGAGATGCTATGTAGAGAGTGGCGATCAATCAGGCCTTCCAGCGAGACTGTTCCCCGTGACGCCCTCAAAGAAACGGCCCCAGCGCGTTGGAACGAACGCTGAGGCCGCCTTACCGCGCCGCTGAGAATAAAGTGGCCCCGGCACGTAGCTAACGCCGGGCCAGAGGGATTGTCATTCCATGAGAACTCGACCCTGCGTCCAATAGGTCTGCTCCCGCATTCACATGGGAAAGTCAGCATGCGTGTCGTAGCAGATGCGATGCGGCACTCAAACAAACGGCCCCAGCACTCGGGCAACGAGGCTGAGGCCGGGGAGCGCCCGTGGGGTAGGGAAAGATTATGGACACCCCCGCGTGAGCTAGAACCTCGATGGCACGGAAGGGCATTTGCATATGTGAATGAGTGTCCTGATTTCCCCAAGCGAGTGTCCTAACCAGGACAGCACCTCAACCGGGCTGCTGTCCGTATTGATGCCCCGTGTCCTAGGTTGATTTTGGAAGTGTCCTAATTAGAAAACGGCCCCAGCGCCGGGAGAGCGCTAAGGCCAAGTTGACGTCTCCAATGAGCTACGGCAGTTCAGCCGATCAGAAGCCAGCCTAAGCTGATGATGAACGCGACGAGCGATATCCCCGCCAAACCTATGAGGCTGAACTCGACGCCATCTAAATCGGTCCTGAACATAATGTTCAAAGTATTACACGTCTGATCAGGCGGGCGCTTTAGCGTATGTCAGTCAGCGGCAGTGTCCCATTCCAGATTCCACCGGGCATCAGGTGTCCTGATTCCCCTCTCCGAGTGTCCTAACCGGGACAGCACCTCAACCGGAGCATTGCCGCCAAGGCGGACGCTACTGCGGCTCCCCGACGGAGGAGCGCGCCGGCGGATTTGGATCGCTGAACCAGTACCAGGATGCGAGGGCATGGACGCCGACGCCGATCAGGAAGATGCCGGCGTAGAGCTCGACTGCGTGATTCATCGCCAGCAGGCGGGCGTGCGGCGCGGCACCCTGGCCCTGGTAGGTCCAGACCCAATGCCCCACGGCGACGATGCCAATGCCGAGCGCGGCGATGGCTCGGCCGAATGCATTCATCCTCACGCGATGGTCTCCCAACTCGCCTGGCCCAGTAAAATTACCGGGCGAAGCTGACGCGGACCTGACATGGGACATCGAAAGAAGCCCGGATGAAGCCACGAAATCAGAAGCCCGCCAGCTCCTTCCCCCTGCAAGGGGGAAGGTCGGGATGGGGGTCAGCCGCAGGCGATGCTGCAAGCGGAGAAAGCAGATCCCCACCCGCCTTGCTCTGCGAGCAAAGCGACCTCCCCTTTTCAAGAGGAGGTAGGAATGCGTAGCCCGGATGGAGCCAACGGGTCGCGCGAACGCGCGCCCGGTGACAGGCTCCGCGAAAATCCGGGGATCGTGCAGCCGAGAGACCTACCCGGATTGCGCTGCGCTTCATCCGGGCTACGAAGCCACGAAATCAGAAGCCGGCTCGCCTCAGCCGTTCCTGAACGCGTAGGCGTAGCCGTTGAGCGCCGGTGCGCCGCCGAGATGCGCGTAGAGCACCTTCGATCCGGCCGGGAAGAAGCCCTTCTGGACCAGATCGATCAGGCCCTGCATCGACTTGCCCTCGTAGACGGGGTCGGTGATCATGCCTTCGAGACGCGCGCTGAGGCGGATCGCCTCCTTGGTCTCTTCCGACGGCACGCCATAGGCGGGATAGGCGTAGTCCTCGATCAGCACGACGTCATCCTCGACAATGTCGCGGCCGAGCTCGACGAGCTCAGCGGTGTTCTGCGCAATCTCGAGCACCTGCGCCTTGGTTTGGGCCGGCGTAAAGGACGCGTCGATGCCGATCACCTTGCGGGCGCGGCCGTCGGCGGCGAAGCCGACCAGCATGCCGGCATGGGTGGAGCCGGTGACGGTGCAGACGATGATGTAGTCGAACTTGAAGCCGAGCTCGGCTTCCTGCTTGCGCACCTCCTCCGCGAAGCCGACATAGCCGAGCCCGCCAAACTTGTGCACGGAGGCGCCGGCGGGAATCGCGTAAGGCTTGCCGCCCGCCGCCTTCACCTCCTCGATCGCCTGTTCCCAGCTCTTGCGAATGCCGATGTCGAAGCCGTCGTCGACCAGGCGCACGTCGGCGCCCATGATGCGCGAGAGCATGATGTTGCCGACGCGGTCATAGACCGCGTCCTCGTGCGGCACCCAGGCTTCCTGCACGAGGCGGCACTTCATGCCGATCTTGGCCGCGACCGCGGCGATCATGCGGGTGTGGTTGGACTGCACGCCGCCGATCGAGACCAGCGTGTCGGCGTTGGAGGCGATCGCATCGGGGATGATGTATTCGAGCTTGCGCAGCTTGTTACCGCCATAGGCGAGGCCGGAATTGCAGTCCTCGCGCTTGGCATAGATCTCGACATTGCCGCCGAGGTGTTTTGACAGTCGCTCCAGCTTCTCGATCGGCGTCGGGCCGAAGGTCAGCGGGTAGCGCGCGAATTTTTCCAGCATGCTGGCATCCTCTTTGGTGGTCTGGAACGGCGGCCACAGCTATCACCCCTGGCGCGAAAGGTGCTCTCTAACTCGGCTCGCGTAGTTCCTAAAGATTGCTGGATCTGGCCCAAATGATATGTTTTCTCTCACAAAATTCGCCAATGGTGAAAGCTTCTTCCGTGGCCGCTCGACTTGACCGCATCGACCTTAAGATACTGAGATTGCTGCAAAATAACGGTCGGCTCAGCAATGCCGAGCTGGCCGAGACGGTCGCGATCAGCCCCGCCACCTGCCATCGCCGGACGCAAGCGCTGTTCGACGAGGGGTATCTCAGCGGCGTCCGCGCCATGGTGGCGCCGCGCAAGCTCGGCAAGGGCACGCTGGTGATGGTCGGCGTCGTGCTCGACCGCTCGACGCCTGAGAGTTTTGCCACCTTCGAAAAGGCCATCGCGAAGTTGAAATTCGTGCTCGACTGCCACCTGGTCGCCGGCGACTTCGACTACTTCCTCAAGATCCGCGTCGGCGACATGGAGGATTTCAACCGCATCCATGGCGAGCAGCTCATCGCGCTGCCCGGCGTGCGCCAGACCAGAACTTTCTTCGTGATGAAGGAAGTCGTCGACAACGCGCCGCTGGAGTTTTGAACCTGACGTGATCCCGGCACGGGCCGGGCGCCGTGAGCCGGCAGATCGGCCGGGCCTGCCCGAGAGAAGTAATCCCTACATCCGACTTGATGGCCGGCGCAAACCGGCGCAGTCTCTCACTAAATCCCCGCGGGGGGCGGGGGTCGCGCGCGGATGCGCGGGGGACATCATCCGCGGATGACAATCATGAATGCCACGGCGATCCGACTGGTCATTCCGTTGCTGGCACTTGCCGCCGGCGGCACGGCGGCGCTCGTCTTCGGCATCCGCCAAACCCAGCAAATCCTGGGCGGGAGCACGCCTTTGACGGCGACGGCACCATCCGCGCCGGCGGCTCCGACGCGAGACCAAAACAAGACCGCGCTGGCAAAGGCACAAACCGAGACCGCGGCACTGGCCGACGTGCTGGCGGGACCGGCGCCGGCACCGGGCGGCGACGCGGTGCCGGAGTTCGACGTCGTCAACATCGAACCGACCGGCGAGACCGTTGTCGCCGGCCGGGCGCCACCGGGCACGACGGTGGAACTGCTGCGCAATGGCGAGGTGCACGATCGCGCCGTGGCAGACAAGTCCGGCCAGTTCGTCATGGTCCCGCGCCCGCTTCCGCCGGGAAACTATGACCTCACCCTGCGCATCACACGCGACGGCAAGCAGGTGACCTCCAAACAAAGCGTGGCGGTGGCGCTCGAGGCTGCGACGAGGGAGCGGCCGATGGTGGCGCTGATGGCGCCGGACAAACCGGTCCGCGTGCTGTCGCAACCTGCGGCCACGGCGCCGGCGGCTGGGAAAGTGGCCATCGAGGCCGTCGAGACTGAACCGGACGGCAAGCTCCATGTGAGCGGTCAGGCAGCTCCCGGCGCGACCGTCAGGCTCTATCTCAACGGCAGCTTGATCACGTCCGCGACAGCCGACGAGGCGGGGCACCTCTCGGTCACGATCAACAAGGGCGTGACCGCCGGCAACTATCAGGTGCGGCTCGACGACGTCGACCCCGCCTCCGGCAAGGTCCGCGCGCGGGCCGAGGTGCCGTTCAACGTTCCGGACACGATGACGACCGCATCGATCCCGGCATCGCCAACCTCGTCCGGCCGTGCGGATATCGCCAAACCACAGCTCGCCGCCGCGGCAACCACCACCGCATCTGATGTGAAGTCCCCCTCCGCCGTGATCGTGCCGAAGATCACCACGACCACTGTCGCCCGCGGCGACAGCCTGTGGCGGATCAGCCAGCGCGCATTCGGCGCCGGACAGCGCTACGCCGTGATCTATCGGGCCAACTCGCAGCAGATCCGCAATCCCAATTTGATCTATCCCGGCCAGGTCTTCGTCGTGCCGGCAAAGTGAGACCGGCCTTTCGCCAACGGTCACTTGCCGGGGGATTTCAGGAACGCCACGATCCTGGCGCGATCCTCCGCCGAGCGCACGCCGGTATACGGCTTCATGCCGTTGCCCGACACCACGGTCTCGGGATCTTCGATGAAGCGCAGCAGCGTGCTCTCATCCCAGACGATGTCGGATGATTTCATCGCCTCCGAATAAGGAAAGTTCGCAACCGATCCGGCCTTGCGGCCGACGACATTGTGCAGGTTCGGGCCGACGCGATTGTCGCCGTCCTTGACGGTGTGGCAGGTGCGGCAGGAATTGTTGAACGCCTGCTCGCCGGACACGCCCGCATCCTGACCATGGGACGGCGACGGCGCCAGCGAAATCAGCCCGCAAACGACGACGATGAATCCCGACCGCATCGATCACTCCGTCGGCAATTGCGCCAGGCAAACAGGCGCGCGCAGCACCACGTCTCGGGTGCCATGCCGTCAACGCAGAGGCGCCGTGAAAGGTCCGCTCGCGGCAGGCCCCACATCTGGCGCAGATGCGCGCGCCGCACTAGATGTGCTGCCATGCAACACCCCGCCCTCGAGGATTTCGTCGCCGGCCACCAGCGCCTGTTTGTCCTGACCGGAGCCGGCTGCAGCACGAATTCCGGCATTCCTGATTATCGCGACAGCGACGGCAACTGGAAGCGGACGCGCCCGGTGACGATCCAGACGTTCTTGGGCGAGGCGGCGACTCGGCAGCGCTATTGGGCGCGCAGCATGGTGGGCTGGCGGCGGTTCGGCCGCGCCGCGCCAAATGGCGCGCATCGCGCACTGGCCAAGCTCGAACAGCAAGGGCGCTGCGAGCTGCTGCTGACGCAGAATGTCGACCGCCTGCACCAGGCCGCCGGCAGCCAGCGGGTGATCGACCTGCACGGCCGATTAGACGTGGTGCGCTGCCTCGGCTGCGGCGCGACGATGCCGCGCGAACAATTCCAGGACGAGCTCGCGCGACGAAACCCCGCCTGGCTCGCGCTCGATGCCGCCGACGCACCCGACGGCGACGCCGATCTCGAGCAGGATTTTTCGTCGTTCGTGGTGCCGGTCTGCGAGGCCTGCGGCGCCGTGCTGAAACCCGATGTGGTGTTCTTCGGCGAGAATGTGCCGCGCGATACGGTCGCGTCAGCGCAGGCCCATCTGGCGCAAGCCGATGCCATGCTGGTCGTCGGCTCCTCGCTGATGGTTTATTCCGGCTTCCGCTTCGTCCAAATGGCAGAGCAGCGCGGCCTGCCGATTGCGGCGGTCAACCTCGGCCGCACCCGCGCCGACGATCTCCTGACGCTCAAGGTCGAGGATAGTTGTGAGAGCGCGCTGGCGTTCTTGCTGTAGGCCGCTGGCCTCTCCAGGTCATTGCGAGCGAAGCGAAGCAATCTATCGTCACCCCACGCGCGGAGGGATGGATTGCGTCGCGGAGCCTGTCATCCGGCGGCGCCTTGCGCCGACCGGGTGGCTCGCAATGACGGAGCAAGCGGTCACAACCAGCTCTTACGCGCGATGGCGCGGCGCCTTGGCCATCGGCATGTTGGCGTTCCAGTGCGTCCAGCTGACGCTGGCGAGGCTGCCGAGATCCGTCGCCAGCGGGCGACGGGTACGGCGCTCGTACTCGGCGATGCAGCGGCCCGACTCGCCGATCTTGCGCTGCAATTCGTCGATCGTCATCTGCGTCGCGCGGCCGCAATTGGCCTTACCGAGCTGATCGGCCTCGATCGCCTTCAACGCCGCCCGCAGCTTCTTGAGCTGCGCGCGCTGCCAGGCAATGTGACTATCGCTGTCTGCCGTCATGTGGCCGCCACCATCTTCGATCGTTGCACGCCATTGGGAACCTCGATGTCGACCTCGAGCATCGAGACGAACTTGCCACGGTCCATCCGGACCACGACCTTGTCGGGGTCGACGTCGATATGTTTGGAAACCACGCTCAGGATTTCCGAACGAAGTGTCTCCAGGAGATCCGGCGCGCCGGTCCGGCCACGCTCATGCGAAAGCAGGATCTGCAACCGCTCCCGCGCGACGGGCGCCGATGCGGCGCGGCCGCCGAACAGCCGCATTACGTTCATCATGCCGCCCTCCGTCGCAGTAGCCGGTCCATCAGCCCCTTGCGTTGAACCGGTACGGTCATCTCCACCGCCTCGCCCATCAGGCGGCGTACCGCGTCGGTATAGGCCCGCGCCGGCGCGCTGCTTGCTGCGTTCAGCGTGACCGGACAGCCGACGTTGGAGGCGCGCAGCACGTCCTGGCTCTCCGGGATGATGCCGAGCAACGGCGTCGCCAGGATCTCGAGGATGTCGTCGATGGTCAGCATCTCGCCGCGCGCGGCACGCGAGGGATCGTAGCGGGTGATGAGGATGTGCTTCTCGACGCGCTCGCCCTTCTCGGCCCGCACCGTCTTGGAATCGAGCATGCCGATGATGCGGTCGGAATCGCGCACCGAGGAGACTTCCGGATTGGTGACGATGACGGCCTCGTCGGCAAAGCGCATCGCCATGGACGCGCCGCGCTCGATGCCGGCCGGGCTGTCGCACAGGATCCAGTCGAATTTGGTCTTGAGGTCGGCGATCACGCTCTTGATGCCCTCTTCCGTCAACGCGTCCTTGTCGCGGGTTTGCGAGGCCGGCAGCAGCCAGAGATTCTCCAGCCGCTTGTCGCGGATCAGCGCCTGCGGCAGCTTCGCGACGCCCTGCACCACGTTAATGAGATCGAACACCACGCGGCGTTCGGCGCCCATCACGAGGTCGAGATTGCGCAGGCCGACGTCGAAATCGACGACCACGACCTTCTGACCCATTTGTGCGAGCGCCGCGCCGAGCGCGGCGGTTGAGGTCGTCTTACCGACCCCGCCCTTCCCAGACGTCACGACCAAAACCTTGGCCATTCTCTCTCTCCTTGTGGTCGGTCAGTTCAATGGTGTGATGCGCAGCATTTCGCCCTCGAGCCACGCCTGGGCGGGCCGGTTGCGCAAGCTGTCGGCGATTTCTTCCGCAGTCTGGTAGTAGCCGTCGATCGCGAGCAGCTCGGCCTCGATCCTCTGACAGAAGATGCGGGCTGCCGAATTGCCGTTGATGCCAGCCATGGCGCGGCCGCGCAGCGCGCCGTAGACGTGGATGGAGCCGCCGGCAACGACCTCGGCGCCGGAGCCGACCGAGCCGAGAATGGTGACGTCGCCCTCGGCAAACACGATCGACTGACCGGAACGGACCGGGCTCTCCAGCAGCAGCGACGGCAACTTGGTCTTGTCCTTGTCCTTGTTTTTTTCCTGCACCTGCGGCTTCTGCGGCTCGACATGGGTGATCGCGCAGGCCCGGCCGCCGGTCAGAAGCGGCGGCATGTTGGCGCCGAGCTTCGATTCGTCGACGCCCTCGATGCCGAGGATGCGGATGTTGCGCTCACCGAGGCTGCCGATCAGATGCGCGATCGCGGTCTGGCTGAGATCGACCGCCGAGAGGTCGAGCACGATGGGCTTGCCGGTGAAGAAACCCGGCGACTTCGCCAGCGTCGCGTCGATCTCGGCCAGCCAGGACACCACAGGCACGACCGGCGAGAAAACGAACGCAACGTAGGAACGGCCGCGCATGCGGACCTGCTGACGTGCGACCTGTTGAGTTGCGTCCATCGCCCCTGACTCGGTTGTCTTGTCGAATGGTTAACAATCGGACCGCATGGTTAATCAAAGGTTAACGCGGTCAGGGTTTTCACCGATTTGGACAGCGCTCGCCCGGGAGCCTCGAAACGCGCTTTGGCGTTTGAACAGGTGCGGAATTGGGGGAGATACGACCGCGTTTTTGAGCTGGATCAATTTTCTTCGCGCCAGACGGGGTTATCATTCCGCGAGCGTTTGCAGACCACGTCATGACCCACTCCAGCTGGATCGAGATCCTGCGGTGCCCGAAATGCCGACGCACGGGCCACGCTGAGCTTTCCGAGGTCGCCCCGTTTCGCAACCGAATTGTTCGGGTCTCGGAGGAATTCGAAATTCGCGCCGACGAGCGCGGCGACGATTTCCAGTGCCGAGCCTGCAAGCTGCCAGCCCTGCCATGACAGCGCATGTCTTGGCGCGCATCCGCCAATCACGCCAAAAAATTGTCATTGGATCAATTAATTGCAGCTATTCCGGCTTGATATTCGCCGACTTGACGATCAGCCACCATTTCTCGACCTCGACGGCTGCCTCAGGTCGATCACCCTGACGAGGTCGACGCCGCAATCAAACTCCACTTGCGGGAGTTCGCGCCAAGCGTATCACCCGCCGGCAAGCGCGACCTGGCGGCGACGCGATCTATTTTGGTCTAAGAGGATTGGCCCGCCGAAGACCCGCGACTTCGTCGCGGGCCTCCCGGGAACGGCTACGCCGATCAGTGGACCGAACGGTCGGTGCGGGCAGCGGCCCGCGCGGTCGTCATCTTGTTGCGGGGCGTCAGAACGCTGAGCTGATGCGGCGTTGCCGACGTGGTGGCAACGGGCGCCTGCTCGCGGGCATTGGCGGCGCCGATCACGCCGGCCTGCACCGCCGAGATCGGCAGGCCCGCGGCCTCGTAGGTCGGAAGTTCCGCAGCGGACGCAGCGGTTGCGATCGCGAGAGCGGCGGCAATGGCGGAGAGGGAAATCTTGATCACGGAAGGCTCCTCAATGGCACGTGAGAAGCAGAGTTAGTCAGCTATTATTGCAATGCAATATAAATGTTGCCGCACCGCACAAATAATTGATCGCCCGCGTCTCTGGCGAGCACCATGGGCCGTCGTGAAAATGCTGCTCGTTAGCTTCGGGTGCTGGCCTGCCTCTGCTTCTGTAGCGGCGTGATTGTATTCGCGGTGACGAGCGGCGTTCTCGGCGTCCTGCCGGCCGCTTGCCATTGTCTCGAAATCACGACGACCGAATCGCTGGCTCATTGCCGACAAGCCCGCACGAATTCGGCTGGTCTCCTCTGTCGACCCGATGCGTCGCTCGACCTTCCGAACCGATGATGGTGCAGGTCCACGTCGGGGTACCCAACAATGATGATCCGCCCTCCTAGAATAGCGGCTTGCCGTCCGCCTCACCGTGGTGCGATGACACCACTTTGATGCGTCGAGCTCGTCGCAGTCGTCGGAATGTTCGCCTCATCCGGAGACATCAATGCCGCGGTATTTTTTTCATATCCACGGCGGCCATTCAGTGCTCGATGATGTCGGCCTGGATCTTCCCGACATTTTCGCCGCACGGACGACGGCGATTGAACTGAGCGGCGAGATACTCAAGCACGACGTGACGGAGCCATTCTTGCGTCATCTTCGCTGGCATGTCGAAATCAGCGACAGCCCCGAGCCGGGCGGCCAGTCACTGTTCGTCCTTCAGTTTTCCATTGCGGCATGAATAGCAGCGAACGCAGCGCTCGCTTGCGGCGCCTCGTGGCCATCTTAAAACTTCGCGATGGAGCGAAGCGTGCAAGCTTGATGTCCAGGAGGAGTACTCTGAAAGCCCCGGAGACACGCTGAGCTAAAGCTGCAATTCCCGTCCATTGTGGACGGACCAATCGCCGGCTTGCTTTGGCTCGCAGAAACCAATCACGACTACACAACGGAGAAGACGCTTCGCCGAAGCGCTTTCAGATATCACCGCCTGGTGTCTCGAATTTGTATTCGCGCCTAGACCTGACCTCGGAGGTCCCGCATGACAGCAAGGCACATCTGGTACGTCTCCTTCATTGATCAACGCGATGCTCCGCCCGACAGGCACGCACGAAGGACTGCGACATTCGTATCCGAACAGGATGCGAAGCAGTTCACAAGGAAACTGGCGGAGGACCAGCGCATCGAGAGACTTTCGGCTGGAACGATCAACCCGTACCGGCCCAAACGGGTCATCGGATCGAGAGACATTGGCCAGTGGCTTGGCAAAACCTAGCCCGCCATGGTGATCCGCAGTTGAGCTTGATCCCATCGTGCAACGACGATCCATCTTTTGAAACGGCCGCGCCTGAAGAGTAGTTGCGAATGCGAATGATGAAACCAGGTTACTGCGCTCTTGCTGAACCACAAGGGATGACGCAAACCGTATTCCGATGCTTGGCTTGGGGTTTGATCCTAGGCCTCTTCATCGTCACCGATACTCCGCTGGCATTCCGTCCGCACACGTTGATATCGGCGAACATCGATCGTTTTGCAGCTCTGTTCATTATCGGGGTCGCCTTTTCGCTCGCCTATCCGAAGCACGTGCTGCCAATCCTGCTCGTCCTTCTCGCTATAGTCGTCGGCTTCGAACTCATCCAAAGAACGCTCCCCGACAGACATGGATACGTAAAGGACATGCTCGTCAAAGGCACTGGCTGCTGCGCAGGCGTCATCATCGCAACTGCCTTGCGACGCACGTTTTCCGCAATCTCCAAGCGGACAGGCAGCCCGTTGATCTAGCGCGGATGATCATCGCGCGCGAAGCTCGATGAAAAAACGCCGGCCCGTCGCCGCTATTCGACGGATGGAGACCCGGTCGGCCCGGAATATGAGACGGCAAGCGTAGCAAGGACGGTCCTGTTGCTGATCTCGAGCTTGCGGAAGATGTGGTGCAGATGAACCTTGATGGTACCGTCGGCCACCTTCAGACGGCGGCCAATCTCCTTGTTCGACAAGCCCTCCGATACCAAACGCATGATCTGACGCTCGCGGTCCGTCAGCACCGCAAGATATTTCTCCGGGATCGTCGTTTGCGCGTAAGGGATGGCTTCTTCGTACGAGGGCGGAGGCAACGTCTTCTGGCCGTCGGCGACTTGCCGCAACGTCTGCAAGAGCGTTTCGGGCTCCTCCTCGCTCAGAAGAACACCGCAAGCTCCCGCTGCTGCGAGCATCGCGAGATCGCGATCCTCAACCGAGGCGGCAAGAAACACGAGCCGCACACCAAGCGCCCCGGAATTTGCGACCTCGAGCATGGCCTGCCCAGAAATGTCAGGCATCGACATGTCCAAAATGGCGATGTCGGGCGCAAGGCTCTGTATTGCCTTGAAGCAGCTCGCAATATCATTGCAGCGAGCAACAACTTTGAAATCACGCTCTGCTTCGAGCAGGCAGTTCAGACCCAATAAAACGACTGGATATCTACTGGCAATGACTACACGACTGAAATGCATTTCCGATCAACCCTCAGTCCCCCTCAGTTCAGATCGGCGCCCATGTCATTAATAAGCTACTCCAATATGAGACATTTCAGTAAGGTTTTGTTGTCGCTGGGTCCCGTGAATCTACCGCCCGGAGCACGCCGACAAAGTGATTACACAACGCGTAATCGCAGCGACGATCCGACGCACCCTCAGCGAGTGCCCGTCGACCAGGACCAAGAGATCACCCTCGTCAGTTTGGCGGCCCCAAATGCCTATAACCAACGGTATATAGGGATATTGGGGATTAGCATCTAACATTCTTAAATATTTTCGGAGTGGGTTAAGCGCTTTTCGTCCCAGGTTTGTTCCATCGACCAAATCTGAGGAAGCTTGTTTTTACGTCGTTCTTTTCAGCTGGGCGGGCCACCAAAAATGAGCCGGGTTCAACCGTTCAACCGCTTGTATCATTGTAGCGTCCGGGAGAGTTTCCATGAGACGACGATATCCTTTTGCCATTGCGCTGGTTGGTGAAAATAGTCTTCGCAAAGAAGGCCTTGCAAGAATTCTAAATTCGGAGAATTTCGTCCTAACCTCAATATACGACGCCGATGATTGGCCCGGCGACGAGGCGCTTCAGAAAGCCCCCGCCAGTCCGGCGCTGTTCCTCATCGTTCATAGTGGCGATGATTTTCGCCCGACAGTCGAGCAAATCGACTCGTTCAAGCGCCGTCACGCGGATGCACGTGTCGCAGTTGTCGCGGATCACTTTCAACTGAATGATCTGGTTGCCGCATTCCGAGCCGGCGCCACCGGATATTTCATCGACGTGATGAACTGCGACGCGTTCATCAAGTCCATCGAACTCGTCATGATGGGTGGGACGGTATTCCCGCCGGCATTTTTGGAGTCCGCTCTCGATACCGAGAAACGCGAGCTGGACGATGCCCCTGTAGCCAACGATGACGATCATGCCGTCGCAACGGCAGATGACACGCTGGCTCAGCAACTTTCGCCGCGGGAAGTTTCAATCGTGCAGTGCCTGATTGAAGGCGATTCCAACAAGTGCATTGCGCGCAAGATCAAGATTGCCGAAGCCACGGTGAAGGTTCACATCAAGGCGATCCTTCGCAAGATTCGGGTTCAAAACAGAACGCAGGCAGCAATCTGGGGATTGAACCATCGATCTGCGGCTTGGTCGAGAAACAGCAGTTCGGCGCATCAGATCGTTGACGTGACCGAGCGGCTCCTCCCACCCGGCCGGGAAATTCCCAAGATCGCGAGAGCGGGCCGGCCGGCACCACTTGGCGCGATCGACCATGCGGAGAACTACTTCGAAGTCTCCCTCACCAACGGCCATACCCGCAAGGACATGAGCAAAGCCGACGGGGCGATCCGACTGCGGAAATAGCCGAGACTCGTCCGGTCTGGCGCATCGACATCACCGCGCGGGATGATTTCCCGCGCGCGGCGAGCATTGACCACGCAGACGCGAAACGGAAGCGGAAATGATCTTGTTGACCGGCGGTGCCGGCTATATCGGATCCCACATCGCTGTCGCGCTACTCGACGCCGGGCTCGATGTCGTCGCGGTCGACAATCTTTCCAACAGCAACAGCGCCTCCCTCGAACGGATACGAGCCATCTGCGGGCGATCGGTCATTTTCCGGCATGCCGATATCCGCAATGAAGAGGCGATCTACCAAATCCTGCGCGCCCACGACGTGACCGCGGTCATTCATCTCGCCGGCCTCAAGGCGGTGGGCGAGTCCAGCGCTCAACCCATCACCTATTACGACAACAACGTCGTGGGAACGATGCGGCTCGTGTCCGCCATGACGCGAGCATCCGTCAAGACGCTGGTCTTCAGTTCATCCGCAACCGTTTACGGGACACCCGCGTACCTGCCGCTGGACGAGAAGCATCCTGTCGCACCGATCAATCCGTACGGCCGCACAAAATACTTCATCGAAGAAATACTGAAGGATCTTCATGAGTCCGACAAGGATTGGCGGATTGCCATCTTGCGCTACTTCAATCCGGTTGGCGCCCACGAAAGCGGACTGATCGGAGAAGATCCCCTGGACGTGCCGAACAATCTGTTGCCGATTGTAGCACAAGTGGCGATCGGACGGCGTCCGAAGGTGCATGTTTGGGGAAACGACTATGATACTCCGGACGGCACCGGGATCCGTGACTTCATTCACGTTGTCGATCTTGCATCCGGACATCTGAGCGCCCTGAGCCAACTGAGACAGCCCGGCCTTCTGACGGTCAATCTCGGAACAGGAAGCGGCAGTAGCGTCATGGACGTGATCCAGACATTCAAGGAAGTGAGTGGCCGGCCAGTCCCGTATGTGATCGACCAACGCAGGGTCGGTGACGTCGCAACCTGCTATGCCGATCCAACTCTCGCGAAGAACCTGTTGGGCTGGACATCAACGCGATCGCTGACACAGATGTGTGCCGACCATTGGCATTTCCAGATGAAGAACCCGAACGGCTATCGCGGCGCGTAGTCGGCGAGAGCCGTCTGCGTCTTCGAGAATTTCTGTCTTGTTCGAGGCCTGCTCAATCCCGCGCAAGGCAGACGACTGCTCTCATCGGCCAGCTCAAGTAGCGCCGCCTGGTTAAGCCACCACTCACCAATGCTCGCAATTCGCAGAATGGCAGGATGACGCACCGAGTATTGGTTAATCCTTAATTGCTGCCTTCACTTGCTGTACGACAAGGCATCTTCGGGAACTGCAGGCTATCGTCCTGTGAACCGACTTTCGGTTCAAGGTAGGACGGAATGCTTCTGGACAACGAGACGACTGGCGCCACCATGTGTTCCGAGAGCTTCCGCGCTCGCGACCGTGGGGAGCCGGAAGCCCGGCTCACAATAGGCCAGGTCATCGGTCGAACTGCCAGTCAGTTTCCGAACCAGCCGGCGATCGTTTCGAGCGCTTTCGAGCCTCTGACATACAACGGTCTTGAACGCCAGTTGAACGCAATCCGCCGGCGGCTGCGCTTGGCCGGCTTCGATTGCAATACCCGGATCGGGGTCCTGATGCCGAACGGCCCGGAGGCGGTTCTCGCCATCGTGGCAGTCGCCTGCTGTACCATCGCGGTTCCTCTCGACCCACGCCTCTCCCTGCCTGAAATCGAGCAGCGTCTCGACATGCTGAACCTGAGCGCGCTCGTTGTGCTGCAGGGCAGTGCCCCTGAAGCTCGCCAAGCCGCGGCCCGGAGAACGCTTGCCATCATAGAAGCCGCTCCGGTCGGACAGGGCCAGCTTGGACTCGAGATCGCCGTGCAAGTTGCCGGCTCCCCTGCCATCGACGCCGAGCCGGATCCGCGCTCCCCCGCCTTCATTCTGCAGACGTCGGGCACGACCGCGCAGCCGAAGCTCATTCCGTTCAGTCATGACAATATGCTGGCGGCAGCCGAACGCCTTCAGGCCTGGTTCGGCCTCACGTCCCGGGACCGATGCCTGAGCGTGTCGCCCCCCTACTATTCCCATGGGCTCAAAGTGACGATCTTCACGCCGTTGCTGACCGGAGGCAGCATTGCCATCCCGGCGAACAGTGCCGTCGTCGCACTCGATGAGTGGTTCGATGTCCTGCGGCCGACCTGGTACTCGGCAGGCCCTGCGCTTCACACCGCGGTGCTGGACAAGGCGCAGGGCCTCGAGAATGCACAGGCTGCGCACACTCTGCGGTTCGCGATGTCGGGCGGCGCGCCGCTCCCGAGAGCCGTGCAGGACGGCCTGCAACACGCTCTCGGCGTGCCGGTGCTGGAGCATTACGGCTCCAGCGAGGCGGCCCAAATCGCCGCCAACCAGCTGCCGCCCGGTCCGAACAGGCCCGGCACCTGCGGAAGACCCTGGCCCGATACTGTGGCGATCGTTGGCGAGGATGGACATCCCTTGGCAGCCGGCGAGCGCGGAGAGATCTGGATTCGTGGACCGACCGTGACGTCGGGCTATCTCGATGCGCCGGAACTCAATCAAGCCGCTTTCACGAAGGGTTGGTTTCAGACCGGCGATATCGGCAGCCTCGACGAAGACGGCTTCCTTTCGCTGCACGGCCGCCTGAGCGAGCTGATCAATCGCGGCGGTGAGAAGATTTCTCCCGCCGAGATCGAAGCCGCGCTGTTGCGACATTCGGCGATCGCCGAGGCTGCGGCCTTCGCGATCTCGCATCCGCGCCTGGGCGAGGACGTCGCAGTCGCCATCGTCCTTCATCGCGGCGCGCAGGCGAGCGCTGCGGAGCTTCGGCTGTTCCTGCAACGCGAGCTGGCCTCGTTCAAGATTCCGAGACGTATTCTGACGCTCGACCATCTGCCGAAGGGGGTGACGGGAAAGGTTCAGCGGCGACGTCTGCGCGAGCTGGTCGACCGGCCACGGGGGCACCAGGCGACGATGCCGGAGCCCGTCGCGAACGGGCCGTTGAATTTGGAAGCCGAGTTGCTGACCCTCTGGCGCAGGCTGCTCAAGAACGAGGCCGTGACCGTTGACGATGATTTCTTTGCCAGCGGCGGAGACTCCCTTCTCGCCATGGAGATGCTGATCGAGGTCGAGCGGCTTGTCGGCTATCCCGTGCCGGAAACCATCATGTTCGGGGCAGAAACCGTCCGGCAATTTGCCGCAAGGGTTTCCGTACCAACGGACACGTGGACGACGCCGTTCTTCCAGCCCCATGCGCCTGGCACGCGGTCTCCGCTGTACTTTTTCAACGGCGACCTTGTCAGCGGCCACGCGAGCGTGCGGCGGGTGGTAGAGCTTCTGGGGCCGGATTATCCGATCATCTCGATCAATCCCCACGGTCTTCATGGCGAGCCGATTCCGGGCTCGATCGAGGCGATGGCCGCCGACCGCCTGCCGTTCATCCTGGCAAGGCAAGCGAGCGGTCCCTTTCTTCTGGGCGGCAAGTGCAATGGCGCCATGGTGGCGTTCGAAGTGGCCCGCCAGCTGATGGCTGCCGGCCACACGGTTGATTTGGTTACGATGGTGGACCCGCCGACTGTCAGTGCCCGTCCAATGCCGCGGGCGATCCTGGGGCTGCTGAAGCCGCTGGTTTCCCCCTATCTCTTGCGTTGGACCTTCGAGCAAATGGTGAGACTGGAGCGATATTTGAAGCTCCCGGCGAACGGGCGGACTGCGATCGCCAAGGTCGAGATTCCAACGGCGTTGTGGGACGCTCATTCAATCGCAATGGCGCGGTATTGTCCGGCGCCGCTCGAGATCCCGGTGGCCTTTTACGCGGCCGACCACGATGGCCGAGCGTGGCGGCATCTCAGCTCTCAACTGGAATTGATACAGGTGCCTGGCGGACATCCCGGCTGCCTGTTGATCGGTGCGGAACTGCTCGTGGATCACCTGCGGCGGAGATTTGAAAAACTCGCCTCGGGATCGAGCGCCACGTGAGAAATCGGACGTCAGCCATGACACGCCCCGATGAGCGGGCGGAGGATCGAGGCCGTCGGACGCCGAAGGCAGGAGCGCGCTGCACCCGCCTCGAACCCGGTCGATCGCAGCTTCACCTCGGCACAGTTGCAGCGCTGGCACAAGCAGCTACCGTGGGTAATCAGAAAGGGTCCGCACCTCGATCGAATTCCGGATATAATATCCGTTATCGACCTCCGCCGAGACAACGGTCAGAGATGCCCAACCACGACGTGTCCGCCAGAGGGATGCCTGTGTGTGACCAGCCCCCCATCATCGGACCTTGCATCGGATTTTGCGCGAGCATTGCGGCTGGTCCTTCGGTCTTCCCGTCGCAGCGCGCGTTCGGTCCTCTGGCGTTGGAACGGGAAAGCATGCCTGAGACGGTTACCGATGTCAGCCTGGATGCCCTGGAGAGCATTGCGTGGCTTGAAACCTCATGGAAAGAGCTCGAAGCGCGAGTAACTCACTCGTTCTTCTTGTCCTGGCTCTGGATCGGCACTTGGCTACGGCACATCCCGAAGGGCGCGCAACCACACGTCCTCGTGGCCCGGTCATCAGGCAAGATCGTTGGCCTGGCGGTTGTTTGCCGACGGAAAGCGTGGAGTCTCGGGCCGTATGCACGGACACGTTGGCTGCTCAATGAAACGGGAGATACTCGTTTCGACCGATTGTTCATCGAGTACAACGGTATCCTTGCAGAGCAATCCGATGCCATCATATCGGCAGGTCTCAATGCGTTGACGTCCCGCTTGCGCCGCTCGGATCAGTTGGTGCTCTCCGGAATTGATCCGGACCTTGAGGCGACCGCCAGTCGCGCCGCAGGCCGGGCCGGGCTCGTGACCGAGGTGAAACAGGCTGACGCGGCATTGTGGGTTGATTTTGCCCCAGTCCACCAGCGAGGGGGGGACTATCGCGCCACATTGGGCCGCAGTACGCGCCAGGCCGTGAACCGCGCCATGCGGTTGTATGCGGAACGCGGCCCCGTTGAATTTCGGATCATGGAAACAACGACGGAGGCCCTCGCCGCGTTCGATTTGCTGAGCGACTTTCATCGGTCGCGATGGGGACGCAGGGGAGCCTTCGTCAATCCCGGCTTCCGTCCGTTTCACGAGGAGCTCATTGCGCGGGGAGTCCCCACGGGGGCCGTTCGCATCTCACGGACGCTGGTCGGGAACGAGACAATTGGGGTCGTGTACAATTTCGTGCACGACGGGCGTGTCCTGAACTACCAGAGCGGCTTTCTCTATGAGAGCGATAGCCGGCTCAAGCCCGGGCTCGTCAGCCATGTGCTGGCTATTGAGGACAGCATTGCACGCGGGGAAAGCGGCTACGATTTCCTGGCCGGTGGCGGCGGGCACAAGTCCCATCTGGCCAACAGGGAGCAAGCCATGACGTGGATCGCTGTAGGCAGAGACAGTCCAGAGCGCCACATCGAGGCCAAGCTCCGCAGTGCCAAGCGGATGCTACGAACCATTGCCACGAATCTTCCAAAGAAGACCGCGGCTCTGTATTCCGTATTCGGGACTGGTTCCTAACCGATCGGTTTGGGCTCCTTGGCGAGAACCAACGTCCGGGTCGGCGATGTGGCCATGTCGGTGCAGCCTCCCTTTTTGACTGCCGGCCGGTCCAGGCGCTTACGCCTGGACTGCATCCATTGACCGTCTAGCGGTCCAATTCCCCTAGGAATATTCCCCCGCTTGCGCTTTTGGCGGAAGGACGCGGCGGTTTGCCACCGCGTCACTCATCCGGGTCACCGGATGGGAACTGGCAAAAAATGGGTAATTACGATGGTCCATTGAGCCATGGCGGTGCGCGATTAAAATTTCAATCAGCAGTCCGCTCGAATGCCCATCGCAATACCGTTCGCAACCTACCGGCGGCACACTCCGGATCGAGGCTAATAGAAAGCAAGTTGTGATGGCTTTTCGCACAGGTGCCTGTGAACAAAGCGAGTGGGAAAATAGTCGTTCCTTTGACGGGCCAGGCTATCGCAGACTTGAACGCGGGGCTCGCGGAGCCGGCACCGCCGCGTCGAGCTTTTTGGACAAAGCAGTCGTGCTGAGACCCGGGATCGTCGCGCCGGTTCTCGAGCATGATGGTCTGGAGGTCCTGGCATTCATGCTCCATGTGGAGCGGGACGTCATCCGGGAGCTAAGCGCCTACCTCAACGAGGAAGAACATCGGCGCGCCGCGGGATTGAGATTGGAGCGCGACCGCCGCCGCTTTATTGTTAGCCGCGGGCAACTGCGCCAAGTCCTCGCTTCCAGGCTGGGAATTTTGCCCTCGGAGATCGAGCTGGAATATGGCCGGCTGGGCAAACCCCACCTCTCCCGCCGCATGCCCGCCCGCGACGTGCGCTTCAGCGTCTCGCGATCCGGAGAAGTAGCGGTCATCGCCCTCTCGATCAGGCAAGAGGTCGGGGTGGACATCGAGGCGGTTCTCCCTGTGCCCGAGGCGGACGAGATCGCAGCGCTCTGCCTGTCCACCTCCGAATACGAGTCCTACGCCGCCCTCGATCCGGAAGACCGGCTGGAAGGCTTCCTCCAGCGCTGGACCCGGCTGGAGGCTGTCTCCAAGGCGCTGGGGTGCGGTTTGGGACAGCCGATTTCCTGGGATGAAAGGGATTGGGCTGTCCGAAGCTTCGTACCGCAACCTGGATATGTTGGGAGCGTGGTCGTCCGGAAGTGAACTGTCATCCGAAGTCGAAATTGCCGCGATGGTGCACGGAACAGGAAATGTCAGCTTCATCGATGAAAAGCCCGATGTCAGCGCACGTGATGCAGTTTTCGGAGCTGCTTGCAGACCTCGCGGTCAAGGACATCAAGGTCTGGGTGGATGGCGACCGGCTGCGCTGCAACGCCCCGGCCGGCGCGCTGACGGCGGAGCTTCGCGATCAGTTGCAGGGTCGGAAGGGCGAGATCATCGCGTTTCTGAACATGGCCACGGCCGCGGCCACGCAACCGCCTGCAATCATTCCGTTGCAGTCTCGCGGCACACGCACGCCCATTTACGCCGTACCCGGTCATGTCGGGGCACCGTCCTCATTCCTGGACCTCTCGAAGCACCTGGGCGGCGATCAACCGTTCTACGCCCTCCAGCCGCCTGGCTTCGATGGGCAGAGCGAGCCGATGGACCGCGTCGAAGATATCGCCGAGTACTTCGCCCGCCAGATCGTCGAATATCAGCCGACCGGTCCGTACATCATCGCCGGCTATTGCTCGGGCGCTCCAACAGCTTTTGAACTGGCGAAAATCCTGGGACAGCGCGAATCCGAGGTCTCGTGCGTTGCGCTGTTTGGCCCGCTTCACCCCACCACCTATGGGGAATGGCCGCGCCGGCTGTATTTTATCGCCAGGGGCAAGGCGGAATCGTTCCTGCATGAGACAGCGAAGCTGCCGACATTCGGCGCCCGTCTCCGATATTTCGGCAGTCGCCTGCGCGAGCACGTCCGCGCCCTCGTACCCCTCGTTGGCAAGAGCAATGAGCCTGTTGCGACAGACCCGGTGTTGGCGAGCAGGGCTCTGCTCAAATCGACGGCGATCGCGGCCTTTCAGCGGTACATTCCCACTCCGTATTCGGGTCGGGTTTGCATAATCCTTCCCAACAAAGCCTGGCTGCGATCGGGCGCCGCGCCACACCGATGGCTACGGGTAGTGCCGCATGCCGAATTTTACTTCGGGCCCGATGACTGCAACGAAGCCTCGATGCTGATGGAACCTGACGCACCTGCCATCGCGAACCTCTATCGCCAGGCAACCCAGAAGCTGAACGATTGACGTGATTTTCTTTTTTGGTTTTCCCGACGGGAGCGTATTTCATGAACGAAGTCCTACCTATCGCGCCGGAGGGCGTAGCGCTTCCCCTGCTGAAGGATTCCGATCATCAGGCGCTGGTTGTCGATTACAACGCGACGGCAGCACGCTATCCGTCGGACAGGACGATCATCGATCTCTTCCGCGACCAGACGACACGTAGTCCTGACGCTGAAGCGATCCGCTTTGGCGATGCAACGCTGACCTACCGGCAGCTCGACGAACGCTCCAACCAGATGGCCGCGTATTTGAGCTCGACCGGCGTGGGCCCAGGCCGGATTGCCGTTGTCTTCATGGAGCACTCCATTGAAGTCGTCGTGGCGATCCTGGGCGTGCTGAAGTCCGGCGCAGCCTATGTGCCGGTGGATGCGGCAACGCCGAAGGGGCGGATCACAACAATCCTGCAGGACATTTCCAACGGGACCGACGGGAGGGCTCCCGTGGCGATCACCCAGTCGCGCCTGCGTTCGGGCATTGCCTCGAACCTTGCCGACATTTTCGTGCTCGACGCCGATTTCGATTCGATATCGAATCAACCGGCCTCGGCCCGACCGTCCGCTGCGACGCCGGACGGCGCCGCCTATATCATCTTCACCTCCGGCTCGACCGGCACTCCCAAGGGCGTCGAGATCGAGCACCGGAGCCTGGTGAACTACATCTGGTGGGCCGCCCGGGTGTACAGCTCCGGCGAAAGTCTCGCATGGCCCCTTTTCTCATCCCTCGCATTTGACCTGACGGTCACAACGCTCTTTACGCCACTCATCACCGGCGGCCGCATCGTGGTCTATCTTGGCGATCCCGGAGTGCAGAGCATGGTCGCGCTCAAGGTGATCGACGACAATGCAGTGGATATCATCAAGCTGACGCCGGCACATCTCGCGATGATCCGCGACCGCAATCTTGAGACCACAAGACTGCGCAAATTCATCGTGGGCGGTGAGGACTTCAAGGCCGCGCTGGCTCGCGATATCACCAACGCTATTCCCCATCCTATCGAGATCTACAACGAGTATGGACCAACCGAAGCCACGGTGGGCTGCATGATTCACCGCTTCGACACCGACCGGGATCAATCCGCATCGGTGCCAATCGGTGTTCCGGCCGCGAATGCGGGAATCTACGTCCTCAGCAAAGAATATCAGCCCACCGGCCCCGGGATCATCGGTGAGATGTTCATTGCCGGCGACGGTCTCGCGAGAGGCTATTTCAATCGCCCCGATCTGACCGACGAGCGCTTCCGCACGGTCGCCGATCCCCGAGATGGGCGCTCGAAGCTGCGGCTCTATAAAACGGGCGATCTCGCCCGCTGGAACTCGGAAGGACGCCTGGAATTTCTCGGCCGCGCCGATCATCAGGTGAAGGTCGGTGGCACCCGTATCGAGCTCGGCGAGATCGAAGCACGGCTTCTCAAACACCCGGACGTTCACGAATGCGCCGTCGCCACCTCGATGACGAAAGCAGCGACACAAAAAACGGCCCAGATCGGCCATGGCGAACCGTCGACGCTCGAGGACGGCATCGCACGACTTGTGGCCTACTATGTCGCGTCGAAACCTCTGACCGTGGCGGACCTGCGCGCGCACCTCGCCGAAGAACTGCTGGAGTCCATGATTCCCACGCACTACGTTCGCCTGGAGCGGATGCCGCTCACGTCCAACGGCAAGATCGACCGCTCATCGCTTCCCGAGCCGACGGCGGAAAACATCCAGCCGGCGCAGGTCTTCGTCGCCCCCTCGACAGAGACCGAGAAGACGCTGGCTGCGCTATGGTGTCAACTCCTGAAGCTCGAGTCGATCGGACGCCACGACAACTTCTTCGAACTGGGCGGGGAGTCGCTGCTGGTGGTGCGGGCGGTGTCGCGCATGCGAAAGATCTTCGGCGTCGACGTGCAGCTTCGCAACCTCTTTGAGCGGCCGACACTGGCCGAACTGGCGGAAGTTATCGACGGAATGCGCTGGGTGGCCGATTCCAATGCCCCTTCCCTCTCGGAGGGACCGAGAGAGGAGGTCGAACTCTAGCCGGAAGGTCTCCTGGTCTTGGGCGGGACAGGAGCCTTTGAGTCAGGCTCATAGCAGATCGGATGAAGATGATGGACAAAGCTTGGAAGGCGGCGCGAGAGCCGGAGCTGCCTTGGATGGCGGCGGAGTATGAGCTCTTACGGGACCAGGTCCGCCGGTTCGTCAAGGAGGAAATCAAGCCCTGCGCGGATCACTGGGAAGAGAACGGGTTCATTCCCCGTTCGATCCTGCGCCGCATGGGCGAACTCGGTTTCTTCGGCATCCGCTACCCGGCTGAGTATGGTGGCGCCGAAATGGACTCTGTCGCGTCAACGGTGTTCGCCGAGGAACTCGGGCGCTCGACCTATGGCGGCGCCGCCGACGCGATGCTCGTCCATGCCGACATGGCTTCCTCGTACGTCTTTCACGACGGGACCAAAGCCCAGCGGGCCCGCTGGATGCCGGGCATTATCGACGGCGAGGTGATCACCGCGATCGCCATTACGGAGCCGGATGCGGGCTCGGACGTGAAAGCCATCCGCACACGCGCGGTGCGAGATGGCGACTCTTACGTGCTCGACGGCACCAAGCTCTACATCACAAACGGTGTCCACGCGGATCTCTACTGCGTCGCAGCCAAGACTGATCCCTCGGCAGGAAGCAACGGGATCACGATGTTCCTCGTCGAGAAGGGAACGCCAGGCTTCAGCGTCGCGCGCGAACTGGACAAGCTCGGCTGGCGCTCCTCCGACACGGCGGAACTTGTCTTCGACGGTTGCCGCATCCCCGCCGAGAACGTGCTCGGCGCGGAGGGACAAGGCTTCTACTCAATCATGCGCAACTTGCAGAACGAGCGCCTCGTCCTCGCCGCCATGGCGATAGGGATGGCCGAGGCAGCGATCGACATGACCCTCACCTACGTGAAAACCCGCCGAGCATTCGGGGGCGTCCTTTGGGACATGCAGGCGATCCGTCAGCGGCTCGCGATGCTTTCTGCGAAAGTGGAGGCAAGCCGCGGGTTTCTCTATGCCACCGCTTGGCGCATGGCGGCCGATGACGATTGCCTGCGCGAGATCTCGATGTTGAAGGCCATCTGCGGCGAACTCGTCAACGAGGTCGCGTATGATTGCGTGCAGTTCCACGGCGCCATGGGCGTTATGCGCGAGAGCGCGATCGAGCGCGTAGCGCGTGACGCCCGCGTCCTCTCCATCGCCGGCGGCGCGACGGAGGTGATGCTTGAGGTGGTCGCGTCGATGTCATGATCCTGACGCGGCGTTGAGGCGTCGCTCTGACGTCAGCTATAGGAAGGCAGGGTGCCGGCCCTTCGTGCGGCGGGCCGGGCGTGGATGACCTCGGCATCCGGGCCGCTCGCGGCGATCGACGCGGCCTACGGCGCGCCCGGATTCACCCCTAAAGCCCGGTAGGCGTCATTGCCGCCGAACACCAGCCAACGGAATCGGACTGCCGAGGTTTCCAGCCGATCGAACATGATCAATGGCCTGAACGTGGATCCCTTTCACGGCCCTTCCAGATGGGTCATTCATGCTCGCAAATTGCTGAGACCAGAGAAATGCCGTCGGCGTGGAGCATGCGATCGAAGGACCGACGGGCACAGTCAGGCAGGCTGTCGGGTTGTTGAAAATGTTGTCAAAGATGGTCCGGTAGAAATAGCCTTCCTTGGACGTCGGCGTTTGCCGCGGAAAGCGCTTGCTCGCCTCTGTGAGCATCTGATCCGAGACCTTGTTCTCGGCATGATGCTTCAAGCTTTCAATCCAGCTATATCCTACCCCGTCGGAAAACTGCTCTTTTTGACGCCACAAGATCGCTTGCGGCAACAGATCGGTAAATGCTTCCCGCAATATGCCCTTCTCCATCTTCTCGCCAGGGCACATTTTCTCGGCCGGGTTGATCGACATTGCGTAGTCCAGGAATTCCTTGTCCAGGAAGGGCACCCGGGCTTCGACCCCCCAAGCCGCCATTGCCTTGTTCGCGCGACAGCAATCATACTTGCTGAGTGCAAAGATCTTTCGGACCGTCTCCTCGTGGAATTCTTCTGCCGACGGCGCCATGTGGAAGTAGAGATAGCCGCCGAATACCTCGTCAGCGCCTTCTCCGGACAACACCATTTTGATGCCCATTGATTTGATTTTGCGCGCCATGAGATACATCGGCGTGCCGGCACGGATGGTGGTGACGTCAAAGGTCTCCAGGTGCCGGATCACGTCCGGCAATGCGTCCAATCCTTCCTGCACGGTAAAAACAATCTCATGATGGACCGTGCCGATGTGAGCCGCCACGTCTCGCGCATGCTTCATGTCGGGTGAGTTTTCGAGGCCGACGGAGAACGAGTGCAGCCTCGGCCACCATGCTTCTTCGGTTTCCCCCAACTCGATCCGCTTGAAGCGGTGGCGCGCTGCGAGCGCCGCGATAAGCGACGAGTTCGAGCCCGCCGGAAATAAGCACCCCGTAAGGCACATCGCACATCATTTGCTGCTTGACCGCAGCTTCGAGCGACGTTCGGAGCTCCTGCAGGGACACCTTCCTGTTTGGAAGAGTATGTGCCCACTGTGGATCATACCACTTGACGAACTTTCCGGCTTTGGCGCTGTAATGATGCCCCGGAGGAAACTCCCGGATCGTCTCGCATACGCCATCGAGAGCTTTCATTTCGCTCGCGACGTAAGTCGTGCCGTCGCTGCCCCAACCGATGTAAAGCGGAACAATGCCGATGTGGTCTCGGGCGACGAAGAAATCGCCACTGCGCTCATCGAAGAGGGCAAATGCAAAAATGCCACTCAGCATATTGCACACGGCAGGGCCGTACTCGTCGTAGAGATACAGGATGATTTCGCAATCGGACTTCGTTTTCCATGCGTGCGGCAGCTTCAGCGCCTCGCGCAAGCCGACATGATTGTAGATCTCTCCGTTCACGGCCAAAGCGCGACCCGCGGTCACGTCGAGAAGGGGTTGAGCGCCGTGCTCCACGTCGACGATGGAAAGGCGCTCGTGCGCGAGCACTGCGCCGTCGCTGGAATAAATGCCGCTCCAGTCTGGCCCGCGGTGCCTGACCGTCTTGGCCATCTCGAGCGCCCGGCTGCGCGCCGACTCAAGCGATTCTTTAAATCCAAAGATGCCAACGAAGCCGCACAAGGAGGTTGCCCCTTCTGTGAATTCAGATCGCAGCGAAGCGGAACAGCGGATCGAGAACGGTAAAGGTCACAAAATATTCAAGGCTCATATCAAGCGGAATTGCCTATGCCTAAGCGGCGGCACCGTCGCATAGGCGATAAAATATGCGGATGAGCGGCATCAAACTCCATGGCTGCTCGTGTCTTCCAATTCCAAATGGCCCCTGATGCGGGCTGACCGGGCGCTTCATGCGATCGACGGGGGCGCAAATTCCTCATTTCGCTCGACGTGCCAATCCCGACCACTATGCCGCTTCCGGCTTTGTCACCTGCTGTCGCGCCGCGAGTCTGCCGCGGTCACGTCGGTCCGGCCTATCACGACCGGAACGTTTGAACTGCTTAGCTTTCGAGGTGCCGCGTCGGGACCATCCTGGTATCGCAGAGAGACCTCGATGGTGTCACCCGGCTGCAACTCGGCATCCTCGTTCACGACAACCCGTTCAGGTCCTTTCTCGCTCTTTCTAATAATAGCAATATCTGGCTTGCTGCCGGATCCCCGTGCGAGCTGCGATCGAACCATCGAAGTGTACTGAAGCTTCTCACCGACGCTCTGCAGTTTCTCGCGAATCTGATTGAGCTTTAAGCTGGTCTCTTGCAGCTCACGGAACAGATCAAGCTTCCGCTGATCGTCGAGCTTGACCAACCGTCTGGCGTACTCGTCCTGCAGTTTCTTGACCTGGAGCAATTGCGCAGAGGTCTGCAGCCTCCGGGTTGCCGACAGCAGAACCGCGCGACGCGCATCCGTCACGCGAGGGCTGATCAACGATCCCTTGCCGAACAGGTCGGTCGCTTTCTGAAGATCCTCGACGTCGGACTGAAGTCCTTCTTCATCTTTCTTTTGCTGCTCCGACAGCACGCGGACCTCGTCGTCTCCCTGCCGAACGCTGCGCTGCAAGTACGCCTTTTCCTGCTGATAGTCATTCTGCTTCGTCTTCAGATATTCGGCTTCCGCATTGACGATTTCCGAAACCGCCGACCGAGCTATCGGCAGGTCGGCAAGAGAAGCGCTTGGATTGATCTGCGTCCCTTCCCCGAGTTCGCTCTTGATGCGCCACATCCGCGCCTGTTCCTTGGCGAGTTCTGTCCAGAGCGATCCATACTCGCTTCTCAGGTCGGCTGACTCGAGATACGGGTTGTTCATCCTGATATGCATGATGTCGTAGCCACCCGCCATGGCGATGAGCTGGCGCGCGGTGCTCGCCGGACGATAAGGGTACTCCCCCGGCTTCGACACGTCCCCGTTGACGTAAACAGGCCTGTACTCCGCCACGATCGCCGTGACCTGATCTGCATCTATGACGACCACGACCTCGCGGCCGTCCACAGTCCTCTGTCGAAAGACCTTGCTCGTCATTGCGGCCCCGACCTTGGCCCGAATCTCTTGCAACGGCAGGCCGGCGACCGGGACCATCCCGACCAGCGGCAACGAGATATTGCCATCGACCTGGACAGGCGCGCGCTGCCGCAACTCCGGTACGCCTGCCACAGCGACCTCCAGAACATCTCCGACGCTCACTCGATATTCGGCTTTCGCCTGCGCGGAAATCGTCAGGCCAACAGCCACCAGGCCCCACCTGACGCAACGACCTGGTTGACCGCGACGGTTGTCAAGATGGAAGAAATTACGCAGCTTGGCGTTCGGCATGGCGTGCTCGATGGCTCGGTCTCACGGATTGATCGACAATCTAATCCCGCAGCGCCTCGGCTCAACTGACCATCGTAGTTACTCCCGGCTACCCATTTATTGCCAATCCGCCTCCTGACCCGAATGCTATTGTTTTTGTAGGGGGACGGACTGCTTGACGGACTGCCTGGGAGTAACCGGTGAGTTATGCGTTTTTCACCAATTCGCCGGCCCCTACCGAGCGTTCGGCGCATTCGGTCACTGGCCGCAAGGCAATTGCGGCTGACCTTGGCAAGAACAGATTGGCCGCCTTGCTGGTACTGGCGGCAGGCGCCGAGTTCCTCCTCGTAGCCGTTGGGGCTTTTGCCGCTGCCGTCCTCTATTATCGGCTGGTCCTTGCCCTCGACTATCCGGACACTCCCAAATACATCCTGGAATCTCTTCTGATTGCCACGTTGCAGCTGCTCGTTTCCGTTGGGCTCCAGCAGTATTCGCGGATCCAGACGCAGCCCCGGCACATCTTCCTGTGGAGCGGCGTCAGCGCCGTCTTCTTCGTATTCTCCTTCTTCATTTCAACGATATTTCTTCTCAAGATCTCGGACGGCTACTCGCGCGCCACCGTGATGGCCCAGGCGGCAAGCGTTATCGTCATGGTGCTCTTCGCGCGGGCAATATGCTTCTCGTTGCTGCAACCTGCCATCGCATCCGGACTGATCGACGCCAGGCGCGTCATCCTCATAGGTGAACCGAGCCACTGCCTGGATTTTTCCGCACGAGTAAGCGCCACCGGAATCCGGACCATTCGCTCGTTCGAGTTGCCGACCTTTCGCAAGGGCTCTTCTGCATCGGAGCATTTCGGGGCGGTCGAAGTGCTATCCCATGTCCGCGAACTGATCGCAGTGTGCCGTCCCCTGCGAGCGGATGACATTGTCATTCTGACTTCGGAGTCGGATGTTCGGGCGGCCCTCGCGCTCGCCGGCGCCCTGTCAGAGCTCCCGGTTGACGTTCACGTCGTCCCGGTCGGTGCAATCGACCTCATGGCCGTGTCGCGCATCACGCAATTCGGCAACATGGTGACGATGCGCATCTTCCAGTCTCCCCTGACGCCGTTCCACCGGGCGATAAAACGAGCCTTCGACATCGCGGCCGCAATTGCCGGACTTGTCATAATCAGTCCCCTCTTCGTCATCCTTCCGATCGCAATCAAGCTCGATTCCCCCGGGCCGGTGCTATTTCGTCAGACGCGGCACGGCTACAACAACGAGACTATTCGCGTGTTGAAATTCAGATCGATGACCGTGACGGAGGACGGCGACAATTTCAAGCAGGTGACCAGACACGATCCACGCGTGACCCGGTTGGGACGCTTCATGCGCCACACCAATATCGATGAGCTTCCACAGCTCTTCAACGTGCTGGTTGGCGACATGTCACTCGTCGGGCCTCGTCCGCACGCGACTTCGCAGAACGAGAGCTTCGCCCGGCTGATTTCGTCATTCTCCCGCCGCCACAACGTCAAGCCCGGCATTACCGGCTGGGCACAGGTCAACGGCTATCGCGGCGAAACCGACACCCTGGAGAAGATGCAACGTCGTGTCGAGCATGACCTGTATTACATCGACAATTGGTCATTCCTCCTCGATCTCAAGATCATCGTCATGACCCTCTTCTCCAGAAAGGTCTATTGGAATGCCTTCTAATGCGATGACGACCGCTGCATGTAGTCTGTACAGCAAGATCGCAAGGGCATTGCAGTCGATCCCGTTCCCGTTTGATCGGCGGAGGCTTCGGTAGGCCACCATTAAGTGCAGGTTCGAGACAAATGCTGCAAACTCACAGAACTGACAATTCGGCACCTCAGGACACGATGCCGCCTGAATTTGGTTCGCCGGCCGAATTCGTGGCGGAGGTTCTCGCCTTTTTGCGCCGCCGCCTCTCGATCATACTGCTGACGTGTTTCTTAATGTTTGGCGCCGGCTTGCTCTATCTCGTTGTCGCAGTTCCGACGTTTACGGCAACCGCGCAACTCATCGTCGACGCCAAGACGACTTCTTCCAACGACACGGCGTCGGCAACGACGGCCGTCGAAAGTCAGGTCGCAATCCTGAGGTCCGAGAGCGTCGCTCGCGCGGCGATCGCGAAGCTCGGTTTGGCGGGGGATCCGGAATTCTCCGGCGGCGCCCTGCACCGCCTCAGTCGGTCGACATCACGGCTGCTCGGTTGGAGCAGACAGGACACGGATGTCGTCACGCGTGATGCAATGGAAGCATTCGCGCGCAAGCTCTCGGTGAAGCGCGCCGGCCTCACCTACATAGTCGATCTCGCCTTCAGCTCCGCCGACCCCGAACGGGCCGCGCAGGTCCTGGACACCGTCGTAGAGACCTACATCACGACGCAAATGGACGCAAAATACAAATGGGGTCTGCAAAACGAGAAATGGGTCAAGGAACGTGTCAACGAACTGAGCAGCCAGGCGTCGACTGCCAAAAAGGCCGTAGCGGAATACAACAGGGCCAGGAATGGCGTCGCGGCTCCCGCGAACGCCGCCGACGCAGGTCCGCTCTCATCGCAATCGACCGGAACGCAAGACGAACTCCGTGCACTGGAAGCCACGGCGGATGCCGCCGCCAAAACGTATGACAATTTCCTCCGGATGTTGCGTTACATGGACGCCATGCAGCAGCAATCCGCGCCGGTGTTTGAGGCTCGTCTGCTCACCGGAGTGTCTCATCCCTACACGGCCAGCTCGCCGAACGCCCGCTTGATACTTGGATCAGCGATCCTCGGCGGCATGCTTCTGGGGATTGGAATAGGATTGCTGCGCGACAGGTCGGACCGGGAACGCGCGCCCGCGCGCAGGTCTGCAGCCACCGCATCCGGAGGAACTGGAGTCGTCCAGGGGCTCAAGGCGAACGGCGTGAAGCCCCATTTCGATGGTTCGTTCAAGGTCGAGAAACAACACACCTACAAGGAGGCCAATCCTGACTTATAGTCGCATGAATTGGCTCCCGATCGCGATACCGCAAGCTCGATTGAAACGCCCCGTACATCACGCGTCGAACAATGCTCGTCGGCGAACCGCCTTCATCGCGATGAAGGCAGCATGTTTCTCGTTGCGGTCACCGGAGTGGGTAATCCAGAAGGGCCGAACGCTCTCCGCAGCCGCGGGGTTATATTCGACCCTGCGACAATGTGCCGATTTGACAATGTGTAACATTTGAACGCTCAGCCTCCGCGCAGTCCGCTCCTCCGCCCACGAGGTGCGCCGAACCGGGAATTCCGGGCAAGAGCTCGATCACAATTACTGGGCGCCGCGTGGCGTCCACCAACGTTGGCTTGAGCAATGACGAGCTTTACTCGACCGTCCGGCGGACCCGCGACCATGTTCAGCAATGTCTTCCGGCAGTCATGGCTGGCTTTGACATACCGATGCTCGGGCGCCGTCGTCTCCCTCCTCTTCGGCGTAAGCTTTGCGCGGATGATGAACATAGAGGAATACGGTGCGCTCATGTCGTTGATGACGTTCGCGCTCGTCGCCTCCACGGTCGGCCTTATAGGTCAGCAATTTCGCGTGTTGCGGGAAATACCAAGCATCGCCGCCCGGAAAAACTACCCGGAGATCGGCTCGATTGTCTCGAAGCGGGTTCGCGTGGCATGTCTGGGCAGCGTTGCCGTGACCGTACTCGCCCTGCTTCCGTTCGTCGCCGCTCACGGCCGCGACGGAATATTCGGAGGCTGGCAATATGCCACGAGCGTGCTTCTGATATTGCCGTTGTCCTTGATCGAAATGCAGAGCTCGCTGGGGCGCGCGCTCGGCTCCGTCAATCTCGCACTCGTGTCGAAGGATGTGTTGTGGCGATTTCTCATCATATTGTTGGGCGCCGTTCTCTTCGCGACGTATGGCCATCCGCTACCGGCTGAAGACGTTCTGCTGATTGCGACTGGAATCCTGATCGTGTTGATCGCTACCCAGAACATCTACCTGCGGCATCTCGCGGAGGGGTGTAAGGTATTCACCATGGCGGTGGGGCGATCGAATGACCGGCTTCGCGACACCCTTTCCACTTCGGGACCGTTCTGGGTAACCAGCGTCACGAGCATCATGGGCGGCACGGTCGACCTCATCGTCATCACGGTCATGGTCGGCCCGGAAGCCGGAGGATATTACTACGCCGCCAGCCGGATCGCGCTCCTTCTTGATTTCTTCCTGGCGACCTTCTGTATTCCCGCGGCGCCCCTCATCGCACGTCTGTTCGATGAGAATCGTCATGCGGAAATCACGCGCGTCACGTCGGGAGCGTCATTGGCTGCGTTTGTCGCGGTCCTCGGCTGCGTTGCGACGTTGGCGCTTGGCGGCGACCTCGCGCTGATGGCGTTCGGAGCGACTTTCACCCGCGCCTACAGCGTCCTGATGGTCCTGGCAACCGGCATGCTGGTGTCGACATATTTCGGGATCGGCCCCATCGCCCTGAATATGACAGGCCATCAGCGGGCCGCGATGCACATCGTGGTGATCACTTGGGTGACGGGAATCCTGGCCATGATTGGCGCGACTTGGGCCTTCGGGACGATAGGAGCAGCGATTGCGGGCTCCTGCGCGGGCATCGCAACCAGGGTGTGGACTGCGGCCTACATTTATTCGGCGGAAGGGATCGATATCACCGCCACCACGGCGCTCCGCGCGTTGGTTAGGCGCGCAACGAGGCGAGGAGCATCCGAACCCCGTAGCGAGGCAATACGGCCAGAAGCCGGCGGCACCATTCTTGACCTGCAGCCTGTTCGCGGCAGTCGGGACACACGTACATGAATTGGGGAGATAGTTGAATGCGTTCGCTGTCATCCGAGGACGCGACTGCTGCAATTGGATTTACGCGCGGGAGGCGGTACCTGATGGACCGGTCTACATTCGAATACGAGGTGTCAGGAAGCCGGCTTTCCATGGGGCTGGTGAAGCTTCTGCACACCGTTGTTGCGCGGAGTACCGGGCGCGGTATGGGACTTGCCATGCGGGCGGTCAAGCCGCTTCTGCATTCCCAGCTGTCTTGCGTCCATTTCGCCGACGGTAGCCGCTTGTACTTCGAGCTGAACGACGTTTACTGGAATGCGTTCTTCATCGGCCAGCCCGGTATGACCTACGAGCCGGACATAGCGACGCTTCTGCTGCGGCTGAAGGATACCGACTATACGTTCTTCGATTGCGGTGCAAACATCGGATACTGGTCCGTTCTCGTCACGTCGGAAATGCTGGGTCGCAAGCGCGCGATTGCCGTCGAGGCTTCACGGGAGACGCTTGCAATTCTCGAGCAGAACCGTGACGCGAATGATCGGCGCTTCGAGATCTGCCGAAGGGCATTGTTCGAGTACGACGGGCGCAGCCTGTTCTTCTCCGACGACGGACCTCATTCGGCCCGGCACATCGTAACGTCGCAGAGCAGCCGTCCGTCACACACCGAACCCGTCATATCGATAACGATCGATGCGTTGGCAAGGGACCAGCAGCTGACCGACAGCGATCGGCTCGTTATCAAGCTCGACGTCGAGGGCCAGGAGGTTGCGGCCCTGAAGGGCGCTCGGCAGGTTCTGAAGCGCGACACGCTGATCATCTACGAAGATCATGGCCAGGATCGCAGCCACGCGACCACGAGGTACGTGTTCGAGGCACTCGGACTTCCGGTGTTTGCTCTTGCTGCAGACGGGTCGGTCACGAAGGTCGGTGACCTCGGCACACTGGATCGCCTGAAAGTGAACCCCAAAATCGGCTACAATTTCGCGACCTGCCCACCCGGATCCGGCTTCCACCGCTGGATATCAGGAATCGCCAGCCAGGCATGATCGTGTCGGGTGCCGTCGGAGGCCGATCCTGGCGCACGGGATCGCAGGCGGCTCAACCTACTTCGCGTGCCCGAGCCAGAATTCGCGTGCACTCGGCTCTTCGATGCGATCAGAATGCACAATATCAATTGCTGCCGCCGAACAGCATCTGGACCGCCGACTGCACGCCATTCATTCGCCCCTCGAACGGAATTCTCCCGTCGGATGGCCCTCCGACCGCGATGCGGGGGAGCCCAAAAGGATTCAGCTTGCGATCAGATATCTGTCCATGCCGAGTTGTGACTGCGGTCGAAAAACCGACCTCCACCGCGAGATGTTGTTCTCGATCACCGCATGCCCTGGAGTTGCCGTAGGGAAAAGCGACGTGCCGAACCGGGCGCTGAAGCAGTCTCTCAAGATAGGTGCGGTTACCCGCCATTTCGGCACGCGCTGAAGCTGCATTCAGGTACGCGAGCGCTGGATGCGATTCCGTGTGTCCGCCAATCGTGGCCAGGGGGTGTCGTGCCAGGACCTGAAGCTCGCGCTCATTGATGAAATAGGCGTCGTTCAAGGCCTCCAGCGACAGATCGGCCTTGCTGAACGTAGGGGCGAGCATCTCGACTCGTTGGTAATCTTCATGGACCCAGTTGCTCACCTTCTCCAGGGCCGATACCTTCTCGTCAAAATCGCGACAGCTGAATCGCATGTTCATTGCGTCGATCGCAAGACTGTCTCTCGAGCGGAATAGGTCCCGCAAGCCCAGCCACCACGGTTGCAGCGTCCGCGTCACCGCACCCGTTGGAACATATACGGTGAAGGGCGCATTATTTCGCTCAAGGATCGGCAATGCCGTCGTGACGTTGTCCTTGTAGCCGTCGTCGAAGGTAAGCACCGCATAGCGGCGGGGTTCAGGATCCACCGCCAGCCGCTCGAGACATGCATCGAGACTGACAATCTCCCATCCCTGCTGGCGCAGCCACTTCAGGGTGTATTCAAAGAAATCAGGCGATGCACCGGTCTTCAGCTCCGAGCGCCAGTCCGACTGAATCTCATGGAACATCAGGATGGCGGCCCTGCCGGCAAATACCTTGCGTAAAGCAGGCGCGAGTCCCGCCCAACTAGCCGCATGGAATATCGTTCGGCTGAGAAGTCGCTTCACGCGAAATCACCACCGGACAGGTTGATTGCGCGCAAGCCGACCAAGCGTCTTCGGTGCCCATGTGATTGCGTGCGCGATCTGCCCATGCTCATCTCAAATAGCCCTCGTGAACGCAGCAGTGTTTCCGACGGGAAACACCCCTCCATTTATCGACAAACCGCACCGCTCTGGCAACCACGGCGCTGGTACTCACTACTGGGTACCCCAGATTTCATCGCCTCCACTCTGAATGCGCCGCCTGCATCGAACTGCTTTCACGGTAGCTTTTCGTCAGACACAGAGTGCACCGGCCACTGGTGATGCCGGCGTTCGTGATGCGCGTGTCGAGGGCCTTTATGAAAGTACTGCTCGCCAATAAGTTTCTGTTCAACAACGGTGGCGCAGAGGCAGTGCTGCTTCAGGAAAGAATGTTCCTGACGAGCAGCGGGGCGGACGTCATTGACTTCGCGATGCAGCACGAGCGGAACATCGAATCCCGCTACGCAAATCACTTCGTATCTCGCCAGGAATACCGGACCGGCGGCCGTCTCGCCAAGATCAAGAGCGCGCTCTCATTGATTCACTCGCGCGAAGCCGTGAGCAAGCTGGCATCCCTGATCGAGGAGACCCGACCGGACCTGATGCACTGCCACAACATCTATCATCAGCTGACCCCGTCGATTGTCGGCGTCGCCAAGTCGCGCGGGATTCCGGTCGTGCTGACCCTGCACGATTCGAAGCCGGTGTGTCCGGTGCACACCCGCATGCGAGAGGACCAATTATGTTCATCGTGTCTCGCCGGCGATTTCCATCACGTGCTGATGCACCGTTGCGCTGACGGCTCGATCGCACAGAGCGCCACGCTTTACATGGAAGCGGTCATTCAGCGCTGGTTTGGCAGCTACGAGAAGGTGGATCGCTTCCTCGCGCCGAGCCAGTTCATGCGGGAGTCGGTGCTGCCTCGGTTCGCCGCGGACCGGGTCCAGGTGCTCTACAACGGCGTGGATGTCAGCGGCATTTCGGCGAGCGATCGGGACAAGGGATACGTGCTCTATTGCGGCCGGCTCGCGCCGGGAAAGGGTGCGGAGACGCTGTTGCGCGCCCACGAAGCAGCGGACTTCCGGTGGCCTCTCGTCGTCGCAGGATCCGGCCCGCTGGCGGATAGTTTGAAGGCGCAGTTCACCCGGAATGTGCGTTTCGCGGGCCAGCTTTCCGGCGAGACTTTAAACGAGACGATCGCCGAGGCTTCCGTGGTGGTTGTGCCTTCGGAGTGGTGCGAGAACTGCCCGATGTCGGTGCTGGAGGCGATGGCCTATGGCAAGGCGGTCGTAGCGACCCGCGTCGGCGGCATTCCGGAGCTCGTGGACGATCGTGTGACGGGGCTTTTGTTTGAACCCGGCAATACGGACGAGCTTCGTCATCACCTCGATTGCCTGATGAACGACGCCACACGCCGTGCAGGCATGGGAGCAGCAGGAAGAAGCCGCGTCGAGGCGGACTTCTCTCTCGAGAAGCATAACACCGAGCTGATGGCCGTCTACCGATCACTGGTGAGCGAGCGGCCTTCATCGCATTGAGGATTGCAAATGGACCTCACCGTAATCTCCACGTTTCGTTGCAACTCGAGATGCCAGATGTGTTACATCTGGAAGAATCCGACCGATCCAAAGGAAGAGGTCACGCTCGAGACCCTGGCGAAACTTCCTGCGGGGTTCGACAATCTCAATATCTCCGGCGGAGAGCCGACCCTGCGGAAGGATCTGGCCGAGATGGTGGACCTGCTCCACCCCAAGGCCCGGATCATAGAGATCAGCTCGAACGGCCTGCATCCCGAGCGTCTCCTGCCCATCGTCAAGAAGCACCCGAAGATAAAGGTTCGTTTCAGCCTCGAGGGTGACGCGACCACCAGCGACTGCATCCGCGGCGAGAAGGACGGCTACGCCACGAAGGTCGCCGGACTTCGCATGCTGCAGGAGGCAGGTGGGCAGGACCTGGGATTCGCCTTCGTCATCCAGGACGAGAATGTGGCCCAGCTCGTTCGAACCTATGAACTGGCGCGTTCGATGGGGTTCGAGCTGGCGACGTCGACGCTCCACAATGCCTGGCAGTTCTACAAGAACGACAATTACTTCTACGAACGTGTCGCGGTGGCCCGGCAAGTCGAAGGGCTTATCACTGCGATGCTCAAGAGCAACAAGCCGAAGAACTGGTTTCGCGCCTACCTGAATTTGGGCTTGATCGAAAAGATCCTCGGCCACCCGCGGTTGATCCGCTGCAGCGCGGGGACGGATTTCGCATTCATCGACCCGTGGTCCGATGTGTGGGCCTGCAACGTGCGGTCGGACCTGCCGCTGGGCAATTTGGCGCGCCAATCCTGGAGCGAGATCATGGCCAGTGACACGGCCAAGAACTCCGTCGCCAAGGTTCACGCTTGCCAACAAAACTGCTGGATGGTGACGACCGCGCGCACGGCAATGCGCTCAACGCTGATTCCGCAGGCACCGAAGATGGGTCCGCTCATCTGGGTGCTGAAGAATAAGCTGAAGGTCGAGCTCGGCCGGCCGATCTGTTTCGATCAATACATCGATTATTCCAACGTCGCGCCTACTCCGCACGTCCAGCGAACGTCATTCCTCAACGAAAAGCAAAAGGCACGGTTGGTGCGCGGGAGAGAGACGGTCGACGCCCGATACCCGCTCAAGGAATTCCTAAATAACTGATTGGACAGAAGGAGGGTGCAGTGAGTGCGGATCATCTGGTACTGCGGGTGATCATGCTTGGCTTGCGCGGGTTTCCCAATGTGCAGGGAGGAGTGGAAGTTCACGCGGAGCACCTGTGCCCCCATCTCAAGGAACTGGGCTGCGATGTCGAGGTGATCGTTCGTTCCTCCTATATGCCGCCTGATCGCGGCGACGAGTGGCAGGGCGTACGTTACCAGCGGGTATGGTGTCCGAAGACCTCGGGTCTTGAGACAATCGTCCATTCATTCCTCGGAGTGCTTGTCGCTGCATGGCAGCGGCCGGACGTGTTGCACATCCAGGCCATCGGACCGGCCTTGATGGCGCCACTCGCGCGCTTGCTGGGACTGCATGTTGTCGTGACGCACCACGGGCCGGATTACGAACGCGAGAAGTGGGGCCGATTGGCCAGGATGGCCCTGCGCGCCGGCGAGGCCTGGGGCATGCGATTTTCCGACGGCCGCATCGTCATCTCCCAGACCATCCGAAAGCTGGTGCGGGAAAAGTACGGCCTGAATTCGGACCTCATTCCAAACGGCGTCACCTTGCCCGACGTACCGAAAAGCACTTCGGTGCTGGACAAGCTTGGGCTTACGCCGGGACGATATGTGTTGATGGTGGGTCGGCTGGTGCCAGAGAAGCGGCACACCGACCTGATTCAGGCCTTTGCCGATGCCAGACTCACCGGATGGAAGCTCGTGTTCGTCGGCGCCTCCGAGCATCCCGACGCGTATACGGAGATGCTTGCGGCACGCGCTGGAGCGACCGCTGGGGTGATCATGGCGGGCTTCCAGTGCGGGCTCGCACTGCGGGAGCTATACGCCCACGCAGGCATTTTCGTTTTGCCATCCTCGCACGAAGGCTTGCCGATCGCGCTGCTGGAAGCTTTGAGCTTCGGTTTGCCCGTGGTGGCCAGTGACATTCCTGCTCACCTGGAGATCGGATTGAATGACGCGCACTATTTTCATGTGGGAGATGTATCAGGGCTCGCGGATCGCCTGGCATCGTTTGCGCACAGTCCGTGGCCGCTGGAGTTGCGCGAGAAGACACGCAACTGGTTGGCCGAACGGGAAGACTGGCGCTCTATCGCGGAGCGCACTCTCGGATGCTATCGCAGAGCAATTGAGCCTCGTCGAGGCGGTCCTCATGCGCGGTCCCGGGCGGCGCCGCCCAGCACCGCCTAGCGAGCTACGCACGCGGCGCGCCGGCCAACGCGCGATTCCCGTCCTGCAATTGAGGTATCGCCTCAAGTCGATCGAACCAAAGCGACGTTCAAGATGAATATGCTTTTGCTGTATTTCCTCATCTATACGTTCTTTCGATCGATCTCCAACGGCCTCGACCGTCTGTCCGGGACGAGCTTTTCCATGATCCTGTCGCTCACCGTCATCGGGATCGGTGTTGTGGCCGCCTGGCACACGCGACATGTCAGGATACATAAAAGACTCTTCGTACTTTTGATATGCATGTCCGTCTTTTTTGCCGCTTGCGTGCTGTCATTTGTCATCAATGGTTTCGGAGCGGGCAAGATTATCGACCAGTATGCCGCCTGGTACGAGATGTTCAGGTATGTGTACCTGATCATGTTCGTGACACTGCTCTCCGCCCTTTATCGGCATCCGAATTTTTGTCCGAGCGTGCATCGTGTTTACGTGTTGCTGTTATTCGTCATTTCCGCGGTGGGGCTCGGTCAATACCTGACCGGTCATGCAGAGCTCGTCACGCAATACGACAAGTTTGAACGGGTCGCGGGTCTTTCTTCGCACCCGGTACCCTACAGTCTTGAGATCGTGCTGACCTTTTTCGTTTGCGAGCTGTCGCGCCGGAAAATGCGCCTTCCCATTCAGCACTTTCACATCGCGGTGTACTTGCTGTTTCTTGTTGCCCTGGTCCTTTCTGCTTCAAGGACCGGTGTCGCGCTGCTCGGAGTGACCCTCACCGTATACCTCTTTGTCCAGCGGCCGGCCCTCCTTCCCGTGTTCGCGGCAGCATTCGCGATCCTCCTATGGATATCTCCGTTTGGAGAGTTGTTTTCGGACCTGAGCACCGTTCCGGAATATATCATAAGAGGCGAATATGCGGTGTGGGACTGGCGCACCGCGCCGACCTCGGTCCATTGGCGCATTCACCACTGGTACTATCTGTCCACACTTGGATTGGAACGAGCGTGGATCGGATATGGCCCCGGTCAAGTAGGGTTCTATAGCCCGTTTTCTCTTTTGGCGCATAGTCAGTTCGTGGAAATATTCTTCGAGTCGGGCGTGGTCGGCCTGATCACCTTTGCCATGTTTTGGTTCAGTCTTCCGCTGGCCGCAATGTCGGACGGGCGGCGGCTCGTTTCCTCATATGGAAAACGGTCAGCAGAAATTGGAGTCCTGCACTTGTGGCTTGCGATGTTTGCCGGCGTCACGCTGGTCGCATCGTTCGATGCGAGCTTCGACAGGGAAACGGTGGCGTTTTCGCACTTGATCGTCAGTATGTTTGTTGTGCTGGCTCAACCTGAAGCCGTCACCGAACGTGACTCAGGATCGCGCTACTCATACATCTCGATGACTGCTGGTTCGCGGATTGAAGCATCGGCGAGCCGAGGAACTATCTGAACAGCAACATGGCCGCTGTTGGCAGCATCGGCCGATACTGGTTATGAGCACTTCCCATGAAAGAGCATCTTGCCGCTCTCATGTTACTCGGCGCCCTCGTCTCATTGGCGAGCGCCGCGACGATAGCGCCTCCGTTCCAGTACGGACGATGCAGCGACAACCGTAATCTCTTGTTAGAGATCGAATCTGCGTCGCACATGACGCAGCGGGGAATGTGTCATCACAATCCAGTGCTGCAGGTGCAACTACACAAGCGTCCGGTACTCAAACCCATCTGCACGTCCTTGTCGATCGATTGTGTGGTTTCGCAGACTTCCGGATATGACAACGGAATATATCCACACGGAGTCAGGACCTATTTCTCGTGGTATGCAGGCGGCCCCGCCGCCACCGGGAACATTGTTTCTCCTACCGACTTCTCTTCACTGACGGGTTGGGGACAGATTTATCCGCAAGTCGGTGTTTCGAACGTTGCTGCCAACGTCTACTTGAAGGACTATCGCGTCTATGTGCACTTGACGAGTGGCGGTTGGCAACTTGTACAAGATCAAGCCACGAATTCCATCGGTGGCCGGCATTACGTGGCAGACTTCTCCAACAACTCCTCTTCGGAAATGAGTCTCGTTGTTCAGTCTGACGGAAGCGTAAGAATGGACTCGCCAGCATCCGACTATAATAATCATTTCTGGATTGAGCCGAGAGGATCGTATACTCCCGGAACAGTCGACGGGGTGTTCTCGCTGGCACAGCTACGCACCGATGATGCAAGTGCAAATCTGATCGCAAACTTTGGAGCTGACTGGTGGAGAAACACCTCAGCTCCGTACCTCTACCAAAATGGAGTGTTTGTAAATAATCCCGGCATCGGCATGGGCACTTGGGTCAAGTTGACGACGACGTACCAGTACTTCTTCTTCACGACCATGACCGAAGCGCAACTACAAGCCGACCCGCCGCCCTTGAGATAGCTGAACAGCGCTTCAGTGCTCGACAGATCCGCTCGGGCACTTGCCGCAACAGCCTCCGCGTCCAAGCGCGCGGCGCGCTCGCCAAGGATCATCGCATCCGCGGCGGCAAGATCCGAGGGGGTGGTTCAGGAGCGGTCACGATGGCGATGGAAATCCAGAATATCCCGTTCAGCCCTGAGCTTGCTGACCTCACGCCTGAGCCGCGCAATTACCTCTGCTGCTCGGGCTTCATCTGGCCGTGACCCGGCAAAGGCCTGCACAGGATCGGAGCCGAACTCCTTCACTCATTTTCGCAAAACATTCTCGTGAACCTCCCAGGTCTCGGGCGGCTTGCGCCGCCGATACCCGCGTTCTAGCTGGCGAGAACCATCAGTGATGCCCCGCCGAGCAAGCGCACAGACAGGTCCTCTCCGGCAACAGTCCGGACAATGCGCCGCCCGGCGTTCACGAGGAGGGTTTTCGTGGTTCGCCATTCGGGGTGGAGATGGAGGAAATCTTCAAGCCTGGTGTACTGACTGTCAATGATCTCAAAGCCGGTGTCGCGCAGTGTCGCCAGAGCTGTTGCCTGATCAAAGTAATGCAGGTGACCAACCTCCTTGCGTTTCTGAAGTGGCTGATCGCGCAGAACGCTGAGGACATTAAGGTCGAGGGGGATATGAAACACATAGTATTTCGAACGCCCTCTGAGCCTTCGCAGAAAGCCCATATAGTCATCGATGTGCTCGAAAACATCGATGCACAATAGAAGATCGTAGCTTCCGCTGGTTTGCGAGAAGTCTCCGCAGTGGAAGTGCAAATTGTCCCGTTCGCGCGGTTTGGCGGCAGTGATGGCATAGGGGGCGATATCGTAGCCAACGGCGGTTGAGTCACGGAAGACGTCGTGCTCAAGCAGGGCGTTCAGAACGCCTCCCACTCCGCAACCGACGTCGACGATCGTCCGGCAGGTGATGTTGTTGGCACGCACGATCCTGGCGATCTTCGCGGCCTTGGTTCCGGCATCCTCGTCATGCCAGCCCGGATGGGCTTCGGCATAACCTTCCCCAGTATAGAGATCGCTGGACGCGAGCCCTGCCCCTCTGACGACAGCCATTGTTCTCTCCCTCAATTGAATGGCGACCTGGACGACCGATCGGGACGCCAGAGTTGCAACCAGCTCTTGCGAACCGGCACCTGAAGTGCCGTGCAGTCACGTGATGGCGACGGGAGCGCTCGCCGCGGCCAGCGAACCGCAGCCGATCCGAGAGCCTGCGTTCGAATTCGTAGGGCGCGATCGGGCGACCAGGCGGCCGCGTGTCCTTCCGGCGCCGCTGGATGGCCAAATAGTCGGGCTTCAGATTCGTCAACCCACGAGCCGCCATTCAAGAGAACCGATCCGTCTCCACCGGCAAGTGTGTTCTTGATGTTGAGGTCGTCGCAATAATCCTTGCGGGCTACCCCGAAGCGCAGAACCTAATCCGCGCTTGAATCGACAAGCATCCGTCGCTGCAACATAGGCGACCGGGAAACAAGGGACTGGGGCCGATATACGTGTGTATAAATCACACTTTGAAAGTTTTTTTGCCATTTTTGATTATTAACCAACCGGCTCAGCAGTCGGGGGGGCCAACTTCCAAAAAACCCACTGCTTGAAATCTCCTCGCGGTTCGAGGCTGCAATTCTTTGGAATCTGTTCGCGACTGAAGTTGCGAGCATGGAATATGTCGCACATCCCCGATGCGCGGCAGCGGAATTTCACGTCCTTAAATCTGGTCTGCAATGGAGAACTAATGTGGCGCTGACCGATGTCACCTATCAAAATACGCCTGGCAACAGCGAAGGGTTTCCGCTTGGCGTCCCCACTAGCTATTCCTGGTACGGCGGGAGCACCGGCCATACAGGCAGCACCCCGCCCTCCAATTTCACCTCCGTCACAGGGTGGGGACAGGTCTATCCCGAATCCGGGGCAAGCAACGATTCCAATCCGGCCAACGTTCAGATCGCGAACTTCCAGACGTGGGTGCATCTGAAAACCGGCGGCTGGGTTCTCGTGCAAGATCAGGCGACGGACCCGATCGCCGGAGCGCAGTTTCTCGCCGACTTTTCCGGAAACACGAACTCTGCCTGGAGCGTGACAAGGCAGGCGGACGGCAGTGCGATGGGCGCTGCGCCCCTCAGTGGATACAACGACCATTTCTGGCCGGGCTCACGCGGCTCCTATTCCGCCGGAACGGTCGATGGCGTCTATGTCCAGGCCGATATGAGGACCACTGATCCGAACGAGCATCTCGTCGCCGATCTGGGAGCCGATTGGTGGTCGACCCCGACAGCCCCATACGTCGACGGGTTCTCCAACAATCCCGGCGCCGGGATGAGCGATTGGGTCGCACTGACGACGAACTACAAGACCCTTTACTTCACCTCGATGACTTCCGCGCAGTTGCAGGCCGACCTGCCGCCTCCGCTGCAGGGCACCTCTTCGCCCACGACACCGACGCAGCCGACGACGCCGACCGATCCCACGATACCGGCGCAACCGACGACGCCGACCGACCCCACGACGCCGACAACCCCCACGACTCCAAGCGTGACCGCACCGGTGCTCGACGTCGCGGACAAGTCGCTTTGGGTGGCCGGCAGAGGCGGTCAGGTCGACCTGGGGACGACCATTACAACGACCGACCCCAACGATAACCTCACCCTCAGCATCATGGGATTGCCGCGATATGAGACGATCACGACCGGCGACGGCACGACGCTCAGGGGCAACAACATCACCCTGACGTCCGCGCAGGTCGACAGCGGACTGACGCTGACATCGAACTACAAGGGCAATGCTCATCCGGTCGCGAACCTCACGCTGACCGCGAGCGCTATGGATCCGACCACCGGCGCTGTGATGTCGTCGGATCCGCAGACGATCCGCGTGACGGATCCCCGGCCGTCCAACTGGACTGGCGGAAACGCGGGGAGCTGGGCAAACCACGGCTTTGCTCAATTGCAGCAGCAGATGGGCGACACCAGCACCCTGGCGAACACAGCATCGCAGACGACCGGTTGGGCCGATCAAGGCGCGCGAGCGTCCCAGGCAAGCCAGGGCTTTGCGCTGCTGAACCAGTATCTGGCCGGTAGCTCCGGTCGGGTCGACGCTGGTCAGATCGTGGCGGCCATGTCGAATGGGACCGGCTGGACGCACAACTCGTTCCTGAGCAAGCCTCAAGGTTGATCCGGCTACTGCACCCGGGGGCTCTGCGCCCGGGTGCAGTACCATCAACGTGTTGGGAATTGAAAACGGGTGGTCGATCGCGGGCAGTAACGGCGAAGGGACTGTCACGCGCGGGTCTTGGTGTCGGTTGGCTTCATCGCTCGCATCTGTTTCCGAGCGATAGAAATGCGTGCTGGCGCAACAGCTTCGGGTATGCGGCAAATTTGCGCGCAACATAACGGTGCAAAAATCAAGATTTGAAACTTTTTTCGCCATTTTTGCGCATTAACGAACCGGTTCAGCAGTCGGGGGGCCACGTCGAAAATCCCACTGCTTTGAAATCCCCTCGCGGTTCGAGGCCCTAGTGCTTTGATGTTGCTTGCGCCTTTTGGCTGCGAGCAAGCGGTATGTCGCATGCTCTGTCGATGCGCGACATTGGAATTCCCAGTCTTTGGAAATGCATGAGAAGGAACACTAACGCGGCCGGGTAGCCGCGAAGGGTTGAGTAAGAATGGCGATCCAGAACGGAAATGCCCCCGCTGCAGATCTAGGGCTTCGCGCGCTAGCTCTGTTCCTGCGCCTCCATGGCGTGAATACTGTGCCGGACCAGCTCCGCGATCGTTGCGGGAGCGACGAGATCGGCATCCGCGCGATGCTTCGCTGCGCGCGCGAATTCGGGGTCAAGGTCCGTTCGCGGACAATGGATTGGACCCGCCTTGCGGGTATCCAGCTGCCCGGAATCGCCTCGCTGCGTGACGGCGGATTTCTGCTGCTCGGCAAGATCGACGACCAGGTGGCGCTTGTGCTGCACCCGACCTCGCCGCATCCGAGCCGGATGACGCGCGCGGAATTCGAAGCGATCTGGGATGGCGGTTTGATCTGTGCTGGATCACAGAGCCTCGCACAGCGCGCACGTCATGCATTTGCCGGCATCCGCACGCGCTCGTTTGACCTGGGCGCCGGCCTGATGCACCGCGCCGGCGGGGGCCTGATGCGTGCCCGTGACGGCCTCACGAAGAGCTTCTTGACGATGAGACCTGGCATCCTGATGCGCGGGCCTCTCGACGATGTCGCAGACCATCCGGCGAACACCGAATCCCCGGCCGCCGGCGTCGACTCCGAAAACGACGATGAATCCGGGCTCATTGCGCTGGCGATCTTGCTGCGTTGCCATGGCATCGCTGCCGACCCCGGCCAAATTCGCCACCGGATCGGCGCAGCGCGCCTCGGCGTTACTGAGATATTGCGCTGTGCCAAGGAATTCGGGCTCAAGGCAAAGGTGCAGAGGACGAGCTGGAACAGGCTTGCCGTCACCCCGCTGCCGGGCATCGCGCTGCTGCGCGACGGCAGCTTCCTGATCCTCGGCAAGGTTATCGACGACAAGCTCCTCATTCAGCGCCCGCTGTCTCCGCGGCCCGAAGCAATCACCCAGGCGCAACTCGAGGCCATCTGGGACGGTGGCATCATCCTGATGGCCCGGCGCGCGAGCCTGACCGACCTCGCGCGGCGCTTCGATATCTCCTGGTTCGTCGGCGCCATGCAAAAGTATCGTCGCCTGCTCGGCGAGGTGCTGGCGGCGTCGTTCTTCCTTCAGATCTTCGCCGTTGTCTCGCCGCTGTTCTTCCAGGTGGTGATCGACAAGGTGCTCGTGCATCGAAGCATGAGCACGCTCGACGTGCTGGTCGTCGGGCTTGTCGTACTGACCGTGTTCGAGGCCGTTCTCGAGACGCTGCGTGTCTATCAGTTCGCGCATACGACAAACCGTATCGACGTCGAGCTCGGCGCCAGGTTGTTCCGTCATCTGTTGGCGCTGCCGATCGCCTATTTCCAGGCCCGCCGCGTCGGCGATTCGGTGGCGCGCGTCCGCGAGCTCGAGAACATCCGCCAGTTCCTGACCAGCTCGGCGCTCACACTGGTGATCGATCTGCTGTTCACCGTCGTCTTCCTTGCGGTGATGTTCTACTACTCGACGACGTTGACGTGGATCGTGCTGGCGTCCTTCCCGCTCTACATCGGCATCTCCGCGGGAGCCGCGCCGCTGTTCCGTCGGCGCCTCGACGAGAAGTTCAATCGCGGTTCGGAGAACCAGGCCTTTCTCGTTGAGAGCGTCACCGCCATGGAAACGCTCAAGGCGATGGCCGTGGAGCCTCAGATGCAACGCCGCTGGGAGCAACAGCTGGCCGGCTATGTGTCCGCAAGCTTCCGCGTGCTCAGCCTGAACAACACGGCGAGCCAGGCGGTCCAGATGATCAACAAGCTGGTCATCGCCGCGACCCTTTACTTCGGCGCCCGCCTGGTGGTCAGCGGAGACCTGACTGTCGGCGAGCTCGTCGCGTTCAACATGCTGGCCGCGCGCGTCAGCGCGCCGGTTCTGCGGCTCGCACAGATCTGGCAGGACTTCCATCAAGCCCGCCTCTCGATCGATCGTCTCGGCGACATCCTCAACACCATTCCCGAGCCGAGCTTCACGCCGGCCCGCGCGGCGCTGCCGCCGATCCGCGGCCAGGTCACATTCGAGCACGCGACTTTCCGCTACCGCATCGACGGCCCCGAGGTGCTGCACGACGTGTCCTTCAGCGTCGAGCCAGGCCAGGTCATCGGCATCGTGGGTTCGTCGGGCTCGGGCAAGAGCACCGTCACCAAGCTGATCCAGCGTCTCTATGTCCCGGAGAGCGGACGCGTGCTCGTCGACGGCGTCGACCTCGCGATGGTCGATCTGAGCTGGCTGCGGCGCCAGATCGGCGTCGTGCTGCAGGAGAACGTACTGTTCAACTGCACGATCCGTGACAACATCGCGTTGGCCGATCCGGCGATGCCGATGGAGCGCGTCATCGAAGCGGCAGAGCTAGCCGGCGCCCACGACTTCATCCTCGAACTGCCGGAGGGTTACGACACCGTCGTGGGTGAGCGCGGCAGCAGCCTGTCCGGCGGGCAGCGCCAGCGCATCGCAATCGCGCGTGCACTCATCACCGATCCACGCATCCTGATCCTGGACGAGGCGACCAGCGCGCTGGACTACGAAAGCGAGCGCGCGATCCAGCAGAACATGAGGCGGATTTCCGCCGGACGGACCGTGTTCGTCATCGCCCACCGGCTGTCGACGGTGCGCAATGCGAGCCGGATCATCACCCTCGAGCATGGCCGCATCGTCGAGGACGGCAGCCATGACGAGCTGATCCGCACCAACGGCCGTTACGCCAACCTCCATTATCTGCAGGCCGGTATCCATGACGTCCGCTAGCCGCAACATCGTCGCGTTCCCGAGACGCGAACCTCGCCGCCGCGAGCAAGAAATCGCCTTTCTACCGGCGGCGCTCGAGATCGCCGAATCGCCGCCATCACCGATCGGGCGCGCGATCGGGGCCTGCATCATCGCCGTGTTCTGCATCGCGCTGGTGTGGGCGACGCTCGGCAGCGTCGATATCGTCGCCAGCGCGACCGGCAAGATCGTGCCGGGCGGGCGCACCAAGCTGATCCAGCCGTTCGAGACCGGCGTCGTCCGCGCCATCCGCGTCCGCGACGGCCAGACCGTCAAGGCCGGCGACGTCCTGATCGAGCTGGACCCGACGATGACGGAAGCCGACCAGGAGCGCCAGAAGAGCGATCTGCTTGCAGCCGAGCTGGACGTCGCGCGGCTGCGCGCCGCGCTGGCCGCAGACCCGCTCGCGGCCTTCCAGCCGCCGCAAAACGCGAGTGCAGCCGATATCGAGATGCATCGCCAGTTCCTGATCAGCCAGCGCGCCGAACAGAACGCAAAGCTTTCTGAAATCGAGCGCCAGCAGGGGCAGAAGGAGGCGGAGCGGGCGACCACATCGGCGAGCGTCGCCAAGCTGGAGGCGACGATCCCGGTGCTGAAGGAGCGCGTCGACATCCGCAAGGGTCTCGTCGAGAAGGCATTGGCGTCGAAGGTCGTCTATCTCTCGGAGTATCAGGAGCTGGTCGCCATGCAGCAGGACCTCGTCCTGCAGCAGAGCCGGCTGCGCGAAGCCGATGCGGCGATCGCGCTGCTGAAGGAGACCAAAGACAAGACTGCCGCGGAGTATCGCCGCGCGACCTATGATGCCCTTGCGAAGGCCGAGCAGAAGGCTGCGAGCGCCGCCCAGGAGGTCGTCAAGGCGGATCGGCGAACGAAGCTCCAGCGCTTGACCGCACCGGTCGACGGCGTCGTGCAGCAGCTTGCCGTTCATACGGTGGGCGGCGTGGTGACGCCCGCTCAGGCGCTGGCCGTCGTGGTCCCGAGCGAGAGCCAGCTCGAGATCGAGGCCATGCTGTCGAACCGCGACATCGGCTTCGTTCATCCCGGCCAAAAGGCGGAGATCAAGGTCGATACGTTCAACTTCACCCGGTACGGGCTGCTTCATGGCGATGTGCTCAGCGTGTCGACGGATGCCATCACGCGCGAAAAGCAACAGGGCAGCCCCAATGACCGGACATTGGGCGCGGCACAGAGCAGCAGCGAGCCTAAAGGTCAGGAGCTGGAATACGCCGCGCGCGTTTCGCTCGACCGGACGCACATGCAAATCGAGGACAAGCTCGTCAAGCTCGGGCCGGGCATGGCAGTGACGGTCGAAATCAAGACCGGCACGCGCAGGATCATCAGCTACCTGCTTTCGCCGCTGGCAAGGTACCGGCAGGAGGCCCTGCGCGAACGGTAAAGCGAAGCCCGTCGCCGGACGTTGCGGCCGGGCGAGGCGCCACTCGCGTGAGAGCGAAGCTGATCGCGGTGGTGCCCGTCGTCAGGACGATGGCGGTGAAATTGCCGGTGGATTGCCACATGCGCTATCGGCGCAGCGCTTCCAGACGCGATTTCGCCTCCTGGACTCCCGCGGCGTTGGCCTTGGCATAGAGGTCTTGTGCCCTGCGCTCGTCGCCGCGCGTGCCGTAAGTCCCCCACTTCGCAAGAATCAGGGGATCGTAGGTTTCTGCCAACGCGAAGCTCGCCTGGGCGCTGCCCATTTCCACGGCGCGCTCGAGTACAAGCCGCGCCGCGCCTATGTCGCCCTGACGCAGCAAGGAGCTCGCCCGCGCAACCAACCCTCCCGCTTCCGCAGCCTGCTCGGGAGCAGGCTGGGCAACCGCGCGAGCAGGCGCCGCTCGGGTCTGTTCGGCGGTCGGATTGGTGGCCACTTCGATGGACTTGTCCCGCGCGGTCGCACCGGTCGTCAAGGCCGCGCCGTGCGCCTTGCGATCCTCGGCCTCATACGCATGGATTGCGCTCCGCGACAAAGGGAGGTGCTGTGGCTGCACGTCGATCCTGGCGCGCAATTGCCTCAATTCGGCAGCGCTGGCTTCGGCCGCCTGCTTCTGCAGCAACACTTCCTCGTTTGCCTTTGCCGCCCGCACCGTCTGGGTCTCGCTATCGCGATGCGCTGCCGCCAGATCTTGCTCCAGCCGTGCGGACCGCTCACGCTCCTTTTGCAGGTCCGCCGCAGCGCTCTTTCCCGCTGCTTGCAGCCGGGACGTTTCTTTGCCCGCTTCGGTCACGAGCACGGCCTTGCTCTCGACATCACGTCGCGCCGCCGCAAGATCCTGCTCCAGCCGCGCGGACCGCTCACGCTCCTTTTGCAGGTCCGCCGCAGCACTCTTTCCCGCCGCTTGCAGCCGGGACGTTTCCTTGCCCGCTTCGGTCACGAGCACGGCCTTGCTCTCGACATCACGCCGCGCCGCCGCAAGATCCTGCTCCAGCCGGGCGGACCGCTCATGCTCCCTTTGCAGGTCGGCCGCGCCGCTCTTTTCCACCACCTTCAGCCGGGATACTTCCTCGTCTGCTTTCGTCACCAGCGCCGTCTTGGTCGCGACATCGCGCCGCGCTGCCGCAAGATCCTGCTCCAGCCGGTCAGCCCGCGCCGCTTGCAGTGAGTTCTGCAACTCTGCCGCACCGCTTTCCCTTTCCCGCTTCAGTCGGGCGGTTTCCTCGCTCGCTTTCGCCGCGAGCGCGGTTTGCGTCTCGACATCGCGGCGGGCAGCCGCAAGATCTTGCTCCAGCCGCACCAGTCGCTCACGTTCGTCCGGTGTGGCTTTGTGAACCGAAGCTGCGCCGCTCTCGGCCGCCTGCCTGAGCTCCGCCGCTTCTTCACCGGCCTTGCGTGCCTGCGCCTCGAAGGCGTAGATCGTGCTTCGCGTCTGGGAAAGCTCCTGTGCCAGCGCGTCGGCCTTCGCGCGCGATTCCCGCAGTTCGGCGGCCCCGGCCTCCACCGTCCGCTTCTGCCGCAGGGCTTCATCGGCCGCCTTTGCCGCCATCGCGGTCTGGGCCTCGACATCACGCCGCGCGACCGCAAGATCCTGCTCCAGCCGCGCGGACCGCTCTCGCTCCTTTTGCAGGGAGCCCTGCGACTCGGCCGCTCCGCTTTCGCTTTGCTGTTTCAGTCGGGAAACCTCCTCGCCTGCTTTGGTCGCCAGCGCGGCCTGGGTCTCGACATTGCTGCGAGCAGCCGCAAGATCCCGCTCCAGCCGCGCGAACCGCTCACCTTCGTCGGGTGCGAATTTGCTGGCCGAAGCCGTGCAGCTTGCAACCGCCTGCTTGAGCTCCGTCGCTTCGTCTCCGGATTTGCGGACTTGGGCTTCGTATGCATAGATCGAGCTCCGCGACAGCGAGAGGTCTCGTGCCAGCGCCTCGGCTCGTTCGCGCAATTGCCTGAGCTCGGCAGCTCCGACGTCCGCTGCCTGCTTCTGCCGCAGAGCTTCTTCCTTTGTCGTTGTCGCCAATGCCATCTGGGTCTCGACATCCTGCCGCGCTGCCGCCAAATCCTGCTCCAGCTGCGCGCTCCGCTCGCGCTCCCGTTGCAGGGACGACTGCAGCTCCATAGCGCCGCTCTCACGCATCCCCTGCAGCCGGGAAACCTCCTCGCCTGCCTTTGCCGCCAGCGCAGTCTGGGTCTCGACGTTGCGGCGCAACGCCTCGAGATCCTGCTCGAGCCGCGCGGACCGCTCGCGCTCCCGCTGTAGATCAGCCGCGCCGCCTTCCGCCGCTGCTTTCAGCCCAGACGCTTCCTCACCCGTTTTTGTCGCCAGCACGGTCTGGGTTTCGACATCACGCCGCGCTGCCGCCAGATCCCGCTCCAGGCGCTCCGCCCGCTCACGCGTCTCTTGCAGGGAGTTCAGCAACTCCGCGCCGCCCTGCGCGGCCTGCTTCTCTTGGACCGCCTTGTCCGTCAACGCGGCCTGGGCCTCGATATCGCGGCGCGCCGCCGCGAGACTCTGCTCCATCGACTCGGCCCGATAGCGCTCTTGCTCGAGGCGTTGCAGCAACTCGATGTCACGTCTTGCATTCGTCAGTTCGCAGGAGAGCGACTCCGCCCAGTTGTATTCCCGTTTCGAAGCCTGCCCCGTGTCGCTGACGCTCGCTTGGGCAACCTGCACCGGTCTGTCATTACCGCCTCGACCCGGCGGCGAGGCTTCGAGAGCGCCGCTCCTTGCCGCTTCGATGAAACCGAGACTGCGGGCGGCCGCCGCATGCTGCGGTTGCGTCGACGGGCCCGCCGGGGCCGGGGACGCCCGTGTTTCCGGCGCGCACGCCATTGCGAGCAAGGCAGCGGTCGTCCACGACAGCGCGGACCGTCCCGCCTTGGGCAGCAGCCGGCACGACGAATCTGCGACGTCGCAGCGGGCAACTTCCTTGTCCTTGAGGATCACCGGGCCCATCTGCAATCACCTGCCGCGCGGCGACACGATCTGTTGAGGTACGGCATTATGCGCCGTACCGCAGCGCGAAGCCTACAGCCCGCATGGAGGACCCCACCCACCCCTTTCGGGTTAGGCCGCAGATCACGGCTTCACATAGGACCAGCCCTTCTCCTGCAGTTCCATCACGCGCACGACGCCTGACTTCACCACCTCCGCCTGGCGAACAATCGGGATGTCCTTGTTTTCGGCCTTGTGCATTTTTTCCTGGGTATTGCCGCAGGCCTTGAACGAGACCTCCGGCGTGCTCAGCGCCATTTCCTCAAGACGGGCTTTCACCGGCGAGGTGTCGTCGCGCAGCATGTGCAGGCCGGGTCCGAAGGTGACCACCTCGATCTTCACCTTCTCGCCGAGATCCTTGTAATACTGCGCAACGTTGATTGCGTTGTTGAGCGCGAGATTCATGGCTGCGGGATCGTTCGTGTTCACCTGCAGGATCAGGTTGTGCGACTTGGCGTTGGATGGAAGCCGGGCGTTGGCGTTGAGAGGAGACCGTTCCCTCTTGTGGGTCGTCGCCTTGCGCGAGACGTGAACCCTTTGGACCTTTTCTGAAACGTGCTGATAGTCCGCAGTGCGGTTCGTTGTTGTCGGTGTCCAATATCGTCCGCCGCCTTGCTCCGCCGCAGCGTATGAAGCGGCCAAGAGCGCCGTTGCGGCTCCGATGATGGTTACCTTCGCAATATGCTGAAACACGCGCATGGATACCTCTCCTGTTAAAGACACGTTATTCAAATCCCTAGCCGTTGGGTTTTGCGGTCGGTTGTGGCCACCTGCAGGCAGCGGTGATCTTCGCGCGCACCACATCCATCCCGCCCAACGGAAACACCGCATCCAGCGCCGGTCCGGTACGGGGTGCGAGGTGAATACTGAGACCTCCGCCGTCCGGAAGGGACTGCAGCAAGCGAATCACGTCGCCGCCGAACGCAACGCCGATCCCGGACGCGGGCACGGCTGCCGCGACCTGCTGCGGCGGACCGTCGTTGATGCGGTAGGAAATCGCATATCCATCGCCGCGACCGGACACGCGGGATCCGGCGACGATCAGTTCGCTCCGCCCGCCATGGCAGCGAATCGAAAGCGTCATTCCGCTTTCGCCGGCACCGTCGCGCGATGACGTCGTGGCGGTGGCGACCGGTGAATAGTCGAGCGGTGAAGTGGTCAGGCTAACGACCCAGCTGTTACCCTGGTTCGCCTGGGGCAGCGGTGACGCCCGCGGTGTCTTTTCGGAGCACTCCGGCCGTTCGGAGCGTTCCTTGGCGGAGCAATCGCGGAGTTGGGCGATCTGGCGAAGTCCTGCCGCCGGCGCCGAAGCAATGCCGCTTGCGAGCAAGACTCCAGCCACCGCGCAGGTCGCCGCGCGTCTCATTGCGATGGATTTGCGGCGGCGCGCGGCTCGCGATCGAGCCACGCCTGCGCTGCGGGGAAGCGCGTCAGGCCGGGAACGGTTGCGGCGAGATTGATCGTCTTCCACTTTTGGTCGAAGCCCGGCTGCTGCAGCTTGTCGATCCGCGAGAACAGGTACTCCACGAAGCGCGCAAGGCGCTCATAGCGATTCGACTTTGTCGGAAAGTTGAAAGCCACCAGAGCGGTCGGCACCGCGATTGTCGTGACGCGCTCGCCCTGCTTGATGAGATTGGGATACTCCGTGGCCTCGAGCGAGGCGGGAAGATAAAAGTCTTCGAACCTCCTGTCATAGGGAACAGGCAGGAACTTGAACCCCGGCTCCCAGCGGCCGCGCACGAAAGCATCCACCGGCTTCGAGGTGATGAAGACGACCGCGGCCATCTCGCCCTTGCGCATCTGCTCGAGCGCGACCTGATGGGGAATGAAGGTTTTTTCCACATCGAGGCCAAGGCGGCTGAAGATCAGCGGCCCCGAATAGGCTGCCGCAGTACCCAGATTATTGAAGTTCACCTTCTTGCCGGCGAGATCACTCAGGCTTTGGATCTCGGGACGAACGAAGATATGCAGTTCGGACGGAAACAGGTTCAGCACGAAAGCCAGCCGTTGCTGGATATCGGGCACCTGGCTCCTGTATTCCTCGAGCACGTCGGAATTGATGATGGCGGCATCGATGCCGCGCAAATACAGCAGTGAGTTCACATTCTCCGTCGGGCCGCGCGTCACGACCGGCAACACATGCAGCTTGTCGCCATCGTCCACGACGCGGGCGATTTCGGCCGCAAGACGAATGGGCGCGCCCTCGAGCAGGCCCCCAGCGAGGCCGACCGTCCAGGCATTCATCGTCACCTGCGGCTTTTGCGGCGGTGGCTCACGTCGCAATTGGCGCGGTGCAGCAGGTTGCGCCTGTGCATCCACGGTGGACAGCGGAACGGTCGTAAGCAGCGGAATCAGCAGCGCCAGCATGCGCAACGGGTGCAATTCCCTTTTTGCGGTCTGTCCCATGGGATCTGCGCCCTCGCCGATCGGTCATTTTGTCGTAGTTTCATGCAGTTCATCGGCGCGCGCTATTTCTCCGCATGGGGGAGCCCACTACTCCTTCCGGATTATCCATTGTGCGTGTCCCCACGCCGCGGCAGCGAGGGATCGGCGTCCCGTACGGCTCGATCGCGGTCTGCAATTCGGCCGGCATCGGCAATGGCGTTTTGCCGCGTTGTTGTCGTTCTGCCGACGATCGGCGGCTTCGGTGCGGCAATTCCGCCCCGACCACGTCCCATGAACGGCTTCTGCTATTGCCCTGGCCATCGGCGTGCATTCAGCACAACTTGCGAACGCAAGCGGACGCAACCGTAGTTTGGCGTACAAGGATCGTGGAAATGGCGGAGAGAGTGGCCGCCTGTTTCGTACCCGGCAAGGTCCGGAGAGGTCCGAACTGGTCCGGTGACTAAGGCTTGGAAAGCCTTGCGCCGCAGGGATTTCTCCACTTGTTCTTACCCGTTTTCACCCGATATTGGTCGGTAGGGCCGAGCCGGGAGTCTAGCCGGGGGTTTACAGCTAGGGAAAATTGCCAATGGCATTGACCACAAAGCTGATCGCCAAGCTCACTGAGCCGGGCCGCTATGGGGACGGCAGCGGCCTCTACCTTCAGATTACCCCGACCGGTGCACGCTCGTGGCTGCTGCGCTACGAGCGCGGCGGGCGCGAGCGCGCAATGGGCCTGGGACCAGTCAAAGACTTCACACTGGAGGAAGCCCGGGAGCGGGCCCGCAAGGCACGACAGTTGCTTAAAGATGGGATCGACCCGATCGATGCCCGAACGGAGGAGCGCGCCAGCCAGGTCGCGGAGCGCGCCCTAGCGATAGCAGCGAACGTTACCTTCAGAGAATGCGCCGAACAATACTTCAAGTTTCACTCTCGCAAATGGAACAATGCCAAGCACGCCGCGCAATTTCTCTCGACAATGAAGATGTATGCTTACCCAGTGCTCGGAAAGCTGGCGGTTGCTAAGATCGACAAGGCACTCGTCCTCAAGGCGATCGAGCCAATCTGGTACACCAAGACCGAGACGGCAAGCCGGGTCCGCGGCCGGATCGAGGCCGTTCTCGATTTCGCGAAGACACGCGGCTATCGGACAGGAGAGAATCCAGCCAGCTGGGATGGCAATTTGGTCCATGCGCTGCCCGCCCGCAGTACAATTGCCAAGGTCGAGCACCACGCCGCGCTGCCATTTGTCGAACTACCCAATTTCATAGCCCAACTCGCGACTCGCGACGGCATCGCCGCGCGGGCCTTGGAATTCGCGATCCTCACCGCCAGCCGCACTGGTGAAATCGTCGGCAGTCGGTGGCCGGAGATCGATTTGGACGCGAAGCTGTGGACCATCCCGGCCGAACGCATGAAGGCGAAAAGAGAACATCGCGTGCCCCTGACCGGCCGGTCTCTTGAGATTTTGAAGGCGCTGCCTCGCGAAGGAGACTTCGTATTCCCCGGTGGCCGCAAGGGTGTTCCGATCTCAAATATGGCGATGGCCGAGCTACTGAAACGTATGGATCGTCTCGACATCACCGTCCATGGCTTCCGCTCGACATTTAGGGATTGGGCGGCGGAGAGGACCGGCTATCCAAATCACGTCGTCGAAATGGCGCTCGCCCATGTTGTTGGAAACAAGGTGGAGGCCGCCTATCGACGCGGCGATCTGTTCGCCAAGCGGGCTCGGCTCATGGCCGATTGGGCAAAGTACTGCACTGCGAAGCCGATAGTAACGACGGCAAGTAACGTCACTTCGATGAGAAGGGCGATGCGTTGACCGAAAGGCCTAAACCGAAGAAGGCTGAATCGCTGGAGATAGCCAACGCAAAGCGCAAAGCGGGGCTTTCCCTCGAGACGGCTGCCTACAAGGAGAAAAAGAGGCGACTTGGCAATGCTTGGAAGACATCAGAGTTTGAAAACGCCATGTACTTTGCTGGGGCACTCAAAATAATGGAGCCGCTCGCGAGCTTTCTTGAGTCGAAGGCAATCCTGAGGCGAAGCGATAGGCTTGCTCTCGCCCGCTTCGTTAGATCATTCGCAGCACCGAAGCCGGGACGGCCAATAGGAAGGGTGGCGGGTGATTCAAATGAGGCCCAGCGAAATGCGGTTTATCTGGTCCGGCTCGGCCAGCAGTGCTGGCGCAAGGAGAGTAAACGCCAGCGCGTACCGGCGTCCGTGACCAATGAGCTAATCGTAGTTGCCATCAAGGAGGCCTTAAAGGCCTTTCCAAAGGCGAAAATTAGCCCCGACGACGTTCGAGCATTAGTAAATAAAGCTAGTCGCAAAATAGTCGATTGACTTATTGCCGACTAGTATGGCCGATTTTTTGGTCCACTCCGTTCGACTCGGCAACGGCCGAAGGGTGATAACGGAGCATAGTATGACCGGCTCACATCGTCTCAACCGGATGTTTCGCCTACGCGAACTTCCTGAATTTGTCGGCCTTCGCCGCACACAAATTGGCGAGTTGATCAAATCGGGTGAATTTCCCAAGCCGGTGCCATTGAGCAATTCTGGCCGAGCGGTTGCTTGGCTCGAGGCCGATCTGATTGCCTGGCAAATCGCTCGCATTGCGGCGCGAAACACCAAGGCAGTGTGAGCCGTGGCCCCCAACAGCAAACCGGCCGAGGCGGTGGCACACTCGGCCGGCCTACAATTTCTGGCTGATGGTATTGCAGCTACGGTGCTTATAGCGCGCCAAGTGGGCAACAGCCACGACACAATCGAGTTGCGTAAGAACCCGACGCCCAACAGCAAGCGGCCCTGGCTGATACAACTGAACGGCCATCCGAGGTTCTCAATCTCGGAGCGACAGCTGCTGTCGCTGCGTCGGTTTCGAAATGTCGCTGTCCGGCAGCTCTCGGCTCGCGCTAGCGACCATGAACAGTGGCTGCGAGACGTTCTCGCGCTGCAGGAAGACGGTTGGCGTCCTATGATTGAGTACCTCATCGCTGCCCTCGAACTCGAACCCAGCGGTGCCGAATAATGGACACGCGCACCACTGATGCCCTTACAGACGCCGAGCGCATGATGCGGCTGTTTCCTGCAAATAAGCGCTCGCATGCTTTCATAGATTATAGCGGCGCAAAGCATCGCACGAACGACTTCAAGCTTCAGGTCAAATACGTTACCGTTCGCAGGCCTGTTACCCAGTCGGCGTGGCAGCAGCACCTTGAACACGAGCGGCATCTCTCGCTCGGACTCGCGAATGAGGAAGGGCTCAGCGCAGTCTCGTGTGTGGATGTCGACGCCTACGGCATTGACGTCGCCGGTATCGTTAACGAGGTCGACCGGCACAAACTTCCAGTTATCGTGACGAGGTCGAAGTCCGATGGAGCTCACCTGTTCGTGTTTCACGACCGACCTATACCGGTGAGCGAGGCCACGGCGGTCGCCGAGGGTATAGCTTGGACACTTGGGCTCTCGGATGAGAAGGTTGAGTATTTCCCAAAGCCACTGAGTCCTGATCCGGAGAAGCTCGTCAAAGGCCTCAATATGCCGTACTTCGGCAGTGAGGGCGCGGCCGTGAAGCGTACTGGTGCGCACATGACGCTGCACGAGTTTCTGCGCCTCGCGGAACGAAATCTGACCACAGCCGAACGGCGCGCGGCGATCGTGGCGGCCGGCACCCCGAAGAAGCGACGGCCAGTCCAAGGCAAGAGTCGCGAGGATGCCGAGAACAAACTCAATCAGTACTGCGAGGAACTTTCGGAGGCGCCATCCGGCACGCGGAACGATCTGCTCTATCGTCGTTCGAAAGATATGGGGAGGATGATCACGCCAGAATGGATCGATCGCGGAGCGGTCGAAATGGCAATCTTGGCGGCGATAGCGCACTGGGACGAACAGCCCAAGTGCCGCGACACTATGAAGAACGGCATCGAGGACGGTATGCGCGCGCCGCCTCCCGACATCGGCGCGCCGATCACAGAGGACGGCACAGCGCTAGCGTTCGCCGGGCAGCATGCGAATGATCTACGATTCGATCACGACGCCGCCAGGTGGTATCGGTGGGATGGCACGTACTGGAAACAGGACCGAACGCAGTTGGCGTTCTCGGCGGCACGCGATCTCGTTCGCGAGTTGTCACGGGATCAGCCTCAACGCATCAAGAATGTGACGTCGAGGGTGAATTTCGCCGGAAACGTCGAGAGATTTGCTCGCGCTGATCAACGGCTCGCCGTCACGCAGGAGGTCTGGGACCCAGACCCGTTTTTGATCGGAACACCCGGCGGCACGGTCGACCTCAAGCCTGGTGAACTGCGCGCCCCTCGGTCTGAGGATATGATCACGAAAATCACTACAACCACTCCTGCAGAGGCTGCAGATTGCCCAACGTGGTCCAAATTCTTAAAGGAGGCGACGTCGGACGACCCCGAGTTGATAAAGTTTCTGCAGGTCGTCTGTGGCTATGCCATGACGGGCGATACGAGCGAGCATCTACTGGTTTTCATCTACGGACCCGGCGGCAACGGTAAATCTGTCTTCTTGAACACCATCGGCGGTATCCTTGGCGACTATCACACCACAGCGGCAATGGAGACATTCACGGAGTCTTTCCACGACCGTCATCCGACCGATCTTGCCATGCTTCGGGGAAGGAGACTCGTTACCTGTGCCGAAACATCCGAAGGGCGGGCATGGGCGGAGACACGCATAAAGCAGCTCACGGGGGGCGACCCGATAACAGCTCGGTACATGCGGCAAGACTTCTTCACCTATCAGCCAACGTTTCAGTTGCTGGTCGTCGGCAATCACAAGCCGAAGCTGCACAATGTCACCGAAGCCATGCGACGTCGATTGGCGATAATTCCGTTCGTCCACGCGCCTGCCAGCCCTGACCACGAGTTGGAGCTGAAACTCCGGATAGAGTGGCCGGGCATCATGCGATGGATGATCGAGGGTTGCTTGATTTGGCAGAAGGAAGGAATCAAGCGACCCGAGATCGTCGTGGAGACCACCAAGGAGTATTTCAACGAGCAGGACCTTCCGGGCCAGTGGATCGAGGACAAACTGGAAATGGCGCCCGGAAGCAAGCTCTCGACCGTAAAGGCGTACGACTCATTCGTTGAGTTCGCGGTCCGGTCAGGCGAGCGTAGCCCGGGCGACATCAAGTGGTTTCACGAGCAGATGGAGCACCACAATATCAACAGGCGCAAGAGCCACGGCAGCCGGGTGTATATGGACGTTAGGCTCAAGCCGGACGGACTGGAGCCAATTTAATGTCGGGGGCAGGTACTGTCCGTATTTGACGGCCAGCAGCAGCTTTCGGAAGCTTGTCGTCCTCTTGCCCCTTGAAGGCACGATTTGAAGCCGAAAGAATGGTCACCGAGAAAGCGCGGGAAGACGCAGCACAAAAAGTTCGTGGAGTTGGCGCTACACGGACGTGAGGAAGCGTTCGTTGCAAGGTCAAGGCGATCTCTTCGAGTACGAAAAAGCAGTCGCGCCTAAGTTGGGGCAAAGAAAATGAATCCTAAGTTCCGGGAAGCCGTAGATTCTCTTCATCCGACATTTGAGAGGTTGATCGCTGCAGCCCCACATGTGAAAGACGGGAAGCTTCCGAAGCAAGGTGTCTATCTATTCATTGAAAATGGAAAGGCTATGTACGCGGGGAGGTCGAATACGATCCCGCGACGCCTCCGACAGCATACGAGCCCGGGATCGCAGACCAATCAAGCGGCACTAGCAACACTTATCGCCCGCAAAGAGCTTGGGTTGCCCGTTGATTACCGTAAGGGGGCACGCGAAAGGCTGCTCGCAAACCACGAGTTCATGACCGCATTTAGAAGGGCCAAAACGCGCGTTAGTGCGATGGAGTTTCGTGCGGTCGAAGAGACCGACCAGACCCGCCAAGCCCTCTTGGAAATATATTGCGCCATCACACTCGACACGCCATTCAATGATTTTGGTACGCACTGACTTTGGCGCTTGGGGTTTGCAATCGCGCATAGCACCCAGGGGGCACGTGGGGCACGCATTGACGTTGGCGCTCCGGCGCACGCGCACGCGCGTGGGCAGTATTGGGCAGAGGAGCCCCACGTGCCCCCCAGGGCATCACCGTTAAGGCGCGCGCCAACGGTCCCCGTCCGGCGCAGTTCGCGGCTAGGGGCTAGCGTGGTGGCAGTCGACCCCAAAGAAGCGATAGGCAAGCCTCTAATGGCCCTTAGGGCAACCTGCAAATTATGCGGCGGCCTGGCTACGCACCCTCGGCGGTCGGCGCGGCAGGTTGCATATAGATGCCCCATTCGGCCTTGGGCGAATTACCAAGCTTACCGGTTCGCGACGCCAGCAAGGTCCTGTCCATACAGGACAACCGGGACAACCGGGACAACCGCTTCCGATATTGATCTAGGATTAAAATCCTTCTATGCTTGCAAGGAAACGTACGGTCTGCAGCGGAGCCAGAAGGCATTGGAACATGCCACGACACTTGCAACGGACTCCCCTCGAGCTTGGGCTTCAGCTCAACATCAATCGCCTGATCCGCGACGGCCTGGTTCAACCTGGAAAAGTGACTCAGCCGTCAAGCTTTCGTTGGCTGGACGACGAAGGCGACGAGAGGGCGTCAGCCCGCATCGCAGCCGACCTGACAATCCCATCCGCCGACAAAGCGCGCAGCGGCAAGATGCGCATCCATGCCGCCTGGATCAATCAGACCGTACAGCTCGTAGGCCGTCCGCGGCATTTCGGCGGAGTGCAGTGGTATTTTGTTTGCCCCGCTCAAGGCAAGCATGTTTCCGTGCTGTGGGCGATGCCGCGCACAAGGTACTTTGTCGGCCGCAAGGCGCTTGGCAAGCAGGTCGCCTACTTGTCGCAGTACCATTCGCCTGGGGCTCGCGCGAACTATTCGGCCGAAAAGCTCATCAAACGAACCTGGGGACCAGATGCCTCGGATGAGCTCCCGAAGCCGAAGTGGATGAGATGGAGGACTTACGAACGGCTATCTAACAAGCTACAAAAATTTAATTCCGAAGCGGGGGTGCTTCCGCGGCTGTTCTTGCTCGATGGCGACGTGGTCTAGGGCTCGAAAACCCCTGTCAAGCGAATCGAAATATGTTGGCTAACCACGCCCACGAAAGTTGGCTTAATAGATGTCTTCCTTAGTGAAGGGGTCAGGTACCTGAGTGGCGTCATTCACCAGACGGCGAGTGCTGCCGTAAGGGCGCAATCGAATAAGGCTCTAGTTGGCAAGGTATCGGCTGTCGCCTAGGTCACTTGGGAGGAGACGGGAGAGCCGCAAGTAGGCGATTGCCAAAGACTGACCATGCGAGAGGCGCACATGACGGACATCTTCAAGTTCTGGTCGAAAATCGGGAAAGCCGACACGATCCACCCACTGGACCGCCCGGTTTTTGCCCGCCTCAACGGCTCGCACGGGTTCGACCTGCGTTGCCTACCAGCCCATTTCGGGGGGAAGCTGCGAACTGCGCGCGTCGTGCTCCTTTACTTGTCGCCCGGCCTTTCGGAAACCGATGTTCGCATCGCCAGGTCGAAAGAAGGTCAGGAGCAATACGTCAATCAAAGGACCGGCAGGTCGGGATTCACGGACCATCATCCTGAGGCAGCCAGATGGCGCAAAGAGCGACTAGCTTGGCTGGGCGAACCGAGTGTCATCAACGAAAAGGTCGCCATCGCCAATATCGGAGCCTATCACTCCCGCGCCTTCACCGATCATCATATTCTCGCTGCGCTTCCATCCAGCCGAACAATGCTTGATTGGGCTCAGTCAGTCCTGTTTCCGCAGGCAGAGCGAGGCGACCGGATGGTCGTTTGCCTAAGAGCCGCGAACTTCTGGGGGCTTGATACCGGGCGGCGGTACGGCAAGGCGCTATTCGCGCCACAAACGACACGAAGCGGCCATATGCGGCGAGGAAAGATGCGCGACGTCATCGAACGAATGGCCCGACGCTACGTCTAGCCTGCACATTTGCAGCTGCCGCGAGACGGGGTTGGTGCGGAACGTGTGCCAGTGGGCCCGTCGCAAAACTCATTGCCGGTGTTGTTCAGCGTCAGTGGACCGCTTGAGAGAGACATGGCAAGTCGTAGTCATGCGAGCATTGACGTCGTGCCGCTGATAATGCGGCTTCTATGTTTGCGGCACCACGTTGGTGAAGCCGAAGCCATCCCAGATGTCCCCCTTTTGCAGACAGATTTGCCACTAACCCTGATGTCGCCTGTCGTCGTCAGGCTCCGCGCATAGGTCGGGCTGCAATACCACGACCCTCGAAGCCTCGGGCCGACGCACAATCGACTGCCACTCACGCACACACATGTAGTTGAAACCGACGCCAGCTTGCTGCAGCACTACCCAACAGCGCCGCTGGCCAACAAGGCCAACGCGAGGAACACAGAGCGCATGCTCCGACAGGTAAGCCGAAGCCGCCGAAATTTATTGGCAGCCGCCTAGTTTCGCGGCATGTGTGTGGCTCCGCTAAGCCGGATTCCGGCCTAGCGACGCCGAACTTGGGAGGAAAAAACGGGAATTTCGCCGTCAACACCAGAAATATGGCGCGCGGGGTCAAAGAGTCAGATAGACCCGTCGAGACGCCTCAGGAGCCTCCTCTGTGACCGCTTCCAAATCCGCCACCTACGTAATCGAGTTGAACTTGAGGAGCGTGAAGTCATTTGCGGGCAAGCACACCCTCAATCTTCGCGACTCAAAAGGCGGCCCGGCACGATGGACTTTGATTTTGGGCGAGAACGGGGTGGGAAAGACCACGCTGCTGGAATGCATCACTCAGCTCACCCCCGTGTTCAACAGTGACGACCGGCAGAGCAGCAAAGATCCGAAGATGTTCGTTGAGCCGCGCATGGCGCAGGCTGAGAATCCCGTCTTTGAGAACCTTGCCCGCAACGGGGATGTCGAATGCGAGGTCAAGGCAAAGTTCGCAATTGCAGTGACGCTGGATCAGAGGATGACCTCGCCGAAGTCGGTGGAGACATCGATCCTATTCTCGCGACGGTCTGGAAGAACGGAACGAATTGATTCTTCGAGCTGGCCGCGAAAGCCGAAGGGGTGGCCTCGGGTGGAGCGGGGCGTGAAGCAAAGTGTCTGGAAAAACTTCTCCAAGTTCCAAGAACCGTTGATCCTCGCGTATGGCGCTGGGCGCCATATGGGCGTTGACAACTTGGATTTCGGTAGGGCTCCGCTCGCAACAGACTCGTTGTTGAAGGGAGCGGGCGAACTTTTCGACGCAGAGCAGCTTTTGCTGCAAATCGATTATGCGTCTACGGCGAGCGGGAAGAAAGCCAACGAAGCCAAAAGACAAAAAAAGATCTTCCTGGAAATGATTGCTTCCCTTCTTCCCGAGGTGGATGACGCTGCAAATATCCGCATTTATCGACCCGGACCGCTCGGCACTGATGGAAAGTCCGGCGCCTATGTAAAGACACTTGATGGCGAAGTGAGGCTGCGCCAGCTGAGCCATGGCTATCAAACGATGATAGCTTGGCTCGTAGATATCGGTTGGCGGCTCTTCCAACGATATCCTGAGAGCAACAATCCACTCAGTGAGCCAGCCATTGTCTTAGTTGATGAAATAGATCTTCATCTTCATCCGCGATGGCAGCGCCAGCTTAAGGACCGTCTCACCAAACACTTTCCGAATGTGCAGTTCATCGCCACAGCTCACAGCCCGCTGATGGCTCAATCATTTCTCAACGCCAATTTGGCTGTCGTAATGCGCGAAGGTGATCACTCGATAATCGAGAATGATCCCACAGTAGTGGCGAATTGGCGTCTTGATCAAATCGTTACGTCCGATCTCTTCGGCTTAGAAAGTTTCTGGCCCCCTGCGATCGAGGAACTGTTCGAGGAGCAACAGCGTCTAACCTCCAAACGCAGGAAGACTTCGAGGGAAAAAATGCGCTTACGCGAGATCGAAGAGGAGATGCTCAACCTTCCAACAGAAACAAATCCCGATGACGAAGAAGCAATTCGCATTGTCCGCGAAGTCGCAGCCACGCTAAAATCGAGAGCATCGAGCACTTGATCAAAATAAAAAAGCCAGTCGCAGGGCCGGCACGCCTTAGTGCCGGCCCTGCCCTCGTAACAGCATTTGAGAGAGAGATCGCACAAGATCCAAACGCAGGTGCGAGCTCGAAGCCATTCAAGTTCGACCAGAAAATCTATGGTCATTCTGACGTCAAGAACGCACTGAAAGCTGCCCAACATGACAAATGTTGCTACTGCGAGGCTCACATCTCACATATTGCAGCGGGACATGTAGAGCACTACCGGCCGAAAACCTGCTCCCAACAGGCCAAAGGAGAACAACTTTTATATCCGGGCTACTATTGGCTGGCTTACGCATGGCTCAACCTCTATTTCGTCTGCGAGCGTTGTAATTCGAGTGGAAAGAAGAATCTCTTTCCTTTGCGCGACCCGGCTCGCCGAAAGCGAAGACGCACCGACAGACGCATTGAACAGCCAATGATTCTTGATCCTGGCGGAGCCGAAGATCCGCGCAACCACATCCGGTTCAACAAGGCTGCGGTAGTGGGCACCTCGGACCTAGGCAAGGCCACTATCAAGGCCCTTGGTCTCGATCGCATCGCATTAACGACCGACCGCCTACGTCATCTTAAAAAATGTATCGCCATACGCGACTTCGCTAAAGCACCTAGCAGCAAGATGGACCCGGATACACAACAGCGACAGCGCGAAGCCCGCGACCTCCTGGCTCGCCTCGCAGCTCGCGATGCCGAATACAGTGCAATGGTCATGGACCTGCTGGCTGCACGGTGAATGATCATCCAGGCTGGGAGTTGACCCAACTCTCAACCTTGCAAGCATACTCCAAAGTTAAACGAAAAACTTTACACGACGACGGACGAGAAAATCGTCAAGTTTCGCCGCGTAGCAAAACATAAGCTTTAGATCGAAAGAAGAATTCTATGATCCATCATAGAACGAGGCACCAATACTCGAAACGCAAGAAATATATTGTAGCTCATCTGCCGCAGCGAAATGAAAATTTGCGACATCTCTAACCAAATTGAATTTTGTATTTGACGAGCTCCGTGTATAACTCAGCGTAGATTGGGAGCCTTAGAATGGAACGCTCGACGCCGACACCAACCGAAACGAAGTCCAAGGAGGACGTCGATGCCCTCGATGTTTCTCTGGACAGCCCTGCCTTGGACCGATTGCTCAATGAGGTGCGGGACGAAGGTCTAAAGATCACGCGAAACTACAATCGCACGTACAACCGGCACAATCGCTGAGCCGATGCCGTGCGTATCGATACCGTCCTGCTCAAGGTAGCCAGTCGCTGCAATCTCAATTGCAGTTATTGCTACGTGTACAACATGGGCGATGTGACGTGGCGCGACAAGCCGAAGCTAATGTCTTCAAAAACGCAGGCGGCTGTTGCTATTCAACTCAAGCGACTGGTCGAGTCGCAATCCGCGCCGTTTGCCGTTGTCTTGCATGGCGGAGAGCCATTAATGCTGGGACCCCAGCGGCTCGAGTCGCTCTTTGAAACTCTCCGCCAATCACTTCCAACCGACTGCTCTCTCAACGTCCAAACCAATGGCGCACTCTTAAGCCCAGCAATTCTGGACGTCTGCAATCGATTTGGCGTGACCATTTCAGTTAGCCTAGATGGACCAGCGCATGTCCACGACAAGCATAGAGTGGATCTTCGCGGAAACCCGACCCATTCGGCCGTGGTGGCAGGCGTCCAGGCATTGAGATCTCACCCCTCGGGGCAGTCAATGTTTTCTGGCGTACTTGCCGTTGTCGACCCAGCATCATCTCCTGACGAGGTCTACCAATACTTCAAGGATCTCGGCGCCCCGAGCATCGACTTTCTATACCGAGACGGAAATTGGGACACTCTGCCTAGTGGAAAGAAGCGGGCCGACACTTCGGAGTATGGAGACTGGATGTCGAGAATCCTCGACCTCTACTGTTCCGATCCCCAGCCCCCTCGCATCAGATTCTTGGACGACCTCATCAAGCTGGTTGCTGGTGGGGCTGGCACGAAGGAAGGGATGGGGATTACTGACTTCGGAATTGTAGTCATAGACACAGACGGAACGATCACAAAAAACGATACACTTAAGAGCACGCCGCTGGGTGACAGATTCGACAAGGAGTGGTCTGTTCACACATCTGACCTTGCAGAGGTCGTTCGCTCTTCCGACTTCGCAAACTACCACGCTGCGCAACGGCCCACATCGGCCATTTGCAGTACCTGTGAAGAGCTATCTATTTGCGGTGGCGGGATGGTCACGCATCGCTACAGCACAAAGTGCGGGTACGATAATCCCACGGTCTTTTGCACGGACCAGCGAAAACTCATCTCGCGGATTAGACGGCGTCTCGCGGCTCACCTAGCAAGGAGGACAGCTGCGTGACCGTTAGTCAATCGCACGCGCTCGCACGGCAAGCGCCGTTTCCTCATGCCGTTGCAGGGCAGGCGCTAGACTCTGATCTAGCGGAGAACGTTCTGAAGTGGTTCGAAACAACTGCTCCCTGGCGGCTCCGCGTTGAGAGCTTCTATGAGCAGTATGAAATGAACCTCCACGAAGCGGAGCTTCCGCAAGAAGTCGCACCAGTGTTGTCGGATGAACGGGTCGATTCGCTCCGTCGCCAGCTATTGAATCCAATTGAGCCGCAAGAGTTGATTCTAACGGAAGTTAACGCCCACAAGCTGCTACCGGGGCAAACGATTAGAATCCACAATGACTACATAGGGGGCGAGGAGACCCACCGCGTGCTCATCCAGCTCAACCGCGACTGGACGGACGATTGCGGTGGCATCTTAATGCTCTTCTCTGGGCCGACGGTCGAGGAGGTTGCTCGCTTGATACGTCCGCGGCATGCGAGCGGCATGGCCTTCGAGATCTCGCCCACGTCATATCACGCCGTGTCAACCATCCGTTCAGGCGAGCGCTACACAATTGTGTACTCGTTCAAACGTGCAAACTGAATACGATCGCACACAGCCCTGGGTTCTGCCCGCTTTGGCGGGACGCAGGACTTGCGCCAATACCGCAAAAGACGACTGGCTAATTGAGCTAGTAAGCGCGCCAGACACTGAAATTCGCAATGAGTTAGTGGCCCGTGGATTCGATTTCGCCGAGGGCCTGAATGCCGGCATGAGCCGCTCGCTACGCGCTGCCGCAACTATGTTGCGAGAGGTACGGTTGCTTGAAATCTCGATCTGGGATTGTGTGACGCAGATAGTACCGCTGGTGGCGGAACCAGATTATGACATTAGCCACAGCGAACCGCGCTGGGATTCTCTAATTTTTCTCACGATCCCAGAGGACGAGGGCCATCGCGCGGCGCTGAGATCCCTGGAAAACATCGTTCATGAGGCGATGCACGTGCAGCTTACACGACTAGAACATCAGATCCCCCTGATCGCCAACGAGACAGCCATGATGTCATCGCCGTGGCGAGATCATCCACGGTATCTGCGCGGCGTACTGCACGGCGCCTACGTGTTTGTATGCATTCGAGCCTGCCTCATGCAGCTGAGCGATAACATTCAGCTCGATGAGGGAGGCCGACGCTACACGTCCTCACGAATTGCTCAAATCAACGATGAAATTGGCAGTATCGACATGAATCGTTTATCGATGGGACTCACTGGAGAGGGCGAGCGCCTCGTTAGACAACTTCTAGCAGCGAATTGATACAGGTTGAGGAAGTGACTTCCGAAATCGAGCAATTCATCGAGGCTTGACGCGAGCTCAGGACCAAATCCGCGCAGGCCTCAACGAAAAAGCAGGTGCAGCAGGTACGCGTCGGAGCCAAAAGGCATTGGAACATGCCACGACAAATGCAACGGGCTCCCTTCGAACTGGGGCTACAGCTCAACATCAATCGCCTGGTCCACGACGGCCTTATTCAACCCGGAGAAGTGGCTCAACCGTCAAGCTTTCATTGGCACGACGAAAGCGGAGAAAGGGCCGCAGCCCGCATCGAAGCTAACTGAGCCGGCATTTTCTCCCTCGCACAAAGCACCGCCAGCGAGGATGCAGACCGGTCAGTGGAACAAGGCATTTGCGTGGCACGCATCTCCATCCACGGAATGCCATTTCTACAGATACGAGCTGGATAGCCCTCGATACGACTGGCATATGCAGATCAAGGGTAGCCCGGACGCGGTCTACAGCTCCGCTGACTACCTTGGGGGGGGTGTCAACCGCATCGCGCTTCGTCTCAAGCCGACCTTGCTTGAACCGCATTACTCGAGCATGCTGACATGGACCTGGGTCGACCCGACCCGCCTTGAAGGTCGATCACTTCCGAGAGCAAATCAGCCGTACCCTGTAGGCTATTCCGTACCTCAACAAGTCTTTGATTTGAGACGACCGCTGGTCGGTGAGCCAACCTCAGCACACATTCGAACACACGATCTGAATTGCGCATTAGCTGCAGCAAGTGCTCGCCGCTTGGGCCGTTCGATCCCGACAACCAATTTTTGGCAGTTCTCTCATTCGCTCCTGTCCACTTCATCAACGTTTTGTTGGCTCTATGACTACTGCCAAGTTCGGCCCGAAGTATATCAGCGATCAACGTCGCATATGTTGGAGCCGCCACGTCGGCGTCGCCTGGAAACTTCTTACCCGTTTTTGGAAACATGTTTCCTCCCAAGCTACGTTATGGTTTCGCTCACCGCATCATGTCTTCTTGACGCTAGTGGGGCGGCGATGACCCTAGGCACTTCCTCGACTCAATCGCAAACGCGGTCACACCATCAGAGCTTGTACGCCGCCGAGTATGTAAGGATGTCGACGGATCATCAGCAATACTCAACCGCAAACCAATCTCAAGCCATTCGCGAATACGCCGCGCGCCATGGCGTTCAGATACTGAAGACTTACGAAGACAGCGGTAAGAGCGGCTTAAATCTGGACGACCGAGACGCGCTAAAGCAGCTCATCGACGATGTACAAAGCGGCGCTGCAGAGTTTTCGACGATTCTGGTTTATGACGTCAGTCGTTGGGGCCGCTTTCAAGATGCCGATGAAAGCGCCTATTACGAATACATCTGCAAACGAGCCGGCATCTCGGTGCGCTATTGCGCCGAACAGTTCGAGAATGATGGAAGCCCCGTTTCGACCATTGTGAAAGGCGTCAAGCGGGCCATGGCCGGCGAATACAGCCGCGAACTATCGGTCAAGGTTTTTGCCGGGCAGCGCCGATTGATCGAACTTGGCTATCGTCAAGGCGGGCCCGCTGGCTACGGCCTGAGGCGACAACTGATCGATCAAAATGGCGTACCCAAGGGGGCGCTAATTCGCGGTGAGCACAAAAGCATCCAAACCGATCGCATCATCCTTATTCCTGGCCCCAACGAAGAAATCGAGACCATCCGCTTTATCTACGATAGTTTCGTGCATCACGCCAAAGGCGAGCGCGAGATCGCGACCCGTCTCAACGACAAGAGCATCCTCACTGATCTCGGTCGTCCTTGGAGTAGGGCCACGGTGCACCAGATCCTTATCAACGAAAAATATGTCGGCAACAACGTCTGGAACCACTGCTCCTGCAAACTGAAAGGTCACCGAGTCTATAACCCACCGGAGCACTGGATTCGACACGACAAAGCATTTGACTCGATCGTCGATGATGAAACCTTCCGGGCGGCACAGAAAATCATCGACGATCGCGCCAAGACCTATTCCGATGAAGAGTTGCTGGATTTGTTGCGGGGCCTGCTCGAAAAGCACGGCTACCTGTCTGGCATCATTATCGATGAGTTGGAGCTTGGGCCCTCGAGCAGCGCCTACCGGGCTCGATTCGGAAGCCTTGTCCGGGCATATGAACTGATCGGTTTTACCCCAGAGCGTGACTACCGCTATATTGAGATAAACCGGGCACTACGGCGGATGTATCCCAAGCTCATCGAGACAACGATTCGCGGAATCGAAGCGATTGGCGGCACAGTCGAGCAGTACGTCGAAACCGACCTGCTTTCGGTCAATGATGAGTTTACAACCTCATTATGTCTGGTTCGAGCGCAGGAGACGGTGGCTGGCTCATATCGTTGGAAAATTCGCTTCGATGGTGGGTTACGCCCCGACATCACTGTAGCGATTCGCATGAACCAGATGAACAGCGACATCCTCGACTACTATCTATTGCCGCGGTTCGAGATTGAGCACTCAAGTGCCTCGCTGTCCGAAGACAACGGTTTAGCGCTAGATGCGTACCGCTTCGACACCCTGGATATGATGTTCGAACTTGCCGCTCGTTCGCAACTGATGGAGGTCAGCTATGGGCTCAGCTCAATCCGTTGAGATGATTTCGATCAGCGCGATCGATGTGGTGAACCCAAGGGCTCGGAACCGGCGTATCTTCAAAGAGATTGTCACGAGCGTTGCCGAACTGGGGCTGAAGCGGCCGATCACGGTGAGGCGGAAGAGCGGTGACGGCGAGCCGCGCTACGACCTTGTCTGCGGTCAGGGGCGGCTCGAGGCCTACCAGGCACTCGGACAGCGCGATATCCCAGCGATCGTCATCGACGCCAGCAATGAAGACAGCGCGATCATGAGCTTGGTCGAGAACTGCGCCAGACGCCAGCATCGATCAATTGACCTGCTGCACGACATCGATGGCTTACGGCAAAGGGGATACGAATTCGATGACATCGCCCGCAAGACCGGGCTCACCGTCGAGTATGTGAAGGGTGTGAGCAATTTGTTGGAGAGTGGCGAACAACGGCTGTTGCGGGCGGTCGAGGCCGGACAATTGCCAGTCAGCATCGCTGTCTTGATCGCCCAGGCCGAAGACGATGATGTCCAGAACGTCTTGCAACACGCCTATGAGGAGAAGCTATTGCGCGGCCAGCGGCTGCTCGCGGCTAAGAAATTGATCGAGCAGCGGAGGCGCCGCGGCAAGGGCTACAAAACCGGCCCACGCCGAACCGAAGATGCCCCGATCAGCTCGAATGCCCTGTTGCGCGCCTATCGGCAGGACGTTGACCGTAAGCGCGTCCTGGTCCGCAAATCCAACAGCACAAAGGCGCGGTTGGTTTTCATCCTCGAGGCTTTACGGAAACTCCTCACCGAGCGGGACTTTCTGATGATTTTACAAGATGAAAAGCTCGATACGCTACCGAAGAATCTTGCGGTCCGTTTGCACGGCCAGGGATGAGCCATGGCGCGCCGGCCTCACATTTCTGTCCGCATGGGCTTTGAAGAGCGCACGCTGGTCGCCCGACTTACTGACATTCAGCCCCTCAAGCTCGTGTCGGAGGAGGTCAAGCGCTCGGCAAAGTACCGCCAAATCGCAGCCTCGATCGCCGAAATCGGATTGGTCGAGCCGCCAGTCGTGGCGCGGAGCCGCGACACCACCGGCAAGTTCCTGCTGCTCGATGGCCATCTGCGGTTAGAGGTCTTGAAGGACTCTGGTCTGGCGGAAATCGAATGCCTGGTGTCGACCGAGGACGAGGCCTTCACCTATAACAAGAGGGTCAACCGCATCGCGATCATTCAGGAACATCGGATGATCCTCAAAGCGATCGAGAAAGGAGTCTCGGAGGCGCGGATCGCCAGAGCACTCAATGTCGATGTCGCCAGCATCCGTCGGCGACGCAAACTGTTAGATGGCATCTGCACCGAGGCGGTTGAGCTGCTCAAAGAAAAGCATTTGACACTCAACACGTTTTCAGAACTGCGCAAACTTGCTCCGATTAGACAGATCGAGGCGGTTGAGCTGATGATCGCGATGAACAATTTTTCGAATAGCTATGTGCGCTCGTTGGTGGTGGCAACGCCGCGCGGTCAACTGGCGGCCGGCTATACGCCGCGCCAACCCAAGGGTCTGTCGGACGAACAGGTCGCGTTGATGGAACGGGAATCAGCCTCCCTCGCCCGCGAATTCAAGGTCGCCGAACAAACCTATGGGACCGATCATCTCGATCTGGTGTTGGCTGTCGGCTACGTCTCAAAGCTGCTGCGTAATGGCAAGGTCGTCGGCTATCTCGCTAAGCACTTCCAGGAGCTGCTATTCGAATTCCAGCGGATCACCGAATCCGAGTCGACCACGGCCTGACCAGCCACTCTTGCTGGCCTTTAATCAAATTGGCTGCATTCGAGTATTTGAACTTGATGGAATCCCGTCCCGACCGAATGGCACTGAGCAGATCGATGGGGTATGGCCGAACCGTCAGCTAAGTGAAGGACGCTTGGTTCTAAAGAGGATGCGAGCACTCCCATCACCCCCACGTTAGGCGCCGGAAGCCTTGAAGCTAGTGGGGCTAGTAACGTCAGAGAGGGCCACGAACAAACTTGATCCGTCGCCGAGAACGAATTCTCCACCCAAGCTTTCAAACTGCTTTTCGAACCGTCGCTGGAGAACGTCTTCCGCTTGCTTACCCTCGAGGGTTTCGCAGCATGTTCAGCAAACGCGACCGCCGTCGAAACGGTCCTGGAAAAAAGCTACGCCGCCGGGCTCGAAATGAGCTGTCCCGACGGCGCCTATACTGAGCCCCCTGAAACCTCTCAGCGCGGAACGATCTAGCAGCCCGTTCGCCGCTGGTTTGTGAACCAGTTCACACTTTCAACGCCGTAGAACCACGGGTTGTGGGCCACTAATGGTTGCAAGATGATCTGCGTTCTTGGTCGACGGGGTTTTTCAAATGCAGGTTGATTTCAAAGTGGTAGTCACGGATTTTGACGACATCCCACTCGGTGGCTTCTTTCAATTTGCTTTAGACGGATCATTTGGACTTTGCGTCGCCGATGACGGCGGCAGGAGAGCGGCGCTTACGCTACCCACGGCGGATCAAAGGGAGCAAAAAATATGGCTCCAGCTCGGCGGCTTGACGCATCAACCACTCATCCACCTTCCCCATGCAGTGCTGCGTCCAAAGCTATCCAGTCGCGCTCATAGCGTCACTGGCTCCGGACTGATTTGCGCTGGCGCTCAACACTTCATCCGAGGATACGAAGCGCAGGCCCAGTACAAGACGTTCGACGTTAAGAGTGGATTGATCGCTGCTGTGGCCGATCGTCAAGCTGTTCAATTCTCGGAGTGGTCTACTGGCCAATTAGTGGATGGTAAATTTGAGGAGGTGTATTCCTTTCCACCTCGTAAGGCATCGTGATGGGGCGAGACTGGACAACGTTAGAGGGGGATGACTACCTCGATCAGTTATTCGTCTGGCACGTCGATGATCTGCTAGCTTGCTGTTACCAGCGGCCCTTGCACCCATTCACCCGTTTGCGGATGGCTCATTCGCTTCGGATACTAACTCTCGATGGCGCTGGTAACAGGCTGGCATTCCACGTTCAAAAACAACGCCGCAGCCGACTTATCGTTCTTGTTGCGGATGTTTATGGCTCCGACGGAGCAGACGCACAAAATCTCCCGCCTGATGTCGTCCCGTTCTTCCCACCGATCACGACGCAATCACATCCACCGGGCATGGCATATCGTCCTTACAAGCTGCAAGATTACCTGGACCATGAAAGACTTATGATTCTTGCACAGCGGCCCATTAAGCCACGGGCCGTGATTACATTCTTGGCAAACAAAATGGGAGGGAGCCACTTGGATGCTAATAGATCATCCATGATCGAATACTCTCTGAACAAATGGGTCACTATCGATGGAGAAGGTGCCATCTATAGTTTCTTCGATAGTTGTGCCTTCGACATCTGCCGATCTCTGATGCCGCTAAGGAATGAAGTAGCGGCAACCTTTGGACAAAAAGCAATTGACGGGCATCGAGACTTCCAAAGGAGCTAACCTACGTGAAACCACGCCCGCTCTCGACCGGTGGTCGTGGGACGCTTCTTCCTCGCCTGAATAGCCAAAGGCATTTTCAAATCACGATTTTCGAGAGTGGCATTGCGATGGCACTGATTGCTTGTGAGGAGTGCGGCAAGTCGATCAGCGATCGGGCGGCGAGTTGTCCTCACTGCGGTCTACCGGCGGCCGCAGCCAGAACTGTTGACCGATCGGATGCCATCCCAACTCCGGCAAAGACGACCGACAGCCCGAACAAATTCGTCTTGGCAGATAATCCTGTAACCTGCCCGAAGTGCGGATCCTGGCAAGTTCACGCTGAGAAACGAGGCTGGAACATATGGACGGGTCTCCTCATGAGCAGCCGCATCTACATCACTTGTCTAAGTTGTGGTCACCGGTTCAGGCCTGGCGAGAAGCAGCGGACCATGGGCAGCGATCGACTCGTTTGGACAATCATCATTATAGGTGCGATCATTTGGCTCTTAACCAGAAAGTGACCTTCCAAGCGTCGGCAGCGCGATCAAACTCGGAGTGGAGCAATTGCCCGATGAGCCGCGAGAATTCCAAATAAAGCGAATTCGCGAAGTTGTGAATTCCGAAGACGGGCTTTCAATAACTATGCTGATAGACTGGGCGAATGTCGAAGGTCCGCAGCAATGGACGATTTCATACAAGCATGCCGTATGGCTAGCCGATGCAATCCTAAAGGTTTCGCCCGCAGCAGTTAGTAACCAGATTTTATCAGGCTCTGTGCAAGGGGCGACTATTCCGCCTCAGCGTCTTCAGGTGACGGATACGCAGCTTCTAGTGAAGCCAGGATCCGACATCGCTGCAATTTCCGCGGTGGGCAATTGGCTGCCTGATAATGCAGCGGGTACCACAACTCTTCAGATTGATAGGCGAGTCGCTGAGGACTTGATTGAGCAGCTCCAAGCATTCCTTGAAGCAACCCGTCAGGGTCTTTCCCGTCCATCATGATTGCTCTTGATCTTTAGCTTGGTAGGACAGGAGGCGGCTGAACTGACACCATGTTCACGGCACCATCGCCCGGATCGAAGGTTGCCTTGTACTGCTGGAACGGCCGGCCGTAGTTGTCGACCTGGATGTCTGCCGGGTCACCTTCCCGCTTCACGTAGACCAGGAACTTGCCCTGATTGGCGCTAGTAACCCCTAAGATGCAGAGGTCGTCTTCCGTCGGACACTCGAGCCTGATGGCACAATCAATTTGCACCCGCGCTTTCATCTGCTCTTCGGTTAAATCTATTTTGCAGGAAAGAATCTTGGCCATGTCCATAGCGCCCAGCTATCAACAGTTGCTGCAATCGCATCTGGCAGACCATGCAAGAATCGCTCTGGGGATATTGGAAGCGGGGACGTATCGAGGGAAGACGTATCCGCATATCTTGCCCAAGGAACGGCAAGATCTAAACTTATTGGAGCCTCCACGCGCTGCCTTGCGGGCGTATCTGAAGGCACACCCCCGCGTAAGGCTTCACAAATATTTCCATCATCTCAACTCGTCGCAGGCATTCGCCTTCAACCTCTTCTTTCCTTTCTTCTCCTCTGCCCCAGCCCCTGCAAGAGCACTGAGCCGCGCACTGGGCGTTGACCAGGACGTAACCTCCGATTGGGAATTTGAACACATCGCCGACCTCGATGAAGGTACCAATGCCGACGTCATGTGGCGCACCTCCGAGGCGAGGGTCTTCTGCGAAGTCAAACTGTCCGAAACGGGATTTGGCACGACAAAAAATGATCTGAAACATCAACTAAAGCTGCAGAACATCTATAGGCCGCGTCTGACGCGCATAGTCTCTCAGGACTTTCTCAATGAGACGACCTTTTTCAGAAACTATCAGCTCTTGCGCAATATCTCGCTGCTGTCGTCCAATGAAAAGGACCGGCTCGTGTTTTTACTTCCGCTCGCAAACCGAGCGCTTCACAAGCCGCTGCAGACGATCTTAAGCGGGGTGAGACCTCTATTTCTGCGCCGGATAACGGTCGCATACATTGAAGAATGCTTGAACAGCCTCGAAACAAACGTGCAGCTTCCTGACGAACTTCGCTCGCATGCCTCGAAGCTAAAAGACAAGTACGTGGTCTCCATCTGAGCCCCGCAATGGCAGCGTCAGGCGCCAGATTTCAGCAGTAGGATAGTAGGAACGAACAATGCCGCTGGTATTGAAATGCGATACGCCAAATCTCGCAGAGGGAAACGAGTTTCTCAGACCATCCCCGGTGTGGGCTTATGAGGATTGTGCGCCCGTTGCGGGAGACGAGGTGTTTGTTTGGACAACAAATGGATCATCTGACGGAGGTGGACTGTCCATGCGCGGCTCCCTCCTCGAATGGTCGCAAGAGCAACTAACTCGCAGTCGGCCTGGGGTGGCATTGACTATCAGAATCGAGAACACACGGCCTCGATACATTCTGACTATTGCAGATTTAGCAAGGTACGACACAAGGCGATACTCACCAAGTACTGGAACAGGGCCTCAAGTCAAACTTTGTCGCAAACTATGGATCAATTCTCACAAGAAGATTGCCCAGTTGGATCCGGATGAGGCCGACTTTCTCCGCTCGTTCTTTGATCAACCGGCCGGCGAGGCAATGGACGCCTCGGTAGAAATTGAACGCATGGTGGCATGGGCTGCGCGGGCTGTTCGGCCCGGCCAGCAAGAGTTTAGCGAAAAGGTCCGCTGTCTCTACCGAAACCGGTGCGCTGTAACCGGCTGCGCGACTGGCTCGGCCCTGCAGGCCGCTCACATTCGCGTTCAGGATGGTGTGGACGACAACAGTGCGGCAAACGGAATACTGCTGCGAGCGGACATACATCTGCTTTTTGACGCACTGCTTGTCACTCTTGCCGAGGACGGTAGCCGACTGGAGTTAAGCCGAAGATTGACAGATCCAGCATACGACTACTTGCGCGAAGCCGCCCTTTTCGTACCCGTGGGTCCGTCGCGTCCATCACGCTCTAATATCCTACATCATCGCGATCGATTTCGCCAGGCTGAGGCGGCGATTTGAGGTGATCAACCGCAACGAGTCGACGACCTATCTGAACGGCCAGACCTTGCGCTCCAAAACCCGCAAGTTGGTGAGAGTCTCTACATTTTTGTAGCGGTTTCGTTAGGTCATGGCACTGTAAGCCCTACCGTTCGACTTTTCCGGCTCCATGCGTCTCAAGTACCCGTTTGCCCGGCGTCGCGGGCCGCCTGTCTGCCAAACCTCTCGCCCAAGCTTTGCCTTGGGGCTTACTAAAGCGGGATGGGGTTAAGTTGAATCGATTTGGGATTCCCAAATCAGCTTGTTTCTGATTCATCATGCTGGCTGGGTAGGAGGCCAGCATGGATGGGCAAGCCTTACTCGGAGGATCTTCGGAAGCGGGTTGTTAGGGCGGTTTTGACCGGCGGTTTGTCGCGCAATGAGGCGGCAAAGCAGTTTGGGGTTGCGGTCAGCACAGCCATTGGCTGGGTGCGTCGGCAGAACGAGACCGGCAGCGTGGCGCCCGGCAAGATGGGCGGCCACCGGACGAAGGCAATTTCCGGCGAACATCGCGTCTGGATGCTGGAAAGAGCCAAGCGAGACTTCACCTTGCGCGGCTTGGTCGCCGAGCTTGCTGAGCGCGGGCTGAAGGTTGATTACCACTCGGTGTGGGATTTCGTGCATGCCGAGAAGCTTAGCTTCAAAAAAAAGCGTGGTGGCTGGCGAACGCGATCGTCCCGACGTGGCGCGGCGGCGCGTCCAATGGACAAAGTATCAAGACCGCGTCGAAGCTGAGCGGTTGGTCTTCATCGACGAGACCTGGACCAGGACAGACATGGCGCCCTTGCGGGGATGGGCGCCGCGCGGACACAGACTTCCGACCAAGGTTCCCCACGGCCGCTGGAAGACCATGACCTTCCTGGCGGCGTTGCGTCACGACCGGATCGAGGCGCCATGGTTTCTTGAGGGGCCAATCGACGGCGAGAGTTTCCGCCTCTACGTCAAAGAGGTTCTTTTGCCGACGCTTCGTCCCGGCGATATCGTCGTCATGGACAATCTCGGCAGCCACAAAAGCAAAGCCGTGCGCCAGCTCATCCGCTCCGCCGGAGCCAAGCTGTTCTTCCTACCAAAATACTCACCCGATCTGAATCCGATCGAACAGGTCTTTGCCAAGCTCAAACACTTCCTCCGCAGAGCAGCAGCCCGAACAGTCGAGGCCGTTTGCTTCGCAATCGGGGAGGTCCTCAAGCTCTTCTCGCCCGAAGAGTGTCTGAGCTACCTAGCAAACGCAGGATACGGACGGACCTAACTTCATCCCGCTTTAGGATCGTAGGGATTGTCGGCGGCAAGTGGGGCGAAGGAAGATCGCGCCCACAGTGCTTACAAGCGATGGCCTCGCGTCTGATGGACTCCGCGCAGTAAGGACACTGCCTTGCCTGCTCTCGCGATGCTCCAACCATGACAAACGTTCGGCATCCTGGAACGGCAAGTGTATCATTCACGAGACTTCGTAGACCAAGACGTATTGGGATCGTTGCCGTCGAGCCGAATGGCCCTCGACTGGGCGCAGTCTGTCCTCTTTAATCGAGCGAGTACGACTGATCGACGGGGGCCCCTCTGATGACTGCAACGAACGTCAGCGCCTTGCCAAGAACCCATTCCGCGCATCTAGAAACTAAACTACTCAGCCTACTCAAAGACTTGGACAAGTTTCAGTCGCAGCCGTGGTTCGCACGCGGCTTCAATATCTTTGAGGCTGTTGGCCTGCATCGGCAGGAAATAAGGCACTCCAATTTCTTGTCCTTTCTGCTCACACCCCAGCTAGGCCACGGCCTAAAAGACACATTCGTCAAACGACTGGTTCAGCGAGCCGCGGAGAAAGGTGCCGTCGACCCCTCAATCAGCCTGTTGACGATCGCGCTTTCTGATTTCTCCGACGCAATTGTTGCTCGCGAATGGCGAAACATCGATCTGTTAGTCGAATCAAGAGCCAACCAGTTTGTATTTGTGATCGAGAATAAGATCGACGCAACAGAGGGAAACAAACAACTCGAAACCTATGAAGCGGCCATTTGTTCTGAGTATCCAGATCACACCCGACTGTTCTGCTACTTGACGCCGGATGGCGTACCCGCAACTCGCGAAAGTTGGTCGGCAATCAGCTACTCGGACGTTGCCGAGGCCCTGCAAGACGCACGATCGCGGCTCCCTAGTGTCACCAATCACGCCGGCATAGTGATTGATCACTATCTCGATTTCATCAGGAGAAACATTGTGCCAGACCAAACACTGATTGACGAATGTCGCCGCCTCTATTTGCTGCACAAGGATGCGCTGGACTTAATAATAGAGCACGGGCAGGTAAACTCTTTCAGTTCGGCCGCAGGCACTTTCTTCCAGAAGCACCCAGAGTTGGAAAAGTTTGCCATCCGTCCAGCTGGAGCAGCGTTTTTGCCCAAGTCTTTGCTCATGCATGTGCCGCAACTTGAAGGCACCAACTGGTGGGGCCAATCTCGACCGTTTGCGCTCTGGTTTAACTTCTACCAAGAGAGAATTGGGATCGTGGTCGAAGTCGGTCCTTTCGGCACGGATCAGTTCAATCGAGAGACGCTCGTTAAGCGTCTCCAAGAGCACTTCGATAGCAAAGCCAAGATCTATCCGAAGTTCACGAGGGTCTATAGTCGGTATCAAAAACTGACAGATGACGAATTAAGCGACGGGGAAGTTCTGCTCGCGCGAATGGAAACGCTGTATAAAGATACAGTCGAAAAGCATCTCGCGCACATTGCGGCCATCGTTTCAGATTTCTTTCGGATGTAGCTCATACGCCAAACAAACAGAGCAGCTCACAACCTAACGTCTGGGAGAGTAACTCGCCATCGCCTTGACGCGATACATAGGCATTCCGCCACCTCGGATTTGATGCTCTGAGGGTGGACGCCTTAGGCTGCCCATGTCATCGGGAAAGCGGTTCGGTGCTTGGATTTTGGCAATCGTGGCAAAGGCCGCGATAGTAGTCCAGAACGAACAGGCGGATAGCCGAAGAGAGGTTGCTACATTGGCCCTCTTTCTTGATTATCGCGGCGAGATCACCTGGTCGCATGTTTCGCTTTGATGCTATTTCTTTGAATCCCTTCCAGAACGCCTCCTCAAGAGTGACGCAGGTCTCGCGACGGGCCATCGTGATCGATCTTTTGACGATCGGCGACGACAGTCTCTCAGACAGGCTGGCGTGGTATTGGGTCTTCATTAAAAAAGCTGCACCTCATTCACCGCACGATGCGCCACTGTCTCCGTTGACATGAGTGTGAGCGAGAAAGCGAACGAGCCCGCGCGGCGCTGCCGGAGACGATAGAAAATAGCATAGCATGCCGCCCAAGTGACCGCCAGCTTCGGGCGCAAGCAAGTCTCCGCACCCTTGGGGCGACATTTAGAGAACTACAGGTGAGATTGTCACCTTCGCCCTAGGAAGGGCACTCTTGCCCTCCGGTCGGAGCCTTACGCAACAACCCGTCTTTGGACTCGCCCTTGCCGGTTGGACTTGGACGGCTCAGCTCGAACAGATAACGCGCGTTTGTTTCTGAGCTTGGTCGTTTCGGGCGCTATCGCAAGCATTAGCTGCACGTTCTTCGCAGCCGGGACGCGGCGGCCATCTACAGCATCGAGTACGCCTCGCATCATCTTCGCCATCGCATGGGCAAGCAGCGGGGGTACGGCATTGCCAATCTGCTTTAGCATCTGCCACTCGGACGACTTGAAGACGAACCCATCATGAAAACTTTGCAATCGTGCTGCTTCTCGTACCGTAATCCAACGCTGCAGACGCGGATGAACCCATTCGGACAGGTCGCGGTGCATCTGAGCTAAGATCGTGTAACTGGGAAGGTCCGGGTGCAACCGGCGCCATTTCTCTGGCCGCGCTCCGTCCCAGACCTGCTTTGGAAGGGAATCAGCTTTCGCACCGGGAGCCAGCAGAGCGATAAGGGCTTTGCGCCTTTCCTGGATCTCCTTGGTGTGGTGATTGTGCAGCAGCACATCATCATTTGGCGCAAGCCCACGCTTACGTTTCATGGCTTTGGAGTAGATCGCCCCTACACCATCTACGCGCATCTCTCGCATGTAAGCAGTCGGCTTTCTAACAGTCGGATAGACCATTGTGTGACCGCTGTGCACCACGTCGTCGGGAAGATCACCAATCGCTTCCGCCACGGTGACAGGCTTCTTGACCCGCATCGATTCGATGACCGCTGTGGCAAGCTCGCGCAGATCGAAGGGAAGTCGCAGTCCATCTCTTGTGCCGAAGAAAAATACGCGCTCGCGGGTCTGGGGAACACCGAAGTCTGCCGCTGAAACCTTCAGGTAGGTAGTGTTCTCATACCCGATGCTCGCGAAGTGCTGCAGAATGGCGTCCCGAAAGTGTCCCTTCTCCATCAGGAGAAGATTCGGCACATTCTCCATCAGGAAGGCGCGAGGCTTCAAGGTGCGGACCACACGAGCGTACTGGAGATACAACTCGTTGCGATCATCGAATAGGTCTCGCGGACCAATCTGGCTATAGCCCTGACAAGGTGGTCCACCGAAGACCAAGTCGACCTTGTCTAGCTTGTACTTGGCACGATGCTCACTGCCGCTTCCCTGCAGAAAATCGTGTACGTCGCCGCAAAATAACGGAATCTTGGGGAAGTTGTGGCGATAAGTTTCACATGCGAAACGATCCCACTCGACGGCGACTTTGACATCGAAGCCTGCAAGTTCCACTCCCTCGCAGAAACCGCCGCATCCTGAGAACAACGAGACTGCGCTAAAACCCAAGGTAGGCCTCCTGCGACCGGCGCATGGATGTGGCTGTGAGTCCCATAAGAAGCGCCTGCCGCGCACGGTAGCGCCACGCTCCAGAGCTTCACAAGTGCGATATTTAGCCAATCTACAGCGATTCGTGGCTTTCCAAAAGCCGCGCCGGGTGCAGGGCATACGGAGTCTCGATGGGACTCATAGTCCGTAGATCATATTCTCACACTATGCTCTCGATTGGGCGATCGAGTCCTTTTGGGGCGAGTCTGACTTGGACATTGTCGCATCCATTGGCGCCGCGATCAGGAAGCATCGCGAAACATTGCGGCTGAGCCAAGAGGAGCTCGGGGACCGGGCAGGCCTCGACCGAACGTATATCGGCCAAGTTGAACGTGGGGTCCGAAATCCGACGATGGTCAGCTTGCAGCGCATCTCGCACGGTTTAGGGATTGAACTGGACGTTCTCGTTGCGACCGCGCGAGAACTGGCATCCGGGCGCGGCTAATGCCATTCCGATTCCCTGCCCATCCCGCGCCGACGAGCCAGAACACTGTGTGCATCAACTGCCACCGGTCGGGAAATGGCTGTCTTGTGGACACCAGGGGTGGCAAGGTTAAGGGGCGAGATACTGAGTTTCAGATCACACAACAGCGCGTGATGGACTGCGCGTTTGATGGGTTTGTGCCCGGGACCGACGGCGATCCTGATCCATCACGCCCGTCAAAGGACTATCGGGACCAAGCGCACAGCAACGTTCGGAATGCTGGCGCAATTATCTGGCCGACGGGCTTCAAACTTACCAAGCAGCAGATCGCCAAGGTGGATGGCGACGTCTACGAGATGATGGAAGCTGCCGCGCTCTGGAACGTTGCGGCTGCTTGGAACACGTTCATGGACACGGGGATGTGGACAAGCACGGTCTTCACCCAACCTTTCGGCGCCGTGCCAACTCCAACACGGAAGGTTGCCATCGTGAAGATGGCGAGAGGGGCAGACACTACGAAGTTACTCAGCCCAAAAGCGAGATCAGAGTATCAGGCTTTCGAGGCAGCCCTTCAGAGGGGAGGCATGGAGCTAAAGCTGAGTACGCCCGACATCTTAGGCCTGAGGATTCCAGATCCCGCTCCTCCCGGCTTCGCCCCCTTCATGACGCCTGTGCCGGATCTCACGCTGGTCAGCCAAGACCTCATCGAGACCGCTTGGCAGGGCATTCAGGGAGCGCTTGAAGGGCGGCACTTCTTGTTTGCTATTGCGGTCAAGACCAGCAGTCGCAGCGACCGGCTGTATCAAGCTCTCTTCGAGGCAAACGTCCTTAAGTACATCCTCGGCTACGTACTGCGAGGGCCTGCAATCCGTTTCCATGCGCACTTGGAGACGTTCAAGGGCGCGGATATCGTTGGTCGCTACAAGGCGGCGTCGATGACATCGCTTTTGGCTGGAGGCGTACCGAGTAAGGCTGTGGACAATCTTTACAAGGCGGTTAGCCCGCGCGACACAGCCCAGATGATCCTGGACGAGCTGCCAAGCTATCCCCTCTGATCATGGATTGCGGTCAACTCCGCCTGGGGCCAAGAAAACTGATCAGTCGTGCGAGAATAGCCTGCGGGTCGGCTCGGATATCACATTCCCAAACCTCTATTACTTCCCAGCCTGCGTTCCTAAGCTCCTGCATATTACGGAGATCCCGGCTTCTGTTGCCGAGGATCTTAGGCTCCCAGTATTCACGGCGAGTACGGGGAAGCTGTCCGAGTGGGTGACACCCATGTCCGTGCCAGAAACATCCCCTCACCTCGATCGCCTTCGTGCGCGACGGGAACGCTATGTCGGGCCGTCCGGGAAGGTCTTTCCGGTGCAACCTGAACCGATAGCCGCATCCATGGAGCAGTCGCCTCAGCGTCAGTTCGGGGCGAGTGTCCTTCCCCTTGTTTGCCTGCATGTTCCGTCGGCGGCCGGGAGAAACATTCTCGAAAGGCTTGCTCATGGCAGAGATCCAACAAGTCGGCGAAGCAACACGCCCCATCTATGTCACATCGAAGGCATGAAGAGCACGGCAAGGCGCTTCGTCGATGTGACCGAATCGGTTTTGTACTGCAGCTTTGGCCCGACCTGTCGAACTGAGCATTCATGCCTCGAACTGAGCGGGTCGCTGACGAGCTTATGAGACCCCATGAGCGACGGTCTCCAGTAACGAGTAGTACCGGTGCAACAAGTAATAAACGCCCCTCGTTTTGAAATCCGCTTTCTGAGTAGGCGCTCAATCAAAAGGCACGGAGGGACCCGCCCTGCGGCGCGATGGGCAGCGCGTTCATTGCGCGTATGAGCATTGAGCGGCCACACTGCCTCGGTTAGCCGAGCGGCGGCAGCAGCCTTTAGACCCTCTTTTTTTTTGAAGCCACCCACCAGGCCCGGTCGCGAGCGCGCGCGCCCTACCAAAGTCGCCCTTCCTGACTGTCCGTAGTTCGGTCAATTCGCGAACAGTCGACATCCTTGCGACCAAAATCATCGGAGAACATCAGATTCACCAACCCTCCGATCTACCGAAAAATGAACAGTCGCTTCGGCATGACTCCAACCCACGGGTTTAGGAAACCGTGGCGCGTGCCGCTAGCAAAGATGGCACGTGGCTCGCCGATCAAGGGATATAATCCTATAAATGCCTCTTTGGAGATGAGATAACGGCAACCTGGCTACCAACCTTCCTGCCGCCCAATTGCTAATTCAAAAAGACCGCAAGCCGCGTAATCTGCCTACGCAGCCGGGAATCAATCCGGGGGTCAATTATAAATACTAGAAAATATTTAAGTATATTCAACTACAGATGGCGGAGAGAGTGGGATTCGAACCCACGGTACGGTTTCCCGCACACACGCTTTCCAAGCGTGCGCCTTAAGCCACTCGGCCATCTCTCCGGAGCGCCCTCTCTTGAAGGGCTGAGGCGGATTTTGCAAGGGAGCGCAGGCCGGGAGCGCGAAATTTCCACAACAGATTGAAAACATTGGGTAAATTGATAGCGATGGCAGCCGCGCGCCGCGGGCTTGCGCGCGGCCGTGCGCGCTTTTGGCCGGCCGCCGGTCAGGGACCGGCGCAAATCAACGAGTGCATCCGATCAACCCGCCGTTTCGTCATTCCGGGGCCTGCCGCCGGCGAGAGCCGGGAATCTATTGGGGCGCCTCGCTCGTGGAAGAATGGAGTCCGGGTTTTCGCCTTCGGGAGCCCCGTCGCGAGCATGCGAGGTTATGACCACTGACCGCGCAACACACTCAGCGTCGTCCCTTCCTAATGCGCAATTGCGCACGAAAGCAGCGACCCATAACCACAAATGCCGATTGTTGCGCAATGCTGGTACGACGAGTCCCATTCACAACATCCGCCGCGGAGCATGGGGCCCTGCTTTCGCAGGGACGACAGAACGGCGGATGGGCGAACCAACGCACCCACCCTGCATCGTCATGCTCGCCTCAGTGATATCGCGCGGCAAGATCCGCCGTGCGGCGCGGCCACAGGGTTGGTGGCTCCGGCAGCGCCGCGTTTCCCGCATTGTGCGTATCCTGCAGCGCCTCGATGAAATCGGCGAACCATTGCTGGATGGTGCCGCTGTTGAGCTTCTCCATCATCGCTTCCCAGCGCATCCGCCGCTCGGTCAGCGGCATCGCGAGCGCAATCGCCAAGGTGCGCGCCATGCCGTCGACGTCGTGCGGATTGACCAGCAGTGCGGTGTCCAGCTCGTTGGCGGCGCCCGCAAATTTCGACAGCACCAGCACGCCGGGATCGGCCGGGTTTTGCGCGGCGACATATTCCTTGGCGACGAGGTTCATGCCGTCGTGCAGCGGCGTCACCACGCCGATCTGCGCCGTGCGGTAGAGACCCGCGAGCACGGCCTGGCTGAAGCCCTTGTTCAGATATCGGATCGGCGTCCAGTCGACCTCGCCGTGGCGGCCGTTGACGTCGGAGACGAGGCGCGCGACCTCGCTCTGGAGACTGCCATAGGCCTCGATACCGCCGCGCGACGGGTTGGCGATCTGGAGCAGCGACACCGAACGTTTCAGGTTCGGATGCAGCGTCCACATCTTGTCGAACGCGCTGATGCGGTTGACGAGACCCTTCGAATAGTCGAGCCGGTCGACGCCGATCGCGAGCCGCTCGCCGTTGAGGCTGCGCCGCAGCCGCGACACGTCGGGGTGCGTCATCGCCTTGGTCGCCTGCTGCGCGAACTTGCCGGGATCGATGCCGATCGGAAACACCGCGGCGCGGGTGCGGCCGAACGACGAATTGATCACGCCGTCACGCAGCTCGAAGTCGAGATCGTGCTGCACATAGCTCAGGAAGTTCTCGCAGTCCTCCTCGGTCTGGAAGCCGAGCAGATCGTAGGCCAGCATCGCCGTGATCAGCTCGCGATGATTGGGCACGCCCTGCATCACCGCGGCGACGGGCCACGGCGTATGCAGGAAGAAGCCGATGGGATCATCGACGCCGAGGTCGCGCAGCTCGGCGCCGAGCGCGAGGAAATGATAGTCCTGCACCCAGAACGCCGTCTTGCGGAAGCGCAGCAGGGCGCGCGCCATGAAGGCGTTGACCTCGCGATAGCTGACATAGTCCTCCCGCGAGACGCGGATCAGATCGCTGCGCGAATGCAACGCCGGCCACAGTGCCGAATTGGCAAAGCCTTCGTAATAACCGCCATAATGCGCCGCCGGCAGGTCCAGCGTCGCCAAGGCGCCCGCCCCGAGCGCTTCGACCTCCGCGAAAGGTTCCTTCAGGTTCCCGTCGCGGACGCGTCCGCTGGAACCAACCCATATTGCCCCTGTCTTTTCCACCACCGGCAATAGTGCCGCAGCCAGCCCCCCCGTCATGGGTTCATTGGGTTTTCCGCGCGAGACGCGGTTCGATACGACGACGAGGTTCACCAGGTCCCCTCCTGTTGGTCAACTCGCGTATTAACAACCATTCATCAAGATGGTTCCTGATCAAGGAATCTCCCAATTGAAACCAAATTCTGGCGAACACGCACGGAACTCGCGGGAACTCGCGAAAAGAAAATTGCGCGCGAGGTTGACGCCACGACGCAAAAGCACCGTATTCGATTCGGCTGCGATGAATGCGTCTCGGTTAGGACAGGCTAACGTCCCTATCAACGTCGAGCAGATGCGCCAGGAATTCGCGCACGTCGCTCGGTCCGTCGAAATGTCCGGCGACGCCGGTTGCGCGACGGCCGACGGAGAACGCGAGACCGTTGAAATCGGGCATGATCGCGAATACCGTTTCGTCGGTGACGTCATCGCCGATGAACATCGGACGCCGTCCCCTGAATGGCTCGTGCTTCATCAATTCGCGCACGCCGCTCGCCTTGGTGAAGCCGGAATGCTTGATCTCGCAGACGAACTTTCCGGGCAGCACCTCGATCGGCGCATTGGGCAGGTCGGCGCGGATCAACGAGACGGCTTCGTAGATCGCCTTCTCCGCATGCGGCGCGAGACGGTAATGCAGCGCAAGCGAGTAGCCCTTGTCCTCGAGCAGAATGCCCGGGCTGAGCTTGGCGACCGCAGCTAGGCGCCGCTTCAGCTCCTTGTCGAGCGGGGGCGCATGTGCGGCGACCGCCTCGCTGTCCGGCTGCAGCCGCATTTCGGCGCCGTGGCCGGCGACGGCGCGAAACACGTCCGGCGCGAAGATCAGGTCGATGTCGTTGAGCGAGCGGCCGCTGACCAGCGCAAGCGCGCCGTGGCTGCGCTCATGCAGTCGCTTCAGCGTGGTCGACAGTTCCGGCGGCACCCAGACCTCGCGCGGCGTCGGCGCGAAATCGAGCAGGGTGCCGTCGATGTCAAGCAGCACCGCGGCCTGGTGGAGCGGCGGAATCAGCGACGCCGGCGTCGGCACGCTGTCCGTCTTGGCGTCAGGGGCGATGTCATCATCCATGGGCATTTCGGCCACGTCATGCTTCGTCATAGTCTACTCCACACATGCCAGTGGTCGCGCGACAGATTCGAGCGATTTCCGCTCGGCCGCGACGGCATAGCGCCATGCGACCGCCGCGGCGACCATCATGAGTGCCGACCCCAGCAGGTAGCCGGCGAACACGCTGTTGCGTGATCCCGTGTCGATCAGCGCGCCGAACAGTGCCGGCCCGATCACGCCGCCGATGCCGGTACCGATCGCATAGAACACCGCGATCGCCAGCGCGCGAACCTCCAGGGGAAACGTCTCGCTGACGGTAAGATAGGCCGCGCTGGCCGCCGGTGAGGCAAAGAAGAAGATCACCATCCAGGCGACGGTCTGTCCCTGCGCACTGAGCGCGCCGATGGAGAACAGATGGCCCGACAGCGCCAGCAGCAGGCCCGACATGCCATAGGTGAACATGATCATGGTGCGGCGTCCCAGCGTATCGAACAGCCGGCCGAGCAGCAGCGGCCCGAGGAAATTGCCGGCGGCAAAGGGCAGCAGGTACCAGCCGACGTTGCTGGCGGCGACACCGAAGAAGTCGGTCAGGATCAATGCGAAGGTGAAGAAGATGGCGTTGTAGAAGAACGCCTGCGCGCTCATCAGCACGAGGCCGACCACCGCGCGCTGGCGATAGGCCGAGAACAACGTATGCGCGACCTCGCGGAGCGGCGTGTGATCGCGCATCCGGAGCCTGATCTTCTCGAAGTCTGCGCTCGACTGCTCGCGGCCGAGCACGGAGGTCTCGATATCGGCGACGATCTTGTGGGCGCGGTCGGGATAGCCGTGGATCATCAGCCAACGCGGGCTTTCCGGGATCCACATCCGCATCAACAGCACGATGAGGCCGAGCACCGCGCCGGTGAAATAGGCTATCCGCCAGCCGTGGTCCGGCGCAAGGAACGCGGGGTCGAGCAGGATGATGGCGCTCAGCGCACCCATCGCGGCGCCGATCCAGAAACTGCCGTTGATGACGAGATCGGTCCAGCCGCGATAGCGCGCCGGCACCAGCTCCTGGATGGTCGAATTGATCGCGGTGTACTCGCCGCCGATCCCGGCGCCGGTGAGGAAACGAAACAGTGCGTAGCTCGCGACGTCCCATGACAACGCGGTCGCCGCCGTTGCCGAGAGATAGAGCGCAAGCGTGATGAAGAACAGCTTCTTGCGGCCGATGCGGTCGGTGAGCCAGCCGAAGCCGAGCGCGCCGAGCACGGCGCCCGCCAGATAGGCGCTGCTGGCAAGACCGACATCGGCATTGGAGAAGTTCATCGTCGGGCTGTCCTTCAGCGCGCCCGACAATGCACCCGCGAGCGTCACTTCCAGCCCGTCGAGGATCCAGGTGATGCCGAGCGCCAGCACGACGCGGGTGTGAAAGCGGCTCCAGCTGAGATTGTCGAGCCGGACCGGAATCGAGGTCTCGATGATGCGGTCATCGTCCGGCGTGACCGGAGCCACGGCCTGTTGCGTCGTCGCGGAACTCAACTGTGTCGGCTGCACTGTCATCAGAATCGACCAATGAGAAAAACCCCGGAACGATCCGTTCCAAGGTTCACTCACCCGGAATTGCGGCAAACGGAGTGCCCGCCACGCGGTGTCAACGCCGCAGGCCGGCAAGGGTTCCCGCAATGCGGCATAGGAACCGCGATCGCAGCGAGCTGTTCTCGGCTTAAAAGACACGGAGGCATCGATGGCCGCACACAAGAAAGCAACGCGCAAGACGGCAAGGACATCACCGGCACGGTCCACGAGCACGACGCGTCGCAGGCGTGGCGTAAGCAAGAGGACGGCGAAGCGCTGGTCGCAGCGGGTGACAAAGGAGAGCGACGCGCTCGACCTCAAGCACGGCGTGTTCAAGCAGACCAGCGCGAAGAAGATCGCATCATCGCTGAAGCGATCCGCCGAGCACAGCGCGCGCCGCAAGAGCGGCGCCTACCGTTCCGCGCTCTCGATGCTGACCTTCTATATCAACCGCGCCGGCAAGACGCTGCCGAAGACCGAGCGGTCGCGCCTGGAGCGCGCCAAGGTCGAGTTGAAGCACCAGTTCGGACGGGATTAGCCGCATCATCTCGCCAACCAACAGCGTCGTCCCGGCGGAGGCCGGGACCCATACGCCGTGGCCATCGGAAAGGGCAAGCGGCCAGTGTCCGTACGCCAACGAACGGTGGTGGTTATGGGTCCCGGCCTGCGCCGGGACGACGATAATAGATCAGCAATTGGTAGACCCGCGCGCGCCTTACGCCGCGCGGATATTCGCCATGAAGCGGTCGAGCTCTTCGCGCAGCCGCGAACTCTCGACCGACAGCGAGCGAGCCGAGTTCAGCACCTCTTCGGAGGCAGCTCCGGTCTCGGTGGCGCCGCGATTCACCTGGGTGACGCTGGACGCCGCTTCCTGTGTGCCCTGCGCGACGTTCTGCACGCTGCGCGCGATCTCCTGCGTTGCCGCGCTCTGCTGCTCGACCGAACTTGCGATGTTGGTCGCGATCCCGGAGATCTGGCCGATGGTCGCGCCGATCTCCTTGATCGCGGCAACCGATTCGGCGGTGGCCCCCTGCATGCCGGCGATGTGCGAGGAGATCTCGTCCGTCGCCTTCGCGGTCTGGCTCGCCAGCGATTTCACCTCGCCACCACCGCGAAGCCGCGGCCGGCATCGCCGGCGCGCGCGGCCTCGATGGTGGCGTTGAGCGCCAGCAGGTTGGTCTGCTCGGCGATCGCCGTGATCAGCTTGACGACGTCGCCGATCTGCTGGGCAGCGCGCGAGAGCTTGCCGATCCGCGCGTCGGTCTGCTCGGCCTGACGCACGGCTGAATCGGCGATCTGGCTCGACTCCTTGGCGCGACGGCCGATCTCCTCGACCGAGGCCGAGAGCTCTTCCGTCGCGGTCGCGACCGACTGCATGTTGCTGGACGCCTGCTCGGAGACGCCGGCGACCTGGCTCGACAGGCTCTGCGTGGTCTCGGCGGTGCGGGTCAGCGTCGAGGCCGCCGATTCCAGCTGCACGGCCGAGGCCGAGACGTTGGAGACGATGGCGCCGACCGCGCTCTCGAAATCGTCGGCAAAGCGGATCAGCTCGTTGCGCCGCGCGGTCGCACTTGCCTTGTTCTGCGCTTCCTGGGTCGCGGCGTCGCGCTCGGCCTTGGCGACCGCCTGAACCTTGAACTCCTCGACCGCGCCGGCCATCTCGCCGATCTCGTCCTTGCGGCCGAGACCCGGCAGCACGACGTCGAAATTGCCCGAGGCAAGCTCGCGCATCGCCTTGCACATCGCCGCGATCGGTCGCGAAATACCCTTGCCCAGCAGGAACGCCCAGACCAGCCCGAGCACGAAGCTGCCGGCGGCCAGCATCAGGATCAGCCGCTCGGTCTCGCCGATCATGGTGTGCGATTCGTTTTCAAGCCGCTTCTGGTCGGCGAGCAGATCGGACTTCATCGCCGCCGCGCCCTGGCTGATGGCGGCCGCGGACTCCGTCATCTCGACGGTCAGTTCGTCGATCGACTTCGCGTTCGCGATCAGCTTGGCGAGTGCCTCGCGGTACTCTTCGAGCAGCGCGGTGATGTCCCTCACGCTCTGGGTGATCCGCTCGTTATTCGAGGTGATCGCCTTCACCAGATTGTCGGCGAATTTCAGCCGGGCGAGCGCGCTCGAGGCGACCGTCTTGTCGCCGTTGACGACGAAGGTATTGACGGCCCCGGTGATCGACTGGAGCTGATCGGCCACCTTCTTGGCGCCGAACTGGATCGACTGCAGCTCGGAATCATCGGCATTGCTCGGCAGATCGTCGAGCTTGTAGCGCATCGAGGTTGCGCTGCGGGTCAGCTTGTTCTGCGCGGTCTGCGCGCTGTCGTCCTTGATGCGGACGATCTCGGCGAAGATCTTGGTGAAGGCGCGGAATTCGCGCTCCAGCTTGGTGATCTGCTCGAGCCGGGCCGGATTGGTGGTGCCCTTCATCGACGCCATGATGGCATCCTTCAGGCTGCCCTCGGCGGCGAGCGCGGCCTTGGCGTCGTCCTCCTTGCCGGTCGCGACGAAGTAGCGCGCCAGCGAACGGTAGGAGATCAATTCGCGATCGATGTTGCGGGCCAGATCGGCTTCCGCGACGCTCTGGCGGTAGGAGCCGACGCCGGCGGAGACCCGCTCGAAGCCCATATAGGCAAAGCCCATGGTGGCTGCCGACAGCGCCAGCGTGACGGCAAAGCCGAGCATGATCTTGGCGCGAAATCTGAGGGTTGGGATCCTGATCGACAACGATCGCTTCAGCCCCGGCATTCCAACCCCCGTCTTCATTCTGAAAACCACGCGGGGTCCGGCAGCAACCCGCCCCAGACCCCGGAGCGCAAAACTAAGGCAGAATCGATAAGGCCCGGTAAATGGGCAGCGGCCGCCCGGCCCGGCGCGATACTACCTTGGTCGGGCTAGGCGGGTGGGTAAGGTGATTGACGCGCGGGTCCGGCCCGATAGTTTAGAACCGATCAAACCTGTCCCTGCCCGGGCCAGGAGAACACATCGGGAGGTGTCCCATGTCATCGCGTCGACCGGCGCCACTGGCGCTTGCGGCGAGCGTAGCTGCCGGCGCAGTAGCCCGGCCAATGGCATTTCCTCTCACGACCTGAAAGCCACGGGCAAGCCGGAACGCCAGCCATCGCGGCATGGCCCGGATGCCCTCACGACCCGCGCGGGTTCAACCGCCCGCGCCAAGAAAAGCAAAAAATTCTGGTCAGGGAGAGCGCCTTTGGCGAAGCAGAACGGTAGCACCGCCGACAGCATTGTCGTGGTGCAGGCGAAGACCGACGGGCCGCGGGAAGCAGCCGCCGAGATCGCGCGCCAATTGGCGGGGGCTGATCTCGCGATGCTCGTGGTGTTCGTGTCGCCGGTCTACGAGCCGCAGACATTCATTGCCGAACTGTCCAACCGCATGCCCGCCGTTCCGATCTTCGGCTGCACCACGGCAGGCGAATTGTCGCCCGGCGGTTGGGACGAGGACAGCGTCGTCGCGATGGGCTTCAATGCGGCCGATTTCGTCATCGCGGCCCGGCCGCTGTTCGAGCTTTCGACATTTCGGGTCGACCACGGCCGCTCGATCTGCACCGAATTGCAGAACGAATTCGCGCAACGCACCGAGCATTGCGATCACACCCATGATTCCTTCGGGCTGCTCTTCATCGACGGCATGTGCCAGCGTGAGGAGACCATCATGTCGGCGATCTATGCATCGCTCGGCGATATCCCGGTGGTCGGCGGCTCCGCCGGCGACGGCCTGCGCTTCGAGAAGTCCTGGGTGTTTCATGGCGGCGAGGCTTTTACCGATGCCGCCGTCCTGATCCTGATCCGGACCCGGCTGCCGTTCCGCCTGTTCAAGTGCGATCACTTCGAACCGACCTCGACCAAGATGGTGGTGACCGAGGCCGACATCGAGCACCGCATCGTCAAGGAGTTGAATGCCGAGCCGGCCGCGATGGAATATTCCCGTGCCGTCGGCCTCAGCGACAGCAAGCTCGAATTGTTCTCGTTCGCCGCGCATCCTGTGCTGGTTCGTGTCGGCGGCGCCTATTACGCGCGGTCGATCCAGCGCACCAACTCGGACGGATCGCTGCAATTCTTCTGCGCCATCGACGAGGGCATGGTGCTGACGGTGGCGCGCGAGCGTGACCCGATCGATGTGACGAGCCGCCTGCTCAAGGAGCTGACCGAGGATCTCGGCGAGGTCGCGATGTTCATCGGCTTCGAATGCGTGCTGCGGCGGCTCGACGTCGAGCAGCGCCAGCTGTCGCGGGAGATGTCGGAGCTCTATCGCCGCAACAAAGTGATTGGCTTTCAAACCTATGGCGAGCAGTATCGCTCCATGCATGTCAACCAGACGCTGACCGGCATCGCCATCGGCAAGCGGGCACTCGCGCCGCAATGACGGATACCAAGACCACGCGAATTGCGGCGCTCGAACGCGAGGCCGAGAAGCTGCGCAAGATCAACGCGGCGCTGATGTCGCGCGTCGAGCGATCGACCGATCAGCAGCTCAACGCCTTCTCGCTGTTCGAGACCGCGATCGCGCTGGATCAGCAGGTGCGCGACCGCACCCAGCAGCTCAAGCAGGCGCTGCAATCACTGGAGAAAACCAATGGTCGCCTGCTGCAGGCCAAGCAGCAGGCCGAGGCGGCGAGCTCTTTGAAATCATCCGTGCTGGTGTCGGTGACGCACGATCTGTTGCAGCCGCTGAATGCGGCGCGGCTGACGCTGTCCGCGCTGACCGAGATGGCAACCGAGTCGAAGAGCGTCGCGCTGACCGATCAGATCGACCGTTCGCTGGCGACGCTCGAGGACATGCTGCGGACGCTGCTCGACATCTCCAAGCTCGAAGCGGGCGTGCTCAGGCCCGAATTCGGACCGGTCGCGATCGCCTCGCTGTTCGAGCCGCTGGAGCAGGAATTTGTCGCGACCGCCGCCAAGCGCAATCTCGGCTTCCGGATCATGCCGTCGTCTGCGGTGGTTCGCTCCGATCCGCTGATGCTGCGGCGGATCCTGCAAAACCTTGTCGCCAATGCGCTGCGCTACACCCAGCGCGGCAGCGTGCTGATGGGATGCCGGGCCAGGGGCGATGACATCTGCATCGAGGTGCACGACACCGGGCCGGGCATTCCGGAAGCGCAGCGCGAAGCCATCTTCGTCGAGTTTCAGCGCGGCGAGACCAGCGCCGGCGACAAGGCCGGCATCGGGCTAGGTCTTTCGATCGTGCGCCGGTTTGCCGACCTGCTCGGCCATGACATCAGGCTGAGCTCGCGCGCCGGCAAAGGCTCGGTGTTCTCGGTCACCGTGCCCCGCACGCAGGATCCGGTTGCGATCCCGGTGCGCGAGCAGGCCAGTGTCGACTATCGCTATGGCGGCATGGAGGGCGCCAAGATCCTGCTGATCGAGAACGACCTCTCGAGCGCCGAGGGGCTCGCCCATCTGCTGGAGAAATGGGGCTGCGACGTCGCGGTGACGATCTCCAAGACCGAGGCGCTCGAGCGCATCCACGCGCTGGACGGCATTCCCGACGCCATCATCGCCGATCTGCATCTCGACAATGGCGAAACCGGAATTCAGGCCGTCGATGTCATCCGCGGCGCGATCAACGCCAAGGTGCCGGCGATCATCGTGACCGCCGACTACTCGGCCAAGGCTGCCTCCGACGTATCGGCCTTCGGCCATGAGCTGTTGAAGAAGCCGATCAAGCCCGCCGAGATGCGCTCACTGCTGTCGTTCCTGCTGGCGGCGGAGCAGTCAGGTGCGCGGTTATGATTCCGCGCCATGCGACGACGGCGAGGCCGTCACCGGCGAGTGGTCGTGCTTGCCGAAGTCCAGCTTCGACAGTGCGATGATGGCCTCGGTCCGGCTGCGCACCCCGAGCTTGCGCAGGATCTCCGAGACATGCACCTTCACGGTGGTGACCGAGATATCGAGCTCATAGGCGATGTGCTTGTTCTGCAGGCCGCGGCAGATCATGTCGAGCACGCGAAGCTGCTGCGCGGTGAACTGGCCGAGCTGCTGCACCAGCTCGCGCGTCTCGGCCTGGGCCTTCCGCGCGGCGGCGGTATCGCGGAAGCGCGGCGGCAGGCACATCGCGCCTTCGAGGATGCCGCGCAACAGCCGCGCCAGCTCGAGCTTCGGCGTCGACTTCGGGATGTAGCCGGAGATGCCGAGCGAGATCGCGCCGCCGACGATCCGGGGATCGTCATGCGCCGACACGATCACGAGTGCGCTACGCGGCGCGGCGGCGCGCACCCGATAGGCGCCGAGCAGGCCGGTGGTCCCGGGCATCGACAGATCGAGCAGGATCAAATCAAGGCCGTCGCGCGCCGCGATCACATCCAGCGCACCGTCGATCGAGGTCGCCTGCAGCACCTCGGCATCGGGAAACTCGGCCCCGATCACGCCGATCAGGGCGGCACGGAACAGCGGGTGATCCTCGACGATCAGCAATCGAGGCGTACCCGCCTTGCCGAGTGGCGGCTCGTCCGCCAAAGGCGCGGTCGTGGTCAATGCTGCGCCGCCCTCTCTCGGATGCTCATGACAGCCATTGTGCGCACGACGTTATCTCAAAGCTCGGTGGCAGCCTATAGGCGGGATTTCCAATGCGCCCGCCTCGCAGTGCAGCACGGCTAGGGCGCCTTCTCCGCGTGCAGCACGGCTAGGGCGCCTTCTCCGCCTTTGCGCCCGAGCAGGCCTCCGGGACCGGAAGCGGAATCTTGCCGAGCTCGATGATCGCCTTGTTGCGGCTGAACAGCTTCAGCTTGCGCAGGATCTCGGTGACATGCGCCTTCACGGTGGATTCCGCAAGCTTGAGCTCGGCGGCGATCTCGCGGTTCTGCAGGCCGCGGATGATCAGATGGAGCACCCGAATTTGCTGCGGCGTCAGCTTCTGAATGCGTTCGCGCAGCGTCCGCGCCGTCTCGGACTGTTCCAGCGCACCGACCGCGACGAAATCCCGCGGCGCCGAGACCGACCCGCTCAGCACGCGCGCGATCGCCTGCGAGAGCTCGCCGAGCGAGGTCGACTTCGGCAGATAGCCGACCGCGCCCATCTCGAGCGCCTCGCGGATGGTATGCTTGTCCTCTTCGCTCGAGACGATGGCGATCGGCAGCCGCGGATAGCGATCCCTGATCTTCTGAAAGCCGGAGAAGCCGACCACGTCGGGCAGCAGCAGATCGAGCAGCGCCAGGTCGATATTCGGCTCGCTGGCGAGGATGCCAAGCGCCCCCTTGATCGAGGTGGCCTCATAGATCCGGGCATCGGGATGCGAGATGCGAATGGCGTTGCCAAGCGCCTCCCCGAACAGGGGGTGATCGTCGATGATCAGGAACCCCATCATGAGGACCCTCGCACTGCAATTTGCGAATCGCAGCTTCTAGTTCGATCCGCCGGTATCCTGCACGCTCTGCAGATAGACATATACGTTTCTGAGCTCGTCGTCGTTGAAGACGTCCTTCCAGGCCGGCATGCCCTTGGCTGGCCGCCCGTCATGGACCGTCTTCCAGAAAGTCGATTCCATATCGTCAGCATAGCGCTTCTTGAGCAGCCTGAGATCGATCTTTCGCTCGGCCTGCACCGCGTCCGGGCCGTGGCAATGCGCGCAGGTTCCATTAAAGACTTCGCGCCCGGCGGTGGCATCCCCTTTGGCATCGCCGGCGGTCGCGGCGGTCTGAACCGGTTTCTCGGCCGCGGCCGCCTGCCCGACCGTGACGGGCTCGCTGGCGCCGACGGATGACGTCGTCGCCCGGTCCGCCTCGCCGAACTTCACCGGTGCGCCGTTCGGCACGCCATATTTGGCAAACAGGGCGGAAATCTCCGGCTGCAGCGCCGGCAGCACGCCGTCGACTTCATCGCGCAGCGCGCCGGACGCCTTGGCGAAACCGATCGCGGTCGCCCAGAGCAGGCCGTCGCCCTCGGTCGACACGATCTGGTATTTGTCGCCGTAGCTGGTCTTGTTGAGCCAGCCGGCCACCGGTGCCCAGATGAAGGCGATGTCGACCTTGCCCTGTTCGAGCGCCGCCATGCCCTCCTCCGGGCTGAGCACGGTCACCTTCCGGATATCGTCGCGCAGCGCGAGCAGGTTCTGCGGCGTCGATTGATACTGCACCGCAACCCGCAATCCCCTGAGGTCGTCGATGCCGGCAAGCTTGCGGTCCTTGCTGCCGACCAGTGCGTAGCCCTCATGGGCGATCGGCTTCGAGAAGATCACCGCCGGGCCCATGAAATCGTCGATCAAGGGCAGGCCGACCATGGCGTCGCACTGCTTGCTGAGCAGCGTCTCCCGCACGGTGCGCTTGCCGAAATAGGACTTGTACCAATTGGTGCTCACCGTACGGCCGAGCTTCTGCGCCACCGCCTGGCCGATCTCGAGATAGAGGCCGGGCCTGCCCGGGTCGTCGCTCGAGAACGGCAGGTTGGTCGGGTCGGCGCAGAGCCGCAGCGGCGGTTTTGTCTCGTCGGCACCGGCCGCCAGGGCCGGCACCATGAGCAGGGCGGAGAGCAGCACGGTCCGGATTGCATGTTCCAACCGCGTGTTGCGCGAGGGGGTGCGCAGTTCGTTTCGGGCGATGCAAGACACGGACAATGCTGCCTCCTTGACGATCGTTACTGCAGGGCGAACACGAACAGCGAGCCACCTTCGGGCGCCGCGGCGACCATCTTCTTGCCGATGTCACCGAGGAAGGCCGGCAGCGCCGCGGTGCGTCCGACCACGATCGCGACATACTGCTTGCCGTCGACCGAATAGGTCACCGGACCTGCACCGATGCCGCTGCCGAGGTTCTTGCTCCACAGCACCTTGCCGTTCTTGGCATCGATGGCGCGGAAGTCGCCGTGCAGATTGCCGGAGAACACCAAATTGCCGCCGGTCGTCAGCGTGCCGCCGTTGAAGGGCAGGTCTTCCTTGATGCTCCACACCTTCTTGTTGGCGATCGGATCCCAGGCCACGAGTTCGCCGAGGAAGCCGCCGGGGCCCGGCTTGGTCGGGAATTCGGCGCCGAGATAGAACACGCCGCGCTTGTAGTTCACGTCAGAGACCGACCAGTCCATGCAGACATTGTTGCTCGGGATGTAGACGAGGCCGGTCTGCGGGTTGAACGACATCGGCTGCCAGTTCTTGCCGCCGATCAGGTTCGGGCAGATGTCCTTGGCGGGATGGCCCGGGCCCGGACGCTTGTCCGGATCCTCTTCCGCCCGCATCGTGTTGATGTCCCACTTCCTGGCCCAGTTGGCGAAGACGTATTTCTCCGCGGAGATCATCTTGCCGGTCTCGCGGTTGGCCACGAAGAAGAAGCCGTTGCGGTCCGCCTTCATCAGCACGGGCGTCTCGGTGCCCTTGATCTTGAGGTCGGCGAGCAGCAGCTCGTTGACGCCGTCATAGTCCCAGGCGTCGGCCGGCGTGCCCTGGATGTGCCACTTGATCTTGCCGGTGTTGGGATCGATCGCCAGCGTCGAGGCCGTGTAGAGGTTGGTCAGCTTGCCGAAATTGCCGTCGCCGGTGGAGCGCACCGCGGTATTCCACGGCCCAGGATTGCTGGTACCCCAGTAGACCGTATCGGACTTGGCATCGTAGGAGCCGACCAGCCAGGCGGCGCCGCCGCCGTGCAGCCCGGTGTCGCCCTTCCAGGTCTCGCTGCCGGGCTCGCCCGGCGCCGGCACCGTGTAGGTCTGCCAGAGCAGCTTGCCGTCCTTGAGCGAGAACGCCTGCAACGCGCCGCGGACGCCATATTCGCCGCCGCCGAAGCCGGTGATGACCTTGTCGCGGACGACGAGCGGCGGCGAGGTGATGACCGAGCCCTGCTTGTAGTCGACGACCGTCGAGGTCCAGAGTTCCTTGCCGGTCTCGGCGTCGAGCGCGGTCAGCTTGCCGTCGAGCCGGCCGACGAAGATCTTGCCGTCGGCATAGGACACGCCGCGATTGTTGACGTCGCAGCAGGCGTATTGGAGCACGTCATCCGGAATGTCCGGCTGCCAGGTCCATTTGCGCGCGCCGGTCGCGGCATCGATCGCATAGACGTATTTCGGACCCCACGAGGTCGACACATACAGGTTCTTGCCGATCACGACCGGCGACGACTCGTTGGAGCGAAGCGAAGCCAGCGACAGCGAATAGACCAGCTGCAGCTTGCCGGCGTTCTCGGAGTTGATCTGCTTCAACGGGCTGAAGCGCGTATTGCCGTAGTCGTGGCCGGCGATCGCCCATCCATTTGGATCGGACGCCGCCTTGACGACGGAATCATTCGCTTTCGACGCACCAATGCCTGCCAGCACCATGGCGACCAGCGACACGCCGGCAAAGAAAATCCCGCTCCTCAGCTTCATTGGCTTCCTCCAATATGGTTTTGTTGCCGCGATGGATGCATCGCGCGCGCGGATCGCTACCGAATTTCATGAACCAGCGATCTTCTGCCGCTGCGTCGGCGATGAAAATGACAGCAACGCCTTTGCGTCGTTATAGGCGGAAGGTAGTAGCGATCGCGGCGACGATTTTGGCGTGCGGCGAGCACCGTCAGCTTGCCGAAAACCGCTTGCGCTGCCGGGCAATTTCGTCGCGCCGGAGTGCGCCGCCGGCAGCTTGCAAATTGCCCATTGAACGGCTGCCTGCTAGGATCGCAGGCACTGCCCGGCGCCTTCATGACAGGGCCGCGACTACGACTTTGATCGCGGTTACGACCCACATGAAGCGTGGTCTACTGGGACCATAACGAAGCTATTGGGAGAAACGCGTGTCTAAAGTCAACCTGACAGTGAACGGCAAGGCCGTTGCTGTCGACGTCGAGGACCGCACGCTGCTGGTCCAGCTCCTGCGCGATCACCTCAACCTCACCGGGACCCATGTCGGCTGCGATACCAGCCAGTGCGGCGCCTGCGTCGTGCACATGGATGGCCGTGCTGTGAAATCCTGCACGATGCTGGCAGGGCAGGCCGATGGCGCCAGCATCACCACGATCGAGGGCATCGCCAAGGGCGACGAGCTGCACCCGATGCAGGCTGCCTTCCGCGACAATCACGGCCTCCAATGCGGCTATTGCACGCCGGGCATGATCATGTCCGCGATCGACATCGTGCAACGCCATGGTGGCCAGCTCGACGAGGCGACCGTCCGCCAGGAGCTCGAAGGCAACATCTGCCGCTGCACCGGCTACCACAACATCGTGAAAGCCGTGCTGGATGCGGCCGGACGCATGAAGGTCGCGCAGGCGGCCGAGTAGAGCGCCACGCACCGCGTACGATCAAGCTCACCACCGCCGGTCTCGATGGAAACGGCGGCAAATCGAATCTCCGGTCGGGAGGACTAGACAATGGGTGTTGAAGGAATTGGCGCACGTGTCGTGCGCAAGGAAGATCGCCGGTTCATCACCGGACAGGGACGTTACGTCGACGACGTCAAAATGGTCGGCATGAGCTACGCTCACTTCATCCGCAGCCCGCATGCGCATGCCAAGGTCAAGGGCATCGATTCAGCCGAGGCCATGAAGATGCCGGGCGTGGTCGCGGTGCTCACCGGCAAGGAGCTCGTCGACGACAAGGTCGGCAACCTCATCTGCGGCTGGGCCATCACCTCCAAGGACGGCAGCCCGATGAAGATGGGCGCATGGCCGGCAATGGCGCCCGAGACGGTGCGCTTCGTCGGCCAGGCCGTTGCCGTCGTGATCGCCGAGAGCAAGAACCAGGCCAGGGACGCCGCCGAAGCGGTCGTCGTCAACTACGAAGAGCTTCCCGCGGTACCCGACATCAAGGCCGCGATCAAGCCGGGCGCCGCGCAGCTTCATCCCGAAGCTCCCGGCAACATCGTGTATGACTGGCATCTCGGCGACGAAGCCGCGGTCAAGGATGCCTTCAGCAAGGCTGCCAATGTGGTGAAGCTCGACGTCACCAACAATCGTCTCGCTCCGAACGCGATGGAGCCGCGCGCGGCGATCGCCGATTACGACGCGGCGGAGGAGCACTTCACTCTATATACGACCTCGCAGAACCCGCACGTCGCCCGCCTCGTGCTGTCGGCGTTCTACAACATCGCGCCCGAGCACAAGCTGCGCGTGATCGCCCCCGACGTCGGCGGCGGCTTCGGCTCCAAGATCTTCATCTATCCCGAGGAGATGGTGGCGCTGTGGGCATCCAAGAAGGTCGAGCGTCCCGTGAAATGGACGGGTGATCGCACCGAAGCCTTCCTCACCGACGCGCATGGCCGCGACCATGTCTCGAAGGCGGAGTTGGCGTTCGACAAGGACAACAAGATTCTTGGCCTGCGGGTGAAGACCTACGCCAATTTCGGCGCCTACATGTCGCTGTTCTCGTCCTCGGTGCCGACCTACCTCTACGCGACGCTGCTGTCGGGCCAGTACAACATCCCGGCGATCCATGCCGAGGTGATCGGCGTCTACACCAACACCACGCCGGTCGACGCCTATCGCGGCGCGGGCCGCCCCGAGGCGAGCTATCTGATCGAGCGGCTGATGGAAACGGCGGCGCGGCAGTTGAAGGTGGACCCGGCGGAGCTGCGCCGGAGCAACTTCATCACCCAGTTCCCGCACCAGACGCCGGTGATCATGGCTTACGACACCGGCGACTTCAACGCTTCGCTCGATGCCGCGATGAAGGCGATCGACTATGCCGGCTTCCCCACCCGCAAGGCCAAGGCGAAGGCCGACGGCAAGCTGCGCGGCATCGGCGTGTCCTGCTACATCGAGGCGTGTGGCATCGCGCCGTCGAAGGCGGTCGGCAGCCTGGGCGCCGGCGTCGGTCTGTGGGAATCGGCCGAGGTGCGCGTCAACCCGGTCGGCACCATCGAGATCCTCACGGGATCGCACAGCCACGGCCAGGGTCACGAGACCACCTTCTGCCAGCTCGTCGCGGAACGGCTGGGCATTCCGATCAGCCAGGTCTCGATCGTCCATGGCGACACCGACAAGGTGCAGTTCGGCATGGGCACCTACGGCTCGCGCTCCCTCGCGGTCGGCGGTCTTACCGCGATCCTGAAGGCCATGGAGAAGATGGAGTCCAAGGCCAAGAAGATCGCGGCGCATGCGCTGGAAGCCTCGGAAGCCGACATCGTCATCGAGAACGGCGAGTTCAAGGTGACCGGCACCGACAAGGCGATCGCCCTGCCGATGGTCGCGCTCGCGGCCTACACCGCACACAATCTGCCTGACGGGATGGAGCCGGGCCTGAAGGAAAGCGCCTTCTACGACCCGACCAACTTCACCTTCCCGGCCGGCGCCTATATCTGCGAGCTCGAGGTCGATCCCGGCACCGGCAAGACCTCCTTCGTCAACTTCGTCGCGGCCGACGATTTCGGCCGGCTGATCAATCCGATGATCGTCGAGGGCCAGGTCCATGGCGGCCTGGCGCAAGGGATCGGTCAGGCGCTGCTCGAGGGCGTGGTCTATGACGGCACTGGTCAGCTCGTGACCGCGTCCTTCATGGACTATGCCATGCCGCGCGCCGACGATTTGCCCTCGTTCAACCTTTCCCACACCACGACGCTGTGTCCGGGCAATCCGCTCGGCATCAAGGGCTGCGGTGAGGCCGGCGCGATCGGGGCGTCAGCGGCCGTGATCAACGCGATCACGGATGCGATCGGCAAGAACACTCTGGAAATGCCGGCGACGCCCGATCGCGTCTGGCACGCCATTCACGGTTGAGGGAGGAAGAGCCATGTACGAGACAAATTATCACCGCGCTTCCTCGGTCGCTGACGCCGCCGCAACCTTCGCCAAAGGCGCGGAATCAAAATTCCTCGCCGGCGGCCAGACGCTGCTGCCGGTGATGAAGCAGCGTCTTGCCGCACCTACCGACGTGATCGACCTCTCCAAGGTGCAGGAGATGATCGGCATCGAGGTTTCGGGGGATACGGTCACCATCAAGGGCGCGACGCCGCATTACGATGTGGCGCAAAGTGATGCGGTTCAGAAGGCGATCCCGGCGCTCGCCAATCTGGCGTCGATGATGGGCGACCCCGCCGTGCGCTACCGCGGCACGATCGGCGGCTCGATCGCCAACAACGATCCTGCCGCGGATTTCCCGGCCGCGCTGCTCGCGCTCAGCGCCACCGTGAAGACCAACAAGCGGTCGATCTCGGCGGATGACTTCTTCAAGGGCCTGTTCACCACGGCGCTCGAAGACGGCGAGATCATCACCGCCGTGTCATTCCCGGTGCCGGCGAAGGCAGGCTACGAAAAGATGCGGCACCCGGCCTCGCGCTTTGCGCTGACCGGCGTGTTCGTCGCCAGGACCAAAGCCGGTGACGTCCGCGTCGCCGCGACCGGTGCTTCGCAGAGCGGCGTCATGCGGGTCGCGCCGATCGAGCAGGCGCTGAAGGCAAACTGGGCGGCCTCGGCGCTCGACAGCGTGACGATCCCGGCGAGCGGCCTGCTCGCCGACATCCACGGGTCGGCGGATTACCGCGCCAACCTCGTGAAGGTGATGGGACAGCGGGCGGTGACCGCGGCCGGTTAATCAAGCATGATCCGGAAAAGTGCGAGGCGGTTTTCCGGAAAGATCATGCTCAAACAAAGCGCTAAAGCGTGATGACGATTCTCATCGCGCTTTAGCGCCTAAACACAAGTCTGCGAACGGCGCGCCGCAATGCGCGCCGTTCGCGTTTTTACCGGCGGCACAGGACAAAAGGTGCTTGCCACATCCGGCTTTAGGCGAGACAATTTAGCTAATCAGCTAATTAAAAATACCGTCCCACGGACGGCTGGGAGAACGCATGAAGTTCGGCAACCAAGCCAGCCGCGACATCTCAGCCGCCTAGCGCCCCGCAACCAACGGAAGAACAACGTGCTCGATAAACCCGCCTCCCAGACCGCCGCTCGTACCTCCGGTCCGCTCTCGGGCTTCCGCATCGTCGAATTCGCCGGCATCGGTCCTGGTCCGTTCGCCTGCATGATGCTGGCCGACATGGGCGCCGACGTCGTCACGCTCGACCGGATCGGCGCCGGCAAGAATTTGAAGGCGGTTGCAACCCGCGGCCGCAAGGTCATTGAGCTCGATCTCAAGAACAAGGCGGCGGTTGCCGAAGTGCTCGACCTGCTCGGCCATGCCGACGCCCTGGTCGAGGGCTTCCGTCCCGGCGTGATGGAGCGGCTCGGCCTCGGGCCCGACGTGGTGCTCGCGCGCAATCCAAAGCTGGTCTATGGCCGCATGACCGGCTGGGGCCAGGAAGGCCCGCTCGCGAATGCCGCCGGCCACGACATCAACTACATCTCCATCACCGGCGCACTCGCCGCGATCGGTACCGCGGAAGCACCGGTGCCACCGCTCAACCTGGTCGGCGATTTCGGGGGCGGCGCGCTCTATCTCGTGGTTGGGGTGCTCGCAGCGCTCCTGGAGGCGCAGAAATCCGGCAAAGGCCAGGTCGTCGATGCCGCCATGTGCGACGGCGCGGCATCGCTGATGTCGTTCTTCTTCGACATGGCCGCGCAGGGCCGCTGGAGCGGCGGCCGCAACCAGAACTTCCTCGATGGCGGTGCGCATTTCTATGGCGTCTATGAATGCGCCTGTGGCCATTTCGTCTCGATCGGCTCGATCGAGCCGCAATTCTACGCGCTGCTGCGCGAGCATGCCGGGCTCACCGACGCCGATTTCGACGCGCAGATGGATCCCAAGGCCTGGCCCGCGCTGAAGGAAAAGCTCAAGACGGTGTTCAAGAGCAAGACGCGCGAGGACTGGTGCAAGATCATGGAAGGCACCGACATCTGCTTCGCGCCGGTGCTGACCATGGAGGAAGCGCCCAAGCATCCGCACATGGCCGCACGCCAGGTGTTCGTCGAACGCCACGGCGTGACCCAGCCCGCCCCCGCGCCGCGCTTCTCGCGCACACCGTCCGCGATCCGCGAGCCGGAGTTGGCGAATATTGGCGACGTGACCAGCGCGTGGAAGGCGGGGAAGTAAATCTCGCTGTCGTCCCGGCGAAGGCCGGGACCCATAACCACTGAACGGAGTTGTTGCGCACGCCCCTACCGAGGGACTACCACCCGACACACCCGATGGATTCCGCGGTATGGGTCCCGGCGTCCGCCGGGACGACAGCTATGGCTGAGCGCTGGCGTGGCGCACTATGCTGTGCTTACGCCGCATCCACCTTCAACACGCCGCGCCGGATCTGATCCTCCTCGATCGATTCGAACAGGGCCTTGAAATTGCCCTCGCCAAAGCCGTCGTCGCCCTTGCGCTGGATGAACTCGAAGAAGATCGGGCCGATCGCGTTGGCCGAGAAGATCTGCAGCAGCACCTTGGTCTGGCCGCCCTCGACCACGCCCTCGCCGTCGATCAGGATGCCGTTCTTCTTGAGCCGTGCGACGTCTTCCCCATGCTTGGGCAGGCGCGCATCGATCTTCTCGAAATAAGTGTCGGGCGGCGACGGCATGAACGGCAGGCCATCGGCGCGCAACCTCTCGACCGTCGCGTGGATGTCGCGCGCGCCGCAGGCGATGTGCTGGATGCCCTCGCCGCGATAGGTCTTCAGATATTCCTCGATCTGGCCAGAATCGCCGGCATCCTCGTTGATCGGAATCCTGATCTTGCCGTCCGGGCTCGTCAGCGCGCGCGAGAACAGGCCGGAGGCGCGGCCCTCGATGTCGAAGAAGCGAATCTGGCGGAAGTTGAACAGCTTCTCATAGAAGCCCGCCCAGACGTCCATGCGGCCGCGATGAACATTGTGGGTGAGATGGTCGACGTAATACAGGCCTGAGCCCGGGGGGCGCGGGTTGGCCGCGCCGAGCCATTCGAACTCGGCATCATAGGCCGAGCCATTGGCTCCGTAGCGGTCGACGAGATAAAGCAGGCTGCCGCCGATCCCCTTGATCGCGGGAACGTCGAGCGCCTTCGCTGCGGGCGCGACATCCGCCGGCTCGGCGCCGAGCGAAATCGCGCGGTCATAGGCCGCCTTCGCGTCGACGACGCGAAAGGCCATCGACGGCGCACAGGGGCCATGCGCGGCGACGAACTCATAGCCGTGGGTGCCGGGCTGCTCGTTGACGAGATAGTTGATGTCGCCCTGGCGATAGACCGTGATCTTCTTGGTCCTGTGGCGCGCGACGGGCGCATAGCCCATCAGCTTGAACAGTGCATGCAACTCTGCCGGATTGGGATGCGCATATTCGACGAACTCGAACCCGTCGGTGCCCATCGGATTGTCGGCGCTGATCGTGGCCGGCGGTGCATCGTGCGGAAACGGACCCATGGCGGCAACTCCCTGATTTGTCTGGAGATCAGTTTCCGTCACTTGCTGCGCAACGTGCGTGCAAAATGGATCCCATTTTGCTATCGTCGCGCACGATCCGTGCATGAAATGGATATTCCACGCATGCCTGAAGTGGACGCTTTCGACCTGAAAATGCTCGCCGCGCTCCAGGACGACGGCCGCCTCACCAACCAGGAGCTCGCCGACCTCGCGGGCCTCTCCGCCTCGCAATGCTCACGCCGGCGGATGCGGCTGGAGGAGGAGAAGGTGATCGCGGGCTATCATGCCGACCTCTCCAGCGAGGCGCTCGGCTTCGGCGTGATCGCCTTCATCCAGGTGGGGCTCGCGACCCACTCCCCGGACAATTCCAAGCGTTTTCGCGCGCTGGTGAACCGGATCGACGAGATCCAAGAGGCGTATTCGCTGACGGGCGATGCCGACTACGTGCTGAAAGCCGTGCTGCGCGACCTCAAGGGCCTCTCCAACCTCGTCAACGACGTCTTGATGCCGCACCAGAGCGTGGCGCATGTGCGCTCCTCGATCGTGCTCGACAGCCTGAAGGAGAGCACCAGGCTGCCGCTGAAGTCGCTACAGGCGTGATGGCTCGAATCGAGGGAAATCCGCCATTCGCTTTTGTGGCTTGGCTTGCGATCATTCCGGCAACGGCAAGAGAGACGAACCATGGCGCTCCAGCTTCGGCCGAACTGCGAATTTTGCGACCGCGACCTGCCGCCGAGCGCAACGGACGCGCGGATCTGTTCCTATGAATGCACGTTCTGCGCGGATTGCGTTGAGACCAAGCTGTTCAACGTCTGCCCGAATTGCGGCGGCGGCTTTGCCCCGCGCCCGATCCGCCCGGCCAAGCCGTGGCGGCCGGGTGTCTGCACGGTCAACCAGCCGCCGTCGGACAAGCGGGTGCATTTGAAGTACAGCCTCGAGGACGTCGCGGCGAATACGGCGCGGCTGAGGGATGTCAGGCCCGAGGAACGGTGAGGTTTGCACGCCTGTCGGGCACTCTCCCCCTGAAAGGGGGAAGGTGGGATGGGGGTCAGCCGCGAGCGCTGGCGTCTACGGAGAGACCAGATCCCCACCCGGTTTGCTGCGCAAACCGACCTCCCCTTTTCAAGGAGAGGTGAAGCCGCGGAATGCGCGGAGACTTACTTCGCCGCGATGATCGTCCCCTCGACCTCGCCGAAGCCGACGCGATAGCCGCTGCCCTCGCACCAGCCGCGCATCACGAGGCTGTCGCCGTCTTCCAGGAACGAGCGCTTGACGCCGCCGGGCAGCTCGACCGGCTCTGTGCCGTTCCAGCTGATCTCGAGCAAGCTGCCACGCTGGTCCTTCTCAGGACCGGAGATGGTGCCGCTGCCGAGGAGATCGCCGACATTCATGGCGCAGCCGCTGGAAGCGTGGTGCATGAGCTGCTGCACCGAAGACCAGTACATGTACTTGAAGTTGGTGCGGCAGATCGTCTTCGCCTCGTTCATCGCACCGGCGCGCAGCGCGACGTCGAGCTGCATGTCGTAATTGTTCGGCTGGGTCTGCTTGAGGTACGCCAGCGGCTCCGGCTGCTGCACCGGGCCCTGCATGCGGAACGGCTCCAGCGCCTCGCGCGTCACCACCCAGGGGCTGATCGAGGTCGCAAACGCCTTGGCAAGGAACGGCCCGAGCGGCACATATTCCCATTGCTGGATGTCGCGCGCGCTCCAGTCGTTGAGCAGCACGAAACCGAAGATCATGTCTTCGGCCTGCTTCTCCGTCAGCATCTCGCCCATCGGCGAGGCCTGGCCAACGACCACGCCCATCTCCAGCTCGAAATCGAGCCGCTTGCACGGCCCGAAGCTCGGCACATCTTCGGTGGCTTCAGTTGCCCGCGCGGCCGCTTCACCTTCGTGCCGGAGACCACGACGGTCGATGCGCGGCCGTTATAGGCGATGGGCATATGCAGCCAGTTCGGCTGCAGCGCATTGTCCTTGCCGCGGAACATCACGCCGACATTGGTGGCGTGCTCTTTCGAGGAGTAGAAGTCGGTGTAGCCGGAGACGGCAAACGGCATGTGCAGCCTGACGTCGGCCATCGGCACCAGCGCCCGCGCCCGCAATTCCCTGTTGTCGCGTAGCTCCGGATGATCCGAGCGGAGCAGCTCGCTGATCCGTGCCCGCGTCGCCGACCACACTTTCGGCCCGAGCGCCATGAAGGCGTTGAGCGACGGCTGCGAGAACACGCCGAGCGGACCGACATCGAGCCGGGAATCCTGCTCGAGCTCCCAGAGATCGAGCACGTAATTGCCGATCGCGACGCCGACGCGCGGGGTCGGATTGACCGCAGTCGAGAACACGCCGTAGGGCAGGTTCTGGATCGGGAAGTCGGAAGAAGGATCGACCTCGATGAAGGAGCGCAGGCTGGGGTCGTTGGGGTGGGGCATGGTGATCCCGGTGCAATCAGATGCGATGGCTGATGTTTATTCACCCTCCCCTGGAGGGGGGCGAGACGAGCGAAGCTCGCTCTTAGGTCGACGCGAATGAAATGAGCGGCGGGGTGGGGTGACGGTCTATCCGCGAAGCACACTGCCCGTGTTGAGAGATCACCCCACCCCGGTACGCATGTCGCGTTGCTCCATGCGTACCGAACCTCCCCCTCAAGGGGAGGGTGAAGACCTACGGCTTGCTCGGATCGAACTTCTTCTCCAGGCCCTTCCAGCAATCCGCATAGTCGTCCTGGAGCGTCGAGGCATTCGCCGCATGCGCGGTGACGCGCTGCGGGTAGCGGGTCTCGAACATGAAGGCCATGGTGCCCGTCAGCTTCACCGGCTTCAATTCGCCATTGCTGGCATGCTCGAAGGCATCGCGGTCCGGACCGTGCGGCAGCATGCAATTGTGCAAGCTCATGCCGCCCGGCACGAAGCCTTGCGGCTTGGCGTCGTAGACGCCGTAGATCAGGCCCATGAACTCGCTCATGATGTTCATGTGGTACCAGGGCGGACGGAAGGTGTTGTCTGCGACCATCCAGCGCTCGGGGAAGATCACGAAGTCGATGTTCGCGGTGCCCGCGGTCTCTGACGGTGAAGTCAGCACCGTGAAGATCGATGGATCGGGATGGTCGAAGCCGATCGCGCCGACGGGAGAGAAGGTGCGCAGATCATATTTGTACGGCGCGTAATTGCCGTGCCAGGCGACGACGTCGATCGGCGAATGGGGCAGCGTGGTCTTGAACAGCGAACCGCCCCACTTCACGAACAGTTCGGTCGGCGTGTCCTTGTCCTCGTAGTTCGCGACCGGGGTGAGGAAGTCGCGCGCGTTGGCGAGGCAGTTGGCGCCGATCGGCCCGCGCTCCGGCAGCGTGAAGGCGCCGCCGTAGTTTTCGCAGAGATAGCCGCGCGCCGGGCCATTCGGAATCTCGACGCGGAACTTGACGCCGCGCGGGATCACCACGATCTCGCCGGGCTCGGCGTCGATGCGGCCGAACTCCGTGACGAGGCGCAAGACGCCCTGCTGGAGCACGAACATCAGCTCGCCGTCGGCATTGTAGAAATGCTGGTCCACCATCGATTTGGTGATGAGGTAGACATGCGCGGCCATGCCGGCCTGGGTGTTCACGTCACCCGCCGTCGTCATGGTCTGCACGCCCTGAACGAAGGTGACATCCTCCTTGGGGAGCGGCGTCGGATCCCAGCGCAGCTGCGCGATCGGCAGCTCGTATTCATGGCACGGCGCCGAGCGCCACAGGCCGGCATCGACCTTCTCGAAGCGGCCGGAATGCTTCACCGAGGGCCGGATGCGGTACAGCCAGGAGCGCTCATTGGCGCCGCGCGGCGCGGTGAAAGGCGAGCCCGAGAGCTGCTCGGCATAGAGCCCGTAGGCGCAGCGCTGCGGCGAGTTGCGCCCGATCGGCAGCGCGCCCGGCAGTGCCTCGGTCTCGAAGCTATTGCCGAAGCCGGACATGTAACCCGGCGTCACCTGGGCCGAGCTGCGGATGATCTGGTCAGGCGAGGTATTGATGTTCATGACTATCCTCCTCCTTGCAAGGCAGCCCACATCTCCTGGTCGCGCTTGTCGGTCCAGATCACGGGGTCGTCGATCCCCGACGCCTCGTCATAGGCGCGCGACACGTTGAACGGCAGGCAGTGCTCGTAGATGGCGAAGCTGGAAAATTTCGGATCCATCACCTCACGGGTCGCCGCCATCGATTCCTTCAGCCTGCGGCCCTTGGCGACCGACGATTCGGCCGCGCCATAGAGCGAGGTGACGAAGTCGCGCGTCATCGCGATAGCCTCGCGCACCGTGGCTGTGCCCTTCAGCGCATCGCCGCGGCCCGGCGCGATCGCCTTGGGATTGAAGTTGCGGATCTCGTTCAACGTCATCGGCCATTCGCGCAAATGCGCATCGCCGCAATAGCAGGCCGAGTGATATTCGATCAGGTCGCCGGAGAACATCACCTCGGCGTCCGGCACCCAGGCGACGATGTCGCCCGAGGTGTGGCCGGCGCCAAGCTGCATCAGGCGAACCTCGCGCTTGCCGAGGTAGATCGTCATCTCGCCTTCGAAGGTCAGCGTCGGCCAGGTCAGGCCGGGGATGCTCTGCGCATCCTGGAACAGCCGCGGGAAGCGGCCGTATTCGGAATCCCAATCCTGCTTGCCGCGCTCCTCGATCAGCCGATAAGTCTCCTGCGAGGCGACGATGCCCTGCGCCTTGTAGGCAGAGGCGCCAAGCACGCGCACGGCGTGATAGTGCGACAGCACGACATATTTGATCGGCTTGTCGGTGACGGCACGCACGCGCTCGATCACCTTGTTCGCCATCGCGGGCGTCGCCTGCGCGTCGAACACGAGGCAGCCGTCGTCGCCGACGATGACGGCGGTGTTGGGATCGCCCTCGGCGGTGAAGGCATAGAGATCCGTACCGATCTCGGAGAAGGTGATCTTCTTCTCGGAGAGATCCGTGGTCGATGCGAAACCTTTGGCCATCAGTTCAATCCTGTCCGTTTGCTCAGTGCTATTGTTGTTGCTGCTGTTGCTGCTGGCTTGCATCAAGCATGCGGCGCTTCGCAAGCCCGATCGCCTCGCGCAGCACGTCGATATCGCCGATATGGTTGGCAAGGATCAGCACCAGCGCCGTGTCGAAATCGGCGCTCTGCTCATCAGTGAGACCGCGATGCGCCTCGACGATGGCGCGGAAGGCGTCGTCGGGCTTTGCGAAATTCGAACTGGTCGACAGCACCATGACTGCTCCTCAGTTCAGGCCGGCCGCGCGTGCCAGCGCCGCATCGAGCTCCGGCCGTGCCGCATTGCGGAAGCGTGCGGCGACATAACCGTCCGGCCGCAGCAGATAGGCGGTGCCGGGCTCGGCATCATAGCGTTTGCCGGCAAGGCCCTGCGCGTCGACCAGCCCACCCTCGCCGCCGACCCGGATGCTGCCGACGCCGTCCGGCACATCGACAGCAGCGCCATTGCCAAACTCCAGCAGCGTGAAGCGCGTTCCCTGCCTGATGAAAACGTCGGTCAGATAGGTGGAACCGCCGCCCTGCTGCGTCACCGGCGCATCTGGCATCGAGGCGCCGGGCCGCGGGCCGCCGCGCCAATCGTCGCGATCGCTGCTCGACAGCGGCGTGTCGTAGACCGACGGCACCGAAAGCCGGCCGCCATTGACCATGCGCTTGCCGAACTCGGTCTCCTTCGCCAGCGACAGCACCGCCTTCCGCAGCCGCGCCTCCTGATGTGAGTTCGGCGCCATGAAATCGGTCGAGCGGGTCGATTCGCGGATGTTCTCGTCGGCGGCGGCGCTACGCTCAATGTGATAGCTCTCCAGCAAGCCCTCCGGCGACAGCCGGCGCAGCACGCGATTGAGCTTCCAGGACAGGTTTTCGGCGTCTTCCAGCCCGGAATTGGCGCCGCGCGCGCCGAAAGGCGAGACCTGATGCGCGGAATCGCCGGCGAAGACCACGCGGCCATGGATGAAGCGGTCCATCCGCCGGCACTGGAATTTGTAGAGCGAGATCCACTCGAACGCGAACTTGTCGTGGCCGAGCATACGCGCGATCCGCGGCCGCACATTTTCGGGCTGCTTCTCGGCCACCGGATCGGCATCCGGGTTGAGCTGGAGATCGATGCGCCAGACATCGTCGGGCTGCCGGTGCAGCAGCGCCGAACGCCCGGCATGAAACGGCGGATCGAACCAGAACCAGCGCTCGGTCGGGAATTCCGCCGTCATCTTGACGTCGGCAATGAGGAACTGATCCTCGAACACCTGCCCGGCGAACTCGGCGCCGACCATCTGCCGCAACGAGGAGCGCGCGCCGTCGCAGGCGACGACGTAGGTCGCGTGCACCTGGTAGGGGCCGTCGGGAGTTGCGATGGTCAGCGCAACGCCATCGTTACGGCTCTCCAGCGCCGTCACCTTGTTGCGCCAGCGCAGGTCGATCTCAGGCAGATCGTCGATGCGATCGACCAGATAGGCCTCGGCGTAATATTGCTGGAGATTGATGAAGGCCGGCCGCTTGTGGCCGTTCTCCGGCAGGAGATTGAACTGGTAGAGTTGGGATTCGCCGTGGAAGATGCGGCCGACGCTCCACACCACGCCCTTGTCGACCATGCGGTCGCCGACGCCGAGCCGGTCCCAATATTCCAGCGAGCGCTTCGAGAAGCAGATCGCGCGGGAGCCCTCGCCGATACGATCGGCATCATCCAGAAGGACGACACGCTGGCCGCGCTGAGCAAGATCGATCGCCAGCGACAGTCCCACCGGCCCGCCGCCGACCACGACGACGGGATGCTCCGCGACATTGGCGCCCGAGCGCTCCTGGTCGGGGTGACGGCGATAGCCGAACTGGGTTTTGGCCTGTGCCGTGTTGGCGTGTGCCATTGCGTGACCCTGGATGTTTCCCTTGCGCCGCGGCCTCTGGCTGCGGTTCTGTGTGACCGGCTTGCGACCGGGACCTTGCGAGCCGGCCGCGACCTTGCTAAATTAGTCTCACTTGCAACTATCTTAAACCCCCAGTCGGGGCTGCCGTCAACTCAAATTGGAGAGATTTTTGGCACGGACCTCTGCAAGCCAGCCTCCAGCCCGCCCGCGCAGTGCCGTGGAAGCGGAGGTGCGCGACACTATCGCGCCGACCAAGAAGCGCCTCGATCTCTTCCATTTCATGCCGTTCCGCCTGAACCGGCTGGCGGCCGAGGTGTCCTCGGCGCTGTCGAGCGAATATCAGGCGCGCTACGGGCTCGACATTCCGGAGTGGCGCGTGCTCGCAACGCTCGGCTTCCGCAGCGATCCCTGCAGCGCGCAGTATATCGCGCACTGCACGCGCACCCATAAATCCACCATCAGTCGCGCGGTGTCGGCGCTGATGGAGCGCGAGATCGTCGAGCGCGTCGAGAACGCCGACGACCGCCGCGAATTCCGCCTGCGACTGACCAAAAATGGCCAGACGCTATACGAGGAGCTGATCCCGCGCCTGCTGCGCAAGGAGCAGGAGATATTGTCCTGTCTCTCCGCACAGGAGCGCCGCGACCTCGGCCGCCTGCTCGGCAAGGTCGAGAGCAGCCTTGAACTGGTGCAGACCAGCGAAGAGGCCGACGCGAAGGACGTGTATTAGGCCACAGCCATACCTCCGCTGTCGTCCTGGCGAAAGCCAGGACCCATACGCCGCGGCCTGTGTTGTGAACGGGACTCGTCATTCCAGCGAGCCCAACAAAGGACATTTGTGGTTATGGGTCCTGGCCTTCGCCAGGACGACGCCGGGGTTGGCATCGCGCCCAACTCAACCTAAGACCATGCGCGGCGACGCGCAGTCTCGAAGCCGGGATGACGTGGAGTGTGCCCTACGCCCGCTCGATATGCTTGGCGATCACCGGGAAGTAATTGTCCTTCGATCCCTTGTCGATCGCTTCCTGCAGCACCATGCCGATCAGCTCCGCGCCGCGGATCTTGATGCCCGCATCGGTAGCGAGCTCCAGCGCGTAGGACAGATCCTTCAGCGCATATTCGGTCGAGAATGCGCGCTCGGGAAACACGCCGGGCACGATCGCCTTCATGCCATGGTTGCGCAGCGCAAAGCTGTCGGCCGAGCCCTTCGACAGTGTCTCAAGCAAGAGCTTCGGATCGACGCCATTGTGCTTCGCCACCGCGACCGCCTCCGCCAGCGCATTGACGGTCTCGAACAGCACCATGTTGTTGAGGATCTTCGTGACCTGCCCGGCGCCGACGTCACCGCAATTGGTGACATCGGTGGCGAAGCAGCGGATCAAGGGCTCGATCGCGGCATACAGCGCGGGCGCCGCGCCGACCATGACGCTGAGCGTGCCGTCCTGCGCAGCCTGACGCGTACGCGCGATCGGCGCGTCGGCCCACGCCGCGCCCTTGGCCTGCAACTGCGCGGCGAAATCGCGGGTCTGGCTGACTGACGACGTGCCGAGATCGACCACGATCTGGCCGCTTCTCGCGTTCTTCAAAATGCCGTCGCCTTCGAACACCGCGCGCACGTGCCTGGCGCTCGGCAAGCAGAGGAACAGCACATCGCTCTGCTTGATGACGTCGGCGACCGACGCCGCAACCTCGGCACCGTCGGCGCGCAACCGCTGCAGCGGTTCGGCCGAGAGGTCGAACGCGACAACGCGTTTGCCGCTCTTCCTGACCAGGTTGCGGCAAATCGGCTCACCCATCACGCCGAGGCCGATGAACCCGAGAGTCCTGGTGTCAGTCGTCTTGGTGTCAGTCATATAGCTTCTTCTTTGACGTTTCTTGACGTGTTGCAGACGTGCCTCGCCGATCGGCGAGGCTATTCCGCGAACGATCGCGTCGGCGGCATATGCAGCGCCCAGGCGTCGACCTTCTCGCTGGCGCGCGGATAGATCTCCGTCACGATCGGATCATGTCCGGGAATGAAGCGATCCGGATGACCGGCAAGACGCTCGATCGTCTCCCAACCCTGCGCCATGTCGCCGACATTGTAGACGATCGGAAACGGGCTCCTGCGCTGCAGATTGGCGTAGTAGTGCGCGGCATCGGATGCCAGAACCACCGGACCGCGCGCAGTTTCGACCCTGACCACCTGCAAGCCGTCGGAATGGCCGCCGACGCGATGCACGGTCACGCCTGGAGCAACCTCGCCGTCACCCGAATAGAAGCTGACGCGCTCGCGATAGACGTGGCGCACCATCTGCGTGACGTGCTCGACCGAGAACGGATGTCGCAACAGTCCATTGCACATGCAGCGGCCGGTCGCGTAAGCCATCTCGCTCTCCTGGAGATGGAAGCGCGCATTCGGGAAGCGGTCGAGATTGCCGGCATGGTCGTAATGCAGATGCGTCACGATGACGTCCTTGATGCTGTCGGCGCTGACGCCGAAGCCGGCCAGCGCATCGACCGGGTTGAGCGTCAGCTTGCGCGCCCGCGCGCTCGCCTCCTCGGCATTGAAACCGGTGTCGACCAGAATGTCGCGGCCGTGCCCTCGGATCAGCCAGACGAAATAATCGAGGTCCTGCGCCGCACTGTCATGTGGATCGGGCGCCAGGAAGTTCATGCTGGGGGTGCGCGGCGACATCGTCGCGTAGCGCAGGGCGTAGATTTCGTAGACATTTCCCATGGGTTTCGCTCTTGTTTGCAAGGCCTGTTTTGACGGCTTGTTTTTGAATGGCCTGCCGTCCCGAACACAAAGCCATCGCCTCGCGCAAAGGTCAAACCGCGCAGAGTGCGACGAGCGCATGACAGGGTGGCGAGAGTGAGTGCGATCACATGATCGGCTCGTGGGAACCAGCACCGTGCCGTGATGGCGATGGCCGCCGTGACCGCATGCTGCTGCACTGCGGTCTGGCTGGTATCACCGCGATAAACGATGCTGCCGCAAGCCGTTGACGGGGATTTGGCCGTGGTTTGATAATGGATTTTCGCTAGAGTAAGGTTCCCGAGGCGCAGGCTGGAAGCGGCGCCATTTCACTGGAATGCCGCGATCTGGATTTGCTGCGATTATGAAAATCCGCCTTGCCTTGCTCGCCACGCTGATTTTTTCAATCGCGGCGCCCGCTTTGTCCTTTGCGGCCGGCGACCGTTTTGCGCTTGTCATCGGCAACGCCAAATATCCGGACGCGGATGCTCCGCTGAAGGAACCGATCAACGATGCGCGCGACGTCGCCGATGAGCTCAAGCGGGACGGCTTCTCGGTCGAGATCGGCGAGAACCTGACCGGCGACGCGATGCGCCGCGCCTTCGACAAACTCTACGGCAAGATCAAGCCGGGATCGGTGGCGCTGGTGTTCTTCAGCGGCTTCGGCATCCAGTCGGCGCGCCAGAGCTACTTGCTGCCGGTCGATGCGCAGATCTGGACGGAGTCCGACGTGCGCCGCGATGGTTTCAGCCTCGAGACCGTGCTCGGCGAGCTCAACAGCCGCGGCGCCGGCGTCAAGATCGCGCTGATCGATGCGTCCAGGCGCAATCCGTTCGAGCGCCGGTTCCGCAGCTTCTCGGCCGGCCTGACCCCGGTGATCGCCCCGAACGGTACATTGGTGATGTATTCGGCCGCGCTGTCGTCCGTCGTCTCCGACAATGGCAACGACCACAGCCTGTTCGTCCAGGAGTTGCTGAAGGAGATCCGCGTCCCCGACCTGATGGCCGAAGAGACGCTGAACCGCACCAAGATGGGCGTCACCCGCGCCTCGCGCGGCGAGCAGGTGCCATGGATTTCCTCGTCATTGGCCGAAGATTTCTCGTTCATTCCGGCCGGCACGGGCGGGCCGTCGAACGCCGCGCCGGCACCCGCCGCGTCGCCGTCACCCGAGGTGGCAGCGGCACCGCCGGTCGCACCTCCGCCGGCTCCGCCCGCAGCAACGCCGACACCGCCCGCGGCAACCCCGACGCCACTAGCGGCAACAGCGCCGACACCATCACCGGCGCCGCCGAAGCCTCCGGTCGCGGCAGCGCCGACCGCACCGTCACCCCAGCCCAAGGCGCCCGAGATCGCCCTGCCACCGCCCGCGGCTCCGCCGCCAGTGGTGATCCAGCCCACGCCGGCGCCGAGCAATTCGCCTGTGCTCGCCGATGATCCGACGATCAAGAGCCTGAGCGAAAAGCTGGACAAGAATCCCGATGACGCAGCCGCGCTGTACCGGCGCGGCCAGGTCTATGCCAGCAAGGGCGCCTACAACCTCGCGATCAAGGATTTCACCAATTCGCTGCGGCTGAACCCGAAGGATGTCGAGGCCTATAACAACCGCTGCTGGGTCCGTACCGTGGTCGGTGACCTCCAGGGCGCGCTGAAGGATTGCAACGAGGCATTGCGGCTTCGGCCGAACTTCGTCGATGCGCTGGACAGCCGGGGGCTGATGAACCTGAAGGGCGGGCAGAACAAGAACGCGATCGCCGATTTCGACGCCGCGCTGAAGATCAACCCGCGGCTGACCTCGTCGTTGTACGGACGCGGGCTCGCAAAGCAACGCAACGGCGCAGTCGCGGAGGGCGATCTCGACATCGCCAACGCCAAGGCGATGGACCCGAACATCGTCAAGGAATTCGCCGACTACGGCGTGCAGTGACAACGGACGAAGGTCTGCCCGCGGCTCGAACCGCTGACGGAATTGAGCGACTAATCAGAGGGTGCGTGCCGGGCCGCAATGCCGGCAATCAATCTGGATAGTCGTTGGAACCGCGCCAGCCTGCGCAGGAGGGACCGCAATGTTCAAGCCGTCGGCAAAGGCCGCCATCGTTTCAATCATGACCGTTGGCGCCGCGCTGTCGTTTTGCCTGGCGGCCGCCCGCGCCGGTGACGATGTCACCGAGGACCAGATCATCAGGGCGCTGACGCCCGACAAGAAGCCGCTGACCCGCGGCCTTTCGGCCGGCCCGCAGACCACCTCGCCGGAGCTGAACGCAGACCAGGCCAAATTCGTGCAGAGTGTCCGCGGCCGCTCGACGCGCTCGCTGTCGTCGACCGAACGCGAGGAAATCGCTTCAGTCGTCAAGGACAAGCCGAACATCGATCTCGAAATCACGTTCGACTACAACTCCGCCAATATCAGCGCCAAGTCGATGCCGTCGGTGCAGGCGCTCGGCCGGGCGCTGACCAGTCCCGACCTGAAGGGCTCGACCTTCGTGGTCGCCGGCCACACCGACGCCGCCGGCGGCGAAGCCTACAACCAGGACCTGTCGGAGCGTCGCGCCGATTCGATAAAGCGCTACCTCGTCGAGAAATACGGCCTCAACGGCACCGATCTCGTCACCGTCGGCTATGGCAAGAGCAAGCTGAAGGATCCGAGCCAGCCGCTGGCAGAGGTCAACCGCCGCGTGCAGGTCGTCAACATGGAAAACAAGACCACCGCCGCCAAGTGATGGGCGGTGGCGTGGCTCCTTTTTGAGGCTACAATGCGTCCCGCACCCCGGCGGGGCGCATTTGCTTTAGGGCCAATGCTGTTGGGCCGAGCCCCGACGCAGCCCACAGGTGACCCGCCTCACATGACGTCAGGGCATGATCCGGAACAATGGCACCGGTCTTCCGAATACCCAGGCAATACGATAGCGAGCGTGATGAGACTTCGACCAACACCCATGACGCGCCAAGCTCTGGATTGATCAGGCGATGAATTTTTCCCAATACCTCAAGCCTGCGCTCGGCACGGTGTTTTTCCTCGCCCTCGCGATCGCCTATTACGCGTTCGAGCACCGCTCGCATCCGGAGGAGAAGGAGACGCCGGGCGAGGCGCTCGTCATCGTGACGAAGTCGACCAACGCCTGCTTCTCCGACCTGGTGCGGGTGACCGGCTTCTTCGTGCCGCGCCGCGAGGCGCAGGTGAATGTCGACCAGGATGGCTCCAAGGTCACCGACGTGCTGGTCCGCGAGGGCGATACCGTGACCGAGAACCAGGAACTGGCGCGGCTGACCCCGCCGCCGCAGCAGGCCGCACAGGCCAATGCCAAGCCGCTTGTGCTGCGGGCGCCGGCCGCCGGCCTCGTCACCGAGGTGCGCACCGCGCCCGGCGCGCCGGCTTCGCCGCAGGCTCCCCCGATGTTCAAGATCTCGATCAACAACGAGATCGAGCTCGACGCCCAGGTGCCGGGCTTCCAGCTGCTGAAACTCAATCCCGGCGCCAATGTGCGGATCAGCCGCGACGATGCGCCCGACATGGTCGGCAAGGTCCGCCAGATCTCGCCGCAGATCGACCGCACCACCCAGCTCGGGCATGTCCGCATCACCATCAACAACAATCCGACGCTGAAGGTCGGCATGTTCGCGCGCGCCAATATCGACGCCAAGCGCTCCTGCGGCGTCGCGGTGCCGCGCACCGCGATCGACCGCCTGACCCTGCAGGTCGTCAAAGGCAACGTCGTCGAGACGCGCAAGGTGCGGGTCGGACTGTCATCCGACACCTCGACGGAAATCCTGGAAGGCCTCGAGGTCGGCGAAATCGTCGTGGCCGACGCCGGCTCTTCGCTCCATGATGGCGACCAGATCAAGACCATGTTCGCCGATGAACTCGATCGCACGCGATCACGGTAATTCGGGCACGCTAATGGCTTTGAACATCTCGGCATGGTCGATCCGGAACCCGCTTCCCTCGATCGTCTTCTCGATCATCCTGCTCGTGCTGGGCTGGGTCTCCTTCACCAAGCTCGCGGTGACACGGCTGCCGAGCGCCGACATCCCCGTGATCTCGGTTGCGGTCTCGCAGTTTGGCGCGGCGCCAGCCGAGCTCGAATCCCAGGTCACCAAGACGGTTGAAGACGCGGTCTCCGGCGTCGAGGGCGTCAGGCACATCACCTCCTCGATCACCGACGGCCTGTCGGTCACCACGATCCAGTTCGCGCTCGAGACCAACACCGACCGCGCGCTCAACGACGTCAAGGACGCGGTGACGCGCGTGCGCTCCAACCTGCCGCAGAACGTCACCGAGCCGCTGATCCAGCGCGTCGACGTCATCGGCCTGCCGATCGTCACCTATGCCGCGATCTCGCCCGGCAAGACGCCGGAGCAGCTCTCCTATTTCGTCGACGACGTGGTCAAGCGCGCGCTGCAGGGCGTGCGCGGCGTCGCGCAGGTCGAGCGCATCGGCGGTGTCGAGCGCGAGATCCTGGTCTCGCTCGATCCCGATCGCTTGCAGGCCATGGGCCTGACTGCCGTCAATGTCAGCCAGAGCCTGCGCGGCACCAATGTCGACGTCGCCGGCGGGCGCGCCGAGATCGGCAAGAACGACCAGGCGATCCGCACGCTCGCGGGCGCCAAGACGCTGGGCGATCTCGCCGGCACCATGATCCCGCTGTTCGGCGGCGGCGAGGTCCGGCTCGACGATCTCGGCACCGTCACCGACACCATCGCCGACCGCCGCACCTTCGCCCGCTTCAATGGCGAGCCGGTGGTCGCGCTCGGCATCAAGCGTTCCAAGGGCGCCAGCGACGTGAAGGTCGCCGAAGCCGTGCAGAAACGCATCGACGCGCTCAAGGCGGCCTATCCCGACGTCGATCTGAAGGTGATCGACACCTCGGTCGAATACACCAACGGCAATTACCACGCGGCGATCTCGACCCTGTTCGAAGGCGCCATCCTCGCCGTCGTCATCGTGCTGCTGTTCCTGCGCGACCTGCGCGCCACCATCATCGCCGCGATCTCGCTGCCGCTGTCGATCTTCCCGGCGTTCTGGGCGATGGACCTGCTCGGCTTCTCGCTGAACCTCGTCAGCTTTCTCGCCATCACGCTGTCGACCGGCATTCTCGTCGACGATGCCATCGTCGAGATCGAGAACATCGTCCGGCACATGAACATGGGCAAATCGCCCTACCGTGCCGCGTTGGAGGCCGCCGACGAGATCGGCCTCGCCGTCATCGCGATCTCGCTGACCATCATCGCGATCTTCGCACCGGCGAGCTTCATGTCGGGCATTGCCGGACAGTTCTTCAAGCAGTTCGGCATCACCGTCTCGGTGCAGGTGTTCTTCTCGCTGCTCGCGGCCCGCTTCGTCACCCCGGTTCTGGCGGCCTACTTCCTCAAGCACCATGACCACGACGATCCGCCGCCCGGCCCGATCCTGCGCGGCTATCACAGCCTCGTCACCTGGTCAGTGAAGCACTATTTCATCACGGTGCTGATCGGCCTCGGCGTCTTCGCCGCCTCGATCTGGAGCATCACGCTGCTGCCGCAGGGCTTCCTGCCGGCGCAGGACAGCGCCCGCTCGCTGCTGGCCCTCGAGCTGCCGCCGGGCACCCAGCTCGCCTACACCGAAAAGGTCACCGAGGACATCGTCGCGCGCCTGCGCAAGCGGCCCGAGGTACGAAGCGTGTTCGTCGACGGCGGCCGGGTGCCGCCGGGCCTCCAGGAGGTCCGCCGCGCCGCGCTGATCATCAACTACACGCCGAAGGCCGACCGCAAGATCACCCAGCGTGAGCTCGAGCTCTCGATCAGCCAGGAGCTGGAGAACGTTCCCGATATCCGCTTCTGGTTCCTGGACGAGAACGGCCTGCGCGCGATCTCGCTGGTGGTGACCGGTGTCGACCCCAACATCGTCAACAACGTCGCGAGCGAGCTTGCGACGCAGATGAAACGCATTCCCACCATCGCCAATGTGATCTCGGAGACCTCGCTGGAGCGTCCCGAGCTGCGTATCGAACCGCGCGCCGATCTCGCCGCACGGCTTGGCGTGTCCACCGAGAGCCTGTCGCAGACCATCCGCGTCGCCACCATCGGCGACGTCGGTCCAGCGCTGGCGAAGTTCGACGCCGGCGACCGCCAGGTGCCGATCCGCGTCCAGCTCGAGGACAATGCGCGCAGCGACCTGCAGATGCTTGAGCAGCTGCGGGTGCCGCTCGGCGAACGCGGCGAGAAGGGCGGCGTGCCGCTCTCGGTCATAGCCGATGTCAAGCTCGACCAGGGTCCGACCAGCATCAACCGCTACGACCGTGAGCGGCAGGCAACCGTCGCGGCCGACCTCGTCGGCTCCGCCGCGCTCGGCGATGCCACCAAGAAGATCTACGACCTGCCGGTCATGAAGACCCTGCCGAAGGGCGTGAAGGTCTCGCCCTCCGGCGACGCGGAAAGCCTGAACGAATTGTCGGACGGCTTCGCGACCGCGATCACGGCGGGACTGATGATGGTCTACGCGGTGCTGGTGCTGCTGTTCGGCACCTTCCTGCAGCCGATCACCATCCTGTTCTCGCTGCCGCTCTCGATCGGCGGCGCCATCGCGGCGCTGCTCGTCACCGGCAAGCAGCTCACCACGCCGGTGTGGATCGGCATCCTGATGCTGATGGGCATCGTCACCAAGAACGCGATCATGCTGGTGGAATTCGCGATCGAAGCCATTCGCGCCGGCAAGCCGCGCGAGGAAGCCATGATCGACGCCGGCATGAAGCGCGCCCGGCCGATCGTGATGACCACGATCGCGATGGCCGCCGGCATGATACCGAGCGCTCTCGCGGTCGGCGCCGGCGGCGAATTCCGCTCGCCGATGGCGCTCGCGGTGATCGGCGGCCTGATCTTCTCGACCATCCTGTCGCTGGTGTTCGTGCCCGCGATGTTCATGGTGATGGACGATTTCGGCGCCCTGATCTGGCGCTTCGCCAAGCGGCTCGTGGTCTCGCATGCCGACCACGAGCTGACCCCGAACGAGCACCAGTCCGACGACACCAAGCGGCCGCCCGGCCCGCCGAACATGATCTCGCCCGCCGCGGAATGAGCTGAGCTCGCGCCTCGCCCACGGCGCGATCCGCGCAAGATGACGTACTTAAAATATCGAAAACAACCCCATGCAAAGGAGCTGGCGGGCCGGCATTCGGCACGGCAACTTAACTCGTCGGGCAAATCAGCAGTATTCTTCCATTATACAGAAATCGTGCAGACGCCCCGCGGCTATGGCATATGGGAAAGCCCTGGGGCGTCGCTTCCCTGCGGCCATCCGTCGTGCCGTCCGCCGTTAACTCCGCGGCCCCTCCAACACGTCGTCCCTGCCCAATGCGCACGGGAGCAGGGACCCATACGCCGCGGCGGACCTTGTTGCAGGGACTCGTCGTTCCAGCATCGCCCAACGATTGGCAGTTGTGGTTATGGGTCCCTGCTTTCGCAGGGACGACGGTGAGGATGGTTCCCGATTGGTTTCAGCAGGTTCTAGTAGAGCCGCGTCCGATAGGCCTCTTCCATCGCCTTCTCAGCGACTTCGGGCTCGATGGCAGCGGTCTGCTCGGCGATGATCCGACCGAGTGTCGGGAAGTTGTTGCGCTCGACCTGTGTTGCCGGACTCCACAGCTTCGAGCGCATCAGCGCCTTGCCGCAGTGGAAGTAGGTCTCCTCGACAAGGACTTTGAGCCCAATGATCGGGACGACGTTCTGCACCGCGAGCGGCGCCAACAGCTTGGCGTCCTGCGAGATCTCCGCGCGACCGTTGACCCGCAGGGTCTCATTTATTCCGGGCACCATGAAGAGCAGGCCGATCCCCGGCGAGGCAATGATGTTGCCGAAAGTGTCCACGCGGTTATTGCCGCGCCGGTCGGGTATCAGCAGCGTCTTGTCGTCGAGCACCGCGACGAAGCCCGGCGCATCTCCGCGAGGGCTTGCATCGGCGTGGCCGTTGCAGTCGCTCGTCGCTAGGACGAGGAAGGGCGACAACGCGATGAAATCACGGCAGAATTTGTCGAGATGATGGAGAACCTTCTTCTCCGCGAGCGGGCTCACTTGCCCGAAATGGCTACGAAGATCCTCCTGCGATTTGACTGCTGGTTTGCCGACCGCGCCCTGGTTGTCCATGAGGAGCCTCTCTTTTCATTCCAGCATCGAAGTAGAGTGCTGGAACAGCATAGTCCAGACCGCGGAAGGCCGCATCCATCGGCGCCTTGGCCGCGATGTTCAAGCGCGAGCCCGGCGCCGGTCCAATCCCGAAATGATGTTGAAGTCGACAGATTCGCCTCGCGCCGCCGCCGAAATGCAAAACCCCTGCGGTCAACGGGAGAGACCGCAGGGGTTTGCAGGTGGATGGCGTGAGGCCAGCAAGGCTGGGTGTCACCCCAAGGACCGGCGGCCGGATCAAAGCGGTACCGGCCTCATCATGCAAGCACGTCTTTTAGGCAGGAGTGCGTCAACATCCGCAAGCGGCGCGCGCGAGAAAATCTCACCTTCGCGCGCGCGTTGTATGCGGTCCGGTTCAGTCGTTGCGGGCGACCGCCGTCAGCTTGGTCATGTTGTGCAGCATGATCCGGCCGCGTTGCAGGTCGACGATGCCGTCCCTGCGCCAGGTCTGCAGCTGCCGGTTGACGCTTTCGCGCGCGGCACCGACGAAGATGCCGAGCTGTTCCTGCGAGATGTGCACCTCGGAACCGAAATCCTCGGCGAGCGCGCAGAGCCGCCGCGCCAGGCGAACCGGCAGCGGCTGCAGCACGGACTCCTCCATGCGCTCGCTCTGCCAGCGGATGCGCTGGCACAGCAGTGCGATGATCTTGATCGCGACCTTTGGCTCGCGCTCGAGGAAGCCGAGGAAATCTTCGCGCCGCAGCACGAACAATTCGCTGGTCTCGCCCGCAGTGGCGTCCGCCGTGCGGCTCTGGCCATCCAGCACCGCGACCTCGCCGAACAGGTCGCCCGATCCCATGAAGTTGAGTGTGAGCCGGCTGCCGTCGGAAGCACCGGTCTCGATCCGAATCTGGCCGCGGCGGACCCCAAACAGGGCGTCCCCGGGATCGCCCTTCTGGAACAGCACCTCGCCGTTCCCCAGATGCTGGGTGTGACAGAGATTGGACAGTCGCTGGAGCTCGTCTGCGCCGAGATCGGCGAACATCGGGTTCATCTTCAGGATGACCGCAAATTCGGCCTGCTTGCTCATTGTACTGCCTTCCAAATCCAATCCGAGCAGTCCCCTGACGCCCGGTTAGCAAAAATCACCCTCATAAGAGTGTGGGAGAGGTCACATAAGTTCATGCGGTAACGGATTATTTTTCCGGTCATTGGAGCCAGCTCCCGCTTGCGGGATAAACTCGTGTGATCGGCCGTGACTTTCTGCAACGGAACCCCGCTTGCCCGGCCTGGAACAACGACATGAGAGCACTGAAATTCGCCGGGGCCGCCATTGCTGCCGTGATCGTGATCATCGCGTTGGTGGCTGTGATCGGGATCCCGTCCTCGTTCCTCACATCGACCATCACCGACCGGGTCGAGCGCGAGACCGGCTACAAGCTCACCATCAATGGCGGTGCCAAGATTGGCCTCTGGCCGAAGGTCAATCTGACGCTGCGCGACGTCGTGTTGCAGGACCCGCGCGGGCGCGACGTCAACAACCGGTTCGCGGCAAGCAGCGTCGAAGCCGAGATGACGCTGTCGAGCCTGTGGTCGGGCCGGACCGACATCACCGACCTCGCGATCGTCAAGCCGGTGATCAACCTGCCGCTGCAGCGCGAGCGCACCCGCGACCACAATCCGCCGGCGAAATCCTCCGCGCCCGATGGCGGCGGCATCACGATCCGGCATGTCAGCGTCAGCAGCGGCACCATCGTCTTCGCCAATGTGCGCGACCGGATCGAGAGCCGGATCGACACGCTCAACGCGGACGCGACCATCGGCGACGACCGCAAGATCATCGTGACCGGTGACGCACACGCCGGCGACAAGCCGCTGAAGTTCGAGATCCGCGCGACCGCGCCGCAAGCATCGCTGGAGCGCCAAAGCGTGCCGGCCGAATTCAGCATCGATGCGCCCGGCCTGTTGCCCGCCGCGATCAAGGCGAATGCGGACGCGCGGCTGAACGGCACGGTGGTGATGTTCAACGGCGTGTCCGGCACGCTCGGCGATGGCGGCTTCACCGGCTGGGCGTCGGTCGATTTCGCCAGCAACAAGCCGCTGGTGAAGCTCGATCTCGACTTCCAGCGCATTGCGATCGCGATGCCGCCGGGCCAGTCCGGCACCACGCAGCCGCCCGGCACCAATACCTGGAGCAACGCGTCGATCGATCTTGCCGGGCTCAACTATGTCGACGCGCAGGCGCGCATTTCGGCGGCGGAGCTCGTGATCGGCGACGGCCGCTTCGCGCAGGCGGCAATCGATGCGTCGATCGACAGCGGCGTGCTGAAGGGCCGGCTCGCCCATCTCGGCGCCTATGAGGGCACCGCCGATGGCGATGTCACCATCGACGCGCGAGCTACGAATCCAACCTACGCGCTGCGGCTCGACCTCGCCGGGGTGCGCGCGCTGCCGGTGCTGAAGAGCCTCGCCGAATTCGACAAGCTCGACGGCAGGATGCAGGCCAAGATCGCGCTGACCTCGCAAGGCGGCAGCGAGCGCGTCATCGTCGGCAATCTCGCGGGCACTGCCTTCGTCGTATTCCAGGATGGCAAGATCCTCGGCCTCAACGTGGCTCAGATGATCCGCAACCTCACCACCAGCACCCTGTCGGGGTGGCAGGAGAGCCAGGAATTGTCGACCGATCTCAGCCAGCTCTCGGCCTCGTTCAAGGTCGACAAGGGCCAGGCCGTCACCACGGATCTCAACCTGATCGGCCCGCTGGTGAAGATGACCGGGGTCGGCACGATCGACCTCAACACCCGCCAGATCGGATTCCGCGTCGAGCCGCAGCTCGTGATGACCACCGAAGGCCAGGGCCGCGCCGGCAATCCGGTCGGCCTCGGCATCCCCGTGATGCTCGAGGGACCCTGGGTGTAGCCGCGGATCTATCCTGATATGGCCGGCATGCTGGACAATCCGGATGCCGCCTATGCCAAGCTGCGCGAGATGGGCAAGGGCCTGTTCGGGGCGAACGGCCAAGGGCTGAGCGAGGGCCTCAACGGGCTGACCAATCTGCTCAACGGCGCGCAGGGCGGCACAGGCCAGCCACCGGACGGCGGCGCCGGCCAGGGCAATCCGCTCGGCGGGCAGCTTGGCGACACCATCGGCAATTTGCTGCAGCAGGGCCTCTCCACCCTCAACCGGAGCAACGCGTCGCGCTCGAGCCGCGACCTGAGCCGGCCGGCGCCGCCGGCCGCCGATCAGGCCCCGCCACCGCCCCCTCCGCCGGGCGAGACCGCCGAGCAGCACGACAGTCCCGCGATGAAGGACGTGCTGCGTCAGCTGTTCAATCGCTGATATTCCCGGATATCCCCCGCCGATATGAAGGGATAACCATGCGGCCCGAGGAGCCGCCCCGCCCAGCCGATCCGTGCTAAACAGCGGCGGATCATGCGGCGCACCCGATCAGGGGCCGGACGAGGCTGGATGAGCGCGGCTACGGACAAGGGCAAGAACTGGTTCCTGCGCGGGGGCCTGTTCGCCAAATACGTCGTCTCCCTCGTCGGCCTCGTCGTGTTCGTCCTCGCCGTCAACGGAGCGATGGAGACCTGGATCAGCTACCGCGGCATCAAGGGCACGCTGACGGACGCGATGAGCGAGAAGGCGGACGCCACCGCCAAGCGCATCGAGCAGGCGATTTCCGATCTCGAACGGCAGATCTCCTGGGTGACCCGCGCCTCCTCCAACACGATCGAGCTGCGCCGTGCCGACTACGCGCAGTTGCTCGGCCAGGTGCCGGCGGTGAGCCAGCTCACCCTGATCAGCGGCCAAGGCCGCGAAATGCTGCGGCTGTCGCGCCAGACCACCACGGTCAACTCCAACGCCGATTTCTCCCGCGATGTCAGATTCACCGAGACCATCGCCCGCGGCACTGCCTACGCGCCGGCGTATTTTCGCGACGGGCGGCCGTTCATGTCGATCGGCGAGCAGCATTCCGGCTTCAATGCCGGCGTCACCATGGCAGAGATCGACCTGCGCTTCCTCAATGACTATTTCGGCGATTCCCAGGTCGGCCGGCTCGCGCATGCGTATGTCGTCGATGCCAAGGGCCGGGTGCTCGCGAGTTCGTCGAAGGGGCCGGAGGTCGGCAAGGACCTCGCCGCGCTGCCCCAGGTCACCGCGGTGCTGTCGCAGAGTGGCAGGCCGATCGCCTCCGGCAAGGATGTCGACGGCAACGCGGTGCTGACGACAGCGACGGCCGCGCCGAACCTCGGCTGGCACGTGTTCTATGAGCAGCCGACCACGCAGGCCCTGATGCCGATCCGCGACCAGCTGGTGCGCATCGCGCTGCTGATCGGCATGGGCCTGATGGTCGCGATCCTCGCCGGCACGCTGCTGGCGCGCCGCATGATCATCCCGATCACGGCGCTGCGCACCGGCGCGCGGCGGCTCGGCGCCGGCGATTTCGGTCATCGCATCGAGGTGAAAACATCCGATGAGCTGGAAGAGCTCGCCGGTCAGTTCAACAGCATGGCCACCCAGCTTGCCGAGACCTATTCCGACCTCGAAGCCAAGGTCGAGGAGCGCACCCGCGACCTCGCGCAGTCGATCCACGAGCTCAAGGTGCTGGAGGAGGTCGGCCGCGCGGTGGCCTCCTCGCTCGATCTCAACGCTGTGCTTGCGACGATCGCGGCCCGTGCGATCGAGATCACCCACGCCGACGCGGTGCTGATCTACGGCTTTGACGTCGCGCAGCGCAGCTTCACCCTGACGCAATCGATCGGCATCGACAGCGGAGCCGAAGGCCATCATCGCGCGATCGATGCGGCAAACAGCCCGCTCGGCGAGGCCGCCGCGAAGGGCGAGCCGCTGGCGTTTCCCGATCTCGCGGCAAGTCCCGATTATCCGCCCGATCATCCGCTGCGCGATGTCGTGGTCGGCGCCGGCTTCCGCTCCGTGCTCGTGGTGCCGCTGGTCGACCAGCAGGGCGTGCTCGGCGCGCTGGTGGTGCTGCGCAAGGCGGCCGGCGATTTCCCCTCGAGCCTGATCGGCCTGGTGAAGACCTTCGCGCACCAGGCCGTGCTGGCGATGCGCAATGCGCGGCTGTTCAGCGAGGTCGACCACAACAGCCACGCGCTGGAGGCCGCGAACAAGACCGTGCGCGCCCAGGCGGACAAGCTGCGCGAGCAGACCGAGCAGCTCAAGGACTGGAACAAGTCGCTGGAGGCGCGCGTCAAGACCCAGCTCGGCGAGATCGAGCGCATCCGCAAGCTCGAGCGCTTCCTGGCGCCGCAGGTGGCGCAGCTGATCGCCTCCTCCGACAGCCCCGAGGGGCTGCTCACCAGCCAGCGCCGCGAGGTGACCGTGGTGTTCTGCGACCTGCGCGGCTTCACCGCGTTCACGGAAGCGACCGAGCCGGAAGAGGCGATGAACGTGCTGCGCGAATATCACGCCGCGCTCGGCCAGCTGATCTTCAAGTACGAGGGCACGCTCGACAAATATGCCGGCGACGGCGTGATGATCCTGTTCAACGCGCCGATCCAGTTCGAGGACCACACCAGGCGCGCGGTGAAGATGGCGGTGGAGATGCGCGACACCATCGGCCCGCTGACCGAGCGCTGGCGCAACCGCGGGCATAGCCTGGGGTTCGGCATCGGCATCGCGCTCGGCTATGCCACACTCGGCCAGGTCGGCTTCGAGCAGCGGCTGGAATATGCCGCGATCGGCAGCGTCACCAACCTCGCCTCCCGCCTCTGCGGCGAAGCCAAGCCCAACCAGATCGTGGTGAGCCGCCGCGTCTACGGCATGGTCGAGCCCTGGGTCGAGGCCCGCGCCCTCGACGATCTCGTGCTGAAGGGATTCAACCATCCGATTTTGGCTGCGGAGATCCTGCGCTGGAAGGGCGAGCCGTCAGCGGAGGCGGCGGCGGAGTAAGCGGCACACTCTCCCCTACGTCGTCCCGGCGAAGGCCGGGACCCATTACCACCGCTGTCATTTGTTAGAGTACGCTGCGGCCCCACCCTACCTCACAACCACCATGTGTGGTTATGGGTCCCGGCCTTCGCCGGGACGACACCAAATGTGGGCCCCGTTCCCGATTCAACTATCAAACAGCCAAGGGAGAAACACACGCCGGCAACCTCGCGATGCCGCCGCGCGCGAGTCATGCGATTAACCACCCTCACACAGGAGAGGGCGCAGGGAAGGCCGGGCGCCGACTGCCACGAACCTCAAAATCACCATCCAGTGAATCTGACTGCGCGCGCAATCACGATCACGGCCCCACCCACCCCCTCCCAGGAATAACCCCTCCCCCTCCTCGCTCGCGTCATGACGGGCGCGTGCGAACGCGCGGCCGGCGACAACAAGAACAAGCAGGATGGGTTTGATGACGGGTTTGGATGGGACGCACGCGGCGGCGTCGGTGGTGGCGTTGCATTGCTCGCTGGGGTCGGGACGGCAATGGACCAAGCTTGCGGCGGCGCTCGGCGGCGACCGGTTCATGGCACCGGATATTTCCGGCTATGGCGTTGCCGCCTGCGGGCGCGACTGGCCGCGGACGCTGGATGGCGAGATCGCGCGGCTTGAGCCCTGGCTCGCCAAGGCCGACGGGCCGATCCATCTGATCGGGCATTCCTATGGCGGGGCGATCGCGTTTCGGCTGGCGACCACCTCGCCTTATGCGCAGCACATTCGCAGCCTGACGCTGATCGAGCCGGTGTTACCCACGCTGCTTCGTGACACGCCCGCCGACGCGCGGCTGTACGATCGCTTCGCGCGGATCGCGCAGATCGTCTCAAAGGATATTCTCGACGGCGCCGTGATGGAGGCGGTCGAGGCGTTCACCGCGTTCTGGGCCGGCTCCGGGCCGCGCGAGCAGTTCTCGCCGAGCGGACGGCTGCGGATGATCGAGCAGGCTGACAAGCTGGCTTGCGATTTCGCCGCCGCGCTCGACCTCGACGGGGTGGCGGAAGCCGCGCGCGCGTTGCAGGTGCCGACACTGCTGCTGTCGGGCGGGCTGTCGCCCTATGTGACGCAGCGCATTGTCACCAAACTCGCCGCGCTGATCGATGGCGCCGAGCTGCGGCATCTGCCGGGTGCCGGCCACATGCTGCCGGCGACGCATGCCGATCGGGTCAACCCGGAAATCTTGCGGCATATCTGGCGCGCCCAGGAGCTGGCGAATTTGGAGCTGGCCAAGCTGGAGCTGGCGGCGGATGCGGGACCGGCCGACACAGCGCAGCCGGCTGGCTCGGCCAGGCGGCATCTGGTATTCAGGAGGCCCTCATTTTGGGAATAATTTGCCGATGATCTCGCGTGTGAATCGATTGATGGGTTTCGCGGAGTTTATCATCGGGCCGCGCGTTGCGCGGACCCGTTGGCTCTCCCCATCCTACGGACCGTCGATTGTCGTCGCGCTGCTTCTGCTCGCCGGCTCTCCCGCGCTCGCCGCAGGAGAGGCCGACGCGGTGCCGAAGGGCGCGGCGGTGACGGTGCTGAAGGCCTCGAAATTCTGCTTCGGCAATATCGTCGAGGTTTCAGGCATCGTGCTGCCGCGCGACGAGCAGCAGATCCGGCCCGATCGTTTCGGCTTGAAGGTGGCGGAGGTGATGGCCGATCCCGGCGACACCGTCACCGCAGGGCAAGTGCTGGCGAAGCTGACCGACGGCGCCAACCCGGTCAACGTCACGGCGCCAGTGGCGGGCACGATCTCGGGCTCGTCGGCGATCGTCGGCGCGCCGGCCTCGGGCAAGGACGCGCTGTTCTCGATCATCGCCAAGAGCGAGTACGATCTGGTCGGCATGGTGCCGACCCGCGACATCGCCAAGCTGAAGACCGAGCAGACGGCCCAGCTCAAAGTCCTCGGCGCCGGCGATCTCGACGGCAAGGTGCGGCGGATCGCGCCGACGGTCGAGCCGAACAGCCAGCTCGGCCAGGTGTTCATCGGCATTGGCGCCAACAAGCGGCTGCTGGTGAATTCGTCCGGGCGCGCGCTGATCAAGACCGGACAGAGCTGCAACGTCGCGGTGCCGCTGACCGCGATCCTCTATTCCACCGCCGGCACCGTGGTGCAGGTGGTGCGCGGCGGCCGCGTCGAGACGCGGCGGGTCGAGACCGGATTGATGTCGGCCGGACAGGTCGAGGTCCGCGACGGCCTCAATGAAGGCGATGTCGTCGTCGCCCGCGCCGGCGCATTGCTGCGCGAAGGCGATCCGGTGCGCCCGGTGATGGCGAGCGCGGAAGCGAAATAGGCGAAGCAGGCGCCGCCACATTCACAGTGTCGTCCCGGGCAAGCGAAGCGCGACCCGGGACCCACAACCACGAATGCGCGAATAGGATCGCGCTGGGGCCACAGCGCGCTTCAGCAACGCAGCCCTGTGGTTATGGGTCCCGGCTTTCGCCGGGACGACTTAGGGAAAGAGCTAGACTCTCAGCCGCCGAGCTTGATGTCTTCCAGCAGCGAGGACGACACGCTCGGCACCTGCTCGCCTTCCGACGCGCGCGAGATCGCGACGCGGGTCTTGTTGAAGGCGCTTTCGGCGCCGGCCTGGGCGTTGAGGTTGTTGAGCAGCTCGGAGACCAGCACGCTGTTCGGCGCCTTAGAGTCGTCGGCGACCTTGCCCGGCGTCGCCGAGCTCAGCACGATGGTGTTCTCCGGCGGGCTGATCGGGGCGAGACCGTGCGAGAACGCGCGGAAGCGGCGCTCGTAAGGATTACGGCGGGAGGCATCGACCACGACGAGCTTGGCCTTGGCACCCTGCTCCTTCATCATCTCGAGCACGGACTCGACGCTGACGCCGGTGCGCTTGACGTCGCTTTCCTTCCAGATCACGGCATCGACCGGCAGCATGTAGCTCTCGCGGCCGGCCTGCACGCCGAAGCCGCCAAAGAACAGCATGACGACGCTGTCGTGCTTGATCCGGGACTTCAGGCGGTTGACGGCGCGGACCATGTCGTCCTTGGTCGCGTCTTCCACCATGTCGACGTCAAAGCCCTCGCGGCGCAGCGCCGACGACAGGGTGCGGGCATCGTTGATCGGCTGGGCCAGCGGCGCCGCGGCGTCCGGGTAGTGGCCGTTGCCGATGATCAGCGCGAGGCGGGAAGTGCCTGCCGGAATGCTGCCGGTCAGCTCGGTCGGGGCGACCTTGTCGCCACCAGCAATGGTCTCCTTGGCGACATCGAGGGTGCGCTTGTTGAGCGCGGCATGGGCGCCAATCGCCAGCGACACCGTGCCGGCCACTGCCACGCAGACGGCGATGGTGCGGCGGGAAATGCGAAGCTGCCCAAGGTCCATAGCGTTCCTAAGTCCCAATTCTTATCCCGATGGCGCTCAAGCGAAGATCGCGCCAGTTAGTCGCGTCAAAGACGTTCAGGTTTAATGGGGTTGAGGTGTGTGTGCCGTTGAATTGAACTCAATTTGCGGCGCCGCAACAAACGCTCCTTTAACCCGGACGGCCGCCCGGGGCAACCCGAATTGCCGCATGCCGCCGCCCGGCAGAGGCCATTGACGCCGTTAAAATCCCGTTACGTGACCTCAGTCACATTTGTGTTTTGTAGCGATTCATGTAGCTTTCCAAAGGCTTGCGGGTTTGGGGCAGAGCGACAGGAAACACCGTCGGGCGGCGGCGTTAACCGGTCCTCGGGAAAGGGGATTCTTTGAGCTTCTTGGGCCTTCACGAGATCGCAGGCGCGGTGTGCCGGTCGCTGACCGCCCGAAAGGACGGCCCATCGCTGTACGACGTCTGCGACCCCGTGCTGCAGGCCTATCGCGGCGGCGATGCCCATCTCGGAAAATTCTACCGGACCGCGCTCGGCAATCCGCCGCTGCGCGCGCTGCTCCGCCGCACCGGCCTGCCCGCGCTCGACGATCCCGACCGCCTTGCCGGCCTGCGCGCGGCGCTCACCGCGGCGCGCGACGTCGCGACGCCGGACTGGGCCGCGATCGGCACGCCCGTCGCGGCATTGATGGACGGTATCGGCGTGCACCACCCGGCCCCGCCCGCCGCGACCGCACCTAGCCGCCCGCCGGAGGTCGCCGAGATCGACCGCGTGATCCGCCTGACCGGCGCGCATCTGTTGCGCTCGTTCGGCAGAAACGGCTTCCTGCCGACCTATGCCGCCTTCAACCTGATCGGCGATCCCGATTTCCGCGGACGCGAGCTGATCATGGCCCTGACGGGCCTCAACGCGCGCGGCTACAAGAACTCCTCGCTGCTGTTCAATCTCGCCCGCGTCTTCATCGCGCATTCGCCGGCGCGCGCGCTGATCAACCCGGCCTGGCGCGGCATTGCCGAACCGATGTGGGAGCCGGTGCAGATCCGCCACCGCTCGGCCTATTACGATGCGTTCTTCATCGAGGCGCTGCTGAGCTACGTCGAGACCGGGCTCGCCTCGCCGGATGAAGCTGCTACCGCGCGGCGCGCGATCGCCGACATGGTGGATTTCTGCGTCAACATCAGCGCCGAGGAGGTGCCGTCGCATGACGGCTCGACGGTGAAGGTCGTCACCGCGCTCGCGCCGGCGCCGCATCCACGCTTTTCCCGCTACTTCGCGCAGATCAAGCAGGATCTCGGCTTCGGCATCTACGTGCCGGATTGCGACACCACGGCGTGCTCGATCTCCGCGGCAACGCAGGCCGGCTGCGACGATCCGATCCTGCAGCAGCCGCTGCTCGACTTCTACCGCGGCTACCAGGTGCGCGCCGGCGTCAACGCGCCGCGCGTGACCGTGCCGCTCAACGACAATATCGACTATGAGGGCGGGGTTGCGACCTGGATCGACAATCTCGACGGCGAGCGCCCATACGGCAACGATCTCGATCCGACGCTCAATCTCGACATTCTCGAGGTCTCGTTCCGCAACCTTACCGGCTGGCAGATCATCGAGACGCCGCAGCGGCTGGAGACCGTGCATCGCATCATCGCCTTCCAGAAGAATCTGGTCGAAAGCGGCGCGTTCAAAAATCCGCGCTCGCACATCTATTACCTGCCGGAGCTCTACAGCGCCTATTTCGGCCGCTGCTATGCCGCTTTCCTGGCACTGCCGCTGGCGGCGCAGCGCATCATCGATCCCGGCAACGTGTTCGCGCTGATCCGCGCCCGCGTGCTCGACTATGTCACGCACGAGCTGATCGTCCATGAGATGAACCCGTTCGACGCCGCGCTGGCGCTGATGGCGCTGGCGCATCTCGGCGCCGAGGTCTCGACCTTCACGCCGGCGCTGCACTGCATCGTGCAGGGCCTCGGCGAGGGCGGCCGCAAGGGGCCCTACAGGGCCTATGAATGGAACAAGATGAAGACACCGACGCGGATTCTGGTCGGCGGTCCCGAGGTGACGTCGGCCTTCGTGCTGATGGCGCTGGCGCTGGCGAAGCGACGAATGGCCGCGGTGTTGTAGCCCGGACGGAGCGCAGCGAAATCCGGGGGCTGCCGACGCAGACGCACCTCCCCGGATTGCGCTTCGCTTCATCCGGGCTACGGATAAAGACCAACGCCTCGTTGATACCCGATGACGCTGCGCCCTACTTATCCGGGCTGCGAGACTTCACCCTCCCCTGGAGGGGGAGGGTCGTATCGCATCGCGCGAAGCAAGATGCGATATGGGGTGGGGTGATCTCTCAACACCGGCACTGCTCAAGTGGACAGACCTTCACCCCACCTCGGCTCGCATTGCGCTGCGCTTCATGCGACCCGATCCTCCCCCTCCAGGGGAGGATGGCGGACATCGGGATGACGCGAAGTTGAAACTGGCGGAAACGCAACAGCACTGGCACGGTTGCCCAATTGCCCGCACAATCGTTGGGCACTGACCACTGCACGCTAAAAGCCATTTGAACGATAAGAACCTGGCCGGGAACGCCGATGTTCAAGACGCTGCTCACCGCGGGCCTGCTGCTCTCGCTGCCGACGCTGGCTGTCGCCGCCGACATCACCGGCGTGCCGAAGATCCGCGACGGCGACCAGCTCATGATCGGCAGCGTCCGCATCCGGCTCGCAGGCATCGACGCGCCGTCGACGGACCAGCTCTGCCTCAACACCAAGACCGAGCGCTGGACCTGCGGCGTCGCCGCCCGCGACGAGCTGATCAAGCATGCCGGCAGCAAGACCTGGACCTGCCACGCCCGCTCGGTCGATCGTCGCGGCCGCACCATGGCGCGCTGCGAGGTCGGCGGCGAGGACATCCAGAAATGGCTGGTGCGCAACGGCTGGGCACTGGCCCACACCCGCATGTCCCACGACTATGAGGCGGATGAGAAGGCCGCGCGCGAGGCCAGGGCCGGGATGTGGCAGGGCGCCTTCATCGCACCCTGGGACTGGCGCGTGCGCAACAAGAAGACCACCGTGCTCGGCGCGGTGAAGCCGCCGGATGGCGCCAACGCGATCCTGCTCGCCTCGGCCTCGGGGCCGGTCGCGCCCTCGCCGGACTGCACCATCAAGGGCAATGTGAACAGCGCCGGCGAGTGCATCTATCACCAGCAGACCAGCCGCTGGTACACCCAGATCAAGATGAAGATCAGCAAGGGCACTCGCTGGTTCTGCTCGGTGGAGGAAGCCGAAGCGGCCGGGTGCCGGGAGACGCGGCGCTAGTCGGAAGTGCGATTGGGTTGTAGCCTCATCGGCACCGCTTGCGACGCTCTTTATGAGGAGTAAGTCCCCACCCGGATTGCATCTTCGATGCAATCCGGCCTCTCCCCGCAAGCGGGTGAGGACCACGGCATGACCGATGTCGAGATCAAGCCGCCTTCCGCGCGCCGGCGCAGCCGCCTCCGGCAAGCGCAGATACTATTGCTGCTCGTTCTGGCGATCTACCTGATCGCGGCCTATCTGCTGCTGCCGGCGTTGTGGACGCATTACGAGCACCAGAAGGGCCTCGCCAATCTGCCGATGGTGACGCGCACCGCGCAGGGCATTCCCGGCGATCCGATGAATGTCGGGCTGATCGGCGACAAGAGGGACGTGGTCTGCGCGATGCACGAGGCCGGCTGGTATCCGGCCGATCCGGTCACGCTGAAATCCTCGATCGAGATCGTCGGCAGCGTGCTGCTCGATCGTCCCTACAAGGATGCGCCGGTGAGCAACCTGTTCTATCTCGACCGCCGCGAGGATCTCGCCTTCGAGCGGCCGGTCGGATCGAGCGCGGACCGCCGCAACCATGTCCGGTTCTGGAAGGTGCTCGATCAGGGCGAGGAGAAGCGTCCGGTGTGGCTGGGTGCCGCGACGCTCGACCGCAGCGTCGGCGTCAGCCACTACACCGGCGCGGTAACCCATCACATCGCGGCCGACCTCGATGCCGAACGTGCGCTGCTCGCCACCGACCTCGAGTCGGCCGGCATGGCCACCGCGAAATATCAGGTGACCGGCATCGGCCCGACCTTCAACGGTCGCAATGGCGGCGGCGATCCCTATTACACCGACGGCGAAATCTGGGTACTGCGGCTGGTCGAGGCCTGCCGCAAGAACCACGGCACCGTCGAGCAGCTCCCGAGCCCCGCCGCGACCGAGTTCAAGGACCAGATCTGGCGCGCGGTCGTCGAATCGATCGGCAAATAGCATCGTGTCCCGCGGTTTTGGAAACGCTGGATTGCTTCGTCCTGCTCGCAATCGTAGCCGCGATGGAATAGTCTCCGCGCTTGACCCCTCACACGCATGATTTGCGCGCTTTATCCAAAAGGAACAGGACAATGACCGTTCGCGCGGGCCGGGAATTTCTGGCCATCCCCGGGCCCACCACGATGCCCGACGAGGTGCTGCGGGCGATGCATCGTCCGGCGATCGACATCTACTCCAAGGAGATGCTCGACCTGACCGAGAGCCTGCTCGGCGACATCTCGAAGCTGTTCGCGACCAAGGGCAAGTCCTACATCTACATCGCCAACGGTCACGGCGCCTGGGAAGCGGCGCTGAGCAACGTGCTGTCGCGCGGCGACAAGGTGCTGGTGCTGGAGAGCGGACGCTTTGCGATCGGCTGGGGCAATGCGGCGGCGCTGATGGGCGCCGAGGTCGAGGTGCTCAAGGGCGATTGGCGCCGCGCGGTGCGGCCGCACGAGGTCGAGGAGCGCCTGCGCCGCGACAAGGAGCACACGATCAAGGCGGTCGTCGTGGTCCAGGTCGACACCGCCTCGGGCGTGCAGAACGACATCGAGGCGATCGGCAAGGCGATCAAGGCCAGCGGCCATCCCGCGCTGTATATGGTCGACACCGTCGCCTCGCTCGGCTGCATGCCGTTCGAGATGGACAAATGGGGCATCGACGTCGCAATGTCCGGCTCGCAGAAGGGCCTGATGACGCCGCCCGGCCTTGGCTTCGTCGCTGCCAATGCGCGCCTGGGACGCCCACAAGAAGGCCGATCTGCGGACGCCCTATTGGAGCTGGAGCGAGCGCGAGGGCACCGAGAATTATCGTAAATATGCCGGCACCGCGCCGGTGCATCTGTTGTTCGCGCTGCGCCGGGCGATCGACCTGTTGCACGAGGAAGGCCTGGAGAATGCGCATCTGCGGCATCGGCTGCTCGGCGAAGCCGTGCGCCGCGCGGTCGCGGTCTGGGGTGAGGGACAGGTGCTCGGCTTCAACATCGCTGAGCCCGCCGAACGTTCCAACACCGTGACGACGGTGACCGTGAAGGGCGCCGATCCCGCCGCGATCCAGCGCTATGCCAAGGAGAAGTGCGGCGTCGTGCTCGGCACCGGCATCGGCGATTTGCAGGGTCAGGCCTTCCGCATCGCGCATATGGGCCACGTCAACGCCCCGATGATCCTCGGCACCCTCGGCGTCGTCGAGGTCGCGCTGACGGCGCTGAACATCCCCCACGGCAAGGCCGGCGCCGACGCCGCCATCCAGTGGCTCGGCGAGAACGTGAAGGCGTAGGCCGAGCGCAGGCAGCGACCCGTCATCCTGAGGTACGAACGAGGCCGCACGCTCCGCTGTCGTCCCGGCGAAAGCCGGGACCTATAATCGGCGGCGAATATTGTGGCAGCCTCGTCGTTCCGCCGGCGCACAACAATGACCATCGGTGGCTATGGGTCCCAGGCCCCCGTGCGCAATTGCGCACCAGGCCGGGACGACACTGAATGTTTGGCGTCGCTTGCGAATACGCCCACAAGGGTGACGGGAGGCAATGCATGCAACGCATTGCTAAGGCACGAGCACTTTTCGTCGTCATCATTTTCCGCTTTACTGCCGGCAACAGCCGGGCACGGATCCCTGCGACACAACAAAATGGAGGGACCGCTTGGCATCGGTGGAATTGCGCGGCCTGGTCAAGCGGTTTGGATCGTTTGTCGCGGTTGATGATGTTTCGCTCACGATCGATCATGGCCAGCTGGTCTGTCTGCTCGGGCCGTCCGGCTGCGGCAAGACCACGACGCTGCGGCTGATCGCCGGGTTCCTTGAACCATCCGACGGCGAGATCCGCGTCGGTGACCGCGTGGTGTCTTCGAAGACGCGCACGCTGCCGCCCGAGCAGCGCAACATGTCCATGATCTTCCAGAGCTACGCGCTGTGGCCGCATATGACGGTGGCGGAGAACATCGTCTACGGCCTGCGTTTGCGCAAAATGGATCGCGACACCATCGCCAAGAAGCTCGCCGCGATCCTGGCGACCACCAAGCTGGAACCACTGGCACAGCGTTATCCGGGAGAGCTCTCCGGCGGCCAGCAGCAGCGCGTCGCGCTGGCGCGCGCGCTGATCGTCGGTCCCGAGACGCTGCTGCTCGACGAGCCGCTGTCGAATCTGGACGCCAAGCTCCGTGAGGAGATGCAGTTCGAGATCCGCCGCCTACACGACGAATATCGCTACACCACGGTCTATGTCACCCACGACCAGTCCGAGGCGATGACGACCGCCGACCTGATCGCGGTGATGAATGCCGGCAAGATCGACCAGCTCGGCGCGCCTGAGGACATCTATGCGCGGCCGGAATCCGAATTCGTCGCGCGCTTCATCGGCGCCGCCAATGTGATCAAGGGCACCGCGCGCGATGCGAACCACGTGGAGTTCGCCGGCGCTACGCTCGAGGTGGTCGGCGCCACGCTGACGGCCGGCCAGAGTGCGCCGGTCGCGATCCGCCAGCATGAGATCCAGCTCGCGACGCGAGCCCCCGCCGCGCAGCAAAATACGCTCAAGGCCATCGTGACGCGTCAGGTCTATCTCGGCATGAATCGCGACTACATGGTGGAGACCGCTGACGGCACGGCGCTGCGGGTGACCACGCCGACCGATACCGCAGTCGAGAAGGGCAGCGAGGTCTGGCTGACCTTGCCGCCCGCGCGCTGCCGGGCGCTGAGCCGATAACAACAAGAAACGGAGCGACGCGATGCGGAAGCCGATTTCCAGACGCGATGTCCTGAAAGGCTCTGCGGCGCTTGCGGTCGGCACGGTGTTCGCGTCACCGGCACGCGCCGCCGCACCCGAGCCGGTCGCGATCACGCCCGATCTCGTCGCGGCCGCGACCAAGGAAGGCAAGCTCGTGTTCTATTCGTCGATGGACCTGCCGGTCGGCGAAAAGCTCGGCAAGGCGTTCGAGGCCGCCTATCCCGGCATCACCGTGCAGATCGAACGTTCCGGCTCGGAGCGGCTGTTCCAGCGCGTGGCGCAGGAATTCGATTCCAACATTCACGCCGCCGACGTCGTCAACAGCGCCGATGCCTCGCATTTCATCCCCTGGAAGAAGAGCGGCTGGCTGATGCCGTTCGTGCCCGAAGACGTCGCGAAACATTTTCCCGACAACTATCGCGACCCCGACGGCATGGCCGTGACCACTCGGCTGTGGCTGTCGTCGATTGCCTACAACACCAACCTGGTGAAGGCGGAGGACGCGCCGAAGAGCTTTGCCGATCTGCTCGACCCGAAATGGGTGGGCAAGATGGTGAAGGGCCATCCCGCCTATAGCGGCACGATCATGACCACGACGTTCCAGATCGTGCGCGAGCTCGGTTGGCCGTATCTGGAGAAACTCGCGAAACAGCGCGTGATGCAGGTGCAGTCCTCGACGGATCCACCCAAAAAGCTCTCGCTCGGCGAGCGCGCCGTGATGGCCGACGGCAATGAATATGGCATCGTGCTCTTGAAGGAAGCCGGACAACCGGTCGAGCCGGTCTATCCGACCGAAGGCACGCCGACGATCTCGGGTCCCACAGGCATCTTCGCCGGCGCGCCACATCCGAACGCCGCAAAGCTGTTCCAGGCCTGGCTGCACACCCGCGAGACCCAGCAATTCTTCGTCGACTTCACCGGCCAATATTCGCTGCACGCCCAGGTGCAGCCGAAGGCCGGCCGGCGCAAGCTTTCCGACATCAGGCTGATGAAAGAGGATCCGGCGGGCGTGGAAGCGATGACAGAAGAGATCAAGACGCGCTATGCGCGGCTGTTTCGGGTGTGAGCGATGGAGGTCGCCGTCACGCTTTCTTGCCTTGCCCCGCTCGCGGGGGGAGGCCGACGCGCATCGCAAGATGCGCGGCGGGTGAGGGGGACTCTCCGCACGCTGTGCTCGCCGAAGCAGCCCCTCACCCCAACCCTCCAAGAGCAAGCTTCGCTTGTCTCGACCCCGCAAGAGCGGGGCGAGGGAGCTGAGACAGTTCACCGCGGGTCAACATGACAACAACAACCACCTCCCCGGCCTCCCGCCCGCGCATCGACTGGACCCGACCCGTACTGTGGCTGTTCGCGGCGGTCCTCATCCTGCTGATCCTGCTGCCGCTGTCGTGGCTCGCGGTGTTTGCCTTCACCGACAAGGGCCGGCATCCGACGCTGCAAAACTTCGTCACGCTGTTCAGCAATCCCGATTTCCTCGATCCGCTGCTGACGACCGCGATCATCGCGACCACGTCGGCGCTGATCTGCTGCATCGTCGCGGCGCCGATCAGCTGGCTGGTGTCGCGCACCGACATGCCGGGGCGGCAGACCATCCGCGCGCTGGTGACGGCCTCGTTCGTGACGCCGCCGTTTCTCGGCGCGGTCGCCTGGGAATTGCTGGCGGCGCCGAATTCGGGACTGTTGAACCAGCTCTACCGGCTGTTCGCCGGCGAGGATGCCGACCCGCTGTTCAACATCTATTCGATGACCGGGATCATCTTCGTGATCTCCTGCTACACGTTCCCGTTCGTGTTCGTGCTGGTGGCCAATGCGCTCGACACCATGCCGGGCGAGTTGGAAGACGCCTCCGCGATCCTCGGCGGCAATGCCTGGACCACCGCGCGGCGGGTGACGATCCCGCTCGCACTGCCCGCGCTAGTCGCAGGCGCCCTGATCGCGTTCCTGCAGGCGATGACGCTGTTCGGCTCGCCGGCGATCCTGGCGCTACCGGCCGGCTTCCACACCATGACAACCAAGATCTGGAGCCTGTTCCAGTATCCCCCGAAGCTCGAGCTCGCGGCCGCCGCCGCGGTGCCGCTGCTGGTGCTGACCGTCCTGCTGCTGCAGGGCCAGAAGGCGCTGCTCGGCCGCCGCGGCTATTCGGTGATCGGCGGCAAATATGGCGCGCCGCGCCGGGTCGAGTTGCGCGGCTGGCGCTGGGCGGCGCTCGGCTTCTGCCTCCTGGTGCTGCTCAACCCGGTATTCCTGCCTTACCTCGCGCTGCTCAATGCCGCGTTCTCGCCGAACGCGACCACGCTGGTGACGCCGTCGACGGCGACGCTGCACAACATCGTCTTCGTGTTCACCGAGCTGTCTTCGACCCAGCTCGCGCTCAAGAACACCGTGATCCTGGGCACCGCGACCGCGACGATCGGCACCATCCTCGCGCTCGTCATCGCCTATGTCACGACGCGCAAGGTGATCGCGGGCCACCGCGTGCTCGGCTTCCTCGCCACTGCGCCGGTCGCGGTGCCCGGCATCGTGCTCGGCGTCGGCCTGTTCCTGAGCTACACGCGGCCGCCCTTCGTACTCTATGGCACGCTATGGATCCTGCTGCTGGCGTTCCTCACCATCAATTTGCCCTCGGCCTACCAGCAATTGCAGGCGGCGTTCGCGACGATCCATCCCGAGCTCGAGGAGGCGAGCCGCATCCTCGGCGCGACCCGGCTGCAGGCGCTGTGCCAGATCACCGCCCCCTTGCTGCGCACCGGCGTGATCGCGACCTGGTGCTTCATCTTCATCGGCGTGATGCGGGAACTGTCGGCGGCGATCGTGCTGTTCACCTCGCAGACCAAGGTGCTCTCGGTCCTGATCTACGACCTCAACGAAGGCGGCGACCTCGCCGCGATCGCGGTGCTCGGCATCGCGATGCTGGTGATCACCTTCGCCGTGGTGCTGGCGGTGAACCGGATTCCGATGTCCGGCGGGAATGCGGGGGCGAGGCTGCGGAACGGGTAGCTCGCTCTGTCCCCACGGTCGTTGCGAGCGAAGCGAAGCAATCCATCGGTCCGCATACGCGGAGCCACGGATTGCATCGTCGCTTCGCTGCTCGCAATGACGAGGATAGTGAGGACGTCCAATCACCCGCCCATCTGGCAATCGCCACATTCATCCCGATATAGAGCGGAACCCCGCACCATGAGGATCGTGTGACCCAATCCACCAAGACATCGCCCCCCGTCGCCCCGCGCCGGCCGCATTCCTTCACGCGCCACGGCATCACGGTGACCGATGACTATGCCTGGCTGAAGGACGCGAAATGGCAGGAGGTGCTGCGCGATCCCTCGATCCTCGATCCCGACATCCGGACCTATCTCGAAGCCGAGAACGGCTACACCGAGAGCCTGCTCGGCCATACCGACGCGTTGCAGAAGCGGCTGGTCAAGGAGATGCGCGGGCGGATCAAGGAGGACGATTCGAGCGTGCCGTCGCCCGACGGCCCCTTCGCCTATTTCCGCCGGTTTCGCGAAGGCGGGCAGCACGAGCTGTTCGGCCGCATGCCGCGCGATGGCGGCGAGGGCCATATCGTGCTCGACGGCGACGCGCTCGCCAAGGACCACAAATATTTCAAGTTCGGCGGCAGCCGGCACTCCCACGATCACAGGCTGCAGGCCTGGAGCGCGGACACCAAGGGCTCCGAGTATTTTTCCGTCCGCGTGCGCGACTGGGCGACCGGGGCGGATCTCGACGACCTCGTCGAGGAGACCGATGGCGGCGTGGTCTGGGCCGCGGACTGCAAGAGCTTCTTCTATGTGAAGCTCGACGACAATCACCGGCCGATGCAGGTGTGGCGACACAGGCTCGGCACCAGGCAGGCCGACGACACGCTGGTCTATGAAGAGCAGGATGCCGGCTGGTTCACGCATCTGCACGAGAGCACCAGTGGCCGCTTCTGCGTGATCGCGGGCGGCGACCACGAGACGAGCGAGCAGCGGCTGATCGATCTCGCCAATCCCGAGGCACCGCCGCGCCTGGTCGCCGCGCGCGAGGAAGGCGTGCAATATTCGCTGGCCGACCGCGGGGACGAGCTCTTCATTCTCACCAATGCCGACGACGCCATCGACTTCAAGATCGTCACGGCGCGGCTCACCGCGTCGGAACGCAGCAACTGGCGCGATCTGATCCCGTATCGCGAAGGCGTCTATGTGCTCGACCTCGATCTCTATGCCGGCCATCTGGTCCGGCTGGAGCGCGCCAACGCGCTGCCGTCGATCGTGATCCGCGATCTCAACAGCGGCGAGGAACACGCGATCGCGTTTGACGAAGCGGCCTATTCGCTGGACACGATGGGCTCCTACGAGTTCGAGACGACGAATCTGCGCTTTGCCTATTCGTCGATGACGACGCCGTCGGAGGTCTACGACTACGACATGGCGAAGCGCACACGCATCCTGCGCAAGCGCCAGGAGATTCCGTCCGGCCACAACGCGGCCGATTACGTCACCACGCGCATCATGGCGAAGGCGCATGACGGCGCCGAGGTGCCGGTCTCAATCCTGCATCGCCGCGGGCTCAAGCTCGACGGCGCGGCGCCGCTCCTGCTCTACGGCTACGGCTCCTACGGCATGGCGATGCCGGCTTCGTTCAGCGCCAATCGCCTGTCGCTGGTCGACCGCGGCTTCGTCTACGCCATCGCCCATATCCGCGGCGGCGCCGACAAGGGCTGGGGCTGGTATCTCGACGGCAAGCGCGAGAAGAAGACGAATTCGTTCGACGATTTCGCCGCCAGCGCCCGGGCGCTGATTGATGCGAAATACACCAGCGCCAAGCGCATCATCGGCCATGGCGGCTCAGCCGGCGGCATGCTGATGGGCGCGGTCGCCAATCGCGCCGGCGAATTGTTCGCCGGCATCGTCGCCGAAGTGCCGTTCGTCGACGTGCTCAACACCATGCTCGACGACACGCTGCCGCTGACGCCGCCGGAATGGCCGGAATGGGGCAATCCGATCGAGAGCGAGCAGGATTTCCGCACCATCCTGTCCTACTCGCCCTATGACAATGTCGCGGCAAAGGACTATCCGGCGATCCTGGCGATGGGCGGCCTGACCGATCCGCGCGTCACCTATTGGGAGCCCGCCAAATGGATCGCGCGCCTGCGCGCCACCATGACGGGCGGCGGCCCGGTCCTGCTCCGCACCAACATGGGCGCCGGCCACGGCGGCGCGTCGGGACGTTTCGACCGGCTCGACGAGGTCGCGATCGTGTATGCCTTCGCGCTGTGGGCGGCAGGGATGGCGGAGAAAGCGGAGATATAGGGCACCGTAGCCCGGATGAAGCGTAGCGAAATCCGGGAACGATCGCGCCGGCTGCGAGAACCCCGGATTGCGCTTCGCTCCATCCGGGCTACGGACCGGTTGGCTTGCGCTGTCCTTCCCCACCGTCGTCCCGGCGAAAGCCGGGACCCATACCGCGTGATCCATCGAGCAAGGAAGTCGCAGTCCCACGGCATTGCCGGTCTTCGCCAAACTCCTCCCTGTGGCTATGGGTCCCGGCCTTCGCCGGGACGACGGTGGAATGTATGGCGATCGCTTATCAAGCGGACGACGGCGGTGGTTGTGGTGGCTACCGCCCCTTCGCCTTCCGCCATTCCGCGAAATCGATCAGCGTCTGCGGGTCGGTGGCGGGATAGAGGCCGAAGATGCCGTGGCCCTTGCCGACTTCCTCGGTGACGAAGTCCTCGAACGCGGTCATCTCGAAGGTCTCGCTCGCGATCTCGTCCGCGAGGTTCGCCGGGATCACGATGACGCCGTCGGCATCGCCCAGGATGACGTCGCCGGGGAACACCGGAGCGTCACCGCAGCCGATGGGAACGTTGATCTCGATCGCCTGGTGCAGCGTGAGATTGGTCGGCGCGCTCGGACGATGATGAAAGGCCGGGAAGCCGAGCCGCGCGATCTCGGCGGAATCGCGAAAGCCGCCGTCGGTGACGACGCCGGCGACGCCGCGCTTCATCAATCGCGTGACCAGGATCGCACCTGCCGATGCCGCGCGCGCGTCCTTGCGGCTGTCCATCACCAGCACAGCGCCCGGAGGGCAATCTTCCACGGCCTTGCGCTGCGGATGCGAACGGTCCTTGAAGACGTCGATCGTGTTGAGATCCTCGCGCGCAGGCATGTAGCGCAGCGTAAAGGCTTCGCCGACCATGGTCGGCTGATCGGGACTTAAGGGATGCACATCCTGGATCATCTGGATGCGCAGGCCGCGCTTGAACAGGGCGGTGGCGACCGTGGCGGTGGAGACGGATTTGAGCTTGTTGCGGGTGGCGTCACTGAGTTTTGACATGATGCTTTGTCCCCGGCTGTCATTCCGGGCACGCGTAGCGTGAACCCGGAATCTCGAGGTTCCGGGTTCGCTTCGCGCCCCGGAACGACGTCAGTAAATCGACGGTTCGCCGATCGGCGCGCCGAAATCGGTCTCGAGGAAATCGAAGTCGCAACCGTCATTAGCTTGCTTGATGTGCCTGGTGAACATCCAGCCATAGCCGCGCTCGAAGCGGGGCTCGGGCTGCTTCCAGGCGGCGCGGCGCCTGTCGAGCTCGGCCTCGCTCACGTCGAGATTGATGGTGCGCGCGGCAACGTCCAGCGTGATGCGGTCGCCGTTCTGCACCAGCGCGAGCGGGCCGCCGACATAGGATTCCGGCGAAACGTGAAGGATGCAGGCGCCGTAGCTGGTGCCACTCATGCGCGCATCCGAGATGCGCACCATGTCGCGCACGCCCTGCTTCACGAGCTTGGTCGGGATCGGCAGCATGCCCCATTCCGGCATGCCCGGCCCGCCTTGCGGCCCCGCATTGCGCAGGATCAGGATGTGGTCCTCGGTGACGTCGAGGTTGAGATCGTCGACCGCCTTCTTCATCGAGGCATAGTCGTCGAACACCAGCGCCGGCCCCGTATGCTTGAGGAAGCGCGGCGCGCAGGCGCTCGGCTTGATGACGCAGCCGTCGGGGGCGAGATTGCCCTTGAGCACGGCGAGCGCGCCCTCCCTGTAGATGGGATTGTGGATGGAGCGGATCACGTCGGCATCGTGGACCTCGGCGCCCTCGATGTTCTCGCCCAGCGTCTTTCCGGTGACGGTGATGCAACCGAGATGCAGATGCGGCTTGATCTGGCCCATCAACGCTGGCAGCCCGCCGGCATAGAAGAAGTCCTCCATCAGATAGGTATCGCCGCTTGGACGGACATTGGCGATGACGGGCACCTTGCGGCTCGCGGTCTCGAAATCGTCCAGGCCAATGTCCTGGCCGGCGCGGCGGGCCTGAGCGATGAGGTGGATGATCGCATTGGTGGAGCAGCCCATTGCCATCGCCACCGCGATCGCGTTCTCGAACGCCTCGCGGGTCTGGATCACCTTCGGCGTCAGGTCCTCCCACACCATTTCGACGATGCGGCGGCCGCATTCGGAGGCCATGCGGATGTGGTTGGCGTCCGCTGCGGGAATCGAGGACGCGCCGGGCAACGCCATGCCGATCGCTTCCGCGATCGCCGTCATGGTCGAGGCCGTGCCCATAGTCATGCAGGTGCCGTAGCTGCGGGCGATGCCGGCTTCGATATCGAGCCAGTCCTTGTCGGAGATTTTCCCGGCGCGGCGCTCGTCCCAATATTTCCAGCCGTCGGAGCCGGAGCCGAGCGTCTTGCCCTTCCAGTTGCCGCGCAGCATCGGGCCCGCCGGCAAATAGATCGCCGGGATGTTCATCGAGGTCGCCCCCAGCAGCAGCGCCGGCGTGGTCTTGTCGCAACCGCCCATCAGCACCACGCCGTCGACAGGATGGCTGCGCAGCAATTCCTCGGCGTCCATCGCCAGCAGATTGCGATAGAGCATCGTGGTGGGCTTGAGCAGCGATTCCGACAGCGACAGCGCCGGCAGCTCCAGCGGCAGGCCACCGGCCATCAGAATACCGCGCTTGACGTCGTCGACACGCGACTTGAAGTGCATGTGACAGGGCTGCGCGTCCGACCAGGTGTTGAGGATCGCGATGACCGGCCGGTCGCGCCACTCTTCCGGCGCGTAACCCATCTGCATCGCCCGCGATCTGTGGCCGAAGGCGCGCAAATCGTCGGGCGCAAACCAGCGCGCGCTGCGCAATTGATCCGGGGTCTTGTTCTTCTTCGTCATCGCCATTGTCTCGATGTCATGGGTCTCGACATTGCTCGCACGCGCGCGGTTCGGGCGCGCCTGCCCTGCGTCAGGCATATACTCGATTTTCTGACGTGTCGTCCCGCGCCCGGCGCAGACGTGCCGTTCGCTCAACGTGCGCCGCACAGGCTCCGCAATGTGGCGATCGGAACGTAAACCGGCCGTGGCCTACTTTTGCTGCGCAGTCATCACGATGCGGATCAGATCGGCGGCATTGCGTGCGCCGAGCTTCTTCATGATGTTGGCGCGATGGTCCTCGATCGTGCGCGGGCTGATGCCGAGCGTGCGGCCGGCTTCCTTGTTGGATGCACCGGAGGCGAACTGCTCCAGCACCTCGCGCTCCCTGCGCGTCAACGGCTCGCGTCCGGGGAAATGCAGCGAGGCGATCCGCGACGCCGAGGTCTCGGCCTGGCGCCTGGTGTAGGCGTCGATCGCCTCGTTAAGACGGCCGACGATCTCGCTGCCGCGGAACGGCTTCTCGATGAAGTCGAGGGCGCCGCTCTTGATCGCGCCGACCGCCATCGCGATGTCGCCCTGACCGGAGATCATGAAGATCGGCGCCGGATAGTCCTCGCCTTGCAACTCCTTCAGGATGTCGAGACCCGACTTTCCGGGAATATGCACGTCGAGCAGAATCGCAGCCGGTGTGCGGCTTCGCGCGACCGAGAGCAGTGCTGCTCCGTCCGCAAAACAGATCACGTTGTAACCAGCGGTCGACAGGACCACTGAAAGCGTCTCGCGAACGGCGGGATCGTCGTCGACTACAAAAATTTCCCCGCGCGGAGCGCCATTCTCAACCATATGCATCGTCCATTAGTGGTGAAACGTGCTGCCCTGACCGCACAAGAACTAACTCGACCATCTCGATCAATGGACCCGTATTTGTACGGGACGTCCGCTTAACGCACAAGTAGCACCGCGTTCCCTAAAAGTGGGGGGCAGTGGAGAAACATGCATGGAAAATGCAGCGTCGGACCGCGTTGCGGCGCGCTTGGACGAGGGCAATGATCCCTGCGGTCTGATCGTGACGGACCTGGTCGCGCTGATTGGCCATGTCCAGGCGAGCCTGCGGCTGATCGAAGCGGCGATTGCGCGAGAGGCCTTGCTGGCCGCGCGGCAGGCCGACGCCGACCCCGTCGTTCTCGACGACGTTACCCCGCGCTACCTCACAGCATCCACCGCCCTGAAGGCATGCGATGCCGGCCTCGGCACGGCGCTCGACCGCCTGCGCGATTCCGGGGCAGCAGCGCGTCTGCTGAACTGACCCGCCGCCACGACAGGTTCGGCCCAACCACCTCGATTGTCCCGACGACGCCCAACCCATCAGGCGACGATCTGTTCCACGCATCGTCCGGATTGGCCGCGGGCCTTGCCCGCTTGGTCGGATCAGGTCGTCCTGACGTCAGGCCCTGGCCCGCTCTTCGTCCGCGGACGATCGCCGTTTGCTCGGCTTGCCCTTGAGAAAGCTGACGTCCATTTCGGTGCCGTTGACGCGGACCAGTTCGCAACGGCGATAGGCAAGTCCGGTCGAGGACAGCAGGAGGAAAAACTCCTTCAGGTTGAGCCCCTGAATGGAACCTTCGACGGTCAGCGAGGCATCAGTGTCGGAGATTGCGTTGAGCTTGCAGTCCCGCCGCCAGGTGCCGTCGATGGCCATGATGCAGACGTCGACACCCCGGCTGAAGGTGACCCGCTCAATGGATTTGCCGTCCTCGGTCATTGCTCAATATCCGACCGCCATGGCAGGCTTCGGCATGGCGAGCACGCCCCGCACCCCGCTCGGCCGGTAGAGGCCGCGCCGCTCCGGAATCGGTCTGAACGTATCGGTCAGTCCGACCACGGTCTCGGCGGCGCCCAGCACCAGGAAGCCGTCCGGCTCGATCTGGCGCGCCAGCCGGTTGAAGATGTTGATCTTGGTGTCCTGATCGAAATAGATCAGCACGTTGCGGCAGAAGATGACGTCGAACGTGCCGAGCTGGGCAAAGTCGTGCAGCAGGTTGAGCTGGCGATGCTGGATCATCGCCCGCAATTCGGGATTGATCTGCCAGGTCTCGCCGGTCTGCTTGAAATATTTGACCAGCATCTGGATCGGCAGGCCGCGCTGCACCTCGAACTGGCTGTAGATGCCGGCCTTCGACTTCTCCAGCACCTCCTGCGACAGGTCGGTCGCGATGATCTCGATGCGCCAGCCGGTGAGGGCCGCGCCCATCTCCTTCAGGCACATCGCCAGCGAATAGGGCTCCTGCCCGGTCGAGCCGGCGGCGCACCAGATCCGCACGCTGCGGCGGTTGGCCCGCGCCTTGATGATCTCGGGCATGATGTGGTCGCGAAAATGATCGAACGGGACCTTGTCGCGGAAGAAGAAGGTCTCGTTGGTGGTCATCGCCTCGACCACCTGGACGGTGTGCGCGGACGAGCCCGCCTTGATCTTGGCGACCAGTTCGGCGATGCCGGAGAGCCCGGTCTTGCGGGCGAGCGGCAGCAGGCGGCTCTCGATCAGATATTGCTTGTCTGCGGACAGGTCGAGACCGGAATGGTCCTTCAGGAGCTTACGCAGATACTCGTAGTCGGGGGGCGTCACGGGAGCCTCACAAGGGACTGAATGGTGAAACTGGGTGTCAGGCTTCGGCCGAAGCGTCGAGCGCCAGCAGACCGACTTCCTGGAATTTCGCCGTCACGATGTCCTTGTCGAACGGCTTCATAATGTACTCGTTGGCGCCGGCATGCAGGGCGCGCGCGATATGAGCGACGTCGTTCTCGGTGGTGCAGAACACCACCTTGGGCTGGTCGCCGCCGGGCATGCGGCGGAGATGGCCGAGGAACTCGAAGCCGTCCATGACGGGCATGTTCCAGTCGAGCAGCACGGCATCCGGCAGCGCGCGCTTGCAGGCGTCGAGCGCGACCGCGCCGTCCTCGGCCTCGATGACGGTGAACTCCATTCCTTCCAGGATGCGGCGCGCGATCTTTCGCACCACGCCGGAATCGTCGACGACGAGACATGTCTTCATGGGTTGGCCTCCTTGTGGAATCCACCGTCTCCGCGGTGGAGTGTTACGCTGCAGCAGCTGTTTTGGGCACCAGCTCGAGGACGCGATCGACGTCGAGGACGACCATGAGCTGGCCGTCGAGGCGGTGGACGCCGCCGGCGAGCTTGGCCATGCGGGGGTCGAGGTTGACGGGGTTCTCCTCCATGCCGGCCTCGGGCAGGCGCAGCACCTCGCCGATCTGGTCGATCAGCAGGCCATAGGATTCGCCGCGCAGGTCGACGCCGACCGCCATCGGCACCTTGCCGTCCTCGGCCTTGGGCAGGCCGAGACGGGCGCGCATGTCGACCACGGTGACGATGCGGCCGCGCAGGTTCAACACGCCCGCGATCTCGCGCGAGGACAGCGGAACGCGGGTGACGCGCTCGGGCATGAACACGTCCTGGACGCGGGAGATCGGCAGGCCGAACAGCTGGCCGCCGATCATCGCGGTGACGTATTCGACCATGGCGCCTTCGCTGGTGTCGGTCTTGCTGGTCATCGCTCTGTTTCCCTCCCGTCCCGTCACGCCGCTTTCCGGATCTCGGCGGTCTGCTCTTTCAGCGCCGCGATCAGCCCGGGACGATCGAACTTGGCGACATAGTCGTGGAAGCCGGCCTGACGGCCGCGCTCGATCGCCGCCGGCGACACCAGCGCCGACAGGCCGATGATCGGCAGTCCGATCAGATTGTGGTCGCTTCGGATGTTCTCGGCGAACTCGAACCCGTTCATGTCGGGCATCTCGATGTCGGTCAGCACCACGTCGAAGGCCTGTCCCGAACGCAGCGCGGCGAGCCCTTCCTGCGCGCCGCCCGCGGTCCTGACCTTGTAGCCGGCGGCCTTGAGCACCGGAGCCAGCATGTTGCGGAAGAAGGCACTGTCGTCGACCAGCAGCACCGACTGCGAGTGCATCGACGGCTTCATCTCCTTGCGGGTGAACCAGTCGGAGAACGCCATCGGCAGGAAGTGGCCGACGTCGATCACCTCGGTGGCCTGGCCCTTGATCACGGCCGAGCCCAGGATGCCCGAACTTGAACCGCCGACCTCGATGTTGAGCCGTTCCTCGACGATGTCGATGATCTCGTCGACGACGAGGCCCATGGAGCGGCCGTCGTCGGCGAACACCAGGATCGGCTGGACGCCCTGGCTGGCAATGGTGACGCCTTCCATGGCCACCAGCGGCATCAGCTGCTCGCGGTACTGCACCATGTAGCGGCCGTTGCTGAACTCGATCTTGTCGGTTGCGAGCTCTTCCAGGCGGGTGACGAGCCCGAGCGGGACCGCCTTGGGCTGGGACGAGCCGGCGCGGAACACCAGCAGCGAGGTCAGCTGCTCGCCGCTTGCCGCATGGGCGTTCGCATTGTCCTCGCCCATGTCATGGGCCGAGGAGCCGGCGGCGCCGAGCGCCTTCGCAATGCCGTTGGGATCGATGATCATGATCACCGCGCCATCGCCCAGAATGGTGTTGCCGGAGAACATGTCGATGTGGCGCAGCTTGGTCGACATCGGCTTGACCACGATCTCCTCGGTGTGGAACACGCCGTCGACCACGATGCCGAAGGTCTGGCTGCCGACCTGGGTCACCACGATGAAGCCGTTCTCGGGATCCGAGGCCGCGCCGTCGTCGATCTTCAAGAGCTTCTTCAGGTGGATCAGCGGCAGCAGCTTGTTGCGCAGGCGCAAGACCGCGGTGTCCTTGATGCGCTCGATGCGGTGCTCGGAGTTGGCGCGGGCACGCACCAGCTCGACCACCGAGAGCTGCGGGATGGCGAAGCGGTCGCCGGCGGCTTCCACGATCAGGGCGGAGACGATGGCGAGCGTCAGCGGGATCTTGATGGTGACCGAGGAGCCTTCGCCGGCCACGCTCTTGATGTCGATGGTGCCGCCGATCTGGTCGATATTGGTGCGCACCACGTCCATGCCGACGCCGCGCCCCGACACCGAGGTGATGGCGGCCGCGGTCGAGAAGCCCGGCGCGAAGATGAACTTGTGGATCTGGGCTTCGCTCATCTTCTCGAGCTCGGCCTCGGTGACGAGACCCGAGGAGATCGCCTTGGCCTTGATCTTCTCGGTGTTGAGGCCGCGCCCGTTGTCGGCGATGCAGATGATGATGTGGCCGCCCTCGTGATAGGCGGACAGGCGAATGGTGCCCTGCTCGCCCTTGCCGGCAGCCAGCCGCTCGGCGGGGGTCTCGAGGCCATGATCGGCGGAGTTGCGCACCATGTGCGTCAACGGATCCTTGATCAGATCGAGCACCTGGCGGTCGAGCTCGGTGTCGGCGCCGTGCATCTCCAGCTCGATCTGCTTGCCGAGTTCGCTCGACAGATCGCGGACGATGCGGGGCAGCTTCTGCCAGGCATTGCCGATCGGCTGCATGCGCGTCTTCATGACGCCTTCCTGCAGCTCGGCGGTGACGTTGGAGAGGCGCTGCAGCGGCACCTTGAACTCGGTGTCCTCGTTGCGCCTTGAGATCTCCAGCAGCTGGTTGCGGGTCAAGACCAGCTCGGAGACCATGGTCATCAGGTGCTCCAGCGTATCCACGTTGACGCGGATCGACTGGTTGGCGATCTTGTCGCCTTCCTGGACATCCTCACCGGCGGCCTTGCGGGCCGGCTTCTTCGCAGGCTCAGCCGGCTCGGCGGCGGGAGCCGCAGCGGCAGGCTTGGCGGCCGGCGCGGGCGCGGCGACTTCGGTCTCGGTCTCGCGGAAGGCGCGCTCGAGCTCGTCGAGCGAGACCTCGCCCGGACGCAACGGGCGCTCCAGCGTCTGCTCCACCAGCGTGCCTTCGGCCGCCTGCACGGACGGGGCTTCGACGACCGGCACGTCTTCTTCAGCAGCAACCGCCATCGCCGCCATGCCCTGCTCGACCATCGCTTCCAGCTTGTCGATGAGGTCGCGGTCGTTGCCCTCCGGCTCGGCTTCGGTCGCCTCCAGCCCGGCCAGGATCTCCTTGATGCGGTCGATCGAGGACAGGATCACCGTCACCGCCTGCCCGGTCACCGGCATGCCGTCACGGAACTTGCCCATCAAGGTCTCGCCGGCATGCGCCAGCGCTTCCAGCCGCGGCAGCCCGAGGAAGCCGCAGGTGCCCTTGATGGTGTGGACCAGGCGGAAGATGTTATCCAGGATCTTGGCGTTGTTCGGCTCCTGCTCGAACTTCACCAGCTGATTGTCGACCGTATCCAGGCTCTCGCTGCTCTCCGTCAGGAACTCGCGCAACAGATCGTCCATGGATAGGTCCCCTCAAGGTGCTACGGAACGCTCGCCTTGCATCGTTAACTTGGCCGGCTTCACGGCGACGTTAATTTTGCCGTCCGTGCAAATACGGACGATGAAGCCCTTCTGCAGTTCGACGACGCATCACGACAACACGGCCGGTCTCACAGGGACAGGCCTTACCACCCGGACGGGAAAGAGCCCGTTCCATCGGTCATCGCAATTTGAACTAATTGGAATTGAGGACCGCTAAGCCTTGCGAAACGTTCGCGACATGACGACCGCCAGCATCCGAACGCGATCGCTCATTGGTTGAACCCGGCGGGATGGCTAAGCGCAGCCAAAGAAAAGGCGGCGGAGTTTCCTCCGCCGCCTCGATAGTCGATGTCTGTCGCGGCTACGCTTAGCGGAGCAGCTGGAGCACGCTCTGCTGCGACTGGTTGGCCAGCGACAGCGCGGAGACCGCGATCGACTGGCGGGTCGACAGCGCCTGGCTGTTGGCCGCCTCGACGTTGGTGTCGGCCAGCGTCAGGTTGGACGAGCCGGTCTGCAGCACGTTGATCAGGTTCTTGTTGAAGTCCTGACGGATCTGCACCACCGAGAGGTTCGAACCGAGGCTCGAAGCCTGGGTGCGCAGCAGGCCGCTCGCGTTGTTCAGCGTCTTCAGCGTGGCGTTGGCCGAAGCGTTGTCCACGAAGTCCGTGCCGGCAGTCAGCTTGGTGAGGTTGAGGCCGGTAGCGTCGAAGGTCACGCCCTGGATCTTCAGCGTCGAGGAGCCCGTCTCGTTGAAGGCCAGCTTGAGCTGATCGCCGTTGAGCAGGTTGACACCGTTGAACGAGGAGTCCTGCGCGGTCGTGTCGATCTGGTTCAGGATGTTGTTGTACTGGTTGACCAGATTGGCACGGTTCGCCAGCGCAGTCGGGTCCTGCACCGGAGCGCTGCCCGTGAGGCCGTTGAACAGCTTGCCGGCGCCGGCCGCCGTGCCGCCGATCGTGCCGATGGTCGCCGAAGCGGCATCGTTGGTGGTGCTGATGGTGAGCGCACCGGCCGCACTGAGCGAGGCCTGCAGGTTGTTGGCCGCCAGCGCGGCGTTCAGGTCGTTGAGGGACTTCACCTTGCCGGCACCGGTGCCGAAGGTGATGTTGGTCGCAGTGCCGTTGCCGGTCGCGCCGATGGTCAGCGTGAGGGTGTCCAGCGGGCTCGCGCCGGCCGTGCCGTTTGCGGTCGCCGTCGCACCGGCCGGGAGGCCGAGCTGTGTCGCGTCGCCCGAGCTGAACGTACCGACCGTGAGCGAGTCCGCGGCGCCGGCGGTGTTGGTGCTGGTCAGGACCAGCTTGCCGGTGCCGTCGATCGAGGCGGCGACCTTGGCGCTGGCGCCGACCTGCGTGTTGATGGCGTCGCGAACCTGGGTGGCGGAGTAGTTCGTGCCCGAGTTCAAGGTCACAGTCTGGCTGTTGATCTGGAACGTCAGGTTCGCGCCGGCCGCGGTGAGGTCAATGCCGGTATAGGCGGCGGTGCTGGTGAGGGTCGCATTGGTCGGGGTCGCGGTGCCGAGAAGGTTGTCGGCGGTCGCGCCGGGGATCGCGGCGGTCGTCACCGACGACTTCGCGGAATAGCCGACGGTGGTCTGCAGCGCCTGGTTGGCGATCGACTTGGCGCTGTCGATCAGCTTCTGCAGCGAGGTGATGCCGGTGTTGGCAGCCTGCAGCACCTGCACGCCGTTGGCGATGCCGTCGAGCAGGTTGTTGATGTCGCTGGCGCGGTTGTCGAGCGACTGGGCGGTGAAGAAGTTGGTGGGATTGTCCAGAGCCGAGTTGACGCTCTTGCCGGTCGACAGACGGTTCTGCGTGGTGGCGAGAAGGTCAGCGGTGGACTGGAGGGAGAGCAGATTTTGACGGACCGATGCCGAAAGAACGATGCCGGACATACTGGATACCCTTCTGGATGAACACGATTGACGCGACGCCGTAAATTTCGCACGGCGACCCACGCCACACTGGTCCGTCGGCGCTACCCGTTCGTTAAAGGGCTGGTCCGTACAAATACCCAGGACGGCCTCGCCGGTGATTCGACGGGCGGCCGGCGCGATGGCTGGCCCCGGCAGCGCGCGGTCGGCGCCGGACCGACGTCATGGCCCTGGATTTCCTGCGCATGTGCAGGACTTGCGACATCCCGGCGCGGCCGGCCCGGCGCGTCGATAGCCGGCGTTGCAAGCCACCACGATGCCAAGTCCGGCGAGGAACAGAGTTAATGGAAATCAACAAATGAGAGACAAAGTCGCGCGCGTATCTCGCGCCGCGCGGATCGACGTCGATCACCGGTGCCGGCGGCGGCCACGCCGTCTGCCCTCTAGAGGGTATAGTTTCGACACCACAACCCTTGTGCAATTGGACAGGCAAGCTATGTTCGCAGTCCTTCCACACGCCAAGAGTAGGTGATGCGAGACCGTAGTGCTCCCGCCCTCGGCAGGAGCAGCAATGTCCGCGGTATCGCGTCCGCCCAATCGTCTGTTGCAAGCACTTCCCCCCACGGAGTACGCGCAACTCCATCCCCTTCTGGAAACCGTCGACCTGACCAAGGAAACGGCGCTCGCCGATGCCGGCGCGCCGGTGCAGCGGGTTTATTTTCCGCATAGCGGCGTGGTCTCGATGATGATCAATCTGTCCGACGGGCAATCTGTCGAGATCGCAACCGTCGGTCGCGACGGCGTCGTGGGCGCGTCTGCCGCCCTGCACGAGCGGCCGCTGCTTGCCGACGCGATTGTCGTGGTGCCAGGCTCAGCCTCGATGATGCGGGCGGAGGATTTCCGCGAGGCAGCAAATCGCAGCGCGGATTTCCGGACCCTGGTTGCGCTCTATGAGCAGGCGTTGATGGCGCAGACGCAACAATCCGTCGCCTGCAACGTTTCGCATCCGGTGGAGGCACGGCTGTCACGATGGCTGCTGCGCGCACGCGATCTGTGCGGCAGCGAGGCGTTGCCGCTAACCCAGGAAATGCTGGCGCAGATGATCGGCGTCCGGCGCAATGCGGTTTCGATTGTCGCACATGGGTTTCAGCAGGCCGGCATCCTGCGTTACAGCCGCGGTCATATCGAGATCACCGATATCGACGGGCTGCGGAAGGCGGCGTGTGAATGCTATACGACGGTCAAGGCGCACGCCGAACAATTGATCGGGCCGGAAGACTGACCGGCGCGCCGCCCAGCCCCAACTGTGACCGACCACACAACTTGAATGTGCGGCGATAGGTCTATTCCTATTGGAACCAAGACATGTTTCCATTGGAACCCTGACGTGCCAGAATAGGTTGCAAGGACGTCCAGCCGCACGTCAGCCCTGGGCCCAGAGACAAGCTTTGCCGGCAGGCTGGAGGTTGCTTTGGAAACGGTTCCTCGATCACCCAACGGATTCCTGGCGTCGCTCTCGGCGAGCGATTTCGAATTGATTCGGCCGCATCTGCGGACGGTCGACCTCGCGGCCGACTCGGTCCTGGTCGAGACCGACGAGATGCTCAAGCGGACATACATGCCGCACAAGGGCGTGATCTCGCTGGTGGTCAAGCTGGCAAGAGGCGAGCGCGTGCAGGTCGCGATGGTCGGCCGCGACAGCATCTATGGCGCATTCGCCCCGCTCGTCGAAGGGCCTGTCCTCAACAACGCCACGGTGCTGGTGCCCGGCACCGCCTCGACCGTGGAACTCGAGCCGTTGCGCGCAGCTGCCGGCCAGAGCCCGACGCTTCGGGCGAGATTGATGCGCCACGGGCTTGCGGTCTACGTCCAGGTGCAGCAGACCGCCGGCTGCAACGCCGCCCATCCCGTGGAGTCGCGGCTGTCGCGGTGCCTGTTGCACACGCGCGATCTCTCCGGCAGCAACAAGATCGTCCTGACGCAGGAGGCGATGGCACAGATGATCGGGGCGCGGCGCAACAGCGTGTCGCTGGTCGCCCACTCCTTGCAACAGGCCAATTTCATCCACTACAGCCGTGGACACATCCAGATCACCAACGCGGATGGGCTGATCAAGACCGCGTGCGAATGCTACGCCGCGGTCAAGGCGCAATATGCGGGACTGCTGAGTTGTCAGGAAGTCGGCCGTTAGAGCTGGTTTGTTTTGCCGCGTCTTCTTCGCGCGAGCCGGCACCCGCTTCGCTCAAAAGCGCTCTGACCGCTGTGCAAGCCGTACTTCTACGGCGTGCGATTTTCATCGTCGGATAACGCTGCATCGCCACAGTTGCGTGGACGCACGGGGGAGCCGATGTTCACGTACCAGACGACCGACCGGAAGGAAGCCCGGCGCTTCCGCATGGCCCAGTTCAACGGCCGGACCGCCACCGTACGGTCGGCCGGCGCGACCGTCACGGGACGCGTGCGCGCGATCGTCGAAAGCAGGTCTGGTGCGACGGCGGCGTGGCTGGTCACGATCGTTCCGGATGAACCGAAGGCATCCGCGCCGGCCGCGCGGCTCGCGCCGCGCCTGTGCTTCGCCGCGGAAGACGATTTCTGAGAACCGGGTTCTTACGAACCGAACACCGCTCAGAGCGTTCCGATGGAATGCTCTGGATTTCAGTTTTGACGCGTCTTCTTTACGCGAACCAGTTCGCTTGAAAACGCTCTATGCGGAATGCAACAGCGCCGCACGGACGAGATCCGCGGTGTTGCGCGCACCGAGCTTGCGCATCGCCTCGGCGCGATGGCTCTCGAAGGTGCGCGGACTGATCTGCATGCGAAGCGCGCCCTGCTTGTTCGAATAGCCTTCGCTGATCAGCCTCAGCACCTCGCGCTCGCGCTTGGTCAACGGCTTGCGGCCGGCTTCCGGCGCGAACATGACATCCGGCGACCGGGAGCCTGCCGGCTTGTCGTCGCCCGGCGGCTTGAGATCGGCGGCCGGGACCGCATTGGGATAGAGGTCGGAAATCTGCTTCAGCATCGCGGACACGCGCTCGGTCTGCTCGAGCGCGTTCTCGATCACCTGCCGCAGATAGACGCCATTGCCGGGCGCGTGCGCGAATTGCTGACTGTGCTGTTTCAGCTCGTTCATATAGAGCAGCAGCGCCGTCACCGGCCCATTGAACTGCCGGACGATCGCGGCACCGGCGTCCGCCTGCGGCCGCGGCGCTGCGGGTTCCTGAGTCTCAAGCGGCTGCGGCTCGAGCGTCGCGGTTCCACCCATCCATGCCGGAAGGCGCGCCTCGGCTCGGTTGTCATGTTGCGTCATAAGTATGGTTTACCAAAGGTGAACTTGTGGCCGCGTTAACACGGGACTCCGTAAAACTACGGGTGACGCAACTGTGACCTTGGGCCCCGACTTGCCAAGCAGGCGCAGATTACCGCTGATTTGGCAACGAATCTCGCATATTTGAGTCGAATTACAGTATTCTTACGGGACGGGTGGGCGAGGTCGTCGCCGACGGGATTCGCGGCCCGACGTTGACCTAAACGGTTCGGCCGGCGTTTCCCGGCTCGTTGGTTCCGGGTTGAACATGGCAGGGCTTCACGGCCCGGCATCGCCTCAGGGGCGCCGGAGCCGAAGGAATTTCTGCAGGAACCGCCCCGAAAGAACGAACCTGAACCACCAATACGCCATTCGCCGGGTCGTCATCGATCATCCCTTTCGGCATCGGGATGGCGTCGGCATACCGCACGCGGGCGCCCGCACATATGAGACGGTTCACATCAACCGAAGCATCGGGTGCGCATTGGGCAGGGATCGGATCAGGCGAATGTCAATTTACAGCCCCGACGGGCGTCGCGATGATCGCCGCCTCTCGATCAGCAATAAGGGCGCGGCCATGAAGCGAGGGCGGAACGGATCCTGGATTTCCATGATGACGATTGCGGCGCTCGCCGCAGCACTGCTGCTTGGCGGAGGCGCGCATGCGCAGACCGAGCCGACCAGCAGTGCCGCGCCGACGCCCGACACCGCGGTCATGCTCACCATCTTCTTCAAGCATGATCAGTCGCGACCGCTCGGCGAGCTCAACGCCCAGCTTGAGCGGCAGGGCTTCTACAAGGCGTTTCCGCCCGAGGGTGTCGAGGTCGTCAGCTGGTACGTGATGATGGGAATCGGCCAGGTGGTGACGCTGCGGCTGCCGGCATCGCGGCTGCGCGAGGTCAACCGCGTCATCGAGAACAGTGCCTGGGGCGCCTACCACACCGAGTTCTACCCGACCTACGACTACAAGGCGGTCGGGATCGGCAATCACGAAAAAGCAAAGCAGTAGCTGATCGCATCGAGACCGCTGCCGGGAGTCACGCCCGCGCGCCGGAATTGCCGGTTTGGTGGAAGACCGGGCTAGCGATTGGATCCGATCCACCGCCTATGCGTGGGCCCGCGAGCGCTGGCTCAATCGCTTTGCCAGCGTCCGCAGATCCTCGGCGCGCCCGCTGCAAAGCAGGCGGCTGAATTCGTCAGGATCTATGGAGGCAGGCGGAAAATCGGCTGGGTTGCGTGCGACACGGCGTAGCCAGATCAATCGGAAGAGACGCTTGAGCATCTTCATGGTTGTCAGCCCCGATGAGCGTCATTGTTAAATCGCGGCAATGAAATTTGGTTCCACACCTTGTGGTCGCCCGGCGCAAAATTTGGTTCAACGCCGTCAGGCGAACAGCGCCTTGCGCTTTTGCACGCGCGCAATGGATCGCCGCACCGCGGCCTGATCGAGTGATCCATCCTGCACCGCACTCGCGACCGCCGCGGCGATGCCGGCCATCTCCTGCTCCTGGTCGAACAGATTGTTGCCGATGCAGATCATGTCCATGCCGGCGGCGATCGACTGCAGGCTGGCCGCGCTTGTGCCGAGCGCCTTCTGCAGCCCCTGCATTTGCATGTCGTCGGTGATCAGCAGCGTCTCGGGCAGGCGACGGCGAAGCCGGCCGAGCCCGGCCAATGACAATGTCATCGGATGCTGCGCGTCCCACTGCCGGACAATGGCGTGGCTGACCAGTACCGCATCGCCATAGGTGCGCGGCGCCAACGCGTAGAACAGTTCCTCCTGCTCGGGACGCAGCGCATCGGAAATGTCCATGAACTCCAGATGCGAATCGACGCTTGCACCGCCGATGCCCGGAAAATGCTTCAGGCAGAGGCCTACTCCCGCCTGCCGCGCCGCAGCGTCGACCAGCCGGGCATTGGCCTCGACCTCACCGATATCGGGCGAATAGGACCGCTTGATCCTGCCGATGTTGGGATTGTCGGGATTGTAGTCGACGTCGATGACAGGCGCGAAATTGTAGCGGATGCCGAGCCGGTGCAACTCGCCGTAGCTTGCGGCCAGCACCGTCTGCTTTTCCGCGCGCGCGAGCAGATTGAACTCCTTCGCGCTCGGCAGCGGCTGAAAACCGCAGGTGTCCTTGAGCCGGCGCACCAGGCCGCCCTCCTGGTCGATGAAGACCAGCGGCCGCGACGGCAGCGCTGCGATCTCGGCGCAGAGCGACTGCACCTGCGCGGGCGAGGCGATGTTGTTGTCGTATTGCCGGGTCTGGCAGGAATAGTCGAACAGGATCACCCCGCCGAGCCCGAACTGCGCGGCAAATTCCTTCAGCCAAGGCGGAACGACCTTGCCGTAGAAGCCGAGAATGAAGAGTTCGCCGACGGACATGGCCGCTCGATTCGGTTGCCGCATGGAATCAGCCGCGCCCGATGGAATAGCACGCTGGGGCGGCGGTAAGAATATGACGCAGCTTGCTGCTCGACTGCGTTCCCCGCGCTTGCATCACTATGTTAAGACACGCCGGCGGGCCTCGATCGCCTGCCACGACACAAGGACTTTCGGAAACCGCCCATGACAGCAGCTTACGTCCCGCAAATGGCCCTTTACCGCCAATGGCTGAAGCAGACGCGCGGCCTTGAGTTTGCGGATTTCGAGGCGATGCGGCGCTGGTCGGTCACCGATATCGACGGCTTCTGGCAGAGCGTGTGGGATTATTTCGACCTGCGCTCGCCGACGCCGCATTCGGCGGTGCTGGCCGAGCGCAAGATGCCGGGCGCGGTGTGGTTTCCCGGCGCTTCGGTGAACTACGCGCGCCAGGTCTTCCGCCATGTCGCGCCGGCGCATGCCGCAGGCCTGCCGGCCCTGATCTCGAGCGGCGAGGACGGCAAGCTCTCGGAGACGAGCTGGCCCGAGCTGCAGCGCAAATCGGCCGCGCTGGCGCTGCATCTGAAGGACAAGGGCGTGCGCCCCGGCGACCGCGTCGCAGCCTATCTGCCGAACATCCCCGAGACCATCGTTGCGTTCCTGGCGACAGCCAGCATCGGTGCAATCTGGAGCGTCTGTGCGCCCGACATGGCGGCGCCCGCGGTGATCGACCGCTTCAAGCAGATCGAACCGAAGGTGCTGATCGCCTGCGACGCCGTGACTTATGCCGGACGCCGCCACGATCGGCAAGGTGTGATCGAGGAATTGCGGCGCGCGCTGCCGACCGTGCAGCATGTCATCCTGCACAGCGACGCCGCGCCGTCCGAGACGCGATTGTCATCGATCCTCGCGGGCCGGAGCGCGGCAATCGATGCCTTCGAGCCGATCTGGCTGCCGTTCGATCATCCGCTCTGGATCGTCTATTCCAGCGGCACGACCGGCCTGCCGAAGCCGATCGTACACGGCCATGGCGGCATCATCATGGTGGCGCTGCCGCTCTCGACGCTGCACAACGATATCGGCTGCAGCTATCAGCCAAACTCGTTCGGCGAACGCTTCCACTGGTACAGCTCGACCGGCTGGATCATGTGGAACAGCCAGGTCGGCGGCCTGCTCAGCGGGACCACGTGCTGCATCTTCGACGGCAGCCCGGCCGGCGCGAAGGACAAGCCGGACTGGACCACGCTGTGGCGCTTCGTCGCGCAATCGAAGTCGACCTTCTTCGGGGCAGGCGCGGCGTTCTTCGCGAACTGCGCCAAGGCCGAGATCGACCTTGCTGCCGCCGGCGATCTTTCGCAACTGCGTTGCCTCGGCTCGACCGGCTCGCCCCTCAGCGCCGACACGCAGGCCTGGTTCAACGCGCGCTTCGCTGCGTTGTCGAAGACGAACGGCAGCAAGGCGCAGGCCGACATCTGGTGGGCGAACATTTCCGGCGGGACCGATTTCGCCGGCGCCTTCATCGGCGGCAACCGCGAGCTGCCGCAGACGCCGGGCGCCATGCAGTGCCGGCTGCTGGGCGCGGCCGTGGAAGCCTTCAACGAACAGGGGCACGCCGTCATCGACGAGGTCGGCGAGCTCGTCTGTACTGAGCCGATGCCGTCGATGCCGCTGCGCTTCTGGAACGATCCCGGCAACGCGCGCTACCTTTCCAGCTATTTCGAGACCTACCCCGACAATTTCGACGGAAGTGGCCGCGGCCCGGTGTGGCGGCATGGCGACTGGCTCAAGATCAACCCCGACGGCTCCTGCGTGATCTACGGCCGCAGCGACGCCACCATCAACCGCCATGGCCTGCGGATGGGCACCAGCGAGCTCTATTCCGCGATCGAGGCGCTGCCGGAGGTGCTGGATTCGATGGTGGTCGACCTCGAATATCTTGGCCGCGACAGCTACATGCCGCTGTTCGTTGTGTTGCGCGACGGCATTGCGCTCGATGCGGCGATGCAGGCGAAGATCAACAAGGCGATCGAGTCCAGCCTGTCACGGCGCTTTCTGCCGAACGAGATTTTCGCCGTCGCCGAGATTCCGCGGACGCTGTCCGGCAAGAAGCAGGAGCTGCCGATCAAGAAGCTGCTGCTCGGCCAGTCCGTGGAGAAGGTCATCAACAGGGAGGCGATGGCCAATCCCGGCTGTCTGGATTGGTATCTCGATTTCGCAAAGAGCTATCTGAGCAAGCAGGCCGGCGCGGCGTAACGGCCGCCGAATGCCACTCGCGTTTGGGATCTCACGACATGTCTTCACCCAGCTACATCGACCCGCTCAACGGAAAGCTCTATCCGCTGGATATCCCGCGCTGGTGCTCCGACGAAGGCAAGCCGCTCCTGATAACGCCGCTGCCGGGAATCTCCCGCGACGACATCGATCGCGGGACGCGGTCGCTGTGGCGCTATCGGGCGGCGCTGCCGGTCGAGATCAGGCAGCCGATCACGATGGGCGAAGGCTACACGCCTGCCGTCGAGAAGGCGTGGGATGACCTGCGGCCGCATTTCAAGCTCGAATGGTTCAATCCGACGGCGAGCTTCAAGGATCGCGGCACCACGGTGATGCTGTCGTTCCTGCGCCAGCTCGGCGTCGATGCGGTGCTGGAGGACAGCTCCGGCAATGGCGGCGCGTCGGTTTCAGCCTATGGCGCGGCGGGCGGGATGCGGGTCAGGATCCTTGCGCCGGCCACGACGTCGCCGATGAAGGTGGCGCAGATGCACGCCTTCGGCGCCGAGGTGCAACTCGTCGAAGGCCCGCGCGAGGAGTCCGAGGCCGAGGCCATCCGCCAGTCGAGTCAGACGTTTTACGCCAGCCACAATTGGCAGCCGTTCTTCCTCGAAGGCACCAAGTCGCTCGCCTACGAGATCTGGGAGGATCTCGGCTTTCGGGCACCCGACAACGTCATCGTTCCCGTGGGCGCCGGCAGCAGCCTGCTCGGCTGCGCCTTCGGCTTCCGCGAGCTCTTGAAGGCCGGGCAGATATCGAAGCTGCCGCGCCTGTTCGCGGCGCAGCCGCTAAACTGCTCGCCGATCGATGCGAGCTTCGCCGCCGGCGTCGACACGCCGGTCGATCGCGCGGTCCGCAAGACCATCGCCGAGGGCACCGCGATCAAGCACCCGCTGCGGCTGAAGCAGATGATCGCGGCACTGAAGGAGAGCGGCGGCGGCACCGTCGCAATTCCCGAAGTCGGCATCGTCGCCGCGTTGAAGCGATTGGCGCAGACCGGCCTGTTCGTCGAGCCGACCTCGGCCTCGGCCGCCGCCGCGCTCGACGTCCTCAAGGCGCGCGGCGCGATCCGGCCGGCGGAGCGCACCGTCGTCATCATCAGCGGCACCGGGATCAAGGCGGCGGGGCTGATCACGGAGCTGCTCGGAGCGAGCTAGCTTTGGCGCGCTCCGATGAGCTGCGCCTAAAGCGCGATGCGATTAGGATGAATCGTCATCGCGCTTTAGGTTGTTGTTTAAGCATGATCTCCGCGCAAACGCGTCCCGCGTTTGTCGCGAGGGAAAACCGCTGCGCACTTTTCCGGATCATGCTTTAACCCGCCTTGCGCAGCCTCAGGGATTCGTAGAACGCCGTCTCGAAGCTCATGTAGCCGATGAACGACGTCGGATCGCCAAACGGGAGAATTTGGGTGGCCCAAAATCCGCCGAAGCCATTCTGCCGGTCGATCCAATAGAACAGGTTCGCAAGACCCGCCCAGCCCAGCGCGCCGGCCGGACGCCCGGTGGGAGCCTCCTCGTCGTTGATCATGAAGCTTAGCGCCCAGGACTTCGACTGACCGGGGAAGAACTCGGCGTCGTTGGCGAGCGATGTAATCACGCCGGTGATCGCCGTAACCTTCTTGTCGCCCAGATGGTTTTTTTCCGCCATCTGCACCGTCTCCGCCTTCAGTACGCGGCCGTACTCACCCGCTCCGTCGTTCAGCCACATCCGGATGAAGCGCATGTAATCGCCGACCGTGCCGTACAGGCCGTGACCGCCCATATGCACCTCGGGCTGGGCCGGAAGCTCGAAATCCATCGGCGTCAGCGAACCGTCGGCGCCGCGCGCGTGAATCCCGGCCAGTCTGCCGCGCATCGCTTCAGTGAGCTCGAATGTCATGTCCTTGATTCCAAGCGGCTCGAAAATCCGCGTCCTGAAGACCTCGCCGAGCCGCCGGCCGGTGACGGCCTCGACGATCTGACCGCACCAATCGAGGTTGGTCCCGTAGTCCCATCGTTCGCCCGGGTCGAACAGCAGCGGCGTCATCAGGCAGGCCTTACTTGCCGTGATCACGCTGGGCTGGCCCTGCTCCTGCGCGAGGCGGTTGTAAGTTTGGTTGATGAAGTCGTAGCTAAGCCCCGCCGTATGCGTCATCAGCATCCGCGTGGTGATGTCGCGCTTCGGGGCGCGCAGGATCGGATCGCCTGCAGCGTCGAAGCCCTCGATCACCTGGAGCTTGCCGATGTCAGGCGCGTAGCGCTTGGCCGGCGCGTCGAGATCGAGCTTGCCCTGCTCGACGAGCTGGAGCACGGCCGTACCGGTGATGGCCTTTGTGGTGGAGAAGATCGCGAACACACTGTCGGCCGTCATGTCGGCGGGCTGGTCGAGCCGGCGCTTGCCGGCGGCGCCTTCATAGATGTTACGATGACGATCGGTCACCATCGCAACGACGCCGGGAACGCGCGGGTTTGACGTCACGACGCCGTCTAGGATTGCATCCGCGGCCGCACTGAAATTCGCGCTCATTGTCGTCCTCCCATATTTGCTTTGTGACGTGATCTGCCTCGGGCGGGACGCCTGCATTCCACCGGCTGCTTCCCGCCCGATCTTCGCTTGCGTGACACTGCGTAGCCCGGATGAAGCGAAGCGAAATCCGGGACCAGTGTCACCGTTGCGACATATGTCCCGGATTGCGCTTCGCTCCATCCGGGCTACGAAATCAGCTCTACTGCGTGGCAAAACCGCTATAGCCGCTCGCCGCGACCTCATCGCATTTCTGGCGATAGGCACCGACGCCGCCGCAATAGGACAGAACGCGGCGCGGCTTGCCCGCGACGTTGGATCCCAAGTACCAGGAGTTGGTCTTCGCGATCAGCGTCGCATTGGCGATCTCGTCGTGGTGCGCCACCCACTGATCTTCGGTATCCCTGGTCGGCTCGATGACGTTCAGGTTCTTGCCGCGCAAATATCTGATGCAATCGGCGATCCATTCGACCTGCTGTTGGAGACAAGTCGTCATGTTGCAGAGCGCCGCCGATGGTGCAAGCGGCACGGCCGTCGTGAAGAGATTGGGATAACCATGGACCTGCAAGCCCATCATGGTGCGGATGTCCTTGCTCCACTCTTCCTTCAGCGATCGTCCATTGCAGCCCCTGATGTCGATGCGCGTCAAGGCGCCCGTGCCGGCGTCGAAGCCGGTCGCCAGGATGATGACGTCGAGTTCGTGTCGCGTGCCGTCAGCAGTCTGAATGCCTGTGGGCGTCACGCTTTCGATCGGATCGTTCTTGACGCTGACGATCTCGACATTGGGCCGATGGAAGGTCTCGAGGAAATTGCTCTCCAGCGGCACCCGGTGCGTGCCAAAACCGTAATCGGCGGGAATCAGCAGTTCGCACAGCTTGGGGTCCTTGAGCCGATCGCGCATCTTCTCGCGCACGAATTCGGATATCTCGGCATTGACGACCGGATCGAAGAAGAGTTCGCCGAAAGAAGAGATCCAGAGCTTCAGCGAGCCGTCGTTCCAGCAATCCTCGATCACCTGGCGACGCTGCTGTGGCGTCAGGTCGGCCCAGGCGTGCTCGAAGTCGAATTCGAATCCGGTGAACGTCTTCGGCAGCCGTTCGGTGAGGAACTTGAACTTCGACTTGTAGGCTTCGGCGTCCGCTGCATCCCATTTGGGATTCTTCATCGGGATGATGTATTGCGGCGTGCGGACGAACACCTTGAGATGACCGACCTCGCCGGCGATGGTCTGGATGACCTGGATGCCGGTCGCGCCGTTCCCGATGACGCCGACACGTTTGCCGGCAAGCTCGATCGGCCCCTTGGGCCAGCGCGCGGTGTGGAACAGCTTGCCCTTGAACGCCTCCTGTCCGGGGAAGGACACATACGGCGCCGATAGCATGCCGCAGCACGTCACCAGGAACTGGGCATCGATCGTTTCGCCTTGGTCGGTCATGACCAGCCAGCGCTGCGTCGCCTCATCGAAATGAGCGCTCTTGACGGCGGTGTCGAACTGGATGTCCCGGTGAAGCTCGAGGCGGTCGGCGACGTAGTTCAGCCAGCGTTCGATTTCCGGCTGGCCCGGGAATTTCTCGCTCCAGCTCCATCCCTTATAGAGCTCCTCTGAGAACAGGTATTGATAGATGTAGGCTTCCGAATCGAACCGCGCGCCGGGATAGCGATTCCAATACCAAGTGCCGCCGACGCTCGACCCGGCGTCGATCGCCTTCACACTCAGTCCCTGCTCACGCAGGCGGAACAATTGATAGAGACCGGCGACGCCGGCGCCGACGACCACGGCGTCGAGCTTGGTCGTTGCATGCGCACCATTGCTTCCATTCGACCTTGTGACGGCCTCAGTCATGATTTCCTCCTGTGTCTGGCTTCTCGCGCGCACCTTCCCACCCGCGGTGTCGCCGGATGATGGTGCGTTGCGTCAATTTGGGTCTCGGCCGCTCGCGCTATCGCCGAAACGCAGAGCAGGCTACGGGCCGTTCGGCCGCGCGGCTTGGATGAAACCGACAATCTCTGGAACGCTGCCGCTCAATTGCCCGACCGGCCAATGGTCTCCTTGGCAAATGGCGAAAGCGGCCTATTCTGCGCTCAGCCGTCCGGCCAAGAACAAGCGGTCAACCGCGCCACCAATCCCAGGGAGGAGGCTCGCGCGATGGGCCAGTTGATCACGGTCGAGGAGCTGCCGCGCTACGCTCCCGGCGAGATGAAGCTGGATAGTTTGTCAGTCGGGAGAAGCGATTTCCGGCTGCGAATTTTCCGCTATGCGCCGTCAGACATCTGGGTCCCGCCGTCCGCAAACTTCCTCCTGGTGCTCTATCGCGACGGCGTGACGTCGATGAACCGCCGCGTCACCGGCGCATGGAAGCAGGATCACGTCGGTCGCGGCGTCACGTCGCTCATGACGCGCGCGGAGCCGTCAAGCTGGCATTGGAACAACGACATTGAGGTCAGCCATTTCTACATCTCGCCTGCCCTCATGACGAAGACCGCGAGCGATGCCTTCGACCGCGACGCCGAAACGATCGAGATTCACGACCTGCTCAAGGTCGAAGACCCGATGCTGACCTGGATCAACGATCAAATGGTCCAGGAAGTCGCCGCGGGCGGTCCCGGTGGACGGCTCTGCTATGATGCGCTGGCGCTGCAGGCGAGCGTGCACATCCTGCGGAAATATGCGGCGATTGAGTTCAAGATGCCCTGCGCGCAAGGACGCTTTCGTCCGGCGCATGCACGGCTAATCGAAGAGTACATCGAGCAGAACATTTCCAGGAACATCACGCTCGAGGAGTTGGCGAATATCTGTAACTGCACGTCGGTTCAGTTCGCGCGCAAGTTCCACATGCATTACGGCATGAGGCCGCATGCCTATGTCCTGCGGCGCAAGGTGGAGCATGCGTGCCAGCATCTGCGCAAGGACCGCGTCGCGCTGAAGGAGATCGCGCTGCTCGCCGGCTTTGCCGATCAAAGCCACCTCAATCGCGTGTTCCGGCAGCACATGAACGTCACGCCGGCGGAATACCGCCGGCAGGTCTGCGAGCACACCGTCCAGGCGTGAGACAGGGTCTGCGACGGACTCACACGGGCGTCGGATTGAGGCGCGCAAAGCCTTCCTGGATTCGGTAGGGATAGTACGGATAGGCCGGCATCACCGCGCTCGCGCGATCGAGACGCGCGATCTGGTCCGGCGAGAGCGACCACCCGACCGCGCCGAGATTGTCGCGCAGCTGCGCCTCGTCACGCGCACCGATGATCACGGACGACACGCTCGGCCGCGTCAGCAACCAGGCAATCGCGATCTGCGGCACGCTGCGGCCGGCCTCTGTGGCGACCGCGTCCAGTGCGTCGACGATCGCGTAAAGCTTCTCGTCGTCGACTGGCGGACCGAACTGTGCGGTCGCGTGCAGGCGGCTGTTCGGCGGCAGCGGCTGGCCGCGCCGGATCTTTCCGGTAAGGCGGCCCCAGCCGAGCGGACTCCAGACCAGCGCCCCCACCCCCTGGTCGCGCGCGAGCGGCATCAGCTCCCACTCGTAGTCGCGGCCGAGCAGCGAATAGTAGACCTGATGCGCGACATAGCGCGGCCAGCCATGCCGGTCCGCGATGGCGAGCGACTTCATCAACTGCCAGCCGGCGAAATTGGAGACGCCGACATAGCGCAGCTTGCCCGCGCGCACGAGCATGTCGAGCGTCGACAGCACCTCCTCGATCGGGGTGAAGGCATCGAAAGCGTGAAGCTGGAGCAGGTCGATGTGGTCGGTGCCAAGCCGGCGCAGCGCCGCATCGACCGAGGCGACGAGGCGATATCGCGACGTGCCGGCATCGAGCGGACCATCGCCCATCGGCAGGCCGATCTTGGTCGAGATCAGAACCTTGTCGCGGCGGCCCTTGATCGCAGCGCCGAGAATCTCCTCGGACGCGCCGTTCGAGTAGACGTCGGCGCTGTCGAACAGATTGACGCCGGCATCGAGGCAGATGTCGATCAGCCTGCGCGCCTCGTCCGCATCGCTGCGGCCCCAGGCCGAGAACAGGGGGCCCTGACCGCCGAAGGTGCCGGTGCCGAAGCTGAGCACAGGGACCCTGAGTCCGGAGGCCCCGAGATTGCGGTATTCCATGATCATGCTCCCTTGATCCGGTTCATTCCGCCGGGCACTGCGCGGCGAGCGCGATCGGCCGATCGAGCCGAAGGCTCCACAGTGCCAGCGCGAGGCCGATCGCTGTGATGCCGGCCGCGACCAGCGGCAGCGCGGGAAGCCCGAATCCGCGGTCGATAGTGACGCCGCCGGCCCAGGCGCCGAGCGCGTTGCCGAGATTGAACGCGGCTATGTTGAGGCTGGAGGCGAGCGTGCGGCCTTCGACGCCGGCGGCTTCGAGCACGCGGAGCTGCAGCGGCGCGACGGTCGCGAACGCGGCGATGCCGAGAATGAACAGCAGCACGACGGCCAATGCCTTGATCGAGACGACCGCCGTCAGCGCGACGAGCACGGCGGCGAGGCCGCCGAGCGATACCAGCAGCGCCCGCGCAAGTCCCTTGTCGGCGAGCCGGCCGCCCGCGACATTGCCGATCGCAAGGCCGGCACCGAACACGAGCAGGATCGGCGACACCGCGGCGTCGGAGAAGCCGGTGAGCCGCGTCAGGATCGGCTGCACATAGGTGAAGACCGCGAACAGCCCGCCGAAGCCGAACACCGTCATGGCAAGTCCCAGCAGCACCTGCGGGCGGCTGAGCACGGCGAGCTCCTCGCGCAGCGGCGCAGGCCTGTCGTTGGCGCCGACATGGCCGGGGACCAGCACCGCCAGCACGATGAACGCGATCACGCCGATGACCGTCACGGCCCAGAACGCGGCGCGCCAGCCGAGCATCAGACCGAACCACGCGCCGAAAGGCACGCCCAGGAGCGTGGCGACCGTCAGACCGATGAACATGGTGGAGATCGCGGAGGCACGCTTGTCCTCAGCGACGAGGCTTGTCGCCACCACGGAGCCAACGCCGAAGAAGGTGCCGTGCGCCAGCGAGGTGAGAATGCGCGCCGCCATCAAAAGCCCGTAGCTCGGGGCCAGCGCGCAAGCCGCATTGCCCAGCGTGAAGATCGCCATCAGCGCGAGCAGCACTGTCTTCCGTGGCATCCGCCGCGTCGCCAGCGTCAGCACCGGCGCGCCGACGAACACACCGAGCGCATAGCCCGATATCAGCAGGCCGGCGACCGGCACGGAAACATGCATGTCGGCGGCGACCTGGAGCAAGAGGCCCATGATGATGAATTCGGTGGTGCCGATGCCGAAGGCACCGGCGGTCAAGGCAAGGACTGCAGCAGGCATGTGTCGCTCCGGACAGAAGGATTCCGCAAAGCGAGATAGCGGTCCGGGCGGGGAAGGATTAGAATGTCGGCAATCCAATCATTTATGACGTGAATTCAACATGGCCCGTTTCGACACCAACCGTTCCGCCGAGATGGAGGTTTTCGTCCGCGTGGTCGATCTCGGCGGCTTCACCCAGGCCGCGCGAAAGCTGCGCCTGACGCCGTCGGGCGTCAGCAAGCTGATGTCGCGCCTGGAGGCGCGGCTCGGCGCGCGACTCGTCAACCGCACCACGCGCAAGCTGACGCTGACCGAAGAGGGCCGGGCCTTCTACGAGCGGGCGGTGCGCATCCTCGCCGAAATGGAGGAGGCCGAGCGCGAGGCCGCCTCATGCGTGACGCGCGGCCATCTCACCGTGAACAGCAACATTCCCTTCGGCATGCTGCATGTGGTGCCGTTGATCCCGCGCTTCCTGGAACGGCATCCCGACGTCACGCTCGATCTCGTGCTGACCGACACGCTGATTGACCTGATGCAGGAGCGCGCCGACGTCGCCATCCGCGTCGGCCCGCTGCGGGCCTCGCGTCTCGTCGCGCGAAAGCTCGGCAGCAGCCGCATGGTCGTGGTCGGCGCGCCGGACTACCTCGCCCGTTGCGGCACGCCGAAGGCGCCGGCGGACCTCGCCGACCACCGCGGCATCGGCTGGACTTTTCCGCGCAGCATCCGCGGTTGGCCGTTTCGCCGCGCCGAGAAGATCGAGGAAGCGCTGCCGCCGCCGGTCGCCCGCGTCAGCGACGGCGAAGCCGCGCGTCAGCTCACGCTCGGCGGTATCGGGCTGGGCCGGCTGGCGCTGTTCCACATCGGCCCCGATATCGAGGCCGGGCGTCTGGTGCCGGTGCTGCAAAACCTCAATCCCGGCGACCGCGAGGACATCCACGCGGTCTATGTCGGTCACGCCGGCCCGCTGCCGGCGCGGGTCCGCGCTTTCATCGATTTTCTTGCGCAACACATCCGCGTCGGCGATCCCTCGCTGCAGCGCGGCGCTGATGGAAGATGGAAGGTCGTAGGCGACAAGTGAGTGTTCAATGACGCACGAGCCCCCGGCCTTCCAGTCCGTCACCGAGACGATCCGCATCGCCGCAGAGCCAGCGCATGTGTGGGACGCGATCATGGACCCCAAAGCGGGCGAGAGATGGCGCAACGCGCATTTCAGGACCGATTGGAGGATCGGCGCGCCGATCGAGATCGAGGCGGAGATCGGCGCAAAGCGCTATCGCGACAAGGGCCGCGTCCTCCAAATCGACCCGCCGATGCGGCTCGAATACTCCTATTGGTCGCAGGTCTCCGGCCTGCCGGATGTTCCGCAATCCTATGCGACGATCACGATGAAGCTCGTGTCCGACGGCGGCGAAACGGTACTGACCGTCACCCAGCAGGTGCCGCCTTCGCCGACCCGCCGCGGAAGCGGCTGGGAGATCGGGCCCGACTCAGGCGCCAAACATGTTGCCTTCTACTGGCGAATGACGCTGCCGCGCCTGAAGCAGGCGGTTGAACAAGGACGCGCCGCGCAATAGCGCGGTCTATGCCCGCTTCAGCAGGAAGAGCTGCGTGACATAAGGGAACACCACTTCGTCGGCGTCGCCGAGACCGGCCTCACGCAGGATGCTGCCGGTCTTGTCGCGCAGGATCGCCTTCTCCGCATCAGGCAAATTGGCGACATAGCTCGTCGATGCGATGCGCTCGAAGACGTCCTGTCGCTTCATCCGGTGCGGATGGTCCTGCACGATTTCCCTCTCAAGCACGAAGCGCGGGTCCTTCAGGATCCAGCGCCAGCGTCCGGTCCGCTGCCGGGGCGTGTCGCCCGCATAGCCCTCGATCATGACGGACAACGCCTCGACCCACGGCGTGCGATCGTCCCGGTTGTTCCAAACCAGCGCAAGCGTCCCGCCGCGATGCAGCAGTCGCGCGATCTCGGCGACCGACGCCTCGTTGTCGAACCAGTGAAACGCCTGGGCGCAGGTGACGAGGTCGACGCTGCCGGTTTCGAGATTGATCGCATCGGCGCGCGTGTTGATGACCTCCACCCCGGCTTCCCTGGACAGCCTGGCCGACATCTCGGCGACGGGCTCGACCGCGACCAGGCGCGCAGTCGCGGGCAAATGTTGCAGCAGCAGGCGGGTGAACTTGCCGGTTCCGGCACCGAGGTCGACGACGCAGCGCGCGGCCGCAAGCGGCAGCGCGGCGACAATCTCCGCAGGGTAGCTCGGTCGGCCCGCCTCATAGGCGGCGACCGCGACACGATAATTCTCGGCAGTGGGGTTCAGTGTCATTGTTGCTTCTCCTGCGTGCCAACCATCCGCGGAACGGTATAGAGCAGCGCCTGCACAGGACTGGAAGAGCGCGCCGATTCAAAATCCGCTGAAGACCTCTCACCTTTGCGTCAGCCCCGCAGCTCCACTGCCCCCTGTTGAAGGTGCGCGCATTTTGAATAATTTGCTTCGGCGGGTTTAGCATAGCAACCTTACGCGCTTGTGGTGCATCAACATCGCAGTTCCAAGGTTGCAAGTTGCGGTTGGCTGAACGACAGTCCGCGACGGCGGACGCGGTCTGTCGCGCTTGTGCGGGACAAGCCCGATCCCGCCCCGCACCGGAGCGACCATGCAGCGATCCAGGGCAGTCTTCATCACGGCTATCGTCTACGCCCTGATCGGCCTGGCCCTCGCCGGCGGCGGCATTTGGCTCGCCTCACTGGGTGGATCGCCCTTCTACATTGTCCTCGGCGTCGGCATTCTCGCCACGGCTGCGTTGTTGCTGGCGCGGCGCCATCAGGCGCTATGGCTGTTTGCGATCGTGCTGCTCGGCACGCTGGCGTGGGCCGTCTATGAGGTGCGGTTCGACTGGTGGCCGCTCGCGGCGCGTGGCGACATCATCTTCCCCATGGCACTCTGGTTGCTCACGCCGGTGATCGTTCGCGCCCTGAGACGAAGCGGGCCGGTGTCTTACATGCGCGCGACGGCGCCACTCTGGATCGGCGTCGTCGCTGGTGCGGCGGTGCTCATCGCCGGGCTGCTGTCCAGCTATCACGACATCAACGGCACGATCGCCGAGTCCGGCTCCGCCGTGCCGCAAAGCGAAGCCGACCCGCAGCCGGACGGCGACTGGCGCGCCTATGGACGCACACAATTCGGACAGCGCTATTCGCCGCTGAAGCAGATCACGCCTGACAATGTCGGCAACCTCAAGGTCGCCTGGACCTTCCGTACCGGCGACGTGAAGACACCAGACGATTCCGGGGAGACGACCTTCGAGGTCACCCCGATCAAGGTGCGCAATACGCTCTATCTCTGCTCGCAGCACCAGGTGCTGTTCGCGCTCGACGCCAAGACCGGCACGGAGCGCTGGCGCTACGACCCCAAGCTTGTGCACAACAAGACGTTCCAGCACATGACCTGCCGCGGGGTCTCCTACCATGAAACCGCGCAGGGCGCCGTCGACAGCAGCGGCAATCCGGCGCCGGCCGAATGCCCGCGGCGGATCTTCCTGCCGGTCAATGACGGACGCATGATCGCGCTCGATGCCGACAGCGGCAAGCTCTGCGATGGTTTCGCCGATCACGGCATCCTGGACCTGCAGCAGGGCATGGGGATCAAGACCGCCGGCTTCTTCGAGCCGACGTCGCCGCCGGTCGTCAGCGACAAGATCCTGGTCGTGGCCGCCGCGGTGATCGACAATTATGCGGTCGACGTGCCGTCGGGCGTGATCCGCGGCTTCGATGTCTATACCGGCAAGCTGGTCTGGGCCTGGGATTCCGGCGCGGCGGACGAGAACGCACTGCCGTCGCCGACGCGTCATTACACCAACGGGTCACCGAATTCCTGGATCACGGCCTCGTTCGATCCGAAACTGAATCTGGTCTACATCCCGACTGGCAACAACGGACCCGACATCTGGGGCGGCAATCGCGATGCGCTGGTCGAGCGCTATTCCAGCGCCATCGTCGCGCTTGACGTCGACACCGGCAAGCGCGCCTGGTCGTACCAGACCGTGCATCATGATCTCTGGGACATGGACGTTCCCTCGCAACCGAGCCTGGTCGATGTGACGACGGCCAAGGGCGTCGTTCCCGCGCTGATCCAACCGACCAAGGTGGGTAACATCTTCGTGCTCGATCGCAGGACCGGCGAGCTGATCGTGCCGGCGCCGGAACGCGCGGTGCCGCAAGGGCCCGCGCCCGGCGACCGCTCCGCACCGACGCAGCCGTTTTCCGAACTGACCTTCCGCCCGGAGGCGAAGCTGACCGGCGCCGACATGTGGGGCGGCACGATCTTCGATCAGCTGCTGTGCCGGATCATGTTTCACCGCTTGCGCTACGAAGGCACCTTCACGCCGCCGTCGTTGCAGGGCACGCTGGTCTTCCCGGGCAATCTCGGCATGTTCGAATGGGGCGGCATCGCGGTCGATCCTGTCAGGCAGATCGCCATCGCCAATCCGATGTCGTTGCCGTTCGCCTCCAGGCTCATTCCGCGCGGCCCGCTCGATCCTCCGGCGCCGACCGCCGAGAAACCGGTCGGCAGCGAGGTCGGGGTGCAGCCGATGTATGGCACGCCGTTCGGCGTCGGTATCTCGAGCTTCCTCTCGCCGTTCTCCGTGCCGTGCTACCGGCCGCCATGGGGCTCGATGGCCGCGATCGATCTGAAGACGATGAAGATCGTCTGGCAGCATCCCAACGGCACAATCCGCGACACCACGCCGCTGCCGCTTCCATTCAAGATGGGTGTGCCGATGCTGGGCGGGCCGATCACCACGGCCGGCGGCGTTGCGTTCTACACCGGGACCTATGAGTACACGATCCGCGCCTACGATGTGCGCAACGGCAAGGTGCTCTGGGAGGATCGCCTGCCGGCCGGCGCCCAATCGACGCCGATGAGCTACGAGGCTGGCGGCAAGCAATACGTCGTCACCGCGGCCGGCGGCCACGGCTCGTTCGGCACCAAACGCGGCGACTACGTCATCGCCTATGCATTGAAGGATTGAGCCGCGTCATCGAGGCCGTCATCTTCCTTCTCCTTCCCCCTGAAAGGGGAAGGTCGGGTTGGGGGCGGCCGCAGGCGATGCTCTCTGCGGAGGGCGCGGATTCCCACCCGCTTTGCTCTGGCGAGCAAAGCGACCGCCCCTTTCCAAGGGAAGGTGGAACTGGCCCAACTGACTAGCGCCCAGACGGGTTGGCAAACGCGGCCAAAGCCGCTAAAGGTCCGCCCCCTTTCACAGACAATCCGAGCATGACATGTCGAGCGCTTCGCCCGCCGTCTCGATTGGCGTCGATTTTGGCACCAGCAACACCGTGGTCGCGCTGTCCGACGGCGCCGGCCGCGTCGAGGCGATCCGTTTCGACCATGGCGGCCGCACGCATAGCGTCTATGTGTCCGCGCTGTGCTTCTGGGAGGAACGGCCCGGCGCCGGCCTGCATCCGCGCGCCGAGGGCGGCCCCTGGGCGATCGAGCAGTTCCTCGAGGGACGCACGATCCATCGCTTCATCCAGTCGTTCAAGACCTTTGCGGCAAGCGCGGCCTTCAACACCACCCAGATCTTCCGGCAACGCTACAAGTTCGAGGACCTGCTCGCGGCGTTCCTGCGCACGCTGACGCGCCATGCCGGCGAAGGATTCGACTTGGGCGCGCCGACCATCATGGTCGGTCGTCCGGTGAAATTTGCCGGCGGCAATCCCGACGAGGCGCTGGCGATGCAGCGCTACCGGGCCGCGTTCGAGCGGCTCGGCGCCGGTCACGCGCGCTATGTCTACGAGCCCGTCGGCGCGGCGTTCTCCTTCGCGCGCCGGCTGGAGCGGGATGCCACCGTGCTGGTTGCCGATTTCGGCGGCGGCACCAGCGATTTCTCCGTGATGCGTTTCTCGCGCGCGGGCGGCAGCCTTCGCGCCGAGCCGCTCGGCCATGCCGGCATCGGCATTGCCGGCGACACCTTCGACTATCGCATCGTCGACCACGTCGTCTCGCCGCGGCTCGGCAAAGGCTCCAGCTTTCGCTCGTTCGACAAGGTGCTGCCGGTTCCGAATCACTATTATTCGAGCCTTGCCCGCTGGCACCAGCTCGCGATGATGCGGGGCAATGGCGATTTGCGCGAGTTGCAGCAGCTCGCGCGCACCGCGCTCGATCCGGCGCCGCTGCACGATTTCATCACCATTGTCGATCTCGACCTCGGCTTTTCGCTCTACCGCGCCGTGTCCGACGCCAAGGTCGCGCTGTCGAGCCGCGACCGCGTCGAGTTCCGCTTCGCCCGCGAAGGCATCGATATCGGCGCGACCGTCACGCGCGACGATTTCGAATCCTGGATCGCCGACGACATCGAACGGCTGGGTACAACGGTGGACGAGGCGCTGGCAAAGTCGGGCATCACCGCGCGCGACGTCGAGAAGGTGTTCTTGACCGGCGGCACCTCGTTCGTGCCGGCCGTGCAGCGCCTGTTCGCCGAGCGCTTTGGCGCGGCGCGGCTGACCTCGGCGGATCAATTCGAATCGATCGCCTACGGCCTCGCTTTGATCGGCCACACGCCCGATCCCGACCGCTGGACCTTCGCCGAAGCGGCGTGACGATACGCTTCGCGCCTTGATCCGGGCTCAATAGACGACTACATCACGCCAATCATCAATCCCTGAGGATGCCGACGACCATGGATTTCACCCTGACAGCAACGCCCATCAGCCTTGCCCTCGGGGATATCCATGCTTGCATCGATCACGCTCTCTCATCTGACCCTGTCTGCGCCTGACGGCCGGGTTCTCCTTTCCAACATCGATCTGAACTTCGGACCCGAACGCACCGGCCTTGTCGGCAGGAACGGCGTCGGCAAGACGACGCTGCTCGGCCTGATCGCGAGGGTACGCACGCCGCAATCCGGCACGGTCTCGGTTCAGGGACGCGTCGGGATGCTGCATCAGACGGTTCAGCTGAAGCCGGATGAACGCGTCATCGACCTGTTCGACGCGCGCCGCGCACTGGCCGCGTTACGCCGCGCCGAACAGGGCGTTGCGAGCACTGAAGAGCTTGCGGATATCGACTGGACGCTCGACACCCGTATTGCGGCCGCGCTCGAACGCGTCGGACTGAGCGACTTGCTGGACGCGCCGCTGGCAGCGCTGTCCGGCGGACAGGCCACCCGGGCGCGCCTCGCCGCGCTGACCTTCGCGCAGCCCGACTTTCTGCTGCTGGACGAACCCACCAACAATCTCGACCGCGTGGGGCGCAAGGCGGTGATCGACCTGCTCGCCGACTGGCGGCATGGCGCCATCATCGTCAGCCACGACCGCGAATTGCTGGAGACGATGGATGCGATCGTCGAATTGACCTCGCTGGAAGCCAGGCGGTACGGCGGCAATTGGCGCCAGTACCGCGCACGCAAGGCCATCGAACTGTCGGCGGCACGACACGATCTGGCCGATGCCGAGAAGCGCGTCGCCGAGATCGACCGTAACGCCAGAGAAGCCAACGAACGGAAGGCGCGCAAGGACGGCGCAGGTGCAAGGAAGCGCGCCAAGGGCGATCTGCCGCGCATCGCCGCCGGGCTGCGCAAGGACCGCAGCGAAGACACCGGCGGCGAGAACGCCCGTCTCGCCGAACGACGGCGGACGCAAGCGCTCGAACTTGCCAGCGCGACGCGGCAACGCATCGAGGTGCTGCAACCGTTCTCGGTGCAGCTGCCCTCGACGCATCTGCCGGCGAGCAGGATGGTGCTGCGAATCGACGCGGCCGACGTCGGCTACGGCGCGGAAGCGCCGATCCTGCGCGATCTCACCTTCTCCATGTCAGGTCCGGAGCGCGTCGCGATCATCGGCCCCAACGGCGCCGGCAAGACGACGCTGCTCAAGCTCGTCAGCGGCGACCTGACCGCGGCGCGGGGCAGCGTCGAGGTGATGACCCGGTTCGCCATGTTCGATCAGGCGGTCAGCCTGCTCGATGCGTCGGCCTCCATCCTGGAGAATTTCCGGCGCATCAATCCGGATGCCGGCGAGAACGCCTGCCGCGCGGCGCTGGCGCGATTCATGTTCCGCGCCGATGCCGCGCTGCGGCCCGTTGCGAGCCTCTCCGGCGGCCAGTTGCTTCGCGCTGGACTTGCCTGTGTGCTGGGCGGCGCGAGGCCTCCGCCTTTCCTGATCCTCGACGAGCCGACCAATCACCTCGATATCGAATCCTTGGAAGCGGTCGAGGCCGGCTTGCGCGCCTATGACGGCGCGCTGCTGGTCGTGAGCCACGACGAGGCCTTCCTCGAGGCCATCGCGATCACGCGCAGACTGGATCTCGCGTCGTGGAGGTGACGCGGAGAGCGGAGCAGTTGCTTTTGCGCAATTGATGTTTCGAACGACGAAGATTGGTCGGGAATTGAACAGCCGAGCACGCGTCGCCTCGGGGTAGGTCGTAAGGCGCGGTGCTCGGCTGTCAGGCCGCGCGGCGGTGCGGCCATTCCGCCAGCCTCGCTTGTCCCCAAGCGCGAGGCCGTCGGAGCTGAATCTGGTCTGTTGCTAAATCCGCGCCGTCGAATGGAGCGCGTTTCTCCAAAGGGCAAATGCGACGAAGCCAGCGAGCAACAAAAAGCCGCCACCGGCCGCGATCAGGAAATGCGCGAGCGTCATCTTGGAACATCCCAATTGAAAGGCTTCATGCGGAGCGATATGCGCCGCAACCTGGCAATCAAAAGCACTTCAAAATTGATTTGCCCCGCCGGCCGCCGCCGGACAGCCCGAAAGGTGGCTGGCACTGCGCTCTGCCCACCCTTCGATTTCAGAGAGGTCGTCCAGCCACTCGGCTGTTGCCGCTCATCGTGCAGTTCGTCACACCGCTCAATGGCCACGAGGATAATCGATAAAACCTTATCGACAATCGAAAGGGAAAATTAAGGTTACCGGCGCGACCGCTCGAGGTTCGACCCCGGTGCCTATACCCGGTGACGATGGATGGGATTGTCGAGATCATCCTTCGGCAAGGGTCGATCGCGCCCGGTGGCCGCGGCTCCCACCAAAATATGGAAAACAACCCCATGCAAAGGAGCCGGCGGCCGCCGCTTCGGCCTGAGTGGCGGTCAATTGGAGTAATTTCCTCCGGACGAAAGTTCGCAGGGCATGTCACGGTTCGACGCGCTGCCTCGCTTGCGGCCATACGCGGCGTGAAGCGGAGGCCGTTCCTGATACGGCGAACCAGTCTCCAGCAAACAGATGGTGGAAACGGGATGGCGAGGGAGATTCACGCTTTCGTCAGAGCCACCCGCGGCGGAGAGCTGGATTTCGCTACCGCGTCGGCATGGAGCACCGTGAGTTCGTCAGGATCGAAGTCGGCGAAGGCCTCGCGCACAAAGCGCAAGAATGCCGCCACGCGCGGAATGCCGGTGCTGCCGCGACGGTACATCAGGTGGATGCCGAAGCTCGGCGGGCAAGACCATTCCGGCAGCAGTCGTGTGAGCCGGCCCGACGTCAGGATGGTCGGATCGAAGCAGGCCATGTAGATGACGCCCGCGCCAGCACAGGCCGCTACGATCAGGCCTTCGCGATCCGGCGTGACGAACGAAGGACGCACCCGTATCGTCTCGAGCTTCCCCTTGCGCTCGAATTTCCAATGGTCGAAGGGACCGGTCGACCAGGCTGGACGAAACAGCAGGCAGCGATGATTGACGAGATCGGCAGGGTGCTCCGGTGCACCGAAGCGACGCACATAGTCCGGCGAGGCATACGCTGCCGGCTTGCCCTGACCTAGCCGTTGCGCGACGAGCCGAGACGGAGGAGGTTCGCCGACGTACAGCAGAACGTCGAGGTTCTCAGACTGCATGTCGCGAGGGTCCTGCGTCAGACGCGTTTCAACGAGCAACTCGGGGTGCCGATCATTCAGACTGGCCAGCCTCGGCATCAGGACATAGCGGCTGAGCGGCGCCTGCACGCCTACTCGCACGATACCGCTGACTCGCCCGCGCCTGTTCGTGAAGCCATCGGTCAGCTCGGCAATTCGGGCGACGATGTCGACAGCCCTGCGATAGACGTCGGCCCCTTCCTGGGTGAGCTTGAGCTGGCGCGTCGTCCGGTTAAACAAGGGGACCTTGAGCTCGCGCTCCAGTTCGGCAATGCCGCGGCTGACCGCCGAGGGCGTCAAGTCCATGATCCGCGCCGCCGCAGCGAAGCTGCCGCTGTCGGCCGCGCTGATCAGCATCTCAAGGCGATGACCGCGATTCAAGACGAAATCCCCCATGTGCTAGCCGGCGCCCTATTCGTGATATTAACTCACGACTGAAATTCAGCCAAGCTGCTCGACGCGACGCGGCCTCCGTGCCTACGCTGCATCCGGAATTTGCTTGTCGGGGAAGCGTGATGCAGAAGCCTGCGTTTGCTGCGATCGCCGCATTGGCTGGCACGATGGTGACGTCGGCCAGCTTTGCCCAGACCACTGCAATGTGCGCAGGCCCGGCCGGCGCAGCGTCGTGGGCAGAAGACCGCGAAGCGGTGACCGCTGCACCAGGGAATCACAGGGTGATCTACGAAACGGCAGACCTGCGCGTGCTGGAGGTGACTGTTCTTCCGGGCGAGCGCGAAGCCTCGCATCATCATCGCTGGCCCAGCGTGATGGTGGTGGACTCGCGCCCACCCTACGTCAACTACGACAAGGATGGCAAAGTATTCCAATCGGTCGTGCAAGGGCAGCAATCGGTCGAGCTCCCGCTGATGGTCCGGCTGCCGGCTCAAGCCGAGCACGCGATCGAGAACACCGGCAACAAGCCTTTTCACGCCATCCGCATCGAATACAAGCGGCTATGTGAGCAGTGAATGCGAGCGAATTCTCACCCCGACCGCGCAAAGCGTCGCGTGCCATGCTCGGATACCCGCTGTTCGCCGCGTCATTCCTCGCTCTCGGTTTGTACATCCTTTGCATTTCCGGCCCCGCAATGCATGCAGCGGCGAGGGAGCGCCTTGCGCAGACCATCGCGGAGGAGGATCGCGGCTTCTGCGAGCAATTCGGTACACAGTCCGGAACAGCCGGGTTCGCTGCCTGTCGCCGAGAACTGGCAATGGTTCGGCAACGTCAGGCCGAGCGCGATAGCGCCGCAGCTCTGGCTCCTTAAGGGTTCATCTCAAAATCAAGGCAGATCGAACACAGGAGAGGGATGTGATCAAGCAGTCTGCGATAGCGTTTGCTTTTCTTGTGGCAATCGTTGGGTCGGCCACCGCCCAGGTGACACGCGTGGAGGTCTACCCCATTGCGTCGGTCACGCTCGCTGATTCCGATTTCCTGGCGGGGCGCAGCAACGGCCAACCGGTGACGATCGCGGGCGAGCTGCACATCCCGAAGGCCGGCGCTGACAGGTTGCCCGCCGTTATCCTGCTCCATGGCGCGGGAGGTATGGGCGGCGTGGGCGGCTCGATCGACGAGTGGTCGAGAGCCCTCAACCAACTCGGTATCGCGACATTTGCCATCGACAGCTTTTCAGGACGAGGAATTATTTCGACCATCCTCGACCAGGCGCGGCTTGGTCGTCTGAACATGGTTGCCGATGCCTATCGGGCCCTCGACCTGCTGGCCAAGCATCCGCGAATCGACCCGCATCGTATAGCCGTGATGGGCTTCTCCAGAGGTGGACAATCGGCATTGTACTCGGCGATGAACCGATTGTATGCGACACTCGGTCCGACCAACAAGCTGCGTTTCGCGGCGCACGTCGCCTTCTATCCCGATTGCACGACGACGTACCGGGATGACAGCGACGTCAGCGACAAGCCCATCCGCATCCTCCACGGCACCCCGGACAATTACAACCCCGTGGCACCCTGCCGCGCCTACGTGGAGCGACTGACGAGCGCGCACAAGGACGTCAAGCTGATCGAGTTTCCCGACGCCTATCACGTCTTCGACGCCCCGTCTCTCCGCACCCCGCTGACCTTGAAGGGAGCCGCGACGACGCGGCATTGCCGGCTCGTAGAAGCGGACGATCATCAGATCGTCAACCACGAGACGCAGAAGCCCTTCAGCTACGCCGATGCCTGCGTCGAAAAGGATCCGATGCTCGCCTACAACGAAGCTGCGAGCAATCAGGCTCACCTAATCGTTCGGGATTTCCTGACTGAGATTTTCCAGCTTAAGCCGTAGGAGCCCGCCGAAAGGCAATCGCAGCGACCCGATCTGCTTCAGTCCGAATCGTGTTGCCGCGCTCGCAATCGGGTTGAGCGCTCCTTCAACAGGATCAAACAGTATCGTCGGGTGGCGACGCGCGGCGAAAGCTTTGCCACCAACTCCCTTGCCTTCGTTCAACTTGCGTCAGTCGGGCTAGGGCTGCGCCTTGATTGGTCCGCGCCCCAGCATGCCGAAGCGGATCGCGGAAGCTGAATCCAAGGAAGCAGCCCGCAAAAGCCGGGCGTGTTTTTGAAGGATTCGCGCGTCCACGAACGGCTCAATGATGGCAAATTCACCGGTCGCGCGACCCACCGGGTCTGCACCGAGGTTCTCCACCGTCCGAAATCCGGTGGACCGAGAAACGCCCGGCTATATTGGGTTTTCGCACGTCGCGATCAAATGGCGGAGAGGGAGGGATTCGAACCCCCGATAGGCTTGCACCTATGCCGCATTTCGAGTGCGGTGCATTCAACCACTCTGCCACCTCTCCGATGGCCCGGGTGATTTGCGCCACCCGCGGTCGGGGCGTGTTCTAGGCGAGGATGGCGGGACAGACAAGGCGCTGCAATAATATTTCCGTCACCCGTGCCTCGCGCCACCGAAGCACCGGGATACGCCAAGAAAGCGCGCGGAAACAAAGCGCTAGCAGAACGGTTCTGGCTCGATCGGCGCGCGAGCGAACCAGCCGGAGCAGGAGCGGGCCATGGAGCATGTGACGATTCGAGCCAATGGCGCGGCGTTCCACGTCGCGCGGACCGGGAGCGGCAGGCCGCTGCTGCTGTTGCACGGCTGGCCGGAATTCTGGCTGACCTGGAAGCCGGTCATGGCGCGGCTCGCCGGCCGCTACACCCTGATCGCCCCCGACCTGCGCGGCTTCGGCGACAGCGACAAGCCGCACGGCGCGTATGGCCCCGATCAGCATACCGACGACATGCTGGCGCTGCTGGACGCGCTCGGCGTCGACAAGGCCGGCGTGGTCGGCCACGACGTCGGCGGTGCCGTGATGCAGCCCCTCGCCCGCAAGGTGCCCGAGCGCATCGCCGGACTATTTTTCTTCGATTTCGTCTATCCCGGCATCGGGCCGCGGATGGCCGCGCCCGACCGGCTGAACCACATCTGGTACCAGTCGTTCCACCAGATGGAGGTGGCGCCCGCGCTGGTCGGCGCCAGCAGAGACAGCTGCCGCACCTATATCGGCCATTTCCTGCACCACTGGTCGCACCGCAAGGCTGCGTTCGACGACGTGATCGACGACTTCGCCGACAATTTCTTCAAGCCCGGGAATCTCGCCGGCGGCTTTGCGCATTATCGCGCGTCACATGCGGCGCGCGTGAAGATGATGCAGGGCGCAGCCCCCGCGCTGCCGCCGATCACTGTGCCGACCTGCATCCGCTGGGCCGAACACGATCCGCTGTTTCCCTATGCCTGGACCGACCGGCTCGGGGAGACCTTCTCCAATCTGGATCTGAAGATGTTTCCCGATGTCGGGCATTTCCCGCATCGCGAGGACCCCGACCGCGCGGCCGCCGAGATCGTCGGCTTCTTCGAGCGGATCAATTGGAGGTAGAAAGTGGTGGGACCGCCAGGACGCGACAAAAACTGGCGGTCCCGTGCCGCTTCTTAATATTGCTGGCCGGGAAGTGCGGCTTCGCCGGTCGGCGGGAGCGACACGGGCCACGGTAGCGACCGACGTCGAAACGGCAACGCGAACCCGATCTTAACCTAACCGATCAACCTTACCGCGCGTAGTCCGGGGCCGCTGTAATCACGGATGAATTTGTCCCGGATTGCGCTGAGCCTGTCATCGGGCGCGCGTTCGCGCGACCCGTTGGCTTCATCCGGGCGCCGCACGTTCCAACCTCCCCTTGAAAAGGGGAGGTCGCTTTGCTCGCCAGAGCAAAGCGGGTGGGGATCTGCTCTCTCCGCAAACAGCATCGCTTGAGGCTGACCCCCATCCCGACCTTCCCCCTTTCAGGGGGAAGGAGAAGGCAGACCGTAGCCCGGATGGAGCGCGCGCGATCGCTGAATCCTGACGGCTCAAGCGTCGGCCTTCTTGGCTTTTTTGGACTTTTTCTCGCTCTTTTCGCTCTCGTCGTCCTTGTCTTTCTTCTCGGCCTTCTTCTCGTCCTTGCCGTTCTCCCGCTTGCGATTGGTGTAGCGGGCATTGCCAAGCCCGGTTCCGATCGTCAGCACGCCCCAGCGCCCGACATCCTGCATGAACGGCACTTCCGACAGGCCCTGAACGACGCCGTCATTGTGCATCAGGATCGCCGTGTCGTGCTCGCCGATGACGGGGATCGCCTCGATGAGGCTCGCCGGCAGGTTGAACTTGCTGCTCTCCCAATTGCCCGGCAGGTTCTGCGCGCCCTTCTCGATCGAGCCGTCCGCGTTGATCACCCCGGGGCAGGCGATGCCGATGAAAGGCGCGAGCTTGAGATTCTCCTTCTCGGCGGCGGCAATCAACTCCTTCAGCATCTTGGTGAGCCGCTTCACCGCGCCTTCGCGCGTCGGCTCGTCATCAGCGTGGCGCCACAGCTCCGATTTCCAGACCGCCGCCTTGGAGAGATCGGGCGCCTTCTTCCAGCTGGTCTCCACCAGGCCGCAGCGGATGTTGGTGCCGCCGATGTCGACGGCAAGAATGCTGTCATGGGCCTCGAAGATCCAGGACGGCGCCAGATGCAGCGCGCCGATCAGGCCGGCTTCGTCGGGATGATGGCGGATCGGCTGCAGGTCGATCTTGAAGTCCTCCGACTTCAGGATGATCTCGGCGCGGGCGATCACGAGCTCGCCGAGCCGGGAATCACGAAAGCCGCCGCCGACGACGATGCGCTCGGTCTTGGCCCAGGCCTTGGTCTTGAGGAAGCGGCGCGTGACATAGGCCAGCTCCTGGGAGAAATCCTCGATCGCGCTGTGCACCACGGCCGAGGCCTCGGTGTCGTCGCCGACCAGGAGGGCGTCCAGCGTCTTCTTGTTGATCTCCTCCGTCGGCACCTTGCCGAACGGGTCCTCCCCCGTCGGATTTGCGCAGCGGCTTGCGCCAGCGATCGAGAATATCCCGGAACGCGCCCTTGCTGGCGCGGTCGCCGAGAAAACCGTCCTCGTCCTTGATCTCGATGTTGAAGCTGTCGACATCCACCGACGGCAGCCGCTCGGCGCCGTGCTGGGCGATGCCCGTGGTCAATCCAGTGTCTTCGGCCATTTGCCCGTGCCTGCCCGCTTGAGGTTGGGTCGTTAACGGCGGGGAACCCGATTGGTTGCTTGCGCGCCGGCCCCATTCGATGGACGGAATTGCCGGCGAAACCGGCTCCACGGGTGCGGCGGACACCCTGGGCCAGCCCGTGCCAGACCATCCGTCGCCAGAGCGGACCGCGACCCGGGCGCAGGCTTGAGTCGCCAATCCGGGCCAAAACCATGCCAAACCCTTCATTTTTGGCCGGTTTTTGCCCTGCTTCACCTTGACTCTCGGTCGTTTGCGGCTATAAGTCCCCCATCCGGCGCGGGGATTTCTCGCGCCGATTGTTTTTGTGCGGACCATTTGGGAATTCATTCCCTTCGCACGAGACACGCAACCCATAGCGACTGAACAAAAAGCCGACCCGGGCGAACCGTCCGAGGCCGGGATTGAACACGAAGGAAAAAAACGATGTTCGCAGTCATCAAAACCGGCGGCAAGCAATACCGCGTCGTGCCGGATGATGTCCTGGAAGTAGGCAAGATCGAAGGCGAAGTCGGTTCGATCGTGCAGTTGAATGAAGTTCTGGTGGTCGGCGGCGACACGCCGGTGCTGGGAACGCCCACCGTGGCAGGCGCGTCCGTTGCGGCCGAAGTGCTGCAGCACAAGCGCGGTGACAAGGTGATCGCGTTCAAGAAGCGTCGCCGCAAGAATTCACGCCGCAAGCGCGGCTATCGGGATGAGCTCACGGTGCTTCGCATCACCGAGATCCTCGCCGATAACGCCAAGCCGACCGTCGGCCCGCGGCCGAAGAAGGAAAAGGTCGCAGCGCCCGCCGATGGCGAGGACGCCGCGCCGAAGGCGGCCAAGAAGAAGGCGCCCGCAAAGGCGCCGGCCGCCAAGAAGGCTCCGGCCAAGAAGGCCGCGGCCAAGGCTTAAGAAGAAGTGATCGTCGCGCTTTCAGATGTGAAGCGTGACAAAACGTGAAATGATTCCGTCAAGGAATTGACCTAGACATACGCAGGATTTCGGAGACGAGCCATGGCTCACAAAAAAGCAGGCGGTTCATCGCGTAACGGACGCGATTCCAAAGGCAAGCGCCTCGGTATCAAGGCGTTCGGCGGGGAGATCGTCACTCCCGGCAACATCATTGCGCGTCAGCGCGGCACGACCTGGCACCCCGGCCTTAATGTCGGCATGGGCACGGACCACACTCTGTTCGCCAAGATCGAGGGCCGCGTTGCGTTCCAGGCTAAAGCCAACGGCCGCACCTTCGTATCGGTACTCCCGATCGCCGAGGCGGCTGAATAGACGGTGGACACATACGAGTCCGCCGGGTCCTGTTGAACCGGCGGAGTCGCAAAGGGCTCCAAGGGGAGGCGGGATAACCGGCCTCCCCTTTTTGTTGCGCGCGTTCCACTTCGACCGCGCGTGACGTTCCAAGCGTTGCGTACCGATTTTTTCGCATCACAGGAGCTCGACATGTTGCAGGACATCCCGACGCCGACCTTGCGTGAGGCAAGAGCTTGCGTCCTCGAGACCGAACGGCTGACATTGCGCAAGCCGACGCTCGCGGACGTAAAAGCAATCGCACGCCTCGCCAATGACCGCCGCATCGCGGAGAACACCCGCCGCCTGCCGCATCCCTATACCCAGGACGACGCCATCGACTTCGTGCGCGCGCTCGGCGCCGGCGGACGCGAAACCGTTTTCCTGATCGAGAACAATCACACGCCGATCGGCATGGTCGGCATCGACTGGCGCGAGGAGACGTCGGCCGAACTGGGCTACTGGCTCGGCGTCGACTATTGGGGCCAGGGTTTCGGCACCGAGGCCGCACGCGCGGTGATCGATTACTTCTTCGAGGAGTTCGATCTCGACCAGCTGATCTCGGGCGCCCGCGTCGTCAATCCGTCGTCGCGCAATATCCTGGAGAAGTGCGGCTTCCAGTGGAGCGGCGTGCAGCTGCACCGCTTCCTGGCGCTGGGCTCCTCGACGCCCGTCGACTGCTTCCGCCTGTCGCGCGGCGTCTGGGCGTCGCTGAAGAGCTGGAGCAACTCGACCCGGCGGGAGAGCTGAGTCTTCTGATCTTCACCCTCCCCTGGAGGGGGAGGGTCGACGCGAATGCAATGAGCGGCGGGGTGGGGTGACGGTCTCTCCACTCGGGGGCTGCCCGTGTTGAGAGATCACCCCACCCCGTCTCACATGTCGCTCCGCTCAATGCGAGCCGACCCTCCCACCCTCCAGGGGAGGGTAAGAATCACGCCGCGGATTCACCGCGGAGTCCGTGCGTCCAAGCTGCTGTTCGCGCACGAAGATGTAGAGGCCGGCCGCGATGATAACAGCGGCACCGATGATGGTGGCCCAGGACGGCACGTCGCCGAACACGACGAAACCGAAGATCACGGCCCAGACGATCATCGAATATTGGTAGGGCACCACGACGCTCGCCGGCGCCAGCTTGAGCGAGCGGTTGACGCAGAACAGCGCCGCGACCGAGATGATGCCGGCGGTGAAGAACAGCACGAGGCTGCCGGCTGACGGCGTCACCCAGCCGAACGGCGAGAGCACGAGGCCCAGGATGAACGTGCCGATGAATTGCGAGGACGCCATCACGATGTCGGGCGTCTTGCGCAGGCTGCGCGTGATCAGCATCAGGGTCGCAAACGACAGGCTGCCGCCGAGCGCGATCAGCGCCGGCAGGCTGACGGTCTGCGCGGAGGGGCGCAGCGCGATCAGCACGCCGCAGAAGCCGATCAGGATCGCTGTCCAGCGCCGCCAGCCGACCTTTTCCCCCAGGAAGATCGCCGACATCGCGGTGACGAAGATCGGACCGGCCAGATAATAGGTGATGACGTCGGCAAGCGGCAGATAGACCGTCGCGAGGAAGAAGGCAGCCACCTCCAGCGTCGACAGCGTGACCCGCAGCAATTGCAGCCACGGCCGTTCCAGATGCAGAAAATCCGCGCGCCGCTGCCATACGATCGGCAGCAGCAAGAGCAGCGCCGCGCAGGCGCGCAGGAACAAGAGCTGCCCGACCGAATAGGTGCCGACCAGAAACTTGCCCATGGCGTCGCCGAACGAGAACATGAAGATCGACAGCACCATCAGCGCGATGCCGGCCAGCCGCGCCGAGCGGTCGTCATAGGCGGACAGCTTTGCGAACAGGCTCATGAAATCGACTTGCGCTTTCTTTTGTCGGGCCTGGCCAAGGACGGCGTCGCTTCCGCTCGCCTATGCCCGAGTCGTCCGGTTTTAAAGACGTGGATGCCCGGGACAAGCCCGGGCATGACGAATTGAACGGATTGCCGCACCTGCGCCGCTGCGATACCGGTAGCTCCATCCCGGTAACAAAAAGAGCAGGAAACGCCGCATGAGCGACTTCGACCCCGCCCAGCATCGCATGGTCCCCGCGCAGCGCTGGTTCGAGGATTTCGTGGTCGGCGAGCGTTTCGTGCTGCCGAGCCGCACCCAGACCTCGGCGGTGTTCGCCGCATTCCAGACCGCGAGCGGCGACACCCATCCGGTGCACTACGACCTGGAATATTGCCGCAGCCGTGGCATGCCGCATCTGCTCGCCCACGGCTTCCAGACCTTGATCCACACCGCGCCTGGCGCCGGCCTGTTTCCGTTCATGGTCGAGGATTCCCTGGTCGGCTTCCTCGAGCAGTCGAGCCGGTTCCTCAAGCCGGTCTATGCCGGCGATACCATCTACCCCGCGCTGGAGGTGATCGAGCTGTCACCGGGTAAGACCACCGGCGTCGTGACGCTGCGCTCGACCGTGCACAACCAGCGCCGCGAGCTGGTGCTGGAGGGGATGCAGAAATTCCTGGTCCGGCGCAGACCTGGCTAGGAGCGTGATCCGGAAAAGTGTGAAGCGGTTTTCCCCCGCGACGAACGCATAGCGTTTGCGCGGAGATCATGCTCAAACAAGGAGCTTGGGCCGTAAAAAGGCCCGAAAATTAAGGCTTTTCGCTGAAGTCAGGGCCTTTCCGGGTTGCCGCCGCGGCCACCCTGCCCTAACTAGTGAAAACCATGAAATTCCTCGACGAAGCAAAGGTCTATATCCGCTCCGGCGACGGCGGGAACGGCTGCGTGGCGTTCCGCCGCGAGAAGTTCATCGAGTTCGGCGGTCCCTCCGGCGGCAATGGCGGCCGCGGCGGCAATGTCATCATCGAAGTGGCCGACGGGCTCAACACGCTGATCGACTACCGCTACCAGCAGCACTTCAAGGCCCAGAAGGGCGAGAACGGCTCGGGTTCGGACCGCCACGGCGCCAACGGCAAGAACATCGTGCTCAAGGTGCCGGTCGGTACCCAGATCTTCGACGAGGATCGCGAGACGCTGATCCACGACTTCACCAAGGTGGGCGAGAAGTTCGTGCTGGCCGAGGGCGGCAATGGCGGCTTCGGCAACGCGCATTTCAAGTCGTCGACCAACCGCGCGCCGCGCAACGCCAATCCCGGCCAGCCCGGCGAGGAGCGCTGGATCTGGCTGCGTCTGAAGCTGATCGCGGACGCCGGCCTTGTCGGCATGCCCAATGCCGGCAAGTCGACGTTCCTGTCCAAGGTCAGCGCCGCAAAGCCGAAGATCGCCGATTATCCCTTCACCACGCTGCATCCGCAACTCGGCGTGGTGAACGCCGACGGCCGCGAATTCGTGCTGGCCGACATTCCCGGCCTGATCGAAGGCGCGCATGAAGGCACCGGCCTCGGCGACCGCTTCCTCGGCCATGTCGAGCGCTGCCGGGTGCTGCTGCATCTCGTCGACGCCACCTGCGAGCACGCCGGCAAGGTCTACAAGACCGTGCGCAAGGAGCTCGACGCCTATGGCGGCCAGCTCACCGACAAGATCGAAATCGTCGCGCTGAACAAGATCGACGCGGTCGAGCCGGACGAGCTCAAGAAGCAGAAGGACCGCCTCAAACGCGCGGCGAAGAAGACGCCGCTGCTGCTGTCAGGCGCGACCGGCGAAGGCGTGCAGGATGCGCTGCGCGCGCTGGTCGACGTGATCGGCGAGGCGCCGGTGTCCAACAAGGCCAAGGGTCAGGCGGAGCCGTGGGCGACGCCGGTGCCGCAGGGTTGAACGGCACACATCGATTTTCCGAGCCACCTCGTGGCGCCTCTTGCTTCCACCTCCCTGCCAGACCGAACCCATGAAACGCCCCGCGCTCAAGAACTTTCGCCGCATCGTCGTCAAGGTCGGCTCGTCGCTGCTGGTCGATTCGCAGGCCGGCGAGGTGCGCGCGTCCTGGCTCGCCGCGCTGGTCGAGGACATCGCGAAGCTCCACAAGCGAGGCTGCGAGGTCATGGTGGTGTCGTCGGGCTCGATCGCGCTCGGCCGCAGCCGCCTCAAGCTGCCGCGCGGCCCGCTGAAGCTGGAGGAGAGCCAGGCCGCCGCCGCGGTCGGCCAGATCGCGCTGGCGCGGATCTGGTCCGAGGTGCTGGGGGCGCACGGCATCGGCGCCGGCCAGATCCTGGTGACGCTGCAGGACACCGAAGAGCGCCGCCGCTATCTCAACGCCCGCTCCACCATCGGCAAGCTGCTGGAGTGGCGCGCGATCCCCGTGATCAACGAGAACGACACGGTGGCCACCAACGAGATCCGCTACGGCGACAATGACCGCCTCGCCGCGCGCGTCGCCACCATGGCGAGCGCCGACCTGCTCGTGCTGCTGTCCGACATCGACGGGCTCTACGCCGCGCCGCCCGCGCTCGATCCCGACGCCAGGCTGATCCCGGTGGTCGAGAGCATCTCCTCGGAGATCGAGGCGGTGGCGGGAGACGCCGAGTCCGAGCTGTCGCGCGGCGGCATGCGCACCAAGGTCGAGGCGGCCAAGATCGCCACGACGGGCGGCACCCACATGCTGATCGCCTCCGGCAAGATCGAGCACCCCCTGCAGGCGATCGCCAATGGCGGCCGCTGCACCTGGTTCCTGACGCCGGCCAACCCCATCACCTCGCGCAAGCGCTGGATCGCAGGCACGCTGGAGCCGAAGGGCACGCTGACGATCGATGCCGGCGCCGTGACGGCGCTGCGCGCCGGCGCCAGCCTGTTGCCGGCCGGCGTGATCAAGGTGGAGGGCCAGTTCGCCCGCGGCGATGCCGTCATCGTCCGCGGCCCCGATACCAGCGAGGTCGGCCGCGGCCTGATCGCCTATGACGCCGAGGTCGCCGAGCGGATCAAGGGCCGCTCCTCCCCGGACGTGATGAGCATCCTCGGCATCAGCGGCCGATCCGAGATGATCCATCGCGACGACCTCGTGATCGGCCCGGCCGGGGCGATCCCGCCCAAATAGGCCCAAATAACTTGCTGGGCCGAGCGGGCGGCCTGCCGCCCATCTGCCATGCCGGTTCCGTGCCTCGCCACCCTTCAATTGCCATGCTAGAACATGGCCTTAGTCCAAAGCTGGTAGTTTCATGAGCGCCCCCCTGAAGGCGATCGACGGCAACGCCGATCTCACCGCCCTGATGTCCGATCTCGCCGCCCGAGCCCGCGCTGCCGCGCGCGTGCTGGCGCTGGCGCCGCCGGAGCAGAAGAACCGGGCGCTCGAGGCCATGGAGCGGGCGATCCGCAGCAATGCTGCTGCGATTCTCGCCGCCAATGCCGAGGACGTCGCCGAGGCGCGCGCGAGCGGCATGAGCTCTGCCTTCGTCGACCGCCTGACCCTGACGCAGGCGCGCGTCGCCGGCATGGCCGATGGCGTTGCGACCGTACGCGAGATCACCGATCCCATCGGCGTCGTCACCGAGAGCTGGCAGCGGCCGAACGGCATGACCATCGAGCGCGTGCGCGTGCCGCTCGGCGTCGTCGGCGTGATTTTCGAGAGCCGTCCGAACGTTGCGGCGGACGCCGGCGTGCTGTGCCTGAAGTCCGGCAATGCCGTGATCCTGCGCGGCGGCTCCGACAGTTTTCGATCCTGCCGCGCCATTCATGAGTGCCTGGTGCAGGGCCTGCGCGAAGCGGGCCTTCCCGAAGCCGCGATCACGCTGGTGCCGACGCGCGACCGCGCCGCGGTCGGCATGATGCTGTCAGGCCTGAACGGTGCGATCGACGTGATCGTGCCGCGCGGGGGCAAGAGCCTGGTCGCTCGCGTCGAGGCGGAGGCACGCGTTCCGGTGTTCGCGCATCTTGAGGGCGTCAACCACATCTACGTCGATGCCAGCGCCAGGCTCGATATGGCCAAGGCGGTCGTGCTGAACGCCAAGATGCGCCGTCCCGGTGTCTGCGGCGCCGTCGAGACCCTGCTGGTCGATCGCAAGGCCGCCGGGACGCACCTGAAGCCGCTGGTCGAGATGCTGCTCGATGCCGGCTGCGAGGTGCGCGGCGACGACGCCGTGCAGAGCGTCGATGCCAGGGTGAAGCCCGCATCCGACGAGGACTGGGACACGGAATATGAGGACGCCATCATCTCGGCGAAGATCGTCGACGGTCTCGATGAAGCGATTGCGCATATTCAAGATCACGGCTCGCATCACACCGATGCGATCGTGACGGAGGATGCCGCGGCCGCGCAAAGATTTCTCAACGAGGTCGATTCCGCGATCGTGCTGCACAACGCCTCGACGCAGTTCGCCGACGGCGGCGAGTTCGGTTTCGGCGCCGAGATCGGGATTGCCACCGGCCGGTTCCACGCCCGCGGTCCGGTCGGTGCCGAGCAGTTGACGAGCTTCAAATATCGCGTTCACGGCACCGGGCAGACCCGGCCGTGATCATTGTCGCACGCGCACGGTAAGCCATTGCAGCAAGCATCGACCGTGTCGTTATCCGCAGCCCAGGCGCTTCCGTTCTATACCAACGGCATGCGCATCGGGCTGCTTGGCGGCTCGTTCAATCCGCCGCACGCCGCGCATCGCGCCATCAGTCTGTTCGCGCTCAAGCGCCTGCAGCTCGACCGCGTGTGGTGGCTGCTGACGCCGGGCAATCCGCTGAAGAACCATGACGGCCTGCACGCGCTTGCCGAGCGCGCCGAGGCCGCGCGCCGCGTTGCCGACGATCCGCGCATCGACATCAGCTGTCTCGAAGCTGTCATCGGCACCCGCTACACTGTGGACACGATCATCCACTTGCGCCGCCGTGTCTCCGGCGTGCACTTCGTCTGGATCATGGGCGCTGACAATCTCGCGCAATTTCATCGCTGGAAAGATTGGCGGCGCATCGCGTCCGATGTGCCGATTGCCGTGATCGACCGTCCGCCCCAGAGCTTCCGCGCCCTTGCCGCACCGGCGGCGCAGGCGCTCACGCGCTATCGCATGCCCGAAAATCAGGCGACACGGCTGGCCGTCCAGCAGGCGCCGGCCTGGGTGTTCCTGACAGGAATGAAATCCAATCTGTCTTCGACCGGCCTTCGGAACCCGGACGGGAGCTGGAGAACGGCATGAAGCGCAAAAGGGTTACTGGAATATTGAAACCATTAACCCCACATGCGTAGTATGGCGCGTGGGGCCGAGGATTCGGCACCCGCGATACAGTGAAAGGAATGGTCCCTGACCACATCTGTATTGTCCAAGTCAGCTTCGACGAAGCCTGTTTTACCCAAGGTTGCCAAGCCTACGCGTAAAACATCGACCAAAGCTGCGGTCTTGAAGGCGCAACCCGACGCCGACAAGACGCTGAGCCTGATCCTCTCCCGCCTCGAGGACATGAAGGCGGAAGAGACGGTCACCATCGACCTTCGCGGCAAATCGGCGTACTCCGACTACATGATCGTGACCACCGGCCGGGTGAACCGGCACGTCGGCGCGATCGCGGAAAACGTCACCAAGAGCCTCAAGGAAAACGGCATCAAGAACATCCATGTCGAGGGCTTGCCCAATTGCGACTGGGTGCTGATCGATTCCGGCGACGTGATCGTGCACGTGTTCAGACCCGAGGTCCGCGAGTTCTACAATCTCGAGAGATTGTGGACTCAGAACCCGGCGGTCGCGGCGGTCTAAGGGGTATCGAAGCCGATGCGAATCGGCTGCAGCGCAGCTAGTCTGCGTTGATGCGTCTCGTCGTGATCTGCATCGGTCGTCTGAAACAGGGCCCTGAACGGGAGCTCGCCGAGCGTTACCGCGAGCGCTTCGAGGATATCGGTCGCAAGCTCGGGTTTCGCGGCCTCGAGATCCACGAGATCGCGGAAAGCCGCGCGCGCGACGCGGGAGCGCGGATCGCCGAGGAGGCTGCGGCGATCTCCGCATTGCTGCCTGAGAAGCACGCGCTGGTCGCGCTCGACGAACGCGGCAAGAGCATCGACAGCGCGAGCTTTGCCCAGCAGCTCGGCCGCTGGCGCGACGAGGGAACAGCACATACTGTCTTCGTGATCGGCGGTGCGGACGGACTTTCGCCTGAATTGCAGCGCAAGGCTTTGTTGCGAATTGCATTCGGCTCTGCGACCTGGCCGCACCAAATGGTCCGCGTCATGCTTCTGGAACAGCTTTATCGGGCCGCCACCATCCTGGCCGGCCATCCCTATCACCGCGCGTGAGGCGTGGTGACGGACAGTCGAAACCACTGAACTCACGCGAATGCAGCACAAGCGGGACACAGCTTCGTATTTGGCTTCGCATGCCGGCACCGCGCGCCGCCGCCGGCTGCCGGCATCGCTGCCGCTGTCGATCGCGATATTCGCCGCATATCCGCTGGCCGCGGCGCACGCGCAGGCGACACCACCCGCACAACAGCCCGCGCCGCCCGCACAGCAGGCCGCAACCGCGGAGACATCTCCCGATGCAATCAAGCAACGCGAGCAGGAACTCGAGGCCGCGCGCGAGCAGCAGCGCAAGGCGACCGAACTGCAGGAGAAGCTGAAGGCCGACATCGCCGCGATCGGCCAGGACCGCAGCAAGCTCAATCAGCAGCTGATCGACATTGCCGGCCAGGTGCGCGGCGTCGAGACGCGGATCGCCGACGCCGAGGCACGCCTGCAGCCGCTCGACGGCCGTGAGCGCGAGATCCGCGCCTCGCTCGATTCACGCCGCTCCGAGGTGATCGAGGTGCTCGCGGCCTTGCAGCGCGCCGGCCGGCGCACACCTCCGGCGCTGCTGGTGCGGCCCGAAGATGCGCTGCAATCACTGCGCACGGCGATGCTGCTCGGCGCCGTCGTGCCGGAATTGCGCGGTCGCGCCGAGAAGATCGCGGCCGAGCTCGGCGAACTCGTCGCCTTGCGCAAGACCATCGCCACCGAGCGCGACGCGCTGGCGGCCGACCGCGACAAGCTGAGGGAAGACCAGACCCGGCTGGCGGCGCTGGTCGACGAACGCCAGCGGCAACAGAGCGCGGCCGAAAAGGACATGGAGGCCGAAGGCGCCCGCGCCATCGCGCTGTCTAAGCAGGCCGACAATCTGCAGACCCTGATCGCCAAGATGGAGCAGGACCTCAAGAGCGCGGCCAAGGCCGCCGCCACGGCCAGCCTCCAGGGGGCGCCGGCGACGATTAACGGCAAGCCGAATCTGGGGGCGCTCAAGGACCCGGCCCGCATGAGCCCGGCGGTCGCTTTCGCCTCGGCCAAAGGCCTGTTCCCCTATCCCGTAAATGGCACCAAGATTCGCGAATTTGGCGGTTCCGACGGCGCCGGGGGCGTACAAAAAGGCATTTCTTTGGCAGCCAAGCCGGGCTCCCAGGTCACGACGCCGTGTGACGGCTGGGTGGTCTATGCCGGGCCGTTCCGCAGCTATGGACAACTCTTGATCCTCAACGCCGGTGGCGGGTATCATGTCCTGATCGCCGGGATGGAGCGCATTTCGGTCAACATCGGACAGTTTGTGCTCACGGGGGAGCCGGTCGCGACCATGGGGTCGACCTCTCAAGTCGCCTCCATTCTCGCCACGAACGCGAGTCAACCTGTGCTGTATGTCGAGTTCCGTAAAGACGGCACTCCAATCGATCCAGGCCCATGGTGGGCCGCAAATGAAGGCGAGAAGGTTCGCGGATGATGCGCAAGACTTCAGTAATCCTCCTCAGCGCCGCCACCGGTGCAGCGCTGACGCTGTTCGTGACCCAGCCCCGCGCGGTGTTCATGGGCTCAAGCGCGCGAGCCGCCACCGCGGACACCTATCGCCAGCTCAATCTGTTCGGCGACGTCTTCGAGCGCGTGCGCTCCGACTATGTCGAGAAGCCCGATGACACCAAGCTGATCGAATCCGCCATCAGCGGCATGCTCACCGGCCTCGATCCGCATTCGAGCTACATGGACGCCAAGAGCTTCCGCGACATGCAGGTGCAGACCCGCGGCGAGTTCGGCGGCCTCGGCATCGAGGTCACGATGGAAGACGGCCTGATCAAGGTGGTCTCGCCGATCGACGACACGCCGGCCTCGCGCGCAGGCGTCATGGCCAACGACATCATCACCAATCTCGACGACGAGGCGGTGCAGGGCCTGACCCTGAACCAGGCGGTCGAGAAGATGCGCGGCCCGGTCAACACCAAGATCAAGCTCAAGATCATCCGCAAGGGCCAGGACAATCCGATCGACGTCACGCTTGTGCGCGACAACATCCGCGTCCGCTCCGTGCGCGCGCGCATCGAGCAGGACGACATCGCCTATATCCGCATCACCACCTTCAACGAGCAGACCACCGAAGGCCTCAAGCGGGAGATCGGCAACCTCACGAACCAGATCGGCGGCGACAAGCTCAAGGGCTTCATCATCGACCTCCGCAACAACCCGGGCGGCCTGCTCGAGGAGGCGGTCACCGTCTCCGACTCGTTCCTGGAGAAGGGCGAGATCGTGTCGACCCGCGGCCGCAATGCCGAGGAGACCCAGCGCCGCACCGCGCATGCGGGCGACCTGACCAAGGGCAAGCCGGTCATCGTGCTGGTCAATGGCGGCTCCGCCTCGGCTTCGGAAATCGTCGCCGGCGCGCTGCAGGACCACAAGCGCGCGACGATCGTCGGCACGCGCTCGTTCGGCAAGGGTTCGGTGCAGACCATCATTCCGCTCGGAAGCGGCAACGGCGCGCTGCGGTTGACCACCGCCCGCTACTACACGCCGTCGGGCAAGTCGATCCAGGCCAAGGGCATCGTGCCCGACATCGAGGTGCTGCAGGACGTGCCGGACGAGCTGAAGTCGCGCACCGACACCAAGGGCGAGGCTTCGCTGCGCGGCCATCTGAAGAACGACGGCGACGAGAAGACCGGCTCGCAGTCCTACGTCCCGCCGGATGCCAAGGACGACAAGGCGCTCAAGCTCGCCGGCGACCTGCTCCACGGTATCAAGTCGACCTCGAGCGCGCCGGCGGCGCCGGAGGCTGCGCGCGACAAGGCCGCGGTCGACAAGCCGGGCAACAAGGCCGCGAACTGATTTAATCCGATCGATTCGGCGAACAGGGCGGCCCGCGGGCCGCCCTTTCTGCTTTCGGTGTCCACCCGTAACCGTGCTTTGCCGGGGAGGCCGGCGCGCGGGAATGCACCGCATCGTGCTATCGTTCGCGCTGTTGATTCGGGGAGGGTCATGGCAGAAGCGGCCGACGAACTGAGCACGCCGCTTGGGCAGAATGCCGTGGGCAGGACGCGCCGGTTTCGCCTGCCATTCACGGCGATGCAGGCGTTCGCCGTGCTGCTCGGGCTCGTGCTGGTCGGCTTTGTCGGCATCGCGCTGTTCAACGACAACCCGCTCGGGGGCGAGCCGATCGCCCGTGTCACGCTCCGCAATCCCCCGCCCGCCGCCGCTGACGACAAGCACGCTCCAGCCGGCCAGGTGGCGGCCGAACCGGCTGCCAAATCCGCCACCAAGGCGCCGGCCACAGCCAGCGACGCAAGGACTGTCACCATCATCGACGGCTCCAGCGGCAAGCGTCAGGACGTGGTGATCGGCGCCGGCGATCCGGCCGACAAGGCCGATGGCGATACGCCGCCACTCGCGATGACCGGCATCGATCCGCGCCTGCTGGAAAAATCGCGCTACGGCATGATCCCGGTGGCCGCTGACGGGCTGAAGCCGTTCAACGTCTATGCGGCGGACGCCGACCGCGCCAAGGCCGCCAAGATGCCCGTGGTGGCGGTCGTGATCGGCGGCCTCGGCGTCGGCGCCGCCAAGACCACCGACGCGATCATGAAGCTGCCGGCGGCGGTGACGCTGGCCTTCACGCCCTATGGCGCCGACCCCGGCAAGCTCGCCGAGCGCGCCCGCGCGCAGCGCCACGAGATCTTCCTCCAGATCCCGATGGAGCCCTATGACTTCCCCGACAATGATCCGGGACCGCAGACGCTGCTGACCACGCTGAGCAGCGAGCAGAACATGGACCGTCTCTATTGGCACCTGAGCCGGATGCAGGGCTATGCCGGCCTCACCAATTTCATGGGAGGCCGGTTCGTTGCGGCCAATCCCGTGATGCAGCCCATCGTCCGCGAAGCGGCCAAGCGCGGCCTGAGCTATTTCGACGACGGTTCCACCCCGCGTAGCGTCGCGCAGACCCTCTCCGCGGGCCAGTCATTGCCGTTCGCCAAAGCCGATTTCGCCATCGACGCGGTGCCGACGTCGGCGGAAATCGACCGCGCGCTGGTCAAGCTGGAAACGATCGCCAAGGAACGCGGCACGGCGGTGGGCGTCGCCTCGGCGTTGCCGGTCTCGATCGAGCGGCTCGGCGCCTGGCTCAAGACACTGGACTCCAAGGGCATTATGCTTGTGCCATTGACAACCGCGATGCTGAAATCAAAATCTGGCTAAAGATCAATCCGTTGGTGCTGCTCGAGACCTTGCCGGGGGGGCCGGGTCGGGCGGCGCCCGAACTGTGCGAGGTAGCGGCAGCATGGCACGTTATGAAGATCTGCCCTACCGGACCTGCGTCGGTGTGATGCTGCTCAATCCAAAGGGACTGGTGTTCATCGGCCGCCGAGCCGGCGGCATCGAGCATGTCGACGACACCCATGTCTGGCAGATGCCGCAGGGCGGGGTCGACCCCGGCGAGGATACGTTTCAGGCCGCGCGGCGCGAGCTCTATGAGGAGACCAGCATCAAGTCGGTGGAGAAGCTTGGCGAGGTCTCGGACTGGCTGATCTATGATATCCCACGCACGGTTGCGGGGCGCGCCTGGAAGGGCCGCTACCGCGGCCAGCGCCAGAAATGGTACGCGGTGCGCTTCACCGGCAAGGACAGCGAGATCAACGTCGCCAATCCGGGCGGCGGCCACAAGGCCGAGTTCATCACCTGGCGCTGGGAGCCGATGAAGAATCTGCCGGGGCTGATTGTGCCGTTCAAGCGTCCGGTCTATGAGCGCGTCGTGAAGGAATTTGCCGGTCTGGCTGCCAGGTAGCCGGCCAGGTCAACGCGCGACGTACCCACCGAGATGTCATCAGAAAAGCCCTACCGCCCCAACGTGGGCATCGCCCTGTTCAACGCCGACGGGCGTGTGCTGATCGGCCACCGCTTCAAGGGCGACGGGCCGGAGATCATCCTGCCGGGGCTCGACTGGCAGATGCCGCAGGGCGGCGTCGACGAGGGCGAGGATCTGCGCGATGCGGCGATGCGCGAGCTCTGGGAGGAAACCAGTGTCGTGAGCGCCGACTTTCTCGGCGAGACCGACTGGTTCACCTACGAATTCCCGCCTTACGACGGGCCGCAGACGCACCGGCTGGCGAAATTCAGAGGCCAGCGCCAGAAATGGTTCGCGCTGCGCTTCACCGGCCGCGACGACGAGATCGATCCGCTGACACCGCGCAACGGCCAACCCGCCGAGTTCGACGCCTGGCGCTGGGAGCGCCTCGACCGTGTCGTCGATCTCGTGGTGCCGTTCCGCCGGGAGGTCTACCGCGCGGTGGCGCGACCCGGTTCGCGGAATTCGCCGGCTGATCCTGCGGCGGAATGCGCCGCGCGTCGCCCGGCGTCATGCCGTAGGTCGAGCGGAAGACGCGATAGAAGGTCGCGATGCTGTCGAAGCCGCACGAGAACGCGATCTCGTCGATGCTGCGCTCCCGCATGGCGTAGAGCGCGCGCCTCGCCGCCTTCAACCTTGCCGCGGTCAGCGTCCGCGCAAATGACAGGCCGGTCGGCTCGAACAGCGCATGCAATTGCCGCAGTGAGATGCCGAGCTCGGCGGCAACCGCGGCCGGCGTGAGCGAGGCGCGATGCAGGTCGCGGTACAGAATTTCGCGGGCGGCATGAAGGTAGCCGGCATGCAGCGCGGCACGGATTTCGTCCTGGCGTGGCCGCACGCGGCCGCGCGCGAGCAGCGCCAGGCGCACCATATGCGCAACGTCGCCGGCGAACTGCCCGGCTAGCGCGAGATCTCGCGTCATCGAGCGGAACATGGCGCCGACAAGGCGGGTCAGGCTCGCATCGCGCGCCAGCGCGACCGGCGGCGCGTCCTCGATTCGCGCGCCGAGCACGAGCTCGTCGGTGACCGGGATCTTGAGGCTGAAGAAGTCAAAGCCGTCGGTCCGTTCGGGTGTCGAGGCAAACGGAAGATTGGAGTGGCCGAACACCAGGTCGCCGTTGCGCACAAACTGGACGCGATCGCGACCGATATTCATGTGGCCGGGGCCGCGCACCTGCCAGGCGAGATGCAGGCTGTTGCTCGGAACGCGCGCGATGTCGGATGCGGTCCGGCTGACGCGGTAGGAGGAGGCCGACATTTGCGCCAGCACGGCACTGCCCACCGGCGTCGCGGCGAAGCGCCCGCTGAAATCGGCCCTCTTGTCGCGCTCGAGCTCGATCGTGACCCCGAACAGGCTCTTGCCGCGCACCTCGCACCAGTGCTCGAAACGGTCCTGCGGGCGGAGAGCATCGGTGGTGAAGGTCAGCACGGCAGCTTGTCCGTTATGTCAGGAATGAAATCGCGATGCGGTCGGGCCAAATCGTCGTCGCGCTGCAGCTTGTCATTTGTGCACGATCCCTGCTGTAAGCTGCTTCACATATTTGCAGGTCGTTCGTTCGGGCCGACCGCGAAGATGCGGACTTGTCGAGAAGAGGCGAGCCGCCGCAGCGGCTCTTCCTCATCGTCGGCAATCAACCGGCTCTGACTTGCAATATCGGCCGCGAGGATCGCTGCGACCTTGCGCTTCATGAGTACCAGCCCCCGAACCCAGATATGCCGGGGAGAATGCCGCCAGACAGTCTCGCGCGCAACAAGCATTGAACGCTCGCCAGGGCGTGGCGAGCGTTGAATTATTCAAGCCTGCTCAGGCGATGACTGGAAGAGTGTGAGCTATTCCACTAAGGGGGTCGGCTCACTCGACGCAAAGGCGCGATCGCCGGTCAGCAACCGCGGCTTAGTGCATAGCCGTGGAGCTGAGCTGCTGCTGGATGCTCTTGAAGTGGTCGAGCCGTTCGATGGCGTGATCGAGCTCGGAGCCCTCCTTCTCGGCGAGCTTCTCCTGCATCTCGTTGATCGTCTCGGCGAACTTCGCGCGATCGATGTCCGCAAGCGCGGTCGCGACGTCGGCGAGCACGGTCAGCCCCTTGTCGGAGACCTCGGCGATGCCGCCGAGCACGATGATCTTCTCGTGCCTGCCGCCGGTGGTGATGGTGAGAATGCCCGGACGGATCGCGGCCACGACCGGCGCATGTCCGGCCAGCACGCCGAAATCACCCTCGACGCCGGGGATGTCGACCTGATCGACCTCGCCCGAGAAGGCGAGCTTTTCCGGAGAGACGAGATCGAAGTGGAAGGTGGCCATGGTCTTTCCGTTCTTTGCGCTGTCACCCGCGGGCTCGACCGCGGGTCCATCAGTCAAAATACTTCTCGTGCGATGGATCGCCGGATCAAGTCCGGCGATGACGACATCATGAAGCTTAAGCCGCTTCAGCGGCGAGCTTCTTGCCCTTCTCGACGGCTTCTTCGATGGTGCCGACCATGTAGAAGGCGGCTTCCGGCAGGTGATCGTACTTGCCTTCGACCAGGCCCTTGAAGCCCTTGATGGTGTCGGCGAGCTCGACGAACTTGCCCGGCGATCCCGTGAAGATTTCGGCGACGTGGAACGGCTGCGACATGAAGCGCTCGACCTTGCGGGCGCGGGCCACCGTCAGCTTGTCCTCTTCCGAGAGTTCGTCCATGCCGAGAATGGCGATGATGTCCTGGAGCGCCTTGTAGCGCTGCAGCACCTGCTGGACCTGACGGGCGACCGCGTAGTGCTCCTCGCCGACGACCAGCGGGGAGAGCATGCGCGAGGTCGAGTCGAGCGGGTCCACCGCGGGGTAGATGCCCTTTTCGGCGATCGAGCGCGACAGCGTCGTGGTCGCGTCAAGATGCGCGAACGAGGTCGCGGGCGCCGGGTCGGTCAAGTCGTCGGCCGGAACGTAGATGGCCTGCACCGAGGTGATCGAGCCCTTCTGCGTGGTGGTGATGCGCTCCTGCAGCGCGCCCATGTCGGTGGCCAGCGTCGGCTGATAACCCACGGCGCTCGGGATACGGCCGAGCAGCGCCGACACTTCCGAGCCGGCCTGGGTGAAGCGGAAGATGTTGTCGACGAAGAACAGCACGTCCTGGCCCTTGTCGCGGAAGTCTTCCGCGATGGTCAGGCCGGTGAGCGCGACGCGGGCGCGGGCGCCCGGCGGCTCGTTCATCTGGCCGAACACCAGCGCGCACTTCGACTTCACGCTCGGATCCGGATTCTTCGGATCGGCGTTGACCTTGGACTCGATGAACTCGTGATAGAGGTCGTTGCCCTCGCGGGTGCGCTCGCCGACGCCGGCGAACACGGAGTAGCCGCCGTGCGCCTTCGCGACGTTGTTGATCAGCTCCTGAATCAGCACGGTCTTGCCGACGCCGGCGCCGCCGAACAGGCCGATCTTGCCGCCCTTGGCGTAGGGCGCGAGCAGGTCCACGACCTTGATGCCGGTGACGAGAATTTCGGCTTCGGTCGACTGGTCGGTGTAGCTCGGCGCTTCCTGGTGGATGGCGCGCAGGCCTTCCGACTTGACGGGACCCGCTTCGTCGATCGGCTCGCCGATGACGTTGATGATACGGCCGAGCGTGCCTTCACCGACGGGAACGCGGATCGGCGCGCCGGTGTCGGTCACTTCCTGGCCGCGGACCAGACCTTCGGTGGTGTCCATCGCGATCGTGCGCACGGTGGATTCGCCGAGATGCTGGGCGACTTCGAGCACCAGGCGGTTGCCGCCGTTCTTGGTCTCGAGCGAGTTGAGAATGGCCGGGAGGTGGCCTTCGAACTGCACGTCGACGACGGCGCCGATGACCTGGGTGACGCGACCGACCTGGTTGGCTGCTGTAGCCATGGACTGTTCTCCTTCGAAATCTGCCTTAGACGGCCTCGGCGCCCGAGATGATTTCGATCAGTTCCTTGGTGATCTGCGCCTGACGCGTGCGGTTGTAGACCAGCGTCTGCTTGCGGATCATTTCACCGGCGTTGCGCGTCGCGTTGTCCATCGCGCTCATCTGCGCACCGTAGAACGAGGCGTTGTTCTCGAGCAGCGCGCGGAAGATCTGGACCGCGAGATTTCGCGGCAACAGGCTGCCAAGGATCTGGTCTTCCTCGGGCTCATATTCGTAGGAGGTCGAGGGAGCCGCATTGGCCGCGGGTGCAGCCACCTCCAGCGGGATGACCTGCTGGGCGGTCGGGATCTGCGCGATCACCGACTTGAAGCGCGAATAGAACAGCGTGCAGACGTCGAACTCGCCGGCCTCGAAACGGGCCAGGACCTTCTTGGCAATGTCCTCGGCGTTGACGAAGCCGAGCTGGCGGACGCTGCGCAGATCGAGATGCTCGACGATCTGCTTGTCGAACTGGCGGCGCAGCTGCTCGTAGCCCTTGCGGCCGACGCAGAAGAACTTCACGTCCTTGCCCTGCGCCATCAGCGCGAGGGCGCGCTCGCGCGCCAGGCGCACGATCGAGGAATTGAAGGCGCCGGACAGGCCGCGCTCGCCGGTGCAGACCAGCAGCAGGTGAACCTGATCCCTGCCGGTGCCGGCCAGCAGAACCGGCGCGCCGGGCGAGCCCGCGGCGGCGCTGGCGATATTGGAGATCACCGCGCTCATCTTGTCGGCATAGGGACGCGCCGCTTCCGCGGCGGTCTGCGCACGGCGCAGCTTGGATGCTGCGACCATCTGCATGGCCTTGGTGATCTTTTGCGTCGCCTTGGTGGAGGCGATGCGGACGCGCATGTCTTTAAGTGACGCCATTCTTCGTTCACCCCGGCGATCCGACCACAACGGTCAGATCGCAAGCCTCCGTTCGTCACGCCCGGCGGCGAGCCGGGCGACGCCCCATTCGTTATGCAAACGTCTTGGCAAAACCCTCGACCACCGACTTCAGCTTGGCAGCGGTGTCGTCGGTGAGGTCGCGGGTGTCGCGGATCGAGTTGAGGATCTCGACGTGCTTGCCGCGCAGCAGCGAGAGCAGGCCGTCCTCGAACGCGCGCACCTTGTTGAGCGGGAGCGGATCGAGATAGCCGTTGGTGCCGGCCCAGATCACGCAGACCTGCTCTTCCATCTTCAGCGGCGAGAACTGCGGCTGCTTCAGCAGCTCTGTCAGGCGCGAACCGCGGTTGAGCAGACGCTGGGTCGAGGCGTCGAGGTCGGAGCCGAATTGCGCGAACGCCGCCATTTCGCGGTACTGCGCGAGCTCGCCCTTGATCTTGCCGGCGACCTTCTTGGTGGCCTTGGTCTGCGCCGACGAGCCGACGCGCGACACCGACAGACCGACGTTCACCGCGGGGCGGATACCCTGGAAGAACAGGTCGGTTTCCAGGAAGATCTGGCCGTCGGTGATCGAGATGACGTTGGTCGGGATGTAGGCCGACACGTCGTTGGCCTGGGTTTCGATGATCGGCAGCGCCGTCAGCGAGCCCGAGCCCTGGTCCTTGTTCAGCTTCGCCGCGCGCTCGAGCAGGCGGGAGTGCAGATAGAACACGTCGCCCGGATAGGCTTCGCGGCCCGGCGGACGGCGCAGCAGCAGCGACATCTGGCGGTAGGCGACGGCCTGCTTGGAGAGATCGTCATAGATGATGACCGCGTGCATGCCGTTGTCGCGGAAGTACTCGCCCATGGTGCAGCCGGTAAACGGCGCGATGTACTGCATCGGCGCCGGATCGGAGGCGGTGGCGGCGACGACGATCGAATATTCGAGCGCGCCCTGCTCTTCCAGCACCTTCACGAACTGGGCGACGGTCGAACGCTTCTGACCGACGGCGACGTAGACGCAGTACAGCTTGATGTTCTCGTCGGGCTGCGCGTTCAGCGGCTTCTGGTTCAGGATGGTGTCGAGCGCGATCGCGGTCTTGCCGGTCTGGCGGTCACCGATGATCAGCTCGCGCTGGCCGCGGCCGATCGGGATCAGGGCGTCGATCGCCTTGAGGCCGGTCGCCATCGGCTCGCTCACCGACTTGCGCGGAATGATGCCGGGCGCCTTGACGTCGACGCGCATGCGCTTCTCGGCCTGGATCGGACCCTTGCCGTCGATCGGGTTGCCGAGCGCGTCGACGACGCGGCCGAGCAGGCCCTTGCCGACGGGCGCGTCCACGATGGCGCGGGTACGCTTGACGGTCTGGCCTTCCTTGATCTCGCGGTCGGCACCGAAAATAACGACGCCGACGTTGTCGGTTTCGAGGTTCAGCGCCATGCCGCGGGTGCCGTTCTCGAACTCGACCATTTCACCGGCCTGGACGTTGTCCAGACCGTAGACGCGGGCGATACCGTCGCCGACGGACAGCACCTGTCCGACTTCGGAGACTTCAGCTTCCTGCCCGAAATTCTTGATCTGGTCCTTGAGGATCGCGGAAATTTCCGCGGCGCGGATGTCCATCAGCCTGCCTCTTTCATCGCGTGCTTGATCGAATTGAGTTTGGTGCGAAGCGAACCATCCACCATGCGGCTGCCCAGCTTGACGACGAGGCCACCGATGATCGAGGGATCGACTTTCACGTTCAGCGCGACGTCCTTGCCGGTCACCGACTTCAGGGCAACCTTGAGGGCATCGAGATTCTTGTCACTGAGCTGCTCGGCGACGGTGACTTCCGCAGTCGCCTCGCCCTTGAACTTGGCGACGAGGGCGCGGTAGCCGCGGATAACGTCGGCCACCACGAACAGGCGGCGGTTGGCGGTCAGCACCTTGAGGAGGTTGGCGGAGATGCCGGCGATGCCGGCCTTGGCCAGCACGGCCGAGAGAGCCTTCAGCTGGGCGTCGGCCGCGAACACCGGGCTGCGGACGAGGCGCTTGAGATCCGCGCTTTCGTTCAGCAAGGCATCGAATTTGTCGAGATCGGCCCGGACTTGATCGACGGATTGCTCGTCGCGCGCCAACTCAAACAAGGCCGTTGCATAACGACCGGACACACCTGAAACGGACGTATCTTCTGCAGCCACAGACGCGCTCTTTTTGCTGTCAAACTCGCAAGGGAAAAACCGTCGCCACGAAGCGGCGCCTAGCGATCCAAGCCCTTGGAATTCAAGCGGGACTTCGATTTTCGACCAGCACGGGAGGTGCCGGGCTCGTTAAAATCGCGGCTTTGCTAACATAGCAGGCGCGCAGTCGCAACATGACGGCATCGTGAGTGCCGCCTTGTCGCATGCGCTTTTTGCCGTTCGCGACCGGCGGCCAAACCGGAAAATTTGGCGCGCGGAAATCCGGCGCGCCGGACCCGATTCGCGCCGCCTCGATTTTGTTCCATCGAAATTTGCATAGGCCTATGGCCGAGCGCGCAGGGAACTCCGGACGAGCTGCGGTTTCATTTGGCGATTACTTACCGAAAACTTACTGTAGCCTCGATAATCAGTATTGGTAAGTATATTTGTTGTTAAAAATTGGTTAAATAGCAAGATTACGGAACCTCGATCGACTACCCCGAGTCGGTAACAAGATATTTCAGCACGAGACAATCGGGATTTACTGCCCAATTCGTGCCTCATTGGGAAACCAAACGGCCTTGGTCAACGAAGGGACGGGGGTTCCACTTGCCGCGTTAGCGGCAATACTGTCTGAGGGTCTTATCAATGCTGAATATCAAGAAGGCGGCGGGCAACGTAACCCGCTCGCGTACGGCGCTTGCGTTTGTAGCCGCAACTATTTTGGTCGGGGGCAGCGTGACCGAGGCGTCCGCAAAGTCCCGGCACCACCATCATCGCCACCACCATCATCACCACGCCCGCGCCGAAGGCTCGTCCTGGCGCGACGCCAATGCATCGATCCAGCCGTCCGGCGGCCACTCGTTCTCTGGGATGGCTTCCTTTTACGGCAACGAGTCCGGCAGCCGGACGGCGTCGGGCCAGCGCTTCAACCAGAACGCCATGACTGCGGCGCACCGTTCGCTGCCGTTCGGCACCAAGCTGCGTGTCACCCATCGCGGCCAGAGCGTGGTCGTCACCATCAATGACCGCGGTCCGTTCATTCGCGGCCGTGTCCTCGACCTCTCCACCGGTGCTGCCCGCGCCATCGGCCTCACGGGTGCCGGCGTCGGCCGCGTCACCGCGGAAGTCGTCTCCTAAGCGCCTTCAGTAAGCGTTGCGTTGCGTAACGGCCGCGAGGCCTGCTTCGCGCCCAAAAAAGGCCTGCCGTCGCAAATGACGGCAGGCTTTTGCTTTTGCGGGCTCAGTAGAGCGCGATGACTACTCTTCTATCCGTCATCCCGCTCTACTTCTTTGTCTTGCGCATGATCTTGTCGGAAAACCGCTCACACTTTTCCGGATCATGCTCTACAGGAAGCTCTGCGGATCGACGTCGACCTCGAGCTTCAGATTGCCCTTGGTCTTGGGACCTGCATCGAGCCACTCGCGCAGATATTGCGGCAGGTCGACATTGCGCAGCGACTTCACCAGGATGCGGAAGCGGTAGCGGCCCTTGATGACGGCGAGCGGCGCTTCAGCGGGGCCGAGCACCTGGATCCGCTCGTCGAGCGGCGCCACTGCGGCGAGCTTGCGGGCAAAGCCTTCCGCGGTCGGACGGTCGCCGGCGGAGACGATCAGGCTCGCCAGCCGGCCGAACGGTGGATAGCCGGTGCGCTCGCGCAGCTCGATCTCGCTGTCGTAGAAGGCCTCGCGGTCGCAGGCGATCAGCGCCTTCATCACGGGATGATCGGGCTGATGGGTCTGGAGGTAGCCGACGCCGCGGCCCTGCTCGCGTCCGGCGCGGCCGATCACCTGATTGAGCAATTGCCAGGTGCGCTCCGCTGCGCGCGGATCGCCGTTGCTGAGGCCAAGATCCGCATCGACCACGCCGACCAGATTGAGCCGCGGGAAATTGTGGCCCTTTGCCACGAGTTGCGTGCCGATGATGATGTCGACGCGGCCCTCCGCGATCTCGGCGAGCTCCGAGCGCATCGTCTCGATCGAGGTGATGAGGTCGCTGGACAGCACCATGGCGCGCGCTTCCGGGAACAGCGCGGCCGCCTCCTCCTGCAGGCGCTCGACGCCGGGACCGACCGCGACCAGCGATTCCTCGGCCGAACAGTTCGGGCAGATATGCGGGCGCGGCATCGAGAAACCGCAATGGTGACAGACGAGGCGCTGGCGGAAGCGATGATCGACCAGCCAGGCATCGCAGATGGTGCAGGCGAAGCGATGGCCGCAGGCACGGCACAAGGTCAGCGGTGCATAGCCGCGGCGGTTGAGGAACAGCAGCGCCTGCTCGCGCCGCTCGATCGCGATTCTGATCTCGCCGGCAAGCCGCGGCGAGATGAAGCGGCCGCGCGCGGGCGGCTCGCGCCGCAGATCGATCGCCTCGATATGCGGCATGTGCTGGCCGCCGAAGCGCGAGGGCAGCGCGATGCGCTGGTAGCGGTTCTTGCGCGCATTGACCTCGGACTCCACCGACGGCGTCGCGGAGGCCAGCACGACCGGAATCCTGGCGATGTGCGCGCGCACCACCGCCATGTCGCGGGCGTGGTAGTGCACGCCGTCGTCCTGCTTGTAGGCCTGGTCGTGCTCTTCATCGACCACGATGAGGCCGAGATCGGCATAGGGCAGAAACAGCGCCGAGCGCGCGCCGACCACGACCGGCGCGGTGCCAGCGGAGATCGCCGCCCAATTGCGTGCGCGGGTGCGCGGCGTCAATTCAGAATGCCATTCGATCGGCCGCACGCCAAAGCGCTGCGCGAAGCGATCGAGGAACTGGCCGGTCAGCGCGATCTCCGGCATCAGGATCAGCGACTGTTTTCCGCGACGGATGGTTTCCGCAACGGCCTCGAAATACACCTCGGTCTTGCCCGAGCCGGTGACGCCGTCGAGCAGCGCGACGTGGAAGGTGCCGTTCGCAGCCAGCGTCCGCATCACGTCGACGGCGCTGCGCTGCTCGCGTGAAAAATCCGGCTGCGCATAGGAGGGATCCGGAACGGGCGGCGGTGCCGGCGGCGGCATCGCCTCGACCTTGAGGGTGCCTTCGTCAACCAGGCCGTCGATCACGCCGGAACTGACGCCGGCCTCCCGCGCCGCCTCCGACTTGCCGTGCAGCAAGCGGTCCGACAGCACCTCGATCACCCGCTGGCGCGCCGGCGTCAGGCGCCGCGGCGGCTCGCCGACCAGCCGCACGCCGAGCCGCATCCGCTCCGGCCCGAGATTTTCGCCCATCCGCAGCGTCATCCGCAGCACCATGCCGCGTGCCGACAGGGTGTAATTGGAGACCCAGTCGACCAGCTGGCGCAGCTCCGGCTTCAGCGGCGGAACATCGAGCTTCTCGCTGACGTCCTTGAGCCGGTTGTGCAGCCGCGGATCCGGATTGGCATTCTCCGCCCACACCACCGCGACCACTTCGCGCGGCCCCAGCGGAACGCCGATCACGTCGCCGGGCGCAAGCTCCATGCCGCGCGGAACGCGGTAGGAATAGGTCTGGTTCAGCGCGACAGGCACCAGCACGTCGACGACACGAGTCGTCGATGCAGAGGCTGGGCCGGGGCGCGTGGTATGGTCCATTGAAGCAGAAACCCTGAATCCGAGCGGGCTAGAGATTTGGTTTCTGATTGAATCAGAACCAAATCTCCAGCTTCTCGTTTTGACGCGCTTTCTTCACGCGAACCGGCGTCCACTTCGCTCGAAAACGCTTTCCCACCGCTTCGCTCTCTTAGCGAACGGTAAACGAAGGCAGTGCGATATAATCAGGAGATGAGCAGCGCCAATAGCCCTTAAGACACGGACTTAAGACACGGACATGGCCCGAACCGATCAGCCCATCCAGCCGCTCGAGCTCGACTGCGCCGACGCATCCGTCACGCAGGAGATGGCACGCTGGCTGTCGCATCTCGGCGCCGAGCGACGGCTGTCGCCGAAGACGCTGGAGGCCTATGGCCGCGACTTGCGGCAGTGCCTCGCCTTCCTGGCCGGACACTGGGGCGCGCGGGTGACGCTCAAGGCATTTTCCGCGCTCGAGGCGAGCGACGTGCGCGCCTTCATGGCGATGCGCCGGACAGAGGAGATCGGCGGGCGATCGCTGATGCGCGCGCTGGCGGGCTTGCGCTCGTTCGGCCGCTTCCTCGAGCGCGAGGGCAAGGGCAAGGTCGGTGCATTGTCCGCAATCCGCGCGCCAAAGGTTGCGAAGAGCCTGCCGAAGCCGATTCACATGGAAGCAGCGAAACGCCTGGCCGACGCCGACGAGCGCGCCGGCGAGGACCGCGAGACCTGGATCCTGGCGCGCGACGCTGCGGTGATGGCGCTGCTGTATGGCTCGGGCCTGCGCATCTCCGAGGCGCTCGGCCTGAAGCGCCGCGAGGTGCCGCGTCCCGGCGAAGGCGACGTACTGGTCGTGACAGGCAAAGGCAACAAGACGCGCATGGTGCCGGTGCTGCAAAACGTGCTGCAATTGATCGCGGACTATGCCGCGATTTGCCCGCATCAACTCAGCCCCGAGGGGCCGATCTTCGTCGGCGCGCGCGGCGGGCCCTTGAGCCCGCGCATCATCCAGCTCGCGATGGAGCGGCTGCGCGGCGCGCTGGGCCTTCCCGACAGCGCCACGCCGCACGCGCTCCGCCATTCCTTCGCCACGCACCTGCTCTCGCGCGGCGGCGACTTGCGCGCCATCCAGGAATTGCTCGGCCATTCCTCGCTCTCGACCACGCAGGTCTACACCGGCATCGATTCCGAGCGGCTGCTGGAAGTCTATCGCTCCGCGCATCCCCGAGGTTGAACGTTCGGTTCTGAAAAAATAAAGCGCGGGCTTTGGCCCGCCGTCATGCGCCGTTCATCTTCAGACGGTTACCCAAAACCGTTCGGCCCTTGCCTTGTGCACCGCATTCGGCAATCGTGGCGCGGTCTCATCCGGAGGGGAATCATGAGCGCACACGAAAGCATGGAGCATGCCGAGCACGCCGAGCACGCGTCCGGCTCGAACAAGAAGATCGCGCTCCTGATCGCGGTGCTGGCGCTGTTCCTGGCTATCTCGGAGACGCTCGGCAAGGCCGCCCAGACCGAATCGATCAGCAAGAACGTCGAGGGTGCCAATCTCTGGGCATTCTTCCAGGCCAAGAGCATCCGCCGCACCGTGGTGATTACCGCGGCCGAGCAGGGCAAGCTGAACCTCGCGACAACCACCGACGAGGCGGCAAGGGCCGCGCTGCAGAAGCAGATCGACGATTGGCAGAAGACCGCGGCGCGCTATCGCTCGGAGCCGGAAACCGGCGAGGGTTCGGAGCAGCTCTCCGAACGCGCCAAGCACGCCGAGCATGCGCGCGACGAGGCGACCGCGAAATACCACCACTTCGAGCTGGCCTCGGCCGCGTTCCAGATCGGCATCGTGCTGGCCTCGGCCACCATCATCACCGGCATCATCGCGTTGGCCTGGGTCTCCGGCCTGGTGACGCTCGCCGGCATCGTGATGACGGCGCTCGGCTTATTCCAGCCGCACTTGCTGCATCTGCATTGAGACGCAAGGCTTTTGCTCCATCATCCCGAGGCGCGAGCGGAGCGTGCCCCGAAGGATGACGAAACGGAGAGTCCTGCTTAGAGAGGCTTGCTGGTCTGATGCACGCTTTTGCGGAAGCGCGCGATCACGCGCAGCGTGCGCGCCGCCCAGCCCTCGCCGTCGCCGCTGATCATCTCGCGAATGCGCCGCTTGATCGGCTCGACCAGCGCCGTGGCCTTGGCCCGCAGCGCCATCACGAAATTATAGAGCGCCTCGAACCAGGGCATCTCCAGCAGTTTCGGGCGCGTCACGTCGAACACGAAGGCGGTGACGCCGACGCCGACCAGCTTTGCGAACACGATCATGAAGACCGCGCTGGTCCAATATTCATGCGCGAGCAGCCAGAGGCCGACCAGCTTGAGCGGAAACAGCGGGATCACCGGCACGACGAAGACAATCAGCGTCATCGCCGGCGACAGCGAATCGACCCGGTCGGCAAGCCACTGCTTGAGCGCGCGGAGCGGAATCCACGCCACCACCCGCGCAACGATCGGCTCGAGATGGTCCCACAGCCAGGCTTCGATCAGGAAGATGATCGCAAGCAGGACCCAGACCGGTTGAAGGAGGCGGCGCAGCATCGCTATGATCTCGACCCGGCCTACGCCGGACTTTCGATCATCACATATGGATGGCCCGCTTGCCGACCGCAAGCGCGGCTTCCTTGACGGCCTCCGAGCGGGTCGGATGGGCGTGGCAGGTGCGCGCGAGATCCTCGGCACTGCCGCCGAATTCCATGAGAACACAGGCTTCATGGATCATTTCGCCGGCTTCGCGGCCGATGATGTGCACGCCGAGCACGCGATCAGTCTTCGCATCTGCGAGAATCTTCACAAAGCCGTCAGTGGTCTGGTTGACCTTGGAGCGGCCATTGGCGGTGAACGGAAACTTTCCGACGGTGTAACCGACGCCCGCCTGCTTCAGTTCCTCCTCGGTCTTGCCGACGGAGGACACTTCCGGCGTGGTATACACGACGCCCGGAATGACGTCGTAGTTCACGTGGCCGGCCTGTCCGGCGATGATCTCGGCGACTGCAACGCCTTCATCCTCGGCCTTGTGCGCGAGCATCGGGCCCGCGACGACGTCGCCGATGGCATAGATACCCTTCACGTTGGTCGAGAAGTGCGCGTCGATCTCGACGCGGCCGCGCGCGTCGAGCGCGACGCCGGCTTCCTTCAGGCCGAGACCGTCGGTGTAGGGCACGCGACCGATGCAGACGAGCACGACGTCGGCTTCCAGCGTCTCGGCAGCGCCGCCGGCGGCGGGCTCGATCGTCGCCTTCAGCGTCTTGCCGGAGGTGTCGACCGCGGTGACCTTGGCCCCCAATTTGAACGCGAAGCCCTGCTTCTCGAGGATGCGCTGGAATTGCTTGGCGATCTCGCCGTCCATGCCGGGCAGGATGCGATCGAGGAATTCGACGACCACGACTTCGGCGCCGAGGCGGTGCCAGACCGAGCCGAGCTCGAGGCCGATCACGCCGGCGCCGACGATCAGCAATTTCTCCGGCACCTTGTCGAGCGACAGCGCACCGGTGGACGACACGATGCGCTTCTCGTCGATCTCGATGCCCTTGAGACGCGCGATGTCGGAGCCGGTGGCGATGACGATGTTCTTCGTTTCGATGACTTGCGACTTGCCGTCGGCGGAGACCTCGACCTTGCCGGTCCCGAGGATCTTGCCGGTGCCCTTGAGCACGTCGATCTTGTTCTTCTTCATCAGGAAGTCGACGCCCTTGACGTTGCCGTCGATGCCCTGCTGCTTGAAGTTCATCATCGCGGGCAGATCGAGCTTCGGCGACGAGACCGCCACGCCCATCTTCGCAAAGGAATGGCCGGCTTCCTCGAACATTTCGGAGGCGTGGAGCAGCGCCTTCGACGGCATGCAGCCGACGTTCAGGCAGGTGCCGCCGAGCGTGGCGTTCTTTTCGACCACGGCGACTTTCATGCCGAGCTGGGCTGCGCGCACCGCGCAGACGTAACCGCCCGGTCCGGTGCCGATGACGACGAGATCGTAGGTAGCCATGAGAGAAAGTCCCGTAGCTAAGCTCTGTGACAATTACGCGGGCGCGATCGTGTCGGCAGACCGCCGCCCGCCCTTGATCGTGTGCTAGCGACCGCCCGACACGTCGAGGATCGCGCAGGTGACGTAGGAGGCCTCGTCCGACATCAGCCAGACGATGGCATTGGCGATTTCCTCGGCGGTGCCGACGCGCTTCATCGGCACCATATGGGCCAGGCGATGGGCGCGGTCGGGTTCGCCGCCGGCCGCGTGGATCTCGGTGTCGATCAGGCCGGGACGGATGGCGGCAACGCGGATGCCTTCCCCCGCGACCTCGTGGCCGAGGCCGACGGTGAAGGAATCCACCGCGCCCTTGGACGCGGCGTAATCGACATAGGTGTTGGGGGCGCCGAGCCTGGCAGCAACGGACGAAAGGTTGACGATGACGCCGCCCTCGCCGCCGTGCCTCGTCGACATCCGCTTGATGGCTTCGCGCGCGCAGAGGATGGAGCCGGTCACGTTCACCGCCATCACGCGCTGGATGCGCTCGGCCGACATTTCGTCCACGCGCACGCCGCTCTTGCCGACGATGCCGCCGTTGTTGACGAGCGCGCCAAGCGTGCCCAGCTCGTCGGCTTCCTTGAACAGGGCGAGGATGTCGCTTTCCTCGGCGACATCGCATTTCACCGCGATGGCCTTGCCGTTGGCGGCCTCGATCTGCGCGACGACCTCGTCGGCGGCCTTCTTGTTGCTGGCATAGCCGACCACGACGCGATAGCCGCGCGCGGCCGCCGCGATCGCGGTCGCCCGCCCGATGCCGCGGCTGCCGCCGGTGATGACAACGACCTTATCCGTCATTTTGATCCCCAAATGTGAGCACCCAACAGATCGCGGCGCCCGAGCCGATCGGGCGCCGCGCGCGATACGATCTCAGAGATCGAGCACCAGGCGCGCCGGATCTTCTAGGCTCTCCTTGACGCGGACCAGGAAGGTGACGGCTTCCTTGCCGTCGATGACGCGGTGATCGTAGGACAGCGCCAGGTACATCATCGGGCGAACCTCGATCTTGCCGCCGACGACCATCGGGCGCTCCTGGATCTTGTGCATGCCGAGGATGCCGGACTGCGGCGCGTTCAGGATCGGGGTCGACATCAGCGAGCCATAGATGCCGCCATTGGTGATGGTGAAGGTGCCGCCCTGCATCTCGTCGATCTTGAGCTGGCCGTCACGGGCGCGGCGGCCGAAATCGGCGATGCTCTTCTCGATATCGGAGATCGACTTGTGGTCGCAGTCGCGCACCACGGGCACGACGAGGCCCTTGTCGGTGCCGACGGCGACGCCGATGTGGTAGTAGTTCTTGTAGATCAGGTCGGTGCCGTCGATCTCGGCGTTGACCGCCGGGATGTCCTTCAGCGCCTGCACGACGGCCTTGGTGAAGAAGCCCATGAAGCCGAGCTTGGCGCCGTGCTTCTTCTCGAACGCGTCCTTGTAGTGGGCCCGCAGCGCCATGACGTTGGTCATGTCGACCTCGTTGAAGGTCGTGAGCATGGCCGCGGTGTTCTGCACGTCCTTGAGGCGGCGCGCGATGGTCTGGCGCAGGCGGGTCATCTTGACGCGCTCTTCGCGGGCGGCGTCATCGGCCGGCGACGGCGCGCGAACCTGAACCGCGGCGGCGGGCTGGTTGACCGGGGTCGGCGCCGAGGCGGCGCGCTCGATCGCAGCCAGCATGTCGCCCTTGGTGACACGGCCGTCCTTGCCGGAGCCCGGGACGGTCGAGGCGTCGATGCCGGTCTCGGCCGACAGCTTGCGCACGGACGGGGCGAGCGGCGCATCGGCCGGCGGCGCCTTCGGCGCGGCCGGGGCCGGGGCGGCAGAAGCCGCGGCAGCCGGTGCGGCCACCTTGGCGGGAGCTGCAGCAGCCGGCTTGGCGGCCGGGGCGGCGCCGTCATTGATCTGGCCGAGCAGCGCACCGACGGCGACGGTCGCGCCGTCGGCGGCGATGATCTCGCTCAGCGTGCCCGCGGAGGGCGCGGGGACTTCGATGGTGACCTTGTCGGTCTCGAGCTCCACCAGGGGCTCGTCGACGGCGACCGGGTCGCCGGCCTTCTTGAACCAGCGGCCGATGGTGGCCTCGGTGACGGATTCGCCGAGCGTCGGCACACGAATTTCAGTCATGGTCTTTTCCTCGATAACCCTGCGGTCGCAAAATTTGCGGTCGTGAAACTTGTCCGCCACCGCCCGCAAAGCGAGCGATCCGGTACTCCGTGACGACAGCACTTCTGCTGGATGACGCGGGATACCGGATGCCCCGCATTCGCGGGGCATGCTTCAATGAAAGTCGTTAGTTCAGTGCGTCGTCGAGCAGCGCCTTGAGCTGCGCCAGATGTTTCGACATCAAGCCGGTCGCGGTTGCCGCCGATGCCGGACGGCCCGCATAGCGCGGACGCTTGTTGGGTGCGTGGATCTGGTTCAGCACCCATTCCAGATAGGGCTCGATGAAGTGCCAAGCACCCATGTTGCGGGGCTCTTCCTGGCACCACACCACTTCGGCCTTCTTGAAGCGCGACAGCTCTGCGACCAGCGCCTTCAGCGGCACAGGATAGAGCTGCTCGATGCGCATCAGATAGATGTCGTCGATGCCGCGCTTCTCGCGCTCCTCGTAGAGGTCGTAATAGACCTTGCCGGAGCAGAGCACGATGCGGCGGATCTTCTCGTCCGGAATGAGCTTGATCGCCTCGCTCGGCAGCATCTGGACGTCATCGTACAGGATGCGGTGGAACGTGGCGTTCTTGCCGAGCTCCTCGAGCTGCGACACTGCCCGCTTGTGACGCAGCAGCGACTTCGGCGTCATCATGATCAGCGGCTTGCGGATCTCGCGGTGCAACTGGCGGCGCAGCGCGTGGAAGTAGTTCGCCGGCGTGGTCGGGTAGACCACCTGCATGTTGTCTTCTGCGCACATCTGCAGGAAACGTTCGAGGCGCGCCGAGGAGTGTTCCGGTCCCTGGCCCTCATAGCCGTGCGGCAGGAGGCAGACGAGACCGGACATGCGCAGCCATTTGCGCTCGCCCGAGGAGATGAACTGGTCGAACACGACCTGCGCGCCGTTGGCGAAGTCGCCGAACTGGGCTTCCCAGAGCGTCAGCGTGTTCGGCTCGGCGAGCGAATAGCCGTATTCGAAGCCGAGCACGGCCTCTTCCGACAGCAGCGAGTTGATGACCTCGTAATGGCCCTGCTGGCTGCCGAGATGGTTGAACGGCGTGTAGCGGCTCTCGTCCTCCTGGTCGATCAGGACCGAGTGGCGCTGCGAGAAGGTGCCGCGCTCCGAATCCTGTCCGGACAGGCGGACATGGTGGTTTTCCTGCAGCAGCGTGCAGAACGCCAGCGCCTCGCCGGTCGCCCAGTCGATGCCGGCACCGGTGTCGATCGCCTTGGCGCGGTTGTCGAGGAAGCGCTGGATGGTGCGGTGAACGCGAAAACCGTCCGGCACCTTGGTGATCTTGCGGCCGATGTCCTTCAGGATCGGAAGGTCGACCCCGGTGACGCCGCGACGCGCGTCCTCTTCCTGGTCGGCGATCTTGAAGCCGGACCACTTGCCGTCGAGCCAGTCGGCCTTGTTCGGCTTGTAGGAGGTGCCGGCCTCGAACTCGGCATCGAGCCGGGCGCGCCAGTCGGCCTTCAGCTTGTCGACCTCGCCCTCGGTGACCACGCCTTCGGCGATCAGGCGCTTGGAGTAGAGCTCCAGCGTCGAGGGGTGAGAAGCGATCTTCTTGTACATCACCGGCTGGGTGAAGGCCGGCTCGTCGCCCTCATTGTGGCCGTAGCGGCGATAGCACCACATGTCGATGACGACGGGCTTGTGGAACTTCTGCCGGAACTCGGTCGCGACCTTGGCCGCGAACACCACGGCTTCCGGATCGTCGCCGTTGACGTGGAAGATCGGCGCGTCGATCATCTTCGCCACGTCCGACGGATAGGGCGAGGAGCGCGAGTAGCGCGGATAGGTGGTGAAGCCGATCTGGTTGTTGACGATGAAGTGCACGGAGCCGCCGGTGCGGTAGCCCTTCAGGTCGGACAGGCCGAAGCACTCGGCGACCACGCCCTGGCCGGCGAACGCGGCGTCGCCGTGCATCAGCAGCGGCATCACGGAGATGCGCATGTCCGGCGGATCGCCGTGCTGGTCCTGCTTCGCGCGCACCTTGCCGAGCACGACGGGATCGACGATCTCGAGATGCGAGGGGTTTGCGGTCAGCGACAGATGGATCCGGTTGCCGTCGAACTCGCGGTCCGAGGAGGCGCCGAGGTGATATTTGACGTCGCCGGAGCCCTCGACCGCGTCGGGATTTGCAGAGCCGCCCTTGAATTCGTGGAACAGCGCGCGGTGTGCCTTGCCCATCACCTGGGTCAGCACGTTGAGGCGGCCGCGATGCGGCATGCCCAGCACGATCTCCTTCACGCCGAGATTGCCGCCGCGCTTGATGATCTGCTCCAGCGCAGGAATCAGCGCCTCGCCGCCGTCGAGGCCGAAGCGCTTGGTGCCGGTGAACTTGGTGTCGCAGAACTTCTCGAAGCCTTCGGCTTCGACCAGCTTCATCAGGATGGCCCTGCGGCCTTCGCGGGTGAACGAGATCTCCTTGTCGGGTCCCTCGATGCGCTCCTGAATCCAGGCCTTCTGCGCGGCATTGCTGATATGCATGAACTCGACGCCGAGCGTCTGACAGTAGGTGCGCTCGCAGATCGCGGTGATTTCACGCAGGCTGCCGTATTCGAGGCCGAGCACGTGATCGAGGAAGATCTTGCGATCGTAGTCGGCCTCGGTGAAGCCGTAGGTGCGCGGATCGAGCTCTTCGCGGTTGCGCGGCGCTTCGATGCCGAGCGGGTCGAGCTTGGCATGGAAGTGGCCACGCATGCGGTAGGAGCGGATCAGCATCAGGGCGCGGACGGAGTCGCGCGTGGCCTGATGGACGTCGGCATCGGACAGCTCGGCGCCCTTGGCCTGCGCCTTGGCGGCAATCTTGCCGCCGACCGTCTTCTCGACTTCGGCCCAGTTGCCGTCGAGCGCCGAGGTCAGATCGTCGCGCGGCGTCACCGGCCAGTTGTCGCGGCCCCACGAGGCGCCCTCGGCGTTCTTCTGGACGTCGGCCGGGGCGTCCTTCAGGCTTTTGAAGAAATCCTGCCACTCGGCCTCGACCGACGACGGGTCCTGCTCGTAGCGGGCGTAGAGGTCGTCGATGTAGGCGGCGTTGGTGCCCTGCAGGAATGATGAGAGTGCAAAAGCGGCGTTCGCGTCTTGGCGAGACATGGGCAGTCCTGGTGATTTTTTCGGTTCGCGCGTAGGAGACGGCGCTGATGCCGGTCTGGAAGTGCGCCGGCTGGGTTGATACCCTTTACCCTATCTAGGACAGATATTCCTGCCTAAAAGAACCAAGAAATGAATTTATTTTCATTTTTTATTGATCGGCATTCTGGCGACAAAGCGCAATAAGAGAGCGGGTTCCCCAAGGAGAACCCGCCCCAAATCACGTCAAATCTCGAAGGGAACTTCGCCGGACGGCGGTTACTTCAGCATCTCCGCGAGCGTCTGCCCGAGGCGCGCCGGCGACGGCGACACCCTGATGCCGGCGGCCTCCATTGCCGCGGTCTTGGAACCGGCATCGCCCTTGCCGCCCGAGATGATCGCACCGGCATGCCCCATGCGGCGGCCGGGAGGGGCGGTGACACCGGCGATGAAACCGACCATCGGCTTCTTGCGACCGCGCTTGGCCTCGTCCTTGAGGAACTGGGCGGCGTCCTCCTCGGCGGAACCGCCGATCTCACCGATCATGATGATCGATTCGGTCTTGGGGTCGGCGAGCAGCATCTCCAGCACGTCGATGAACTCGGTGCCCTTGACCGGGTCGCCGCCGATGCCGACCGCCGTGGTCTGGCCGAGGCCTTCCTGGGAGGTCTGGAACACGGCTTCGTAAGTGAGCGTGCCCGAGCGGGAGACGATGCCCACCGAGCCGGTCTTGAAGATGTTGGCCGGCATGATGCCGATCTTGCACTCGCCGGCGGTCATGACGCCGGGGCAGTTCGGCCCGATCAGGCGCGACTTGGAGCCGGCCAGCGAACGCTTCACCCGCACCATGTCGAGGACAGGAATGCCCTCGGTGATGCAGACGATCAGCGGGATCTCGGCGTCGATGGCTTCGCAGATCGCATCCGCTGCGCCGGGCGGCGGCACGTAGATCACCGACGCATCGGCGCCGGTCTTCTCACGCGCCTCGCGCACGGTGTCGAACACCGGCAGGCCAAGATGCGTCGAGCCGCCTTTGCCCGGCGAGGTGCCGCCGACCATCTTGGTGCCATAGGCGATCGCGGCCTCCGAATGGAAGGTGCCGTTCTTGCCGGTGAAGCCCTGGCAGATGACCTTGGTGTTCTTGTCGATCAGGATGGACATGGTTCGAGATGCTTTCGCGAGACGATCGGTGAAGGGACTCTATGATTTGAGCATGATCTTATCGGAAAACCGGAGACCACTTTTCCGGATCATGCTCAGTGAATGCGGCGGTAGACGCCGGTGAGCACGTCGGCCCAGCCTTCCGCGTCCGGCGAGAACTGGATCTTCAACGAATAGGAATCGTCGTCGATGATCTCGTAGACGTGGCGCGCATTGCCGCGGAGCGAGCCGCGCACCAGGATCAGCGACTTGCCCGCCCAGCCACCGGACGCCGGTGACGGCGGGTAGTAGCCGAGCGAGTCGTGCCAGAACAATTTGTAGGCCCGGTCGTCGCGGTCGTAGGTGAACACGCCGTGGGTTGCGAAGCTCTCCTTGCCGTCGCGGGTCTGCACGCTGTCCTGGATCAGGTAAAAGCCGTTGAGCGCGATGCGCGCAACGACATGCGAGGTGGCCGGACCGCCCGCGGTCCAGCGCGACGGATAGACCATCTCTTCGCCGCTCCACTCGCCCGCAAACGCCGCGAGCTTGCGGTGTTCGTCCAGCGGTGTCGGAGCGTCGAGATGATCGGCCATCGTTAGCCTCCCTTGACGGCTTTCACGATCTTCTGTGCAGCGTCATCGAGGTTGTCGGCGGGCAGGACGTTGAGGCCGCTCTCGCGGATGATCTTCTTGCCGAGTTCGACATTGGTGCCTTCGAGGCGAACCACCAGCGGCACGTTGAGGCCGACTTCACGAACCGCCGCCGTGACGCCCTCGGCGATCACGTCGCACTTCATGATGCCGCCGAAGATGTTGACCAGGATGCCCTTCACGTTGGGATCGGCGGTGATGATCTTGAAGGCGGCTGCGACCTTCTCCTTGCTGGCGCTGCCGCCGACATCGAGGAAGTTGGCCGGCGACATGCCGTAGAGCTTGATGATGTCCATCGTCGCCATGGCAAGACCGGCGCCGTTGACCATGCAGCCGATGTTGCCGTCGAGGGTGACGTAGTTCAGGTCGTATTTCGACGCCTCGATTTCCTTGGCGTCTTCCTCGGTCTCGTCGCGCAGCGCGAGCACCTCGGGGTGACGGAACAGCGAGTTGTCGTCGAACGACACCTTGGCGTCGAGCACGCGGAGCTGCCCCTGCTTGGTCACCACCAGCGGGTTGATCTCCAGCATCGACATGTCCTTGGCGACGAAGGCGGCGTAGAGCTGCGCGGTGAGCTTCTCGGCCTGCTTGGCGAGATCGCCGGAGAGCTTCAGTGCGTTGGCGACGGTGCGGCCGTGATGGCCCATGATGCCGGTGGCGGGATCGACCGAGAAGGTCACGATCTTCTCTGGCGTATTGTGCGCGACGTCCTCGATGTTGACGCCGCCTTCGGTCGACACGACGAACGAGACGCGCGAGGTCTCGCGGTCGACCAGGATGGAGAGGTAGAATTCCTTGTCGATGTCGGAGCCGTCCTCGATGTAGAGGCGGTTGACCTGCTTGCCGGCCGGGCCGGTCTGCACGGTCACAAGCGTCGCGCCCAGCATCTGCTTGGCGAATTCGGCGACCTCGGCGGCCGACTTGGCGATGCGGACACCGCCCTTGTCGCCGGCAGAGGCTTCCTTGAACTTGCCCTTGCCGCGGCCGCCGGCGTGGATCTGGCTCTTCACCACCCACACCGGACCGGGCAGCTGCTTGGCCGCCGCGTCGGCCTCTTCCGGCTTCAGCACCGGCACGCCGCGCGAGATCGGCACGCCGAATTCATGCAGCAAAGCCTTGGCCTGGTATTCATGGATATTCATGGAAAGACGCTCCCAAACCCTCGTGCGGCGACCTTTTACGTCAGCCTTGAGACTGGCATACCATATACCAAAGCTCGCGCAACTAAAAACCCACCGAAATTTCATTGCCTTGCACCCGACAGGCGATTGAAACCGCCTATCGGGCCATTGCCAATCGAGATTACTTGCCGAGAAGATCGGGGGCGATCTTCTTGCAGGCATCGACCAGGCCCTGCACGGCGCCGACCGACTTGTCGAAGGCCTCGCGGTCCTTGCCGGCGAGCTCGATCTCGACCACGCGCTCGACGCCCTTGGAGCCGATCACGACGGGGACGCCGACATACATGTCCTTCACGCTGTACTCGCCGTTGAGATAGGCGGCGCAGGGCAGCACGCGCTTCTTGTCCTTCAGATAGCTCTCGGCCATCGCGATCGCGGACGCGGCCGGGGCATAGAAGGCCGAGCCGGTCTTGAGCAGGTTGACGATCTCGGCGCCGCCATTGCGGGTGCGGTCGACGATCTCGTCGAGGCGCGCCTGCGAGGTCCAGCCCATCTTGACGAGGTCGGGCAGCGGGATGCCGGCGACGGTGGAGTACTTCACCAGCGGCACCATGGTGTCGCCATGGCCGCCGAGCACGAAGGCGGTGACGTCCTCGACCGAGACGTTGAACTCGTCCGCCAGGAAGTAGCGGAAGCGGGCCGAATCCAGCACGCCGGCCATGCCGACGACCTTCTTGTGCGGCAGGCCCGAGGCCTTCTGCAGCGCCCAGACCATGGCGTCGAGCGGGTTGGTGATGCAGATGACGAAAGCGTCGGGCGCGTACTTCTTGATGCCGGCGCCGACCTGCTCCATGACCTTGAGGTTGATGGAGAGGAGGTCGTCGCGGCTCATGCCCGGCTTGCGCGGCACGCCGGCGGTCACGATGCAGACCTTGGCGTTGTCGAGTGCCTCGTAGGAATTCGCGCCGCTGTAGTGCGCGTCGAAGCCATCGACCGGCGAGGACTGCGCGATGTCGAGCGCCTTGCCCTGCGGCACGCCCTCGGCGATGTCGAACATCACCACGTCGCCCAGCTCTTTCAGGCCGATGAGATGAGCCAGCGTTCCGCCGATCTGACCGGAGCCAATCAAAGCAATCTTGTCGCGCGCCATGTGAAATCAGTCCTTTGAACTGTGTACGGGAGGGAGGGAAGTCGGTTGCAAGGGTGGTTATCCCTTTCGAATGATCCATTCAAGTCGCGGCCTGCCCGATTGCGGGCCCTGCCTGGAATTCGATCAGGCATGCCAGCAACATCCGCCCCGGAGACACGAAAAGTTGCTCCGAACCAGACCGCGCGCAAGACGATATTTCGAGACGGAATTTCGAGGCTGAATTTCAGGTCTCGACCAAGCCGGTCGACGAGCCGCTGGCGGTGGAATCCTTGCGGCCGTGAGCCAGCGCCAGATAGGATTCCGAGCTCATTTCGATCAGGCGCGAGGCGGTCCGCTTGAACTCGTTGGCCTCGTTACCTTCGGCGGCGAGGTAGAGCGAGATCGGATTGGCGTCGGCCGAGGCCATCAGCTTCACCGCATTGTCATAGAGCGCGTCGATCAGCGTGATGAATCGCTTGGCAGCGTTGCGCTGGGAGAGGTCCATCACTGGAATATGGTCGACCAGGATGGTGTGATAGTCGTGCGCCAGCCTGAGGTAGTCGGATGCGGCAAGCGGCTTCTCGCAGATGTCCATGAAGCTGAAGCGCGCGACGCCGTGCGCCGAGCAGGGCACGTTCAGGATCCGTCCCTTGATCGGAATGAGGCGCGCCTTGCACGGCGCATTGCCGGTCATCTTGCGCCAGGCCGCGTTGAGCGCGGCATCGGCCGCGTCATCCGCCGGCACCAGCCACATCTTGACGCCGACGAGTTTCTCCAGCCGGAAGTCGGTGCGCGCGTCGAGCCGCGCGACGTCCATGTGGTCGGTGATCTGCTTGATGAAGGGCAGGAACAGCGAGCGGTTCAAGCCGCCTTTGTAGAGATCATCAGGCGCGACGTTGGAAGTCGCGACCACCACGGTGCCGAGATCGAACAGCTTGGCGAACAGGCGCCCCAGGATCATCGCGTCCGCGATGTCGGTGACGTGGAATTCGTCGAAGCAGAGCAGCCAGCTCTCCTCGAAGATCGCGTTCGCGGTCAGCGCGATGACGTCGCCGTCGGCGACATCGCCGCGCGCGATGCTCTGGCGAAAGTCGTAGATGCGCTCATGCACATCCGCCATGAATTCGTGGAAATGCGCGCGCCGCTTGTGCTCGACGGTACTGTGCTGGAAGAACAGGTCCATCAGCATGGTCTTGCCGCGGCCGACCTCGCCGTGGATGTAGAGCCCGCGCGGCGGCTTGTCGTCCTTATCGCCGCCGAACAGCCGCCCGAACAGGCCTTGCTTGCGCTGCGGCTTGTAGCTCGCGAGCCGCTCATCCAGCGCGCCGAACGCCTCGGCGGCGCGGGCCTGCGCCGGATCAGCCTCGATCGCGCCGGAGGCGACCAGGGACTTGTAGTGCTCGAGAAAGGAACTGGGCGAGGTGGACAACATGAGCCCACCTTACGGCCCTAGTGCGCGGCAAATTGCAAGCCGTGAATTGTGCCAGTGGGTATGCAGGCAGGTATGCAAGCGCGAACCCTTGCATGCCACGCCGGCCGCACGAGCCTTGCCGGGGCGCCTTAATGCGCGATCTGCAACACCTCACGCGCAGAGGTCGTAGGAATCCTCGACCACGTAAGGACCGCCACCGGTCGATGCGCGCGACGAGAACAGCACGAAGCGGTCCGCCATGAAGGTGCGGCTCGGGAAGTAGCCACGCACGGACAGATAATCCGCGACGTCCTGGCTCGAAGCGTCGTGCAAACGCGCGAGCGTGACATGTGGCGTGAATTTTCTGCCCTCCGGGTCGAGGCCGATCCGCTGCATCATCCGCTCGAGCTCGGCCTGCAATTCCATCAGCGGCTTGCTCGGCTCGACGGCGGCAACCACCGCGCTCGGCTTGCGGCCGCCAAAGCTCGTGAGGCCCTGCACCTTCACCTCGAACGGCTTGCGGTCGACGCGAAACAGCATCGAGGCGATCTCGTTCGCGGAGACGCCGTCGATGTCGCCGATGAAGCGCAAGGTGACGTGATAATTTTCGGGATCGATCCAGCGGGCGCCGGGGAGGCCGCCCCTCAAGTTGGAAAGTGACTGGCCGATCTCGGCCGGAATTTCCAGACCCGTGAACAAACGCGGCATCGTAATAATCCTCGATGCTTGGCGCGGGTTTTGGGAGCCCGCACCCTGTAACGGCCCGGCGACGAATCACCGATGCCTATTTGTACCCGAGATATGTGACTCTGCGAAGCATGACCCGTTAACAGCTCGTAAACCTACGGACACGACACGGCTCACTGCCTGCGCTTCAACTGCGTTGCCCTGATATTGCGCCGAGAAATGCCTCCACTGTGGGCAGGATATTTTTCACAACGATGTCCACACCTGCTGCCGTCGGATGCATGCCGTCGGCCTGGTTGAGCTTGGCATCGGCGGCAACGCCATCGAGGAAGAACGGATAGAGCGGCACGCCAAGTGTCTTCGAGAGATCCGGATAGATCGCGTTGAACTTCGCTGCATACTCACTGCCATAGTTCGGTGGCGCGAGCATACCGCACAAGAGCACGGCGATCTTGCGCGCCTGCAACTTTGTGATGATGTCGGTCAGCGCGGCGCGCGTCAGGTCGGGATCGATACCGCGCAACGCATCGTTGGCGCCGAGCTCGACGATGACGCCATCGGTTCCATCGGGCACCGACCAGTCGAGCCGGTCGCGGCCGCCGGAGGAGGTGTCGCCGGACACCCCGGCATTGATCATGTCGACCTTTATCCCCTTGGCTTCCAACGCCTTTTGCAGCCGGATCGGGAATGCCGCCGGGCCCGGGAGGCCGTACCCGGCGCTCAGGGAATCGCCCAGGACCACCATCTTGATCGGCTTCGCCGGGCCTTTCTCCAGCCTTGGCGTCTGCGCGCTGGCCGCCGTCATCAAGCCCATAAGCAACACGAGTATGTGCACGAAGATTCTCAACCGGCCCTCGACCGCAGCTGCGGAAGTGCCATATGACCGAACCATGGACAGTCTCATCGAATCCTCTTCACTGACCGACGTCGAGCCGGACACCATTGCCGTCAGGAACGTCAATCTCTCGCTCGGCGCGGGCGCGGCACGCGTTCACATCCTCAAGGATATCAGCCTGCGGGTCGCCGCGGGTGAGACGATCGGCCTGATCGGCCCGTCAGGCTCGGGCAAATCCACGCTGCTGATGGTGATGGCGGGGCTGGAGCGTCCTGATAGCGGAGAGGTGGTGGTCAATGGCACGCCTTTCAATGCCCTCGACGAGGACGCGCTGGCCCGCTTCCGCGGCCGCCAGGTCGGCATCGTCTTCCAGTCCTTCCACCTGATTCCGACCATGACGGCGCTGGAGAACGTCGCCGTGCCGCTCGAGCTTGCCGGCAATCCCGATGCCGCGCGGCGCGCGGCGCAGGAGCTGCAATCGGTCGGGCTCGGCGACCGCCTGCATCACTATCCGACGCAGCTCTCCGGCGGCGAGCAGCAGCGCGTTGCGCTCGCGCGCGCGCTGGCGCCCGATCCGGCGATCCTCGTCGCCGACGAGCCGACCGGCAATCTCGACGAGATAACCGGAAAGCAGATCGTCGATCTCCTGTTCAGCAAGCACGCCGAGCGCGGCATGACCCTGGTGCTGGTCACGCACGATTCCTCGCTCGCGCATCGCTGCGATCGCGTCATCCGCCTGCGCTCGGGGCGCATCGACGGACCATCCACGACATGAGCATCGCGTCCGAAGTCGCGGTGCAGGGCCGCGCGTCGTCGCTTGCCTTCCGTTACGCCCTGCGCGAATTGCGCGGGGGCCTGCGCGGCTTCTATGTCTTCATCGCCTGCATCGCGCTCGGGGTGATGGCGATCGCCGGCGTCGGCTCGGTGTCAGCGAGCCTCTCCGACGGCCTCGCGCGCGAAGGCCGCACGCTGCTCGGCGGCGACGCCTCCTTCGTGCTGTTCCAGCGCGAGGCCAAGCCCGAAGAGGTCGCTTATCTGCGCACGCGCGGCGAGGTTTCGATCGCGGCCACGCTGCGCGCGATGGCCCGCAGCAATGACGGCAAGCTGGCGCTGGTCGAGCTCAAGGCCGTCGACGGCAAATATCCGATGCTCGGCGAGCTGACGCTCGAGCCGAACATGTCGGTCGCCGATCTGCTCGCCGAACGCGACGGCATCTACGGCGCGGCCGCCGATTCGACGTTGCTGGCGCGGCTCGACCTGAAGCTCGGTGACCGCGTCACCATCGGCAGTGCGACCTATCAGATCCGAAGCGTGGTGGTGGCCGAGCCCGACAAGCTCGCCGGCGGCATCGGCTTCGGGCCACGCTTCCTGATCAGCGAGGCGGGCCTGCGCGCCACGGGCCTGATCCAGCCCGGCAGCCTGGTGCGCTGGGTCTACCGGGTCAAGCTGCCTGACGGCGCCAACGACGATCGCGCCACCACCGCGCTGATCGACGGTGCACGCAACGCCGCGCCGCAGGCCGGCTGGGAGATCCGCAGCCGCTCCAATGCCTCGCCGCAGCTCGAGCGCAACATCAGCCGCTTCACGCAGTTCCTGACCCTGGTCGGCCTCGCGGCGCTGCTGGTCGGCGGCGTCGGCGTCGCCAATGCCGTCAAGAGCCATATCGACCGCCGTCGCGACGTCATCGCCTCGTTCAAGGCGCTCGGCGCCACCGGCCGCGACGTCTTCACGATCTACTGCACGCAGGTGGTGGTGCTGGCCGGGATCGGCTCGGTGATCGGCCTCGTGCTCGGCGCCGCCATGCCCTTTGCGATCGTCGGCCTGTTCGGCAAGCTGCTCCCGCTGCCGGTGGTGCCGGCCGTGCATGCCGACGAGCTCGCGCTGTCCTTCGTCTACGGCCTTTTGACCGCGCTGGCCTTCGGCCTGTGGCCGCTTGGCCGCGTGCACGACGTGCCGGTCGCCGCGCTGTTCCGCGAGACCGTCGCCAGCGAGTGGCATCGCCCGCGCTGGAGCTATCTGGCGCTGATGGCCGTGGTGATCGCGCTGCTGATCGGCGTCGCGATCGGGCTTGCCTATGACAAGCGGGTCGCCGCCGTGTTCGTCGCCTCGTCGATCGCGGTGTTCCTGCTGCTGCGCGGAATTGCCGAGCTCCTGATGGCGGTGGCGCGGCGGTTGCCGCGCAGCCGCATGACGATGCTGCGCCTGGCGATCGCCAACATCCACCGGCCCGGCGCGCTGACGCCCTCGGTCGTGCTGTCGCTGGGGCTCGGGCTCGCCGTGCTCGTCACCATCACCCAGATCGACGGTAATCTGCGCCGGCAGTTCCTCGCAGCTCTGCCCGATCAGGCGCCATCCTTTTTCTTCATCGACATTCCCTCCACCGAAGCCGACCGCTTCAATGCCTTCCTGTCCAAGGTCGCCGCCGGCTCGACGGTCGAGGACGTGCCGATGCTGCGCGGGCGCATCGTCGCCGCGCGCGGCGTCCGCGCCGAGGAACTCAAGCCGACGACCGATTCCGAATGGGTGCTGCAGAGCGACCGCGGCCTGACCTACACCGGCGAGCTGCCGAAAGGTTCCAAGGTGGTCGAGGGCGAATGGTGGAGCGCCGATTATTCCGGGCCGCCGCTGGTCTCGATGGAGAAGAAGATCGCCGACGGACTCGGCCTCAAGCTCGGCGACGAGATCGTGGTCAACGTGCTCGGCCGCGACATCCCGGCGAGAATCGGCAATCTGCGCACCATCGACTGGCAAGGGCTCGGCATCAACTTCGTCCTGGTCTTCTCGCCGAATGCCTTCAAGGGCGCGCCGCACAGCCATGTCGCGACTCTGACGGAACCACACGCCGATTCCGCCGACGACGCGCGCATCATCAAGCAGGTGGCCGACGCCTATCCGATGGTGACGAGCGTGCGCGTGCGCGAGGTGATGGAGACGGTCGGCTCGGTGGTGACCAACCTGGCGCTGGCGATCCGCGGCGCCAGTGCCGTCACCCTGATCTCGGCGATCCTGGTGCTGGGCGGGGCACTGGCCGCCGGACACCGTCACCGCGTCTATGACGCCGTGATTCTCAAGACGCTCGGCGCCACGCGGGTGCGATTGCTCGGCGCTTACGCGCTAGAGTATCTGATGATCGGTTTTGCAACCGCGGTGTTCGGTGTGATCGCCGGCAGCATCGCGGCCTGGATGATCGTGACGCGGCTGATGACGCTGAGCTTCGTCTGGCAGGCCGGCAGCGCGGCGCTGGTCGTGGTCGCCGCGCTGGTCGTCACGGTCGGACTGGGGCTCGCCGGGACGCTGCTCGCGCTAAACCAGAAGCCGGCCTCAGTGTTGCGGAATTTGTGACAAAATGTAGCGGCGCGAGCGCCCGTTTTTGCCTATAACGCTAGGGTAGAGCGACATTCGGCCGCGCGTGGAAGCTTGCGTCGGATGTGTTAATTTCCCACATACCAATCGGGTCGGATAGTCGGTTTGAATGACACGGAATTAATGTTCCGCAAACCGAGCCATCTGAGATAGATTTACGACCGGCGCCGCAAATCCCTTGCGCTCCACCGGCCAACCACGGGATTTCGACCATGTCGGACCTAGACCGTAACTACGCTTCTCCTTTCGGCAGGGCCGCCGGGCGTGTTGACGCCGCGACGGTCGACGCCGGCCTGCGCGCCTATATGCTGCGCATCTACAACTACATGACCATTGGCCTGGCCATCACTGGCCTGGCCGCCCTCGGCGTCTACATGGGTGCGGTGACGACCGACCAGTCGGCCGCCGTCGCCAAGTTCGGCAACGCCTATCTGACGCCGTTCGGCTACGCCATGTTCGTCAGCCCCCTGAAGTGGCTGTTCATGCTCGCGCCGCTCGCGATGGTGTTCGTGATCTCGGCGGGCATCAACCGTCTCGCCCCCTCGACCGCCCAGATCCTGTTCTGGGTGTTCTCGGCGCTGATGGGCATCTCGCTGTCGTCGATCTTCCTGGTGTTCACGCACACCTCGATCGTGCGGGTGTTCTTCATCACCGCGGCCACCTTCGGTGCGCTGAGCCTGTACGGCTACACCACCAAGCGTGACCTCACCGGGATGGGCTCGTTCCTGTTCATGGGCCTGATCGGCATCGTCCTCGCCAGCCTGGTGAACCTGTTCCTGGCCAGCTCGATGCTGCAGTTCATCGTGTCGGTGGTCGGCGTGCTGGTGTTCTCGGGCCTCACCGCCTGGGACACCCAGCGGCTGAAGAACGACTACATCTACGGCTACGCCTCGGCCGGCGGTGACATCGCAGAGCGTGCGGCCATCACCGGCGCGCTGTCGCTGTACCTGAACTTCATCAACCTGTTCACGCTGCTGCTGCAGCTGCTCGGCCAGCGCGAGTAAGCGCCTCGAGCGAGCCGATCGATCAAACCTTGCAGTCCAAGCCCCGGCCACACGGCCGGGGCTTTTCTTTTGCGCGAGGCAAAATGCGGCGTAGCCCGGATGGAGCGTCCGGGTAAGTCTTTGGAGAGACCGGCCCCGGATTGCGTGCGCTTCATCCGCGCTACGGTTTCTTCTCCTCCCCGCTGAAAGGGGGAAGGTCGGGATGGGGGTCAGCCGCAGACGACGGCGTATGTGGAGGGAGAATATCCCCGCCCGCTTTGCTTTGGCGAGCAAAGCGACCTCCCCTTTTCAAGGGGAGGTTGGAACGTGAGTAGCCCGGATGGACCAACGGGTCGCGCGAACGCGCTTAAACCACCGCCAGCTTCCGATCGATCACCAGCAGCACCCGCTCGAGCTCATGGCCGCGGCGCAGGATCAGCCCGGTCGCCGAGATCACGCTGTACATGCCCTGCTTGCGCGCGAGCCGCGGGTCCTTCTCGATGCGATAGATCGGCACCTCCGAGGCGCGGCGATAGACCGAGAACACGGCGCGGTCCTTCAGGAAGTCGATGGCGTAGTCGCGCCATTCGCCGTCGGCAACCATGCGGCCGTAGAGATTGAGAATCCGGTGCAGCTCAAGTCGATTGAATGTCACGCGGTTGGGCTGAGGGGTCGCGGCGGCGGTGCGCGCCGCGGCACGACTCCCGCTCGGATCAGTGTCCTCCGAGATCAAACTCATCGAGCGCCTCCTGTCACCTCGGTGACGATCGGGTTCCGAAGGCCCCTGTTCGGGATCGTCACGAGAGTGACATGATCGCGCTAAGCGAGGGGGCCCGCAAGGGGCCAATCGCAATGCAACCGGGCCTTAACCACCGCCGCGCGCGGCGGATTGTCCGGAAAACCGCAGAGTCACGGGAACGTTAGCGGAATCATATTGCTGCCCCACTTCCGCCCATCGCCCGCCCCGCTGCCCTGCGAAAAGGAAACCCTGCGTTGACCCGGTCCTTTCGGTTCCGGATTCCTCAGCCCCCAGCCCCCCGGGGTCGTCGGGATCGGGCCTGTTCGCAGGGGAGTCAAATCCCAACACTGGGCCAACGAAAGTTGGTCCTTTTTGTTTTGGGGCCTGCGCAAGCGAGACGCGCGCAAAGCCCCGGCGCCTTCCTTTCGGCAAATCACTGAATGCAGGTTTGTCGCCATGCGCGGCTGACGACAACATGCGTGCGGCCAGCGACGCGACTGGCCGAAGCCAGCTTATCGCGCCTTATTGTGGCGAGGCGCTAGTGAAGCGAGGTGAAGGCAGCGCCGAGCATCGGGCCCGGCTTGTCGCGGTTGCCGTCCTGGACGTACACCGCAGCAGCATCGACACCGTCACGCGTGATGTTCTCCAGCGGCACGGTCCAGCTCCCGGACGAACCGGTCCAGTCGCCGACCTTGAGCAGGTTGCGCACCACGTTGTGATAGGTGACCTGCTGTCCGCGATTCTCGCCACGGGTGATCGCGATCGGCACCGACTTGGCGATCGAGCAGATCCAGACCTCGCCGTGCGAGACCGCGGGCGACTTCGATGCGGCGACCGACACATTGATCTGCTTGCCGGTCAGCGTCATCGTCACCGGCACCGACATCACGCTGCCGCCCTTCTCGGTGTCCTTGATCGCGCTCTCGATGCTGGCGCGGTCGCTGCCGATGACATGCGTGGAGCCGTTGACGACGGCCTGCGGCGTGTAGACCTCGCGGTCGCCGCGCATGCGCGAATAGGCACGCTGCCGTGCAGAGAAGCGCGAGTCCGCCAGCGTGTCTTTCCAGCCGAGATAGTCCCAATAGTCGATCGGCATGCTCAACGCGATGATCGAGGGGTCTTTCGAGAGATCGCCGATGATCTGGTCGGCGGGCGGGCAGGAGGAGCAGCCCTGCGAGGTAAACAATTCAACAACGGCGCGGGGATCAGCGTGCGCGGGACGGATGATCGCGACGATTGCGCAGATGCCAAGGGCGCTCGACCATCGCGAGATACAGGTATAGGCCATCATCGCTGTCATACTGCGAACCAGTCGTGATGATTTCCATCCGTAATTGTACGGAGCATGAAGTCTGTCCCTGAACTTGCGTGCCCCAAAACGCGAGAAAGCGGCCTTTTCATAGGCCGCCTTCTTTTTAGCCGCTACTCACTAAGCAGTGAGGCACCGATCACAAATCCGCGTTGGAGCATGGTCCGGAAAAGTGTGAAGTGGCTTTCCGGATAGACCATGCTCAAACAAGGGGCCCTTACGCCGCGAGCTTGCGCAGCACGTAGTGCAGGATGCCGCCGTTGCGGTAGTAGTCGAGCTCGTCCAGCGTATCGATGCGGCAGAGCAGCGGGACATCCTTTTTGCCGCCGTCAGCGGAGACGATTTCGGCCGTCAGCGTCTGGCGCGGCTTCAGATCGCCCTGCAGCCCGCGGATCGTGACCTTCTCGTCGCCCTTCAGGCCCAGCGACGACCACGAGGTGCCTTCCTCGAAGGTCAGCGGCAGCACGCCCATGCCGACCAGGTTGGAGCGGTGGATGCGCTCGAAGCTCTGGCAGATCACGGCGCGTACGCCGAGCAGACGCGTACCCTTCGCCGCCCAGTCGCGCGAGGAGCCGTTGCCGTATTCGGCGCCGGCGAACACCACCAGCGGCACCTGCTCCTGCTGGTACTTCATCGCGGCGTCGTAGATCGACATCTGCTCGCCGTCGGGCCAGTGCTTGGTCAGGCCGCCTTCCGGAATGTTGCCGTCGGCGCCCTTCAGCATGAAGTTCTTGATGCGGATGTTGGCGAAGGTGCCGCGCATCATCACTTCGTGGTTGCCGCGGCGCGTGCCGTACTGATTGAAGTCGGCCGGACGCACCTGGTGCTCGCTGAGATACTTGCCAGCGGGCGAGGTGAGCTTGATCGAACCGGCCGGCGAGATGTGGTCGGTGGTGATCTTGTCGCCGAACATGGCGAGGATGCGCGCCTCGACGATGTCGGTGACCGGCTCCGGCTCCTTCTTCATGCCGTCGAAATAGGGCGGGTTCTGCACGTAGGTCGAAGACATGTTCCAGCGATAGGTCTCGCTCTCGACCGTCTTGATCTTGCGCCAGTTGGTGTCGCCCTTGAACACGTCGGCATACTTCTTCTTGAAGATCGACGCGGTCACGAACTTCTTCATGAATGCGTTGATCTCTTTCGTCGTCGGCCAGATGTCCTTCAGGTACACCGGCTTGCCGTCCTTGCCCTCGCCGAGCGGCTCGGCGGCAAGGTTCTTGGTGACACTGCCGGCGAGAGCGTAGGCGACGACCAGCGGCGGCGAGGCCAGGTAGTTCGCCTGCACGTCCGGCGAGACGCGGCCTTCGAAGTTGCGGTTGCCGGAGAGCACGGCGGCCGCGACGATGCCGTTGTCGTTGATCGATTTCGAGATCTCCTCCGGCAGCGGGCCGGAATTGCCGATGCAGGTGGTGCAGCCGAAGCCGACCAGGTTGAAGCCGACCTTGTCGAGGTCAGTCTGAAGGCCGGAATTCGCGAGATATTCCGCAACCACCTGGCTGCCCGGCGCGAGCGAGGTCTTCACCCAAGGCTTGGCCTTCAGGCCCTTCTTCACCGCATTGCGGGCGAGCAGGCCGGCGCCGATCAGCACGCTCGGGTTCGAGGTGTTGGTGCAGGAGGTGATGGCGGCGATCACGACATCGCCATGACCGAGATCGAAGTCACGGCCCTCGACGGCATAACGCTTCTGCTCGCCCTCGGGCTTCTTGTATTCGCCGACCAGCGCGGTCGCGAAACCGGTCGACACCGCGGGCAGCGCGATGCGGCCTTCGGGCCGCTTCGGGCCCGCCATCGACGGCACGACGTCGCCGAGGTCGAGCGTCAGCGTCTCCGTGAACACCGGGTCGGGCGACTTGGCGGTGCGGAACAGGCCCTGCGCCTTGGCATAGGCCTGCACCAGCGCGACCCGCGCCGAGGCGCGGCCGGAGGTCTTGAGATAATCGAGCGCGGCGGCATCGACCGGGAAGAAGCCACAGGTCGCGCCATATTCGGGCGCCATGTTGGCGATGGTGGCCTTGTCGGCGACCGAGAGATGGTCGAGGCCCGGGCCGAAGAACTCGACGAACTTGCCGACCACGCCGAGCTTGCGCAGCATCTGCGTGACCGTGAGCACGAGGTCGGTCGCGGTGACGCCTTCCTTCAGCGCGCCCTTCAGCTTGAAGCCGACCACGTTGGGCAGCAGCATCGACAGCGGCTGGCCGAGCATGCAGGCTTCCGCCTCGATGCCGCCGACGCCCCAACCGAGCACGGCAAGACCGTTGACCATGGTGGTGTGCGAATCAGTGCCGACGAGCGAATCGGGATAGGCCACCTCGAAGGTGCCGGTCTTCTTGCCGACCGTCATCTTCTCCTTCCTGGTCCAGACCGTCTGGGCCAGATATTCGAGGTTGACCTGGTGGCAGATGCCGGTGCCGGGCGGCACGACGGAGAAGTTCGAGAACGCCTTCTGGCCCCACTTCAGGAACTCGTAGCGCTCCTGGTTCTGCTTGTATTCCTCGGTGACGTTCTTGCCGAAGGCCTTGTTGTCGCCGAAGAAGTTCACGATCACGGAGTGGTCGATGACGAGATCGACGGGAACCAGCGGGTTGATCTTCTCGGCATCGCCGCCGAGCTTCTGCATCGCGTTGCGCATCGCGGCGAGGTCGACCACCGCGGGCACGCCGGTGAAGTCCTGCATCAGGACGCGCGCGGGACGGAAGGCGATCTCATGCTCCAGCTGGCGCTTCTTCAGCCATTTCGACACCGCGACGATGTCTTCCTTCTTGACCGAGCGGCCGTCCTCGTTGCGCAGCAGGTTCTCGAGCAGGACCTTCATCGAATAGGGAAGTTTCGAAATTCCCTTCAGACCATTCTTCTCGGCCGTGGGCAGGCTGTAATACACATAGGTCTTGGCGCCGACCTTGAGGGTCTTTTTGCATTTGAAGCTGTCGAGCGAGGTCATGCGAGGAATCCCAATTCTCAGTTATACCCGGCAAGGGTAACTAAACACCGGCGGTCGACACTGGCCAAGGGATGGCCTGGGGTGGGTTGCGGCCGCCGATTGTGTGTGCTGCATCAAGTTCCGGGCTTATAGAACCTTTCTAGAAGCGCCGCCACACCGACAAGCGTGCGACAGCGTTGCGCGACCCAAAAATTCTCACGCGGTAGCGAAAGATTTCAGAGGGCTGTGACAAGACGAACCATGCGGCTCTCGGGACGAAATCTGAAATGCGTGCGCGGCGGGCGCGAGGTGTTTTCCGGCCTCGATCTGTCGGCCACGTCAGGCGAGGCGCTCGCCATCACCGGCCCCAATGGAGCCGGCAAGACCTCGCTGCTGCGCGTCCTCGCCGGGCTATTGGTCCCCGCCGAGGGTGTGGTCGCGCTCGAGGGCGGCGACGCCGAGCTCAGCCTGCCGGAGCAGGCCCACTATCTCGGCCACCGCGACGCCCTGAAGCCGGCGCTGAGCGTTGCGGAAAATCTGTCCTTCTGGCGGGAATTCCTCGGCGGCGAGACCAAGGATGCCGGCCGCTGCCTTGCCGCGGTGGCGCTCGACCACGCCGCGCATCTGCCGGCGGCCTACCTCTCCGCCGGGCAGCGCCGCCGCCTGTCGATCGCGCGCCTGCTCTCGGTGCGGCGGCCGGTGTGGCTGCTGGACGAGCCGACATCGGCGCTCGATGCGGCCGGACAGGCGCTGTTCGTCGACCTGATGCGCGACCATCTCGCCGGCGGCGGCCTGATCGTCGCGGCGACGCACCTTCCGCTCGGCATCGATGCGCGTGATCTGCGGATGGGAGGCGCGGCATGAGCGCGCTTGGCGCCTTGATTCGCCGGGACATCCGGATTGCGCTGCGCGTCGGCGGCGGGGCGCTGATCGGCGTGCTGTTCTTCCTGACTGTGGTGGTGCTGATGCCATTCGCGGTCGGGCCGGATCTGGCGCTGCTGTCGCGGCTGGGGCCGGCGATCCTGTGGCTCGGCGCGCTGCTGGCGAGCCTGCTCACCCTCGACCGGCTGTTCATGGCCGACCACGAGGACGGCTCGCTCGACCTGATCACGATGAGCCGGACGCCGCTGGAACTCGCCTGCGCCGCCAAGGCGCTGGCGCATTGGCTGGCCGCCGGCCTGCCGCTGATTGTCGCAACCCCCGTGCTCGGCCTGTTGCTCAACCTCGACATGGTCGCAACCGGCGCAGTGGCGCTGACGCTGCTGGCGGGAACGCCGGCCCTGACCTTCACCGGCATGATCGGCGCGGCACTGGCCGTGACGCTGCACCGCGGCGGGCTGCTGATGGCCGTGCTGGTGCTGCCGCTGTCGATTCCCGTGCTGATCTTCGGCGTTGCGGCCTCGCAGGCCGTGATATCGGGGCCTCTGCCGTTTGGAACGCCGTTCTCGATCCTCTGCGCGCTGTCGCTTGCCAGCCTCGTGATCGGCCCCTTTGCCGCCGCCGCGAGCCTGCGGCACGGGCTGGACTGAAATGAGCCCGATCAAATCTCGCCGGGAGGAAATCGGCCAATTGCCTGCGACACGCCGGACGATTATCAGGGTGCCATGACGCTGACCGACCTCGCCAATCCGACCAAGTTTCTGGCGCTGACCGCGCGCATCCTGCCGGGGCTTGCCGGCGTGACCGTCATCCTGCTCGCGATCGGCCTCTATCAATCCGCGCTCGCGCCCGACGACTACCAGCAGGGCGCGACCGTGAAGATCATGTTCATCCACGTGCCCAATGCCTGGCTGTCGATGTTCGTCTGGGGCGTGATGAGCATTGCCTCGCTGGGCACGCTGGTGTGGCGGCATCCGCTCGCCGATGTCGCCGCGAAAGCCGCAGCTCCGATCGGCGCCAGCTTCACCTTCCTTGCGCTGCTCACGGGCTCGCTGTGGGGCCGGCCGATGTGGGGCACCTATTGGGAATGGGATGCGCGGCTGACCTCGGTGCTGATCCTGTTCCTGATGTATCTCGGCCTGATGGCGCTGTGGCGCGCGGTCGACGATCCCTCGCGCGCGGCGCGTGCGGCTGCGGTGCTCACCCTGGTCGGTGCCATCAACCTGCCCATCATCAAGTTCTCGGTCGACTGGTGGAACACGCTGCACCAGCCGGCCTCGGTGATGCGCATGGGCGGCTCGGCGCTCGACAAGTCGTTCCTGATTCCGCTGCTGGTGATGGCGATCGCATTCACGCTGCTGTTCGTCACGCTGCACCTGGCTGCGATGCGCAACGAGATCCTGCGCCGCCGCGTCCGCTCGCTGCAGATGATGCAGGCGAGCCGCATCGCGTTCTCGAGCGAAACGGGCGGCGGTTCGCAAGCAACCGCGTCAAACGAAATTGGAGCGGCGTGACACGATGGCGCTTGGTCCCTACGCCTCCTTCATCGTGACGTCCTACGCGCTGGTCGCGGCGGTCGTGCTGCTGCTGATCGTCTGGATCATCGCCGACTATCGCCGGCAACAGGCGCGTCTCAGAGAGATCGAGGCCAGCGGCGTGACGCGCCGCTCCGGCCGCAGTGCGGCAGATACAAGATGAGCGATCAGGCGACCAACCGCCCGCCGCAAGCCCGCCGCCTGCTGGTGGTGCTGCCCCTGCTGATCTTTCTCGGCCTCGCCGGGCTGTTCCTGCTGCGGCTCTATGGCGGCGATCCCTCGAAAATCCCGTCGGCGCTGATCGGCCGGCCGGCGCCGCAGACCGCGCTGCCCGCGCTCGACGGCCTGGTGCGGGACGGCGCGCCGGTCCCCGGTCTCGATCCCGCCGCCTTCAAGGGCAAGGTCTCGGTCGTCAATGTCTGGGCGTCCTGGTGCGTGCCGTGCCATGACGAGGCGCCGCTCCTGACCGAGCTCGCCAAGGACAAGCGTTTCCAACTGGTCGGCATCAATTACAAGGACGCCTCCGACAATGCGCGCCGCTTCCTCGGCCGCTACGGCAACCCGTTCGGCCGCGTCGGCGTCGACGCGAACGGCCGCGCCTCGATCGAATGGGGCGTCTATGGCGTGCCGGAAACCTTCGTCGTCGGCCGCGAGGGCACCATCGTCTACAAGCTGGTGGGGCCGGTCACGCCGGACAACGTCAACCGCGTGCTCAAGGCCGAGATCGAGAAGGCGCTCGCGGCGGGCAGCTAGTGACAGCGGCTTACTGGCCTCCCTCTCCCCGTCCTTTACGGGGAGAGCTCGAAATTCGCGCGAAGCGGGAATTTCGGGTGAGGGGCTCTGGACGGTGTTTGTAATAGGCTCCGAGCCTGTCCGTGGAGAGACCCCTCACCCCAACCCTCTCCCCGCAAGCGCGGGGCGAGGAGCAGAGCGGTGATCACCCCTTCCGCACGTCCCCCGCCTCCGCCTCGCTGGTCTCCAGCGATACCGGCTCGAGGTGGTAGCGCTTGGTCAGCGGCATCTGGGCGATGGCGAAGATCATCGTGATGGGCGTCACGCCGAACACCTTGAAGTTCACCCAGAAGTCGGTGCTCTGGGTGCGCCAGACGATCTCGTTCAGCACGGCCATGCCGGCGAAGAACAGCGCCCAGCGCAGCGTGAGAATGCGCCAGCCCTGCGGCGTCAGGTTGAACATCTGGTCGAACATCACGGCGATGAAGGAGCGGCCGAACAACAGGCCGCCGCCGAGGATCGCGGCGAACAGGCCGTAGATGATGGTCGGCTTGACCTTGATGAAGGTCTCGTCGTGCAGCACCAGGGTCAGCGTGCCGAACACCAATACGATCACGCCCGTCACGATCGCCATGATCGGGATGTGGCGCGTCACCACATAGGAGGCGACCATCGCCACCACGATCGCGACCATGAATGCGCCGGTCGCGGCGAACAGATTGAACTTCGCATTGACGAAGAAGAACACGAGCAGCGGACCGAGCTCGGTCGCGAGCTTGAACAGCGGATGCGGCTGGGTCTTGTCCATTAATCGATTCCGGCAATTGCCTTGGCAAAATCCTTCGCGGTGAACGGCGCGAGATCGTCGACGCCTTCGCCGACGCCGATGAAATGCACCGGCAGTTTGAATTTCTCCGCAAGCGCCACCAGGATGCCGCCGCGCGCGGTGCCGTCGAGCTTTGTCATCACGAGGCCGGTGACGCCGGCGGTGCGATGGAAGGCCTCGACCTGCGACAGCGCGTTCTGGCCGACGGTCGCATCCAGCACCAGCAGCACCGCGTGCGGCGCGGTGGCATCCACCTTGCGGATCACGCGCACGACCTTTTCGAGCTCGTTCATCAGCTCGGCCTTGTTCTGCAGGCGGCCGGCGGTGTCGATCAGGAGCACGTCGATGTTCTGCTCCTTCGCCGCCGTCAGCGCGTTGAAGGCGAGGCTTGCCGAATCAGAGCCCTGCGCACCGGCGATGACAGGCGTCTTCGTCCGCTCGCCCCAGACCTTGAGCTGCTCGATCGCCGCTGCGCGAAAGGTGTCGCCGGCGGCCAGCATCACCTTGCGGCCCTCGGACGCGAATTTCTGCGAGAGCTTTCCGATCGTGGTGGTCTTGCCGGAGCCGTTGACGCCGACCACGAGGATGACGAACGGCTTCCTGGCCGCATCGATCTCAAGCGGCTTTGCCACCGGCGCCAGCACCTTCTCGACCTCGGTCGCGACGACGTCCTTGACCTCGTCGGCCGAGATCGCCTTGTCATACCGCCCCGTGCCGACCGCGTCCGCGATCCGGACCGCGACCTGGGTGCCGAGATCGGCGCGCAGCAGCACGTCCTCGATGTCGTCGAGCATGGCGCGGTCGAGCTTGCGCTTGGTGACGAGGTCGGCGACCGCGGTCCCGAGCGAACTCGAGGTCCGCTTCAGGCCGCCCTTCAGCCGCTGCCACCAGCTCTGTTTTGGAGTTCCCGCAGTGGTATCGTTCATGGCGCGGACGTGTTAGCCGTTTCGGCCCATAAACGAAAGTCTCGACGAATTGATCGATGTTCCCCAATTGACCGCGGAAGAAATCCTGGGCCGGGTGCTCCATCGCGACGGCTTGATGCTGGTCATCAACAAGCCGGCCGGCCTTCCCGTGCATCGCGGTCCCAAGGGCGGCGCCAATCTGGAGGATTCCTTCGACGCGCTCCGCTTCGGCCTGCCGCGGCCGCCGGTGCTGGCTCACCGGCTCGACAAGGACACTTCCGGCTGCCTCGTGCTCGGCCGCCATCGCAAGGCCACCGCTTCGCTGGGCCTGCTCTTCAAGCACGGCAAGATCGGCAAGACCTACTGGACCGTGGTCGAGGGCGGCCCCGCTGAAGACGAAGGCACCATCGACATGCCGCTCGGCCGGCTCAACGCCGAGCGCGGCTGGTGGCAGAAGCCGGACCCGGAGGGGCAGAAGGCCATCACCAACTGGAAGGTGATGGGCCGGGGCGAGGGCCTGACCTGGCTCGCCATGGAACCCGTCACCGGCCGGACCCATCAATTGCGGGTGCATTCGGCCGCGACCGGCTGGCCGATCTTCGGCGATAACATTTACGGCAACGGCCCGCGCTTCGGCGAGCCAAAGCTGCACCTGCATTCCCGCGAGATCGTGGTGCCGATCTCCCGGAACAAGGAGCCGGTCCGCGTCGTGGCGCCGGCCCCCGAACACATGCGGGAGCGGCTCAGGGCCTGCGGCTGGAACGGCGACTAAGCATGATCCGGAAAAGTGCGAAGCGGTTTTCCAGCCCCAACCTCATCGCGCTTTAGCCTCCGTGATTTTACGGACAATTATCCTTTACGGAACATTCAGGCCCATCGGATAGTCCTGCAGGCGGCTTAGAAAAAGCGCGCCGCGACGGCTCAGGACGAGCAATGCTGAATGATGGACAAGCTATTGTCGACGAGGTCGAGGCTGCGATACGCGCCGGCTCCGCCGATAAATGCCTGGCCACGGCAAGACGCGTCACCAGCCTCTTCCTCGCATCCGCCGGCAAGTTCAACAGCGAACAGATCGAGCTGTTCGACAACGTGCTCGAGCGTCTGGTGAAGACCATCGAGTTGCGCGCGCTCGCCGACATCAGCGCCCGGATGGCGCTCACCGACATCAGCGAGCAGCTCGCACCGGTCGCCCAGGCACCGCCCGCGATCATTCGTCGTCTCGCCAGCAATGACGAGATCAGGATCGCGCGGCCGATCCTGCAGGAATCGTCGCGGCTCAGCGCGGACGATTTGGTCGAGATCGCACGGACCAAGAGCGAGCAGCATCTGCTCGCCGTCGCCGGCCGCTGGTGGCTGAAGGAGGTCGTCACTGACGCGCTTCTGGCGCGTCGCTTTGCGAGCGTGAGCCACCGCTTGGTCACCAATCCCGGCGCCAAAGTATCGCCGGGCGGATTTGCCGTCATCCTCGCGCAGGCCGAACACGATCCGGTGCTTGCGGTCGAGACCGGCATTCGCGCGGACCTGCCGTCGGAGCTCCGCCTTCAGCTCCTGCGCCGCGCGACGGAAGAGGTTCGCGGCCGTCTGCTGGAACGCGCCCCGCCCTATCTGTTCGAAGAGATCCGGCACGCGATCGCCGCGGTCGCCGCCGGCGTCGAGCGCGACATGTCGCAGGTCCGCGACTTCACCGCGGCCAAGCACCACGTCGCGAAGCTGAAGGACGACGGCGAGCTCAACGAAGCCTCACTGCTCGGTTTCGCCAGGCAGCGAAAATATGAAGAGACCATCGTTGCGCTGGCGTATCTTGCGCAGTCGAACATCGAGGTGATCCGCTCCCTGATGCAAAGCCTGCGCAGTGAAGGCCTGCTGGTGCCGTGCCGGGCGGCAGGCCTGAGTTGGGATACCGCCGCCGCGGTGATGGAATGTCGCTATACCACCGGCTCCATGGGACCGGTCGAACTCGCCCATGCGAAGGGCCAGTTCACGAAATTGACCCGCGAAAACGCCGATCGCCTGCTGCGGTTCTGGCAGGTTCGCGCGTCGCAGCCGGCAAGGCTGGGCGGGCGCACGCACTGAGTGCGTCATGCACGATGCCCATGTAGAGATTCAACCTGTCAAATAGCTCGTTCAGTATCATCACCTGCGAAATACAGGTGATCCGCTGCTCCGGAGGCGCCATGCGCGGCTCCCCATATTCGTCGTCCTGGCGAAAGCCAGGACCCGTAACCACCGCATTCGGTGACCGTTCGAGATCGCGGCCCCAGCGTCGCGCAACAATTGAGATCTGGGGCAATGGGTCCCGGCCTGCGCCGGGACGACAATGGGAGCGAACTTTCTCAGCGGCCCGATGCAATGAGCCGCGCACCGTCATGGCCGCGGATAGTCATCGCGCGCACCATGCCCTGCACATCTCTCTCGATCGCGACCGGCAGGAAGTGCTCGGTGCGGCCCTGCGTGCCGCTCTCGATCAGCACCTCGCGCGTCGCGCCGACTTCCGCATCAAGCCGGCGCAGCAGCGCGGCTTCGCCTGCCGCGCGCAGCCGCCTGGCGCGCTCCTTGATCGCGCCGCCATCGACCTGCGGCATCCGCGCGGCCGGCGTGCCGGGCCGCGGCGAATAGGGAAAGACGTGGAGAAACGTCAGGCCGCATTCCTCGACGAGGTCGAGCGAGCGTGAGAACATCTCCTCCGTCTCGGTCGGAAAGCCCGCGATGATGTCGGCGCCGAAGGCGATGTCCGGGCGGAGACGGCGGACCTGGTCGCAGAACGCGATCGCATCCTGCCGCGAATGCCGCCGTTTCATGCGCTTCAGGATCATGTCGTCGCCCGATTGCAGCGACAGGTGCAGGTGCGGCATCAGTCGCGCGTCGCCGGCGATGGCATCGAGCAGATCGCTGTCGGCCTCGATCGAATCGATCGAGGAGATGCGCAGGCGCTTCAGCTCCGGCACATGCCGCAAGATCTGCCTGGTCAGCATGCCGAGTTTCGGCGCGCCCGGCAGATCGGCGCCATAGCCGGTGAGGTCGACGCCGGTCAGCACGATCTCGGCATGACCGCGCTCGACCAGTGTCCGCACCTGCTCCACCACGGCACCCATCGGCACCGAGCGCGAATTGCCGCGGCCGAACGGGATGATGCAGAAGGTGCAGCGATGGTCGCAGCCGTTCTGCACCTGCACGAAAACACGCGGCAGGCCGCGTTCGAAGCCGTCGAGCAGATGCGGCGCCATCTCGGTCACCGCCATGATGTCGGCGACCGCGACCTTCTCGCTCGCATCGATGCCGAACGGCGCCTCGAACGCAGTGCGCGTCGCCTGCCAGGCGTCGCCGTGCAGCTTGTCGTCATTGCCGACGACGCGATCGACCTCGGCCATGTCGGCGAACATCGCAGCTTGCGTCTGCGCGGCACAGCCGGTGACGACGATGCGCGCACCGGGCCGCTCGCGCTTCAATTTGCGGATCGATTGGCGCGCCTGCGCCACTGCCTCGTTGGTCACGGCGCAGCTGTTGATGACGATGGTGTCGGAAAGGCCTGCGCCCTCCGCCTTGCTGCGGATCACCTCGGCCTCGAAGGCATTGAGGCGGCAGCCGAAGGTGACGACCTCGACGCCCATCACGTGGCGAACAGCGCCGGATCGAAGGTGCCCTCATATTCGAAGGTCGCCGTGCCGGTCATCAGCATGTGGTCGTCGCGCTCGCGCCATTCGATGCCGAGCTTGCCGCCGGGCAGCGTGATCTCGACCTTGCGCTCGGCGCGCTTCAGCCGTGCCGCGGCGACGGCCGTGGCGCAAGCCGCCGACCCGCAGGCCCTGGTCAGGCCGGCACCGCGTTCCCAGGTGCGGATCGTGATGTGCTGGGGATCGACGATATGGGCGAGCGTGATGTTGGCGCGCTCGGGGAAGATCGGATGGTTTTCCAGCAGCGGACCGAAGCGTTCGAGGTCATAGGCGTTGACGTCCTCGACCCAGAACACCGCATGCGGATTGCCCATGCTCACCACGGAGGGCGAATGCAGGATCGGATTGTCGATCGGCCCGATCTGCAATTCGATGTAGCGGGTGTCGCGAAACTCTTCCGCCAGCGGAATGTCCTGCCAGCCGAACTTCGGCACACCCATGTCCACGGTGTAGAGATCGGCCGTTGGACCCTGCCAGGCATTGAGCAGGCCGGCGGCCGTCTCGAAGGTCGCGGCGGTCTGCCCGGTCTTCTCGAAGATGCGGCGCACGACGCAGCGCATGCCGTTGCCGCAGGCGCCGGCCTCCGAGCCGTCATTGTTGTAGATACGGATGAAGGCTTCGGTGCCGTCCAGCCGCGGCTTCTGCAGCACCATGAGCTGGTCATAGGGCACACCGGCCGGCGAAGCCACGGCGCGCGCCTCTGCCGCCGACACCTGTGCCCGACCTTGTGCCTCGGAATCGCGCATGTCGACAACAACGATCTCGTTGCCGATGCCGTTCATCTTGGCAAATGCGTGATTGGCCAGCGCGCTCATGGATTTTCCCAAATTCTGCCCGGTTATATGGCGAGTGGTGGGCCGTTAGCCAGCCTGAATGGCCCCATGACACATCTGTCATGGGACGAATGCAGAACCAGCGTGTTAGGAATATCGCATCTCGCGGACCGCGCGCCGGGACAGATCGAGCGGCCGTTCGAGGAAGGGGATGGAGAATACCAATGAACCGTATCAACACGCTCCGCGCGGCCCTGGTCGCGCTGCTGGCCTTGGCCGCGATCGCACTGGCAAGCCCGGCCCCCGCCCAGTCGCCGTCAGCCTCGCCCGCTCCCGCGGCGAGCCCGAGCCCGACCCCGGCGCCTGCACCATCGGCAACGCCGGTGCCCCCGCCGGCCGAGACCAAGTCGCCGGCCGACAGCCCGGCCGCAGCGCAGACCCCGGCGCCGGCGCCGGCAGCCCCGGTGCAGACCGCCGATCCCTTCGGCGAGCCGTTCACGCTGGAGCCGAAAAAGGTCGTGATGCTGAAGGGCACCGCCAATTGGGATTCCGCCTTCGACGCGCTGATCGAGGCGTTCAAGCAGCTTACCGCGCTGCTCGACAAGGACAGCGTCAAGGCATCGGGCAATGCGATGATCGTCTACACCTCGACCGACGACACCGGCTTCACCTTCCTTGCCGAGATCCCGGTCGACCAGGATCCGAAGAACCTGCCCAAGGACATGAGCATCGGCAAATCGCCGGAGGGCAAGGCGTTGAAATTCGTCCATCGCGGGTCTTACGACAATATGGACAACACCTATGAGGCGATCACCAACCATCTCGACGACAAGAAGCTGGAAGCCAAGGACACCTTCATCGAGGAGTACCTCACCGATCCCCTGAAGACGGCCGAGGACAAGCTCGTGATCAACGTTTTCGTGCCACTGAAGTGAGAATGACCCATCGCCTTCTCCTTGGCCTCCCCTTCGGCCTCCCCTTCGCCGCCACCCTGATCGCGACGACGCTGCTGGCTGCGCCCGCACTGGCCAATGACGACTTTCCGCCGGCGATTTCGGTCACCGGCGAGGCGACCGTGTCGGCGCCGCCCGACCAGGCGCAGCTTGACGCGGGCGTCACCACCGACGCAAAGACCGCACGCGAAGCCGCCGAAGCCAACAATGTGACGATGGGCAAGGTGCTGGCCGCGCTGAAGGGCGCCGGGATCGCGGAGAAGGACTTTCAGACCTCGCGGCTGTCGCTGCAGCCGCAATTCGCCAACCGTGGGCCGTCGTCGCCGAACGCCCCGCCCAGCATCGTCGGCTACCACGCGAGCAATCGCGTCACGATCAGGCTGCACGATGTGAGCAAGGTCGCCAGCGTCATCGACGTGCTGGTCGGCGCCGGCGCCAATGATATCGGCGGGCTCAATTTCTCGGTGTCGCAGGCATCGAAGCTGCTCGACGAGGCGCGCGAAAAGGCGATCGCCGACGCCCGCCGCAAGGCGGAGATCTACGCCAAGGCCGCCGGCGTCACGCTCGGCGCGCCCGTGAATATCGCGGAGGTCGGCTCGGCGCCGGTCCCGGTGTTCCGTCCCAAGATGGCGACGGCAGGCTTCGCCGCGCCGACGCCGGTGGCGCAAGGCGAGGAAACGCTGACGGTCAATGTCAGCGTCTCCTGGGCGATCAAGGAGAAGTAGCGATTGTCGTCCCGGCCTTCGCCGGGACGACAACTCAATCCCAAACAGCGTTCAAATCTCGAACACCTGCCCGGGCTTCAACGTCAGAAACTTCTCGCGCGGCACGCTCGCCGCGTCGAGCGCTTCGCCAAGCGCGATCGCGGGCGCGTCGATCGCCTCGTCGGTCAACTGGAATGTGCCGTGGTGATGCGCCAGCGCCTGCTCGGCGCCGCAGTCGAGCAGCGCCCTGACCGCATCTTCCGGGTTCATGTGCTGGTCGCGCATGAACCAGCGCGGCTCGTAGGCGCCGATCGGGAGGATCGCGAGGCGCAGTGGCCCGTGCTTGTCGGCGACGCGGCGGAAGTGCCAGCCGTCGCCATAGCCGGAATCGCAGACGACGTAGATCCGGCCTGCCGGCGTCTCCAGCACGAAGCTCGCCCACAGCGCCTTGTTGCGATCGAACAGGCCCCGCGCCGACCAGTGCCGCGTCGGAACCAGCGTCGCGGCAAGACCATTGCCGAGCTCGACGCGCTGATGCCAGTCGAACGCTTCGGCTTTGATCGCGGCATCGGATGCACGCATCGTGACGTCATTGCCGAGCGGCGTGATCACGCGAGGACCAAATGCGCCCGCAAGCTTCGACAGCGTCGCGATATCCAGATGATCGTAATGCCCGTGCGAGACCAGCACGACATCGATCTGCGGCAGCTTCTCGAAGGCGATGCCGGGATCGTTGTGCCGCTTCGGCCCGGCCCAGGCGACCGGCGAGACCCGCATCGACCAGACCGGATCGACCAGGATGTTGAGGCCGCCGGCCTGGATCAGCCAGCTGGCGTGGCCGACGAAGGAGAGCCGCACGTTGTCGCCCTCGACGCGCTCCGGCGGAATGTCGGCATGCGGGCTCGGCGCCCATTCCGGCCAGACCGCGCGCTTCCGGCCGCCCCCGAACTGCCAGCGCAGCACCTCACCAAGCGATTTCGGCGGCGAGCCGTCCGGATCAAAGAAGTGCAGGCCGTCGAAATGATCGGAGACGGGGCCGTCGTAGGTTTTCATCTTGGTCATCCAGATCGAGGGCACGCCGATCGCCGCGGCTCCGGTCAAGGTTGCGAGAAGGCGGCGGCGGGTGATCAGCACGCGGGTTCCGGAATAGGAGGCAGGCTCCGGTTATATGGGTGGCAGCAGCGAATTTCGGAACCAAGACGGCAAATCGACGTAATTTCAGTACCTTACTGTCCGAACTGAGCGGATTTCAGCGAAACTTTCCTTGACTTTGCCGCCCCGGCAGCGTTTAACGCGGCCACTTTCTCGGAAAGCTCCGTCTTTTCGACCCGCCGACTGGCCTTAGGGCCAGAGGTCAACGCCCGACAGCGCTGTGCGCCCTCGGGCGCAAAGGTGTTTGGATTTCCCTCGCCCCGCTTGCGGGGAGAGGGTCGGGGTGAGGGGCTCTCTCCGCGCACTGTGCGTGTGGATAGCCCTGTACCCCCTTCACCCGCCGCGCACGTGCGCGGCGACCTATCCCCGCAGGCGGGGAGAGGTAAAAGAGGACAACGGCATTGTTCGACAATCTGTCGGAACGGCTTGGCGGCATTCTCGATCGTCTGACGGGGCGCGGTGCGCTGACCGAAAAGGACGTCGACGCCGCGATGCGCGAGGTGCGCCGCGCGCTGCTGGAAGCCGACGTCGCGCTTGAGGTGGTACGCAGCTTCACCGAGCGCGTCCGCGAGCAGGCGATCGGCGCCACCGTGGTCAAGTCGGTCACACCCGGCCAGATGGTGGTCAAGATCGTCCATGACGAGCTGATCAACACGCTCGGCGCCGAAGGCCAGACCATCGACGTCAATTCCGTGCCGCCGGTGCCGATCATGATGGTCGGCCTGCAAGGCTCGGGTAAGACGACCACCACCGCAAAGCTCGCCCGCCGCCTGGTCCAGCGCGACAAGCGCAAGGTGCTGATGGCCTCGCTCGACGTCTACCGCCCGGCGGCGATGGAGCAGCTCGCCGTGCTCGGCCGCGACCTCGACATTCCGACCCTGCCGATCGTCGCCGGCCAGCAGCCGCCGCAGATCGCGAAGCGCGCGCTGGAGGCCGGCAAGCTCGGCGGCTACGACGTCGTGCTGCTCGACACTGCCGGCCGCACCACGCTCGACGAAGACATGATGGCGGAAGCAGCCGCGATCAAGGCCGCGGCCAATCCGCATGAAGTGCTGCTGGTCGCCGACAGTCTCACCGGCCAGGACGCCGTGAACCTCGCCCGCTCGTTCGACCAGCGCGTCGGCCTCACCGGCATCGTATTGACCCGCGTCGACGGCGACGGCCGCGGCGGCGCCGCGCTGTCGATGCGCGCTGTCACCGGCAAGCCGATCAAGCTGCTCGGCACCGGCGAAAAGACCGACGCGCTGGAAGATTTCCATCCCGACCGTATCGCCGGCCGCATCCTCGGCATGGGCGACGTGGTGTCGCTGGTCGAGCGCGCCGCCGCCAACATCGATGCCGAAAAGGCCGCGCGCACGGCCGAGCGCATGCGCAAGGGTCAGTTCGACCTCAACGACATGCGCGAGCAGCTGCTGCAGATGGCGAACATGGGCGGCATCAGCGGCCTGATGGGCATGATGCCCGGCATCTCCAAGATGAAGAACCAGATCGCGGCGGCGGGCATCGACGACAAGATCCTGAAGCGCCAGGTGGCGATCATCGATTCCATGACGCGCGACGAGCGCCGGCATCCGGACGTGTTGAAAGCCAGCCGCAAGAAGCGCATCGCCGCCGGCAGCGGCCAGAGCGTCGAGCAAGTGAACAAGCTGCTCAAGATGCACCGGAACATGGCCGACGTGATGAAGGCCATGGGCTCGGGCAAGCGCGGCCCGCTCGCCGGCATCGCGCAGGCCATGGGCTTCGGCGGCGGCATGAAGCCGCCCTCGGCCGAGGAGATGAAGGCGCTCGCCGAGAAGATGCAGGGCGGCGCCGGCGGCGGCCTGCCCAATCTGCCGAAGGATTTGCCGGCCGGGCTGCGCGGCGGCCTGCCGAACGTGCCGGGCCTGACCGGCCTTTCCGGCAAGCCGATGCTGCCGGGCCTCGGCGGTTTCCCGGGCAAGAAGAAATGAGGATTCGTCGCGACGGCTCGCATACGGCCGGCGCGACGCGGAATGCCAATCAATCGAACACATCGACCTTTGAAGGAGAACTGAATGTCCGTCGTTATCCGCCTCGCCCGCGCAGGCACCAAGAAGCGTCCCGTCTATCACGTCGTCGTTGCCGACTCGCGCTTTCCGCGCGACGGCCGCTTCATCGAGCGTCTGGGCTATTTCAATCCGCTGCTGCCGAAGGACAACGAGGCGCGCCTCAAGCTCGACCTGGAGAAGGTGAAGGCCTGGGTCGCCAAGGGCGCGCAGCCGTCGGACCGCGTGGCGCGTTTCCTCGACGCTGCCGGCGTCAAGAAGCGCGAAGCGCGCAACAACCCGGAGAAGGCCGTGCCGCGCAAGGAGCGCAAGGCGCAGGCCGAAGCCGCAGCGAAGGCTTAAGGCTGAACGGCGACCACGGTGGCTGCACCGGTCTGCGTCGCGCGGATCGGCGCCGCGCATGGTGTGCGCGGTGCGGTCAAGCTGTGGACCTTCACCGAAGATCCCTTCGCCGTCAGGCGCTACGGCCCGCTGCTGTCCAAGGACGGCAAGCGCCAGTTCGAGGTCACGCATGTGCGTGAGGCCAAGGACCATCTGGTGGTGACGCTGAAGGGCGTCGCCAGCCGCGATGATGCCGAACGGCTCAACGGTCTCGAGCTCTACGTTCCGCGCGACCGGCTGCCGGACACCGACGACGGTGAATACTACCACACCGATTTGATCGGGCTCGCCGCGGTGACCACGACGGATCAGCCGCTCGGCAAGGTGATCGCGATCCAGAATTTCGGCGCCGGCGACATCATCGAGATCGCCCCGCCCAAGGGGGCGACGCTGCTGCTGCCGTTCTCCAATGCGGTGGTGCCGGAAGTCGATCTCGCCGGCGGGCGCGTGGTGATCGCGCTGCCGCAGGAAATCGAGGGCGACGATCCGTCGGCGGCCTGATCAATATCTTCAACCCGTCATCCGGCCCTGCTGCTCGAGCCAGTCGCAGAACACCGCGCTGAGCGGATCGTTGCTGCGCCCCGCCGGGAAGTAAGCGAAGTAGCTCCGCGCCGGCAGGCTGACATCCGGAAACGGCGTCACCAGGCGCCCGGCCGCGAGATCGTCCGCGATCAGCGCGGTCGGTCCCATCGCGACGCCGAGACCATCGAGCGCGGCCTGGATCGTCAGATAGAAGTGATCGAAGGTCAGCGCGGCCGCCGGCTCCAGCGCGGATTGCCCGGCCTCGGTGAGCCAGTCGCGCCACAGCCGCGGCATCGACGTGACATGCAGCAGCGTGTGCCTGGAGAGATCCGCGATCTCATTGAGCGGCAGCTGCGCCAATAGCGACGGACTGCACACCGGCAATCTGCGCTCCGACACCAGGAAACGTGACGAGAAGCCGTGGAAGGTGTCGGGGCCACCGCGGATCACGACGTCGAATGATTCAGACAACGCATCCACCGGATCGTTCGACGTGCTCAGGCGCACCTCGATATCGGGATGCTCGGCGCGAAACCGGCTCATCCGCGGCAGCAGCCAACGCAGGCTGAAGGTCGCGAGCGCATTGACGCGCAACACCGCGACCGCCAGATCGCCGCGCCGCTCGCGATGCTGCTGCACGGCGGCGGAAATCCGGTCGAGCGCAGGTGCGAACTCTGCGAGCAATGCCGCGCCCGCCGGCGTCAGCACCACGCGCCGCACCGATCGCCGAAACAGCGATGGCGCGCCCAGCCATTCCTCGAGCAGGCGGATCTGCTGACTGACCGCGCCATGGGTCACGCTGAGCTCGGCGGCGGCTTCCTTGAAGCTGCCGAGCCGGGCGGCGGCCTCGAAGGCACGGACCGCATTGAGCGGCGGCAGGCTGCGGCGTGGGACGAACATGATCCCTCAATACAAGATTTTCTAACGCATGATCCGATCATTACTGATTTGTGACAAGCGCCTTGGCGGCGCATACTGCCATGCAAGCTCCTTGCATAGCTTTCTTTTCTGAGGTCCCCTTCTGATGCTCGCCCGCCCAAGCTTTAGATTTTCTTGCATTAGAGGGCGGCAATGAGCGTGTCGGCCGAAACCGGCACGACGCGGCCCGACCGTGCCCGGTCAACCCGCACCCTGACCGTGACCGGGCTCAACCACGCCCTCCACGACGGCTACACCGACGTCATCTACGTGCTGTTGCCGGTCTGGCAGGCCGAATTTGCGCTGAGCTACGGGCTGCTGGCGCTGCTGCGCGGGCTCTATGCCGGCGCCATGGCCGGGCTGCAGATTCCGGTCGGACGCATGGCAGAGCGGATCGACGGCAAGATCATCCTGATTGCGGGCACGGCGCTGTCGGCGCTCGGCTACGCGTTTGCTGGATTCTCCGGCGGTGTCATTGGCTTCGGCCTGGCGCTCGCGCTCTCCGGCGCGGGCTCGAGCACGCAGCATCCGATCGCATCCGCCGCGGTGTCGCGTGCCTATGGCGCGGCGGCGCGCGGGCCGCTCGGCATCTACAATTTCTCGGGCGATCTCGGCAAGGCGGCGATCCCGGCCCTGACCTCGATCCTGCTGGTGATCATGTCGTGGCGGCACACGCTGCTCGTGCTCGCTCTCGCAGGCTTGCTCGTCGCGATCTGCATTGCGCTCTGGATGCCGGCCGTCGGCAGGGGCGCCGAGCACAAGGCGACATCAGCATCGCGCGGCGCCAGCACAGGCCGCGGCTTTCATTGGCTGCTCGCGATCGGAATTCTCGACACCGCGGTCAGGATGGGCTTTCTCACCTTCCTGCCGTTCCTGCTGCGCGACAAGGGCGCCTCGCTGCCGACCAACGGCCTCGCGCTGGCGTTGGTCTTCATCGGCGGCGCCGCGGGAAAATTCACCTGCGGCTGGCTCGGCGCGCGGGTCGGCACGCTGCGCACCGTGCTGATCACCGAAGGCGGCACGGCGGCGCTGATCGTCGCGGTGCTGGCGTTGCCGCTCGCACCGGCCATCGTGCTGCTGCCGCTGCTCGGCGTGATGCTCAACGGCACGTCATCGGTGCTCTACGGCACCGTGCCCGAGCTCACCCCCGCGCATCAGACCGAGCGCGCCTTCGCGCTGTTCTATACCGGAACGATCGGATCGGGCGCGATCGCGCCTGTTATCTACGGCCTGCTTGGCGACGCGCTCGGCCCGAGGCTCGCGACCGCAGCAACCGCGCTCACGGCGCTGGCGATCTGTCCGCTTGCGGTCGTGCTGGCGCGGCATCTCGCGGATGATGCGACGAAGGCGTGACGCATAACATGCCTAAGTCCGCGCGACTGCCTGTCTTCTCCTTCCCCCTGAAAGGGGGAAGGTCGGGATGGGGTCAGCCGCGGGCGACGCTGCAAGCTGACAGAGCAGATCCCCACCCGCTTTGCTCTGACGAGCAAAGCGACCTCCCCTTTTCAAGGGGAGGTTGGCGCTGTGCCCGGATTGCGCTTCGCTCCATCCGGGTTACCTAAGCAATGGTGCCACGGAGGACAACAATGACAAGCACGCACAAGGCCTGGCGGCTGCACGCCCACAACGATCTGCGCTTCGAGGATGTTGCGACGCCGAGGCCTGCGCCCGACGGCGTCGTGGTGCGGATCGAGGCCGGCATGGTGCTGTCCTACACCAACAAGCTTCTGTCGGGCGCGCTGCCCTACAGCCTGCCGCCGATGCCGTTCGTGCCGGGCACCAACGCGATCGCGCGCGTCGTCGCCGCGGGCGAGAACGTCACGCATGTGCGGGGCGGCGACCGCGTGTTCCTCAGCCCGCATCTGCGCGGCGACGTGCCGGATCGCGATCCGCCGCAGATCCTGATCGGCCTCACCGCCACGGTGACGACGCCGGAGGCGTTCGCACTGCAGGCGCGCTGGCGCGACGGCGTGTTCGCCGAGATCGCGCACTGGCCGGCCGCCTGCGTCACGCCGCTTGCCAATCTCGACGACAAGCCGGCCGCCGAGCTGATCGGGCTCGCAAAACTGATCGTGCCGTTCGGCGGATTGCAGCGCTCTGGCCTGCGCGGCGGGCAGACCATCATCGTCAACGGCGCGACCGGCTATTTCGGTTCGGGCGGCGTGATGCTCGCGGTCGCGATGGGCGCGGGCCGCGTCGTCGCCGTCGGACGCAAGGAAGCCGCGCTCGAGCAGTTGCGCGACGCGTTCGGCCCGCGCGTCATTCCCGCCGTCGTCAGCGGCGATGCGGCAGCCGACCTTGCGGTCATCCGCCGCGCCGCCGGCGGCACCGCCGATGTTGCGCTCGATCTGCTCGGCGCCGCCAAGAGCACCTCGACCACACTGTCCTCTCTGCGCGCGCTCAGGCGTGGCGGCCGGATGGTGCTGATGGGTAGCGCCGAGGTGCCGCTCGAACTCTCGTTCCGGGAGATGCTGGCCAATGACTGGGAGGTGGTCGGGCAGTTCATGTACGACCGCACGGCACCAGGCCAGCTCGCCGGCCTTGCCGCCGAAGGCCTGCTGGACCTGCGCAAGATCAACGTCGCGACCTTCAAGCTCGCCGACTTCCGCCGCGCAGTGGATGCGGCCGCGATGATGCAGAGCCTCGACCTCACGGCCGTGGTGCCGTAACCAGAGGCCATGACATCGCAAGAGACACCGGCCCAGGCGACACCCTGGCGCGCGACCGTGCTGACGCTGTTTCCGGAGATGTTTCCGGGACCGCTCGGCGTGAGCCTGGCCGGCCGGGCGCTGGCATCCGGACTCTGGCAGCTTGAGGCGCGCGACATCCGCGCCTCCGCTACCGACCGCCATCGCAGCGTCGACGACACCCCGGCCGGCGGCGGCCCGGGCATGGTGCTGCGGGCCGATGTGCTGGCGGCGGCGATCGACGCCGCCGATATCGTGCCTGACCGTCCGCGCCTGTTGATGAGCCCGCGCGGTCGGCCATTGACCCAGACCCAGGTCGCGGAGCTGGCGGCCGGGCCCGGGCCCCTGATCGTCTGCGGGCGCTTTGAGGGGGTGGACCAGCGGGTGATCGACGGACGGGGCCTCGAAGAGGTCTCGATCGGCGACTACGTCCTGTCCGGTGGGGAGATCGCGGCCCTGGCCCTGATCGACGCCTGTGTGCGGCTCCTGCCCGGGGTGATGGGCAAGCAGGCCTCGGGAACCGAAGAAAGCTTTTCGGACGGGCTGCTCGAATACCCCCAATACACCCGCCCGCAGCTGTTCGAGGGGGTCCCGATCCCGGAAATCCTGATTTCCGGCGATCACGCTAAGGTCGCGGCATGGCGACTGGCCCAATCCGAGGCCCTGACGGCGGTCCGGCGGCCCGATCTCTGGGCCCGCAAGGCCGGCCAAAAAGCCGCTCCGCGCCGGACAAAAAACACGACAGACGGGTGACAAACCCTGCGCTTTGCCTTATACGGGCGGCCAAATCCGCACCCGCGCAGGATAGATGGACGTTTGCGCAGCCCGCGAAAGGCTGGGCGCGCCGCCGATGGAGATTTCAATGAACCTGATCAAGCAGCTCGAGCAAGAGCAATTCGACAAGCTGTCCGCCGGCAAGGACATTCCGGAATTCGGCCCCGGCGACACCGTGATCGTCAACGTGAAGGTCGTCGAAGGTGACCGCACCCGCGTGCAGGCCTATGAAGGCGTCTGCATCGGCCGTTCCGGCGGTGGCCTCAACGAGAGCTTCACCGTCCGCAAGATCTCCTATGGCGAGGGCGTCGAGCGCGTGTTCCCGGTGATGTCGCCGATGATCGACTCGATCAAGGTGGTGCGCCGCGGCAAGGTGCGTCGCGCCAAGCTCTATTACCTCCGCAATCTCCGCGGCAAGTCGGCCCGCATCGTCGAGAAGCAGGACCGCCAGACCGCCGTCGGCGAGTAACGTTTCCCTCAGGGGATGTGACCAAAAGCGCGGGGCCTGCCCCGCGCTTTTTTGTTGCGGCATATTTATCTGACTTGCAGGCCCGCGCATGGATCGATTGTCGCGGGCGCGAGCCCTGTGTTAGAAATTTAGAATGGTTCCGGATCAAGCAAGCCAGCCCTGCAAGCGCATCGTCATCGACGATCGCTCGCGGCTGCCTGGCCGGTTCTTCGGACGCTTCGCGACCTCGGCAACGTCAGAGCTTAGAAGCGCAGCGTAACGCTGCCTGGACGCTTTCGCCTGCTCGCGCGCTTAAGACGCGCTCATGCCATCCCACCACTGAATTTCTTCTGGAGCTTAAGCTCATGTCCAAGCCGACCACCCTGTACGACAAGATCTGGAACGACCATCTGGTGCACGAAGCCGACGACGGCACGTGCCTGCTCTACATCGACCGCCATCTGGTGCACGAGGTGACCTCGCCGCAGGCGTTCGAAGGCCTGCGCGCCACGGGACGCAAGGTTCATGCGCCCGAGAAGACGCTCGCCGTCGTCGACCACAACGTGCCGACCACCGACCGCAGCAAGCCGAATCCCGATCCTGAAAGCATCGAGCAGATTAAGGCGCTGGCCGAGAACGCCAAGGAATTCGGCGTCGAATATTACAACGAGTTCGACAGGCGCCAGGGCATCGTCCACGTCATCGGCCCCGAGCAGGGATTTACGCTGCCCGGCACCACCATCGTCTGCGGTGACAGCCACACCTCGACGCATGGCGCGTTCGGCGCGCTCGCGCACGGCATCGGCACGAGCGAGGTCGAGCACGTGCTGGCGACGCAGACGCTGATCCAGAAGAAGGCCAAGAACATGCGCGTCACCGTCGACGGCAAATTGCCCGACGGCGTGACGGGCAAGGACATCATCCTTGCCATCATCGGCGAGATCGGCACCGCGGGCGGCACCGGCTACGTGCTGGAATATGCCGGCGAGGCGATCCGTGCGCTCTCGATGGAAGGCCGCATGACGGTCTGCAACATGTCGATCGAAGGCGGCGCTCGCGCCGGCCTGGTGGCGCCGGACCAGAAGGCCTACGACTTCCTGCGCGACCGGCCGAAGGCACCGAAGGGCGCGGCGTGGGATGCGGCGATGCGCTACTGGGAGACACTGCGCTCCGACGAAGGCGCGCATTTCGACCACGAGCTGCGCCTCGATGCGGCAAAGCTGCCGCCGATCGTGACCTGGGGCACCTCGCCTGAAGACGTCATCTCCGTGACCGGCATCGTGCCCGATCCGGACAAGATCGCGGACGAGGCCAAGCGCATCTCCAAGCATCGTGCGCTCAAGTACATGGGCCTGACGGCGGGCACCAAGATCACCGACATCAAGCTCGATCGTGTCTTCATCGGCTCCTGCACCAACGGCCGCATCGAGGACCTGCGCGCGGCAGCGAAGATTGCCGAAGGCAAGACCGTTTCAGCGAACGTCAACGCCATGGTCGTGCCGGGCTCCGGCATCGTGAAGGAGCAGGCGGAAGCCGAGGGTCTGGACAAGATCTTCATCAAGGCCGGCTTCGAATGGCGCGAGCCGGGCTGCTCGATGTGCCTTGCCATGAACCCGGACAAGCTGAAGCCGGAAGAGCGCTGCGCCTCGACCTCGAACCGCAACTTCGAGGGCCGCCAGGGCTTCAAGGGCCGCACGCATCTGGTCTCGCCGGCGATGGCGGCGGCTGCGGCGATCGCAGGGCACTTCGTCGATGTCAGGGACTGGCGCTAGGGCAAGCGCCAGATTCTCTTTGCCGCGTTTTCTTCACGCGAACCGGGCCACTTCGCTCGAAAACGCTATTGCTTCGTCTCAAGCTCGAGCCGTTTCGGAAACGGCTCGTTAACGGGGCGCACGCACACTGCCTCCTTGCGAAAACCAGCCTTCGCAAGGAGCGCGTGCCGTGGCCGATAAACCCGAATTCGTCGACATGATCAGCGACGCGACGCGCCAGAAGCGCCGTCGTGCCGTGGCGCGCATCATCGATCCGCTTCCCGAGGGGAAGGAAACCTCGCGCCTCAGCCACTGGCCGCCGGAGCGCTGGACGCAATGGCGGATGGAAAACCTGACGCCGTGGAAGATAAAGTCCTGGAAGCTGAAGAACTGGGATTAACGCCCCTTTCTTGACGCGTTTTCTTCACGCGAACCGGCGCGCACTTTGCTCGAACACGCTCCAGCGCGCAAAGAGAGGGACCCAGCAAGACGGGCGCCGTGGGGCCCGCTGTCATTTCAAACTTTACCAATAGACCCGGTACGGCCGCCAGTAGTGGCGATGGTGCCACCACGGCCGGCAGATCCGGCGCGGACCGTAATAGGTCCAGACCACCCGGCAACGGCGGTGATGATAGTAGGCCGGGTAATAGTAGGACGATCCGTAGAAGAAGCGCCGGTGATAGAAGTGCCGGCGGTAATAGGGCCGATAGCCGTAGCGGTAACCGCCGCCGTAGAAGCGGTGGTAGCCACCATAATGGCGATGGAAGCCGCCATAGCGATAGCCGCCATGGAACGCCGGCGCGGCGCGGAAGCCGCCACCATGGAAGCTGCGGCCGTGAAATCCGCCGCCGTGGAATCCACCACCGCGGAAGCCGCCGCCATGAAAACCGCCGCTGCCATGGCCGCCACCGCCATGCCGGACTTGGGTCGTCATGGCATCGGCCGCAGACTTTGCCGCGGGCGCGGCGCCCGGGCTCACCAGCGACAGCGCTTCGGCGCGCTGCTGCGAAGCGACCGACAATGCGAAGACCGCGGCCGCCGCAACGCCGAGACGGCGCACCAATCCGCGCCGCAAATAGCTCTCCCTCATCTCTGAACCTCCCTGACAACGGCAATGAGCACCACGCTGCTCGGCAGCCGGTTTCATTGCGTTCATTGCAGTCGCTCCCGGCATGACGCTAGAAATGCCGACGTGAATGCGCCATGAACGCGCAAAACGCTGCGGCGAAACGTCCGGGAGAAACGTCAGTGACTGTCTATGTGATCGTGCAACTCAAGATGACCGATCGCGCCGCCTATGATCGGTATCAGGCGCGCTTCTTCGACGTGTTCAGGAAGTTCAACGGACGCCTGCTGTCGGCCGACGAACGGCCCGCGGTGCTCGAGGGCAGCTGGGATCGCGACAAGCTGGTGCTGATGTCATTCCCTGACGAAGCCGCATTCCGTGCATGGTCGGAATCGCCCGAATATGTCGAGATCTCGAGGGATCGCAAGGCGGGTGCGCAAGGCATTGTGCTGCTGGCGAAGGGCTTCGCGCCCTGAGACGGACGGAGCAGCTCCGATCGGAGCTGCTCTCTCGTTGCAGCGCTGGTGTCGCGCATTGCGCGACTGCACGCATCACCAGAACGGGCCGAACCCGAAGCCGAAAGTGAATGGCGCCGGCGCAGCATAGGGGTACGGCCGATAGTAATAAGGCCGCCCGTAATAATAGGAGCCGTACGGACGATAGTAGGAATAGGGCCGATAATACGGACGGTAATAGGGACGGTAGCCGCGGTGATAGTAGCGACGATGGTAGTGGTGATGATGGCGCTGCGCGCTGATATCAGTCGCCTTGCCCGCTTGCCGCTGTGGTGCCGCGGCCTGCGGCGTGGCTGATGCCGCGGCGGTTGCCGATGCCGGCGCCGTCAACGCGAATGCACACGCGACAGCCGCAACACCGATCCATCTCATCATGATCAACTCCTGCAGATTGCGATGGATATCATCTCGCGTGGCTGAATCTGCTGGTTTGATGGCTGAGAACGACAACAGGCCCGCTGCTCACGGGCCTGTGTCTCAACTGCGCTGATACGCCGCGCGATCAACGGCGCCAGTGGCGACGATGCCCCCAGCCCCAGCCGCGGTGATGTCCGCGATGCCAGCCACGATGCCAGCCGCGCCCGCCCCAGCGTACCTGCGTGGTCGCCTGGTTCGCGTCGTCCTGAACCGTTGCGGCTGTACCCGGCGTGGCGAGCGACATCGCGCTTGCACGCTCGGCCGGCGCCGCCAACACCAACACGGCACCGACAGCCGCGAGCCCCAGAACCTTCATCGCCTTCATGAATTGTCTCCTTGATCCCTTTAAGTCACGTCTTGCAACGACGACTCGAACCTCTGCTTGATGCGCTTTCCTCACGCGAACCGGTGTCCATCCCGCATCACACGCGGGACAGGCTCCGCTGGAAAACGCTCGAGCTTTCGAATCGACCCCGTTGCCGCGACGCAGATCGCTAGCAGAATGCAGACGACGTGAATGGGAAGTGAATGACTGCGCCACGAACATGAATGCTGCTGGCGCGATCAGGTTCCGGCACTCCGTGCGATTTTTCGCGTTCGTATGCAAACGACATAGACGATGGTCGTATCTGGCGTTCTGTCCGTTGCAGGAGATTGCCGCGACACAAACAAGCACACGGAGGTGGCTGCTTCGAACAGCCCTCGCGGCGCTGAGCGGTTCCATCATGCTCGCCGATGTCGCGCTCGCGACCGGGCGGCGGCATGGGGACCGCGAGCCATCTCATGCAGATGCTGATGGCGGCGGTGGTCTATGGAACGACAGGATTGATCGCGGCTGTTGCGATGATCGGCGCGACGCGCCGACGTATGCGCAACTAGCCCGGCCGCCAGAAGCAGTTCATGCGCGGCGTGATCACGGTACCGCTCGGCCGGTGCTCCTGCACATAGGTCGCGGTGCAGTCGCGCACGGCGTTCGGACCGGGGTTGTAGCGCGGGATGACATCGGGTTCCCAATGATCGGGCTGCGACCGGTAGATCGGCACCCGCTTCAGCCGGCGGCGCTCCACGACGCGCGCGCGCGCGACCGGTGCCGCCTCGCCGACGCGCGCCTCAGCCGCCGCGCTCTGAGCCTGCACCTCTGTCGCCGGGAGCGAGAGCCCGACTGCTACAGCCAACAGCGCTGCCGCCACGATTCGTTTCATTACGCCCACCCAAGCTCGATTCTTGAGCCCCATTCGTGGGCGGCACGGTCTCCCATTGCGCCGCCAAGGTCAACTGCGCTGGCGCCGCCGATAGCACTCGCGCTAAAGGAGTGTCATGTGGACCACAGAAAAAGCCCCCTCGCTCGCCGAGATGGAGGCCATGGCGCACGAGGTTTTCGAGCGCCTGCCCAAGACGTTCCGGGCCCTCTGCGAGGGCGTGATCGTCCGCGTCGACGACTTCCCGACCGAGGAGGTCCTGGACGAGATGGGGTGCGAGAGCGAGTTCGACCTGCTCGGGCTGTTCCAGGGCGTCGGCCTGCCCCAGCAGAGCTTTGGCGACGTGGCGCGGCTGCCGAACATGGTCTGGCTCTACCGCCGGCCGATCCTGGATTACTGGGCCGAGCACGACGAAAGCCTCGGCCACATCATCCGCCACGTCCTGATCCACGAGATCGGCCACCATTTCGGCCTCTCCGACGACGATATGGCGGCAATCGAGGCCGATGCGGACTAAAACGGAAAAGGGCTCCAGCCCTGCAGAAATGGCCCTTTTACCGCTGTCACATTCGCGATAAACATCCGGCCGATATCCGCTATTTTTTGCCCGGGAAGAGCACCCATGGACAAGTTCACCACGCTGGAAGGCGTCGCGGCGCCGCTGAAGATCATCAATGTCGATACCGACATGATCATTCCGAAGCAGTACCTCAAGACCATCAAGCGCACCGGCCTTGGCAAGGGGCTCTTCTCCGAGCAGCGCTACAAGGACGACGGCAGCGAGAACCCGGACTTCGTTCTCAACCAGCCCGCCTATCGCAACGCCAAGGTTCTGGTCGCCGGCGACAATTTCGGCTGCGGCTCGAGCCGCGAGCACGCGCCCTGGGCGCTGCTCGACTTCGGCATCCGCTGCGTGATCTCGACCTCGTTCGGCGACATCTTCTACAACAACTGCTTCAAGAACGGCATCCTGCCGATCCGCGTCTCGCAGGAAGACCTCGACAAGCTGTTCGACGATGCCGAGCGCGGCGCCAACGCGACGCTGACGATCGACCTGCCGAACCAGGAGATCCGCGGCCCCGACGGCGGCAAGGTCAAGTTCGAGATCGATCCGTTCCGCAAGCACTGCCTGATCAACGGCCTCGACGACATCGGTCTCACCATGGAGAAGAAGGCCTCGATCGACAGCTACGAGACCAAGCTTAGGGAACGCGCCTGGGCTTGAGGCTCAGCGCATCATCGTGCCCCGGTGCCGTCAGGCGCCGGGGCTTTTCTTTGCCAAATTCGCTCGCCGCAAACCCGCTGATAGCTAACGCGCATGCTGCCCGAGATCGTCACCTTCTGGCACGGCCCGATGGATGCGCTGCGCCGGACCTGTCTGCGCTCGCAGCTCGCTGCCGGTCACAAGATCACGGTCTACAGCTTCGACACCATTCCCGGCCTGCCCGACGGTATCGGCAATGCCGAAGCCGAAGCCGTGCTGCCGCACTCGTTCGCGGAGAAGCTGCGCCCGGCGCAGCCGGACGGCAGCTGGCGCGACTGGACCAAGCTGCAGTTCAGCGACTTCTTCCGCATGAAGCTGATGGCGAAGGGCCTCGGCCTCTGGCTCGATGCCGACGTGCTGCTCTTGAAGCCCATCGAGATCGATCCGGCAAAACCGTACTTCGCCTGGGAGCGGCCGCGCCAGCTCGGCAACTCCGTGATGTATCTGCCGCCCGACGATCCGATCGTGCGCGCGTTCGAGGCGCTGATGCAGCAGGACGAGCTGATCCCGGACTGGCTGGCGCTGCGCCACCGCCTGACCTTTGCGATGCGCCGGCTGCGCGGCAAATCCAACCGCCTCGCCGACATCCGTGTCGCGATCTACGGCCCGGCGGCGCTCACCGCGCTGGCGCGCCGCGCAGGCGAATTGCAGCACGCGCTGCCGAAGCGATCGTTCTACGCCGTGCATGCCGAGCCAAAGCTGTTCTTCGAGCCGTCGGATTTTTCGCGCTACCTGAACGATCCCGGGATCATCGGCCTGCACATCTCGCCGAAAGGACGCGGCAAGGAGGCGCCGATCCCGGGCAGTCTCTACGCGTGGGCGGCGGAGAGGTTTGGGGCGCGATAATCACCCTCACCTGGAGGGGGAGGGTCGACGCGAATGAAGTGAGCGGCGGGGTGGGTGACAGTCTCTCCACGCATACTCTGCTCGTGTTGAGAGATCACGCCACCCCGGCTCGCATTTCGCTACGCTCGACGCGATCCGACCCTCCCCCTCCAGGGGAGGGCAATCGCATATGGCCGTTTGAGGCAATCGGAGTTCCCACAAACTCGTCATGCCCGGGCCCGGGCATCCACGTCTTCGTTTCCACGCAAAGAAAAGACGTAGATGGCCGGGACAAGCCCGGCCATGACGGCGCGGAAGAATCGGTTCATTCAAATGCAATTGCCCTGCCCTCCAGGGGAGGGTGGAATTAATGCCCCATCGCCGCGATCGCGTCCGCGATCTCGATGGTGCGGCGGGCCATGTCGGCGTGCAGGCGCTCCACCATGGCGCCGTCGAGGCGGATCGCGCCGCGCGAGGCGTTCTCCGGCAGCTCGAACGCGGCGATGATCTTTCGGGCGCGCGCGACTTCCTCTTCGGGAGGCGTGAAGATCGCGTTGCAGGCGTCGATCTGCGAGGGGTGGATCAGCGTCTTGCCGTCGAAGCCGAGATCGCGGGCTTGCGCGCATTCGGTGGCGAAGCCGTCGGAATTGGCGATGTCGCTGTAGGGGCCGTCGAGGATCTCGAGGCCGTGGGCGCGCGTCGCCAGGATGCAGTGGGTGATCATCGGGATCATCGCGGCGCGTCCCGGCAGCATCCGGATCCGCGTCTCGCGCGAGATATCATTCGGGCCGAACACGAAGCCGGCGAGCCTGGTTTCGGAATCCTTCGATGCCGCGGCCAGCTTGTCGGCGTCGAGCACCGCGCGCGCGGTCTCGATCATGGCCCAGACCTGGATCGAGGCGGGCGCATTGATGTCGCTGAGGCGATCGGCGACGGCGTTGAGATCGTCGACGGTCGAAATCTTGGGAACCAGAATGCCATCCGGCTGCGCCTTGCCGGCCATGCCGATGTCGTCGACCCACCAGGGCGTGTCGAGCGCGTTGATGCGGATCAGGACCTCGCGCTTGCCAAAGCCCTTGGCCGCGACCGCCGTGGCGATCTGCTCGCGGGCTGTGGCCTTGGCGTCGGGGGCGACCGAATCCTCAAGGTCGAGGATAATGCCGTCAGCCGGCAGCGTCCGGGCCTTTTCCAGCGCCCGTGCATTCGATCCCGGCATGAACAACAGGCTGCGGCGCGGACGGGTCATCGACATTCTCCTGAGGGGCTCGGGCGCCGCCGGTGTCCATTGTTTGGGCATCGGGCGGGAACCATTCTTCAAGGCTGCCGTATCATCTCAGGCCACGCGCCGAAAGTCTTGTTCCCGTTACCCGCATGTGGTTAGCCAGAGGCCATGAAATTCTTTCCGAAACAATTGATCGACGGCTACCGGACGTTCGCGACCCAGCGACTACCGACCGAGCAGTCGCGCTACCGGGACCTCTCGGAGCGCGGCCAGTTTCCCGAGACCATGGTGATCGGCTGCTGCGACAGCCGCGTCTCGCCGGAGGTGATCTTCGACGTCGGCCCCGGCGAATTGTTCGTCGTCCGCAACATCGCCAACCTCGTGCCGGTGTATCAGCCCGACGGCACCGCCCACGGCGTCTCGGCGGCGCTGGAATATGCCGTGACGGTGCTGAAGGTGAAGCACATCGTGGTGCTTGGCCACGCGCAATGCGGCGGCATCCGCGCCTTCGTCGACAAGATCGAGCCGCTCACGCCGGGCGACTTCATCGGCAAATGGATGCAGATGTTCATCAAGCCGGGCGAAGTGGTCGAGCAGCGCGAGCACGAGAGCATGGCGCAGTTCGTCGAGCGCATCGAGAAGGCCGCCGTGTTCCGCAGTCTGGAAAACCTGATGACCTTCCCGTTCGTGCGCAAGGCGGTGGAGAGCGGCCAGATGCAGACGCATGGCGCCTATTTCGGCGTCTCGGAGGGCTCGCTGTTCGTGCTGGACCGGGTCGCGAAGGAATTCATCAGCGTCCGCGACGAGCTGAAATCGGGCGAGTAGATCTACTCGTTGCCGTGATGGCCGCTGCCCCAGCGGTCGGAGATCGCGAGCATGAAAGACGACACCACGAATACCAGGTGCACGCCGACCAGCCAGGCGAGCTTGCTGGGATCGAACGCGGTATCGAGGTTCATGAACGCCTTCAGCACCTGAATCGCCGAGATGGCGACGATCGAGGCGAGCAGTTTTTGCTTCAAGCCGCCGAAATCGACCTTGGTCATCCAGTCCGGCCAATCCGGATGCCCTTCCGGATCGATTTTCGAGACGAAGTTCTCGTAGCCCGAGAACACCACGATCAGGATCAGATTGCCGGTCAGCGAGATGTCGATCAGCGCCAGCACGCCGAGAATGATGTCGGATTCCTTGGCATCCGGCACATGCAGGATGAAGTGCCACAGCTCCATGCAGAACTTGAACAGCAACGCCGCGAGGCTGATGACGAGGCCGAAATAGAACGGCGCCATCAGCCAGCGGCTGTTGAACAGCAGGTTCTCGAAACGACGTTCAATCCGCTTCAGCGTCGGATTGGGCCGATAGGTCCCCGGTTGTTCCGCTTCCGCCATGCCACGCGCTTCCTGACACCGTATTCCCGCGGCAGCTTTTACGCCGCCTTCTTCTTCGCGCTGATCAGCTTGCGGTTGATCAGCACTTCGGCGATCTGGATCGCGTTGAGCGCTGCGCCCTTGCGCAGGTTGTCCGACACGCACCAGAGCACCAGACCGTTCTCCACGGTCGCGTCCTCACGGATGCGGCTGATATAGGTGGCATCCTCGCCGGCCGCCTCATAGGGCGTGGCGTAGCCGCCGGGCTCCTGCTTGTCGATGACGAGGCAACCCGGCGAGGTGCGCAGGATGTTGCGGGCCTCGTCCGCGCTGATCGGGTTCTCGAACTCGATGTTGACGGCCTCGGAATGACCGACGAACACCGGCACGCGCACGCAGGTGGCCGTAAGCTTGATCTTGGGATCAAGAATCTTCTTGGTCTCCGCCATCATCTTCCACTCTTCCTTGGTGTAGCCGTCCTCCATGAAGACGTCGATCTGGGGGATGACGTTGAAGGCGATGCGCGCAGGAAACTTCTTATTGACGATCTCGCTGTTGGTGTAGACGGCCTTGGTCTGCGAGAACAGCTCGTCCATCGCGTCCTTGCCGGCGCCCGACACCGATTGATAGGTCGAGACCACGACGCGCTTGATCGTGGCCTTGTCGTGCAGTGGCTTGAGCGCGACCACGAGTTGCGCGGTCGAGCAGTTCGGGTTGGCGATGATGTTCTTCTTCTTGAAGCCTTCCGTCGCAGCCGCGTTCACTTCCGGCACGATCAGCGGCACGTCCGGATCCATGCGCCAGGCCGAGGAGTTGTCGATCACCACGGTGCCGGCGGCGCCGATCTTCGGCGACCATTCCTTCGACACCGCACCGCCCGCCGACATCAGGCAGATGTCGACGTCGGAGAAATCGTAGTGCTCGAGCGCTTTGACCTTCAGGGTACGGTCGCCATAGGAGACCTCGACGCCGACGCTGCGGCGCGAGGCCAGGGCCACGACCTCGTCCGCGGGAAATTTGCGCTCATCCAGGATGTTGAGCATTTCCCGTCCGACATTGCCGGTCGCGCCGACCACTGCGACTTTGTAACCCATCGTTCACTCTCCGATGAAAAAGCCCGTTCCCCCGCCAGCTGCGGAAAGGGAAGAGGCAGCGCTTCTATGCGAGAAACCCTGTCAAGACAACGTTGCGTAGCTTTTGAGCGTTTTGATGCGTTTATTTCGGGCCGATCCGGCCGCGCCCCATCATACGAGAATTCCGTCAGCACTGACGAGCTTCGTCGACGAGGTGTACGCCACGCTCTCCCGGCTCTTCGCCTATGTCGCCGTGCTCGCGCTGTTCGTCGTCCTCGGCAACTATCTATGGAAGCAACTGCCCGACGCAACGGCGATGGCGGCCCCTGCCGCCGCAGGCTGGAGCCCGGCCGGCCGCACGGCGCCGGCCTTTGCCGTGAGCCGGATCGATCTTCGAGATAAAACAGAGACTTACGAGATCCTCCGGCACCCCGAGGGCGGCCGCAAGGACGTCTTCCGCTGGGCCGATGCCACCGGTGCAGCGGTCGCCGAGCTGGAAATCTATCGCCCCGGCGGCGAGGCCATGGGGCCCGCGGTCACCGAGATTGCCGGGCGGCTCGACCCGAGCGGCGTCCGCGAGCTCGAGGCTGCCGGCATCGTCGACAGCAAGTTCGGCAGCGTCACCCTGCTGCGCCCGGCGCGGCAGGACGGCGACCGCGCCTGCCTCAGCTTCCTCAAGCAGGCCGACGCGCCTGACCTCCGGATCTCCGGCTGGACCTGCCAGGGCGCCAGCCTGCCGGCCCGGCGCGCCGCGATCGTCTGCATGCTGAACCGCCTGACCCTGCTGGCCGCGGGCAACGATCCGCGGCTCGCCGCCCTGTTCGCGCATGCCGAGCTCAAGCGCACCGACTGCGTTACCTCCGGCGCGCCCGCCCTGTCGGCCGACTGGGTCATGGGCAGCGAGAACCCACGCCTGCGCGGCGCCCTTTGATGGCGAGACCGTGGCAAGGCACTGGTTTTCATGAAACTTTTGCGCTTGGACACGCATTATCTCAGCCGGTGTGGCGCAATTGACCTAGTGACGACCTCCCCACCATGGCTACAATGTGTTCCGAGTGATTTTGGCGGACGCGCCAGCCCCGATGGGGCCGTAATGACGAGGATGCGATGACCTTGAAATTCCCTGCCGCGAACAAGCTCGTGGTGTTGCTTGCCGCGGCTGCCGTCACCGCAACCGCGTTCGGCATGACCGCGGCCAGCGCGCAGAGCCCGGCCAAGCGCAAGCAGCAGGAGCAGTATGACCGCGACGGCCGCCGCTATTACGGCGCCCAAGGTCCGAACCGTGTCTATCAGCAGGGTCCGCGCACCCGCGTTTACGTCACCACGCGCTCCTGGCTCGACGCCGGCACCGAAGTGCTGCCGGGCGACCGCAAGTTCACCGACTACGCCTTCCCGCCGGCCGTCGGCTATCCGTCCTTCGCCCGCGAGAACCTGAACCGCCCGATCGATCGCCAGCCGCTCTCGCCGCCAGGCGATGTCGGCGGCTATCCGCAGAACTTCCCGCTGTACTGAGAATTTCGGCCAACAGCCGATACGAAAATGCCCGGCTCCGGCCGGGCATTTTTTTATTCGCTGTCATTCCGGGATGGTCCGAAGGACCAGACCATAGGTGCGCAATTGCGCATCTGAGAATCTCAAGATTCCGGGTTCGATGCTTTCGCATCGCCCCGGAATGACGGCAGAGCTGTTACGCGTGCAGCTTCTGCAATTCCTTCAGGATCGCTTCGCCCATCTGCGTGGTGGAAGCAGCCGTGGTGCCTTCCGACTTGATGTCGGCGGTGCGCAGGCCGCTGGCGAGCACCGCGGCGATCGCGGCATCGACCTTGTCGGCGAGATCGCCCATGTCGAAGGAATAGCGCAGCGCCATGCCGAAGGACGAGATCATCGCGATCGGATTGGCGAGGCCCTTGCCGGCGATGTCGGGCGCGGAGCCGTGCACGGGCTCGTACAGCGCCTTGCGCTTCTTGCTCTTGACGTCGATCTCGCCGAGCGAGGCCGAGGGCAGCATGCCGAGCGATCCCGTCAGCATCGCCGCGATGTCGGACAGCATGTCGCCGAACAGATTGTCGGTGACGATGACGTCGAACTGCTTCGGCCATTTCACCAGCATCATGCCGCCGGAATCGGCGAGCTGGTGCTCGAGCGTGACATCGGGGTATTCGCGCTTGTGAACCTGGGTCACGACCTCGTTCCAGAGCACGCCCGACTTCATGACGTTGCGCTTCTCCATCGACGTCACCTTGTTCTTGCGCTTCCTGGCAAGCTCGAAGGCGACGCGGGCGATGCGCTCGATCTCATAGGTGTCGTAGACCTGGGTATCGATGGCACGCTTCTGGCCGTTGCCGAGATCGGTGATGGTCTTGGGCTCGCCGAAATACACGCCGCCGGTGAGCTCGCGCACGATCATGATGTCGAGCCCCTCGACCGCCTCGCGCTTCAGGCTCGAGGCATCGGCCAGCGCCGGGTAGCACACGGCGGGACGCAGGTTGGCGAACAGAGCGAGATCCTTGCGCAGGCGGAGCAGGCCGGCTTCGGGACGCACCTCGTACGGAACAGCATCCCATTTCGGGCCGCCGACCGCGCCGAAGATCACGGCGTCGGCGCCTTTCGCCTTGGCCATGTCGCCCTCGGAGATCGAGACCTTGTGCGCGTCATAGGCGGAGCCGCCGACGAGGCCGCTGTCGGTCTCGAATTTGGCGATCCCGGCCGCATCGAGCCAGTCGATCAGCCGCTTCACCTCGCCCATCACCTCGGGGCCGATACCGTCGCCGGGGAGCAGCAGCAGTTTGTGGGTCGCCATGGTGTTACCTCGAGCTAATCGTTGTTGTCGTTGCCGGGCAAGAGCGCGAAGCGCGTCCTCGCACAGATGACCCGGCAATCCATCCCGCTTCGAAAGGTCTCTCTGAAGATGGATGGATGCCCGGGTCGAGCCCGGGCACGACGAGCGGGGGAAATCCGGCCGGAGTGCTAAAACGCCGGAGCCGGATTGGCAAGGCACCCCGGATCGGCCCAGAATGGTCCCAACGGGCAACCCGCGCCTTCAGAAGCCAACAAGACGGATCCCATGACCGCAGCCATCGTCTACGCCTTCGCCTCGGCCATTTTCCTCGGCGCCGGGGTGGTGCTGGCGCAGCTTGGCCTGCGCACCGTCGAGCCGCTGTCGGGCGCCGCGATCAGCGTACCCTCTTTCACCCTGCTATTCCTGGTGCTGTCGCCGCTGATCCTGCATGGCGAGCCGGTGGTCTGGCGCGCACTGCCGATCTTCATAGCGATCGGGCTGTTCTTCCCGGCCTCGCTGACGCTCCTGACCTTTGCGTCGAACCGGGCGCTGGGGCCGGTCATCACCTCGACGCTGGGCAATCTGGCACCGCTGTTTGCGGTCACCGCCGCCGTGGTGCTGCTGCACGAGCCCTTGCTGCCGCAGCAGCTCATCGGCCTCGTCGTCGCGGTCGCGGGCGCCGCCATCATCACCGTGACGAGGCCGCGCGGCCTCGGCCATTGGCGCAGCTGGGCGCTGCTGCTGCCGCTCGCGAGCGCGCTGGTGCGCGGCATCGTGCCGCCGATCGCCAAGCTCGGCCTTGCGATCTGGCCGAGCCCGCTATGGGCCTGCCTGGTCGGCTATGTCATGTCCTCGCTGGTGGTGCTGACCGTGCAACGGGTCCGCAAGGGCAGCTTCATGGTGCAGGCGCCGCGCGAGGGCCGATTCTGGTTCGCGCTGACCGGGATCAGCAACGGGCTCAGCGCGCTCAGCCTGTTCGCCGCGGTCCGCAACGGCCCGATCACGCTGGTGGCGCCGCTCGCCGCGATCTATCCGCTGGTCACCGTGGTGATGAGCGCGATGATGCTCAAGCATGTCGAGATCACGGCGCGGATCGTCGGCGGCACCCTGCTGACCGTGATCGGCGTTGCGCTGGTCCTGATCGCCTGATTGCCTGATACGCAAGACAGTGTTGCGGGCATCGGCGCTGGGCAGCGCCGCCGCGGCCTGTCACAATGGCCGCATTGCCGGAGTGAATTGTGAGAGCCCCCGCCCCGCCCAACCCGCATCTTGCGCGGCTGATCCTGACCCTGTCGCTGGCTGCGACGGTCGGGCTCGGCATCGGCCGCTTTGCCTATGCGCTGGTGCTGCCCGACATGCGGGAGGACCTCGGCTGGTCCTACTCGGCCGCAGGTTTCATGAACACGATCAACGCCGTCGGCTATCTCGTGGGCGCGCTGCTCGCCTCGCGCCTGATCGAACGCTTCGGACTTGCCGCATCGGTGCGCTGGTCGACGCTGGCCTGCGCGCTGTCGCTGGCGCTTTGCGCCCTCACGGGCAATTTCGTGGTGCTGAGCTTTGCCCGCCTGCTGGTCGGCTTCGCCGCCGCGATCGGCTTTGTCGGCGGCGGCGCGCTCGCGGCGACCATCGCGCAATCGCGACCCGAACGCGCGAATTTCCTGCTCAGCCTGTTCTATGCCGGACCGGGCGTCGGCATCCTCGCATCGGGCTTGATCGCGCCCTTCGTGCTGCAGGGTTTCGGCGCCGGCTCGTGGTGGATCGTGTGGTGGGCGATGACGCTGCTTTCCGCGATCATGACCGTGCCCCTGATGCTGGCGCCGCTCCACGCGAACAGCGCCGCCGGCGGCATCGTGCGGACCCAATTCGCTGTCATGCCGGTCCTGATCTACCTCGCTAGCTATTTCCTGTTCGGCGCCGGCTACATCGCCTACATGACCTTCATGATCGCCTATGTGCGCGACGGCGGCGGCGGGGCCGCGGCGCAGGCCGCGTTCTGGAGCCTGATCGGGCTGAGCGCCTTCGTCACGCCCTGGGCCTGGCGCGGCGTGCTGGCGCTGGACCGCGGCGGCCTCGCCACCGCAATCATCCTCGGTACCAACGCGCTGGGCGCGGCCCTGCCGATCCTCGGCCATTCGCCGGCATGGCTCGCGGTCTCCGCCGTCGTGTTCGGCGTCGCCTTCTTCGCCGTGGTCGGCTCGACCACGGCCTTCGTGCGCTTCAACTATCCATCCGAGGTGTGGCCGACCGCGATCGCCGCGATGACGATCTCGTTCGGCGTCGGCCAGACGCTGGGGCCGATCGTCGTCGGCGCGATCACCGACGCGGTCGGCAGCCTGTCATTTGCGTTGAACGTCTCGGCCGCGATGCTCGCGCTCGGCGCGCTGCTGTCGGCGTTTCAGAGGAAGGTCGGGCCGTAAGCCTGCGTCGTCCCGGCGAAGGCCGGGACCCATAACCACAGCTGGTTGTGATGGAAGGAAGCGTCTCCCCTCGTAGCTATTCCCTCGGCCGCGGAGTATGGGTCCCGGCTTTCGCCGGGACGACGGCTAACTCCCGCTGAACGAATTATACCCCTGGTCTTCCCAATAGCCGCCCTTGTAGTCGTTGGTGACTTCCATGGAGACCACGTATTTCGGGTTCTTGAAGCCGAGCTTCGTCGGCACGCGGATCTTCATCGGGAAGCCGTAGGCGCGCGGCAAGATCTCGCTCGCGTATTTGAACGTCATCTGGGTCTGCGGATGCAGCGCCGAGCGCATGTCGAGCGGCGAGTTGTAGCCGTCCTTGTCGGCGCACTGGAACCAGACATATTTGGCGCGGGTATCGGCGCCGATCAGCTTGAGGAAGTCGCGCATGGGCGTGCCGGTCCAGCTGCCGATCGCGCTCCAGCCCTCGACGCAGATGTGGCGCGTGATCTGCGTGACCTGCGGCAGCTTGTAGAGCTCGTCCAGCGTCCATGACTTCTTGTTGTCGACGAGACCGCGCACCTCGAGCTTCCAGTCGGCGCCGTCGATATCGGGCGCGTCGTCGAGATCGTAATAGGCGTTGAACGGAAACGGCTTGGTGATCGCGCTCTCGGGAAAGGTCGGCGCCAGCGCATCCGGATTGAACATCCAGGCCTGCACGGCGTCGTTGAACTTCGAGACCTTGGCGAGCATGGTTTCGGCCGAGGACGAATCGATCACGTCGCAGCCGGTGAGCAGCGTCAGCGCCCCGAGGCTGGTGCCCGTCGTGATGAAGCGACGGCGCGTCAGCTCCGGCATCGTCTTCACCGCATCGCGCACGAGCAGCTTCTTGTCGACACCGGGGATCAGGAGCTTGCGGAGACGACCCATGACAGACCTCCTACAGCATGATCCGGAAAAGTGCGAAGCGGTTTTCCGGAAAGATCATGCGTAAACAACAACAACCTAAAGCGCGATGACGATTCATCGCACTTTAGCGGCCGATGATCATGGCGCGCAGGCTCTTCGGCACGAGCAGCGCGAGCAGGACATGGATGACAAGGAATGCGACGATCAGCGCCATGCAGGTGAAATGAACATAGCGGGCGAAATCGTAGCCACCGAACAGCGACACCAGCCAATGCAGCTGCACCGGCTTCCACATCGACAGGCCGGACAGCACGATGACGACGCCGACCACGATGATGCCGGCATAGAGCAGCTTCTGCACCGAATTGTATTTGCTGAGATCGTCATGCGACAGCTTGAAGGTCAGCGCCGCCTTGGTATCGGCAATCACGCCGCCCGGGGTGATCGGCAGCAGCTTCTTGCGGAAGCGGCCGGTGGCGAAACCCAGCGCCAGATAGGCGAGGCCGTTGATCATCAGCAGCCACATCGCCGCGAAATGCCAGAGCAGGCCGCCGCCGAGCCAGCCGCCAAGCGTATATTCGCGCGGGAAGCTGAAGCCGAACAGCGGCGAGGCGTTGTAGATCTGCCAGCCCGACAGGATCATCAGGATCATGGCAAGCGCGTTGACCCAGTGCATGATCCGCACCCAGGCCGGCTGGATCGCCTTCGCGGGTGTCGCGGTCTCTGCCTGGTGGTCGCTGACGGCAAGGCTCGTCATGGGATATCTCTGCTCGTGGTCGTTACCGGGTTATACGCCCGGAACCGGCGTTCCGTTACGGGGGCAGGCATCATCAGTTTGATATAGGCTGCTTCACATGGTCACAAAAATGCGAGCCGGGGCGAGGCGCCGGCTCGCGGTTTCGTAAGGCGTTTGGGACCAAATCGGGCCGTCGGGTGTTACGTCGCCGGCATCAGCACGGTGTCGACCACATGGATCACGCCGTTCGACTGGTTGACGTTGGAGATCGTCACCATCGACGTGCCGCCCTTGGCATCGACGATCCAGACCTTGCCGTCCTGCTTCTTCACGGTGAGTTCCTCGCCCTCGGCGGTTTTCAGCTTCTTGCCGTCGGTGAGATCGGAGGCATCGAGCTTGCCGGGCACGACATGGTAGGTGAGGATCTTGGTCAGCGTCGCCTTGTTCTCGGGCTTGACCAGGTTGTCGACGGTGCCGGCCGGCAGCTTGCCGAAGGCGGCGTTGGTCGGCGCGAACACCGTGAACGGACCCTTGCTTTCCAGCGTCGGCACCAGGCCCGCCGCCTTCACCGCCGCCACCAGCGTGGTGTGGTCCTTCGAGTTGACCGCGTTCTGCACGATGTTCTTCGACGGGAACATCGCAGCGCCGCCGACCATGACGGTCTTCTCCTCGGCGCTGGCCGGCGCGACGACGGTCGCGGTGATGGCGAGGGCGCTGAAGGCGGCGGCAGCGAGATAGGCAATGCGCTTCGACATGGTTTCGTCTCCCGATGAGTAGGCCGACCGGCGAGGCTTCGCCGGCGTTGAAGGGGCAACAACGGCGCGTCCTGGTTGATGAGTGCGTCGTCGTTGGCCGAGCTACGGCAGGTTTTCCGGACGGTTTCCGGAAATAATTCTTTGTGATTGTTGAAACCGAGCGGCGCGCGCTGCGTACGCGCGACGCTTCGCGCAACCCGCCAGGCATTCCATTCAGCGGAATGGACGCGTGCGCTGCCGCGAGCAATTTGCTTGCCGCTGCTCTTCGATTGGTTCAGCTTGAGGTTGCGGCACGGCTTCGCAGAAAGCGGCCGCGGGGAGGCAGCATGAGCAGCATCACGGCTGACGACCACGCCGCACCTGCGGTGAACGATGCAAGCAGCGACGTCGGTCCGCTCGAGCAGAAGCACCTGCAATACGCCAACTACCGCGCGGTTGCGGACACGACCGAGATCACGAAAACGCATTGGCACATCGCCACCGCCAACGCGCTCGGCTGGGGCTTTGACGGCATGGACGGCGTGATCTTCGCGCTGATCTCGCCGATGGTGATCAAGGAATTTTCGCTGAGCCTGCCGGAATACCGCTCCGGCATGCAGATCGCGCTGTTCGTCGGCATCGCCGGGCTTTATTTCTGGCCGTGGCTCGCCGACCGCTACGGTCGCCGCACGCTGCTCGCCGTCAACATCGCGCTGTTCTCGCTTCTGATGCCGGTCGCGGCGATGTCGCCGACCTTCGCGGTGTTCGTGATCGCGCGCTCGCTGTTGTTCTTCGCGCTGAACGGCGAATGGTCGCTCGGCTCGATGCTGGTGGCGGAAACCTGGCCGGCCCGGCTCCGCGGCCGCGTCATCAGCATCACCCGCTCGGCCTGGTGTCTCGGCGCCACGCTCGCCGGTGCGATCACGGGCCTGGTGGCCGCCAATTTCGGCTGGCGCATCGCTGTCATGGTGCCCGGCGTGATCGCGCTGCTCGCGATCTATATCCGCTCCACCTGCCCGGAATCGCCCTATTGGGTGCGCGCGCAGGACCGCAAGCGGCGCATCTCGGAGAAGCTGGCGCGCGGCGGCACGGTCAGCGCCGAGGACAGCGCCTGGTTCAGCAAGGCCAAGTCAGTCGGCATCCGCCAGGTGTTCATGCCCGACGTGCTGCCCGCCACGCTTGTCGCGCTGTTCGTCGCCTGCGCCTCGACCTGCATCTACGGCACGGTCGGCGCCTGGATGCCGCTGTATCTGTCGACCGAGAAGCACTGGTCGACCGCCGAGTACAGCCTGTTCTACGTGTTCTACGGGCTCTGCGGCTTCCTTGGACTGTGCGTGGTGGGCTGGCTGATCGACAAGATCGGCCGCCGCCGCACCTTCATCATCACCCTGATCGAGGGTGCGATCTTCATGACGCTTTGGGTCTATTCCGAGGACCGCGTACTGCTATGGGCATTCGGGCTCGCCTGGTGTCTCGGCTTCCTCGGCTTCTGGGGACCGAGCACAACGCTGACCGCGGAGATCTTCCCGACCCGGATCCGCGGCGCCGCCAACGGCGTGGTCTGGGCGATCGCCTATTTCGTCGGCTTCGTGCTGTTCCCGTTCGTCTCGATCGCGCTCCAGCAGCACACCGGCTCGTTCGCGCTGTCGTTCCTGTGCATCCCCGTGCTGATGATCGCGATGGCGGTCGGCGTGTTCCTGTTCGTGCCGGAGCATACCGGGAAGGAACTGAACGAGATCATCGAGTGAGTCGTAGCGTAGTCGCCAATCCGGACTGCGGATTAATGGCACACTGTCGTCCCGGCCAAGCCAACGGGTCGGCGCGAAGCGCCTCCCGATGACAGGCTCCGCGCGAGCCGGGGATCCATAACCACGAACGGCCGTTATCGGGCGTCGCCGGAGCCACAGCGCGACCAACAATCCGACCCTGTGGTTATGGGTCCCAGCTTTCGCAGGGACGACCCGTTGAGAGAGCTTGGCCTAATCCCGGTTCGCCGGCGTCTGGATGAAGCCGCGATTATGCGTCGGGCTGATCAGCAGCTCGTTGATGCAGACGCGCGGCGGCATCGACGCGATGAACGCGATGGTGCGGCCGAGGTCCTCGGGCTGCAGCATCTTCGCCTGCTCCTCCTCGCTCGGCACCACCGGGCGCAGCTTCAGGATCGGCGTCGCCACCTCGCCCGGCATCAGGCAGCAGGCGCGCAGGCCGTTGACGCATTCGTCCATGTTGAAGGAATGGGTCAGCGCCAGCACCGCGTGCTTGGTCGTGGTGTAGGCCGGACCCGGCATCTTCGAGACGTGGCGGCCGGCCCAGGACGAGACGTTGATGATCGCGCCGTCCTGCTGCTTTCGCATCGTCGGCAGCACGGCGCGCATGCAATAGAGCACGCCGTTGAGATTGACCTGGACCAGCTTGTCCCAGCCTTCCAGTTCCATGTCCTTCCAGCTGCGCTTGGGGAGATTGATGCCGGCATTGTTGACGAGGAGGTCAATGCGGCCGTGCCTGCCGACGATCGCCTCGGCGGCCTTGTTGACGTCGGTCTTGTTGCTGACATCGAGCGGGATCGCCTCGGCCTTGCCGCCCTTTTTGGTGATGTTGGCCACCACGCGGTCGAGCTCTTCCTTGCGGCGGCCCGAGACCACCACCGTCCAGCCGTCGGCAGCCAACGCCTCGGCGCCGGCTTCCCCGATCCCGCTGCCGCCGCCCGTGACCCAGGCCACGCGTTTCCCGTTTTTTGACATGCAAACTGTCTCCGTTGCTTCTGCGGGGCGGTTTTTGCTAATCCAGCCGAAATCTTCCGGCCCTTCGCCCCTCGGGGAATGTTTGCATGAACACGACCACCAACGCCAACCTGTTTTCCCGCCTGTTCGATGGCCTGGACGATCCCAAGCGGCTCGCGATCGAGACGCATGACGGCGCCCATATCAGCTATGGCGATCTGATCGCGCGCGCGGGGCAGATGGCGAACGTGCTGGTTGAGCGCGGCGTCAAGCCCGGTGACCGCGTCGCGGCGCAGACCGAGAAGTCGGTTTCGGCCCTGGTGCTGTATCTCGCCACCGTGCGGGCCGGCGCGGTCTATCTGCCGCTCAACACCGCCTATACGCTCAACGAGCTCGACTACTTCATCGGCGATGCCGAACCGGCGCTCGTGGTCTGCGATCCCTCCAAGCAGGACGGCATCAAGGCGATCGCCGCCAAGGTGGGGGCCAAGGTCGAGACGCTCGGCCCCGACGGCAAGGGCTCGCTGACGGACGCCGCCGACAAGGCGAGCAGCGAATTCGCGACGGTGGCGCGCGAAAACGACGATCTCGCCGCGATCCTCTACACCTCGGGCACCACCGGCCGCTCCAAGGGCGCGATGCTCACGCACGACAATCTCGCGTCGAACTCGCTTAGCCTAGTGGATTACTGGCGCTTCACTGATAAGGACGTGCTGATCCACGCGCTTCCGATCTACCATACGCACGGCCTGTTCGTGGCGACCAACGTGACGCTGTTCGCACGCGCCTCGATGATCTTCCTGCCGAAGCTCGATCCGGATCTGATCATCAAGCTGATGGCGCGCGCGACGGTGCTGATGGGCGTGCCGACCTTCTACACGCGGCTCCTGCAGAATCCCGCGCTGTCGCACGAGACCACGCACATGCGGCTGTTCATCTCGGGCTCGGCGCCGCTGCTCGCCGACACCCACCGCGAATGGTCGGCGCGCACGGGACATGCGGTGCTCGAGCGCTACGGCATGACCGAAACCAACATGAACACGTCGAACCCCTACGATGGCGAGCGCGTGCCCGGCGCGGTCGGTTTTCCTCTTCCCGGCGTTTCGGTGCGCGTCACCGACCCCGAGAGCGGCAAGGAATTGCCGCGCGAGGAGATCGGCATGATCGAGGTGAAGGGCCCGAACGTGTTCAAGGGCTATTGGCGCATGCCGGAGAAGACCAAGGCCGAATTCCGGCCCGACGGATTCTTCATCACCGGCGATCTCGGCAAGATCGACGCCAAGGGCTACGTCCACATCCTCGGCCGCGGCAAGGATCTCGTGATCTCCGGCGGCTTCAATGTGTATCCGAAGGAGATCGAGAGCGAGATCGACGCCATGCCTGGTGTGGTCGAGTCCGCCGTGATCGGGGTGCCGCATGCCGATTTCGGCGAGGGTGTCACGGCGGTGCTGGTCTGCAACAAGGGCGCCGATGTCAGCGAAGCCTCGGTGCTCAAGGCGCTCGACGGTCGGCTCGCCAAGTTCAAGATGCCCAAGCGCGTCTTCGTCGTCGACGAGCTGCCGCGCAACACCATGGGCAAGGTGCAGAAGAACGTGCTGCGCGATACGTACAAGGATATCTACGCGAAGGGATGAAACCGCAAAAGCGTCGTGAGGGGATAGATGAAGCGGGAGCAGGCTATCCGGATTAACGATCAACTCGTCATCGCGCACGAGGCGATGAGGAAAGCTCGAATCGCAATTGCGGAGCTCGGAAAGAAGGAGCGGCTTGAATTAGACCGCCCGCTTTATGACCTCCTACTCGAGCTGGAATGGCAAGTGATGCTGCCACTCTACGAGCAGTTTCGCGACCTGATGAAGCTGGAGTTGCGCGAAGAACTACCTGCTCCGAGCTCCGAACTCACGTGGAGCGACGTGCGTCTTCCCCGCGACGCTACGGAAGCTGCGCTCGACGACATCATCATGTCGGCCCTGACATCGCAATGGCAAAAGGTCGCCAAGCTCATAGCTGTCGCGATGGAAGGTTGCGAGAAACTGAAATTGGCGATAGCTCCTGAAATGATCGGAGCACGCCTGCGATTCCTGTCTCACGCCGATCGGATCGAGGGCATCGGAGACCTCCGAAGGTGGGGTCACAGCGAAGTACGGCTGAAGGACGAGCCGATCAGTGCCCGCCCAGCAGGCTGATCACGAACCGTCCGCCAACGATGAAGAGATAGGCCCCGAACGCCACCTCCAGCGCCGGCTTCGATAGCGCGTGCGCGACCTTGACGCCGAGCGGCGCGGTGACGAGCGTGATCGGCATCACCAGCACGGCACCGATCAGCGAGACGTAGCCGAGCGCGAAGGGCAGTTGCAGCGCGGCGACCTCGGGAAAGCGCGCGGCGGCGGGCCAGCCAGCATAGATGTAGCCGAGCGCGCCGGGAATCGAGATCAGCACCGCGAGCGCCGACGAGGTCGCGACGGCCTGATGGATCGGACGACTATAAAAGGTCATCAGCAGGTTCGAGAACAGGCCGCCTCCGATGCCCATCAAGGTCGACAAGATGCCGACGCAGAAGCCGTAGACGCGCATCAATGGGCCCTTCGGCAGATCGTCGCCGAGCTTCCAGGTCTCGCGCGCCAGCAGCAGGCGCGCGGCCGCCGACCACGCCACCATCACGAACACGAACTTGAACAGCCGCTCCGGCGCGTAGCGCGCGATCACGCTGCCGGCGAGGACGCCGATCACGATCGGCAGCCACCAGACGCGCAGGATCGTCATGTCGACCGCCCCGCGCTTGTAATGCGCCTGGAACGAGCGGATCGAGGTCGGGATGATCACGGCGAGCGAGGTGCCGACACACAGCGGCATCCGCACCTCGAGCGGTACGCCGGCGATGCGGAAGCACTCATAGAACACCGGCACGAGGATCGCACCGCCGCCGATGCCGAACACGCCGGCCAGAAATCCCGAGAGCGCGCCGGTTGCGATCAGCAGCAGCGCGAGCTCGAGTAGCTCCTTGGGATCGAGGCCGGCCATCATGTCCTTCGCAGTATCGATGTAGGGCCACACCAGGTTCTCCGGCGCCGTCCCATGACTGTTCGCGGTGAGCAGTAGCCCCTTTTGGGATTCGGGAGTATCTATGCTCTTGAGCAGGCTCTCTTGCGAAATGCGGAAGGATCAGACTTGGACCAGCTTGCGGCGATGGCGGCCTTTGTCCGCGCGGTCGAGAGCGGCAGCCTGTCGGCGGCCGCGCGCTCGCTGCCGAGCTCGCTCACCTCGGTGAGCCGGCAGATCAGCGCGCTCGAGGAACATTTCGGCACCCGCCTGCTGTTGCGCACCACCCGCCAGCTCGCGCTGACCGACGACGGGCGCATTCTCTACGAGCGCGCGAAATCGATCCTCGGCGAGGTCAGGGAGATCGAGGCGGCGCTGGCGCGCGACCCGCATCAGCCATCAGGGCGGATCCGCGTCAGCTCGCCGAGTCTGATCGGTCGGCTCGTGATCGCGCCGCTGCTGGTCGAGTTTCTGCGCCGCTATCCGGCACTGTCCGTCGACCTTCTTCTGGTCGACCGCGCCGTCGACATGGTCGAGGAGGACATCCATCTGGCAATACGCATCGGCCGCTTGCGCGACTCGCAGCTGATCGCGCGGAAGCTCACCGATCTGCAGATGATCGTGTGCGCGTCGCCGGACTATCTGGCTCGGCGCGGCGCGCCGCGGACACCGGACGATCTTGCCGGGCATGACTGCCTGGTGTTTTCCGATTCGCCCGGCAGCGCGGAGTGGCGCTTTGCCGACGGCAGCAAGACGGGTCGCAAAATCCGCATATCCGGTCGGCTCTGGATGAATAGCCTCGACGCGCTGGTCAACGCGGCGCGGGACGGGGCCGGCATCGTCCGCGTGCCGTCCTGGCAGGTGCAGTCCGAGCTCGCCGACGGTCGCCTGGCACGCCTGCTGATCGACCACGAGCCGGCGCCGACGCCGCTGCATCTGATGCTTCAGCCGTCACGCCTCGCATCGCCTAAGATCAGGGCATTTGTCGATTATCTGGTGGAACAGTGGGGTAAAATCGATGCCTTGCGGAACCCGTTTTCGGACAGCTGAGCGCGCCGATCGATCCACGAAGATTTTGATTCACTACTTGGTTCGCCAGACCTTGCATCTGGTATACCACACTGCGGATCAACCAGAATTCGGCAACTCTAACAATGAACTTCGGTTCGACCGAAGGCTATTTGGCCGTTGCGCGGGGTGGTCCGACTCCGTAAATAGAACTCCTCTACCGCGTTCCCCGATGGGCCGGCCGCGGTCCCTCACAACATAAAGCCCGCCCATGACCGCACGGATCGAACGACCGCTTTCGCCGCACATCCAAACCTATCGCTGGACCCTGACGATGGCGCTGTCCATCGTTCACCGTGCCACCGGCATCGCTCTCTACGTCGGAACGCTGCTGCTGGCCTGGTGGCTGATCGCGGCAGCCTCCGGCCCGACCGCCTACGCCCACGTCCAGGCCTTCACCGGCAGCATCATCGGCCGCCTGATCGTGTTCGGCTACACCTGGGCGCTGATGCACCATATGCTGAGCGGCATCCGGCATTTCGTGTGGGACCTCGGCTACGGCTTCAAGGCCAACGAGCGCGAAGCCCTGACTTGGGGCGCGCTGATCGGCGGCATCGTGCTGACGGTGCTGATCTGGATCATCGCCTATGCGATCGGAGGCGGACGATGAGCGGCCCCTCCTCGATGCGCACGCCGCTGGAGCGCGTCCGCGGCCTCGGCTCCGCGCACACCGGCACGGCCGATTTCTGGCGCCAGCGCATCACCGGCGTCGCCATGACGCTGCTGATGATTCCGGTCGTGGTCATCGTGATGATGCTGCTCGGCCGCAACCAGGCCGGCGCTGCCCAGATCCTCGGCTCGCTGCCGATCGCGGTGATCCTGCTGCTCTTCATCTTCGCCAGCGCCTGGCACATGAAGATCGGGATGCAGGTGGTGATCGAGGACTACGTCCATAACGAGAAGCTGAAGATCGCCAGTGTGATGGCGAACAACTTCTTCTGCGTCGCGGTCGCATTGGCCTCGATCTACGCAATCCTCAAATTGTCGTCGGGAGTTTGATCCATGGCCGGTGAAGGAAACGGCAAGGCCACCAACGGTGGCCCCGCCACCAACGGCAAAGCCTATCCGATCGAAGACCACACCTACGACGTCGTCGTGGTCGGCGCCGGCGGCGCGGGCCTGCGCGCGGTGGTCGGCTGCAGCGAGGCCGGACTTCGCACCGCCTGCATCACAAAGGTGTTTCCGACCCGCTCGCACACGGTCGCGGCGCAGGGCGGCATCTCCGCCTCGCTCGGCAACATGCACAAGGACGACTGGCGCTGGCACATGTACGACACCGTGAAGGGGTCGGACTGGCTGGGCGACCAGGACGCGATCGAATACATGGTGCGCAACGCGCCCGAGGCGGTCTACGAACTCGAGCATTGGGGCGTGCCGTTCTCGCGCACCGAGGACGGCAAGATCTACCAGCGCCCGTTCGGCGGCATGACCCTGGACTACGGCAAGGGCCAGGCGCAGCGCACCTGCGCCGCCGCCGACCGCACCGGCCACGCGATGCTGCACACCATGTACGGCCAGTCGCTGCGCCATGCGGCCGAGTTCTTCATCGAATTCTTCGCCATCGACCTGATCATGGACGACCAGGGCACCTGCCGCGGCGTCATCGCGCTGAAGCTCGACGACGGCACGCTGCACCGCTTCCGCGCCCAGACCACCATTCTCGCAACAGGCGGCTACGGCCGCGCCTACGCCTCCTGCACCTCGGCCCATACCTGCACCGGCGACGGTGGCGGCATGGCGCTGCGCGCCGGCCTGCCGCTGCAGGACATGGAATTCGTGCAGTTCCACCCGACCGGCATCTACGGCGCGGGCTGTCTCGTCACCGAAGGCGCGCGCGGCGAAGGCGGCTATCTCGTCAATTCCGAAGGCGAGCGCTTCATGGAGCGCTATGCGCCGTCGGCCAAGGACCTCGCCTCGCGCGACGTCGTCTCGCGCGCGATGACCATCGAGATCCGCGAGGGACGCGGCGTCGGCAAGAAGAAGGACCACATCTTCCTGCATCTCGACCACCTCGATCCGAAGGTGCTGGCCGAGCGGCTGCCGGGCATCTCCGAATCCGCAAAGATCTTCGCCAACGTCGACGTGACCCGCGAGCCGATCCCGATCGTGCCGACCACGCACTACAACATGGGCGGCATCCCGACGAACTATCACGGCGAGGTGCTGACCAAGAAGGACGGTGACGACAATGCCGTGGTCCCCGGCCTGATGGCGCTGGGCGAGGCGGCCTGCGTTTCCGTGCACGGCGCCAACCGCCTCGGCTCCAACTCGCTGATCGACCTCGTCGTGTTTGGCCGCGCCGCGGCGCTGCGCTGCGCCGAGAAGCTGACGCCCAATGCCGAGCAGCCGGAGCTGCCGAAGGATTCCGCCGACCTCGCGCTCGGCCGGCTCGATCATTTCCGCCATGCTTCCGGCGGCACGCCGACCGCGAAGCTGCGCGAGGGCATGCAGCACGTCATGCAGAACAATTGCGCGGTGTTCCGCACCGGCGAGGTTTTGAGCGAAGGCCAGAACCTGATCGCCAAGGTCTATGGCGGCGTCGGCGACATCTCGGTGTCGGATCGCTCGCTGGTGTGGAATTCGGACCTGGTCGAGACGCTCGAGTTCGACAATCTGATCGCGCAGGCGGTGGTGACGATGAACTCGGCCGCCAACCGCACCGAGAGCCGCGGCGCCCATGCCCGCGAGGATTTCTCCGAGCGCGACGACAAGAACTGGATGAAGCACACGCTGGCCTGGCTGGACGATGCCGGCAAGGTCAGGATCGAGTACCGCCCGGTGCACGACTACACCATGACCAACGACGTGCAGTACATCCCGCCGAAGCCGCGCGTATATTGAGAACGAAGGCGAGCAAGCATGGTTGAATTCGCACTTCCGAAGAACTCCAAGATATCGGGCGGCAAGACCTGGCCGAAGCCCGCGGGCGCGACCGAGCTCCGCGAGTTCAAGGTCTATCGCTGGAATCCCGACGACGGCAAGAATCCGAGCGTCGACACCTATTACGTCGACACCAATGATTGCGGTCCGATGGTGCTGGACGGCCTGATCTGGATCAAGAACCACATCGACCCGTCGCTGACCTTCCGCCGCTCCTGCCGCGAAGGCGTCTGCGGCTCCTGCGCCATGAACATCGACGGCCAGAACACGCTGGCCTGCACCCGCTCGATGCACGACGTCAAGGACGGCGCGGTGAAGATCAATCCGCTGCCGCACCAGCCGGTGGTGAAGGACCTCGTCCCCGACCTCACCAACTTCTACGCCCAGTATGCGTCGATCGAGCCCTGGCTGAAGACGACCTCGCCGACGCCGCAGAAGGAATGGCGCCAGAGCCACGAGGACCGCGAGAAGCTCGACGGCCTCTACGAGTGCATCCTGTGCGCCTGCTGCTCGACCTCGTGCCCGAGCTATTGGTGGAACAGCGAGCGCTATCTCGGACCTGCCGCGCTGCTCCAGGCCAACCGCTGGGTCTCCGATTCCCGCGACGAGGCAACCGGCGAGCGGCTCGACAATCTCGAGGACCCGTTCCGCCTCTACCGCTGCCACACCATCATGAACTGCGCCAAGGCGTGCCCGAAGGGACTGAACCCGGCGGAAGCCATCGCCGAGCTCAAGCTCAAGATGGTCGAACGCCAGATCTGATTCGTTGCAACCGCGGCTGGCGCTGGTATCAGCGGCCAGCCGCAGCAGGCCGGATCAGGATATCGGCGCCGACCGCATCGACGCCGGATCGATCGAGGTCGAGTACGACATCGACGATGCTGTGATCGTCCGGATCCATCGTCACGGTGAAGCCGAGATCGCGGCACATCCCGATCATCGTGGTGTTCTCGGTCAGCACCTGGCCGGACAGGCGCTTCAAGCCCTCCGACCGCGCATAGTGGATCAGGAGCTGCATCAGCGCCCAGCCGAGCCCTTTGCCCTTGAGATCGGACTGCAGCAGGATCGCGTATTCGGCATTCTCGTACAGCGAATCCGAGTGCAGCCGGACCGCACCCATCATCTCGCCGGTGTTCGGATCGAGCGCCACAAAGGCCATCGCGCGCGCATAGTCGAGCTGGGTCAGGCGTGCGATGAATTCGTGGGTGAATTCCTTCATCGCATGGAAGAAGCGCAGCCTGAGGTCTTCGGCAGTGACGCGCGTGAAGAAATCGCTGACCATCGGCTCATCCTCCGGCCGCATCGGACGCACCGTGACACGCGAGCCGTCGCGCAGCGCGAGCTCGCCCTCCCATTGCGACGGATAGGGCCGCACGGCGAGCCGGGTGTGGCCGGCAAATAGCCGGGTGGGTTTGCGGATCGCGACCCGCGCATCGACCGCGGTCACGCCGGTTTCGTCCGCCAGCAGCGGATTGATGTCGAATTCGCGGATCTCGGGAATGTCGGCCGCCATCTGCGCCAGCTTGACCAGGGTGAGCGGCACCACATCGGCCGGGACCGCCGGCACATCGCCATAGCCGCCGAGCAGCCGCGAGACGCGGGTGCGCCCGATCAGCTCGTGGGCAAGATTCATGTCGAGCGGCGGGAGCGCCAGCGCCTTGTCGTTGATCACCTCGACCGCGGGGCCGCCACGCCCGAACACGATCACCGGACCGAAGGTCGGATCTTCGGCGATGCCGAGGATCAGTTCGCGCGCTGCGCGCCGCACGATCATCGGCTGGATCGTCACGCCTTGCAGGATGGCATCGGGCCGGGCACTTCGTGCCCGCGCCATGACCGTCCGTGCAGCTTCAACGACGCTGTCTTTGGTGCGCAGGTCGAGGATCACGCCGCCGACGTCGGAGGCGTGCCGGATGTCGCGCGAGAACACCCTGACCACGATCGCATGTCCTTCGGCGAGGAACGGTGCCGCCTTCTCGGCAGCGTCCTCGGGACTGTCGGCGACGAGCGTCGTCACGATCGGAATATGATAGGCCGCGAACAGCGCGACGATCTCGGCCGGATCGAGCCAGGCACGCCCCTCCGACAGCGCGTTCACGACGACGTGCCGCGCCGCCGCCGTCTCCGGCGTGAACACCGATGCGACGCCCGGCGGGGTTGCGGCGAGCGCAGTGGAGGCCTCGCGATAGCGCACCAGATACATGAAGGCGCGCACCGCATCGTCCTCGGTCGGGAAGTGCGGAATCCGCGCCGCCTCGAAGATCGCGCCGGTGCGTTCGTCGGCGCCGACCCAGGCCGCAAGCACCAGTGCGGCGACCGCACTCCGCTTCGTCCTGCGGTCGCGGACGCATTGCGCCACCGCCTCGGCAATCCCCTCGGCCGGAGCCACCGCGGTTTCCACATTCGCGACCAGCACCGCGTCGCTGTTCGCATCATCGAGCAGTGCGTTGAGCGCCACCACGTAGCGGTCGGCATCGGCATCGCCCGCGATGTCGACCGGATTGGCGCAGGACCAGCCCGGCGGCAGAACCTTGTCGAGCTGCGCGATGGTCTCCGCCGTCAAAGTCGCCGGAACGCCGCCGAGCTCGGCCAGCCGGTCGGTCGCGAGGATGCCGAGCCCGCCGCCATTGGTCAGGATCGCCAACCGGTTGCCGCGCGGAACGAAGCCGCGGCCGAGCAGCTCGGCGCAATCGAACAGCTGGCGCAGGTCGTAGACGCGCAGCATGCCGGCGCGGCGGAATGCGGCGTCGTAGACAGCGTCGGCGCCGGCGAGCGCACCGGTGTGCGTGGCAGCCGCCTTCGCGCCCTGCGCCATGCGGCCGGATTTCACCACGACGACGGGCTTCACGCGCGCGGCGGCGCGCGCCGCCGACATGAACTTGCGCGCGTCCTTGATGGCCTCGATGTAGAGCAGGATCGCGCGGGTGTGGTCGTCGAGCGCGAAATAATCCAGGAGGTCGGCGACGTCGACATCGAGCTGGTCGCCGATCGACGCTATGCCGGAGAAGCCGAGCCGCCGTTCCGCCGCCCATTCGATCATCGCCGACGCGACCGCGCCGGACTGCGAGATCAGGGCAATGTGCCCGTCGGACGGCTGATGCGAGGCGAAGCTCGCATTCAGCTTGGCGCGCGGCACCATGACGCCGAGGCAATTCGGCCCGATCAGGCGCATGCCATGCCGTCGCGCCGTCTGCCCCGCGGTCTCCGCGAGCGAGCCCGCGCCATGGCCAAGACCGGCCGACAGGATCGCTGCGCCGGCAACGCCGGCCGAAGCCGCCTCCGCGACGATCTCCGGAACCGCCGCCGGTGCGCTAATGACGACGAGATCCGGAACGAACGACAGCGACTTCAGGTCGGGAACGGTCGGCGCACCATCGACGTCGGCATAGTTCCGATTGACGACGCCGACGCGGCCGGTGAAGCCACTCGCTTTGATGTTCCTGAGCACCGCCGCGCCGAGCGACGACGGACGCGGGCTGCCGCCGACGATTGCGATGCTTCGAGGCGAAAATAGCCGCTCCAGGCCGTACGTCGACATTGCAGGGTCTCGCAGGGAACACGCGGAGGCGCCCGCTTCATGCGCCCTCGACCAACTCTACTGCTTCGCCCGGCTGCATGCACCTGTCGCAGTTTCGAATAGAGATGATGAAACTGCGTTGCCGATCAATGCAGGCCGAGCGCCTGCGCGAGATTGAAGGTCAGGAAGCTCGCGACATAGGCCAGCGCGAGCATGTAGATGAACGTCACCACCATCCACTTCGCGCCGCCGGTCTCGCGCCGGATCACGGCCAGCGTGGAGGCGCATTGCGGGGCGAAGATGTACCAGGCCAGCATCGACAGCGCGGTCGCGAGCGACCATTTCGTCGCCAGCACTTGGCCGATCTGCTCGGCCGCTTCCTTGCCGCCTTCGATCGCATAGACGGTGCCGAGGGCAGCGACCGCCACCTCGCGCGCCGCCATGCCGGGGATCAGGGCGACCGCGATCTGCCAGTTGAAGCCGACGGGGGCGAGCAGGGGCTCGAGCGCCTTGCCGATCATCGCAGCCAGGCTGAAATCGATGGCGGGCTCGGTCGCGCCCGCGGGCGGCTGCGGGAACGAGGCCAGGAACCAGATCAGCACCATCATCGAGAAGATCGTGGTGCCGGCGCGGTGCAGGAACATCTTGGCCCGGGTGTAGACCCCGATCGCGATCGATTTCAGCCGCGGCATCTTGTAGTCCGGCAGCTCCAGCATGAACGGCGCCGGCGCATGATCGCGCCACAGGAAGAATTTCGCGATCGCCGAGACCGTCAGCGCACTGATGATGCCGGCCGCATAGAGGCCGAACATCACGAGGCCCTGGAGGTTGATGAAGCCCCAGACGTCCCTGGCCGGAATGAAGGCCGAGATGATCAGCGTGTACACCGGAATGCGCGCCGAGCAGGTCATCAGCGGCGCGATCAGGATCGTGGTCAGCCGGTCGCGCTTGTTGTCGATGACGCGCGTCGCCATGATGCCGGGAATGGCGCAGGCAAAGCTCGACAGCAGCGGAATGAAGGCGCGGCCGTGCAGGCCGGCGCCGCCCATGATGCGGTCCATCAGGAAGGCGGCGCGCGCCATGTAGCCGAAATCTTCCAGCAGCAGGATGAACAGGAAGATGATGATGATCTGCGGCAGGAACACGATCACGCTGCCGACGCCCGAGATCACGCCGTTCTGGAGGAAGCTCTGGAGCAGGCTCCAGCTTTCGGGCAGCAAATTGTGGATCAGCTGCCCGAGCGCGGCGAAGCTGTCCGACAGAAATTCCATCGCCGGCTGCGCCCAGGCGAACACCGCCTGGAACATCACGAACAGGATCAGCGCCAGGATCACGAGACCCCAGACCGGATGCAGCACCACCGAATCGATCCGGTTGGTCAGCGTGTCGGGCTTGGTCGGCAGCGTCACCGCCGCGGCGATGATGCGGTCCGCCTCGCGCTGTGCCACCTTGAGGTCGGCGATTGTCGGCGTCGTCCACTCGCTGGCCGCCGCCTCATGCGACTTGGCCAGGAATTCGTCGGTCCGCTTCAGGAGCTCGTCGATGCCACCCTTGCGGACCGCGACCGACGTCACGATCGGCAGGCCGAGCTCCTGCGACATCCGATCGATGTCGATCGTGATGCCGCGGCGGCTCGCGATGTCGAACATGTTGAGCACGAGGATCATCGGCCGTCCCGTGCGCTTGAGCTCGAGCAGCAGGCGGATGGTCAGGCGCAGATTGGTGGAATCGGCGACGCAGAGCACGAGATCGGGCACCGTCTCGCCGCTGGCCTTGCCGAGCACGAAGTCGCGGGTGATCTCCTCGTCCGGGCTGCGGCCGCGCAGCGAATAGGTGCCGGGCAGGTCGAGCACGGTCACGCTGCGGCCCTCCGGCGTGACGAAGCCGCCGGATTTGCGCTCGACCGTGACGCCGGGATAGTTCGCAACCTTCTGCCGGCTGCCGGTCAGGGCGTTGAACAGCGAGGTCTTGCCGCTGTTCGGCGTGCCGACCAGGGCGAGGCGCAGGGATGCAGTGGTCATTCGACGATCACAGCCATGGCTTCGCTCCGGCGTAGCGCGATCGTGATGTTGTCGACGCGCACCGCGATCGGGTCCTTTCGGATCGTGCCTTCATGCAGGATTTCCACGCGCGCGCCCTCGACAAATCCCATCTCGACCAGGCGCTGCTCCAGCTCCTGCGGAGACAGCGATGAGCCCGTCACGAGCGCATCGAGCCTGATGATCTTTCCGACAAAACCGCGATCCGCATGTCCGAGCCGGACGTCCTGCAAATTATCCCGGGAGCTGTTTGGATCGCCTGTCATGCGGCCTGTTTTTCAGCAGGTAGTCACAGGGTCAAGCGTTTGCCCGTGAGAGGTTTTAGAACTCCTAAAAACAGCGCCCGGAAGCGCCATCCAGGCCGATTTTCCGCTTGACTGCCGGCGAGCGGCTAACGAGGTCGTGATACCGCCGCGCCGCAGCCGCCCGTGCTGCCCCGGACGCGAGCCGGCTGCGAATTGATCGATCCGGGTTGGCCTCCGGTAACCTTGACAGGTCGCGGAATGGCGAATGAGCGTCCGCGCCGCGCCCGGCGGCGCCGTTTCGCTTCCTCCCGCGCAACGGTTTGCGTTATGGTCCGCGCGGAGCCGGAGCGCCCGTGCAGACCGCACAACGCAATTCGCTGAGACTGCTGCAATGGATGATGGCCGCCGCGCTGGCCCTTCCGCTGGCGCTGTTCGTTTTTGCCTCCGCAATGTCCTGGATATCGACCAGCGAGGTCGCCGACCGTGAGATCGAGCGCACGGTCGACGTCGCTCATGAGCACGCGCTCAAGGTGTTCGAGACCATCGACCGCAGCCTCGCCGAGCTCAACGAGGTCGTGCGAGGCATGGGCGATGCCGATATCGTCGCGCGCGAGAAGAGCCTGCACCAGCGGCTGCGGCAGGTCGCCATGGCGCTTCCCCAGGTGAAATCGGTCTGGGTGTTCGATGCCAACGGCCGTGCCCTCGTCAACAGCCTGGTGCAGCCGGCCCCCGACGTCGACTTCTCGGACCGGGATTACTTCCGGATCCATGCCCAGGGCGACATCGGCACCTATATCGGCGAGGTGCTGACGCCGCGACCGCCTTATCTGGGCTCGCGGTTCTTCAGCGTCGGCCGGCGCCGCAACGGCGACGACGGCAGCTTTGCCGGCGTGATCCAGGCCTCCGTGCTTCCGGAATATTTCGAGAATTTCTACGCCAGGATCGGCCGCGAGCCCGGCAGCTTCCTGGCGCTGATCCGGACTGACGGCGCCGTGCTGGCGCACTTCCCTGCCGTTGACCACGATGTCCGGTTCGAGCCGAGCGGCCCGCTCGGGCGGCAGATCGTCGCCAATCCCGAAGCCGGGACGATGACGATCCAATCCCCGGCCGACGGCATCGAGCGGCGCATGCGCTACCAGCGGCTGGCTGGATATCCGATCTATGTCAGCGCCGGGCTCGAGACCTCGGCGATCCAGTCGCGCTGGAGGTCGACCATGGCCCAGCACCTGATCTTCGGGATCCCGGCCACCGCCCTGCTGTTCGGCCTGCTCGCACTCGCCTTCCGGCGAACCCAGCGCCTGCAGGAGGAGGCCAACCGGCGCATCGAGGCCGAGGAGGCATTGCAGCACAGCCAGCGCCTGGAGGCGCTCGGGCAGCTCACCGGCGGCGTCGCGCACGACTTCAACAACCTCCTGACCGTGATCCGCGCGTCGGTCGACATGCTGCGGCGGCCGGACCTGCCGGAGCCGCGGCGGCAGCGCTACATCGATGCGATCTCCAACACCGTGAACCGTGCCGCCAAGCTGACCAACCAGCTGCTTGCATTCGCGCGGCGGCAAACCCTCAAGCCCGAGGTGTTCGACGCCTGCCAGAATGTCCGCACCCTGAGCGAGATGATCGCAACCCTGATCGGCGCGCGCATCGAGATAATAGCGCAAGTGCCGGACGAGACCTGTCTCGTCAACGCCGATGCCGGCCAGTTCGAGACCGCCATCATCAACATGGCGGTCAACGCGCGCGACGCCATGGACGGCGTCGGCCGGCTCACGATCGCGGTCCGCGCCGTGGACAGACTGCCGTCCGCGACCAGCACGCCGCCGAACTCGCCCGGCCATGTCGCGGTGTCGGTGACCGACACCGGCGTCGGAATTCCGCAGGAGCTGTTCGGGCGCATCTTCGAGCCGTTCTTCACCACCAAGCAGATCGGCCACGGCACCGGTCTCGGCCTGTCCCAGGTGTTCGGCTTCGCCCGGCAGTCCGGCGGTGAAGTGACTGTCACGAGCGAGGTCGGCAAGGGCGCGACATTCACGCTGTATCTGCCGCGCGTCGTCGGCGGGCATGGCGCGCGAGCGCAGCGCACCGACGACGCGCCCTCGGTCTATCGGACCGGCGCATCGGTCCTGATCGTCGAGGACAATGCCGAGGTCGGAAAGTTTGCCGCCGACACGCTGACCCAGCTCGGCTGCACCTGCGTGCTGGTGGACAACGCCACCCACGCGCTGGAGGAGCTGGCCGTCGACGCCGACCGGTTCGACCTGGTGTTCACTGATGTCGTGATGCCCGGCATGAGCGGCATCGAGCTTGCGGAAGAGATCCGCCGGCAGCGCCTCGATCTTCCGATCGTGCTCGCCTCCGGTTACAGCCAAGTGCTGTCGCAACAGGGCAGCGGCGGCTTCGATCTGCTGCAGAAGCCCTATTCGGCCGAGCAGCTTGCGCGCGTGCTGCACAAGGCAACGCGCTCGCGCCGGCTGAGGCGCGATCAGGCGCCGGCGGAGTGAGGTAGTTGCGCGGCACATCTCAAGCACGCTGTCGTCCTGGCGAAAGCCAGGACCCATAACCACCGCAGTTGATTGGGAACGGGATCGCGGCTCCAGCGTCGCGCAACAATTGGCATTCCGGGTAATGGGTCCCCTGAGTTCGCAAACGAAGTGCAACACTTCCTTGAGGAGGTGTTGCCATGGGGCGGACTTACAAGCAGCTCTCTCTGGACGACCGATGCGAGATTGCCTGCCTATCGGCCAATGGCAGCTCGGTCCGGCAAATCGCGGCAGCTCTGGATCGCTCGCCATCAACGGTCTCTCGGGAACTGAGGCGCAATCGGGGGAGCCAGGTCGGCTACAAGCCAAACTATGCCCAGCACCAGATGCGAGCGCGGCGCTGGACGGGCGGACGCCTCGAACGGGAGCCCGGCCTGCGCCGCGCGGTGTTGGAACGCCTTCGCCGGGGCTGGTCGCCCGAGCAGGTCGCCGGCCGGCTGGCCCGCGAGTCCGGGCGCAAGGTGATCTCGCACGAGACCATCTACCGCTTCATCTATGCCCAACTCAGGCGCACCACGGATTTCAACTGGCGGCGCTATCTGCCGCGCGCCAAGAGCAAGCGCGGCCGCCGCGGCAAGAGGGGCGGCAGCCCCGCAAGCTTCATCGAAGGCCGTGTTTCCTTGGCAAATCGGCCGATCGAAGTGGCCGACCGCAGCGTGCCCGGACACTGGGAGGCCGACCTGATGATGTTCTCGAAATACGGTCAGGCCGTGCTGACCGTGCACGAGCGCACCTCGCGTCTGCTGCTCGGCATCCGCCTTGCCAGCAAGGTCGCGCGCGGTGTCGCCCGCCATCTCGTGGGCTTCTTCGCGACCCTGCCACAGGAGCTGCGCCAGACCGTGACCTTCGACAACGGCACCGAGTTCGCCGGTCACCTGGCGCTGCACCGCCTCTCGATCGAGACCTTCTTCTGCGATCCCCACGCCCCCTGGCAGAAGGGCGGCATCGAGAACGCTATCGGCAGGATGCGCCGCTTTATTCCCCGCAAGACCGATCTCGTAACCCTCTCGACCGCCAGATTCCGCCAGTTCATCGCCGCCTACAACAACACCCCGCGCAAATGCCTTGACTACCGCACGCCTGCCGAGGCCTTTGCTCAAGTGTTGCACTTCGAATGTGAATCTACCTCCCGGCTTTCGCCAGGACGACGATGAGGATGGTTCTCGATTCAAGATACCAAACAACGCGGTGTCATCACCCGAGCAGCACGCGAGTGACCGCCGGAGGCGGAACCGGGTAATTTGCCTGGCGTTATCGTGCCATGGGCAAAGCCGAGGCAAAATCCAAATCGTCGGACGGGCCGTCGTCGGCCAGGACTGCATCGCCTCGGAAAGCGAGCGCAAAGGCGGCCGATCAAGAGCGTAAGGATCCCGCGCCAAGCGAAGCGGACGAGAAGTCGGAATTTGTCGAGGTTATCGCCGAAGGCGGCGACCATGTCGAACCGCCGCCGCCGGAAATCGTCGAACCCGATCCCGAATTGTCGGCCGAAGAGGCCGAGCAGGCGCGCAAGGACTATTTGCTGACGCGGTTCTGGATCAGCGCGCGCGGCTATTGGGGCCGAAGCGGCGACCGGCTGGCGTGGCTGTTCACGATCGGCCTGCTGCTGCTGATCGTCAGCAATGTTGCCGTTCAGTACGGCATCAATGTCTGGAATCGCGCGATCTTCGATGCGATCGAAAAGCGCGACGCGGCCAGTGTCTTCCACCTGACGGCCATCTTCTTTCCGCTGGCGATCGGCAGCGTGCTGCTGGGGGTCGCGCAGGTGTTCGGCCGCATGGGCATCCAGCGGCGCTGGCGTGCCTGGCTGACCAACGCCGTCGTGTCGCGCTGGCTGACAAACGGCCGCTACTACCAGCTCAACCTCGTCGACGGCGATCACAAGAATCCGGAGTACCGGATCGCGGAGGATCTGCGGATCGCGACCGATTCTCCGGTCGACTTCATCGCCGGCGTGACGTCGGCGCTGCTCTCGGCCGTCACCTTCATCGTCGTGCTCTGGACCATCGGCGGCGCGCTGACGGTGACGCTGGGCGGCTCGTCGATCAGCATCCCGGGCTTCCTGGTCATTGCCGCGATCATCTATGCGGCGATCGCGTCGGGCTCGATCGCGGCAATCGGCCGCAGCTTCGTGCAGATCTCCGAGGACAAAAACCAGGCGGAAGCGGAATTCCGCTACATCCTGACCCGCGTGCGCGAGAATGGCGAAAGCATCGCGCTGCTCGGCGGCGAAACTGAGGAGCGCGACGGCATCGACAAGACGTTCTCGAACGTGTTGCGGCAATGGGCGCGGCTCGCCGGGCAACACATGCGCACGACGCTGGTGTCGCAGGGATCGAATCTCATTGCGCCGGTGGTACCCTTGCTGCTGTGTGCGCCAAAATTTCTCGACGGCAGCATGTCGCTCGGTCAGGTGATGCAGGCGGCCTCGGCCTTCACCATCGTGCAGACCGCGTTCGGCTGGCTGGTCGACAACTATCCGCGACTCGCCGACTGGAACGCCTGCGCACGGCGCATCGCTTCGCTGATGTTGTCGCTTGACGGGCTGGAACGCGCCGAGACCGGCGACGGCTTCGGCCGCATCGAGCGCGGCGAGACCGAGGGCGAGGCCATGCTGAGCCTCAACGATCTCTCCGTCACGCTGGACGACGGCACCGCCGTGGTCGGCGAGACCGAAGTGGTGATCGAACCGGGCGAGCGGCTTTTGGTCGCCGGCGAATCCGGCACCGGCAAGAGCACGCTGGTGCGCGCCATCGCCGGCCTGTGGCCGTGGGGCGGCGGCAGTGTCGGCCTGCACGCAGACCGCCGCCTGTTCATGCTGCCGCAAAAGCCCTACGTGCCCTCCGGCACGCTGCGACGCGCGGTGGCCTATCCCGGCGCGGCGGAGGACTGGAGCGTCGATGAGATCAGCCGTGCCCTGCACAAGGTCGGCCTCGACCATCTCAAGGACAAGATCGAGGAGGACGCGCCGTGGGACCAGACCCTGTCCGGCGGCGAGAAGCAGCGGCTCGCCTTTGCCCGCCTGCTGCTGCACGCCCCCGACATCGTCGTGCTCGACGAGGCGACGTCCGCGCTCGACGAGAAGAGCCAGGACAAGATGATGGAGACGGTGACGACGGAACTGCCGAAGGCGACCATCGTCAGCGTCGCGCACCGCGTCGAGCTCGAAGCGTTCCATAGCCGCAAGATCGTGCTGGAGCGCCGCAAGGGCGGCGCCAAACTGGTCAGCGACGTCGACCTGATCCCGCGCAAGGGCAAACGAAGGCTGCTCGGCCGCTTCCTGCGGCAACGGCAGGCAGCGGGCAAGGCGGCGTAACGGGCGTTGGCGCTGCCGTCAAAACCGGCTATGCATGCCGCGCTTTTGACGAGGCCATGCGTGATCCCGAGCAACGACATATCGCCGGCGCCGTTCGGCGCCTTCGCGCCCAATGCGGCGCAGGCCGCCATCATCCGCCTGGCGCATGGCTCAGGATTGAAGCGCGGCGCATTCCGGCCCTGGCTCTCGCGGCTCGTCAATCTGTTCGGCGCGGGGCCGCTCGACGTGACCTATCAGGGCGCATCGTTCCGCTTCTATCATCAGGCGAGCGCGACCGAGCGCGGCGCGCTGTTCAATCCCGATTACAACCTTGAAGAACTCACCTTCCTGCGGGCTCATGTCGGCGCGGATGGCACCTTCGTCGATCTCGGCGCCAATGTCGGCACCTTTGCGCTGGCGCTGGCGCGCGATGTCGGGCCCGGTGGCAAGGTGATCGCGATCGAGCCGCATCCGGTGACGCATGCGCGGCTCAAGTTCAACACCCAGGCCTCCGGCTTTCCGCAGGTGCGCCTGGTTGCGGCGGCCGCCGGCCCGACCGATGGCGAACTGATGATCGAGACCGACGGCGACAATCTCGGCGCCAGCCACATCGTCACCGGCACGCCGACAGGCAAGGCGTTCAAGGTGCCGTCGCTGCGGCTGCAACGCATCCTCGACGAGGCCGGCGCGAGCAAGGTCGATTCGCTCAAGATCGACGTCGAGGGTTTTGAGGACCGCGCGCTGATCGGCTTCTTCCGCGAGGCGCCGCAGGCACTGTGGCCGCGCGCGGTGGTGATCGAGCATCTGTCGAAGGACGAATGGACTGACGACTGCATCGCGGACATGCATGCACGCGGTTACGTCGAGCAGGGCCGGACGCGGAGCAACACGCTGCTGGTGCGGAGCTGAGATGTCTGCGGCTGAGATCGGCCGCGCCAGTCGATGCTTGTCTTCTTCTTCCCCCTGAAAGGGGAAGGTCGGGATGGGGGTCAACCGCAGATGACACTGTCTGCGAAGAGAGCAGATCCCCACCCGCTTTGCTCTTGCGAGCAAAGCGACCTCCCCTTTGCAAGGGGAGGTAAAACAACGCGGATGCAAGTGCATCACAACAAGGGAGGCTCGCGATGATCGACCATATCGGCTTTTCCGTCTCCGACTATGAACGCGCGAAAGCGTTCTACACGACGGCGCTGGCGCCGCTCGGTTACGGCCTGGTCATGGAGGTCACGGCAGAGCAGACCGGCCACGCTTCCGCCGCAGGCTTCGGCGCCGAGGGCAAGCCCGATTTCTGGATCGGCGGCGAAGGCGCCATGAACAAGCCGGTGCATGTCGCCATTCGCGCCAAGGACCGTGCCACGGTCGACGCCTTCTACAAGGCCGCAATCGCGGCCGGCGGCCGCGACAACGGTTCGCCCGGCATCCGCCCGCATTACCATCTGAACTACTACGGCGCGTTCGTGCTCGACCCTGACGGCCACAATATCGAGGCCGTCTGCCACACGCCCGGGTGAAACATCGGAACGCCGCGGCGCGCGATCCGTTGTCGCTGCGAACTTCGATGGAGCGATCAATGCGCGCGACGCGATCTGCCATCGGCAGCAGCCGCAGGGCCTCGATATGATGCCGATCGAGCCTCCCGAGATTCCGCCGACGACGCCGGGCACACCGAGCGAACCGCCGCCGGGAATTCCGCCCGGCAGTCCACGCCCCGAGGTTCCGGAGCCGGTGCGCGAACCCGGCGAGCCGCCGCGACCGGACGAGTTGCCCGGCAAGACACCCGACGAATCACCGGTGCGCGGACCGCCTGGACCGTCCGGCCCGCCGCCTGCGACAGATCGGCTCGCCGGCCGGTGCGTCGCTCTTGCGCCCAAGTTCCACGTCGATTGCAAATGTGTCGGCGCGTTTCTTCTGAACGCGCGGTGAACAACCACACATGCAACCCGTTATAATGTCGAAATAAACTTCGCCGATGATTCGTGGCTCGCCACAATCCGGCCTAACGGCTGGCGGTTCATCGTCCTGCCGAATTGTTCGGTTCTCACTTTGCTTTCCTGCCCAGACTTTCCGCCGGGGACTCCTAGACAATGACAAAGCTTCGTCTCGTGCTGCTTGCCACGACTGCGCTGACGGTGATGCAGTTCGCCACCTCAGCGTCGCACGCCCAAACTTCGCCGCTGGTCGTCGCACAGGCGCAGCAGAAGGAAGAAACCGGACCTGACGGAAAGCCGAAGGCGCGGCCAGCGCCGGGCGCGCCGGGTGCTCCTGCACGTCCCGCACCGCCGGCCGCAGCACCGCATCCGCAGGCGCCACCTCCCGCTGCGGCACCCGCGCATCCTGCTCCGCCGGCCGCAGCGCCCGCGAAGCCGACCCCGCCTGCGGCACCTGCCCGGCCCGAGCCGCCCGCGGCCGCACCGGCAAAGCCGACGCCGCCTCCGGCAGCCGCACCACATCCGGCACCGCCGCCGGCTCCCGCACGGCCCGAGCCGCCTGCGGCGCGCCCGACGACGCCTCCGCCGTCGGCTGCTCCCGCACATCCCACACCGCCTCCGCCCGCGGCTGCCCCCGCGAAACCCGCGCCGGCACCGGCACGGCCGGAGCCGCCCGCAGCGGCGCCTGCGAAGCCAACCCCGCCACCGCCGACGGCTGCCCCCGCACATCCCACGCCGACGCCACCGCCGCCGGCCGCAGCACCGCAGCGACCCGGCACGCCGTTGCCTGGCGCGGGACCCGCGCACACGCCGCCGACGCCGGCGCCCGGCGCCACGCCGAATGCCGCGCCGGCAGCACGTCCCGGCACGCCGCCCGCGGCGGCAACGCCGACACCGACTCCCGCAACGCCGGGAGCTCCGACAACGGCTCCGGCCGAACGCCGCCCTGGCGATCGTCCGGGTGGCGAACGCGGTGAGCGTCCTAGCGGCGCCAAGCAACCGCCGGGCACGCCGCCCGCGGCGACGTCAACGCCCGCGCCTTCGGCAACGACGACGCCTCCGGCAGCAGGGGCACGACCGGGCACGCCGCCCGCCGCGACAGCTCCCGGTGCGACACCGACGCCTCCGGCAGCCGGCGCACAGCCCGCACGTCCAGGCACCCCGCCTGCCGCAACAACGCCTCCGGCACCCGGCGCGACGCCGACGCCACCGGCGCCAGGTCAGCAGGGACGTCCGGCGACACCGCCCGGAACGCCTGCGACCCCGGGCGCGGCAATGGGCACGCCTGGCGCGACCCCGGCTCCGGGTCAACCGGCACGACCGGGCGTTGCGCCCGGCGTGTCGCCAGCCCAGGGAGCTGCCATGGGCGCGCCGGCGCCGTCGGTCGTTCCCGGCTCGCCCGCCGCAACGCCACCGCCCGGCCGCGCGCAATACGCGCCGCCGACGGTTGCGCCGGCCTTCCGCGCCGCGCCAGCGGTCGCAGCGCCGCTGCCGCCGCCTCCGCGGCATGACAACATCAAGCCGCTCGCGATCGGTGCCGCGGTCGGCGCCGGCGTGGTGGCCGGCGCCATCATCGGCGGAAGCATCGCCGACCTGCACAGCCAGCGGCAGGAGGTCGTCGAAGGCGGCCGCACCGTCTACACCGAGCCGGACCGCATCATCGTCCGCGATCCGGGCGGGCAGGCCTATGTCCGCGGCAACGATCTCTATCGCTTCCGCTATGGGGCCCGCGACATCCGCACCGACACCGTCGGCGGCGAAACCCGCACCGTCGTGATCCGTCCCGACGGCAGCGAGATCATCACGGTGGTCGGAACCGACGGCCGGCTGATGCGGCGCATCCGCAGGGACCCCGCCGGGCGCGAGGTGATCATCATCGACAACACCTACCGCGATCCGCGGTCGGTCGGCGGCTTCTATGTCGACGCACCGCCGCCGGTCGTCAACATGCCCTATGATCGCTACATCGTCGATGCCCAGGAGGCGTCGCCGGACTTGATCTACGAGACCATGGAGGCACCACCGGTGCAGCGGATCGATCGGCGCTACTCGCTCGACGAGATCCGTTACAGCCCCAATGTTCGCATGCAGATGCCGAGCATCGACGTCAACACGATCAACTTCGAGACGGGATCGTGGACCATCCCACCGGACCAGGCGGCCCGGTTGCAAGCGATCGCCGACGGCCTCAACCGTGCGATCCAGCGCAACCCGCGCGAGGTGTTCCTGATCGAGGGGCACACCGACGCGGTCGGCAACGAGGTCGACAATCTGTCACTGTCGGACCGTCGTGCGCAGTCCGCGGCCGAACTGCTGACGCAGCAGTTCGGTGTCCCGGCGGAGAACCTGACGTCGCAAGGCTACGGCGAGCAGTATTTGAAGGAACAGACGCAAGGACCGAGCGTGATCAACCGGCGCGTCACGGTCCGCCGCATCACGCCGCTGCTCAATGGCGGCACTGCCTCCGCCGCGCCGCCGCGCTGAGCCGCGACATCACGTTACGAAATGGCCGGGAGCGACCCCGGCCATTTTTGTTTGTTCTCCTTCGCCCTGAAAGGGGGGAAGGTCGGGATGGGGTCAGCCGCAGGTGACGGTGGCTGCGGAGAGAGCAGATCCCCACCCGCTTTGCACTCGCGAGCAAAGCGACCTCCCCTCTTTAAGGGGAAGTTGGAGAAGCCTCGATGCTCACACTAACCCTCCAACAGCAAACCTTGTTCATCTCGACCCCGCAAGCGGGAGAGGTACAGCGGGCATGCCTCGTCTCAATCTCATCATGCGTTACTTCCCCGCGCCCAGCCCCAGCGCCTCGACCATCACGCGGAACACTTCGGTATTGTCCATCGAGCCGTGCACGCGCTCGCTGCCCGGCCCGGTCGCGGTCAAGATGACGTCCTCGCCCGAATGCACGCTGGCGCCGATCATCGCCGAGAGATTGCCGGGGCGTAGGACGGCGCCCGGGACGTCCTTGTATTTGTCGTTGGCCTTGAAGGTCCCGTCGGCGCCGGCCTTGACGGTCGGCTCGTTGGGATTGTCCAGCTTCGGACGGAACGTCTCGTAGTGATCGGGCAGACTGGCGGAGAAGATGGCCAGCCGGCGGCTCACGTCGATGCGTGCCGGATAACCTTCCGCATCCGGCGCCGGATAATTGGGGAATCCAGCCCGATCGTAGACGCCGACGCGCTCACGCAGCGGCACGTTAGGTGTCGCCGCCATGTCGTCGTTGATGGTGCCGACCAAGCTGTTCGGATGGTTGTGGTCGGCTACGACCAGGATCAGCGTGTCGTCGTTGCGCGCTTTGGCCCAGTCCTTCGCCAGCCGCACCGCATTGTCGAGCATGATCGTGTCGTAGACGGCGCGCTCCATGTCGAGCAGATGAGCATATTTGTCGATCATTCCGGATTCGACCATCAGGAAGAAGCCGGCCTCATTCCGCGACAGCAGCTGCAGCGCCGCCTGCACCTGCTCGGTCAGGTCGGGCTGCTCGGGGAATTTCTTGACGCCGCCTCCCTTGAGGAATTTGCGGTCGAGCGCGCCGTCCATGTTGCCGGCGGCGAACAGGCCGAGCAATTGGCAGGTATCAGCTTTGGCCGCGAGCGTGGCGAGTTCGCCTGCGGTCGTCGCGACCGCATAGCCGGCATCGCGGAAGCGCGCGAGATAATCGATATCGTCCTTGCGTTTCGATCCGGACGTGGATTTCGGCAGGAAATTCGCGCTGCCGCCGCCCATCAGGACGTCCGGCTTCGCCGCAAAGAACTGCTCGACGATCTCGTCGTAGGCGGCACGGCGGCGCGTGTGCGCAACCATCGCCGCCGGCGTCGCGTCTTCGATCTCGGTGTTGGTGACGACGCCGACGGCGAGGCCCGCCCGGCGCTTGGCGAGGCTCGCGATGGTCTCGACCCTGGGATCGTCGAGCGGATCGGGCGTGCGATCGGCGTAGACGCCGAGCGCGTTGACGGCGCTCTTGTGCCCGGTCGCATAGGCGCTCGCCGCGTTCGCGGAATCGGTGATGATCGAATCCGAGCCTGCGGTTGCCACCAGCGCCATGTGAGGCATGTCGTCGATGGCCATCTTGCCGCGGCTCTTGCCCTCCGAAATCCCCTTGGACAGGATTCGGGCTGCGACACGGTGCGCCGGCGACATGCCATCGCCGATGAACAGGATGACGTTCTTCGCCTTGCGCGGCCCCGTATCGTAGACCGTCCAGGTCACCTTTCGGCTCTGCGTGCCGTCGCTGACTTCGACGGCGACCTGCCCGGGCCTGGCGAGCGAGACATCGCGCAGCAACAGTGCCGACTGGTCTTTTCCAGCCTCCCGCTCGGTGAATGTTCCGGACTGGCCGAACGCGGTCGCGTAATCCGCGCCGTTCACCGTCACCTTCAACTTGGCGGGATCGACCGGCCCGGGAAGCTCGACCTTGAAGTCGAATTTGGCTCCGGCCAGGATCTCGGCACGATCGATCGGATAGATCGTCTGGGCGAACGCCGGCGCTGCCGACAACGCCAGCGTGACGGCCACGCCGGCAACTCGCTTGATCATGATCGATGCTCCGCCCCTTGCGCATCATGCGCATCGGGGCGGAGGCTAGTGGCGGCGGATGACGGCGTAATGAGGCGCCGCCGGGGCGTATTGCCGCAAGGGCCGGCGTGATTTCAGCGCGCCATCTGCTGCGGATCGTAGAAGAAGCGCTCCTCGACCAGTTCCTCGCCGCGCCAGGTCTGCCAGGCGACCTCCTCCATGCTGCGGACCTTGCCGTCCTTAGCCGTGAATTCGAAGCGCCAGCAGATCGCCGAATGATCGCCGTCGAGCAAAAGCGGCCCGAGCCGCGTGGTCTTGACGCCGGCGACCGCGGCCAGCACCGCCGCCTCGCGCGCCGCCAGCGCCTCGCGGCCGACGCGCCACTCGCCGTCATTCTCCTGGGTGCGGGCATCGACTGAATAGAAATTCCTGATCGCGCCGACATGATCGTTGGATTCCACCGTGTCAGCGAAGGCTTGCAACGTCCTAAGCGAGGGCATCAGCACTCTCCATTTACCGACGGACAGTCGGTATTTATCGACCAAGAGTCGGTAAGTCAACTGGCGCCGCTACGGAACCTGGGCTAGAGATGGACGATGGCAACCCAGGCCGAACGGCGCGAGAAAACCAGAGCCGCCATCGTCAAGGCGGCGCGGCGCATCTTTGGCGAGCGCGGCTTCGCCGCTGCGACGATGGACGGCATCGCCGCCGGCGCGCGCGTCGCCAAGGGCGCGGTCTATCATCACTTCGCGACCAAGGAGGCGGTGTTCGAGGCGGTGTTCGAGCAGGTGTCGCTCGACCTCGTCGCCGATCTCGACCGCATCTCGCGCGCCGAGAACGATCCGCTGGCGGCGATGGCGGCGGGCACGCAGGGCTATTTCGCGGCGTGCTCGAAGGGCCCGACCGGCCAGATCATTTTGCGCGACGGTCCCGCCGTGCTCGGCTGGGAGCGCTGGCGCGAGATCGACGCCAGGCATTTCGGCGGCAAGCTGCCGCGCGCGATTGCGGCGGCCATGGAGGCCGGCCTGATCGCCCGCCAGCCGGTCGAGCCGTTGGCGCGGCTGCTGCTCGGCGCAGTCACGGAAGCCGCGGTTGCGGTCTCCGCGGGGCCGGACATCAGCAAGACCGGCACCGATTACGCGCGCGCGTTCCGCTCGCTGCTGGATGCGCTCAGGGTGAAGTAGCCGAACGCTCTCTCCACGTCGTCCCGGCGAAGGCCGGGACCCATAACCACAGGAAGGGATCGTGGAAGCGCGCTGGAGCACCAGCGTGCTTCATAAACCACGGCCGGTGGTTATGGGTCCCGGGTCGCGCTTCGCTTGCCCGGGACGACGAGGCGAGAGAGCACCGCCTCAGTCCTTGTCGTTCTCAAGCTGGAAGATCTGCGAGCCTTCGCCGCTCGAGATGAGGCCGGTCTTGTTGTAGAGGCCGAGCTTGGTGCGGGTGTCGGCGATATCGAGGTTGCGCATGGTGAGCTGCCCGATGCGGTCGGCCGGCGTGAAGGCGGCGTCCTCCACCTTCTCCATGCTGAGCCGCTCCGGCGCATAGGTGAGGTTGGGGCTCTCGGTGTTGAGGATCGAATAGTCGTTGCCGCGGCGCAGCTCCAGCGTGACCTCGCCGGTCACGGCGCGCGCGACCCAGCGCTGCGCGGTCTCGCGCAGCATGAGGGCCTGCGAGTCGAACCAGCGGCCCTGATAGAGCAGCCGGCCGAGGCGCATGCCGCTGATGCGGTACTGCTCGATGGTGTCCTCGTTGTGGATGCCGGTGACGAGGCGCTCATAGGCGATGTGGAGGAGCGCCATGCCGGGCGCTTCGTAGATGCCGCGGCTCTTGGCCTCGATGATACGGTTCTCGATCTGGTCGCTCATGCCGAGGCCGTGGCGGCCGCCGATGGCGTTGGCTTCGAGGAACAGCGCGACGGGATCGGAGAAGGTCTGGCCGTTCAGCGCCGTGGGCTGGCCTTCCTCGAAACGCACCACGACCTTCTCGGCCTTGACGTTGCAGTCGTCGCGCCAGAACGGCACGCCCATGATCGGGTTGACGATCTTGATGCCGCTGTCGAGGCTCTCGAGATCCTTGGCCTCGTGCGTGGCGCCGAGCAGGTTGCTGTCGGTCGAATACGCCTTCTCGGCGCTCATCTTGTAGGCAAAGCCCTGGGCGGTCATGAACGCCGACATCTCGGCGCGGCCGCCGAGCTCGTCGATGAACTGCTGGTCGAGCCAGGGCTTGTAGATCTTCAGGCCGGGATTGGTGAGCAGGCCGTAGCGGTAGAAGCGCTCGATGTCGTTGCCCTTGAAGGTCGAGCCGTCGCCCCAGATGTTGACGCCGTCCTCCTTCATCGCCGCAACCAGCATGGTGCCGGTCACCGCGCGCCCCAGAGGCGTGGTGTTGAAATAGGTGATGCCGCCGGTGGAGATGTGGAAGGCGCCGGACTGGATCGCGGCGATGCCTTCGTGCACCAGCTGCGTGCGGCAATCGACCAGGCGCGCCTTCTCGGCGCCGAACTCCATCGCCTTGCGCGGGATCTCGTTGTAGTCGGCCTCGTCAGGCTGGCCGAGATTGGCGGTGTAGGCGTAGACGCGCCCTTCTGCTTCATCCAGAGCAGCGCCGCGCTGGTGTCGAGGCCGCCCGAAAACGCGATGCCGACTTTCTCGCCCTTGGGCAGGCTTTTCAGGATCGTGGTCATGGGACGGTCCAATCGGTCGAAATCAATGATGTTTCTGCTCTGAGCATGATCTTTCGGAAAACCGGCTTCCACTTTTCCGGATCATGCTCTGCGGCGAATATCAAATTTCCGCTGGCGGGGCACGCCTTTAATCAGACCCAAATCAGGCCTCGGGCTGGCTGGACGCCGCCTTGCCGCCCCGGCGCCAGCGCTGCATCCACCGGTAGCCGGGCATCGCAAGGCGCGTCAGCGCGGCATCGACCTGGGCGTCGGTCAGCCGGGTCGCTGCCCAGCGGTAGATCAGCGCGTAGAACAGCCAGACCGTGAAGAACGACACCAGGCCTGCGATCGCCACATCGGTGAAGAAATGGCCGCCAAAGGCCATGCGAAGCCCGCTGGTGACGATGCCGAACACGGTGGCCCCGGCGAAGGCCAGCGGCCGCCAGACAGGCGGCGTCAGCGCCGCCGGCGCATAGGTCCAGAACGCGGTGGCGCCCTCGCCGGAGAAGAACGAGCAGTTGCGCGCGCAGCCGCCGCGCGGATCCCACCACGGCACGAATTGCTGGTCGCCGGCAAACTCGGTCACCACCACCGGGCGTGGCCGGCCCCAATAGGTCTTGAAGGTGAGGTTGGTGAGGATGCCGGCCGAGAGCAGCATCGTGGTGAGCAGGAACACCGCGGCGCGGCCGGACATCAGCATCGGCCGGTCCGGGCGGATGAATTTCCAGACGATGGTCACGATCGCCGGCAGCACCAGCGCCCAGGCGATCCACATCGCCGCATCGCGCGCGAACGACGCCACCGCGTCGAGCTTCATCGGAAAGGTCTTCTGCGCGGCATCGTAGAACATGGCCGCGAGCTTCAGGTCGAGCTCGGGATAGATCCCGAACAGGATTCCGACGATGAGCGACAGCGCCAGGGCGATGAAAAGTCCAGTCCGGTTCATGGCGCGCGGTTTAGCGGAGGCGGATGAGCATGAAAAGTGCGCGGTCATTCTTTACCCTCCCCCTCCAGGGGAGGGTGAGAGCTGTCATCACGGCCGCGGCGATTGCGACGGCAAGGGCGGGGGCGGCGGCAACGGTCGCGACGGGTCGCGCCACGCGCCGGCATTGCGGCCGGCAATCAGCCAATAGACCATGCCGGCAACGATCCCTGCGCCGGTCATGATCTCCAGGTGCCGCCGCACGATGCCTTCGAATTGCATCATATCGGGATCGAACGGAACCAGGCCGAGATAGCAGGCCGCGCCGACGATGGCGCCGCCGACGGCGTAGGCCAGCACGCTCCGGATGAAGAACGCCTCGGTGATCAGCACCACGATCAGCGCCGGCAGCAGTGCAAAGCCCGAGATGAAGATGAAACCGAAGCCGAGCACGACGTTGATCGCGCTTTGGTCGATCTGCCCGCCGAAATCGCTGATCTCGGGATACAGCACCGCGACGACCACGATGATCCCTGCCACGAAGCAGGCCATCAGGAAGCCGAAGGCGACGACGAACAGGCGGCCGATCAAGGCCATGAGGTCATCCCATCATTGGACAACGCTGACACGAGATCCTCCGCCGTCATGGCCGGGCTTGTCCCGGCCATCCACGTCTTACCTTTGTCTCGGCGAGAGAAGACGTGGATGCCCGGGTCAAGCCCGGGCATGACGACGGAGTATGTGGACACGTCTCAATCCGTCATCGCCATGGCGCGGAGCGCCTGACGTTCGCGTGCACTGAGCTTCTCGGTCTCCGACTTGAGCTGGCCGCAGGCGGCGAGGATGTCGCGGCCGCGCGGGGTGCGCACGGGAGAGGAATAGCCGGCGTTGAAGATGTATTCGGAGAACTTCTCGATCTGGTCCCAGTCCGAGCATTCATAGGCGGTGCCGGGCCAGGGATTGAACGGGATCAGGTTGATCTTGGCCGGGATGCCCTTGAGCATCTTCACCAGCAGCTTCGCATCGTCCAGCGAATCGTTGACGCCCTTGAGCATCACATATTCGAAGGTGATGCGGCGCGCGTTCGAGGCACCGGGATAATCGCGGCAGGCCTGCAGCAGCTCCTTGATCGGATATTTGCGGTTGAGCGGCACCAGCTCGTTGCGCAGCTCGTCGCGCACCGCGTGCAGCGAGATCGCGAGCATGACGCCGATCTCCTCGCCCGCACGCACGATATTCGGCACCACGCCCGAGGTGGACAGCGTGATGCGGCGGCGGGAGATGCCGATGCCTTCATTGTCGCCGACGATCAGCAGCGCATCGCGCACCGCGTCGAAATTGTAGAGCGGCTCGCCCATGCCCATCATCACGATGTTGGTGACGCGGCGCGTGCCGTCCTCGCGATCGGCCCAGTCGTTGAGGCGATCGCGCGCGACCATCACCTGCCCGACGATTTCGCCGGCGGTGAGGTTGCGCACCAGGCGCTGCGTGCCGGTGTGACAGAACGAGCAATTCAAGGTGCAGCCGACCTGCGAGGAGACGCACAGCGTGCCGCGATCGGTCTCGGGGATGTAGACGCACTCGACTTCATGCGCCTTCTGAACATTGTCGCCGCTCGGCAAACGGAGCAGCCATTTGCGGGTGCCGTCGTTGGAGATCTGCTCGGCCACGACCTCGGGACGGTCGACCGTGAAATGCTGCGCGAGCTCGGCACGGATGCCCTTCGAGATCGAGGTCATCTCGTCAAAACTCTGGGCGCCGCGGAAATAGATCCAGTGCCACAGCTGCTGGGTGCGCATCTTGCGCTGGCCGGCCTGCACCCCGATCTCGCCCAGGCGATCGGCGATCTCGGCGCGCGACAGCCCGATCAGCGACGGCTTGGCCGGCGGCACATAGGTCTCGAGCGGAACCTTCTCGACCAGCGCGCTGGCGCCGGAGACGGCATGGGTGGTCACGGTGTTGGTCATGAAACCTCAAATAGGCCTTCCAGCCTGTGCTGGAAAGCCACCAAATACCTCGATTTCAGGCCTTAAGTCGCTTCTCTAGCGCCGGCAGTCCTGCCCGAGCCGGTCGAGCGCCTGCGCCAGGCCCTTCAGCGAAAAGGTGTCCGTCGTCTCGGTGCCCTTGGCCGAGACGGCTTTTACCGTCAGTTCGGCCGATTTGCGCATGGATTCCACCATCCGCTCCTCTTCGGCCGCATTCTTGATCCAGAGGCCGTCACCCTGCGTGTACATCGCATAGGTCCCGCCGCCGACCTCGACGGTCGATTCCGAGCCCGGCTTCAGCGCGTAGCCGATCATGACCGAGACTTCGTTGTTGACCTTCTCCGCCGGCCGGGTCGAGACGAACGCATAGGCGGGATCACGCGGCCGGTTCGGCGGGCTGGTCTTCGACGACGAAGGCTTGGCCAGCGCGAAGCAGACCTTCTTGCCATTGGGCGTGGCCGCATAGGCCCCCCAGGTGCCGAACTGCCCGATCAAGGTCGGCTCGGCGCCCCCGGCCGCAGCCGCGGCCGCCGAAGGCGCCGGCTTGGCTGCTTCCTTGGCCGTATCCTTCTTGGGCGCAGCCTGCGCCGGCGCGAGGGTGATGAACCCGCACAGGATACAAGCAACCAGTGATGTCAGAATCTGCCGCACGGCCAACTGGTTCCCCCATCATTGTGACTGCAAGATGGCCCGGCGATTCCCCTCCGCCGGCTCGGATGGATAACCGGGAAACGCTTTTTTGGGAAGGCAGTTAGGCCGAAAGACGAACGCCGCTCACCGTCGCGCGCGTAATCGCGACGCGTTATCACCTGGCGCGCGCAGCGCGCTGCTTCTCCCATTGCGCATCGGTCCATTGCAGCAGGTCCTCGGCACCGGAACTGCGCAAGTGCGCGCCGCCATCCTGCACCACCATCTCGCCGTTGATGTAGCCGCCCTGATCCGAGATCAGGAAGGTCGCGAGATTGGCGAGCTCCGCATGCTCGCCGGCGCGGCCGAGCGGATTGCGATGCGCCCAGCTCTCGCCGCGCCCTTCGGGGCGCAACTGTCCGGTCGCACCGGCGGTCGGAAACGGACCGGGCGCGATCGCGACGGTGCGGATGCCCTTCGGGCCCCACTCCACCGCAAGACTCTTGGTCATCGCCAGCAGGGCGGACTTCGCCATCGCCGACGGAACCGTGAAGGCGCGACCGGTGATGGTGGAGGTCGAGAGGATCGACAGCACGACGCCGCCATGCGTGCCGTCGATCCAGCGCCTGCCGGCGGCGAGCGTGCAATACATCGCGCCATGCAGCGTCGGCGCCAGGATCGCATCCGCGGCGCGGAAGGAGAGATGCTCGCTCTGTGCGATGAAGGTCGCGGCAGCATTGTTGACGAGGATGTCGAGCGGCGCCTCGCGCCAGACCTGATCCATCATGCTGTCGACGGCCGCGCCGTCGCGAATATCGCAGCGCGCGATGGAAACCTTGGCGCCAAGCTCGCTGCGGAATTTTGCTGCGGTTTCCTCCAGCAGCCCCTCGCGCCGCCCGCAGATGATCAGTTCGGCGCCGAGTTCAGCAAAGCGGTAGCCCATCGCAGCGCCAAGGCCGGAGCCGCCGCCGGTGATCAGGATGCGCTTTTTCGCTAGCAGGCCTTTTTCAAACATAGTTTGATCCCTCCGCACTGTATTGTCGCTCCGCCGCAAATCCGGCATGAAGCTTTCAGCTCTTTTGCGTCCGAAACTCAGGTGCCGCCATGAAAGCCATCCTCTGCTCGCAATATTGCCAGCCCGACGATCTCGTTCTGGCCGAGGTGCCGGATCCGGTGGCCGGTCCCGGCGAAGCCGTGATCGCGATCAAGGCGGCGGCGCTGAACTTCTTCGACATCCTGATGATTCAGGGCAAGTACCAGATCAAGCCGCCGTTCCCGTTCTCGCCGGCAGCGGAAGTCGCCGGCGTCATCGAGAGCATCGGCCCCGGCGTGACCGATCTGAAAGTCGGCGACCGCGTCGTCGCATCCTGCGGCCACAACGGCGCGCGCGAGAAGATCGCGCTGCCGGCGGCATCGATCGTGAAGATCCCCGACAATCTCGACTACGACCGCGCGGCCGGCATCATCATCATCTACGGCACCGCGCTGCATGCGCTGGAGGACCGCGCGAGCCCGAAGCCCGGCGAAACGCTCGCAGTGCTCGGCGCAGCCGGCGGCACCGGCCTCGCAGCCTGCGAGCTCGGCAAGCTGATGGGCCTGAAGGTGATCGCCTGCGCCTCGTCGGACGAGAAGCTCGAATTCGCGAAAGCGCATGGCGCCGAGCTGACGCTGAACTACGGCAAGGAGGATCTGAAGGAAGGCCTGCGCAAGCTCACCGGCGGCAAGGGCGTCGACATCATCTTCGATCCGGTTGGTGGCGCTTACGCCGAGCAGGCGCTGCGCTCGATCGCCTGGGAGGGCCGCTTCCTCGTCATCGGCTTTGCCGCCGGCGACATTCCCAAGATGCCGCTGAACCTCGCGCTGCTGAAGGGCTGCGACATCCGCGGCGTGTTCTGGGGCGCCTGGACCCGGCTCAACCCGGCCAAGAACCGCGCCAATTTGGAAAAGCTCGTGAAGTGGACGGCGGAGGGCAAGATCTCATCGCATGTCGATCGCACGTTCCCGCTGTCGCAAACCGCGGAAGCCCTGAAGGTGCTCGCCGGCCGCAAGGCGATGGGCAAGGTGATCCTGCACCCGGGAAGCTGAAGAATTCCGCAGCCCGGATGGAGCAAAGCGAACCCGGGTTACGCCTTAACCTCCCCTTGAAAAGGGGAGGTCGCTTTGCTCATCAGAGCAAAGCGGGTGGGGATCGGCTCTCTCCACATACAGCGGCGCCCGCCGCTGACCCCCATCCCGACCTTCCCCCTTTCAGGGGGAAGGGGAAGAGCCTCCATTCACGCCACGCTCATTTCTCTTCCGGCACCCCGCGCTTCAGCGCGGCGCGGGCGGCCTCGCGATGCTCGTTCGTGATGTGGCTGGCGACCATGCGGATGGCAGTGGCGAGCACGGCGGCGTCATCGGCGAAGCCGAGCATCGGCATCACGTCCGTGACGAAGTCGAACGGCAGGATGAAGTAGGCGATCGCCCCGAGCAGCGAGGCCTGGACGTGGCGCGGCGTCTGCCGGTCGAACGCGCAGTAATAGGCGGCAAGCAGGTCTTCCGCGAACGGCAGGCTCGCCACCACCTTCTTGAACTTGATCCAGAAACGGCGGCGCACGCTTTCGGGGTCCTGCGCCAGCCGGTCGGCAGGCCCAAATCCCACGCCGTGTTCGCTCGATGTCATCGCAAGGTTCCTCGACGCCGCGCCAGTTCGGCGGCGGACGAAGCGAATCTGGGGATATCGGCGGACCCGTGCAAGGTTCCACGCGCGGGGTCAACTGACCCCAAGCTGCCTTGCGATGGCGTTCATCGCCTTGGCCAGCGCGATGTCGCGCGTGGTGACGCCGCCGGCGTCATGGGTCGACAGCACCACCTCCACCGTCTTGTAGACGTTGCGCCATTCGGGGTGGTGATCCATCTTCTCGGCCACCAGCGCAGCGCGGGCCATGAAGCCGAACGCCTCGTTGAAATCCCTGAAGACGAAAGTCTTGGCGATCGCCTCGCGGCCGGACGTCTCCGACCAGCCGGCCAGTTCCCAAAGGGCGGCCTTCCTCGCCTCCGCTGACAGCCGTTCGACCATGGTAACCCTCCCGTTTAGCGCCGACTTTAGCCTAACAACCGGCCTCCGGGATGGGATCCACGCCCAAATTAAGGCCGAAATCGCGTCCTATCGCCGCTGGTAACCATGACGGAGTTGTAACATCTGTCCATTCAGTAATTTGCTACACATAGAGGATGTATGCGCGTTGGTAGTTTTGCGAGATTGAGCCCCGACGATTGTTTGCGAGATCGATGACAGAAGGCTCCGCCAGCATGTCGCCCAAGCCGCTGCGTTCGGCAAAGCGGCGGCTGATGTTCGTTTTGATCGCGGGCGCGCTGGCCATCATCGGCACGTTGCTGGCCGGCTATTATTTCGCGATGCGTCCGGTGACGCTCAAGATCGCGGTCGGTCCTGCCAACAGCGATGACATCAAGGTCGTGCAGGCGCTGACGCAGGCCTTCACCAACCAGCAGAACACCCAGGTCAAGCTGAGGCCGGTGCAGACCGAGGGCGCTACCGCCAGCGCCCAGACGCTGGCCGAAGGCAAGGTCGATCTCGCCATCGTGCGCGGCGACGTCGACGTGCCCAAGAACGCGCAAGCGGTCGCGACCCTGCGCAAGAACGTCGTGGTGCTGTGGGTTCCGCCCGCCAAGGGCAAGGTTCGGAAATCCGCGCGGATCACCAAGATCGCACAGCTCGCCGGCCGCAAGATCGGCGTCGTCGGCCGCACCCCGGCCAATGTCAATTTGCTGAAGCTGATCCTGACGCAATACGGCGTCGACCCGATGAAGGTCGAGATCGTTCAATTCCCGGCCAATGAGGCGGCGGAAGCGATCAAGAATCTCAAGGCCGACGCCTATCTCGCCGTCGGCCCGGCCAACAGCAAGATCACGATCGATGCGATCACGGCGTCGGTCCGCGACGGCGGCGAGCCCAGCTTCCTTGCGATCGACGCCTCCGAGGCGATCGCGCAGAACCATCCGGCCTATGAGGCCGCGGAAATCCCCGCGGGCTCGCTCGGCTCCGCCGACCGGCCCGACGACGAGGTGAAGACGATCAGCTTCTCGCACCACATCGTTGCGCGGAAGGGCCTGTCGGACTCGACGGTCGCGGCATTCACGCGGCAATTGTTCGCGATCCGGCAGTCGCTCAAGACCGATTTTCCGCTCGCGGCGAAGATCGAAACGCCTGATACCGACAAGGATGCGGTGATCCCGGTGCATCCGGGTGCGGCCGCCTTCGTCGACGGCGAGGAAAAGACCTTCCTCGACAAATACAGCGACTACATCTGGTGGAGCCTGATGGCGCTTTCCGCCATGGGCTCGATCGGCGCCTGGTTCGCCGGATACCTGAAGAAGGACGAGCGCGACAGCAACACCTCGCAGCGCGAACGCCTGCTGGAGATGCTGAAGACCGCACGGCAAAGCGATTCGATCGAGGAACTCGACCAGATGCAGGCGGAGGCCGACGACATCCTGCGCCACACGCTGGACTGCTTCGAGCACGGCGCCATCGAGGAAGGCACGCTGACCGCGTTCAACATCGCGCTCGAGCAGCTTCATAACGCCGTCGCCGACCGCAAGGCGCTGCTGTTCAGCATGCCGCAGAATTTGCAACGAGCTGCGACGCAGTTCCGGGCGGCGGGCACGGCGTAGACGGCGCCCCCATTCTCTATCCGCAAACTCCCCTTGCCGCTCCCGCTTGCGGGGGAGGGAGCCTGAGAGGCGTGCACACCTTACGATCTGGGCAGTTGCCCAGTCTCCCGCTCCCGCGCTTCCCTGTAATCTCTCCGTCATGGAATTTTTCTAGGTCTTGGCGCGCCTGCGGCGCATTGTCGCTGTGACCTGAGGAGGCTCCCCATGACGATCCGGTTCTCGCGAAATCTCACCCGCCGACGCTTTCTCTCCACGGCGGCTGCGGCCGGCGCTGGCGTGATCGCGATGCCCTATCTGTCGCGCGCCGCCGACCGCCCCGTGATCACCCATGGCGTGCAGTCCGGCGATGTCGGCGTCGATGGCGGCGTGGTCTGGGCGCGTACCGACCGGCCGGCACAGATGCTGGTCGAGGTGGCGACGACTGATACGTTCAGGGATGCCCGTGCGCTGCCGCCGATCGCCGCGCTGCCCGAGAGCGACTTCACGGCAAAAATGCTGCTGGAGAATCTGCCGGGCGGCCAGGACATCTTTTACCGCGTCCGCTTCCGCGATCTCTCCCATATCGACATCGAGGGCGAGGCGGTGGTCGGCCGCTTCCGCACCGCGCCGGCCGACCGCCGCGACGTCAGCTTCGTCTGGGGCGGCGACGTCGCCGGCCAGGGCTGGGGCATCAATCCCGATGACGGCGGCATGTTCACCTTTTCGGCGATGCGCAAGCACCGGCCGGATTTCTTCCTGCATTCCGGTGACACGATCTATGCCGACGGTCCCATCCAGTCCGAGGTGAAGCTCGCCGACGGCAAGATCTGGAAGAACGTCACGATCCCGGAGAAGGCCAAGGTCGCGGAGACGCTGGACGAGTACCGCGCCGCGCACAAATACAATCTCACCGACGAGAACCTCCGAGCCTTCAATGCCGAAGTGCCGATCTTCGTGCAGTGGGACGACCACGAGGTGACCAACAACTGGTCGCTGTCGAAGGAGCTGCCGGCCGCCTACAAGGTGCGGGACATCTCGCTGCTCGCGGCCCGCGCGGGGCCTTCCACGAGATGTACCCAATGCGGGAAAGCATCGTGGAGCCCGGCCGGGTCTATCGCCAGATCGCCTACGGCCCACATCTCGACGTGTTCGTGCTCGACGAGCGCAGCTATCGCGGCCCGAACGGCCCGAACCTGCAGGAGCAATACGGCCCCGACGCCTATTTCATCGGCCCGGACCAGATGGCCTGGCTCAAGCGCGCGCTGCTCAACTCGCGCGCCACCTGGAAGGTGATCGCCTCCGACATGCCGCTCTCGCTGATCGTCTATGACGATGCGGCCAACAAGAAGGGCTCGGAAGCCATCGCACAGGGCGACGGTCCGGTGCGTGGTCGCGAGTTCGAGATCGCCGACATCCTCCGCTTCATCAAGATGGCGCCGATCACCAACACGGTGTGGCTGACCGCGGACGTGCATTACGCCGCCGCGCATTATTACGATCCGAACAAGGCGCAGTTCCAGGAGTTCGAGCCGTTCTGGGAATTCGTGTCGGGTCCGCTGCACGCCGGTACGTTCGGTCCGAACGCGCTCGACAACACCTTTGGCCCCGAGGTTCGCTTCGTCAAGGCACCGGGCAAGGACAGCCAGAACCTGCCGCCGTCAGCGGGCATGCAGTTCTTCGGTCACATCAAGATCGACGGCAAGAGCGGGCAGATGATGGTGAGCCTACGCGACCGCGTCGACGTCGAGCTGTGGGCGATCACGCTCGACCCGAAGCCGGTCTAGTTCGGTCACAGCCACGGCGGAACCGGTCTCTTTGTCTTGACGGCCTTGCCTCCAAGGCGAGGCAACGCGATTGCCGGGGATGGACCTTCCCGGCCTCTTCCGGTACCGATGTCAGAGCCGTTATGCTGGGGGCCCGGAGGGGCGGAGCATGAGGCGCTGCGAATTCTTTCGCGTGCTCGGTGGTATCGTCGCGAGGTTTCGGCCTCGCCGCTTTTTGGTCGTCGCGATCGCAGTGTTCGCGCTGCTGCCGATCGAAGCCAGCGATGCCGGCTGGCTGCCCGATCTCTTCAGGAGCTCACCCAAGCATGCCAAGTCGCCGAAGCGCGCGAAGGCGACAAGGGCTGGCAAATTGGCAAGGCACCGCGCTCCGCCCAGGCACCGCGCCATGCGGCTGGCCGCCCTTGGGCCAGTCACCCTGCCGCTTTCAGCTCTCAAGCCGGCCGCTGCCAAATGCGATCCCGCGACGTTCCGGATCGTGCTGGATGTCGGACATACCGCGCAATCGGAAGGCGCGATCAGTGCGCGGAATGTTGCCGAGTTCACCTTCAACCTGCGCCTTGCGAAGCTGATCGAGGAGAGGTTGAAAGCCGAAGGCTTCGCCGAAACCAGGCTGCTGCTGACCGAAGGCAAAGCGAGACCGAGCCTCTTCAAGCGGGTCGCCGCCGCCAACAATCTGCACGCGGATCTGCTGATGTCGATCCACCATGACTCCGTGCCCAACAAGATGCTCGAGGACTGGGAGTTCGAGGGCAAGAAAAGCCACTTCAGCGACCGCTTCAGCGGCTACTCCGTGTTCGTCTCCCGGGACAATCCGGACTTCAAGACCAGCCTCCGGTTCGCCGAACTGGTCGCCGGCGAAATGAAGGCCCAGGGCCTGCATTATGCCGAGCAATACAGCCAGGCTATCATGGGTCGTTACCAGCACCCGTTGCTGAACAAGGATACCGGCGTCTACAGCAATGATGAACTCATCGTGCTGAGAAAGACCGCGATGCCCGCGATCCTGCTGGAGGCGGGCTCGATCATCAACCGGGACGAGGAACGCGAGATGAACTCGCCCGAGCGCCAAAACCTCATCAGCAGCAGCGTCGCTTCCGCCGTGAAGGAATTCTGCGAGCCGCGATGGGCGCTGCTCGGTCCACCCTGACGGCCGAGCGATCAACTCCTCCTCAGCCCGGCTTGCCCGACTTGATCTGCTTGAACTTGGCAAGCGCCTGCTCGAACTTGGCGTTGAACAGCCACATCGCATCGAGGATCTCGCGGAAGGTCGCGGATGTTCTTGCCCGGTCGGCCCGACCGAACGCGAAGACGCTGTTGTTGCGCAGATATCGCATGATCCTGGGATCGGAAATTCTGTAGCCGACGAGGTTGCCCGATTTGAGCGCTGCCCTGGTCGGCGTGGGAATGATCTGGATCAGCTCAAAGACCTTCATCTGATCGATCGGGTCCGGCAGGGCTTTCTGGATCGCCGCGACCTGCGGGAAAAGTTCGGCGTGCGCGTTCATGAGGCCGTCCCGCACGGCGGTCCAGTGATTGAACCTGTGGTCGAGGTTGCCGACCCGTGCCTCTTCCCGGTCGTCGCGACGGCTCAGCGCAGGATCGAGCGTCGCGATCGACCCCTTGATGGCGGCCCACTTCCTTCGGCCGTCGCGATCCTCGGACGGGCCGGTCTGCAGGCTTCCTTTATAGGTGTTCGATCGTGCATTGCCCGCATTCTGCTTGCCGTTCGTTTCGGCAAAGAAGAGGCCGAGGCTGATACGGCCCGCGACCGCGGCGTCGGCGGCGTCAAGACCCTTGGCCCGCGCGATCACCGTCGCCAGATCGACCACGTCCTTGAATGGCGTATCGGATGTTTGCGCACCGGCGGGCGGCGCCTCCATGACGTCGAAGAGCTTCCTGTAGTCATCGAGCAGCGGCTCATTGTCGGCGTTGAAGTAGGCCGGGGGGATTCCGAATCTGTTGGGTCTTCCAATCCTGGACGGAAGCGCATCGGTGAGGTCCTTGTAGGCGCTCATCATCTCGACACGGGCCAGATAGATCGCCTGGCCCGGCAAGTCGGGCAGCGGCTGCTTCGAATCGATCTGCGCGCGGCGCTGGCGCAGGATGGCCTCGAAATTCCGCAGGGCATTGTCGTAGGTTTCGCGGGCAGCCGACTGCGCGCTCGTCAGCGCGGCCGGCTCGGCGATCGCCGGCGACACGAAACCGGCGATCGGATGCATTGCACCCGGCGCGAGGAACAGCCCAAGAGAGAGCACTGCTGCGGGCACAGCAGCAGATGTCCTGTTCGCCATGACGGCTTCCCGATTCGTCACCGAATCCGACGCACCGGATCGTAGACGACGAACGCGGCGGCGGCGAGGGCCGAAGCCCCGCAATCCGTCACTGTCGCCTTCGCAGCGCCGCCTCCAGCGCCTCGCTCGAGCACGGCTTGGTCAGCCGCGGCTTGTCGGCGAGCGATGCCGGCAGCCGGATGTCCGCACCATAACCCGTGACGAACGCGAACGGCACCTTGAGCGCATCCAGCCGCTCGGCGATCGCGAAGGTCTTCTCGCCCCTGACGAGGCCGACGTCGAGCAGCGCGAAATCCGGCGCGCGTTCGGCGATCAGCTCGAGCGCGCGGGCGACGTTCGCAGCGGTGCGCACCGTGCGGGCGCCGAAGCCGAGGATGGTGTCCTCGAAATAGAGCGAGATGATCGGATCGTCCTCGACCACGAGGACATCGCCGGGCATGCCGGCATTGGGGGCGAAGTCCATGGGCGTGCCAGTTTCCGTTTGCTAGAGCTTTTTGTCTTGATGCATTTTCTTGACGCGAACCGATGTCCACTTCGCTCGAAAACGCACCAAGGCATGGATGAGAGACCGGATCGCTCCGGCCGAATGGCCCGCGACCGGCGCCTGAGAGCACGCCGGCTGTTCCCGAGGTGAAACCATCACATCGCGGGCCGCGCCGTCTGTTCACTAGTGAACATAAATCCGGGAACCTTTCGATTATTGTCGGGTTGGGTTTTCAGGAATTTCCCATGATCGCGAAACGGACCGAGTTGGCCGGGACGAGTGACCGGCCGTTCAACAATCTTTTGCGCCGGCTGAACGACGCCGATTACCAGTTGATCGCACCGCATCTGGGGCTGATCGACACGCAGGCCAATGACCTGCTCTACAGCCCCGGCGATGATGTTCAGACCGTGCATTTCCCGTGTGGGCCGAGCCTCGTCTCGTACATGGTGCCCAATGAGGACGGCCGCGACGTCGAAACCATTCTTGTCGGCCGCGAAGGCGCGGTGGGCGGCATCGTCAGCGAGGGATTCCTGCCGGCCTATACCCGGATCTGCGTGAAGTTCGGCGGGCCGTTTGCGCGGCTGCCGATCAGCAAGCTCGACGCCGCCAAGCTGAAGTCGATCTCCGTGCGCAACATCTTTGCCCGCTATGCCGATTGCTTGCTGGCCCAGATCTTCCAGTCGACCGCCTGCAACGCGATCCATTCGATAGAGCAGCGCACCGCCAAATGGATCATCTCGGCGATGGAGCGCACCAATGGCAACGGCATGGTGCCGCTTACCCATGAACAGCTCTCGACTTTGCTCGGCGTCGGCCGCAGCTACACCAGCCGCGTGATCCAGAACTTCAAGGCGGAAGGCGTGCTGGAAACGCGCCGCGGCGCGATCGTGATCCGCGACGCGGACAAGCTGCGGCAGCGCTCCTGCCTGTGCAACGACGCCGTCAAGGATCATTTCGAGGAAGTGCTGCGCGGCGTGTATCCAAGCGAGGACAACCCGGCGAACTAGGGTGTGTACTTATAATTCATCGCATCCGCCATGCTTCCGGAAGCCCGCTAAACCCGACATCGCCGTAGGGGTCGTCCTATCGCCCCAAGCCCGCGCGCTTAATGAGCGCTTAACGCTTTTGCGCAACAGATAGGATCACCAGCGCGGAATTAGTCCTAGTTATGAGTGCGAGCCGAGCTCCCGAGGAGGGGAATCGGATGGGACTGCTTTTTGTCGGAGCGCTGGCAGGAATCCTGGTCGGCTTTGGCTGGTTCGCGCCTTCCCGAGGGTATTTCCTTGGGTGTGGGTCAAGACCCTGTTTGGACAAGGTTGCAGTCGCCCGACCCACAGAGCCAATGCCGGCGGCGTTAGCGCCAGCGCCTGCGATCGTGAAATCGAATTCTGCAACCCTGGCAAAATCCGGCAGGAGACCATCATCGAAGAAACACGGACCGCCCGACCTCGCCAAGGCGGCGTCCCCGCGGACGAGGATCAACGTCCCGACACCCGAACACGCCGCGGACGCAGCAGATCCTGTCCTCACCAAAGCGAAGGTCACGATTGCAGCGCAGATAGAGGATCCGGGATCGGCCGAATTCAGCGACATGAAGCGCGCCATGCGAAAGAACACGTTCGGACGCGCCGTGGATACGATTTGCGGGCGCGTGAAAGGAAGAAGTGCGTCGGGCGGAGAGACTGGAGGGAGGCCGTTTCTGTATCTTGTGAAGGAGGATGAAGCGTATGTCGTCGACGGCAAGTCGGGGTCGGCGGCGTCAACGGCGTATCGAAATATCTGCAAATAGGGGATGCGTCGACCGCGCCACGGCGCGCGTTCAAATGATTTGATCGGAAAGAATTTCCACCGAGGCGCCAGGCTATCCCGCAATGGATGCGATCCTGATGTCGGGGCTGCGCGTGATGATGCATTCAGGATGAATGCCGCAACGGTAAATGCGCAATACGGATCGATGGAACTGTCGCAGAAATTCTTTTCATTCCGAGGAAATCATGGACGACATAACGGACTCCTCAAAACGGCTCAATGGAGCGCTTCACGTACCGGTTCTGGTGATCATCGAGCCGCACCTGTTGCCGCGCACATGTATTCTCAACGTCCTCAGACGGGAATTGGCCGACTTCGAGATCCTCGACATGGCAACGGTCCGAGGCCTGGACTGCATGTCAGCCCGCGACATTCGTCTGGTGCTGCTGAGTATCGCGGACAAGCCCATCGGCGATCCCTCGGTCGAGGACGATCTCGCCTTCGTGGCCGAGTACTGTCCCAATGCTGCCGTCGCAATCCTGTCAAACCATGACGACGAGCCGACCGCACAAGCCGCGATGCAGCGGGGTGTTCGCGGCTTTCTTCCCACCTCGCTACCAATCGAGGTCGTCATAGCCGGCCTGCGCCTTGTTCTTGTCGGCGGCGTCTACAGGCCGTTGCCGGTCGCCGAAATGAACAGGATGCCGGGTTTCGATCCGCCGGACGCGCGCGGGCTTGCGTCCGCATATCTGATGAACGAGGCAGCCAGGGCGGTCATCGACAGGAGCGATCTCACCCCTCGAGAGCAGCACGTTCTGGCGGAATTGGAGCTCGGCCTGCCCAACAAGCTGATCGCAGCCAAATTGAAGCTCTCGGAAAGCACCGTCAAAATGCACATTCAGCATATCATGAGGAAATGTGCCGCTCACAATCGCACGGAAGCGGTCCTCCGCTGGCGCGGCCGGTCGCTCGCGCAGAATCGCGATCACGACCCGGGTACAATGCCGGAGACCTAGTCACCGTGAGCGGGATCAATCCTCTCTGAATGCACCGCGGAAGCTGTCGAGCAGGGGCCTGAGCGCGTAAAGTGCGACGGTACCGCGCCCCGTGGTGATGAACACTTGAACCGGCATACCGGGGACGATCTGGAAGTCGTTTGCGGCGATCTGCGCGTCGTCGATCCGGATCTTGGTCGCGTAGTATGGCTGGTCGGTACGCTTGTCGAGTAGCCGGTCTGCCGATACGTGCACAACGATGCCCTTCAGGCGCGGTACGCGACGCTGATTGTACGGCACGAGATGCACCTCGGCATTCAGGCCGGGATGAACCACATCAATGTCCTCCGGCCTCAGGCGGGCGGTCACGATGAGGCGGTCTTGCCGGGGCACCAGCTCCATGAGCGGAGCACCCGCCCCGATGACGCCGCCCGCTGTATGAATCCGCAAGTCGGTTATCACGCCGTCCTCGGGCGCCTTCACCTCCGTTCGCGATAGCTGGTCCCTGGCCGCAAGCAACCGCTCGCGGAGCTGGAATATCTGGTTCTGTGCTTCACGAAGCGACTGTGCGATCTCGTTCTGCCTATCGCTCTCGAGCTTGAACAATGTGGCCTGCTGCTCGCTGATGACCTGCCCGGCGCGCGAAATCTGCGCGGTGATCTCGCCGCGGCGACCCTCAACGTCGGCCAGTTCACGTTGCAGGTTCAGAAGCCGCGGCCGCCGTTCGAGTCCCTTGTTCACGAGCGTCGTGACCATATCCAGTTCCTCCCGGACGATGTCGACCCGCTGCCCGGTGGCGCTCTGCTGAGCCTTGAGACCTTCGATCTCCCTCTCGACTTGAAGCCTCCGTTCGCGAATGACCGCAAGCTGCGACTCATGCACCTGCCGGCGCGCCTGAAAAATGAACTGCTGCGCCGATACCGCGGCGGCGGCCACACCATTTCGCTTGCTGTCCTGTTCCAGCGCGCTCGGGATTGCGATGCTCCCAAAGTTCTGCTGCTCGGCCTGAAGCCGTGCGGCACGAGCAATTGCATCCCACAACTGGCCTTGAAGGCTTTGCACCTCCGAACCGGGCCGGGTGTCGTCCAGCGCGATCAGCGTCTGTCCGCTTCGCACGATGTCGCCGTCCGAAACCAGGATCTTCCTGACGATCCCGCCTTCCAGGTGCTGAATCGTCTTGCGGCTCGATTCTGATTCCACGACGCCGGAAGCGATCGCTGCGCTCTCGAGAGGCGCGAGGCACGCCCATGTGCCGAGCCCCAGCATGAAGCAGAGCACCAGCAGGTTGCCCGCCAGGGTGATACCGCGAAGCCGTCTACGCGGAGAGATGGGTGTCGGGGTCGCACACCATGGATATTCGAGGGGCTCGAAATCGTCGATCGCGGTAACCACGACTCCGAGCCGTCCGGCGAGCGGGGGGCTTGCCGGCGTTCGCACGAGCTGGTCCCAGATCGTGGGAAGCTTCCAGATGGTGAGAGGATTCCGGATCATGGCGCAATCCGCGATGTAACCTGGGGTCGGTTCAGGTGCCGCTCAAAGATTTCCTCGCTGTCGCCGAAAGCGACGACCGCCCCCTCTTCCATAATGGCAATCTTGTCTGTGGCTGCGAGGAGACCCATACGATGAGTGACGACGACCAGGATGACACCGGCGAGCTTCATGCGCTCGATGGCGTCCAGCAGCATTCGCTCGCCGCCGTAATCGAGACTGGCATTCGGTTCGTCGAGAACGATCAGGCGTGGACCGCCGAAAAAGGCCCGGGCAAGACCGAGGCGCTGCCGATATCCGCGCGAGAAGGATTTTTCACGGTGAATCACCGTGTCGTACCCGTTCGGCAGGCGCATGATCGCCTCATGAATTCCGACCAGCTTGGCCGCTTCCACGACCTTCCGCCGATCGGCATCATCAAGCCGTGCGATGATATCGCTTATCGTATCGCCGAGCAGGTCGATGTCCTGGGGGAGATAACCGAGACGGTGACCGTTTAGGCCCTCGCGAAGCAGCGAGACGTCGGTATTGTCGAGCAGGACACAGCCATGAGTTGGCGTCGACAGCCCGGCAATCACCCGGCCAAGCAGGGACTTGCCTGACCCGGACGCACCGATAATGCCAAGGCATTCTCCGCTCGCGAGCGTGAGCGAGACACCGTTCAGCAAAAGGTGGTTGGTCCCCGATAGCCTCACGCTGACGTTGTCGACAATGAGGCCGCTCGACGCTTGCCGCTGCGAAACCTCCGGATCCTGCTGTCCGGCGGCCGGGGACGCGGCGAGAACCGCGCCGAGCCGCTGACAGGCACTCACGGCCGTCCTGAGTGACTTCCAGCCTGCGATCGCACTTTCGACCGGCGCGAGCGCGCGGCTGAACATCAGTGTCGAAGCAAAAATGATCGCCGGACTCTTTCCGTGATCGAGGACAAGCCACGCGGCAGCCCCCATTATCAACACCTGCGACAGAGCGCGGACCGGCTTGGTGACCAGCATCACGATCTCGCTTCGCCGGACTGCCACATCGTGCTCTCTGCGTGCCTCCTGCGCGTCATGGTAGATCGTGCGCGCAGCGCTATCGAGCATTCCCATGGCGCGGATCATGTGGATGTTGCCTGCGGCGGCCTGGAGGCGACCGTAGCTTCTGGACAGCGCGGCGCCGGATCTGAGCAGAACGTCCTCGGTAACCAGATCTCCGGCAACCGTGAGAGCGAAGAGGAAAGCCACACAGCAGGCGCCCACCACGCCAAGCAGGGGATGGATGAGAAAGAGGACCAGGAGGAACAGGGGCGCCCAGAGTGCGTCGAACAGCATCGGACATGCGCCGGAATCGATGAACTGGCGCAGCACGGTGAGATCCCGATATGCGTCCGACGCCCGCGTCCAATCGCTGCGAAGCGCGGATTCGAGGCTGGCCGAAAGCACGCAAGGACGGAGCCGATCGTCGAGCCAGGCGCCAAGGCGACCCAAGACAGCGCGCCGCAAGGCATCGAACACGCCGCCGACCACGACCGTGATCGCGACAATGAGCGTGAGCAGGAGCAGCGTGTCGCCGCTCCGGCTCGACAACACCCTGTCGTAGATCTGAAGAAGGTAGATGGAGGGCGCAAACAAAAGCAGGTTGTAGCTGCAGCTATACGCGAATACGAGACCAAGCGGTCCCGCACAGGACCAAAGGGCCGCGTGCAGTGGCGTCGAGATCTGCGGCAGGACAGGCAACCGAATGGGCGGCATCAGCATGATCGTCACCGCCTGAAATCGAAGTCCGGCGCACTTGCCCGACGGCCAACGCGATCTGCCAAGAAAGGCATCGGCGGGGCATCGGCTTGAACTGCGGGACCGGCAGCAATGGCCGCCGGTCCCGCCACGGTCGGACGAGCCGATGGTCAGAATGTATCGAGGTGGAAGCTCACTTCTCCACCCAGCGCGGCGTTGCCGTCTCCGCCATTGCCGCCGATGCCAGCCAGGACATCCTGGTGCTGGTCCACCGCGAGCTTGTTGATCTGAGTGGCATCCGTATGGGCATATACCTTGGAGGTATCGTGGCCGCTGTAGGATTTCTGGCTTCCGTTCGACTCGGCGCTTCCGCCGTGGGCCTTCGCAAACACCGAGGCCGTCGCGTTTGCGCCGCCGGCGTCCCAATCTGCCGTCTGAGTGACGTGGTCGCCGGTGTTCACATGCACATCGGCGCCTTCTGCCTTGTTGGTTGGATCGAAGTTGAGGGTCGGCTTGCTGATGATAGCTCCCTTGAAGGTACCGTCGCCGCCATTTCCGACACTTTGACCACCGGTGTTGATCGATTTGAATTCGATCGAATCCGAGATGCTGATCGCCTTGGGCAACATTTGAGCCTCCGTCCTTGTGTTGGCTGTCGTGCGTCATCCATCCCGATCAGGCGGACGCACACGGGCGAGTCTGATCCGGCGATGCGCGCTGCCGATAGATGTCAAATCGGACACCATCCGGGTTGGTCGACCTACGTACGAAAGTATGACATTCGTCGCGCAACATCGGAGCTCGAAACATCGGGGAGGACGACTCTGCGCGAGATTTGCATGCGCAGGGAGTCCGCTACCTTGCGACCGGCCTGCGCGAGCGGTGCGATGTTCCGCTATGCCAACAGGTGAAGATCCGACAGAAGATGGGCGGAAAGATCGCCACCCAGCGCGAGATTGCCGTAGCCGCCGTCCCCACCAAGTCCGGCAATCTGGACCGCACTCTGGTCGATGTGCACGTTGTTGACCTGATCGGCCACGGCCGTCGAATGGGGCCCCGCGATTGCGATATTGATGGGTGCATAGATCGCGACGCTGACATCGATCAGGCTGCCGGCAAAATAGCCGTTGCCGCCGTTGCCTGCGCCGTTCGAGCCGGTCGCAATCGCGTCGGAGCCGCCCCACAAGCCGTGGGAAGGAAGGCTTGCATGGCCGCCCGTCGCGGCGTTGCCATTGCCGCCGTGCCCGCCCATGCCGGCGATCTGAATTACGGATTGATCCACGTCGGCGTCATTCGTCTGGACTGAATGAACGTTGGAGCCATAGCCCGCGACTGCGATGTTGATCGGGTCGTAAACTAAGATCGAGGAATGCACGAGACTCCCGTAGAACGCGCCGTCGCCGCCATTGCCGGCCTGACTCCCGCCCGTTTGAACGTCCCAGACGCTTCCTCCGTTGCTTGATCCCCAACTGGGGTCGAGCGTGATGATACTGCCGCCGAAGGCCACATTGCCATTTCCGCCACTTCCGCCGACGCCCGCGATCTGCGTAGCCGATTGATCGATGTCGACTGTGTTCGATTGACTTGCATAGGCCGTGCCGCCTGAACTCGCCACCGCAATATTGATCGGATGATAGATCACCACGGGAGCGTCCACCAACGCACCCGAGAAATAGCCGCTGCCGCCGTTTCCGGCGCCGTTGTCGCCGCTCCCGATCACGCCGGAGCCCAGGGAAGCACTGATGCTGCCTCCCGATGCAAGGTTGTCATTCCCACCATGTCCGCCGACGCCGGCCATCTGAAAGGCGGATTGATCGACACTCAAATCGTTGGACTGGTTGGCCACGGCGACCGAGCCGTATCCCAAATTCACCGAAATGTTGATCGGTTCATAGATCAACAGGGATGCGTGAATGATACCTCCGTAAAAGTAACCGTCTCCGCCGTTCCCGGCGGTGTTCGCCCCGCTCTCGATCGAAGCGATGCCTGTCGCGGAATGGGATGCGCCGGCAGCAGGCTTCGTTGCCGAAGCATCCAGGCTCGCCGCAGTGTGGTTGCCGACGTGGCCGCCGGTGCCGTCCCCCGACGCGGTGGGATGGTCGGATTGGCCTGGGCCAGAGTCATGAGGCGGGGAATTCGGGGTCGCGGGATGCGCATCGAGCCCTGCAAACGGGCTGCTCGGTGCCGGACCCGGCTCGTCGTCACCATCGTGCCCATCGTGCCCATCGTGGCGATGAGAGGCGTGATGCAGCCGGATCCCATCCGACATCCGCGAAAAATCCATCGTAGCCTTCCTCATCGCAATCGCTCCGCGCAATCGGGACGGGTTCTGCACTGCGGACAGAATGTCATCCTGGGAAGGTCGAAAGCCCAGCCGTCAGTTCGGATATAGCGCTTCGGATGGACGCCGTAACATCGGCTATATCCGTTCTGGCGCGGTTACAGCCTTGGTAGCTTTGCGCGGGCCGGCGTGGTCCATCAGCTCGCCGCTCCCAGGCGGACGGGTTGATAACCTCGCTCCGCCATTGCAATCGGGAAGTCGCTATCACGGACCGCGAAAATCACGCTACACTCGCCTCATGAGTGGGGCTGAACTTCACGCCGTCTTCGACGTTGCAGCATGGGGTGCGGCCGCGCTCGCCATGTGGTGGCTGTCGCACCGGCGCGGGCTGCAATTCCCCCGGCAATCCTTCGAGCTGCCCTATATCGCCGCGCTGGTGTTCGGCGCCGGAATTGGCGCCTACATCTTCGGCACGCTGAACCTGTGGTTCTCGGGCATGGCGGGCGTCGCACGCTCGGTCGAGGGCGCGCTGGCCGGCGGCATCGTCGCGATCGAGCTCTACAAATGGTCCGCAGGGATCGCGCGGTGCGAACCGGCGCCCGGTTTGCGCTGCCGCTGGCGCTCGGCATCGCGATCGGCCGCCTTGGATGCTACTTCGCGGGCCTCGACGACTTCACCTACGGCACGCCGACGGCGCTGCCTTTCGGCCATGATTTCGGCGACGGCGTCCTTCGCCATCCTGTCCAGCTCTACGAGAGCCTGGCGATGGCGGGGTTCGCGGCATTCTATGTCTGGGCCGTATTGAACCGAAATGCCGCCGTCATCACCAACGGATTCTACCTCGTGCTGTTCTACTACGGGCTGCAGCGCTTCCTATGGGAATTCCTCAAGCCCTACGGCACGCTGATCGGTCCTTTCACGCTGTTTCACCTGCTGTCGCTGTTTGTCATGATTTACGCCGCCGTCATGCTGGCGACGGCGCCGAATGTGAGCTTGAAGCATGAACGCGCCGTCGCGTAAGTCGCGTCCCTACATCTTCTGGGGCCAGACCCAATCCCTTTGCGAGACCTGTCTGAAGCTGGCGCCGACCAAGATCCAGATTTTTGGCAACGAGGTCTGGTACGAAAAGCGCTGCAAGGAGCACGGCGTTCAGTCGACGCTGGTGTCGACGGACGCGGCCTATTGGCGGCTGTGCAAGGACTTCATCAAGCCGGGCGACCGGCCGCTGCAATTCCAGCACCGCACGGAATTCGGCTGCCCCTATGATTGCGGCCTCTGTCCCGACCACGAGCAGCATTCCTGCCTGGCGCTGATCGAGATCACCGAGCACTGCAATTTGACTTGCCCGGTGTGCTTTGCGGATTCCTCGCCGGCGCGCACCGGCTTCACGCCGCTGGCGAAGATGGAGAGGATGCTCGACGCGCTGGTGGCGAGCGAAGGCGAGCCCGACCTGGTGCAGATTTCCGGCGGCGAGCCGACGTTGCATCCGGATTTCTTCGAGATCCTGGACGCGGTGCGCGCCCGACCGATCCGCCACGTCATGATCAACACCAACGGCCTGCGCATCGCCCGCGACAAGGACTTTGTGGCGCGGCTCGCCGAGAACAGGCGCGGGCTGGAGGTCTATCTCCAGTTCGATTCGCTTCAGCGCGATGCGCTGATCGATCTGCGCGGCGCGGATTTGCGAAAAATCCGCCAGCAGGCGCTGGAAAATCTCGAGCATTATGGCGTGTCGACCACGCTGGTCGCGACCATCAAGCGCGGCGTCAACGACGCCGAGATCGGCGACATCGTCCGCCATGCCCTGACCTGGAAATGCGTGCGCGGCGTCACGCTGCAGCCAGTGCAGGACGCCGGACGCAACGAGAATTTCGACAAGACCACCGACCGCATCATGCTGTCGGAGATCCGCAAGCGCGTGATCGAGACCGGCGTGTTCGGCGACAAGGACATGATCCCGCTGCCCTGCAATCCCGAGAGCATCTCGATCGGCTACGGCCTGCGCAACGGCGAGAAGGTATTGCCGCTGACCTCGCTGCTACAGCAGGAGCAGCTCGTTGCAGTGATGCCCAACACCATCAGCCCGGAAAAATATCCGATGCTGCGGGAGAAATTCCAGGAGAAGTTCTTGGACCTGTTCTCGCTGTCCTCGGGGCCGCTGAACACGAGCGAGCGCGTCTGCGAACTCTTGTGCTGCCTGCCGAGCTTCGAGGTGCCGCAGGGCCTCACTTACGAGAATGTTTTCCGCGTCACCATCGTGCAGTTTCTCGATCGCTTCAATTTCTGCGTCGGCAACGTCAAGCGCAGCTGCATCCATTTCGTGACGGAGCAGGGCGCGATCATTCCGTTCGACACCTACAATTTGTTCTATCGGAACGGACAGATCGACGGCATCCGCGCCGGGTTGGCGGGCCAGACCTACCGTGAAGCCCGGCAAAGCGAGGAGGTGCCGCGATGAGCGAGACCAATCCACCGCCCATCCCGCCTGCACCACCGGAGCCACCCTCCCAATACGTCCCGCCGCCACCGTCGCCACGCAGCGGCTGCGCGACGGCGTTCATGGTGCTGTTCGGGCTGGTCCTGCTGCTGCCCGGGCTCTGCGCCCTCCTGTTCGGGTTCGGCGTCCTGAGCGAGTCGAAAACCGATCCCTCCATTCTCTTCCTGATCCTGCTCGGGCTCGCGGTCTGCTTTGCCGGCGTGATGCTGATCCGCGCCGCGATCACGGGAAGGCGCTGACGGACCATTCGACGACGCATGTCCGACACACCACCGCCATACAGGCCTCCGGAACCCGGGCAGCGCAACGGCTGCCTGACCGCGCTCATGCTGGTGGTGGGGGTGATCCTGCTGATCCCGGGGGTCCTGTGCGCTATTCTCAACGCCAAGATGGGTGCCGGGGCCGGCGGCGACCCCATCACCATGTTCGTGATGTTGGTGGCGCTGGGCGGGCTTGGCCTGATCGTGTTCGCGATTACCCGGAAGTAAGACCTGAAAGCCCCTCAAAACCCGCCTTTGGAGCGAAAATCAGCCCTCCAAACAGCCAATAAATCATTGTTTTTTGGCGTTTTCTGACTATATTGCGCCGCAACGCGCAAGGTGCCCGGTCCTCTGACCGGGCTTCCTTTTTGGGGTGATGCGTCCCCGTCAAATTTCTTGGGTATGAGCGTGATCCGGGCCCGAATGGGCCACGCGAGCGAGCGGCCGGCCAAACTGGTCCGGCGAGATCGCGCATCTGACCATTGCACGACCAGAAGAAGAGCCATGAACCTCCGTAACGTCGCCATCATCGCCCACGTCGACCACGGCAAGACGACCCTGGTCGACAAGCTCCTCCAGCAGTCCGGCACGTTCCGCGAGAACCAGAAGGTGACCGATCGTGCCATGGACTCCAACGACCTGGAGCGCGAGCGCGGCATCACCATTCTGGCCAAGGCGGCCTCGGTGCAGTGGAAGGACACCCGCATCAACATCGTCGACACCCCCGGCCACGCCGATTTCGGCGGCGAGGTCGAGCGCATCCTGAACATGGTGGACGGCGCGCTGGTCCTGGTCGACGCCGCGGAAGGCCCGCTGCCGCAGACCAAGTTCGTGGTGTCCAAGGCGCTCAAGGTCGGCCTGAAGCCGATCGTCGTCATCAACAAGGTCGATCGTCCCGATGCACGGCCGACCGAGGTCATCAACGAGGTGTTCGACCTGTTCGCGGCGCTCGATGCCAGCGAGGAGCAGCTCGACTTCCCGATCCTCTACGGATCGGCGAAGCAGGGCTGGATGGCCGATAGCCCGGAGGGTCCGAAGGACAAGGGCATGGAGCCGCTGTTCGACCTGATCCTGCGCCACGTCGCGCCGCCGAAGGTCGAGGAAGGTCCTTTCCGGATGATCGGCACCATCCTCGAAGCCAATCCCTATCTCGGCCGCATCATCACCGGTCGCATCTCGTCCGGCGTGCTCAAGCCGAACCAGCAGGTCAAGGTGCTGAACGCCGAGGGCAAGCTGGTCGAGTCCGGACGCATCACCAAGATCCTGGCATTCCGTGGCCTCGAGCGCACCCCGCTCGATGAAGCCGAAGCCGGCGACATCGTCGCCATCGCGGGCCTCACCAAGGGCACCGTCGCCGACACCTTCTGCGATCCGACCGTCGAAGTGCCGCTGCCGGCGCAGCCGATCGATCCGCCGACCGTCTCGATGTCGTTCATCGTCAACAACTCCCCGCTCGCCGGCACCGAAGGCGACAAGGTGACGAGCCGCATGATCCGCGACCGTCTGCTGCGCGAAGCCGAGGGCAACGTCGCGCTGCGTGTGGTCGAAGCCGCCGACAAGGACGCGATGGAAGTCTCGGGCCGCGGCGAATTGCAGCTCGCGATCCTGATCGAGACCATGCGCCGCGAGGGCTTCGAGCTTTCGGTGTCGCGCCCGCGCGTGGTGTTCCAGAAGGACGAGGCCACCGGCGCCTGGCAGGAGCCGATCGAGGAGGTCGTGATCGACGTCGACGAGGAGCATTCCGGCGTCGTCGTGCAGAAGATGAGCGAGCGCAAGGCCGAGCTGATCGAGATGAAGCCGTCCGGCGGCAACCGCCTGCGTCTGGTGTTCTACGCGCCGACCCGCGGCCTGATCGGCTACCAGGGCGAGCTGCTCACCGACACCCGCGGCACCGCGATCATGAACCGCCTGTTCCACGGTTACGCCCCCTACAAGGGCGAGATCCAGGGCCGCCGCAACGGCGTCCTGATCTCGAACGACCAGGGCGAGGCGGTGGCTTACGCCATGTTCAAGCTGGAAGACCGCGGCCCGATGATGATCGAGCCGGGCTGGAAGGTTTACAAAGGCATGATCGTCGGCGAGCACACCCGCGACAACGATCTCGAGATCAACGTGCTCAAGGGCAAGCAGCTCACCAACATCCGCACGACCTCGAAGGACGAAGCGGTGCGCCTGACCCCACCGATCCGCATGACGCTCGAAAAGGCGCTCGCCTATATCGAGGACGACGAGCTCGTCGAGGTGACCCCGAAGTCGATCCGCCTGCGCAAGAAGCACCTCGACCCCAACGAGCGCAAGCGCGCGGAAAAGGCCAAGGAAGCGGTGGCGTAAGCCCGTCTGTCATGCCCCGGCACCGGGTCGGCGCAAAGCGCCGCCCGATCACTAACACCTCCGGGGCATACAGCACGCCGCGGCCCGCCTTCGCCGGCGATGACAGTCATGCATGTGGCGGCTTCAGGCCCGGCGGCGAACGTGCTAGAGCCGGGCTATGAGTTCCCTTCCCTCCACGATCGATGTTGCCATCATCGGCGCCGGCGCCGCGGGCCTTGGTGCCGCGAATGCGCTGAAGGACTCCGGCCTCTCCACCATCGTGCTGGAGGCCCGCGACCGCCTCGGCGGCCGCGCGCATACGATCCAGGCCGCGCCTGACGTGGCGTTCGACGTCGGCTGCGGCTGGCTGCATTCGGCGGACAAGAACTCCTTCGTGCCGATCGCACGACAACTCGATTTCGAGGTCAACAAGGACCTGCCGCCCTGGCGCGAGCGCGCCTTCGGCAATGCCTTTCCGCAGGCCGAGCGCGACGACTTCATGCACGCGATCGACCAATTCTACGACCGCATCGAGCAGGCGGCGCAGCACGGCAAGGACAGCCCGGCCAGCCTGTACCTCGAGCCCGGCAACCGCTGGAACCCGATGATCGATGCGATCTCGACCTATGTGAACGGCAGCGAGCTCGACCAGGTTTCGATCCTCGATGTCGACGCCTATGAAGACACCGACATCAATTGGCGGGTTCGGCGCGGCTATGGCACGCTGGTCGCGGCCTATGGCGCGCAGGTGCCGGTCGCGCTGAACTGCGAGGTCACGCTGATCGACCATTCCGACAAGCGCATCCGCATCGAGACGTCGCGGGGCACGCTGACCGCGGCCAAGGCGATCGTCACCGTTCCGACCAATCTGATCGCCGATCAGGCGATCCGCTTCTCGCCGCCGCTCCCCGCCAAGGTCGATGCCGCGGCCGGTCTGCCGCTGGGCGTCGACGACAAGGTGACGCTGGCGCTCGACGACGCCGAAGCCTTTCCGAAGGAGGCCAATCTGCGCGGCGCCACCATGCGCACGGACATGGGCACCTACCACATCCGCCCGTTCGGCCAGCCCTGCATCGAGGGCTTCTTCGGCGGCAGCTTTGCGCGCGAGCTGGAAGATGCCGGCGACGGCGCCATCGCCGCGCAGAGCATCGACGAGATCGCCGGCTTCCTCGGCAACAATATCAGGCGCAAGCTGAGGCCGCTCTGCGAATCCCGCTGGGCGCATGATCCGTTCGCGAGAGGCTCCTATTCGCATGCGCTGCCGGGGCACGCGGACAAGCGCGCCGTGCTGGCCGCGCCGGTCGACGGCCGGCTGTTCTTCGCCGGCGAAGCGACTTCGCCGGAGTTTTTCTCGACCGCGCACGGCGCGCGGGACTCGGGAGAGCGGGCGGCGAGGGAAATGGTGGGTGCGGCTGGCTCGAAGACCTGACGAAGACTGGACGCAGATAGAGGATTAGTCCATTTTTCGCGCATGGCAGCAGGGGAGCGAAAAGATTGGACAGACGACGAGCTCGACCTCATCGTCGCCGACTACTTCTCGATGCTGAACGACGAAATGCGTCGTGCACCTTACGACAAGACCCAGCACCGACGGGTGTTGGTGGGTCAGATCGGCCGAAGCAACAGCTCCATCGAATTCAAACACCATAACATTTCGGCAGTCCTTCAGCTGCTCGAAATCCCTTGGATTAACGGATACAAGCCCAGGGCTCATTTTCAGAAATCAATTGTGGGCGCAGTCGAACGATACATTACCAATCATCCCGCCGCCCTTCATCCAGAGCTGCTGCTGTCGAACGAGATCGGCGAGCGACCACAGCTCTTCCTGGAGCCGCCGCCTGACCTCGCGAAAAAGGCGCCCCGTCCTAACGCGGCTCAACGCCTTATCCGAAAGTTCAATCCCGCCGAACGTGATTTTTTGAATCGCAAGTTAGGGCATGACGGCGAGCAAATTGTCTTTCATTTTGAACGACAGCGGCTCCGGGCGCTCGACCGAGCTGACCTTGCTAAAAAGGTGAGGTGGGTTTCGATGGAGGATGGCGATGGTGCCGGCTACGATGTCTTGTCGTTCGATGCTCAAGGCAAGGAGAGATTTCTGGAGGTAAAGACTACTGTCGGTTCGCAGACCGCGCCTTTCTATATGACCCGCAACGAGCTTTCGTTCTCAAGGGAACGACCGAAAGAGTTTCGGATTTGCCGCTTGTATGACTTCTTGAAGGCCCCAAGAATGTTCGAGTTGGTGCCTCCGCTGGAGAAACTAGTTTCGCTCGAACCTCTGTCGTATGAGGCTTCGTTCAATAGCTGCGATTGAACGCATTTACTCCAGCACCCGCGCCCGCATATCCGCGTCGGGCACAAAACACGTCTCGTATTTCCCGAAGGTCTTGTACCGGTTGCGGGCGATGAGGCTGTAGACGGCGTCGCGCAGCGGCTTGGGGACCGCGAACAGTGTGCGGGTCCAGCGCCAGCCGGGCAGATGGCTCAGCACCGTCAGCGCCGCATCGGATTTCATGTAGGCGATGCCGCCATGGACGACGGCGTTGGTGTCGGGGTCGTCAGGGTCGATGCCGAAGGTCTTCGCCAGCCGCGTGCCGTAGCCGGACTGGATCGGCGTGAAGCGAAAGCGGCGTGCCGTGTCGCGGGCGATGACGAAGCGGACCCAGCGCGAGCAGAAGATGCAGACACCGTCGAACAGGATCACGTCATCGTCGGGCCACTTGCTCATCAGCGATTGTCCAGCATGAGCAGCGCGACGAGCATCAGCACGATTGCCGGTCCCGTCTTCACCAGCGCGCCGAGCGGCTCGATCCAGAGGTGGGGAGTGAGGATCGCCGCGCCAACCATGTAGCCGAGCGAGGCGACGATGCCCGCGACCAGCCCGATCGCCGCGGTCCGGCGGAAGGCGATCAATACGCCGATGCCCATATCCATCAGGCTGGTCAGCACTGTCACCGGCCCGACCAAAGCGGGCGGGAAATGGTGCGCGCTCAGGATGCCGGCGGCGGCGTCATAGGAGATCACCAGCGCGATGAAGCCGGATGCGACCCAGAACAGCACGAGGCTCGCGAAGATCAGCGCCTTGACCAGGAACAGCCGCGCGAACCATTTGTCCTGGATGGTGGCGGGGCGCCCGCCAATCGCTTGAATAATCGTCTTCGGCACGATGCCGGTCGCCTGCATCCAGCCTGCGGGATCGCCGGTGACGCCGCGGCGCAGCTCGGCGATGGCCGTGGAACGCATCGGCGGCATCCAGCCGAGCCGGCTCGCGAGATCGCCGAGGCGAGCGCCGAGATCGATCAAGAACGGCGGCGTCGCGATCCGGACATGCTTTGCCGTGCCGAACGACCGGCGGAACTGGGCGATGACGCCGCCGAGCGAAATCGGCTGCTCCTGCATCAGGTCCCATGTCACCGATCGCACCGCTTCATCGGCGACATCGCGCGCCGCAAGCCAGGCGATGGTGGCGGCGATATCCTCGACTGCGACCGGCTGGAACGGCGTCGCCGCCTCGTCGGCCGGCAGGTCGACCGGCAGCGCCGCAAGCGCGCGGAGCATGGCGCTGCCGCCATAGGCTGACGGTGCAACCACGAAGCCGGGCCGCAGGAGGGCATGGGGAATGCCGGAGGCCGCGATCAGGCGCTCGGCCTCGCGCTTGGTCGTGGCGAAGGCGGTGCGATCCGCATCGGCCGTACCGGGAATCGAGATGTGGACGAGACGGATGGCGCGGTGGCTGTCGCCGATCGCCTGAAGCAGGCGCGCGACGAAATCGCGATGCACCGCGCTCGTGCTGCTGCCGGGACCATCCTGGAGCACGCCGAGGCAGTTCACCACGACATCGACCTCATGCGTGCGAAGCAGCTGCGTCAGCGCCGCGGCATCCATCGACATGATGGGCAGCTCAAGATCGGCCGCGCTCATTTTCCGCGCCGGCGTGAAGTGCCGCGCGACCCCGATCACGTGAAAGCCGCGCGCCCTCAGATCGTCGGTGATGGCGCGCCCGATCAGGCCTGACGCGCCGAACACGAGGATGTTGTGTGATGCGTCGTCACTCATGGAAGTCGGATCATGCGCTAAAATGGTTTCGCGATCATCAGCCAGAGGATGATCATCACGGAACCGAAACCGGGAATACCGAACAGGAACCAGCGGCGAAACAGCGCAAAATAACGCGGCGGCAGCGGAAGACCTTTTTCGACGGCCGCCTGCGCGAGGTCGCGCATCTCGATCTGCATGAAAACGACGGGGATCCAGAACAGGCCGGCGATAGCGTAGAGCGCCAGCGAAACCACCAGCCAGCGCTCGGTGATGCTCGTTGCCGACACGAGCATCAGCAGTCCGCCGCTCACCGGCTGCAGCAGCACGGCGCTCAACGTGAAGATCATGTCCGCGATCACCACGGTCGCCGCCGTGCGCGCGATGAACGCCGCATCCTGCGTACGATGCGCCATCAGCATGAAGAAGGCGATGCCGGTTCCTGTGCCGAGGATGACGATGGCGCCGAGCACATGCAGATATTTGATCAGAAAGTAGAGCGTCATCGCAGTCCGCTCATGATCAGGCCAACGTCGGCGCGCACAGATGCCGCCGCTGCCATAGGCCGGTCGGGCGCGAAAATCCACCGCGGCGAGGGATCAACGCACCCGCGCTGCGGCCGGATTCGCTCGTAAAATTCCGGCCGCGAATCAGCTGCGGCCAGCCTTTTTCTGAACTGCGGCATTGTCATCCGGCGCCCGCGATCCGGGCTTTGCACAGCGCCCGATCCGCGATCGGTCGCTCGAGCCCGGCGAGTGTCCTCTTTCGGTACAAGTTTTCATCATACTGATGCAGAAAGTCCACAGGTTAACCGATAATTAACGATAGACCTTGAAGGCGGCCCGCCGACTTGCTTTGATTACAGGCATGAGCACAACCCTGATCGAGGTCCGGCCGGCCAAAGCTGCAGATGCAACTGCGGTGGCGTCCACTCATGACGAAGCCTGGCGCTCGGCCTATCAGGGCATCATTCCCGGCGCCGAGCTGGAAAAGCTGATCAACCGCCGCGGTCCGCAGTGGTGGGACAGTGCGATCCGCAAGGGCAGCCGCGTCAGCGTGCTCGTGTTCGGTGACAAGATCGCGGGCTATGCCAATTACGGCCGCAACCGCGCCCGCAGCCTGCATTTCGACGGCGAGATCTACGAGCTTTACCTGCGACCGGAATTCCAGGGTCTCGGCTTCGGCCGCCGCCTGTTCGCTGCCGCCCGCCGCGACCTCATGCAGAGCGGGCTGAAGAGCATGGTGGTGTGGGCGCTCTCCGACAACGAGCCGGCGACCGAGTTTTACCGTGCGCTGGGCGGCCGGATGGTGGCGCGTTCCTCGGAGCGGTTTGGCCCCAAGTCGCTCGACAAGGTCGCTTTCGCCTGGGCCAACTGAAAATCCTGCTTCTCTCGCAGCTGCAGCAAGGCTAAACCAGCCTCCAGCGCTGCACGCGTCGGCCAGCCCGGCCTCAAGGCCGGGCCGGGAGCCGTTTCGCGGCCCGGCGGCGCCAACCAAAAAATCACATCGTTCTCAACTTCCAGAGGCCACGCGGAGCAATCCATGCGTATCGACGCCATATCGATCGGAAAAAATCCGCCCCACGACGTCAATGTCATCATCGAGGTCCCCGTGGGCGGCGAACCGATCAAGTACGAGATGGACAAGGAGGCCGGCACGCTGGTGGTCGACCGCTTCCTCTACACGCCGATGCGTTACCCCGGTAACTACGGCTTCATCCCGCACACGCTGTCGGATGACGGCGATCCCTGCGACGTCCTGATCATCAACACCCGCGCCATCATTCCCGGCGCCGTCATGAGCGTCCGTCCGGTCGGCGTGCTGTTCATGGAAGACGAAGCCGGCGGCGACGAGAAGATCCTGGCGGTGCCGTCGTCCAAGCTCACGCAGCGCTATGACAAGGTGAAGAGCTATTCCGACTTGCCGGACATCACGCTGCAGCAGATCCAGCACTTCTTCGAGCACTACAAGGATCTCGAGAAGGGCAAATGGGTGAAGATCCTGCGCTGGGGCGGCGCAGAGGAAGCGCACAAGCTGATCCTCGAAGGCATCGAGCGCGAGAAGAAAAAATAGGCACGCTGCCTGGGCTCCCTCACCCCGCTCTTGCGGGGAGAGGGTTGGGGTGAGGGGTTTCCCTCCACGAGTTGCGAACGTCGAGAGACTTGTACCCCCTCACCCGGATTGCATCTGACGATGCAATCCGACCTCTCCCCGCAAGCGGGGCGAGGTAAGAGCTACACCGCCGGCGCCGGCAGCCCTGCGATCGCACAGGCTGCGCGCAGCGTGTTCACCAGCAGGCACGCCACCGTCATCTGGCCGACGCCGCCCGGGACCGGTGTGATCGCGCCGGCGACATTGAGGGCTTCCTGGAACGCGACATCGCCGACCAGTTTCGGCTTGCCGCCGGGCATCGGGATGCGGTTGATGCCGACGTCGATCACGGTCGCGCCCGGCTTCAGCCAATCCCCGCGCACCATCTCGGGCCGGCCGACCGCGGCATAGACGAGGTCGGCGCGCCTTACGAGACCCGGCAGATCGCGCGAGCGCGAATGCGCGATCGTGACCGTGGCATTTTCATTCAACAGCAGCTGCACCAGCGGGCGGCCGACCAGGTTGGAGCGGCCAATGACGATGGCGTTCATGCCCTCGAGCGAAGCATGCACGCTCTTCGTCAGGATGATGCAGCCGAGCGGCGTGCAGGGCGACAGCGCCTCGAAGCCGCCGGCGAGCCGGCCGGCATTGTTCGGATGCAAGCCATCGACATCCTTTGCGGGATCGATGGCGTTGATGACGGTCTCGGTGTGCAGCGACTTCGGCAACGGCAGCTGCACCAGTATCCCATGCACCATGGGATCGCGGTTGAGCCGAGCGATCAGCGCCAGCAGATCGGCCTGCGACACATCCTCCGGCAGCTTGTGCTCGAACGAGGCCATGCCGGCGGCCTGGGTCTGGGTGTGCTTGCTGCGGACATAGACCTCGCTCGCGGGATCATGGCCGACCAGCACGACAGCGAGCCCCGGCGTGAGTTGGTGGTCGCGCTTGACGCGGGCGACCTCGTCGGCGACGCGGGCGCGAAGCTCGGCGGCGATGGCTTTTCCGTCGATGATGCGGGCAGTCATGTCAGTCCCTTGTCTGCTGGTTCGGCTTGGCCGCGGTCAGCTTCCTCAATGTATCGCCGAGCCCTTTCGGATCGCCGTCCACCGCGACCTGCTTGAGCCGCGAGGTGGCGCCGGACAACAGCTTCACCCTGGCTTTCGGCACGCCGAGCGCCTTGGCCAGCAGCTCAGTCACCGCACGGTTGGCCTCGCCGCCATCGGCAATGGCGCGCACCCGCACCTTGAGCACCGTACGCCCGTCCGAGAGTTGCTCGATCCCGTCGATGTCGTCGCGGCCGCCGCGCGGCGTCACCCGCAACGCGATGCTGATGCCCTCGGTGGAATAGCGCCACGGATCCATCAAGGCCCCGTCGAGAAAGGGTCAGATCACGTTCGGGTAGATGTAGTACAGGATCACCCGCTCGATGAACATGATGATCAGGATCAGGATGATCGGCGAGATGTCGAGGCCGCCGAGACTGGGCAGGAAATTGCGAATCGGCGCCAGGACCGGCTCGGTGATCCGGTACAGGAACTCCGCCACCGCCGACACGAACTGGTTGCGGGTGTTCACCACGTTGAAGGCGATCAGCCAGGACAGGATCGCGGAAGCGATCAGCAGCCAGACGTAGAGGTCGAGCACGATGATGACGATGTCGAGAACGGCACGCATGGGAGGGGGGCTCGCGGGTAAGACAACCGATTGAAGCGCAACGAGACCGGACGGAGCCGCCATCGCGCTTCTTGTTTGAGCAGGATCGTTTCGGAAAACCGCTATGCACTGGGCGCTCGGGCGGTCCGCCGGGTCGGGATCACGCCCTAGATATCGGTTCATCCCCCCGCAAACAAGGGAAGTTCCCGGCGGGACGGGCTGAAAACCGCGCTTTCACCGTTCTTGACTTGACCTTGGACGGGACTGTAAATGGCGCCCGACTGACGGCCGGGATACTCAGCAACACCCGGCCGCGAAGGGGCCATAGCTCAGCTGGGAGAGCGCGTCGTTCGCAATGACGAGGTCGGCGGTTCGATCCCGCCTGGCTCCACCACGCTTCGCCCATCGGGCTACGCGTGGCGTAGCCGCGCAGGGGCCTGGAGGGCGAAGCGTGGTGTCCGGCGAAGCCCAAGGGGCGGAGACAGACTTTATCCGTTAGCCCCCTCCCTATCACGTCCCGGTAAACCTTGGCGGCCGCTTCTCGACGAAACTCGCGACGCCTTCCCTGAAATCACTCCCGTTCAGCGCCACCATCATCTCCCGGTTGGCCTCGATCGTCGCCTCGGCAAGCGTCTGGAACGGGACCTCGTAGAGCTGACGCTTGATGACGGCCATGGCGCTCGGCGAGACGAAATCGGCGAGGTCGCGCGCATAGGCGTAGGTCTCCTCGCGCAGCTTCTCCGGCGAAGAGAGCCGGTTGACCAGCCCGATCCGCAACGCCTCCTCGCTCGATACGCGCCGCGCCGAGAGCAACAGGTCCAGCGCATTGGCGTGGCCGACGATCCGCGGCAGCATCCAGCTGATGCCGTGCTCGGCAATCAGACCGCGCCGCGCGAAGGCGGTCGTGAACACGGTGTTGTCGGCAGCAAAACGCAGGTCGCAATAGAGTGCGTGCACGAGTCCGATGCCGGCCGTGGCGCCATTGAGCATGGCGATCACCGGCTTCTTGATTGCGGGGTAGTAGGCGTAGCGCGTCTGCCAGTCGGCGCGACGGTTCATGTCGAACGGGATGTTCTCGCCGCGCCTGACCTCGTTGGGATCGATCCCCTTCAGCGCGTCCATGTCAGCGCCCGCGCAGAAGCCGCGGCCCGCGCCGGTGAGCACGATGACGCGGACATTGTCATCGGCACTTGACGCTTCCATCGCGTGACGCACGTCGCGTTCCATGATCGGCGTCCACGCATTCATGCGGTCGGGGCGGTTCAGCGTGATGGTCGCGATCCTGTCGCTCACCTCGTAGAGAATGTGTTCGTAGGCCACGGCGCTCTCCCTGTGCCTTGTTGTTATTGATACGCGCGGCGATGCGGCCTGCGCGCGGCGGCCGACAGTAACACATTCACGAGAATGAAAAGCCGACGCGAAATTCCGCGTGGCGGCTATTCCGCGGCCTGCAGCAGCTGCCGCTGGGGCACGCGCGCGATCCAGCCGTCGATGAAATGCTTCAGCCACGCGCGCTCGGCGGCATCGTGGACGGCACGCTCGGCGAAGTGCAGATGGCCCGGTTGTGCGCCCGGCGAATCCATCCGTGCGCAACCTCGCGTGGTCCAGCGATGCATCATTGCGTAGGTCACATCGGGGTGGAACTGCACGCCGAAAGCATTGCCGGTACGGAACGCCTGCACCGGAAAATCATCGCCTGCCGCGAGCAGGTCGGCGCCGGCGGGCAATTGAAATCCCTCGCCGTGCCAGTGATAGACCCGCGCCGGCCAGTTGGGGCAGAGCGCGCGGCCCGCCTCGGTCGGCCTGACCGGATAATAACCGACCTCGACACGGCCTTGCGGATGCGGCGCGACCTTGGCGCCGAGCTGCCGCGCCAGCATCTGCGCGCCGAGGCAGATGCCCAGGAACGGGCGCTGCTCGCGCAGCGGAACGGCGATCCAGTCGATCTCGCGCCGCACGTAGTCGTCGCCATCATTGGCGCTCATCGGACCGCCGAAGATCACCGCGCCGGCATGCGCGTCGAGCGTTTCGGGCAGCGCGTCGCCGAAGCGCGGGCGGCGGATGTCGAGACGGTAGCCCAGCGCGCGCAGGGCGTTGCCGATCCGGCCGGGAGTCGACGTCTCCTGATGCAGCACGATCAGCACCGGCCGCAGCGACACCTGATCCAAAATCTGATCCTTGGGCGTGACCGCGGCCGGCCTTCGGCTGGCGAAGGGCACCACGACACGGCTCTGGTCAGACCGGAACGACATTGCCTCTGCTTAAAGTTTCGGCACGTAAGGCGCGATCATAGCTAAGTGGTCGTTAACATCGTGTGAGTTTGCGCACACCCAGGCGAAGCAAATCGCGGGCCAGAAACAGTCTTAGCGGCGACGAGTGGGGCTTTTCAGGGACAGCTAGCGCTTGCGGAGCTGAAATCCGCCGACCGCCGTCAGGATAAAGGAGCGCGGAAACAGCCGGAGCAGGAACGGCACCAGCTTGATGAAGGCGCCAGGCAGCACCGCGCGCTTGTTGGCCATCAACCCGCTATAGGCCTGGCGGGCCACCTCTTCCGGCGAAACGTTGAGGATGGCGGAATCGAATCCAGGGGCAAACCCGGCGCGATCCTGAAACTCCGACGGTACCGGGCCCGGGCAAACCACGGTGACACGCACGCCCTGCGGCGCCAGCTCACAGCGCAACGCCTCGGTAAACGACAGCACATAAGCCTTGCTGGCGTAGTACACGGCCATGCCGGGACCGGGCAGAAAGCCGGCGACGGAGCCGACATTGAGAAGACCGCCCTTGTTCCTGATCAGCTGATCGGCAAAGCGCAGCGACAGATCCGTCAGGGCCCGGATGTTGACATCGACGATGCCGAGCTGCTCGACGCGATCGCGCTCGATGGCATCGCCGAACACGCCGAAGCCGGCATTATTGACGAGAAACTCGACCTCGACCCCGGCGTCGGTCAGGGCCTGCGCGATCCGGTCGCCCGCATCGGCGTGCTGGAGATCACAGGGGATCACAATCGGCGCTGCGCCGCCCTTGGCCCCGAGCTCGTCGGCGAGCGCCTTCAGGCGGTCGGCGCGACGCGCCACCAGCGCCACACGGTGACCATTCGATGCAAACACGCGCGCCAGTTCGGTGCCTATGCCCGCCGATGCCCCGGTTATCAGCGTCACACGCTCGGTCACGTTTCAAACTCTTACTGCAAATTCTAGTGAGGTCCCCAACAAGGCGACGAGAGCATAGGCATGCGGTGGGACGCAAGCCGTGTGTAAGCTTGTGGACAGTCGCGAGGCACTGGTTTTGTGATGAAACGCCAGATTTTCAGTCGGATCGCCCACAATCGCGGCGGACATTAAAATTTCGTCATCCCTGATACCGGTGACGATGCCTCCGCCGGCGCGGGCAATCGCGTCAGATTGCGGCGTCCGCGGTGCCCCAGGGGCCCTTTGGTAGCGCCGCCTGCTTCTCGGCGACCCGATGCTTCAGCTCGATCCGGTCGCGCTGGGAAATCCCGAGCAGGTCGGAAGCACGCCAGACGACATTGTCTTCGAACTCGCTGACTTGGCCGTCGGCATAGACCAGCTCCCACATCATCCGGACGATGCGCTTGCGGCCCTCTTCGTCGAGCGAGCGCATGATGACGCTGGTGAAGTGATAGAGGTCCACCGCCTCGCCCTCGACACGCATGGCAGAGGCGATCAACTTGTCGGCCGCGCCGCGGTCGAGCTGGAAACGGCTCTCGATCAGGCCGTGCAGCTTGCGCGTCTCGGCCGGCGTCGGCTCGCCGTCCAGCGAGACGACATGCACCAGCAGCGCGGTCGCCGCCAGGCGATAGTCGCCGTCATCGAAGGTGCGGTCGGCCTGGGCGTCGGGGGAAACGATATCGGCAATGAATTGGCGAAGTCCGTCGAGCATCGTTCTCTCTGTGGAATGAAGCCTGCCTGATTTGAGCGTGATCTTTCCGGCTACACGCATGTCCGGATCATGCTCCGTTGAAATCTATATGGCGTGGAAACAGAACCGGTGCAATCCGCGCAGGTTCCCGCTGCGACATTACGTTTCGGCAAGCATTACGTTTCAGCAATATGACTACGGTATCTCGTACACCACGAGCTTGTCGGCAATGCCACGCAGTGCCGCTTCCTTCTGGATCGGCTTGATCGCGGCGCGATCGAGGATGCCCGCGACCTCAGCCGATTCCATCACCGGCTGGGTCAAATGGATCTCCTGCGCGGTCGACAGGCTCTGCACGCGCGCGGCGATGTTGACGGTCTGGCCGAAATAATCCTGCCGCTCGTTGAGCATGACCGCGAGGCAGGGACCTTCATGGATGCCGATCTTGACGATCAGATCTTCCTTGCCGCGCTCGGTGTTGAGCTGCTTCATCGCCGCCCGCATGCGCAGGCCCGCCGACAATGCATGCTCGGGCCTGACGAAGGTCGCCATCACGGCATCGCCGATCGTCTTCACGACCGCCCCCTTCTCGGCGGCGATGATCTCCAGCAGCGCGCGAAAGTGCGCCCGCACGAGATCGAAGGCGTTGAGGTCGCCGACCCGCTCATACAGCGCTGTCGAGCCCTTCAGGTCGGTGAACAGGAACGTCAGGGACGTGATCTTCAGCCGCTGGTCGACATTGAGGTTGTCGGCCTTGAAGACGTCGCGGAACGTTTGGTTGGACAGCATCCGCTTGGCCGTCAGGATCGGCTTGCGCTTGCCGATCATCTCGTGCAGCGCATCGGCCGCTACCCAAACAGCGGGCAGCACGCGGGTGTCGGTCTGGTTGTCCAGCGACAGCCGCAGCGGCCCCGGCCGCAGCACCGTGGTGCCGGTCGGCGCCTGCAGCTTGTTGAACACGATCGAGAACTGCTGGCGCTCGGTGGTCGGCTCGCCCTGCACGTCGAAGAAATGCGCCGAGTGCGTCACCGGCTCGAACACGATCAGGAACTGCTTCGGCAATTGCAGCGACAGCAGCGCCTTTTCGCCGGCGGGCAATTCCAGCGATTCCAGCGTCACCTCCTTGAGCAGGCGCTCCAGCGAATCTTCGTTGATGTCGACGCCTGAGCTCCAGAACATCTGCCGCACATATTCCCAGATCGGCAACGTGTCGGGGTCATGAGCACCGATGCGGCGGACCCGCGGACTGACGGTGAAGGCCACCTCGACCATCTCGTCTACCGAGGCCTCGTATCCGGCGGCGCAGAGCGCGCAATTGTAGTCGTCATGACGCAACGATTTCAGCGTCGAATGCGCATCGAGCACACCTCCGCAGCCGGGACACAGCACGTTCCAGCTCATGTCGAACAGGCCGAGCCGCGAAGCGTGCAGGAAGCCGGAAATGACCTTCTCCTGGTCGAGCCCGGTACGGTTGGCAAAATCCAGCGCATTGATCCGGTTGAGATCGCGATCGTGACCGTTGGCGATCAGCTGCTGCATGGCATCGACCACGGCCGGATCGGTCGTCTGCCTGAGGACTGCGAAATGGGCCTGCGTATCGCTCATGGTGAGCCCCTAGATGAGCATTGGGACACCGCCGCGCAAGATCAGCGCGGCTTGATCGTAAACACCGGGGAACGGTTCGGCTGTGTCGTCACCACGCCGACCGGCAGCACCGGATCCTTGTCCGCCAGCGCGACGCGGAACGCGCCGATGATCTTCGCAAGCGCGAGCGTCGCCTCGACCAGCGCAAAATGCGCACCGATGCAGACCCGCGCGCCGACGCCGAACGGCAGATAGGCGAACCGATCGGGCGGCGTTCCCGTCATGAAACGCGACGGCACGAACGCGTTCGGATCGCGCCACAGCTTCTCGTGCCGGTGCAACAGCCACGGCGCGATCAGGATTACGTCACGCTTCCTGACCGGACGGCCCGCGATGGTATCGGGACCGCCCGCCGCACGCGCAATCAGGAACGCCGGCGGATAAAGCCGCATGGTTTCGTCGATCACCGCGCGGGTGAATTTCAGCCGCTCGATGTCGAGCGCGCCAGACGTCGCCGCGCTCGTGACTTCTGCCGCCAGCTGTTCCTGAGTTAGGGGATCGAGCGCGAGCAGATAGAGCGCCCAGAACAGCGCCGTCGCCGTGGTCTCGTGACCGGCGAGGATCATGGTCGCGACCTCGTCGACGAGCTGGGCATCGGTGAAGGCCTCGCCGGTTTCAGGATCACGCGCGGCGCCCATCAGGTCGAACAGGTCGCGGGCCGGCGCGTTGTCATCCTTGCCGGCCGCACGTCGCTCGGCCATCAGCATGCCGACGAACGCGGTCCAGCGCTTGCGGAAACGGGCGCGGCGGAAATCCTGCGGCGTCGGCCAGTTCAACGGCAGCACCAGATCGAGCATGTGCGGCCGCGCCAGCGTATCGCCATACTCCATCACGAAATCGCGCAGCGCGGCGCCGTGGCGATCCATGCCGAACGAGAACATGGTGCGGCCGGCGATCTCCAGCGTCATCCGCTGCATCGCCTCGCGCAGATCGACCGGGCCGCCACTCGCCGACTTCAGCTTGGCGATGGTCTCGTCGACCGCCGCAATCATGTAAGGCACCAGCGTCGTCACGGCGCGCGGCGTGAACGCCGGCGCCAGCGTGCGGCGCTGGTGTTTCCACGCACGCCCTTCGGCGATCAATAGCCCCTCGCCCAGCATCGGACGCAGCACGCGAAGGCCGGCCGGCGTGCGGGTGTAGTTCTCGTAATTGTCGACCAGCACGTGGCGGATCGCATCCGGCGTGTTGAGGATGAAGCTCGAGTGGTTGAGGAAGCGGCCCTGGACGATGTCGTCCTCATAGGCGCGCTGGCCCCAGGTCTCGATCGGCGAGTTGCGCATCACCCGCATCCGCTGGAACGCGCCCATGTCGGCGGGCGCGCGCGGCGGCGCCGGCGGGACCAGGGGACGTCGCGTGACCGTGATATCGTAGACTTCGGCTATGCTCATGGTCCTCGCTTCCTGCCTCACGCAACGGCCGATCCGGCCATGCGATCCCGGCGCCAAGACGGCGCGCGGACCCTCCACCAGACCTAATAAGTCAGCTCGGCGACCGCAATCCGATTTTCCGATGCCGGCCAGGCCCGCATCATCATGCGTTCCCCGTTGAAGATCGCGGCGACCGGACGGCCGAGATCGGCCGCGGCCAGCCGCAGCGTCGTCACCGAATCCGTCGGCACGCCGGGTTTTACATCGGCCGGCTCCTTGCCGTCGAACAGCACGATATCGCGCGGCAGGCCGAAATAGCCGCGCGGCCGCGACATCAGCACGACCGCGCCTGCGCCGGCATCGGCCGGCCCCAGCGGCCGCGCCGCGCGCAGATGCACGATCTCGGACGAGCGCACAAACGGCGAGCGATAGATGTGCGTCGTCGCCGCACCAGGCGCCGTCAGCACGAATTCGAGCGGCCACGACGGGTCGACCTGCGCCGGACCCCAGCGGCCGTCGGCGCCGGTCTGCGAGCTGTGCAGCGGGCCACCAATGCGCTCGCCGGTCTCCGCCGCGACACGATAGATGTCGACCGTAGCCCCCGGCACCGGTCGATTGGTCGGCACGCCGCCGGGCGTGCCCGTGACGAGGCCGCTCAGCCTCACCGCCGTCTCCGGCACGATCTCGATCCGCGACGGCTCGTGCCTTGCGATGAATTTGTAGATCTCGCGAAAGGCGCGCGGATGAAAGGCGGTCTCGCGATGATCGACCGCGCCGAGCACCAGATTGGTCGCGCCCTTCAGCGCCGGGCCTTCCGTCGTGACGTTGGTCGGCGTGCCCGGCTTGCCGACGAAGCGCCCGTCGGCTTGCGCATATTTGTCGAGGCCGTCGCTGCGCAGCGTCAAGAACAGGGTGCCAGCGGTCACTTCGCTGTCGCCATCGTTCAGCCCGCGCAGGAACGGACCGCGCCCGTTGAACTCGTTGCCGAGCCCGTCATCCCACGCATACACACCGTGATTGGGCGTGCCGCACAGCACTGCGTGGCTGATGTCGCCGCCGCCATTCTTGATGTAATTGCGGATCGCATAGCCGCCGCGCGAGCTGCCGACCAGGGCCACCCGCGCCGCACCGGTCCGGCGCTTCAGATCCGCGATGGCAGCGGCGAGCTCGCGGCGCTGGTCCTCGGTCGAGGAGCGGCTCGCCTGCTCGACCTTGTCATCGCTGCGCGCCAGGGGATCGGTGAAATTGATCGCCATCATGCGCTCGCGGGCGATGCCGTTTGATTCCATCCGCCACAAGGTCGTCATCCAGAGCGCGTCGTAATCGCCATTGCCGTGAACGAACAGGATCGGCGGGGTGTCGCCGGCGAGCGCCGGCTGAGCAGACTGCGCCAAGGCCGGGGCGAGGCGGCCGGCCAGCAGGGACAGGGCGCCCGCCCCTTGCAAAACTCTCCGCCGCGACAGCGCCATTGGTCCCCCTCCCCGAGCCTTCCCCAAGCCTACTCCGAAGCCTTCCTGAGGTCTTTCAGAGCTTTAGCTGTGTCCTATCGCCGCCAAGAATGCCGTAATCGCTGGACAGGACACGCGTTTCGCGGGCATCAGTTGGTGCAGCCGGAATCGTCCAACACGCCATAGCAGGCCAACCGGAACAGGATATGACCGAACCGCGTGATCGCTCCGACAGTATCACTGCACCGTTGCGGCATTCAATCTTCCGGCGCATCTGGCTCGCCAGCCTGCTCTCCAATCTCGGCCTCCTGATCCAGGGCGTAGGCGCGGCCTGGGCGATGACGCAGATGGCCGCCTCGGCCGACAAGGTGGCGCTGGTGCAGACCGCACTGATGCTCCCGATCATGTTGATCTCGATGCCCGCCGGCGCCATCGCCGACATGTATGACCGCCGCATCGTCACCCTGGTCTCGCTGTCGATTGCGCTGACCGGCGCCACCATCCTGACCGTGCTGGCCTGGCTCAATCTGGTAACGCCGAACATCCTGCTCGCGCTGTGCTTCGTCGTCGGCAGCGGCAATGCGCTGTTCGGCCCGGCCTGGCAGTCCTCGGTCAGCGAACAGGTGCCGCCCGAGGCATTGGCGTCCGCGGTGGCGCTCAACGGCATCAGCTACAACATCGCGCGCAGCTTCGGTCCTGCGGTCGGCGGCATCGTGGTGGCGTCCGCGGGCGCCGTGGCCGCCTTCGCCGCCAATGCCGTACTGTATCTGCCGCTGCTCGTCGTACTGTTCCTGTGGAATCGCGTCAGCGAGCCGTCGCGGCTGCCGCGCGAGCGGCTCAACCGCGCCATGGTCTCGGGCGTGCGCTACATCACCAATTCGCCGCCGATCAAGATCGTGCTGTTGCGCACGCTGGTGATGGGCCTGATCGGCGGCGCCGTGATGGCGCTGATGCCGCTGGTCGCGCGCGACCTCCTGCATGGCGGCGCGCAGACCTACGGCATCATGCTGGGCGCCTTCGGCATGGGCGCGGTGATCGGCGCACTCAACATCAGCGAGATTCGCAGCCGGCTCAGCGGCGAAGCCGCCATACGGGTCTGTGCGTTGACGATGGGCGCGGCGATCGCCGCGGTTGCCGTGAGCAAGCAGCCGGTGATCACCGCCGCCGCGCTGGTGCTGGCCGGAGCGGTCTGGATGGCTGCGATCGCGCTGTTCAACATCGGCGTGCAGCTGTCGGCGCCGCGCTGGGTCGCGGGCCGCTCGCTCGCGGCGTTCCAGGCCTCGATTTCCGGCGGCATCGCGATCGGCGCCTGGGGCTGGGGCCGCATCACGGACGTCGGCGGCGTCGAGATGGCGCTGCTGATCTCCGCTGGTCTGATGCTGATCTCGCCGTTGCTCGGCATCTGGCTCACGATGCCGCGCGTCGGCGCGCGCAACGAGGATGCGGACGTGCTGGCCGATCCCGAGGTGAAGCTCTCGCTGACCGGACGCAGCGGACCGCTGGTGGTCGAGATCGAATACCGGGTCGCCCAGGAGAACGCGCGCGCGTTCCACAACGTGATGCAGGACGTGCAGCTCTCGCGACAGCGCAACGGCGCCTATGGCTGGTCGATCGCGCGCGACATTGCCGATCCCGAATTATGGACCGAGCGCTATCACTGCCCGACCTGGTTCGATTACCTGCGCCAGCGCAACCGCTCGACCCAGTCCGAACGCGCGCTGCATCAGCAGGCGATCGATTTCCACATCGGCTCCGAGCCGGTGCGTATCCGCCGCATGCTCGAGCGCCCGTTCGGTTCGGTGCGCTGGAAGGACGAGACGCCGGACCGCGCCGCCAAGGAGGTGATCCCGGTGGTCGCGACCGCGGCGGGGAGCAGTACGTAGGCCGTGTCGTCATTCCGGGGCATGCGAAGCATGAACCCGGAATGACGACGATTGAATTTACTGCCCGTGATCGGCGAGCGTCTGCTGGCAGGCCTTGCTGAGGCGGCTGCGATGCTCCTTCAGACACGCCAGCACGACCTGATCGCCCTCGCTGAGATGGGCGCGGCAGAACCGCGAGGCATCGCGCGAGCAGGCATCGCGCCCCTGCTGCTGTGCCGAGGCGGCCGACGTCAACAAAACAAGCGGCACGACGGCAAACAGAAATCGGGTCATCTCTCAAAGCCTCTCTAGCGTTTCCGCGAAGGGGTGCCGGTTCGCGTGAAGAAAACGCGTCAAATAGGGAATCCGGAGCCGCGTTCCGATTTCATCGCAGCGGAAACGGCTCCAGGGAATGCGACGCCGGTTCTATAGCGTTTCCATGCCGCGAAGAAGCTTGAAACCGACTGTGACGGTCATCACGCATGGGTAAGACCCGCTTTTTCTTGTCCTTCCGGCGCCTTGTTGGGATCGCGTTAAGACCTTGTTGGCATTAATCGCTCGTTACGGCTGTGGCGTATCCTTAAGTTCCGAGAGAGTGTGTAGCGATGCGTAATGCGTTGGGCCTGATGCTGGCCAGTGTAGTTGCGGCGGTCGTGATCGCCGCCGTGTGGTTCTGGACCTCCTCGCCGCGTGCCGACGCGGCTCCTCCGCAAACCACGGCTGCGGCCAAGGCCGTTCCGCTGCCTGCGGCGGCAAAACAGGCCGCCAAGGACGATGTCGAGACGACCGCCGCGCTGTCGAAGCGCGCCGATGCTACCCAGGCCGCGGCACCGGCCGCCACGCCTGCTCCGGCTCCGATGCCGGCCCCCGTCGCGGCCGCGCCCAAATGCGCCAACCCCGATGCGCTCGGCATCAGCCGCACCGTCGTGGTCGACACCAATGGCGGCCCGGGCTTCGGTTTCCTGCAGTACAAGCAGTATGACTTCCTCACCGACAAGGAGGTCGTGCTGACCTTCGACGACGGCCCGTGGCCGGTCAACACGCCCGCCGTGCTGAAGGCGCTCGCCGATGAATGCACCAAGGCGGTGTTCTTCCCGATCGGCCTGCACACCACCTATCACCCGGACATCCTGCGCCAGGTCGCCGCCGCCGGCCACACCATCGGCGCCCATACCTGGTCGCATGCGCATCTCGCCAGCAAGAAGCTGACCGAGCAGCAGGCCAAGGACGAGATCGAGAAGGGTTTCAGTGCGGTAAAGCTGGCGCTGGGCAGTAATCCCGCGCCGTTCTTCCGCTTCCCGGCGCTGGCGCACACCCCGGCGACGACGGCCTATCTCGGCACCCGCAACATCGCGATGTTCTCGGTCGACGTCGACTCCAACGACTTCAAGTCCAAGAGCGCGGACGAGGTGATCAACAATGTGATGACCAAGCTCGACAAGGAGCACAAGGGCATCATCCTGATGCACGACCTCCAGAAGCACACCGCACAGGCGCTGCCGACGCTGCTCCGCAAGCTGAAGGCCGGCGGCTACAAGGTGGTCTGGATGAAGGCCAAGACCCAGCTCGAGACGCTGCCCGAATACGACGCGATGATGGCGAAGACCGAGAAGCCGATCGCAACGGGCCGGCCGATCGGCAACGTCGTGCAGACGGTCGCCGAGTAACGCAGCGAACGCACTCTCAACGCAAAGCGCCCCTGGATCAGATCCAGGGGCGCTTTCGCTTTCTGACCGCAACCACCTTCCGCTGGCCCGACACGGCCGGACGACGTTGAACGCCTGTGCCCCTTCGAGAGTGGCACCATCGCGCCCGGCGGCTGCGGCCCACCAAAATATCGAAAACAACCCCATGCAAAGGAGCCGGCGGCCGCCGTCTCCGGGCTGACCGCTTGAGGGCTGGTGCGCCGCGCCGGGTGAAGATGAGAACTATCTCTACTCAATAGCCCTCTGGAGCCCCCCCTTTGCAGGACGGCGAAGGCTTGAGCCCCCGACGCAGCATCTACCGGCTTGTTTCCATTCGTGGTTCGGATCCGGAGCATCGGGACGTTGACCGAGTCGTTCGATTGTGCCGGCGAGGCGCATGCTCCCCTCTCCCCGGCGCGGGCGTAGCGGGCGTTCGGATCGGCCGAGACGAATTGTCCCGTCTTACGCTCGCATCACATGAAATCTCCAACCATCTTCGAAAAACGCGATGCGATCGGATAGAGCTCAGATCGAGCCAGCCGGCGCGACGGCGGGAAAATCCTGCTCGGGATCGAACACGTTGTTGAAAAAGTTCGTCAGGGAGTACATGGCCACTAACGCGACGATCTCCATGATGTTCGCATCCGTGTAGCCGGCGTCCCGGACGGCTTTCATATCGGCGTCACCGACCTTGCCGCGGGTCGTGATGACTTTGCGCGCAAACTGGAGAGCGGCGTCCCGCTTCGGATCACTGGCATGACCCTTCCGAGCGAGAATGATTTCATTAGCCGGCAGCTTGGCCATATGCTCGGCCGTAAAGCTGTGAACCGTCAGGCAGTCGTTGCACCCATTCACTTCGGAGACAGCGAGGCCGATGCTGTCACGCGTCTTCACGTCAAGCGCCTTGCTCAAAGAGCTGAGCAGGGTGGCCCATGCGTTGAACGCGATCGGGCTCAGCGCGAAGGTCGCCATCATATTCGGAGTGAATCCGATGTTCCTGGTGAACCCATCGAGAGTCGGTTTCGAATCTGCCGGCATCTGAGCCGGCGTTGGCAATGCAGTTCGAGCCATCAGCAATCTCCGTAAATAGCTGATTTCACTAACGTTATACGAGGTGCAGCACATCGGTCACCGGGCGGCGCGGCTTCTGCGCCCAGTTTCCCGGACGCTCCGGCCGCACGGCCAACAGCAGGACCGGCACTTCGTCCCTGGCCAAGCCGAACTCGCGGTGCACCGGTTCGGCATCGAAACCGATCATCGGCGTCGAACCCAGGCCTAGCGAGCGGGCCGCATAGATGATCGCCGCCGCGCCGAAAGAGGCGGTTCGTACCGCTTCATCGCGCCGGCGCTGTGGGTACTCCATGTACAGATTGCGCGCGGGAATCTCCCATTCCGGCACCATCTTCGCCGGCATGACGCCCGATTCCACCAGCGGCGCCAGCCGCTCTGGTATTACGCTGGAATCGGCCAGCTTGCCGCAGACGATGAAGGTAACGGCTGCGTCGGTGATCGCGGGTTGATTCCAAGCGATCGGACTCAGCCGAGCTTTGGCTTCAGGCGTGCGCACGGCGATGAAGCGCCAGTTCTGCACGTGGAAGGATGTCGGTGCGGCGGTGCCGATTCGCACGAGCTCTCGGATTTGGTCGTCGCTCAGGGTGGCGGCAGGGTCGTAATACTTCGTAGAGCTGCGGCTCAGGATACATTCGATAACAGCGTTGGTCATGGTTGGTCCTATGAGTGACGTGATAGGTTGAGGCACGAGAGTGCTTTCGCTCTCTTTGAGAGCCGGCCGGCCGCATTCATCGATAGGCGCGCTCCGCTCACGGACGAACGCGGATGATTGTCTTCCCGCTGATCCGCTTGGTCGGATTGAAGGCGGCAACGGCATCGTCGAGGGCAGCCACGCTGCCGATGTTTGTCCGCACACGTCCGTCACGCGCCCGCCGGACAATCTCATTCAGTTGGGCGCGATCGGGTTCGACGACGAAGTCTACCGTCCGGCCGTCAGCGGGCCGTGCGTCAGTCGGGCCGGCGATGGTCACTAGCGTTCCTCCGGCTCTAATCAGGCCTGCGGACCGCTTCGCGATGTCGCCGCCGAAGACATCGAAAACCAGATCGACAGGGCCGACGTCTTCTATGGCGTCGTTCTCGAGGGCAACGAACTCCTGCGCGCCGAAGTCGAGCGCCGTCTGACGGCCGGCAGCCCGTCCGATGCCGATGACGTAAGCACCGGCCTCACGTGCGAGCTGGGTTGCCATCGAACCGACGACGCCGGCGGCACCGTGCACAAGGATGCTCTGCCCCGCCCGAAGCCGCCCGTGATCGAACAGCCCCTGCCACGCGGTAAGGCCTGGCATCACGAGGGCCGCGCCCACCGTGAAGTCTACATCGCCCGGCAGCGGCGCGAGGTTGCGTGCCTCGACCGCCACATACTCCGCCAGGGTGCCGTCGCGATACCAGTCCGCGAGGCCGAACACCCGCTGTCCCACCGACAGCCCCCTCGTGCCATAGCCGAGGGCGGTGACCACTCCGGCCAGCTCGTGCCCCGGGATCGACGGTGTTCGGTCGCGGCCGAGGCGATCGGTCCAGGTCGAGGGCCACGTCAGCTCATCCCAGGTAAATCCCGACGCATGAACCTGAACGACGACGTCGTTTATCGCTGCCTGCGGCTCGGGCTGATCCATAAGCTTCATCCCCGCCGTTCCCGCGGCCTGGTCCGCTACCACGATTGCCTTCATCGTGCACCTGCCTGAGTGCGGCAGCTCATCATCTTCCGAACTCCTTTTCAGACGAGCGAAAACCGGAAGGCGAAACTCGATGGCTCGAATGACCTTGGATATTGAATCGATGCCATCGACGCGGCGCATTTCCTGAAGCCACGTTGCCACTGGTCCCGGCGCGATGAAACACGCGTCGGGCGTTCCTGGACGCGCGGACACGCATTCTGGACTCCGGAGCTGGCCAACGCCGAGGATCGGTGCGCCGAGTGTGCGCGAATCTGGCTAAAGCGCGATGAGATTGGGATGAATCGTCATCGCGCTTTAGGTCTTTGTTCAAGCATGATTTTTTCGGAAACCCGCTACACACTTTTCCGAATCATGCTCTAGGGAACGGAAAAGAGCCCGGTTGAGGCGCAGCGTCGGGCAAGCACGAGCCGACGCGGCTTGCTTTCGGCCTTTGCCGTTTCCAGTTTTTTCTTCGATCAGGCAGCGAGCTCAGCCAACGCCGATAGCCCGACGAACAGTTTCAATAGATGAGCGGATGTCGCTATCGGCACGCCCATTCAAAATCGCTCGCTTGCCGGGAGAGCTGCCTCGGAGGCGGTATTTGGCTCAAGCGCCCGTACCACTCGCACCGTGCTTCACGCGCAGCCGGTACTCGCTCGGATCAACGTTGTAGGCTTTGCGGAATGCTCGCACGAAACTTGACCGGCTTTCGTAGCCGGCGTTGTAGGCCACAACATCGACTGGGGCTGACGTCGTCGTGAGATCGAGCGCCGCCTGCCGCATCCTGAGATCCCGAAGGATGGCCATCGGCGAACGGCCAAAGATCTCCGAGAACTTCGCCATGAATGCCGACCGGCTCAGACCCGCGCTATGCGCAAGGCTCTGAATCGTATGAGCGGCCCCCGGACGCGCCACCATATCGGCGAATGCACGCGTGATCTGCCGATCCGCGAGAATCGAAAACCGATCAGTCCAGCTGCAGGAGGACTTCATCGACCGCCTCACCAGGGCGATGATGACCTGCTTTAGCAGGGACGCCGTCATGGCGCCCATACCGATTTCCTGCACGCAAAGCTCCTCGACCGCTTCGCGAAGCTTCAGGTCGATCTTGTCCGTCGGCTCGAATTTCTCGACCACGGGCTCGCGCAATTCGCGAAACAACCCGACGGATTGTCCGAAGGATGCGTTGAAGAAGCCGCAGATCTGGATGATCTCGAGCTGCTCGGTCGGTGTTGCGATACGCAACACGCTGTCATGCTGCTTCCAGCAATCGCGGGAGATGAGCTTCTTCGGGCCGCTGGTTCCGTCGACTTCGATTACGAACGGGGTACTCGGAGGCTTGATGATGAGGAGATGGGGTTCGAGCGACATCCAAGGCCCATCGCCGATCGAAATTCGTCCCCTGCCACTAATGGTGTAATGGACCGCCGGCGCATCGATCGTCCCCATCTCGGCGCGATGGCCTGATGGAATCAGCATTTCGGTGAGCGCGACGACATCGATCTCAAGTGCCCGCATGAGGTTGTTGAGATCGGCGGTGGCGAGCTTCGAGGCAGAGACGGCGATCCGCGAATCTGGCCGCTCGCCCTGTCCGCTTCCGGCCCGCGATTTGGCCGTGCTTTGCATAGCAACCTGCTTACAAGATCAACCCGTGAATCCGCTAGGCGAATCTGCCTTCACCCTTGAACTTGATTTTGTGGCACGCCGAAAGGAACCTTGGCATGGTCCAGTCGGATTGTTGGAACTTGGTCCTATCGGTGGGACCGTATCGCTGTAGGTTATGGCCTTGAGACATGGTCTCGGCGCAACGCCGTCGCCCGTGCACGCCAGCGTCTAGCACAAGCTCGCCTTCCGCAGCTCCGATGATGCCTTGGGAATAGACTCGTCGGTTTGGCCTTCTCCTTCACGACGCCCGAACTCCGGAGAAACTCAGTGAGTGCATTCGAACAAGGCCGCGTACGGCCCGCCGACAATGGCTTGGCGAATACGGCCGCCGAAAAGCTCCGCTGGCTGATCCCGGCAGCTGGAGCGATGGCCTATCCGTTCCTGCTCGATGCATTTCATCTCGCGGTCTCTCCCGCTGCTGGTCCGATGTCGTTCGGGCGACTGGTCCTGGCGGCGCTTTGCCTGTTGGCCACGACCGCCGCGCCCTTGCTGGGTCTTGCCTGCGCGTACTGGATGACCAAGGCCGAGCCTTCGTCGTTCGAGCTGCGCGCCCGCCGTCTCGCCTATGCCAGCACCGCTACGCCGCCCTTGTTCGTGCTGACCGGCGTCGGTCTTGGCCTGCTGCACATCCCCGTCAGCGACGAGCTTGTCTGGGTCGCGGGCTGGTTGGCCGCGTGCCTCTATGTGCTGCTCGGCAGCGAGCAAGTGCGCCCGGCAGAATCAGCCGCGATTACCCCATCCATCGCCAAATGGCGCGTGACGCACGGCGTCGCCGCAGCGATCATCCTGCTCTACGTCGCGTTTCACCTCACCAACCATCTGCTGGGTTGGCTCGGACCTGAGGTTCATGCCGCCATGATGAAGATGGGGCGCTCAGTCTATCGATCGTCCGTCGTCGAACCCATCCTCGTCGGCCTGATGCTGTTCCAGGTCGCCATCGGGATGCGGCTCGCCTGGCGCTGGAGCGCGCAGCCGGCGGATGCCTACCGCGTGTTTCAGATCGGCTCCGGCATTTATCTCGCGGCATTCATCCTCACCCATCTGAACTCCGCATTGATCTCGGCGCGGGCCGTCCACCACATCGACACCAACTGGGCCTGGGCGTCGGGCGCACCGACCGGCCTGATCCACGACGCCTGGAGCATTCGCCTGGTGCCGCACTACGCGCTCGGCGTCTTCTTCGTGCTCGCGCATCTCGCGTCGGGATTGCGCGGCATCCTGATCGCGCATGGCGTGGCCACCACAGCTGCCAACCGGATCTGGGCGACCGGGCTTGCAGCCGGCGGCCTGATCGCGATTGCGATCATGAGCGGATTGTGCGGAGCGCGGATCTAGGCTTCAGGCGGGCGGCAAGAGCGAGCCCGGTCGAGAAAAGCATCGATGTCGTCAAGCTGAGGTTGACTTGCTGCGGTCACGCCAAAGCGCAAAGATTGCCGTTGCGAGCTTGTTCGGCCGATCAGGCCTCGCATAGCTGACCACCGGCTTGCTGGAATGATTTTCCATCAGCTCCCCTAGTATCTCGTAGTCGAGTTCGAGACCGAACTTTTCGTACGGTATGGATTCGGACTCAGCTCCCCCCGCAACATAAAAGATATCGACTCGCGCCATCTCTTTCGCGATCGCCGCGGCTTCCGGCAAGGTGCCGCAGCCGTACGATTTGTATTCCCAGGAAGGATCGCTGAAGTGAAGTATCTTGCGGGTGCTTTCATCGAGCTTGCCGCGCTCTTCTTCAGAGAGCCCGATGATGATCACGTGGGCGATTTTCGGAAGCATCTGCCCAACCCCTTGAAATAGCGCCTCTAGAACTTGGTCTACCGGCGCGTGCGAGGGGTTCGACGCTCTGAGCAAATCGCATCCAGGCGCCTTAATGCGCGCTGGGAGCAAGCTTCACTTCTGGCTGAGAAATGGTGCCGCAAGAGGGATTCGAACCCCCGACCCCGTCATTACGAATGACGTGCTCTACCGACTGAGCTATTGCGGCGAACCGTTCGGCAACGGCCGGATCACGCGGCCACCTGATATCGGGCATGACCCCGATTGGCAAGGAAAACGCGGTTATCGAACCACACAGCGGTTATCTAACCGCGAATTAGCTTCCCAAACGTGACAGAAATCCGCGCCAACCGCCCACCTGGGCCTTGGGCGGGCCGATTTGTTCCGCAAATTCGTCCACCGGGCCGTCCTCGTCGACCCCGGGGTCGTCGGGAGCCCGGATGATCGGGATCACGGCCGGAATCGGCGCCGGTGCGGCTTTGGGCAGGTCGGTCCGGGACCGGAACAGGGGGGCCGGTGCCGGGGATGCCGATTCGGCGGCCGGAGGGGGAGCCGGTTCCAGCGCGGCGGGTTCGGGCGGGGCCGGGGCGGGCTCGGCCTCGATGGCCGCCGGGAGCGGGGCGTTATCCTGCGCCGTCGGCGCGGCCGGCTCCAAGGGCTTGACCTCGACCGGCTTGACCTCGACTGGCTTCACCTCGGCCGGCTTGGCCACTTCAGGCTCGCTGGCGACTTCCCTTGGCGGCTCGACCCGGCGCGGCGCCAGCATCGCCTCCTCGAAGGGCGACGACTCGATCGCATGGCCCTTGTCGGACGGCAGCGCCGCCACCGGTGTCTGCCACTGGAACGCATCGAGGCGGCCGGTGACCGGGGAGACCGGACGCCAGCGGTCCGACACATAGCCGTCGGCGGCCCAGACCGGATCGTGCAGGGCGCGCACCGCGCGCAAGGTCCAGGCGCGGGCGCGGCCGCCGTCACCATGCTCGGTGCGCTCGAGCTCGGCCATCAGCAGCGCGACGCGCTGCGTCGGCGCCGCGATAAACGGCTCCAGCGCCGCACGCGCCCTGGCGAACTCGGCGGCGTCGATCGCGGCGCGCGCGATCGCCAGCGCGCCCTCGATATGTCCAGGCGTTTTCGCCGCCAGCGTCTCGACCCGCACCAGGCGCTGGCGCGCGGTATCGCCGAGCTTCACATGCGCATAGGCGTCCGCGAGATCGGGATGCGGATTGGCGAGCCAGGCGGCCTCCACCAGCTTCATGGCGCGGCGCACCTGATGCGCCTCGCTCTCGAATTTCGCCGCGAGCACCGCCGCCGGCACCAGGGTCGGTGCGAGCTTGACCGCTTCCATCGCGCTCGAGCGCGACAGATCGCGATCGACGGTCTCGAACTCCAGCGCCCGCGCCGTCAGCAGCACGCCGCGCTGCCGCCGATAGGTCGCCTTGTCGATCAATCCGGCGCTCTGGTTGTTGTCGATGATCGACAGCGCGCCGGCCCAATCGCCCTTGGCGCAACGGAAGCCGAGCACCGCATGCGAAGCCCAGGTCGAGGACGGCGACAGCTTGATCGCCTCCTCCGCGATCATCACCGCGCCGACCGCATCGTCGGCACGCTGCGCCTCGATGAACAGGCCGCGCAGGCCGAGCAGCCGCGTGTCCTCGCGCTCGGCCATGACGCGGAAGACGCGCTGCGCCTCGTCGCGATTGCCTTCGAGCTGGGCCGACTGCGCGTGCAGCAGCAGAGCGAGCGGATCGTTCGGCGTGGCGCCGCGCCACTTCGGCATGCGCGCGCGCCGCCGAGGAGTCGCCATGCCCGATCGCAAGCAAGCCTTGCGTGATGGCGTGGCGGCCGCGGGCGTGACGCCGCTCGCGCCGGCCGCGACGGATGTGCGAGGGGATCTTCCAGAGCCCGCGCAGGATCACGCCGGCGATCATCGCGACGACGACGACGAGGCCGAGCAGATACATCGGCTGCTTGGACGTCAGCCGCAAGCCGCCCCAATTCAGCACGAGATCGCCGGGCTGATCGGCAACCCAGGCCGCGCCTGCTGCAGCGAGCGCGATCAGCAGCAGGAACAGAATGATCCGGATCATCGAGAACCTATTGCAAAGACTTACTGGTTGACCGTGGCGAGCGCCGCCATGGCGTTGTCGGCAAATTTACGCGACGCGTCGAGCGCGGCGCGGCGCGCGTCCACCTTGGCGAGCCAGGCTTGCGCCGCCGTGCGATCCGCCGGCGGCAGCGATTTCAATTCACGCTCGGTCAATGCGAGGTCATTATGCAGGGCGGCCGATGTCACGCGCGCGACGATGCTGCCGCGATCGGTCCCCGTGCCGTCGGTCCGCTCGATGCGGATCAGCGTGGAGGCACCGGCCTTCAGACGATCGACCAGCCCGGCATTCGCCGCCGCAGCTTCCGCCGCCGGCGGCGCGAGCCGCGGCACGATTTCCACCAGCTCGCGGCACAGCGCGTTCGGGCTCGGCACGCCTGAGGTCGCAAACGTCTCGAGCGGCTTCAGCACCTCGGCGTCATCCGACAGCGCTTTCGCAGCCTCGAGCGCGGAGGCATAGGGATCGCCGTGACGCACCGCGACGTCGAGCAGCGATGCCGCAACGACGCGGCGCAGCGGCACGTCGTCGGCCTTCGCCTCGGCCTTGGTGTCCGCAATCTTGCTGTCCTGCCTGGCGATCGCGGCGCCCTGCGCCTTCACCGCGCCTTCGATCTTGTCGATGCGCGCCGTGATGCCGGAGATATCAGCCGCAGCCGCGCCATCGCGCGGCGCGGCTTTCGCGTCATTGACAGCCGCCGCAAGCTTGTCGGATTGCGCCCGCGTCGCGGCGAGCTCGGTGCGCAGTGCGGCGATCGATTTGTCGAGCGCCTCCAGCCGCGCCGTCGCCGCGGGATCGGCGGCCGCCGCGACCGGCCTGCCGGCTTTCGATTCCAGCGCACTCAGGCGCGTGCCGAGTTCGTCGATGGCGGCATTGGGTTGCGGCGCCGGGACCGGCTGCACGACGGGCCAGCCAAGCAGCCAGCCGACCCCGATCACCAGCGCCGCCGCGACGGCGCCGGATATCGGCGCCACCACCCAGGGCGACACCGGCCGCGCCGGTTCGGCGTCCGGCGCCGCGGAGGCGGTCTCGGGCTGCGGCTCCGCTTGCGGTGCGGCGTCGCCTTGGGGCTCGGCCTCAGGCGTCGCCGCGTCCGCAGACGCCTTGCCGGCATCCTGGTCAGCCTCCCTGGCGGCTTCCTCGGCCCCCTCCGCCTTCGACGGTTCGCTGGAGATTTCGGTCGCCTGAAGATCGATGGTCGGCGGCGCGCGCTTGGGCCGGGAATCCGGCGAAGAGCCTGGGTCGTCTGGCCTTTCTTCAGCCATCGCGGGGGTCCTCAAAACTACTGGCCGCACACTCTACCAGAATCGGCCCAGGTTCTTAGAGCACGATCCGAATAACCGAGCATTGCCTAACATCATGGTCAGACGAAAGAATTATTCCGGCCTCGGCCGCAGGGTGCGGCTGAGCGCCTCCAGCAGGGCATTTTCGTCCGGCCGCGCCGCCACCACCACCTTGGTCGCGCCGGCGTCATGGAGCACCGCGGCGACGGCCGCCGAGATGCAGCATTGCGGCAAGGCGAGCGCCGAAATCTCGATCCCGTCGGCGCGTACCGTGTCCAGAAAGGCCTGCGCGCTGCGGCGGGAATAGTGCAGCACCGCGGTGATCCGGTTCGCCATGAAGGCGTCGCTGACCTCCCTCGGGAAGGCGGCCACCGGCGCCATCCGGTAGGTGGTGTGGGTGACGACGCTGAGCCCGCGCTCGCCGAGCTCGCCGGCGAGATCGCGCGACAGGTCGGCGCCGGCGAGATAGAGCAGCGTCGCCGATGCGTCGAGTTCGCCGGCCTTGACCCGTGCAAGCACGAGATTGCGCAGCGAGACCGCATCGCCCTTCGCCACGATCACCTTGTCGAAGCCTGCGGCGCGCGCCGCATCGGCGGTATGCGCCCCGACCGCAAACAACGGCAGCCGCAACAAGCGACTGGTCGCGAGGTCGACCGCGCGCAGCGCATTGGCGCTGGTCAGGATGACGGCATCATAATCCGCATCGTCGTCGCCACGGAACGGCACCGGCTCGAAGCGCAGCACCGGCGCCGACAGGGCGTCAAAGCCGCGTTGGCGCAGCGTCGCGAGCGTCGCGTCATTGTCCGGATGCGGTCGTGTGACAAGGATTGTCAGGGTTTCAGGCCTCCAGCCGTATAAATTGGACGTTGGCGACCGATTGCACTTTAAGACCTCGCAATGCTACCCCGGAGCGGACGTTTTGATGAGCATCATCTTGCCGGAAACCGGTTCCGGCCCGTCCGGATCATGCTCGTAGCACAAGGACCGAAATTGGGACACGAACCACCAATGCTGGTGCTGGGCATAGAGACCACCTGCGACGAGACCGCCGCAGCCGTGATCGAGCGCGCGCCTGACGGCAGCGGCAGGATCCTGTCCAACATCGTGCGGTCGCAGATCGAGGAACATGCCCGCTTCGGCGGCGTGGTGCCGGAGATCGCCGCGCGCGCGCATGTCGATCTGCTCGACGGCATCATCGCCTCCGCCATGAAGGAGGCCGGCGTCGGCTACCGACAATTGTCGGCCGTCGCGGCCGCCGCGGGGCCGGGCCTGATCGGCGGCGTCATCGTCGGGCTTACCACCGCGAAGGCGATCGCGATGGTGCACGATACGCCGCTGGTCGCGGTGAACCATCTCGAAGCGCATGCGCTGACGCCGCGCCTCACCGACGGAATCGATTTTCCCTATTGCCTGTTCCTCGCCTCCGGCGGCCACACCCAGATCGTCGCAGTCACCGGCGTCGGCCAATATGTACGGCTCGGCACCACGGTCGACGATGCGATCGGCGAGGCCTTCGACAAGGTCGCGAAGATGCTGTCGCTGCCCTATCCCGGCGGACCGGAGGTCGAGCGCGCGGCCGCCGGCGGCGACCCGACGCGGTTTGACTTTCCACGCCCGATGCTCGGCCGTCCCGATGCCAATTTCTCGCTGTCGGGATTGAAGACGGCGGTGCGCACCGAAGCGAGCCGGCTGGCTGAGCTCACACCGCAGGACATCAGCGATCTCTGCGCGAGCTTTCAGGCCGCCGTGCTCGAATCGACGGCCGACCGGCTGAGCGTCGGCCTCAGGCTTTTCCGCGAAAGGTTCGGCGCGCCGCGCGCCCTGGTCGCGGCCGGCGGCGTCGCCGCCAATCAGGCGATCCGCGGCGCGCTGCAGGAGGTTGCAGCGAAGGCGCAGACCACGCTGATCATACCGCCTCCCGCGCTCTGCACCGACAACGGCGCGATGATCGCCTGGGCCGGCGCCGAACGCCTCGCGCTCGGCCTGACCGACACGATGGAGGCGCAGCCGCGCGCGCGGTGGCTGCTCGACGCCAACGCGACGGCGCCCGCAGGCTACGGCAACAGCCGCGCCGGATATTGAACAATGTACGACGGAGTGCGCATCAGGCACCGTCGCACCTCGCCCTGCTTGCGGGGAGAGGTCGGATTGCGCAGCAATCCGGGTGAGGGGCTACAGGTCTCAACACTCGGCTCGCTCGCGGATAAAGCCCCTCACCCCAACCCTCTCCCCGCAAGAGCGGGGAGATGGAGCGAAGACAGGCCCGCCTGATGCCCGCGCATATGTCAGTCAGCGTGATCGGAGCCGGCGCCTGGGGCACGGCATTGGCCGATGTCGCGGCGCGCGCCGGGCGCAAGGTGACGCTGTTTGCGCGCAATGCCGAGCATGCCGCGCAGATCCAGGCGACGCGGGTCAATCCAAGGCTGGCTGGCGTCCAGCTTCATCCCGGTATCGCCGTGACGTCGGACATCGCCGCCGCAGCGCACGCCGACATCATCCTGGCCGTGACACCGGCGCAGCATTTGCGCGCCGCGGTTGGGCATCTTGCGTCGTATCTCAAACCCGACACGCCTGTCATCGCCTGCGCCAAGGGCATCGAGCACGGCACCCATAAGTTCATGACCGACGTGATCGCCGAGGCCGCGCCGCACGCGCAGCCGGCGATCCTGTCGGGCCCGAGCTTTGCCGACGACGTCGCGCGCGGCCTGCCGACCGCCGTCACGCTGGCCACCAGGGACGAAGCGCTCGCACGCGCGCTCGTGCAGGCGCTGGGCTCGCCGACGTTCCGGCCCTATCACTCCACGGACATCCGGGGCGTCGAGATCGGCGGTGCGGCCAAGAACGTGCTGGCGATCGCAGTCGGCATCGCGGTCGGGCGCAAGCTCGGCGCCTCCGCGCTCGCCGCGCTGACCACGCGCGGCTTCAGCGAGCTCGCAAGATTGGGCCGCGCCTGCGGCGCCCGCACCGAAACCCTCTCGGGCCTGTCGGGATTGGGTGATCTCCTGCTCAGCTGCTCGACCGCGCAATCGCGCAATTTCGCACTCGGCCTCGCGCTCGGACGCGGCGAAGCCGCACCGGTCGGGAAGCTCGCCGAAGGCGCGTTCACCGCGCCGGTGCTGTGCGAGCTCGCCGCTGCGCAGAAGGTCGACATGCCGGTGTCAAACGCGGTCGCCGCGATCCTGGGCGACCGGCTGACCGTTGACGCCGCAATCGAAGGCCTGCTGACGCGGCCGTTCAAGGCGGAGTAACGCACGTCACGGTCGCGCGTGGCGGAGCTTCACGATACGTGCGCGCCGTACTAGCGTGGCGGCGAACCGTCGGATCCCGGTCCAACAAATCGAAAAGCGGATCCCAAGGGAAAACCCATGCGTCAACCGCATCGCGCCATCCTTTCGATCAGCCTCGCCGTCGCCCTCACCGCCTCATCCGCCATAGCCCACGCCCAAACGGCCGCCACCTACGACGACCTTGCCAAGAGCGAGGCCGCCGCCAATGCCGACAACGGCAAGCGGGTTGCGCCGCTCAAATCGATCGGCAATCCAACAGCCGACGTGTCTTCCGAGATGCAGGCAATGATCGGCGCGCCCTATCCGCCGCATTTCAACGCCGATCCCAAAACCCCGGCGCAATGGAAGGAGTTGATCGATCGCCGCGCCAAGCTTCTGATCGCGGGCATTCCGGCGCTGAAGGCGAAGCTCGGCGTCAAGGTCGAGGAGACCAAACTCGCCGGCGTGCACTGCTACATCGTGACCCCGAACAAGATCGCGCTCGAGAACAGGCGGCGCCTGCTGATCCACGTCCACGGCGGCGGCTATGTGTTCGGCCCCGGCGAAGCCGCGCTGCCGGAAGCCATCATGATGGCCGGCTTCGGCGGCTTCAAGGTCATCTCGATCGACTACCGGATGCCGCCGGACTTCCCTTATCCCGCGGCGTTGGACGATGCGATGGCGGTCTGGAAGGAAGTTCTGAAAGCGCACGAGCACCGCCGGCTTGCGATCTTCGGCACGTCGACCGGCGGGGCGATGACGCTTGCGATGGTGTTGCGGGCGAAGGATGAGAAGCTGCCGCTGCCCGCAGCCATCGCACCGGGCACGCCATGGTCCGATATCGACAAGATCGGCGACAGCTACGCGAGCAATGAATGGGTCGACAATGTGCTGGTGACCTGGGACGGCTGGCTCGGCCGCGCGGCCAAGCTTTATGCAAACGGCACCAGCCTGAAGAACCCCTACATTTCGCCGATCTATGGTGACTTCAAGGGCTTTCCGCCGACCATCCTGACATCGGGCACGCGCGATCTGTTCCTCAGCAACACGGTTCGCACGCATCGCAAATTGCGCCGCGCCGGCGTGATCGCCGATCTCAATGTCTATGAGGGTCAGTCGCACGCCCAACACCAGTTCAACGTCGACGCGCCCGAGACGAAGGAGGCGTTCACCGATATCGCCAAGTTCTTCGATCGATATTTGAAACAGTAGGTGCCGCGCTGCGCTTCTCCATTTGATGCGTTTTCTTCACGCGAACCGGCACCCACTTCGCTTGAAAACGCTCTGGATCGGATGCCCGCGCTTGTCGCGGGCATCCACGTCGCTGTAGATTGCGGCGCAATCGAATGGGGTGAGTTGTCATGAACTACTGGCTCGTGAAATCCGAACCGTCGGTGTGGTCCTGGGACCAGCAGGTCGCGAAGGGCGCCAAGGGCGAGGCCTGGACCGGCGTGCGCAATTTCACCGCGCGCCAGAACCTCGTGAACATGAAGAAGGGCGACAAGGCGTTCTTCTATCATTCCAACGAGGGCAAGGAGATCGTCGGGATCGCGGAGATCATCAAGGAAGCCTATCCCGACCCGACCGACAAGACCGGCAAATTCGTCTGCGTCGACATCAAGGCCGACAAGCCCCTGAAGACGCCGGTGACGATGGCCGCGGTCAAGGCCGAGAAGAAGCTCGCCGACATGGCCCTGGTGAAATATTCGCGCCTGTCGGTGCAGCCGGTGACGGCGGAGGAGTGGAAGCTCGTCTGCAAGATGGGCGGGCTGTAAGCAAACTCTATCGTCGTCCCGGCGAAAGCCGGGACCCATAACCACAGCCTTGCATTGTTGAAGCACGCTGGGGCCCCAGCTCACTCGATCTCGTGCTTTGGTGGTTTTGGGTCCCGGCTCGCGCTTCGCTTGGCCGGGACGACATAGAATTTGCGGCCCTTACGCCCCGGCCGCCATCACCACCTGCGCCAGCAATTGCTCGCGCTTGCTTTGGGTGCGGTAGCCTCCCATGGTCGCGGCGAAGCGCTCGAGGATGCCCTCCTCGAACGCAGTGACGATGGTATCGTGGACGTAGCTCTTGCGGCAGATCGCCGGCGTGTTGGAGAGCTTGTCCGCGGCGGCGCGGATTGCGTCCAGCACCTGCTTCTTGCGGCCGCGCTGGCTCGTCGCCGGCGTGATCCGCGACAGCGATTCCACGACGACGGCGGACGCCATCAGTGTCCGAAAATCCTTCAGCGATATCTTGATTCCGGCGATCTCGCGCAAAAACGCATTCACCGCCGTGGTCGAGGCGGCCCGCACCACGCCGGAGCGGTCGTAATACTGAAACATGCGCTTGCCCGGGACGCCCTGCAGGATGCCGATGGCGCGCACCAGCTTGGCGGCGTCGCACTCCTTCCGCACCGCCTTGCCGCCCTTTGCCTTGAAGGTCAGCACGAAGCAGTCGTCTTCGAGCGTGACGTTGGACTTCAGCAGCGTGGTGGCGCCGCGGGTGCCGTTGAGGCGGGCATAGGACTCGTTGCCGGGGCGGATCGCAGTGCGCGCGATCAGCTCGATCACGGCCGAGAGCGCGAACTCGCGCGTCGGCTCGTCGCCCGACAGGAACGCCGAGACCTTGCGCCGGATTTTTGGCAGTGCGCCGACGAGCTTCTCCAGGCGATGCGCCTTGCGGTGCTCGCGGACCTTCTCCCAATCGGCGTGATAGCGATATTGCAGCCGGCCCGCGGCATCGCGGCCCACCGCCTGGAGGTGCGAGTTGGGATCGGCGGAGTAACGCACCTCGCGATAGGCCGGCGGCACCGCCATCGCGTGCAGCCGGCGGATGGTGCGAGCGTCGCGGATATGCGCGCCGTTGGGACGGACGAAGGAGTAGCCCTTGCCGCGCTTGATGCGCCGGATGGTGAGCTCGTTCTGGTCGCCGAGCCGCAGGCCCAGATCGCGCGCCAGTTCTTCAACCGTCGTTCTGATGGCAGCGGACGCGTCGAGCTTGAGCGTCGATGGCGATCGCAGCTTTGCGCGTGGCGTCTGCTTCGGCCACTGGCCCAGTGCCTTTGCCAAGGCGACAGCGGGATCGGCGGAAACGGGCCGCACAGCCGCGATATTCTGCTGATCCATCATTATTCTCGCAAGACGCCTTGTTCCGCTGTTCTCCCGGTAATGCCGTTGCTTCGGGCTTCGTTCCGGTGGGCCGTCTGGCCTCGGTTTGGCGATTTAGGGCGTCGGGGCCGACATTGCGAGTCGCGAATCAGTTATTGAAGGTGTCGAATTACCTTTCATGGGTGCCATTCGCCCGCTAACGTTGATTTTGGGCTGCCCGGGATCGGACAAAATGACGCGAGCGCGGTACCGGAAACCGGCGTTTGAACGCCGCTGTCGGACCACCGCGATCCCCAGATCAGGTCAGCGACCTTGCCCTTTCGCACGCCGCTCTCGCCGGGGCGCGGCTCGAGTTCGGCAGCCACGGGCCGGTCCAACCGCTAGCCGCAATCAAGGATTATGCGGTCACGAACGTGTTGACACAGCTCATCGCGGCGGCGTCCGACAATCCGTTCAATTATCCTGAAGCCGTCCATCAAATTCAGCGTCAGCACATCGTCATCGCACGCGGCACTGCTGCGGTGGCGGCGAACGTCGCAGAGAACGACACCACTACGACCAAGAGACCAGTGACCCCGAGCAGGCGATGGCGCATAGGTTTCTCTCGTCGATGCGTTGCGGTAAGCCGTCCTATCACAAGCGGAAGCCGGCGGACTATCCGGCGGCTTCAACGCGACGAAAGTGACAGTCCTTTTTCCTTGCCGGGCCGGAATGCGGCAACGCATAATCGCGGCAATGATCAAGACGGCTTGCCGTCGCGTCGTTCGCGATCGGCAATGAGTGGAGGAAAATGATGTCCGAGAAGATCTATGACGTGTCGGCCGACTGGGCCAAGCGCGCCTATATCGATGACGCCAAATATCGCGAGATGTACGCGCACTCGGTCAAGGACCCGAACGGCTTCTGGGCAGAGCAGGCCAAGCGCATCGACTGGATGAAGGCGCCGACGAAAATCGAGAACGTCTCGTTCGCGCCCGGCAACATCTCGATCAAATGGTTCGAGGACGGCGTCCTCAACGTCGCCCACAATTGCATCGACCGGCATCTTCACACGCGCGCCAGCCAGACCGCGATCATCTGGGAAGGCGACGATCCCTCGCAGTCAAAGCACATCACCTATCAGGAGCTGCACGACGAGGTCTGCCGGATGGCCAACATCCTGCGCACCCGCAACGTCAAGAAGGGCGACCGCGTCACCATCTACCTGCCGATGATTCCCGAAGCCGCCTATGCGATGCTGGCCTGCGCACGCATCGGCGCGATCCACTCGGTCGTGTTCGCGGGCTTCTCGCCGGACAGCCTCGCCCAGCGCATCAACGACTGCCAATCCAAGGTCATCATCACCGCGGACGAAGGCCTGCGCGGCGGCAAGAAGGTGCCGCTGAAGGCCAATGTCGACGCGGCGCTCGCCAAGGCCGACGGCGTCGACTGGGTCGTGGTGGTCAAGCGCACCGGCGGCAAGGTCGACATGAACCCGACGCGCGACCTCTGGTACCACGAGGCGGCGGCAATGGTGACGACGGAATGCCCGGTCGAGCACATGCATGCTGAGGACCCGCTGTTCATCCTCTACACCTCAGGCTCGACCGGCCAGCCCAAGGGCGTGCTGCACACCACGGGCGGCTATCTCGTGTTCGCCTCGATGACGCATCAATACGTCTTCGACTATCACGACGGCGACATCTACTGGTGCACCGCCGACGTCGGCTGGGTCACCGGCCACAGCTACATCCTCTACGGGCCGCTGGCGAACGGGGCGACCACGCTGATGTTCGAAGGCGTGCCGAATTACCCTGACAATTCCCGCTTCTGGAACGTCATCGACAAGCACAAGGTCAACATCTTCTACACCGCGCCGACTGCGATCCGCGCGCTGATGCAATCGGGCGACGAGCCCGTGAAGAAGACCTCGCGCGCGAGCTTGCGCCTGCTCGGCTCGGTCGGCGAGCCCATCAATCCCGAAGCCTGGGAGTGGTATCACCGCGTCGTCGGCGACGACCGCTGCCCGATCGTCGACACCTGGTGGCAGACCGAGACCGGCGGCATCCTGATCACGCCGCTGCCGGGCGCAACCAAGCTCAAGCCGGGCTCGGCGACGCAGCCGTTCTTCGGCGTGGTGCCTGAGATCGTCGACGCCGATGGCAAGGTGCTGGAAGGCGAGACCACCGGCAATCTCTGCCTGACGCGGTCCTGGCCCGGCCAGATGCGCACGGTCTACGGCGATCACGCCCGCTTCGAGCAGACCTATTTCTCGACCTACAAGGGCAAGTACTTCACCGGCGACGGCTGCCGGCGTGACGCCGACGGCTATTACTGGATCACCGGCCGCGTCGACGACGTCATCAACGTCTCCGGCCATCGCATGGGCACCGCGGAAGTCGAGAGCGCACTGGTCGCGCACGAGAAGGTTTCGGAGGCGGCGGTGGTCGGCTTCCCGCACGACATCAAGGGCCAGGGCATCTACGCCTATGTCACCCTGATGGCGGGCGTCCAGCCGACCGAGGATCTGCGCAAGGAGCTCGTCACCTGGGTGCGCAAGGAGATCGGCCCGATCGCTTCGCCCGACCAGATCCAGTTCGCACCGGGCCTGCCCAAGACCCGCTCCGGCAAGATCATGCGCCGCATCCTGCGCAAGATCGCCGAGGACGAGCCCGGCAGCCTCGGCGACACCTCGACCCTGGCAGATCCCGCTGTCGTCGACGACCTCGTCAAGAACCGGCAGAACCAGAAGGGCGCGCCGGCGTAAGGCCAGCAGCAGCAAGGATCAGAAGACCAAAGAAGGGCCGCGCGCGATCACCGCCGCGGCCCTTCCCGTTTCCTGCAACGGGCGCTTCACGGGATTGTCAGAGGCAAGGCGCGATTGAGGCGCGTTTGTGGCCAAGTGTTGTTTCCAGGTCATTTACTTTAATCCGAACTTTTCATTCTCTCCCGCCATCAGGACGTGTCTCGCGGCCGGTGTGAAACCACCCGGTTAACACACGCGGTTAATGTTGCGTGCGTGAGACCGGCAGGCCCGGTTTTTCAAGGGCTCTGCATCTTCGTTTTTGGCTTCCTCGCGGGAGCTGTTGGGAAGTGGAGAGGTTGATGTCGATGAAGTTTGCGGTGGCGCTGGCTGCCACGGCTGCTGTTACCCTTGGCGCGGTTGTTTTGACGTCGCAGGCGGCCGAAGCCCGGCCGGAAATGGTGGGAATGCACGGGGACACTTATTCGCCGGGCACCATCGTAGTGAAGACCAACGAACGGCGGCTCTATCTCATCCTCGATAACGGCCACGCCGTGCGCTATCCGGTCGGCGTCGGCAAGGCCGGCAAGCAATGGTCCGGCACGACGAAGATCGAGGGCAAGTATCTCAACCCGGCCTGGGCGCCGCCCGCCGAGGTGAAGCGCGACAAGCCTGATATCCCCGACGTCATTCCCGGCGGCTCGCCGCGCAACCCGATGGGCGTCGCGGCGATGACGCTGACCGGCGGCGAATACGCCATCCACGGCACCAACGTGCCGGGCTCGATCGGCGGCTTCGTCTCCTATGGCTGCATCCGCATGCTCAACGACGACATCACGGATCTCTACTCGCGCGTCGAGGTCGGCACGACCGTTGTCGTCACCCGCTGATCAGGCACAGCGTCTCGTCCAAGGAGAAGCCGCGCGGATGCGCGGCTTTTTGTTTGCCCGACCCGGTTTGACGCTGTCGCCTAGCGCGCGATGAGTTTTGGTGGAATCGGCTTGGCGCGGTCTCGGTTCACCTCTCCCCGACGGGGAGAGGTCGGATTGCGCCTGGCGATGCGCAGCATCGTCCAGCGCAATCCGGGTGAGGGCTCTTGCTCTCTCGATAGACCGTGACCCCTCACCCGATTTGCTGGCGCAAATCGACCTCTCCCGATGGGAGAGGTGATCTTTCGATGCCGTTCCAGCTCAACCTAACCTCATCAGGCTCTAGCGCGCAAAATATCCGCACCAACCGAACCGGTGTCCGCCATTGTAGGCGCGGGCATGGCCGGCGGCGAGCAGAGCGGCCGAAACATTGTCGGTCTTCCTGGTCGCGACGTCGGCGACGACACGTCCCTGGTATTTGTCGGGACCGACATTGTAGATCGCGACATCGCCCTGGCCCAGCAGGTCGCGCAGCGCCACCGTCGCTGCTTGCGCCATTTGCAGTTCGCGCGCACAAGACGCCTTCAGTTCCGGCGCATCGATGCCGCGCAGCCGGACACGCGTGTACAGATCCGGGCCCGGCGGGAAATGCACCCGCGCCTCGAACGTGTCGCCGTCGATCGTCCTGATCACATCAACGTTGTGCCTGATGTCGGGCGCGCCGGTCCGCTGCCAGATGATATCGGTGTCGCGAGACCTGCCGAGCGACCAGGTCGGCGGCAAATGCACCCATTGGCGGATCGGCAATGTGCTGCCCACGGCGATGCCGAGAACGAACACCCATGGCAGCGCCGCCGAGACGCGCCGGCCCCAAGGGGTCCGGCGGAAGGGCGGACGCCCCGTCCCACGATAAGGATTTATTCTCTCGTGAGGGGACATATTCCCAATTATATACTTAAGCAGATGGCGCTCAAATTTCTTCGTTGGCGTCGTCGTCAGAAATGAAAGGGAAGTTTGCCTGCCGAGGTGCTGGGATGAAATCTAAGACTTCGGCAATCTTGTATTCATTCTTGTAGTTTCCGGCGGATGTTCGCTTCTCCGTCACCAACATTCTAACTCGCCAAGTGTCCGCAAGGCCTAGCACGCCGCGCGCCCTGACCTGTTGGGCAATGTCGGTATCACCGATATCAACCGATATCGTTTTGTCCCCATAACGAAAACGCCAAACATGAGCCTTTGGCTCAAAGTCAGGTCGACTAATTTGTAAGTGCGCGACGATTGGCTGCGGCTCAAATGTTTCCTCTTCGGCCTCTTTCAACTCAGAGCGACCGGAAATGATGGACTCAGCATCTGCCTTCGTAATTAAGGCACCTTTTGCGGGTGTCTCTGGATTGAATTGCAGCGTATCAATACCCTCTCGTTTTAGCGGCGAGACAACTTTCGCAGCATAGTCTCGAATAACCGGGTCTTCTCCGAGCATGTAGACATTCTGATTCACGATTATCGTATGCCCGTCGCCGTCACCCTTGAACTTAACGGCGACCGTCCCTTGAGAATCGGAAGTCGAAATTGTCGTCTGATCAGACAAAACAGCATTGACCGGCGTGACACTCTCAATCTCCTTTCCCTTGCGTTTGGCAAGGTACGCAAAGAGACCTACAACGGTTGTTGGCACACCGATAAGACCGAGCCACCCGGCAATTGTCTGGGCATTCTTTAGCGCGTGCTCATCTGTCAAAAATGAACTAATCGTCTTCAGAATCGACTGAACCAATTCCAAATTTACCTGGAAACACTTGTGCTCAAAATCAGATTGGACAATCAGGTTTACTTTTGAAGCATCGCCATTGACGGCGAAGTTTGCGCGCTTGATCAGATCACCGAGAGCCAAAAGCGCCGGCGCAAGATCAGCGACATCCATCCCATGCTCTGAGAGCGCAGGTCCGTCGTACCGCAATTGAAATGCTACTTTTGACATTTGCCAGCCCCGGCTCAATCTTTGATCATCAAAGCAGCCAGCGTACAACTAGTCTTTGGTGCTGGTTTTGCGCTCGGTCTTGGCGATCTTCTTGGCTTTGGGCTTGTGCATGCGCTTCAAGACATAATCGCGGGCAGGCGAATCAAGGCCGACTCACCGGAAGGACTCCGTTTCGGAATTCTCGCAACCTGTTTTTTATGTGGGGTAGAATGGGTTACCTGTTGCGAAACAGCGCCAAACACAAGCATACCGGAAATGCTAGCGGCGCGGGTTGGTTCGCCCTGAACAAGTAAACCAACCCCGCCTTACCTAGCTGGCGATCTCGGCAGTTCTTTTCGAACTGCCCGGGACCAGCAAACGGCTCGTTGGGGAAACCCTGCGGGCCGTTTGTCTTTGAATAGGACAAATCCTATTCGCATCGGAATTTGTTGCATCTTGCGCAACTGCGCCGCAAGGGACTTGATCCAAATAATTTGGAATTTCCCACCACGACCATCGCAACGAATCTCGCAATGACCATCAAGGTAACACCAGAATAGGAATTAATGTGCTGGTTTTGGTGCGTCATCTCTATAAGTAGGGACATATTCCCAGATCGGCCTAGTCGGGCCGTCAAGCAAGGCGCTCCAAGAGACTCTCAGAAGTCCGAGGCGATGCCCTTGGTCTCCCAATCGCCGTAACGCGTCGGTTCCGGCCCCTTCGGACCCTGGAACTCCTTCGGCCGCGCCGCCACGTTCTGCGCGGCCGCCTCCTCGGCAGCCTTGCGCCGCGCCGCGGCCTCGGCGAGCGCGCGTTGCGCGGCCGGCGTCAGCGGCTTGCGCGGCGCCGCCTCCGGCGGCGATGACAATGGCGATTTATCAGACATGACAAAACTTTCTGCCTGCGGATTCCGTATCTCTGTGCTGGCTCAGTGACGACATCACGATCACGAAATCCCGCAAGGCGATTCTTACATTTGGCATATTCGCATGCCAGAGGTGGTATGGAGTTGATGGGCATGAGCCGAATGTAACTCAGCACCTTCGAGATATCTCCGCTTCATGCCTCCTTCAAGATTTGCAGTACCTGCCGAAGTGCCCGGTCTTGCGGCACGGCGGATTGCCGCCGACATCGTCGACGGCGTGCTGCACAAGCACCGCACGCTCGACGACCAGCTCGACGGCAGCGGCGCCCACCCCGGACTGAAGACGCTGGCCGACCGCGACCGCGCGCTGATGCGCCGGCTGGTGTCGACCATCTTGCGCCGGCTCGGCACGCTCGGCCATGTGCTGTCCCGCCTGCTCGACAAGGGAATTCCCTCCGATGCGCCCCGCGCGCAGAGCGCGCTCCTGATCGGCGCGGCGCAGATCCTCTGGATGGACGTGCCGGATCACGCCGCGGTCGACCTCTCCGTTCGCCTCGTGCAATCCGACCGCCGCGCCGCGCGCTATGCCGGCCTCGTCAACGCCGTTCTGCGCCGCTGCGCGCGCGAGGGCCAGGGCCTGATCGACGAGATCAGCATGCAGACGCTGGACCTGCCGCCATGGATGCTGGCGCGCTGGAACGCGCATTACGGCGAAGCCACCGCGCGCGACATGGCGCTTGCGCTCGGCCACGAGCCGTCGCTCGATCTGACGGTGAAGTCCGATCCCGCGCAATGGGCGAGCCGCCTGCATGGCGAGACACTGCCGACGGGAACGGTGCGGATGCTGCTGCACGGTTCGGTGACCATGCTGCCCGGCTTCGCCGAAGGACAATGGTGGGTGCAGGACGCCGCTGCCGCCTTGCCCGCCCGGCTGTTCGGCGACGTCAAGGGCAAGTCCATTGCCGATCTCTGCGCCGCCCCCGGTGGCAAGACCGCGCAGCTGGCGCATGCCGGCGCGCACGTCACCGCGGTCGATCGCTCGCCGGCGCGCGTGGCGCGGCTGCGCGACAATCTCACGCGTCTGGCCTTGCAGGCCGAGACCGTCGTTGCCGACGCCGCCGAATGGCCCGCCGAGGCCGCAACCTTCGACGGTATTCTGATCGACGCGCCCTGTACCTCGACCGGCACGATCCGCCGCCATCCCGACGTGGCATGGCTGCGGCAGGAGTCCGACATCGCCGCCCTGGTGACGCTGCAGCAGCGGCTGCTGCGAAAATCGGTGTCGCTGCTCAAGCCCGGCGGCACGCTGGTCTATTGCACCTGTTCGCTGGAACCGGAGGAAGGCGAGCACGCGATCGCCGCGCTGCTGGCGAGCGAATCAGACCTGCGCCGTGCGCCGGTCGAGAAGAGCGAGGTCACCGGCCTCGACGACATCATCACCGCCGACGGCGATCTGCGCACTTTGCCGAGCCATTTGCCCAATGCCGACCCGCGGCTCGGCGGGCTGGATGGATTTTACGCGGCCCGGCTGGTTAAATCCTGATTTTAAACTTCAGTCCTCTAAGCTCGAAGTGATTCGTGCGGTATCAAGAGGGTGTCTGGGCAGGTTTCTTGGCAAGTTTCTTGGCAGGTGTCTTGGCAGGTGTCTTGGCCGCGTTTCCGGATTAAATAAGGATTCGTTGAAAATTCCCTCCCCGCAAGGTTAGGCGTGTCGGTCGCTCAAAGCAGACGCATCTCGACGCTGATTGCTGGCCGCTTTGCCCGCAGCATGCTCGCACGCGCCAGCGGGAGCACGGTTGCGCTGTCGCGGGTCTGGCCCGGCCGCACCGACCGGCTGATCATCGCACCGCACGACCTGCGCACCGCGGACGCGACCCGCGCCGCCGAAATCTATGCCGGCCGGTTCGTCTTCGCCGGCAAGATCGTCAATTGCCACGGCCGCTCGATCTTCGATCTCGAGCCGCCGTCGGAGGATTGGGAAGTTGCGCTGCTCGGCTTCGGCTGGTTGCGCCATTTGCGCGCAGCCGACACTGCGCTGACGCGAGCCAACGCCCGCTCGCTGGTCGACGACTGGATCTCCAACCAGGCCCGCAAGCGGCCGCTGGAGCGCCGCGCCGATGTGCGCGCGCGGCGGGTGATCTCGCTGCTGTCGCAGGCACCCCTGGTGCTCGGCGACACCGACGGAAAATTCTACCGCAAATATCTGCGCGGGCTGGCGCGCGAGATCCGCTATCTGCGCCACGCGACGCTCGACAATGACGGCGTTCCGCGCCTGCAGGTCTTGATCGCGCTGTGCTACGCCTCGCTCTGTCTCGCCAACCAGGCGGGCAACATCAAATCGGCGACGCGCAGGCTCTCGGACGAATTGCAGCGGCAGATCCTGCCCGACGGTGGACACATCTCCCGCAACCCGGGCGCGCTGATCGAACTCCTGATCGACCTACTGCCACTGCGGCAGACCTTTGCGGCGCGCAACATCGCGCCGCCGCCGGCGCTGCTCAACGCGATCGATCGCATGATGCCGATGCTGCGCTTCTTCCGGCACGGCGACGGCAATTTCGCGCTGTTCAACGGCATGAGCGCGACCTCTTCGGACCTGCTCGCCACGCTGCTCGCCTATGACGACACCCACGGCGTGCCGATGGCGAACATGCCGCATACCGGCTTCCAGCGCCTCGATGCCGGCCAGACCACGCTGATCATCGACACCGGCCCGCCGCCGCCGGCCGGCGTCAGCCACGACGCTCACGCCGGCTGCCTGTCGTTCGAACTGTCGTCCGGCATCAGCCGCATCGTCACCAATTGCGGCATGCCGACCACGGGCCGCGACAATTGGCGGCCGTTCGCACGCAGCACGGCGGCGCATTCGACGCTGACCTATCACGAGACCTCGTCATGCCAGTTCGTCGAGATGTCGGCGATGAAGCGGCTCCTGCACGGCGCGCCCATCACCAGCGGTCCCGAGCAATGTCGAGAGCTACCGCGAAGCCGTTCCCGACGGCGACGTGCTGACCGCCTCGCATGACGGCTATCTCTCGCGCTTCGGCGTGATCCACCGCCGCGTGCTGATGGTCTCGCAGGACGGCACGCGGCTCGAGGGCGAAGATTCGTTGTCGCCGGCGCCGGGCGGCCGCATCAAGGGCAGCGATGCCGATTTCGCGCTGCGCTTCCATCTGCATCCGGCGGTGAAGGCGAGCCGGCTCTCGGATGCCCGCGGCGTGATGCTGGTGCTGCCGAACCGCGACGTCTGGACCTTCGAGGCGCTCGACGACAAGGTCGACCTCGAGGACAGCGTGTTCCTGGCCGGCAATGACGGCCCGCGCCGCACCGCCCAGATCGTGATCCGTCAGGACGCGCGGCAGGCGTCCTCGATCCGCTGGAGCTTTGTCCGCTCCACCGCATCGCCGGCCGTCACCAATGCCCGCCGCAACGCTCGCCGCGAGCCGGAACTTCCGCTGTAAATTTGTGGCCAAACCGGCCCTTCACGGTTCCGAACCCTGCCAAACCATGCTACCCGGCTGCCTTAACAGCCAGGGATTTTCCGATATGACCGAGCAGCTTCGCCGCGTCACCCGCGCTCTCCTTTCCGTTTCCGACAAGACCGGCCTGGTCGAATTCGCAAAGGCGCTTGCCGCGCACGATGTCGAGCTGGTCTCGACCGGCGGCACCGCCAAGGCCATAGCCGCCGCCGGCCTCGAGGTGAGGGACGTGTCCGAGCTGACCGGCTTCCCCGAGATGATGGACGGCCGCGTCAAGACGCTGCATCCGAAGGTGCATGGCGGCCTGCTCGCGATCCGCGACAACAAGGAGCATGCCGACGCGATGAAGACGCATGGCATCGCGCCGATCGATCTCCTCGTCGTCAATCTCTATCCGTTCGAGGCGACCGTCGACAAAGGCGCGGGCTTCGAAGACTGCATCGAGAACATCGACATCGGCGGGCCCGCGATGATCCGCGCCGCCGCCAAGAACCATGACGACGTCGCCGTCGTGGTCGAGGCGCAGGACTATCAGGCCGTGCTCGACGAACTCGCCGCCAACAAGGGCGCGACCACGCTGAAGCTGCGCCGGCGCCTTGCCGCGAAGGCCTATGCCCGCACCGCGGCGTATGATGCCGCGATCTCGAACTGGTTCAACCGTCAGCTCGAGATCGACGCGCCCGACTTCCGCGCTTTCGGCGGCCGGCTGATCCAGTCGCTGCGCTATGGCGAGAACCCGCATCAGACCGCGGCGTTCTACGCCACGCCGGACAAGCGCCCGGGCGTCTCCACCGCACGGCAGCTCCAGGGCAAGGAGCTCTCCTACAACAACATCAACGACACCGATGCGGCCTATGAATGCATCGGCGAGTTCGACGCCGGGCGCACCGCGGCCTGCGTCATCGTCAAGCATGCCAATCCCTGCGGCGTCGCCGAGGGCCCCGATCTCGCCACCGCCTATGCCCGCGCGCTGGCCTGCGACTCCACCTCGGCCTATGGCGGCATCATCGCGGTCAACCGCACGCTCGATGCGGACGCGGCCCGCGCCATCATCGGCATCTTCACCGAAGTGATCATCGCGCCCGATGCGACCGAGGAAGCGATCTCGATCATCGCCGGCCGGCGCAATCTGCGCCTGCTGCTCGCCGGCGGCCTGCCGAACGCGCGCGCGGTCGGCCTCACCGCCAAGACCGTCGCCGGCGGCCTGCTCGTGCAGAGCCGCGACAACGCCGTGGTCGACGACATGACCTTCAAGGTCGTGACCAAGCGGGCGCCAACCGATGCCGAGATGCGCGATCTCAAGTTCGCGTTCCGCGTGGCCAAGCACGTCAAGTCCAACACCATCATCTACGCCAGGGATCTCGCCACCGTCGGCATCGGCGCGGGCCAGATGAGCCGGGTGGATTCAGCCCGCATTGCCGCGCGCAAGGCGCAGGATGCCGCAGCTGAGCTCAAGCTCGCCGAGCCGCTCACCAAGGGCTCGGTGGTGGCATCGGATGCGTTCTTCCCGTTCGCCGACGGCATGCTCGCCTGCATCGAGGCCGGCGCCACCGCCGTGGTGCAGCCCGGCGGCTCGATGCGCGACGACGAGGTGATCAAGGCCGCCGACGAGCACGGCATCGCCATGGTGTTCACGGGAACACGGCACTTCAGGCATTAAACTCTCAGCACGGTCGTCCCGGCGAAAGCCGGGACCCATAACCACCGGCTTTGGTTAGTGAGCAACAACCAGCCCCAGCGCGCCTTTGATAGATCACGCGGTATGGGTCCCGGCCTTCGCCGGGACGACGGCGATGAGTTATCCGCGCACCTTCGCCAATAGCCCCAGTCCTGCAACGAAGAACACCACCAGCACGGCCATGCCGGCCTTCTGGCTAGCGGTCACGGCGGTGATCATGCCGATCAGGAGCGGGCCGATGAAGGATGTCACCTTCCCGGTCAATGCGAACAGGCCGAAATACTGCGCGATGCGATCCTTCGGTGCGAGGCGGATCAGCAGTGTGCGGGAGGCGGCCTGGAGCGGGCCGCCGGCTGCACCGATCAGGCAGCCCAGCACGAGATAGGCGCGCTCCGCCGCGCCCGCGAACAACGCATCGCCAGGCACCGGCGGCGCGACCGGTATGAACAGGATGGAATCCTTGTTCACGGTGAGGATCACGACGATCGCAAACAGCAGAATCAACAGGCTGGCCGTGATCACGCGCTTCGGTCCGAATGCATCGTCGAGCTTGCCGCCGAACCATGCGCCGAACGCGCCGGCGATCGCGAGCATGATGCCGAAGGTGCCGATCTGGATCGTATGCCAGCCGAACGTACCGGCGGCATAGATGCCGCCAAACGCGAACAGCGACACCAGACCATCGGTGTAGATCATGTTGGCGAGCAGGAATGCCGCAAGCGACTTCTGCCTGGGCAGGCTCGACAACGATTCCCTGAGCTCGCGCAGGCCTTCGCGGAGCGCCTCGCGCAACCGGCGCTTCGCCGGATAATCCGGCGTGAACAGGAACATCGGCGTCACGAAGATGATAAACCAGAGCGCGGTCAACGGCCCGGCAGCACGGTCGCCCTGATGGGTCGCGGGATCGAGCCCGAACAACGGCGTGAAGCCGAGCAAAGTGCGGCCGGTCTCGGGATTTGCGGCGAGAAAGCCGAGCACGATGATCAGGCTGACGATGCCGCCGACGTAGCCGATAGCCCAGCCGGTGCCGGAGAGCCGGCCGATGCGCTCCGGCGGCACCAGGGTCGGCATCATCGCATTGTTGAAGACGGTGGCGAACTCGACGCCGACGCTTGCGATCGCATAGGCGAGCAGCAGCGCCGGGATGATGTCGGGATTGCCGGGCTTACCGATCCACATTGCGCTGGCGCCGATCACGAGCAGCGCACCGAAGCCCGCGATCCACGGCTTGCGCCGGCCGCTGGCATCGGCGATTGCACCTAACACCGGCGACAGCAGCGCGATCGCAAGGCCCGCGGCGGCCATTGCAAAACCCCACAGCGACTGCCCGGTGGCGGGATTTGGCGCAACGCTTGTGGCGAAATAGGGGGCGAACACGAAGGTCGTGATCAGCGTGAAATAGGGCTGCACGGCCCAATCGAATAAGATCCAGCTGACGACGGCGGCGCGGCCAGGATAGACCTTGGTGGTGGCCTTCGCGTCACCGGCGCCCGTCTGCATTGTTGCCGTCATCGCGAAAGATATTCCCCAACTCGAACCACAGGCAGGCTTTTGCCGCTCCAATCCGCTCCCATATAGCATGGGCCGGTTGGACTGATACGGCGATGAACAGGGCAGGACATTTCGATGGCGCTGACGGCAACGATGTCGCGACGGCTGTTTGCCGCTCTCCTGGTGATTGGTATCGCGACGCCTGCCCTCGGCCAGGTCCAGCGCCGCTTCTATGAACCTTCAGCCGCAGACACGATTCGCAGCATTCGCGCCGAAAACGGCATGGTGGTGGCGCAGGAGAGGTTGTCTGCGCAGGTCGGCGCCGACATCCTGCGGCGCGGCGGCAATGCGGTCGACGCTGCGGTCGCGACCGGCTTTGCGATGGCCGTCACCTACCCACGCGCCGGCAATATCGGCGGCGGCGGCTTCATGGTGATCCATTCCGCCGATCGCAACGAAGACATCACGATCGACTATCGCGAGACCGCACCGCAGGCCGCCAGCCGCGACATGTTCCTGAACGCCGACGGCAAGCCCGATCCCGACAAGTCGCGTAACTCCGCGCTCGCGATCGGCGTGCCCGGCACGGTCGCGGGCCTTTCGCTGGCGCTGGAGAAATACGGCTCCGGCAAGTTTACGCTGGCGCAGATCCTCAAGCCGGCGATCGACCTCGCGCGCGACGGCTTCATCGTCACCGACGACACATCGGACACGCTGAACGACATGTATCGCCGCATGTCGCGCTGGCCGAATTCGGCCAGGACGTTCTCGCACGCCGACGGCACGCCGCTGCGCGAGGGCGACCGGCTGATCCAGGGCGATCTCGCCGGCGTACTGACCGCGATAGCCGAACAAGGCCCGCGCGGTTTCTACGAGGGTGCGGTCGCCGAGAAGCTCGTCGGCGGCATCAAGAACGCCGGCGGCATCTTCACGCTCGAGGATCTGAAATCCTATCAGCCGGTCATCCGCGCGCCGGTGCGCGGCACCTATCGCGGCTACGACATCGTGTCGATGCCGCTGCCTTCGTCCGGCGGGGTGGTGCTGCTGGAGACGCTCAACATCCTCGAAGGCTTTCAGCTTGCCGATCTGAAGCAGGGATCGGCGGCATCGCTGCATCTGCTGATCGAAGCCATGAAGCGCGCCTATGCCGATCGCGCGCGCTATCTCGGCGATCCCGCCTTCGTCAACGCGCCGACGCAATTGCTGATCGACAAGGACTATGCCGCCAAACAGCGCGCGACCATCGATCCTGCCCGCGCCACGCCCTGGACCGATGTGCGCAACGCCAAGCAACCGCACGAGGGCGACAACACGACGCATTTTTCCGTCGTCGACGGTCGCGGCAACGCCGTCAGCAACACTTATACGCTGAACTTCAGCTATGGCGTCGGCCTCGTGGCCGACGGCACCGGCGTGCTGCTCAACAACGAGCTCGACGATTTCACCGCGGCAGTCGGCGCTTCCAATGCCTATGGCCTCGTCGGCTTCGAGGCAAACCTGCCGGGCCCCGGCAAGCGGCCGCTCTCGTCGATGTCGCCGACGATCGTGCTGAAGGACGGCAAGCCGGTGCTGGTGACGGGTTCGCCCGGCGGCAGCCGCATCATCTCGGCCGTGACGCAGATCATCGTCGACGTGATCGACTACAGGATGGACATCGCGGCCGCGGTCGCCGCGCCCCGCATGCACCATCAATGGCTGCCCGACGAGGTCCGGATCGAGCGCGGTTTTCCCGACGCGGTGCTGGGCGATCTGCGCGCCAAGGGCCACAGACTGGTCGAGCCGCTCGGCTACTCCTCCGCGAACTCGATCCTCGTCACGACCAACGGTCTGCTCGGCGCGCCGGATCCCCGCACGCGCGGCTCGGAGGCCGCGGGATACTAAAGGATGATCCGCGCCTAAGGCGTGCAAACGCGGCTTTGCCCAACCTGCAACATCGCGATAGATTGGCGGTCCGCGCACCTCCGGCCGCGGATCGCAAAGAGCCGGTGAAAGATTTCTCCGGGGAACGCGCATGAGCACAGCCGAATCCAAATCGATGGAAGTTGCAGAGATCGAGGACACCAGCCTGCTCGCCTTCTATCGCGACATGAACACGCCCGAGCGGCGGACGTTCTGGGCCTGCGCTGCGGGCTGGGCGCTCGACGGCATGGACTTCATGATCTACCCGCTGGTGATCGGTACCATCATCGCCCTGTGGAAGGTCGATGCGGCCTCGGCCGGCCTTGCCGGCACGGTGACGCTGCTCGCCTCCGCCATCGGCGGCTGGCTCGGCGGCTATCTCTCCGATCATATCGGGCGTGTCAGGACGCTCCAGATCACCATCATCTGGTTCTCGTTCTTCTCTCTGGTCTGCGCTGTCGTGCAGAATTTCGATCAGCTCCTGATCGCTCGTGCCGTGCTCGGTCTCGGCTTCGGCGGCGAATGGGCGGCGGGCGCCGTGCTGATGGGGGAGGCGATCCGGCCGCAATATCGTGGGCGCGCGGTGGGCTCGGTCCAGTCGGGCTGGGCGGTCGGCTGGGGCCTGGCCGTGCTGTCGCAGGCGATCCTGTTCTCGCTTCTGCCGGCGGAGACGGCTTGGCGCTGGATGTTCGTGATCGGTGCGCTGCCGGCACTTCTGGTGTTCTACATCCGCCGCTCTGTCACCGAACCGGAAATCTCCGCCGCGACCATGGCGCAGGCGCAGGCCTCCGGCAGCGGCCCCGCGGCGTTGTGGGAGATCTTCCACGGACCGATCCTGAAGACCACGCTGCTGGCGTCGCTGGTCGGCACCGGCATGCAGGGCGGCTATTACGCCATCACCTTCTGGGTGCCGCGCTTCCTCACCACCGAGCGCAAGCTCTCTGTCGTCGGATCGACCGGCTATCTCGCGACGCTGATCATCGGCTCCTTCATCGGCTATCTCGTGGGCGCGTGGCTCGCGGACCGGATCGGGCGGCGCAATCTGTTCCTGATCTTCTCGCTCGGAGCCATGGCGGTGGTGCTTCTCTACACGCAGCTGCCGCTGACCAACGAGATCCTCTGGATACTCGGTTTCCCGCTCGGCTTCTTCGCCTCGGGCTATTTCTCCGGGATCGGCGCGTTCCTGACCGAGCTCTATCCGACGCGGCTGCGCGGCTCGGGCCAGGGCTTCTGCTACAATTTCGGCCGCGGCATCGGCGCGCTGTTTCCATTCCTGGTCGGCGCGCTGTCGGCGACGACGTCGCTCGGCAATGCGATCGCGATCTTCGCGGTGGCGGCTTACGCGGTGTTCTTCATCGCCGCCTTCGCGCTGCCGGAGACACGCGGGCGCGTGCTGTACGCGGATTAGTAGCCTAATGAGGTAGCGTAATGAGGTTGCCGCTTGCTTCGCTTCGCCTCTCCCACAAGGGGAGAGGAAGCCTGACATGGTGCGTCCCTAACTGTGGAGGAGCCAGCAGATGACATCGCTCAAAGGCAAGACGCTGTTCATCTCGGGCGCGAGCCGCGGCATCGGGCTGGCGATCGCGCTGCGCGCCGCGCGTGACGGCGCCAATGTCGCGATCGCGGCGAAGACCGCCGAGCCGCATCCGAAGCTGAAGGGCACGATCTACACCGCCGCCGACGAGGTCCGCGCCGCCGGCGGCAAGGCACTGCCGGTGCTCTGCGACATCAGGGACGAGGCCCAGGTGCTGGCGGCGATCGAGCAGACCGTCGCCGAGTTCGGCGGCATCGACGTCTGCGTCAACAATGCCAGCGCCATCAGCCTGACCAATTCGCAGGCGACCGACATGAAGCGGTTCGACTTGATGATGGGGATTAACACCCGCGGCACCTTCATGGTGTCGAAATACTGCATCCCGCATCTGAAGAAGGCGGAGAACCCGCACATCCTGATGCTGTCGCCGCCGCTCGACATGAAGACGAAATGGTTCGAGCACTCGACCGCCTACACCATGGCGAAGTTCGGCATGAGCATGTGCGTGCTCGGCCTCGCGGGCGAATTGAAATCGGCCGGCATTGCCGTCAACGCGCTGTGGCCGCGCACCACGATCGCGACCGCCGCGGTCGGCAACCTGCTCGGCGGCGATGCGATGATACGCGCGAGCCGCACGCCCGAGATCATGGGCGATGCGGCCTACGCGATCATCACCCGGCCGTCGCGCGAATTCACCGGGCATTTCTGCATCGACGACAAGGTGCTCTATGCCAATGGCGTGCGCGACTTCGAGCGCTACCGCGTCGATCCCTCGGTGCCGCTGATGTCGGACTTTTTTGTGCCCGACGACGACGTGCCGCCGCCCGGCGTCACCGTGCAGCCGCTGCCGTCACACTAGGCTACACCGCGAACGCATCCAGCGCCGCGCGCCAATGCTGCACGCGCTCCTTCAGCAGCGTGTCGCGCACATAGGCGAGCTCCTCGTCCTCGATCCGCTCCAGCGTTTCGAGTGAGAGATGATCCGCGCCGTGGGCCGTCCAGGCGCGCTGCAGCTCCGCGTTACGATGGCTGCCCATCCGCAGCGTGAACCAGATGCGGTTCTCGATCTTGTCGAGATCGAGCGCCTGCCCGACCCAGACCTCGCCGGTCGCGCGGCAGCGGATCGCGAACACGCCGGCGACAGCAGCGCGCTTCTTGTAGTCGGCGATGGCGAGCTTGCGGTCCTCGGTCTTCATGGCGGCTCCAGTGGTCTAGGCACGCCATTTATACCCGGGCATTATTGACAAGGCGATATTACCCGGATAAAAAAGACGGCATCGAAGCCCGAGCCGCTGTTATGACCGCGAAACTATCGGCCGACCTGATACGGCCCGCCCTTTTCCAGCGCGCGCGCATAGGCCGGCCGCGCGTGGATGCGCTCCAGGAACGCCATCGCCCTGGGATGGCCCTGCTCGAGCCCGCCGCGCGCCTGGGCCGCTTCCAGCGGAAAGCTCATCTGGATGTCGGCCGCGGTGAACTCGCTGCCGGCGAACCACTCGCTCTTGGCAAGCTCGCCTTCCCAATAGTCCATGTGCTGCTTGAGCTGCGGATTGACCAACGCGGTCAGCGCCTGGTTGCAGACCTTGCGCACCAGCGGGCGCAGCAGCGCCGGCGCGCGCTTGGGCATCAGCGTGAACAGCAGCTTGAGCAGCAATGGCTGCATCGCGGATCCTTCCGCATAGTGCAGCCAATAGGTGTAGCGCAGCCGCTCCGGCGTGTTCGGCGGCGGGATCAGCCGGCCGTTGCCGTAGGTCGCGACGAGATATTCGATGATCGCGCCCGACTCGGCGATGGTGTTGCCGTTGTCGGTGATGACCGGCGACTTGCCGAGCGGATGGATGGCGCGCAGCTCCTTCGGCGCGTGCATGTCCGGCTGGCGCTGATAGCGCACGATCTCGTAGGGCACGCCCAACTCCTCGAGCAGCCACAGCACGCGCTGCGAGCGGGAATTGTTGAGGTGGTGAACGGTCAGCATGGGCATCCTCTGAAAGGTCAGCGCAATCGGGCGGCGTTTGGTGCCAGCGGGAAACCAGAAAGTCGAGATCCACGCGCCGCGATTGCCAAGAATTATCCGGGCGGTATGTCGCGCAATCTGAGAGGTCTACCATGAATCCTGCCTATGTCGCCTTCGAAGGCGAGCACCGCATCGGGGCCGGCGACCTCCCGGAGGTTGCGCGCGCCGCCAAGCAACACCTCGACCAGCGCAAGGACGCCGCGATCCTGGTGTTCAACGGCCGCACCTCGGCGCTGGTCGATATCGATTTCCGCGGCTCGGTCGATGACGTGCTGGGCCGGCTGCCGAAGCTCGCGCCTGCGCGCGACGAGGAGCCGGCCGCGCCAACCGCGCCGCGCGGCCCGGGACGTCCAAAGCTCGGCGTCGTCGCGCGCGAGATCACGCTGCTGCCACGGCATTGGGACTGGCTCGCGCAGCAGAAGGGCGGCGCGTCGGTCGCGATCCGCAAGCTGATCGACGAGGCGCGGCGCTCCAGCGGCGACAAGGACCGCACGCGCAGCGCGCAGGAAGCCACCTATCGCTTCATGACGACCATGGCCGGCAACCGGCCGAACTATGAAGATGCGATCCGCGCGCTGTTCGCCCACGACCGGCGCCGCTTTGCGACGCTGATCGCAGACTGGCCCGCCGATATCCGCGATCACGCGATCCGGCTCGCCCATAGCGATCAAGCGGACTAGCGCGTTTTGAATAATGTGGACGAGTAACCTCAAACGGGATGTCGTCCCTGCGAAAGCAGGGACCCATAACCACCGAAGAGCATTGCAGCGCGTCGAACTAGCCGCGTGCCCATAGCAAAGGCGGCGGAGTATGGGTCCCTGCTTTCGCAGGGACGACAGCGGTATTTGCTGCCTGATCTACTCACCAAGCTCCACAAGCTCGGTATCATTCCTGGAATTTGAACGTGTCCAAGCCTGCCTCCTTACGAAAAGCCTTCCTCGCCTTCCTCGCGCCGATGCTGAGCAACGCGCTGCAATCGCTGTTCGGCACCGTCAGCAATGTCTATCTCGGCCAGATGATCGGCGTCGATGCGCTCGCCGCGGTCTCGGTGTTCTTCCCGGTGATGTTCTTCCTCATTTCCTTCGTGATCGGTCTCAGCGCCGGCGCCTCGGTCATGATCGGCCAGGCCTGGGGAGCCGGCAAGCCCGACCGGGTGAAGGCGGTCGCCGGCACCACCATGACCGTGACGCTGCTGCTCGCGCTGGCGATCGCGGTCCTCGGCGGCCTGTTCGCCCGCCCGCTCTTGATCGCGCTCGCGACGCCATCTGACGTCCTCGACGCCGCGGTGGCTTATGCGCGGATCATGATGATCACGATGCCCATAACCTTCGCTTTCCTGCTGCTGACCGCGATGATGCGCGGCGTCGGCGACACCGTGACGCCGCTGGTTGCGCTGACGGTCTCGACCGCCATCGGCCTGGTGGTGACGCCGGCGCTGATCCGCGGCTGGCTCGGCCTGCCGATGCTCGGCGTCGCCAGCGCTGCCATCGCCTCCGCGGTCTCGGGCGTGGTCACGCTGCTGTGGCTGCATGTCCATATGCTGCGGCACCGCCATGCACTTGCCTTCGACGCCGCGTTCCTGCGCGCGATGCGGCCGAACGGCGCGCTGCTGCGCATCGTGCTGCGGCTCGGCATTCCGACCGCGATCGGCATGGTGGTGGTCTCGCTTGCCGAGCTGGTGCTGCTCGGCCTCGTCAACGGCTACGGGTCCGACGCCACGGCCGCGTACGGCGCGGTCAACCAGGTGATGGGCTATGTGCAGTTTCCGGCGATCTCGATCGCGATATCGGTGTCGATCTTCGGCGCTCAGGCGATCGGCCGCGGCGATTCCGCCCGGGTCGGCGCCATCGTCCGGACCGGGATCGAGTTGAACTTGGTATTGACCGGCGGGCTGGTCGTGCTTGGCTATCTCTTCGCGCGGCCGCTGATGGGCTTCTTCATCGTCGACAGTGCCGTGCTTGGGCTGGCGCAGCAGCTTCTGTACATCGTGCTGTGGAGCATGGTGCTGTTCGGCATGGCGACGGTGTTTTCGGGCGCGATGCGCGCCGGCGGCACGGTGTGGATGCCGCTGTTGCTCTCGACCCTGGCGATCGCGGCGGTCGAGGTGCCGGTCGCGATCCTGCTCAGCCGCGCCATCGGCGTCAGCGGCATCTGGATCGCCTATCCCGTCACCTTTGCAACCATGTTCGTGCTGCAGATGGCCTATTACGCCCTGGTATGGCGCAAGCAGACCATCAAGCGGCTGATTTGACATCGCGCGCCGCGGCTCACATGATGATTATCATATTCTACTGATGGCGCCTGCGACAGCAGGTCCATGCTAGACAAGCCCAAACGAGACGAGCCGAGGGAGAGACCGCCGTGAGCCAAAATCCGCAATTCCTGTTCGACTTCGGCAGCCCCAACGCCTATCTCAGCCATCTGGCGATTCCGGCGATCGAGCAGCGGATCGGCGTCAAGTTCGAATATGTGCCGATCCTGCTCGGCGGCATCTTCAAGTCGACCAACAACAAGTCGCCGGCGGAGACCCTGGCCGGCATCAAGAACAAGCCGGAGTTTCAGAAGATCGAGACGGAACGCTTTCTCAAGCGCTTCAACGTCAAGCCCTACACCTGGAATCCGCATTTCCCCGTCAACACGCTGAACCTGATGCGCGCGGCGATCGCGGCGCAGCTCGAGGGCGTGTTCGAGAAATATGTCGAGGCCGCCTTCCACCACATGTGGCGCGAGCCGAAGAAGATGGACGATCCTGAAGTCGCCGGCAAAGCCATCGCCTCCTCCGGCCTTGACGCCGCAAAACTGTTCGCCCGCGCGCAGGACGCGGATGTGAAGGCCAAGCTGATCGAATATACCTCATCCGCCGTCGAGCGCGGCGCGTTCGGCTCGCCGACCTTTTTCGTCGGCAACGAGATCTTCTTCGGCAAGGAGCAGCTGCGCGAAGTCGAGGAAATGGTATCGGGAAAGTGAGATGAGCGAATGCCCAATAGCGAGTAGCGAATAGTCGAGCAGTATCCTTATCTATTCGCTACTCCCTATTCGCTCGCCTCCTCGGGCAACAACAAAGAAGGACAAATTCCCATGCGCATTCTCGTGGTCGGCGCCGGCGCCATTGGCGGCTATTTCGGTGGCAGGCTGTTGCAGGCCGGCCGCGACGTCACCTTCCTGGTCCGGCCACGGCGCGCCGGCGAGCTCGCGAGCGCCGGCCTCGTCATCAAGAGCCCGAATGGCGACGTGACCTTGAAAAATCCACCGACCGTGCAGGCGGACGCGCTCAAGGACAAATTCGACGTCGTGCTCCTGAGCTGCAAGGCGTTCGACCTCGACGACGCCATCAAGTCGTTTGCGCCCGCCGTCGGCGACAAGACCGCGATCATCCCGCTGCTCAACGGCATGCTGCATCTCGATGCGCTCGACAAGAGGTTCGGCCCTCAGCATGTGCTCGGCGGTCTGTGCGCGATCGCGGCGACGCTGAACGAGAAACGCGAGGTGGTGCAGTTGCAGCCGATGCAGTCGCTCGGCTTCGGCGAGCGCGCCGGCGGCCTGTCGGACCGGGTACGCGCGATCGCTGAAACCTTCTCGGCGATCAACGGCGCCAACGCCAGCGAGCATGTGATGCAGGACATGTGGGAGAAGTGGGTGTTCCTCTCCTCGCTCGCGGCATCCACCAGCCTGATGCGCGCCTCGGTCGGTGATATCCTGGCGGCTCCGGGCGGCCGGGACTTCCTGCTCGGCATGCTGGACGAATGCAGCGCGATCGCCGCCGACGCGGGCCATGGCCCGGGCGGCCCGTTCTTCCAGCGCACCCGCGGGCTCCTCACCGCCGAAGGCTCGCCGATGACCGCCTCGATGTTCCGCGACATCAAGGCAGGCCTGCCGGTCGAGGCCGATCACGTCATCGGCGACCTCATCGCGCGCGCCGACGCCGCCAAGGTGCCGGTGCCGAAGCTGCGTATCGCGTACACGCATCTGAAGGCGTATGAGAAGCAGCGCGCGGGGTGATCTTGCAGCCCGGATGGAGCGGAGCGAAATCCGGGAATCATCTCGCGGCAGATAGAGCGGCCCCCGGATTGCGCTTCGCTTCATCCGGGCTACGCATCCTTACAGCTACAAATGCGCCAGATAATGCGCGAGTGCCGTGATCTCCTCGTCGCTCATGTGATAGGCGACATCGGCCATCGCGGCGACGCCGCCGCCGACGCGCTGGCCGGCCTTGTAGTCATGCAACGCCTTGACGAGATATTCCTCGCGCTGCCCCGCGAGCCGCGCGACCGCCTTGGTGCCGGCATAGCTGTCGCCATGGCATGAGGCGCAGCGGCGGCCGGCGGCGGCCTGCTTGCCCTTTTCGGACAAGTCCGGATTGTCGTCCTTGCCGCCCTTGAACGGCGTCAGCGACGCGAAATAGGCGCCGAGATTGCGGATGTCCTCGTTGGTGATCTCCTCGACGATCGGCTGCATCTGCTCGTTCTTGCGCGAGCCGGCGCGGAAGAACACCAGCTGCCATTGCAGGAATTGATCGGGCTGGCCGGCGAGCGAAGGGATGTTCTCGGTCTGCGAGATGCCGTTCTCGCCGTGGCAAGCGGCGCAGAGTTCGGCCTTCGCCTTGCCGGCGGCGACATCGGCAGCGTTGGCGGACGACGCAACTGCGATAGCCGCCGCGAACAGGATTGCAAGGGACGCAACACGCATTGCCAGTTTTCTCCACGGGTCATTGCCGGGCCTGGCCCGGCAATCCATCTGGCTTGCAGAAGGGTTTTTGTTTGGATGGATGCCCGGATCAAGTCCGGGCATGACGAGTCTGTTCCGTCGTTGGGCTTTGCCGAACCACGTAAACGGGGCTGCGGCTGCCTGATCGGCCACCGCAGCCCCGCATTGTTTCAACCGCTACTTCTTGCTGTAGCTGATGCGGTAGATCGCGCCGGCCCAATCGTCGGCGACTAGGATCGACCCGTCCTTGGCGAGGATGATGTCGTTGGGACGGCCGAGATAGCCCTGGTCGCCCTCGAGCCAGCCGGAGGCGAAGATCTCCCGCTTGGGATTCTTGCCGTCGGGGCTCGCGGTGATCTTCACGATGCGCGCGCCCTGGTACTTGTGGCGATTCCAGGAGCCATGCTCGGCGATCAGGATGTTGTTCTTGTACTCGGCGGGGAATTGGTCGCCGGTATAGAACTTCATGCCGAGCGGAGCGACATGGGCGCCGAGATTCAGCACGGGCGGTGTGAACTCGGAGCATTTGTGGCCCATCGCGAACTTGTCGTCAGGCAGATTGCCCTGATGGCAATAGGGATAGCCGAAATGCTCGCCGATCCTGTTGATCATGTTCAGCTTGTCCGAAGGCAGGTCATCGCTGATCCAGTCGCGGGCATTCTCGGTGAACCAGAGCTTGCCGGTGCGTGGATCGACGTCGCCGCCGACCGAGTTGCGAACGCCGAGCGCCCAGATTTCGGCGTTGCCGGTCTTGGGATCGACTCGGCGGATCTGCGAGACGCTGGTCGGCGGGATACCGATGTTGAAGGGCGGTCCGAACGGCAGGAAGAACCAGCCTTCCTTGTCGACCGCGATGTATTTCCAGCCATGCGCGGCATAGGAGGGCATGTCGTCATAGACGACCTTGCCTTGCCCGAGATTATCGAGACTGGCTTCGGCGTTGTCGTAGCGGATCAGCTTGTCGACGGCGATGACGTAGAGCGCGCCGTCCCTGAAGGCGAGACCGGTGGGCATGTTCAGGCCCTTGAGGACGGTCTTGACCTCCTTCTTTCCGTTGTTGTCCTTGATGGCGTAGACGTTGCCGAGGCCGAACGAACCGACGAACAGCGTGCCTTTGTCACCCCAGGCCATCTGCCGCGCGGCCAGCACGCCCGAGGCGTAGACCTCGATCTTGAAGCCCGGCGGCAGCTTGATCTTCTTGACGATGTTGGCGAGCTCGGCGTCGGAGGCGCCGGTCGGCGGGCCCGAGGGCGGCGCGAGGCCCTTCTGCGCCTCGGTCTCGTCGCCGAGGAACCAGTCGTCCGGCGGATGGGTCCAGAACTCCTTGGTGCCGGATTCGTATTTCTTCAGCGCACGATTCTTGTCTGTCTGTTGCTGCGCACTGGCGAAGGTCGTCCCCGCCAGCAGCGCGATCGCCGCGAACGCAAGTATTGATCGATTGAAAGCGGATTTCATCGCGTCACTCCCCTACGCAAGCCGTTGCAGCTTGCCTGTTATTGATTTTGAACGCCCTGAGAGATGATGGTGGCGGTCTGTGAGGTAGGTCAGACGGCAAAATGGTAGCACATCCATCGACGCTGAAAAGCGCGTCCGCCGGTGTGCGCTGCGTCAAAACTAGTTGAGACGATATTTGAGACGAAATTTTCCTGAGCAGCCTGCCTGATAACAAGGCATTCTGCACCGCAGCGTGATATTCGAATGAAGCTAGCGCTCGTGATCGTCTCTATCGCGACGACAGGCGCGCCAGACCGAGCGCCTGCGCCTTGGCCTTCGACAGCGGCCTGAACAACACGCTGCGCCGCTGCCCGCTCGTGATCGCCGCGATCTTGAAGCCGTCATCGGCGGCGATGATGTCGCCGGTCCGAAGCGTCATGTCGTCCTCGATCGCAATCGGCGACAGGCCGGTAGACGCGCCGGCGCTGCACGAGCATTGCGGCACCATCTCGCGCTGGAAGCGGAATGCATTGGCGAGCGTCTTGTAGGTCTCGCCCGCTTCGGTTCTGGCGCTGTCGATATCGGAGCCGGAGTACAGCTTCACCTCGGCGGCGGGACAGGCCGCCTCGCATGCCTTGACGTCTGCCGTCTCGCTCACGCGCGGCAGCGGAAAGAAGCGGCCGTCGCAGGTCCTGACGCAGAAGTTTTGCTGGCCGCCCCGGTGCGACCGCGTCGTGATGTAGACCCGCGCTCGCGGCCGTTCGGCCGGCTCGAGGTCAGGCGCCGGCCCAAAGCCAGGCATGGGAGAGAAGCTGGGCGCCGGGGCATACGCCGAGTCGCTCGGCAATTGCTGCGCTGATGCGCCCGAACATGTCCAGACGCCGACGAGCACGACCAGCGCAGCGACGTTTGCGCGAGCCAAGCGGCGATTTAACCCGGGGGTAGCGCGCACGCATTACATTCAGGTGCCATCCTTGTTGGATGTCTCCGTAACGATTCTTGGTGTTAATCACTTTGAAGAAATGAAAAAGCGGAAATATGAATGACAGCCGCGGTAAATCGCTTCTACAATGGGATCAAGAATGCGCGCGATTTGAAGCCGACGGACTTGGTCGGATATTTTGCCTATTTCCTGACTGCGGAAGAGGACGGTGCGGCCGCTAGCACTGCAGCAATTGAGGATTGCTTCAGCGCGTGCGATCTCACCGCGCCAGGAAACACTTCCGCATACCTTTCTAGATCTCTAGGCGGGAAAGGTGCGAAATTCGTCAAAGTGCCGGGCGGCTATCGTCTCCAGCGAGGCTATCGTGACGAGATCGCGGCAAGTCTAGGGGCCTCATCAAATATCGTCCAAACAAGTGCGGAGCTACGAAAACTGGAATCCAGGTTTCCGTCGGGGGCCGAAAAGGGATTTCTTACCGAGCTCATAAACTGCTTCGAGATGGGCGCTGGCCGCGCCGCGATCGTGATGTGCTGGATTCTCGTGATCGATCACCTTTACGCGTATGTTTTGACGCACCATCTGTCGGCGTTTAACGCCGCACTCGCCAAAAATACCGATAAGCGTGTACGCGTCAGCGTGATCCAAGGCCGTGACGACTTCAGCGATATTCCGGAAGGCAAGTTCATTGAGTTCCTGCGCTCCGCAAACATTGTGTCAAGCGACGTTCGAAAAATCCTCGACGCTAAGCTCGGAATTAGAAACACATCCGCTCATCCGTCTTCCGTCGCAATAAAGCCTTCCAAGGTAGTCGAGTTTGTGGACGATCTGATCGAGAACGTTATTCTCAAGTATTCGATTTGAGCCGGCAGAAAGTCTTATTGGAGAAAGGCCGCTACCGCGGAATGCTTGAAACGCTGCCGCGCGGCGACAAACTGGCCGTGGGTTGATCGTAGCCTTGCGGCTTGTTTCCGCAGGTCCCTGATGCAGACGAAGGCCGACACTCCGAGCCTCACGCCTTTCACATGCGAAGCTTAGAATACCGGCGCCGGACAGCAAAAAGCCCGCGCCGATGGGCGGGCCTTCATCAGACTGTCAGCTCGGTCAGCGAGAAATTTTGGAGCGGGCGAAGGGGCTCGAACCCTCGACCCCGACCTTGGCAAGGTCGTGCTCTACCACTGAGCTACACCCGCATCCTAAATGGCGGCGATCGCTCGCCGGCAACGGCAGACCTATGCCAAAAGCCGTCTGTGATTGCAACACAAGAGCGCGGTCCGAACCTCACGAAATCGCACGGTTTCTCTAAAAATTGACCCCGAATCGGCCGAAATCGGCTGCGCCGCCGATTTCTTTTCAGATTTCCGCCGGAACCGGCCTCAGGGCCATCTCGTCCCGGAGCGATTCGAGCCAGATCTCGAACCAGCCGGTCAGCGTCTGCGTCAGCTCGACGCGGCGGGGCGGGTCGCAATCGAACTCGGCCCACCATTCGATAAAGGCCCGGTTGCCGTCGATCACCGGGGTTACCTGCACCGTCGCGCTGAAATCCGTCACCGGCAAGGTCGGGGTGTCGACAAATTCGTAGGTCTGGAAGCGTTCGACGTCGGACTGCGCGAGCAGCCGCTGCCGGATCCGCCGCTCCCGGTACAGCACATTGCGCACGGCCCCGACGGTATCGCCGGATTTGCCGTCCTCGATCTCGCTCGCCCCCGCGCCATGGACCCAGACCGGGTAATTGTTGAAATCGCGGATGATTTTCCAGACTTCGCCGACCGGCTGCTCGAACACCGTGCTGTAATAGGCCTTTGCCACGGGCGCTCCCCTGCTGTCATGAAGGATCGCCATCATCGGCCGTTCCGCGGTACCAACCCACCCGATCTCCGATGGAACGGGACTGACGGCCAAGCGATTGAATTTTGCTGGCTGACTGCCATTTACGGAGCATGATCCCGGAAACCGGTTCCCACTTTTCCGGGATCATGCTCTAGCTGACAGAACGGCTGAACGTGCCGTTCCGGGCGTGCTAGAACGCCCCCGGATTTCCGACCTCAGAAGCAGGCGAGGACAACGTGACGATAATGGAGCAGGGCGGCCCCACGCCCGAGGCAGCGCCCGATCTGATCAAGGAGACGACGACCCAGACCTTCGTCAAGGACGTCATCGAGGAATCGCGCCGTCAGCCGGTCATGATCGACTTCTGGGCGCCGTGGTGCGGTCCATGCCGCCAGCTCACGCCGATCCTGGAAAAGGCGGTTCGCAACGCCAAGGGCAAGGTCAAGCTGGTCAAGATGAACATCGACCAGCATCCGGCGATCCCGGGCCAGATGGGCATCCAGTCGATCCCGGCCGTGATCGCTTTCGTCAACGGCCAGCCGGCCGACGGCTTCATGGGCGCGGTGCCGGAGAGCCAGGTCAATGCCTTCATCGAGAAGATCACCAAGGGCGTGCCGGCCGCCGGCGAGCCTAATCTCGCCGAGATCCTGGCCGAGGCCGACGCCGTGCTTGCCGAGGGCGACGCCGCCCAGGCCGCGCAGATCTATGCCGAGGTGCTGGCGCACGACGCCACCAACATCGCGGCCCTCGCCGGCCTCGCCAAGTGCTACGTCACGTCGGGCGCGATGGAGCAGGCCAAGCAGACGCTGGCCATGGTGCCGGAATCCAAGCGCAACGACCCGGCCGTGAAGGCCGTGCAGACCGCGATCGATCTCGCCGAGCAGGCGAAATCGCTTGGACCGGTCGCCGAGCTGGAACAGAAAGTCGCCGCAAACCCGCTCGATCATCAGGCCCGATTCGACCTCGCTACCGCGCTCAACGCACAAGGCAATCGCGCGGCGGCGACCGAGCAGCTGCTCGAGATCATCAAGCGCGACCGCAAGTGGAACGACGACGGCGCCCGCAAGCAGCTGGTGCAGTTCTTCGAGGCCTGGGGCGGCACGGATGATGCAACCGTCGAGGGACGCAAGCGTTTGTCGACGATCCTGTTTTCGTAAAGCACGCCCGTCACAGCAGCGGGACCGCAGATGCCGATCAACATCGAATATCGCGGGCCCGCCGACCTCCCGGAGATCATTCCGGTGTTTCCGCTGCCGGGCGCGCTGCTGCTGCCCCGCGGCCAGATGCCGCTCAACATCTTCGAGCCGCGCTACCTCGCGATGGTCGACGATTCCTTCCGTGACGGGCATCGCCTGATCGGCATGATCCAGCCCGACGTGGCGCATTCGCCGAAGAATTCCGACAAGCCGGCGCTGTTCCGCGTCGGCTGCGTCGGCCGTATCACCCAGCTCGCCGAATCCGGCGACGGCCGCTACATCCTCGAGCTCACCGGCGTCGCGCGCTTCAAGGTTGTCGAGGAGCTCGAAGTGCTGACCGCCTACCGGCAGTGCAAGGTGGACTTCTTCGCTTTCGTCGACGACTTCACCGCGCGCATGGGCGAGGAGGAGGTCGATCGCGAGGCGCTGCTGACGGTGCTGGCCGACTTCCTGAAGGCCAACAATCTCAAGGTCGACTGGGAAGGCGTCGAGAGCGCGCCCAACGAGGCGCTCGTCAACGCGCTGGCGATGATGTCGCCCTACGGCCCCGCGGAGAAGCAGGCGATGTTGGAAGCGCCCGACCTGAAGACCCGCGCCGAGATCCTGATCGCAGTCACCGAGATGGATCTCGCCAAGAGGCGCACCTCGGGCGACCCGCCGGTGCAGTAAGGCGCTTCGAGTGAAGCGGCTACCGGCTCGCGTGAAGAAAACGCGTCAAACCAAAAAGCTTCCCGCCCATCAGCGATTGCGCAGCTGCTTGCGGCCGGTGAACATCGCACGCACCAGGTTCTGACGCTGCAGCAAGCCGACCACGACGACGCCGAGCACGTGCAGCCCGACCAGCACCATGACCGCATCCGAGGCATAGGCGTGGGTGTCTTCGACCCACCACACGCCGAAGAAGGTGACTGTCACCGACATCGCGCCGGTGATCGTCGAGACGGCGAGCGAGGCCAGCAGCGCGACCAGCATCAAGCTGCCGGCGGGATTGAGCCCGATATAGCGGCCGGTCATGCCGCGCCGGAGATTCCAGATGTAGCGCGGCGCCGCGCGCAGGCGAACGCCGAGCCTGCCGAAACGCGCGTAGCGCGTGCCGGCAAAGCCCCAGATCAGCCGGAATGCCAGCAGGGCGATCACCGAATACCCCGCCACCCGGTGCACTCGGTCATAGGTGCTGGGCGTCACCCAGGCGACCAGGACGAGGATGGCGAGCGCCCAGTGCCACAGCCGCAGCGGCAGGTCCCAGACCTGCACGCTGGTCGCGCCGCGGGCGCCCGGCGCCGCCTCCGTCATCGCGCCTGCTTCACTTGGCGATCGTGTGCTTGAGGCTGAGATCTTCGGGGCTGTAGAACAGCTCGTAGAGCTTGCCTTCCTTGACGCCGTAGACCTCGTAGCACGAGCCCTCGACCTTGGAGCGACGCACCTCGTAGCCCGCCGCCTTGGCCTTGGCTTCGGCTTCGCTGGCCGGCTTCCACGACGCCTTGTCGAGCTTGGTGCAGTTCTTGAAACCGTCGGCCATGGCCGCCGATCCCGTCAGTCCAAGAACGCTCCCAAATACGCATGCTGCAAGCGCAGCGCTCAAAATCACTCTCACGCGCATATCCCCTCCGTTGACAATCATACCCACAACGCCTTCGCGCAGGGCACATGCGTGAAGAATGCTGAGGCGATTGCCAAGTCAAGGAAGCGCCGCGACGGCTGGCTTTAGAGGAATTCTAACGGTCGCGAAAACCGCTTTGCGCTCCACGCGCAGTTTGGTTTTGGCGGCGTGCTGCGGCCTTACGCCTCATGCGTATCGGGGCCGCCCGGCGCAGCCCATCGATCAGGATGCGGCACCCGCCATGGCGAAACGAACCGCAGGCCATTCGGCCGCTGCCGGGGTTCGCCCGCCGATCATCTGCGCGACCTTCTCGCTCTGCACCGGCGGGCTGAAGTGGAAGCCCTGCACTTCCACGCAGGCATCGGCGCGGAGGATGTCGAGCTGCTCCCTGGTTTCAACGCCTTCGGCCGTCGTGGTCTTGCCGAGGCTGACGGCAAAGCGCACGATCGCGCGCGCGATCCGGCGCGACTCGTCGGTCGCGCCCGAGAGCTCGGACACGAAGCTGCGGTCGATCTTGACCTTGTCGAACGGAAACTTCTGCAGAAAGCTCAGCGACGAGTAGCCGGTGCCGAAGTCGTCGAGCGCGATCCGCACCCCGAGATCGTGCAGTTGGCTAAGCGCGGTAAACACCGCTTCGCTGTCCTGAATGATGGCCGTTTCGGTGACCTCGAGCTCGAGGCGCCCCGGCGAAATTCCGGCGCTCGCCAGCGCGTGCACGATCACCGGGACCAACTCCGGACTCCTGAACTGCACAGGCGACAGGTTGATCGCGATCTTGAGGTCGCCCGGCCATTTGGCGGCCTCCGCACACGCGGTGCGCAGCACCCATTCCCCCAGCGGCACGATCAGGCCGGTCTCTTCCGCCAGCGGAATGAACTGCGCCGGAGATACCATGCCGCGGTGCGGATGGTGCCAGCGGAGCAACGCCTCGAAGCCGCAGGTCTCCCCGCTCGCGACATGGATGAACGGCTGATAGTGCAGCTCGAACTCGCCATTGGCGAACGCACGACGCAGGTCGAGCTCGAGGCCGCGCCGGGCCTGCAGCAGCCGATCGAGCTCCGGCTCGAAGAAGCGGAACGAGCCGCGCCCGCCGCTCTTGGCCGAGTAAAGCGCGAGATCGGCGCTGCGCAGCACCTCGTCCGAATCGGTGCCGTCGCGCGGTGCGATCGCAATGCCGATGCTGGTCGTGGTGGTCACCCGATGATCGCCGAGATCGATCGGCTCGCTGAGCGCCTTTCTGATCTTCTCGGCGAGCAGGCCCGCTTCCGTGACCGGATCGCCGACATAGTCGATCACCGCGAACTCGTCGCCGCCGAGCCGCGCGATCAGCGTCGTATCGCTGACGGATCTGCGCAAGCGCGCGGCCACCGACTTCAGCAGCGCGTCGCCCGCCGGATGCCCGAGCGTGTCGTTGACGTCCTTGAAGCGGTCGAGATCGAGCATCAACACCGCAAGGCTCGGTCCGCCGCACCGGGCACCGGACAGCGCGCGCTCCATCCATTCCTTGAGCAGCACGCGGTTCGGCAGATCGGTCAGCGCGTCGTGCTGCGCCATATAGGTGATCTTGGCCTCGGAGCGCCGCTGCTCGGTGACGTCGCGATGCGTCGCCACCCAGCCGCCGCCGGGCATCGGCTGCCGCGTCACGCAGATCAAGCGGCCGTCGGCGAGCTCGTCGACCCGGCTGCTGATCTCGCCGGCCGGGAGCGCGTTCAATGTCGCGAGCACCTGCGTGGCGGCGCTGTCGCTGGTCTCGCCCTTGAGAATGCCGTTGGCGATCCGATGCCTGATGATCTCGCGATGGGACGTGCCGGGCAGCAGCAATTCCGGCGGCAGCCGGTACATCTTGGCGTAGCGATCGTTGCAGACGACGAGGCGCTTCTCCGCATCGAACATGCAGAGGCCCTCACCCATGTGGTTGATCGCGGTATCCAGCCGGAACCTCTGCTCCTCCAGCTCCTTCTGCGACGCCTCGACCTGCTGTCGCGCCGACGAAAGCTGGCTGATGATCTCCTCGAAGCGGCGGGTGCGAAGCGCCAGCCGGCGATCCGCGAGCACGCCGACCAGGCTCATGCCGAGCACCGAGAGCGCCACACCGGCGATCACGATAGCGAGGAAGGCCGGCGAGAGCGACAGGGCCGCCGGAGCCAGCAACGGATCCGGAACGATCTCGACCGCGCCCATCGCGGTGAAATGATGCGACACGATCGCAAGCGTCAGCAGCAGCGCCGCGGCGAGCGACATCCAGCGATCCTGATGGCGCACCGCGATCGCCAGCGCGGCGTAACCGAACAGCATGCCGAGCACGACGGAGGCCGCCACGAGATCGAGCGACCAGACCACGTGACCCGGTACTTCCAGCGCCCACATCCCGAGATAGTGCATGCTGGCGATGCCGGCTCCGATCACGGCGCCGCCGACCGGCGCGCGCCAGCGGCTGGAGTCGCTGGCGGCAAGGCCGAGGCCGCCGGAGGTCAGCATCATCGCCGCGGCGAGCGACAGCCCGGTGAGGACGATACCGTAGCCGGTGGGGATTCCCGGCTCATAGGCCAGCATGGCGATGAAATGCGTTGCCCAGATGCCGTAGCCGATCGCGGCGCCCGCGATCGCAATCCAGATCAGCCGTGTCCTCGCCTGCGATGCAATTGCGCGATGAAAAATATTGACCGCCACAATACTGGCGACGAAGCAGACCAGCCCGGCGAGCAGAACGAGCCGCCAGTCATGCTCACCTGAAAGGCACGTAAGAACACGAAACATGCGTCGGTCCATGGTTGTCCGTACGCACAGGCTAGGCTGATTGAATTGTCTTCTCGATAATATTCTGCAACTTTCAGTAGCATGGTTATCCGCGCGTAAGCCGATTCCGCACCGAAATTGATGGCTCCATAAATTTCACAGCGATGCGCGATCCGCGCGGCTCAGCCTGCCAGCGGAACGAGCACGGTTTCACCGGTTGCAACCAGCGAGGTTTCACCTTGCTCGTTCTCCGCAAAAAGTTCCGCGCGCGCGAAGACCTGCCTGCGCCCCGCACGCAATGTGGTTCCTTTGGCGATGAAGCAGCGGCCCAGCGCGGGCTTCAGGCAGTTCATCGAGAAATGGGATGCGGTGACGGAACCTGCGATCGACGCCGCGGCAAAGCCGCAGGCGGTGTCGAGCAGCGCCGCGATCATCCCGGCGTGCAGGTGTCCCGCATATTGGGTGAGATCGTCGCGCCAGGGCATCCGTAGTTCCACCGTGCCGGTGCCGGCGGTGACGACCTCGAAGCCGGCAAGCCGGTTGAAGGCGGCCGACGCATTGGTCGCAACGAGACGTTCGAGATCGAAGCCCGGGCCAGTCGTCATGTAAAACTCCATTGCGGGGGCCACCGTTCGAGATTCGCCCTGACGGCCTCGATGTGATTGGGCGAGCCGAGCAGAAGCGCCTGTTCGGCCGTTTCGGCCGCAAGTCCGGTCGCCGCATCGCGATCGGCTGCAAGATTGAGCAGCCGCTTGGCGGCGCGGATCGCATCCGGGCTGCGGTCCGCGATTGCGCGCGCCGTCTCCAGCGCGGCCTCGCGCGGCTGTTCGACGATCCGGGTGACGAAGCCATGACCAAGCGCCTCGTCCGCGGAAAAGACGCGCGCGGTGTAGGTGAGTTCACGGACCACATCCTCGCGCGCAAGATGGCGCATCAGCTGCGTGCCGGCCATGTCGGGCACCAACCCCCATTTGCCTTCGATGATCGCAAGGCGCGTGCCGGGTGCGAGATATCTGATGTCGGCACCGAGCATCAGCTGAAAGCCGCCGCCGAAGGCTATGCCGTGGACGGCGGCGATGACCGGCACCGGCAGCTCGCGCCAGAGCCACACCAGATGCTGCGCAAAGTTGGCAATGCCGTGGGTCCGACGGCCGAGATCAGCGAAGGGCAGGATGGATTCGCCCTCCGTCGTTGCGACCAGACGCTCCATGTCGAGGCCTGCGCAGAAGGCCTGCCCTTCGCCCGAGAGCACCACGGCGCGGAGCTTGCGGTTGTCCGCGAGCTGCGCACCGATTTCGGCGATCGCGGCGAACATCGCCGGATCGAGCGCATTGAGCTTGTCAGGGCGGTTGAGCCTGACGTCCGCGACGCCATCGGCGATGCTGAGGCTGGCGCGATCGGCCGTCATGATCGCCCTCGCTAGTAGCCGGCGGCGGCGAGCGCCACGACGACGCTCATCGCCATCCAGCCGAAGTGGCGGAAGCGGGTCGCCACCGCGTTGGCGAGTGCCGCTACGCCGAACACGACACCGAGCGTCGCCACGATCCAGTGCCGCGCGGCATCGGAGGCCATCAGGGGCGCGGCGATCAGCAGCACGCCGCCGCCGATCCAGGCGACGGTGCCGGCCTGATAGACCAGGCGAAGCAAGAGCCGCAGGCGCGGCGGCTCGACGGTGGCGCGCGCGAATATCCTGGTCTCGCCGAGCACGCCATGGATCAGGCTGACCAGAATGGCGACGACGCCGGCGCCCTGCAGCAGAAGATCACGCATAGCGATGCCTCCATACACTACTGTATGGATATGATACCGGCCGCTGGCGCCTGTCAATACACTTGTGTATGGTGGGCCGCGCGGACGGGGAACCATGACGGAACAGCTCTCGGTCAAGGACTGGCTCGATCAGGGTCTGAAGACGCTGGCGCGACGTGGCTTCACGGCGCTGAAAGCCGATCCGCTGGCCAAGGCCATGGGCGTCTCGCGCGGCAGCTTTTATTGGCATTTCGCCGACCTCGGCGCCTACCGCGCGGCGATCCTCACCCATTGGCGCGAGGTCGCGGCCGAGCAGGTGATCGCCGAGCTCGAGACCATTCCGCAAGGCGGCGACGCGCTGGCGCTGTTGCTACGCCGTGCCTTCTCGGCGCGGCTGGCGCTGGAACGCGCGGTGCGCAGCTGGGCCACCGCGGACGCCGAAGCGCGCGCCGCCGTGCTCGAGGTCGACCAGCGCCGGATCGGCTATATCGAAACCCTGCTGCGGCAAGCCGGATTCCCGGACGAGGTGGCGCGCGGCCGCGCGCAGATCTTCTATTGGGCCTTCATCGGCTACGCGCTGTCCGAGCATGCGCTGCCGAAGCCGCGCCAGCAGGCCGCGATCGACGAGCTGCTGCGGATGGCCAGGCGCTGACAGCTGACATTTGGATGTGCTACATCACGGCCAGTTTATTCTGACGCGTTTTCTTTACGCGAACCGGCCACCACTTCGCTCGAAAACGCTCCAGTCGGAGACCGCAATGAATTCCACGACCGACCATCTCGAGAGCACCGCCGACCCAAAACTGCTCGAAATCCTGGTGTGCCCGATCACCAAGGGGCCGCTGGAATTCGACGCAGCGCGGCAGGAGCTGATTTCGCGCTCGGCAAAGCTCGCCTATCCGATCCGCGACGGCATCCCGATCATGCTGCCGGAAGAGGCGCGCAAGATCGATTGATGTAAGCGTAGCCCGGATGAAGCGCAGCGCAATCCGGAAAAGTCTCACCGCCGATAGTCTGCTCCGGATTTCGCTTCGCTTCATCCGGGCTACGGGACCTACGCAAGTCCTAAAGCGCCTCGCCCTTCAACAGCCGCGGCACCTCGCCGGTGAGCCCCGCGGCCTGGCGGATGAAGAGGTTCTTCAGCGGCGGGGCGCGGTCGACGAGGCCGAGGCCGATGTCGCGCACCGTGCGCAGCAGCGTCGACTGGTTGGAGAACAGGAAGTTCAGCGAGTTGGTGGCAACGCCCATCGCCATGGTGTCGAAGCGGCGCCAGCGCTGGTAGCGTTCGAGCACGTCGGCGCCGCCGATATCCATGCCGAGCCGTGCGGCATCGACGACCACTTCCGCCAGCGCGGCGACATCCTTCAGGCCCATATTGAGCCCCTGCCCCGCGATCGGGTGGATGACGTGGGCGGCATCGCCGACCAGCGCCAAGCGCTCGGCAATGAAGGACCGCGCAACGAAATAAGACAGCGGAAACGCGCGCGGCTTGTCGAGTGCCTTCACCTCGCCGAGATGCAGGCCGAAACGCTGCTCGAGCTCGGCTTGGAATTGCTCTTCGTTCAAGGCGACGATGCGCGCGGCATCGTTGCGCGTCTCGGTCCACACCAGCGACGAGCGTTTGCCCGACAACGGCAGGATTGCGAAGGGTCCTGCGGGCAGGAAATGCTCTTCGGCGCGGCCCTCATGATCGCGCTCATGGCCGACGGTGACGACGATGCCGGACTGGTCGTATTCCCAGCCATGGGTGGCGATGCCGGCGCGCTCGCGCAGCTTCGACCTCGCGCCATCGGCGGCGACCAGCAGGCTCGCCGCGATCACGGTGCCGCCGGCCAGCGTAACGCTGACGCCGTCGGGCCGCGACGCGAAGCTCGACACCGCGGCGGCGCGCAGTTCGACGCCCTCGGCTTCGGCACGGCTCGCGAGCGCATCGATCAAATAGCGGTTCTCGACCATATGGGCGAACGGCTCGCCGGGCGCGACATTGCCGGCGAAGGTCAGGAACACCGGGCGCGTCGCGTCCTCCAGCTTGGAGTCGGTCACGACCATATCCGTGATCGGCTGCGCCGTCGGCGCCACCTGGCCCCAGGCGCCGATCGTCTCGAACAGGCGGCGGCAGGCGGCCACGATCGCCGTGGCGCGGGGGTCGCGGCTCGGCCGCGCGCCGAGCGCGGGATCGGCGACGATGACGGGGATCTCGGGCCCGAGCCCCTGGCGCAGCGCCAAGGCCAGCGCAAGCCCTGCAAACGCACCCCCGCAGATGACAATACTTCGCTGTGCCGGCATGCGATCCTTACTCGATTACGCCATCAAAGGAGACTTGCTACCTGATATTAGCTGGGCGAAACAGAGTTTAGAAACAAGGGCGGCTAACAGCCCCAATCGTCATTCCGGGGCCTATCCATGTCCAAAAGCCTGATCGACCTCATTTCGATCCTCGACCTCGAGCAGCTCGAGGTGAATCTGTTCCGCGGCAACAGCCCAAAGACAAGCTGGCAGCGGGTGTTCGGCGGCCAGGTGATCGGGCAGGCGATGGTTGCCGCGTGCCGCACCGTCGAGGGCCGGCTGCCGCATTCGCTGCATTGCTATTTCATCCTGCCGGGCGATCCGCAGATCCCGATCATCTACCAGGTCGAGCGCCTGCGCGACGGCAAGAGCTATTCGACCCGCCGCGTCACCGCGATCCAGCACGGCAACGCGATCTTCTCGATCATGGTGTCGTTCCACGCCGAGGAGGAAAGCGCGTTCGACCATCAGGACAAGATGCCCGACGTGCCGCCGCCGGAGAAGCTCACGGCGGAGGAGGTCGCGAAGCAGCCGATGTTCAAGGAGATGCCGGAGTTCATCCGCCGCTACTATGAATCCGACCGCCCGATCGAGCTGCGCCCGGTCGAGCTCGGCCGATATTTCGGCCAGAAGATCGACGACGGCCGCATTCACGTCTGGATCAAGACCGCGGCGAAGCTGGCCGACGATCCGGCGCTGCATATGTGCGCGCTCGCCTATGCCTCGGATTTCTCGCTGCTCGATGCGATCATGGCGCGCTATGGCCGCACGCTGTTCGACAAGCGCATGATGCCGGCGAGCCTCGACCACGCGATGTGGTTTCACCGCCCCTTCCGCGCCGACGAATGGCTGCTCTACGCGCAGGATTCGCCGAGCGCACAAGGCGGCCGCGGCCTGACCCGCGGCTCGATCTTCAAGCCCGACGGCACGCTGGTCGCCTCCGTCGCGCAGGAAGGCTCCGTGCGCGAGCGGAAGGCATAGAGCTCACGCTCGAACAGAGCCGGTCGGCACGATGCGATCGCGCTTACTGGCCGGCGTAGGCGCCGCGCTCGGTCAGCGCGAATTGCGAGACGAACCAGTTGCCGTACCAGCGCAGCACCCACGGAATCGGGATCAGGAAGCCGCAGGCGATCGTGAACACGATGGTTCGCCACAGCACCTCGATGCCGGACCCATTGAAGCTGACCTCGCGGCGCGTGCCGTCGATGTTGCGGCAGATCCAGCGCATCCAGGCGGTCAGCACCCAGGCCCAGCCGATGATGGTGATGGCCGAGACCACCATCGCCACGTACCAGCCGACATAGGCGACCGGGCTGCCCCTGAACGAGATCGGCAGATCCTGGCCGCTCGAGCTGAGATGGCCGATGATCCAGCGCACGATCATCCAGCTCAGGAAGCCCTGTAACAGCAGCGAGAGCAGCGTCACGATGTTGCTGTTGGCCGCGCCGGCATAGGTCAGAAGGCCGAGCACGATGAAGACCCACCAGATGTCGAGCGGCTGCCCGGTGAAGGCGAAATGCGGGCGGCCCGGCACGCGGATATAGGGGATCGCAAAGCGGTACAGGCCGGTCGCGGTCCACGGCGCCGGGATGACGAGAATCTGGCCGATGAACATCAAGAGGCTGCGGCCGAACAGGCCCCAGATCGGGAAGTCGGCGGACAGCGCGCCGCCGCTATAGCTTCCGGACGCCACCACCGGCGGCGGTCCGCCGGCCTGCGGAAATGCCGGCGGCGCGCCGGCGCTCGGGACGAGGCCCGGAATCTCCCCGGCCTTTTGCCAGCCGGCCATGCCCTCGGTCCACACCAGGGTGTCGGCCCCCACCATGCCCCGGGTGATCAGGTCGCGGAGCTGGGTTTCAGGCAAGGGGCCCTTTTGCTGGCCTTCGGATGCATAAAACCAGTTTCGGTTCGACATTCCTTGTTTCCTCGGGCGCGCGCAGGGACGCGCGATAGGCGAAACGAACCAGCAAGAGCGCTGGCCGGGGCGGGAAAGCCACATTGTGGCCGAGCGTTTCCATTCCGTACAGTGAGGGAGCGCACGCGCTGCGCATGTTTTCCGCTTCAATCTGCAACTTTTTTATGCCATTTGCCCGAAAAGATGCCAGATTTGGCGGACGCGAAGTGCCGCTCGGGGATGGCAAATTGCCGCTCCGGGAGGCAGCAGGTGCCGGCTCACGGGACGGCAAGTGCCGCTCCGGGACGGGCGCACACGGAAAACCTCAAGGGAATAGGCCTGAACCATGAAACTCGTCGTCGCGATCATCAAACCCTTCAAGCTCGATGAGGTCCGGCAGGCCCTGACCGCGATCGGCGTCCACGGCATGACCGTGACCGAGGTGAAGGGTTACGGTCGGCAGAAGGGCCACACCGAGATCTATCGCGGCGCCGAATATGTCGTGAACTTCCTGCCCAAGCTGCGCATCGAGATCGCGGTCGCTTCCGACGTTGCCGACAAGGCGGTCAGCGTGATCACCGCGACCGCCCGCACCGGGCAGATCGGCGACGGCAAGATCTTCGTCACGCCGATCGACCATGCGCTGCGCATCCGCACCGGCGAAACCGACAGCGACGCGCTCTGAACCCTGGAGCATGATCCCTCGCGACAAACGCGGAAAGCGTTTGCGCGGAGATCATGCCCAAACAAAACGATCGAGATCATCGCCGGCAACGACGCCGGCGCACGCCACAACCGCACACCAAGAAACCACGACCGCCGGGGAATGATGATGGGGGCACGAGCTCTTCGTGCAGCGATATCAGCTGCGCCGATCACTGCTGCAATCCTGTTCGCGCAAGCCACGCCGGCCTTCGCGCAAGACTCGGCATCCAGCGCCGGGATCAACACCGCCGACACGGCCTGGATGATCGTCGCCACCGCGCTGGTGCTGATGATGACGATCCCGGGGCTCGCGCTGTTCTATTCCGGCATGGTGCGCAAGAAGAACGTGCTCGCCACCATGGCGCAGAGCCTGGCCGCGGTGACGATGATCTCCATTCTCTGGGTGGCCTTCGGCTATTCGCTCTGCTTCGTCGGCGACGGGCCGTGGATCGGCACGCTCGACCGCTGGTTTCTCGCCGGCATGACCATGGACAGCGTCAATCCTGCGGCGAAGACCATCCCGGAATCGCTGTTCATGCTGTACCAGATGACGTTTGCGATCATCACGGTCGCCCTGGTCGCGGGCTCGGTCGCCGACCGCATGCGGTTCTCCGCCTATCTCCTGTTCTCCGTCGCCTGGTTCATCTTCGTCTACATCCCGCTGGCGCATTGGGTGTGGGGCGGCGGCTTCCTCGCCAGCATGGGCGTGCTGGATTTCGCCGGCGGCCTCGTGGTGCACCTGTCGGCCGGCACCGGCGGCCTCGTTGCGGCCAAGGTGATGGGGCGACGTCACGGCTACGGCACCGAGAATCTCTCGCCGTTCGATCTGTCGCTCGCGGTGATGGGCACCGGCCTGCTGTGGGTCGGCTGGTTCGGCTTCAATGGCGGCTCGGCGCTTTCGGCGAATTCACGCGCGGTGATGGCGATCATCGCGACCCATCTTGCCGCCTGCGCCGGCGCGCTGACATGGGGCGCGATCGAATGGTCGACGCGGCGCAAACCCTCCGTGCTCGGCATGGTCTCCGGCGCGGTGGCCGGCCTCGGCACCATCACGCCGGCATCCGGCTTCGTCGCGCCGTGGCACGGCGTCGTCATCGGCATCATTGCCGGCCTGGTCTGCTTCTGGGCCTGCACCTGGCTGAAGCATCGCTTCAAGTACGACGACTCGCTCGACGTGTTCGGCGTGCACGGCATCGGCGGCCTGACCGGCACGCTGCTTGCCGGCGTGTTCGCGGCCTCGGCGATCGGCGGCACGTCCGGCCTGCTCGAGGGCAATCCGAGGCAGCTGCTGATCCAGCTCTACGGCGTCGCGGCTACCTTTGTCTGGTGCGGCGGCGTCACCTTCGTGCTGCTCAAGCTGGTCAGCGCCTTCGTCCCGCTGCGCGTTTCGATGCAGCAGGAGCTCGAAGGTCTCGACATCTCCCAGCACGGCGAGGCGCTGCAGTAAGCCGTCCGGCTCGCCCCGTTCCGAACGTCGAGCCAGTTCCGGCTTGCGCGACACATAAGTGTATGCTTATGTGTCGTCATGGTCGACACCGATATCTTCAAGGCTCTGGCCGATCCGACCCGCCGCAAGGTCTTTGAGAAGCTGGCCGGCGGCAGCCTGAACGCCAGCGCCTTGCGCGACGGACTAGAGATCAGCCAGCCGGCGATGTCGCAGCATCTGGCGGTGCTGCGCGCGGCAGGGCTGGTGCGCGAGCAGCGGCAGGGCCGCTTCGTGAATTATGAGGTCGACCCGGACGGCATCGCCAGCATCGGGACCTGGCTCGCCCGCTACCGCGCCTATTGGCCGAAGCGCATCGAAGCGCTCTCCGATCTGCTGAAGGACATGGATCAATGAGCGACGCAGTTGAGCCTGATCATGCCGACGCCGACCTGGTGCTCGAATACGAGCTCGATGCACCGCCTGAAAAAGTGTGGCGCGCGGTGACCATTCCGGCCCTGCGCGAACGCTGGCTCCCGGATTGCGATCTCGCGGACGCTGAACCCCTCTCATCGATCGCTGGCGAAGAGGTGCGCTTCCGGCTGCGCGAGTCCGAGCCGCCGTTTCGCGAAAGCCATGTCACCTTCCGGATCGAGCCGAACGAGGCCGGCGGCACCCGCTTTCGCATCATCCAGCAAGCCTGCGACATCAGGGGAAAGCAGCCGCAACCGGCCAACAGCAACAACCGCTGCCTGATGCGCGCGGCCTGATCACAAACCTCGTCACCCGCTGAAACTTCATCACCTGCAGCAATGGAGGTCGCCGATGCGCGACATGATGCAACTCGTCCCTATGGTCGTCGAACAGTCGAGCCGCGGCGAACGTTCCTTCGACATCTATTCCAGGCTCCTGCGCGAGCGCATCATCTTCCTGAACGGCGAGGTCAATGATGCGATGTCCGGACTGGTCTGCGCCCAGCTGCTGTTCCTCGAGGCGGAGAATCCGCACAAGCCGATCAACCTCTACATCAACTCCTATGGCGGCGTGATCACCAGCGGGCTTGCGATGTACGACACCATGCAGTTCATCAAGGCACCGGTGCACACGCTGTGCATGGGCACGGCGCGCTCGATGGGGTCGTTCCTTTTGATGGCCGGCGAGCCCGGTCACCGCGCCGCGCTGCCGAATGCGAGCCTCCACGTGCATCAGCCGCTCGGCGGCTTCCAGGGTCAGGCGTCGGACATCCTGATCCATGCCACCGAGATGCAGGAGACCAAGCGGCGCATCATCCGGCTCTATGCGCAGCACTGCGGGCGCACCGAAGCCGACGTGGAACGGACCCTGGATCGCGATCACTTCATGTCCGCGCAGCAGGCGCTCGAATGGGGATTGATCGACAAGGTCTTCGCCGAACGCGACGCCGCCGAAAAGCATGATCCGGCGCCGCGCTGATCTTCGTCGCTGGAGCGGCCAAACCGTTTCATGACAGCGCCATCGATTTAGGCTTCACCTCGGCATGCTGCGCCGTGACCCGCACAGCATCGGGACGGCTCGATCCTCCGCGCCTGCCGCCGCCGCGGTGGTCGATCAGGCGCGCGACGACAGCGCGCCGCGCATGACGAGGCGTCAGCGAATGGTCGGCGTTCGGCAGCGTCAACCGCGTCACTCCAGGGATGCTTGTGAGCCGTTTGCCGTCCTGACCAAAATGCCGTGCGATCTCCTGCAGGCTGAGATCGCCGTCCGAGGTGACCATGAGGACGCGCACGCCGCGGCTGCAAAGCTCGCGCATCCAGCGCTCGACACGGTTACGACCAAGCAATGCGGACGGATGCATCGCCGACAGCGTCGACTTGACGGCTTCCAATCCGCGCCGCACCAGCCGCCTGGCGCTACCTGACACTGGCAGCTTCCAGGCGGACTTGGTCGTCATCGCAGACCCCTCCGCCGCACCGATCTGCTGCTGGCTTCCGCGATTCGCCTTGGAGGCTTCGTATGCTTTCCAGGCCGTAAGCTCCAGCGCGTAGGAACTGTTCCAGGCAAAGCAGAGCGGGTTGATCATGGTCAGGGCGCGGACGCGGCGGTCCGCGCGCGCCGTGTGAAGAGCCTGGAAGGCGCCCGAGCATGTGCCCACAAGCTCGACTTTGGCAAAGCCCGCCCGCTGCATCCAGTCAATCGCCGCGCCGACGTCGAAGCGGGTGCGGGAATCGTAGAGGAACAGACGATTGCTCCCGGGATCGTCGCTCAGGCCGAGGCCCGGCAGGTCAATGCGTAGCGACGCCACGCCGGCGGCGGCAAGCTCGCGCGCCGCCTCGACCGTGCCGCGCGCCCAACCGACATGCGGCACGCCGCCGGAGTTGAGGAAGATGACCGGATCGGCCGCAGCATGGCTGTCACGTGGCCGGGTCAGCACGCCACAGATCAATGGCGCCTGCCTGATCACAACCGGTTCCTCCGTGTAGTGCGATCCCTCCAATAGCTCGCGGCCGGTCAAGGATACGACGCCCTGAGCTACGCCGGCGACGGCCCGGTCGGACAACCAATCCGCCCAGCAATCGACAACGTCGGCCGGGATCCGGTTCGCGGTCGGGTCGCACATGAGCAGGTGATAGTCCTTGAACTCCGCGATTGTCGCGCCTTCGAAAGAAGTTTGACCGTCGCGGATGTCAGAGCCTGCCAACGGCTTTCCGTTCGCGATCAAAAGCATCGGCAGGGGCGGAAGGGCCGCGACGGCCCGCCGCCAATCCAGCCTCGACAGATCGGCGAGCGTCTCATGCGAAAGCCGGAAGCCGACGGCCTCGCGTCCCTCGGCGAACGTCGCGTCGCTTGCGGCGCTCTTCGCGAGCGACCCATCGATCACGCGCGACATCGCGGTGATTTCGCGCACATAGGTCTTGCCGGAACTCGGTGGCGCGAGCAGCGCGAGGCCTGCCACGTCGTCCCGCCCCGCCGCAGCGAGCGGGGCCAGCAGCGCGCCGAGACGGAAGCCGGCGAGGACGACATCCTCCACGCCGCAATCCCGCTTCAACCGGTCGATCGCCGCGCCGATGCTTGCGGTCCAGGCCATCACCCGGCCCGGCGCCGAATGGTCGCCGGCGGCGTTGCCGCAGCCGGGATAGTCAAACAGCAGGACAGGAAGGCCCGCCGCGGCCGCCTTGTCGGACAACAGCTTCAGGAATCGGCGACTGCACAGATCCTCATGACCATGCGCGCCGGCGATGACAACGCCCCGCCGCCCCTTCGCTCCGTTCAGCCAGCCGATGGTATCGGCAAAGACAACTGGTTTCATGTCATGCTCCCGGCGGAATCCTTTGTCCGCACGACTTCCAATTCTTCCGCTCTCGGCACCTCGTAGCTCGCGTCGCGATCGGCATTGAGCGCCGTCACCGCGCCGCCAGGTATGGCCAGGGGCGAACCGTCAAGGCCGACCTCCCGCTCGATGCCCGGCATCAGGTGAAAATTGTTCTCCGTTGGAACGAACCGATCGTCCTGGATGGAGACGTGGTAGGCCGCGCGTTTGCAGGCCAGCCGCAGTCGCCACGCGTCCTTCCGACGCACCAAACTCACAGTCAGGCCCACGTCGCGCCGCGCGGTCATGACATCCGGCAGCACATGGAAGGCCTCAGCAAAGACCTTCCCGTCGTCGCCTTCCAGCCTTGCAACGGTGACTTCATGTCCGGGCGGCCCGAAGCGATAGGCGTAGGAAATATCGAAAAAGGCGCCGAGCACCGAGAAGGCCGAAAGCGACAGGCCGCCGTGCGCCGGCACGCTGATCGGTTGGCGCGCTGACACCACCGGCGTGACGCCGTCCCGCAGACAGGTCAGCGATAATGTCGCTTGAACGATCTTCGCCGTATCGTTGACGGCATGGACGGTCAGCCCGTTGACGCCCTCGTCGCTCAGGATCAGCCGTAGCGGGGCAAATGCGCGCCTGAGCCCGTGCCAGACGGGCTTCGGCCGGCCGGTCGAATCGACCACGCCCCAACCCGCGCCCGGCCGCAAGTCCTTCCAGAAGAACAGCAGCGCTCCTGCCGTCGGCGAACAGGGCCTGCGCCATTCGTCGATGGTGCGCTCCACCACCTCGGTCGTCACCGCACGGGAGAGCTCGAGATAGCGTCTGGTATCTTCGATGCGCAGCCGGCGCGCGTCGACGGAAAAAAGCGTTTCCAGATAATGCTCGCGCACATCCTCGAAGTCCCACGACGCGCCGACGTCGCGCGGCACGCCCGCCTTCCAGCGCGGATCGTGCACCGGCGGCACCGGCAGATGCGCATCCAGCGTTGCCTGGTCAGGCACATTGGCAAAGGCAAGGCATTCGCTCGCGAAGCGCACTTCGGCCCGGCGCGCGTCATCCAGCGGGCGGCAATAGGCGCCGACCCCGTAATAATGCATCGGCCCGCCATCAGCCGTGAAAGGCAGGTTGCCGCCGGATGGCGATGACGTCACAAGCACCAGGTCGGGACGCTTCGCTTCGGCGATGGGGCGCACCACCTTGTCGAACCAGGGCGTCGGGTCCATCGACATCGGCAAGCCCATCATCGCCGCCTGCTGCGCCACCTCGCTGCCGCCGCACAGGACGGCGAGTGACGGCGAATGCCTGAGCCGCCCGAGCAAATTCCCGACCTCGCGCGAGAGCGACGCCTGCCAGGCTTCGTCCTTCGCCGGATAGTCGAAATTGGCGAGCATCAGGTCCTGCCAGACCAGGATGCCCATCTCGTCGCAAAGCTCGTGAAATGCGTCGCCCTCGTAGACGAACGTGCCGCCGACCCTGAGCATGTTGACGCCCGCCCGTCGTGCAAGATCGAGGTCGCGCGCGATCTCTTCGCGTGAGGACGGCAGCCGCACCAGGTCGGACGGCGTCCACACCGAGCCGCGACAAAAGACGGATACGCCGTTGACGACCAGCCGAAAGCCGCGTCCGTCGGTGCCGCGATCGATCTCGATATGCCGGAAGCCGACGCGGCCGAGCGCTACTCGCATCGAGCCGAGCGTGACGACAACCTCGTGCAACGCCGGATCGCCATGGCTGCTCGGCCACCATGGCGCAACGTTCGCAATATCCAGTTTCGCCGTCAGCCGCGTCGCTGTCTCTGAGATCAGTGCGGCGACAGCGCCCGCACAGGCGACCGTGGCCGGCGCGTCATCAAACGGCTCGACCAGCGTGATCGCGATGGAAAGATGCCCTGTTGTGCCGGCGAGGTCGGCCTGCATTTGCACATCGCGCACGCCTTGCCGGTTGGTATCGCGGATCAGCTTGATCGGTCGCCATGGTCCGACGATGTCGAAGCCAGGGGACCAACCCGGCATATGGCCGATCAGCGTGGTCCGTACGAGCCTCAACCGCTGATCGTCGATCATGCGCGGCCGCCAGCGCGCACGCGGACCAGTCAGGGTTTCCAGATGGCGGTCGAGGCTGCGGAATGCGATGGCCAGTTGCTCGCCGCCGGCAAGCGTCAGGGCGACATCATGGCGCTCGAACATCGAGGTCGAGGACAGCACGAGGCGATCGTCGAGCCAGACCTCTGCAACCGTCGCCAAGCCGTCAAATACGAGACGGGCCGGGCCGGTGACATCGAGCCGGCGACGATACCAGACGTCCTGGTCGTGCAGCGGAGTGGGATGGTTGCGGTCCCAGCGGCCAAGCCGTTCCAGCGCAGCAGCGGCCGTGCCGGGGCACGCCGCCTCCAGCCATTCGGCGCTGCCGTCGATCGCCGCCGGAGACGCCCACGCGCCGGCCGGCGAGACGACCATGCACCAGCCGCTGTCCAGAGGCTCGGCCGTGTCGGTCGTCGACACCAAAGCGTCCATACACATGCATTCCCATGACCGGCAGGCCGGTCCTACGCTGCCTTGCTGGCGAGATCCGCCATGCGACCGTCCAGAGCGTTCATCACCGTTTGCCAGGCCTTGGCCATCGGCCCGATGGCGTCCGCGAGGCCATCGAACCGATGCCGGGCCATGGCGCGGGCGAGCTTGAATTGCATGACCTTGGCGCCCTCGGCGATTGCCGCGGCGGCTTCGATCGCCTCGGCCAGACCGGTCTCGCCGTGCCGTCCCAGCCATTCCAGATGACTGGAGAGGAGTTCGAAATTGGCGCCCACCTGCCGCAACGTGTTGAAGGCGTAGACGTGAAAATACTCCGGTGATCGGGCGGCCAGTGCCTCGGCATGGCCGCCGAACACGGCCGCATAGGCATCGAGCGGATTGCGCTTCGGCCTCCGCCGCAGATGCTGCGCGAGGATTTCCGTGGCCGCACTGACCGGCTCGCGCGAGGGGCGCGTGGCGTTGAACTTGACGAACTCGGCATAGGGAAACAGCGGCAGGCCGCCGGCCGGCGCGCCGTTGCGCTGCTCGAAAATGCCGTCATAGTCCTCGCCGTCCAGGGCGAAGTAGCCGTCGTTGTGGAAGTAGGCCATGTGGCGGCGCCCGGGAACGAGCACGTTGACGCCGATCGTCGTCTTGGAATGGCCACTGCGATAGGTGATGCCCTTCGTGTCGGGCAGGTAGAAAGCATCGACCTCGACCAGCGGCAGCCGCCCGCGCTCGATCTGATTGAGAACGTGCGCCTCCAGACGATCGAACACGGACAGTTCCTGGATATCCAGGCCGGCCAATCGCTGCAGGTCGGCCGTCGGGAACTTGAAGAACGTGAACTGGTCGCCTTCGAAATCCTGCGCCACGGTGAAGCCGAGCGCAGCGACCGGGTCATTCCCGTTCGCATGCATGACCTCGATCAGAAGATCGACATAGCAGTTGGTTTGCGGCCATCGCCGCTCCGCGTCGTGGAGCAGGTGCGGTTTGTAGTCGGCCGGATCGAGCCCGGCGATGGCACTCTGCATTTCAGTTGCCCCAAAGCGTGTCGCGCACGGAAGCCGGCCATGCCTCGACCTCAGGCCCGTGGTGGCGGAACAGCGCGAGCGCCACGCGCTCCAGCCCGAAGCCGACGCAGGCCGAGTGGCACAGGCTGCCATCCGCGAATTTGAGGCCCCAGGTCTGGCCAAAATGGTCGCGATGATAATTGAAGGACAAGCAGGCCGTCGGTTTCTCGATACTGGTTACCGGGATCAGCAGCTCGAACTTGAGTCCCTCGTCGCGCTGATTGTTGGCCATCATCTTGCCGCCCCGACCGAAGAACGGATCGTTGGCGAGATCAACCTCGCAGGGCAGGTCGAGGGATTCGATCATCGCCTTGCCGCGCTCCAGCCAGCTTTCGCGGAAGGCGCACACCTGCTCGGCCGTCCCGATGCGGACGAATTCGCGCATGCGGAACAGCTGCATGCGCGCGGGATCCTTGGAAGGCTCATGACGGAAGCAATAAGAGGAAAGCTCGAACAGCACACCGTCATCGGGCACCGGACCGCGCGCGGCAACGGTCGGATAGAGCGGATAGCAGGCGGCTGGCGTCAGCACGACGTTCGTCGCCTGCTGCAGTTCGGTCCAGTCCTCCCCCGCAGCCATCATGCCGAGAAGCTGCGCGTGCTCGCGCTCGCCGCCCATGAAGGAATGCACGCAGCCTGCAAGCTGCGGGAAGCTTTTCATATAGCCACTGCCTTCAAGCGTGGCGCGACTCATGCCCGGCGGGAAGTGGATGCGGGTTGCCTTGTCTGGCGCTCCGATGCTGGTCACGAGCCGCTCAAAGCGCTCGATCACGTCTTCGAAAACGCCGGAGCGGCCATAAAGCCCGTCTACTCCGGTCTTGAACAGGATGCTCTTGTCGAACAGTGTGTCGAGCAGGCTCTTGGCATCGAACGTCTTGGCGTCCATCTCAACCTCTCAGGCTGGTGTCAAAGCGGCTCATCAGCAGGAGCGTCGCGGTGTTGGAAAGAATACGGTCGTTCGAAATCATCAGCGGCGCTGAGCTCACATCGCGCAGGTGTCTGCCGACGCTGAACGGCGTGCCGTTCTTGTAGCCGACGATGCCGTTGACCAGCATGGCGAGCCGCACGATCGCCCCGGCCTTCTCGCTCGCAGCAACCTTCAACGCGTTGATCTCGGCGGTAAAGCCAATCGAGGAGAGCGCGTCGTCATTGCCCTTGGCCGCATCGAAGCGGTCAATCGCGGCCGTGAGATGACCCTTCATCTCCTGAAGCAGGGCGGCCGCCTCGGCGAGCCGAAGCGCGCCCGGCGGCAGATTTCCGTCCGCCTGCTTGCGCGCCGCTGCCTTGACGAATGCTTGCGCGCGATTGAAGGCGTCGGTGGCGATACCGAACCAGGTCGCCGCCCAGAAGATATGCGAGCTCGCCAGCATCGACTGTGCCGCGATCTCCGAGAACGGCTTGGGGAAGATCTGCGCCGCGTCGCCATGCGCGACGAGATGGAAACCGTCCGAACAGGTGCCGCGCATTCCGAGCGTATCCCATACGGAGGTGCGCTCCAGCGTGCGGTTCAGGTCCGCGGGAATGACAACCATCACCTGATCGGAGCTTGCCGCGTCGGGAGCGCGCCGCGCCGTGGCAAGAATCGCGTCGGCGTGGCGGCCGTAGGAAATAACGGTTGCTTCCTTTGTCAGCGAGAAGCGGCCGTCTGCCACTTCGACCGCACAGATCGAATTGCGCAAATTGCCGCCGATGCCGGCTTCCGTGGTCGCCGAGGCCATCAGCAACTGCTCCGCCGCAATGCGGCGCATATAGGCCAGATGCCAGTCGCTGGCGCCGCCATGGCTGACGAAGCTCGACGTCTTGATCTGGTGCATGGCGTAGATCATGGCGCTCGAGCCGCACGCCTGGGCGAGCTGAACGATCAGCTCCGCGATCTCCATCGTGCCCAATTCCTCCCCGCCATGCTCGACGGGAATCGCGACGCCGAGCAGGCGCTCGCGCTTCAATGCTTCGATGGTATCGGCCGGGAAGCGGCCCTCGCGGTCTACCGCATCGACCTGCTGCGCCGCGACCTTGGCGACCCGACGCATGCGCTCGGCCGGCGTGGCGGCAGAGGCCGGCACGGGCTCTATCTTTCTCACCACGCTCATGGTTTTACGCCGCCCGCTGTGTCAGCCGTGAAACGGCGTCCGCGACGTTGGCGAGCGACGAGAAGGTCCGTCGCGTGAGCATCGCTTCGGGAAATTCGATGTTGAACTCTTCCTCAAGCGCCAGCATTACCTGCACCGTGGCGAACGATGTCAGCCCTGCGTCATAGAGATTCGTGTCGTCGGTGATTGTGTTGAAATCCACCGAAATCATCGGCTGCTGCTCGAGCAGCGCGCGGATACGATCAATCATTGGTTGCCCCACCTGTCATTGAAGTTCTTATGCGGCGGCAATAGCGCAACGACGGCAACGGCGGCGTTAACGCCGGAACGACAATGCTACAGACAGCTAACGATCCGTAACGAGCGTCCGCAAAAGTCCGGCATTTGCCATCCTGGCGGGCGTACCTGATGCGAGCCCTTGTCCGCTTCGCGCAGAACGACGCGGCGAGGTGCCCGCAAATGTCTTCGCGCCGGTCCTGTTTCGGGTGGGAACCCAAACAAGCCGATGAAACCCAACATCAAATTCCCATCGCGCAACCGTCCGGCAGACGCGAATGGCGACATGATCGAGAGAGTGGTCGCGGACCGCGGGGCGGGCCCGGAAGCCCTCGCCGGATACCGCGTACTGCACCGCGGCTGAGCAGAATTGTGTCCGGAGTTAGCCCTGCCTGCGTTCTAGACAGGCCTGACCATATTTTAGGCGCGGCGGAATAGCGCAGGGGCAACCCCCTCCCGCAAAGCGGGAAAAGGTCCGGATTCATAATCCATTAGCGAACTCCGGCCGTCTGGCACGGCATTTGATTCTAGGGGTCCGGCTGTGCCCGCGTAGTGGATGTCCTCCGCGTGGTGAACCTCAGTCGAAACTCCCGGTGTTGATTCGCACCGGGCCCAAGCGGGGATAGGACCCATGAAAATTGTTATGGCGATTATTAAGCCATTCAAGCTGGAAGAAGTCCGTGACGCCCTGACCGCCATCGGCGTTCACGGTCTCACGGTGACGGAAGTCAAGGGGTATGGCCGCCAGAAGGGTCATACGGAAATCTATCGCGGCGCCGAATATGCCGTGAGCTTCCTGCCCAAGATCAAGATCGAGGTCGCTGTCGCCTCCGATCAGGTCGACAAGACCATCGACGCCATCACGTCCGCGGCGAAAACCGGACAGATCGGCGACGGCAAGATCTTCGTCATCAACCTCGACCATGCGGTGCGCATCCGCACCGGCGAGGCCGATGCCGCGGCCCTCTGATTTCGCGCTCAACCTTATCCAATCAGGAGTAAATAATATGACGTTCAAGCGTCCCTATGGCGCGGGATTGGCGGCTCTCGCAGTCGGCCTGTTCGCTGCGACCGCAGCCTACGCCGAGCCAACGGTCAACAAGGGAGACAACGCCTGGATGATGACATCGACAGTGCTGGTGCTGTTGATGACGATCCCCGGCCTCGCGCTGTTCTACGGCGGTCTCGTCCGTTCCAAGAACATGCTCTCCGTCCTGATGCAGGTGTTCTACACCGTCTGCGTCGTCACCGTGATCTATGCCGTGTACGGCTACAGCCTCACCTTCACCGGCGGCTCCGACTTCATCGGCGGCTTCTCCAAGGCCTTCATGATGGGCGTCACCACCGATACGAAGGCAGCGACCTTCTCGGTCGACGCCAACATCTCGGAGCTCATCTACATGTGCTTCCAGATGACCTTCGCGGCGATCACGCCCGCCCTCATCGTCGGCGCCTTTGCCGAGCGCATGAAGTTCTCGGCGCTCGCTCTGTTCGTCCCGCTCTGGGTGACGCTGATCTACTTCCCGATCGCGCACATGGTCTGGTACTGGCCCGGTCCGGACCTGATCCAGGACGCGGCCAAGGCTCTCGCTGCGGCAGGTGACGCGGCGGCGAAGACCGCGGCGCAGGCCAAGCTCGACGAGGTCAACGCCGACGCCGGCTGGATCTTCAAGATGGGTGCGATCGACTTCGCGGGCGGCACCGTGGTGCACATCAACGCCGGCATCGCAGGTCTCGTCGGCGCTCTCCTGATCGGCAAGCGTGTCGGTTACGGCAAGGAGCTGATGGCCCCGCACTCGCTGACCATGTCGATGATCGGCGCCTCGCTGCTCTGGGTCGGCTGGTTCGGCTTCAACGCCGGCTCCAACCTGGAAGCCAGCGGCGGCGCTGCGCTTGCCATGACCAACTCCTTCGTCGCCACCGCGGCCGCCGCGCTGTCGTGGATGTTCGCGGAGTGGATCATCAAGGGTCACCCCTCGGTGCTCGGCGTCATCTCCGGCGCCGTCGCGGGCCTCGTGGCCGTCACCCCTGCCGCCGGCTTCTCCGGCATCCCATGGGCGCGATCGTTCTCGGCCTGGTCGTCGGCGTGGTCTGCCTGTTCTTCTGCACCGTGGTGAAGAACGCGCTCGGCTACGATGACTCCCTCGACGTGTTCGGCGTGCACTGCATCGGCGGCATCGTCGGCGCCATCGGCACCGGCATCCTGGTCAACCCCGCTCTCGGCGGCGCCGGCATCGTCGACTACACGGCCATCCCGCCGAAGGTTGCCGATTACGACTTCGCCACGCAGATGCTCGCCCAGATCAAGGCCGTCTGCACCACGCTGGTGTGGTCGGGCGTCGGTTCGGCGATCCTCTACAAGGTCGTCGACGTGATCGTTGGCCTCCGCGCCAATGTCGAGAGCGAGCGTGAAGGCCTCGATATCACCGAGCACACCGAGCGCGCCTACAACATGTAAAGTTAACGGCCCTTGAAGGCCGTTAATTTGGGTTCTCCCGGGGCGCGACCTCCCCAAGCGGTCGTTCCCACAACTCCGGTTCGGGCACATACCCGGCAATGCCCTGACCGTTGAGGGGCTCCAGCGCAAGCTGGAGCCCCTTTTTTTTTTCCGCGGCTTGAGAAAATATTGTCGGAATTGCCTGCCATTGTGGAATGACAGGCTACAAACAACGAAAACGGGAGGACGTCATGAAGGTGCAAGGCAGGTGCTATTGCGGCAACGTGCGCTATGAGGCCGAGGGCGAGCCGATGATGGCGGCGCAGTGCCTGTGCCGGGAATGCCAGTACATCACGGGCGGCGGACCGAACATGTTCATGGCGATGCCCGCCACCGGCTTCAAATACACCGCCAGCGAGCCCAAGCAGTTCACCCGCAAGGATCTCGACCGCGCCGTGACGCGCGAGTTCTGCCCGGAATGCGGCACGCATCTCGTGACCAAGGTGCCGGGCCTGCCCGCCACGATCCTGAAGGTCGGCACCTTCGACGACCCCTCGGTGTTCACCCCGCAGATGACGATCTACACCTGCGACAAGCAGACCTTCCACCACCTGCCCGAGGGCAAGCCGTCGTTCGAGAAGCTGCCGGCGCGGTAGACATCGAGGCCGAAGCACAGATCGAGCTGACGGATACCGCTTCTCCTTCCCCCTGAAACGGGGAAGGTCGGGATGGGGGTCAGCCGCAGGCGACGCTGCAAGCGGAGAGAGCAGATCCCCACCCGCTTTGCTCCCGCGAGCAAAGCGACCTCCCCTTTTCAAGGGGAGGTTAAGATAGTCGAGCGTCAGTCGATCAGGACCTCCTCATCCGGCAGCTCGCTCGGTACGCCGTCGCGCAAATAGCGCTCGAGGATGTCGGCAAGCGACAGCGGCGTCAGGCGCTCCCGCGCGCTGGATAGATCGGCGATCGGCCACCAGCGGAAGCAATCGAGCACGCGCGCCTCGGCCTCGTCGGCCATCACGGGCGCGAAGCGATCGGCGTGCACGATCCGGTATTCCTCTTTCTGGGAAATCCGCCGGCCGCCCCAGTTGAAGGTGTGGTGACGCCGCCAGATTGCGGGCCCGGGCTCGAAATCGATCAGCCCCAATTCCTCGGCCAGTTCCCGCTGCAGCGTCGCTTCCGCCGTCTCGTCACACTCGACGCCGCCGCCCGGCGCGATCCAGAAGCGGTCGCCGCCGTGCGGCGGGCGAATCCGCATCAGCAGGACTTCGCGCTCGCCGGTGATGATGAGCGCCCGGACGGCGCGGCGGTGGATCATGTCTCGAAGCAAGTTCGATGCGGTTTTCTGGCGTCAGCGCTGATATCACGCGACGGCCGATCGTGCCGCACCGCCGATGGTTAATCGCGTCTTAACCTCGCCCTATCTATGGTGACTTGATCGGTTTACGGTCGGCGCCCTTACCCTCCGACCGCAGTGAAAGTGCTGGCATTTCAATCATGGCAATGACCGCCTCATCCGGCTTGGCGCAGGGCGCCGGCGATGTCGCATCCGCCGGCCAGGCCGAGCGTTCCCCGTTCCTGCGTACCACCGAGCTGCTGGCGCCCTATCAGCCTGCCAAACCCTTGATTACGCTGTCATTAGGCGAGCCGCAGCACCCGGTGCCCGATTTCGTAGGCCCGGTGCTGGCAAGGCATACCGCCGAATTCGGCCGCTACCCGATCGCCAAGGGCATCGAACCGTTCCGCCGCGCCGTGGCGAGCTGGCTCGGAAGCCGGTTCCAATTGCCGCGGCCGGTCGATCCCGAGAGCGAGGTGATGGTGCTGAACGGCAGCCGCGAGGGGCTGTTCTTTGCCGCGATATCAGCCTCGCGCTACGTCGCGCCGCGCAAGGGCCGGCCGGCGATCCTGATGCCGAACCCGTTTTATCCGGTCTATGGCGCCGGCACCCGCGCCGCGGCGTGCGAGCCGGTCTATCTGCCGACCACGGTCGAGAACGGCTTCCTGCCCGATCTCGATGCCATCGACGAGGCTACGCTGGCGCGCACGGTGGCGTTCTATCTGGCTTCGCCGGCCAACCCACAGGGCTCGGTCGCCTCGCCCGATTATTTCAAACGATTGAAGCAGCTCGCCGACCGCTACGGCTTCGTGATCCTCAGCGACGAGTGCTATTCCGAGATCTACACCCGCGAGGCTCCTGGCAGCGTTCTGGAATGCGCCGGCCCCGACTTCACCCGCGTGGTCGCGTTCCAGTCGCTGTCGAAGCGTTCCAACCTGCCGGGCATGCGCGTCGGCTTCGCCGCCGGCGATAGAAAGTTTCTGGCCGCATTCCACGAGCTGCGCAACGTTGCCGCGCCCCAGGTGCCGGTGCCGCTCCAGCATGTCGCGACCGTCGCCTATGGCGACGAAGCGCATGTCGAGGAGAACCGCAGGCTCTACCGCATCAAGTTCGATCTCGCCGACCAGATCATCGGCAATCGCTACGGCTACAAGCGTCCCGCCGGCGGCTTCTGCGTCTGGCTCGACGTCTCCGAGCGCGGCGGCGACGAGGCCGCGGCGGTCCGGCTCTATCGCGACGCCGGCGTGCGCGTGATTCCCGGCAGCTATCTGGCGCGCCAGCAGAACGACGGTTCCAATCCGGGCGCGGGCTATATCCGCCTTGCGCTCGTCTCCGACAGTGAATCGACGGCCGAGGCGATGCATCGCCTGGTCGAAACCCTGGGTTAATCGCGAAGCGCGAAGATTGAGTATGCCAGCAATCGAACGTGTCATTCCGCTGGTCGGCCATCTGCCGCCATCGATCCGCGAGGGTCTGGCGCGGCGCATGCGCGAGCTCACCGGCCTCGGCCTGATCGCGCTGGCGGGCGTCGCCTCGGCCGCGCTGATGACGTGGTCGGTGCAGGATCCCAGCCTCAGCCACGCCACCTCGCGGCCGATCCGCAACATCCTCGGCTATGCCGGCGCGATCGGTGCAGACCTCGCAATGCAGATCCTCGGGCTCGGCGCGATCATGCTGGTCCTGACGGTTGCGGTCTGGGGCTGGCGCATGATGACCCATCGCCCGTTCGACCGCGAAGCGCTGCGGCTCGGCTCCTGGATTCTCTGCACGGTGATCGCGGCGGGCTTCGTCAGCTGCTGGCCGCATGGCGGCGCATGGCCGCTGCCGACCGGCCTCGGCGGCGTGGTCGGCGACGCGCTGGTGCGCGCGCCGGCCGTCGTGTTCGGCCCGCCCGGCTTCATCTATCGTGTCGTGCTCGGCCTGATCCTGTTCGTCGCGATGGCGGCAAGCTTCCTGTTCGCCTGCGGCTGGGGCGCCAAGGAGCAGGACGACGAGCTGACGCCGATCTCCGACGATGACGAGCCTTTCGTCGAGGACGAAGACAACGATCGCGGCTCGGTGTCGCTGGGCTGGCTGTTCCACGCGCTGATGAGCACCAAGGCGCGGCTCGGCTGGCTGCTGACCACCGCCTACAAATCGCTGGTCTCGAGCGGAGCCCAGGGTCGCAGCGCTGCGTTCGAGCGCCAGGAGCCGAATATCGGCGGCGGCCGCTCGGCGCCCTCGATCGCGCCCGCGCATGAAGACCATGATGAGGACGAGGCGGAAGCCTTCGACGACGATGAGGAAGAGGAGGACGAGGAGGAAGAAGCTCCCGCCGCCCGCGCCCCGCGCAAGAAGGCCGAGCCGAAGCCGAAGAAGAAGAATTCCGACAAGTTCGAGCTGCCCTCGGTCTCCGTGCTCAGTGCGCCGAAGGCCAGCGATCGCCAGCCGCTGAGCAAGGCCGAGCTGGAGACCAATTCCCGTTCGCTCGAGGGCGTGCTGCAGGATTTCGGCGTGCGCGGCGAGATCGTGAAGGCCAATCCGGGTCCCGTCGTTACGCTCTACGAATTGGAGCCGGCGCCCGGCATCAAGTCCTCGCGCGTGATCGGGCTTGCCGACGACATCGCCCGCTCGATGAGCGCGCTGTCGGCGCGCGTCGCGGTCGTGCCCGGCCGCAACGCGATCGGCATCGAGCTGCCGAACGCGCATCGCGAGAAGGTCTATTTGCGCGAATTGCTGGTGGCGAAGGAGGCGACCGACACGGTGGCAAAGCTGCCGCTGTGCCTCGGCAAGACCATCGGCGGCGATCCCGTCATCATCGATCTCGCCCGCACGCCGCACATGCTGATCGCCGGTACCACCGGCTCGGGCAAATCGGTCGCGATCAACACCATGATCCTCAGCCTGGTCTACCGGCTGCGCCCGGACCAGTGCCGGCTGATCATGGTCGATCCGAAGATGCTCGAACTCTCCGTCTATGACGGCATTCCCCATCTGCTCACGCCCGTCGTGACCGATCCGAAGAAGGCGGTGGTCGCGCTGAAATGGGCCGTGCGCGAGATGGAAGAGCGCTACAAGAACATGGCCAAGCTCGGCGTTCGCAACATCGACGGCTACAACACCCGCCTGCTCGAACTGAAGGCCAAGGGCGAGGAGCCGACGCGCACGGTGCATACCGGCTTCGACAAGGAGACCGGCAAGGCGATCTACGAGGAAGAGAAGCTCTCGCTCGACCCGCTGCCCTACATCGTCATCATCGTCGACGAAATGGCCGACCTGATGATGGTCGCCGGCAAGGACATCGAAGGCGCGGTGCAGCGTCTCGCGCAGATGGCGCGCGCCGCCGGCCTGCACGTGATCCTGGCCACGCAGCGTCCGTCGGTCGACGTCATCACCGGCACCATCAAGGCGAACTTCCCGACCCGCATCGCCTTCCAGGTCACCTCCAAGATCGACAGCCGCACCATTCTCGGCGAGATGGGCGCCGAGCAGCTGCTCGGCCAGGGCGACATGCTCTACATGGCCGGCGGCGGCCGCATCAGCCGCGTGCACGGACCTTTCGCCTCCGACGAGGAAGTCGAGAAGGTGGTGCGTCACCTCAAGACGCAGGGACAGCCGGAATATCTCGAAGCCGTTACCGCCGAGGAGCCGGCCGAGGACGAGGACGGCGCCGTGTTCGACGCGACCGGCATGGGCGGGGATGGCGGCGGCGATCTATTCCAGCAGGCGGTTGCCATCGTCAAACGCGATCGCAAAGCCTCGACCTCCTACATTCAGCGCCGGCTGCAGATCGGCTATAACCGCGCGGCCTCGCTGATGGAGCGGATGGAACTTGAGGGCATCGTCGGTCCGGCGAATCACGCCGGAAAGCGCGAAATCCTGGTCGGGGAGGAAGAAGGCCAGTTCTGATCGGGGGCGATCATCACGGAAAAACCATATCTCCCTCGGAAGAGGCGGGATAAAATCCGGCGCAGCGGGACGAGCGTCGAACAGAGACCTGACATATCTGATGGCAAAACACCTCATTGACCGCGGCACGCGCACCGCGCTGGCTCTTCTCGTCACCGCCGCGATCGCCGGCTCGGCGACTGCGCAGAATGCGCCGCCCCCGAAGCCCGCGCCCAACGCCGGATCCAAGGCTGCGCCAAAGAAGGACGCCGGCGCGCAGACCAATGCGGACAAGGGCCCGACGACGACCGGCGCCACCCAGGCACCGCCGAACCCGGTGATTCCCGATCCGCGGCGCAACGTGCCGACCAGCATCTTCCAGACCTTCGATGCCAACCAGAAAGCGCAGGCGGCCAAGGTCAGCGCCTATCTGTCGTCGCTTCAGACATTGGTTGGTAATTTCGTCCAGGTCGGCCCCGACGGCAGCAAGACACAGGGCGATTTCTATATCCAGAAGCCCGGCAAGGTGCGCTTCGAATATGACGCACCGAGTCCGATCGACATCGTCGCCGACGGATCCTCGCTGGTGGTGCGCGACCGCAAGCTCGCGACCCAGGACATCTATCCGCTGTCGCAGACGCCGCTGCGTTTCCTGCTGTCCGACCGCATCGACCTGATGAAGGACACCAACGTCGTCAACGTCTCGGCCGACGACGTCTTCGTCAGCGTCACCATCGAGGAGAAGCAGGCGCTGGTCGGCACCAGCCGGCTGCTCCTGATGTTCGGCGCCAAGGACGGACAGCTCAAGCAGTGGACCGTCACCGACCCGCAGGGCTACGACACCACCGTTGCGGTCTACAATCTCGACGCGACGCAGAAGCCCGATCCGGCACTGTTCAAGATCGACTTCACGACCTATCCCGGCACCTCGCCGGGGTAGGCGCGCTGCGTAGTTGCGTGGGATGGGTAGAGCGCAGCGAAGCCCATCGCGATCACGGCGCGCCGCGTCAATGACGGGTTTCGCTTCGCTCTACCCATCCCACAAGCGCTTGCTTGTGGACAAAGCGCCAACCCGCACCGAGAACCATGCTAAGACGCGGTCCTCATGCGGTTCTCCGTCACAACCTGGAACATCAATTCGGTGCGACTGCGCATCGACCTGGTCGCGAAATTCTTGAAGAGCGCGCGGCCGGAGGTGCTGTGCCTGCAGGAGACCAAGTGCATCGACGACGCCTTTCCGCTGAAGCGCTTCAAGCGGCTCGGCTATGAGCACGTCGCGCTGAACGGGCAGAAGGGCTATCACGGCGTCGCCATCGTCTCGCGCCTGCCGTTCGAGACGACCGACATCAGGACGTTCTGCGACAAGGTGGATTCGCGCCACATCTCGGTATCGTTCGGCGAGAGGGCGGGCATCGCAAAGCCTTTGGTGCTGCATAATTTCTACGTGCCCGCCGGCGGCGACATCCCCGATCCGGCGCTGAACGAGAAGTTCGATCACAAGCTTCGCTTCCTCGACGAGATGAAGGCGTGCGAGCCGCTGCATCCGCGCGGCGATGACCGCCACATCCTGGTCGGCGACCTCAACGTTGCCCCGCACGAGAACGACGTGTGGTCGCACAAGCAGCTTCTGAAAGTCGTCTCGCACACACCCGTCGAGACCGAGAAGCTGAAGGCGGCGCTCGCCGCTGGCGAATGGATCGACGTCGCGCGCGAGCGCATCCCGATGTCGGAGAAGGTCTATACGTGGTGGAGCTATCGTTCCGCCGACTGGACCGTCGGCGATCGCGGCCGCAGGCTCGATCACATCTGGGTCTCGCGCGCGCTGAAGGACGCGGTCAGCGATTTCAGGATCCTGCGCGACGCGCGGAGCTGGGAGCGTCCATCGGACCACGTGCCCGTGACGGCGGTGATGGAGGTTTAGGGTTGTCGTCCCTGCGAAAGCAGGGACCTGGCAAAGCCGTCGGCCCGTGTGCCCAAGGATGGGCCGCAGCGTATGGGCCCCGGATCGCGCTCGCGACGCTCGCTTGTCCGGGACGACGAGGTACTACGTAGTCAGCTTCGCGCCGGCCATCAATATATCGCTGGCGATCTGGCTGGAGCGCACCGCGAATTCGTCGCGCAGGCGCACGGCGGCGGCGGGGTCGCTCTCCAGCACGCGCTGGAACAGGCTGCGTGCGACGCGGATGACGGAGCCGCGCTCCAGCGCGGTGGCGGTCGACGGCCGCTTCATGGCGACGATCAAGGCGAGCTCGCCGATCAGCGCGCCGGGCCCGGCGATGATCTCAGCGCCGCCTTCCTCGACGCGGAAGGTGCCGCGCTGCACGACATAGCCGGCGTCCGCAGCGTCGCCGGCCTTGAACAGCACGTCGCCTGCGTTGAAGTCACGCTGCTCGGAACCGATCGCCAGCATGCGCAACGAGGCGTCTCCCAACAGGCGCAGTGTCGGGACACGCTCGAGAAGCGCTACGTCGTCGTCGATTGACATTCCGGTCCGGTAACCGCGGTGCGCCTCGATTTCACGAATCGTTGAGCGCAAAACGTATCACGGCACCAGCTTGTAGCCACCGGCTTCGGTAACCAGGATCTCGGGGTTGGCGGCGTCCTTCTCGATCTTCTGGCGAAGCCGATAGATGTGGGTTTCCAGCGTGTGGGTGGTGACGCCGGAATTGTAGCCCCAGACCTCCTGGAGCAGGGTCTCGCGCGACACCGGCATCTGGCCGGCCCGGTAGAGGAAGCGGAGAATCGCCGTTTCCTTCTCGGTGAGGCGGACCTTGCGCGCATTGGCCGCGGTCAGCATCTTCGAGCCGGGACGGAAGGAGTAGGGGCCGACCGAGAACACCGCATCCTCGCTGGCCTCGTGCTGGCGGAGCTGGGCACGGATGCGGGCCAGCAGAACGGCGAAGCGGAAGGGCTTTGCGACATAGTCGTTGGCGCCGGATTCCAGCCCCAGGATCGTGTCGGAATCGGTGTCGTGCCCGGTCAGCATGATGATCGGGGCCTTGAATCCTCCCTTGCGCAAGGAACGGACGACTTCGCGGCCGTCGGTATCGGGCAGGCCGACATCCATCAGGACGAGATCGGGAGAATTCGCCTTTGCGGCGCTCGCGCCCTTGGCGCCGGTGTCGACCGCGGAGGCTTCGAATTCTTCGTGCAGCGATAATTGCTCCACCAACGTATCGCGCAGATCGGTATCGTCATCCACGATCAGGATCTTGCGGGCATTGGCCATAGGTACAATCCTTCGGGGGCGGGGCGGTCAGAAGCGGAGGACGCTTATGGCCGTAACATCGGCTAGATATGTGCTCAGGTAGGCGATTGTTACCGATTCACAAGGCAACGCAGTCTACCTCAAATCCGGCGGGGCAGGACGTGAATGTCCTGTAATGCCGGGAGATAGGATGTTCTGAACCTCCAAGGCAAGCTCAGTTTGGAACGATTCTTAAGGGAATGTCAGCTATTTCAATCACTTATATGACAGTTAAACGTGATCGCCCGCTCTCCATCATCGAGGTCCGAGCAGCCGCCGGCGACCCGCGCCGGGGCTGGCTGTCGGCCGACGGCTGGACCGTGCCGGTGGCGCTCGGACGCGGCGGAATCATCGCCAACAAGCGCGAGGGCGACGGCGGCACGCCGCGCGGCGTCTTCCATCCGCGCCAGCTCTGGTGGCGCGCCGACCGGCACCAGCGTCCGACGACTTTCCTGCCGACCCGGCCGATCCGCCGCGAGGACGCCTGGTGCGAGGACCCCGCCGACCGTCACTACAACCAGCCGATCCGGCTCGATCGCGCGCAGGGCGGCGACCGCCTGACTCGCGAGGACCACCTCTATGACTTCATCATCGAGATCGACCACAACACCAGACCGCGCATCGCCGGCCGCGGCAGCGCGGTGTTCCTGCACCTGGCCCGCGACAATTTCGGCCCGACCGCGGGCTGCGTCTCCATGACGAAGGCGTCGATGCTGCGGCTGTTGCGGCGGATGTCGCCGCAGACCAGGATCATCATCGGCTAGAGTTGTCGAATGGCTGAACATCGCTTTTCCCACGCGACAGACGCGACGCGTTTGTGCTGAGATCGTGCACAGAAGAGAATAATTCCCGCGGGGAGCGAAACAGCATGCTCGACAACAACCGGATCGCCGCCGCCTCGAAGGTCCTGCACGATCACTGGCACGCCGGCACCAAGCTCACAGCGCTCGATGGCGCAATTCGGCCGCGCGATCGCGCCGAGGGCTATGCGGTGCAGGCCGAGCTGGAAAAGACGTCGCGCGAAAAGCTGTTCGGCTGGAAGATCGCGGCGACCAGCGCGGCCGGCCAGAAGCACATCAATGTCACCGGACCGCTCGCCGGGCGCATCCTTGCCGAGACGGTGATACCGGATGGCGGCACTGCGCCGATGAAGGGCAACGAGATGCGCGTCGGCGAGCCGGAATTCGCCTTTCGGATGGGGCGCGACCTCGCGCCGCGCACGACGCCTTACAGCGTGCAGGAGGTGTTGGAGGCCGTCGGGACGCTGCATCCGGCGATCGAGATTCCGGATTCGCGTTTCGCCGATTTCGTCGCCGCCGGCGAGGCGCAGCTGATCGCCGACAATGCCTGCGCGCATCTGTTCGTGCTGGGCGCGGCGACGTCGGCGGACTGGCGCGCGATGGATCTCGTCGCGGAACGCCCGCAGATCACGCTGCGCGGCGAGCGCTATGTCGGCCACGGCAGGAACGTGCTCGGCGATCCCCGCGTTGCGCTCGCCTGGCTTGCCAACGAGCTGCGCGCGCTGGGGCTGACCTTGCGGGCAGGCGAGGTCGTCACCACAGGCACCTGCCACCCACCGCTGCCGATTGCCGCCGGCGATGAATTCGCGGCCGATTTCGGCGCGATCGGAAATGTGTCGGTGAAGTTCGCGTAGGCTGCGCACCCGCCACATGCACCAATGTCGTCCTGGCGAAGGCCAGGACCCATACACCGCGGCCTCAGAAAAGGGCGCGCGGCGAGACACTCATCCTGCAAGCGACAACGGTGGTTATGGGTCCTGGCATTCGCCAGGACGACAGTCAGTTATGCGGCACCGTCCGCGTGCCAAAGATCGCCGACCCGACCCGCACATGGGTGGCGCCCAGCATGATCGCGGTGGCGAAATCGGCGCTCATCCCCATCGAGAGGTTCTTCAATCCATTGCGCGCGGCGATCTTGGCGGTGAGGGCAAAATGCGCGGCCGGCGGTTCGTCGACCGGCGGGATGCACATCAGTCCGGAGATCGTGAGCCCATAGGTGTCGCGGCATGCCGCGATGAAGGTATCCGCATCCTGCGGCGCGACGCCGGCCTTCTGCGGTTCCTCGCCGGTATTGATCTGGACGAAGAGCTGCGGGTGCTTGTTCTGGGATTCGATTTCCTTGGCTAATGCCTGGCAAATGCTCGGGCGATCGACCGAATGGATCGCGTCGAACAGCGCGACCGCCTCTTTCGCCTTGTTCGATTGCAGCGGCCCGATCAGATGCAGCTGCAGTCTCGGATGAGCCTGGGTTAGCGCCGGCCACTTGCCCTTGGCCTCCTGCACGCGATTTTCGCCAAATACGCGCTGTCCGGCGCCGATAATCGGCAAAATTGCGTCGGCCGCGAACGTCTTCGACACCGCGATCAAGGTCACCGACGCACGATCGCGCCGCGCTTCCTTGCAGGCATGCGCGATCTCGCGTTCGACGGCGGCTAGGCCATGTGGTGAATCGGCCGGTAACGGCGTGGTCGGGCTTTGCGTCATGCTTGTGCCGTTCTCTGACAGGTGCGGGGGGTTGGCTCGAATTTTACCAAATTCGGGAAAGGCTTTTTGAAGCCCTGCATTCTACCTTGCGCACGGGCAAGGGAACAGAATGTCGGGCGTAACTTTCAACCGCAACCGGGTCAGGCTCAAGAAGGTTCTGGGAATTCGTGCCCGGCTGGCCTTGCTTGCGCTGATGCTGGTCGCGCCCCTGATGCTGGACCGCGTCCGCACGCTGGAGGATTCCCGCAGCAAGCAGATCGCGCAAGCCGCGGCCGGCTATGCCAGCCTCACCGCGCATGCCGCGGAAACCCAGCGCGAGGTGGTCTCCTCGGTCGAGACCATGCTGAAGTCCGCAGCCTACATCCGCGCTTCCGGCGGCATCGCGCAGAGCTGCGAGGTGCTGCGCGCCAGCCTGCCGACGGTGCTGCCCTGGATCCGCAGCATCATGTTCGTCTCCAGGGACGGGCTGGTGCAGTGCTCGACCCTCAACGTCCAGGTCGGCCTCAATGTCGGCGACCGCGAATATTTCAAGAAGGCGCAGGACAACCGCGGCTTCGTGTTCAGTGACTATCTGCGTGGCAGGACCAACGGCCGCCCGATGATGATGGCCGCCTATCCGGTGGCCGCGATCAATCCGGAGCAGGATGCCGTCGTGGTCGCCGGCATCAATATCGACTGGCTGTCGCAGATCATGGCCAATCTCGGCGGCCAGCCCGGCATGTCGGCCGTGCTGGTTGACTCTACCGGCGTCGTGATCGCCGCGCCCGCCGACCATGCGAGCCTGATCGGCCGTTCGCTCGACACCATCCCGCTGATGGCGGCGATCGCCGAGAAGGCGCTGAGCTATGACGAGCCGTCCGGCTCGGTGTCGTTCACCGCGTCCGACGGCGCACAGCGCACGCTGAGCTTCGCGCGCATCGCCGGCACGCAGTCCCGGCTGATCGTGAGCATGGACGAGGCCAAGGTGACGGCGGCGATCAACCGCGAGATCCGCACCGCCTATCTGCAGCTCGGATTCGTCTGCCTTTTCGTTTTGCTGGGTGCGCTGGTCGGCGCCGAGCGGCTCGTCATCCATCCGATCGAGCTGATGACCGGCATGGCGCGGCGGTTCGGCGAGGGCGACTGGTCGGCGCGCGTCGCCAAGCACAAGCTGCCGGCCGAATTCGTTCCGCTGGCCCGCGCCCTCAACGCGATGGCTGCGCAGCTGAGCCAGCGCGAGCGCGAGCTGATTGCGAGCAACGACCGGCTGACGGTGATGGCCTCGATCGACATGCTGTCGGGGCTCGCCAACCGCCGCGGTTTCCAGAGCCGGCTCGATTTCGAATGGATGCGCGCGCAGCAATATGAATGCGAGCTGTCGCTGCTGATGATCGACGTCGACCATTTCAAGCTGTTCAACGACACTTACGGCCATCTCGAAGGCGATTCCTGCCTGACCCGGCTCGGCGAGTCGCTGTCCGGCATCGCCGCCGACACGATGGGCTTTGCGGCGCGCTATGGCGGCGAGGAATTCTGCCTCTTGCTGCCGAATACCGACGCCGCGCATGCGCTCGCGATCGGCGAGACCGTGCGCACCGCCGTGCTCGGCCTCGCCGTGCCGCATGCATCCTCGAGCCATTGCGTCGTCACCGTCAGCGTCGGCGTCGCGACGACCAGGCCGAACGAGACCCAGCGCCCCGGCGACCTGATCGAAGCCGCGGATGCCGCCCTCTACGCCGCCAAGCGCCGCGGCAGGAATGCCGTGATCGAGCACGGCTTCCTGCAGACGCTGGACGAAGCCGGGATGGCGCTGGCAAGCTGAGATCGTGCCTGGTCGAGCGGCGCGATGAGCGCGGAACCATGACCATCGGCGACGCAGCATATTCAGCGTCGTCCTGGCGAAGGCCAGGACGACGAGGAGGCTGCAGACGGAGCCCCTGCGACAGCGGCAGGGCGGCTGCGCGAGGGGATGGGGCGTTTGGAGGCCCCAAGCCGTTGACCGCGCAGGCGCTTTTGTGGCCTAGTCCGCCGTCCCCGGACGGGACCCGAAAACCACCCAAAGCCACCCAAAATCCTTGCGATTCCATGACCTCCGAACGCTATAACGCCCGCGACGCCGAACCGCGCTGGCAACGCCTCTGGGACGAGCAGGCGATCTTCGTCTCCAGGAACGACGATCCGCGGCCGAAATACTATGTGCTCGAGATGTTCCCCTACCCTTCCGGGCGCATCCATATCGGCCATGTCCGGAATTACACCCTGGGTGACGTACTGGCCCGCTTCATGCGCGCCAAGGGCTTCAACGTGCTGCATCCGATGGGCTGGGATGCCTTCGGCCTGCCGGCCGAGAACGCCGCGATCGAGCGCAATGTCGCCCCGAAGGCCTGGACCTACGACAACATCGCCGCGATGAAGAAGCAGCTCCGCTCGATCGGGCTGTCGCTGGACTGGAGCCGCGAGATCGCAACCTGCGATCCCTCCTATTACAAGCACCAGCAGAAGATGTTCCTGGACTTCCTGCGCGAAGGTCTCGCCGAGCGCGAGAAGCGCAAGGTGAACTGGGACCCCGTCGACATGACCGTGCTCGCCAACGAGCAGGTCATCGACGGCCGCGGCTGGCGTTCTGGCGCGGTCGTCGAGCAGCGCGAGATGAATCAGTGGGTCTTCAAGATCACGAAGTACTCGCAGGAGCTCTTGAGCGCGCTGGACGGGCTGGACCGCTGGCCCGACAAGGTGCGGCTGATGCAGCGCAACTGGATCGGCCGCTCAGAGGGCCTGCTGGTCCGCTTCGCGCTGGATCCGGCGACGACGCCGGCCGGCGAGAGCGAGCTGAAGATCTTCACGACGCGCCCGGACACGCTGTTCGGCGCGAAATTCATGGCGATCTCGGCGGATCATCCGCTGGCGCAGGCTGCCGCTGCGAAGAACCCTAGGCTTGCGGAGTTCATCGCAGAGATCAAGAAGATGGGTACCGCGCAGGAGATCATCGACACCGCGGAGAAGCAGGGCTTCGACACCGGCATCCGCGCGGTGCACCCGTTCGACCCGTCCTGGAAGCTGCCGGTCTATGTCGCGAACTTCGTGCTGATGGAATACGGCACCGGCGCCATCTTCGGCTGCCCGGCGCACGACCAGCGCGACCTCGACTTCGTCAACAAGTACAGTCTCGGCAACACGCCTGTGGTGTGTCCGGAGGGCCAGGACCCGAAGTCGTTCGTCATCACCGACACCGCCTATGACGGTGACGGCCGCATGATCAATTCGCGCTTCCTCGACGGCATGACCATCGAGCAGGCCAAGGAAGAGGTTGCGAAGCGTCTCGAGACGGAGCTGCGCGGCAACGCGCCGATCGGCGAGCGGCAAGTGAATTTCCGCCTGCGCGACTGGGGCATTTCGCGCCAGCGCTATTGGGGCTGCCCGATTCCAGTCATCCATTGCCCCAAGTGCGATGTGGTGCCGGTGCCGGACGACCAGCTGCCGGTGACGCTGCCGGAGGATGTCACCTTCGACAGACCGGGTAACGCGCTGGATCATCATCCGACCTGGAAGCACGTCACCTGCCCGCAATGCGGCGGCAAGGCCCAGCGCGAAACCGACACCATGGACACCTTCGTGGATTCATCCTGGTACTTTGCGCGCTTCACCGATCCCTGGAACGAGAACGCGCCGACGACCCCTGCGGTCGCCAACCGGATGCTGCCGGTCGACCAGTATATCGGCGGCGTCGAGCACGCGATCCTGCATCTGCTCTACAGCCGCTTCTTCACCCGCGCGATGAAGGCGACCGGGCACATTACGCTGGACGAGCCGTTCGCCGGCATGTTCACGCAAGGCATGGTGGTTCACGAGACCTACCAGAAGGCCGACGGCACCTATGTGCAGCCGGCCGAGGTGAAGATCGAGGTCGGTGGCAACGGGCGCCGCGCAACGTTGCTCGCCACCGGCGAGGACATCCAGATCGGCCCGATCGAGAAGATGTCGAAGTCGAAGAAGAACACGGTCGACCCCGACGACATCATCGAGACCTATGGCGCCGACGTGGCCCGCTGGTTCATGCTCTCGGACTCCCCGCCCGACCGCGACGTGATCTGGAGCGACGAGCGCGTCCAGGGCGCCTCGCGCTTCGTGCAGCGGCTGTGGCGGCTGGTGAACGATTCGGCCGAGATCGCCAAGACAGCGCCGGCGGCCCGGCCGGCCACGTTCGGGCCCGAGGCGCTGGCGTTGCGCAAGGCCGCCCATGGCGCGCTCGACAAGGTGTCGTCCGGGATCGAGCGGCTGCATTTCAACGTGTGTCTCGCCCATATCCGCGAGTTCGCCAATGCGCTGTCCGAGGTGCTGGCGAAAGGCGACAAGCCGGCGCCGGACCTGGCTTGGGCCGTCAAGGAAGCGGCGACCATCCTGGTGCAGCTGTTCTCTCCGATGATGCCGCATCTGGCCGAGGAGTGCTGGCGGGTTCTGGGCCAGAAGGGGCTGGTTTCGGAAGCCGATTGGCCCCAAATCGAACGCGATTTGCTGGTCGAAGACAGCGTGACCCTGGTGGTCCAGGTCAACGGCAAGAAGCGGGGTGAGGTCACAGTTGCAACAGCGGCCCAGAATCCGGAAATCGAGGCTGCCGTTTTGGCCCTCGATGCGGTAAAGCTGGCCCTGGACGGCAAGCCCGTTCGCAAGGTGATCATCGTTCCCAAGAGGATCGTGAATGTTGTCGGCTAGGATCCGTATCGCAGCCCGCTTGCTGGCAGTCGCTGCATTGGCGGCGCTGACGGCAGGCTGCTTCCAGCCGATGTATGCCGAGCGCACCGACGGCCAGTCGTCCGCCCTGCGCGAAAAGCTGATGGCCGTCGAGGTTCCGCCGGTCGACAAGCCGAACGCCTCGCGCGAGGCCCGGGTCGGCGTCGAGGTCCGCAACGCCCTCGCCTTCAAGCTCTACGGCACCGCCACCGGCGTGGCGCCGACGCATCGGCTGGTGCTGCGGTTCACCACCAGCCGCTCCTCGCTGATGATCGACCAGGCCACGGCGCTGCCGACCAGCGAAAACTACGGCATCGACGCCCAGTTCAACCTGGTCGAGATCGCGTCGAACAAGTCTGTCATGACAGGCTCGACATTCTCACGCGTGTCCTATGACATGCCGGGATCCTATCAGCGCTTCTCGCGCACCCGCGCCGTGCGCGATGCCGAGGATCGTGCCGCCAACGAGATCGCCGAGAACATCTCCACCCGGCTCGCCTCCTTCTTCTCCACCGGAACTTGATGCGTTGGCGTCATTCCGGGGCGCGCCAGCGGCGCGAACCCGGAATCTCGATCCATCATTTACAGATTCCGGGTTCGCCACTGACGAGGCGCCCCGGAATGACGAGTATCAGGCAACATGGTCGCGCTGCGCGGAAAAGAGATCGACGCTTTCCTCGCCCGCCCTGATGCGGGCCGTCCGATCATCCTGCTCTACGGTCCCGATGCCGGCCTCGTGCGCGAGCGCGCCGATGCGCTGATCGCATCCAGCGTCGACGATCCCAACGATCCGTTCTCGCTGGTCAAGCTCGACGGCGACGAGCTCTCCGCCGAGCCCTCGCGCCTCGTCGACGAGGCCATGACGGTGCCGCTGTTCGGCGGCCGCCGCGCCATCCGCGTTCGCGCCGGCTCGCGCAGCTTCGCCAGCGGCATCGAGACGCTGGCCGAGATGAACGTGAGGGATTGCCGCATCGTGATCGAGGCCGGCGAGCTTCGCCCGGAATCGCCGCTGCGCAAGACTTGCGAGCGCGCCAAGACGGCCGTGGCGATCGGCTGCTATCCCGACACTGAGCGCGATCTGGCCAGGCTGATGGAGGACGAGCTGCGCGTATCGAACCTGCGGCTCGCACAAGATGCGCGCGCCGTGCTGATGTCGCTTCTCGGCGGTGACCGCCAGGCCTCGCGCAACGAGCTGCGCAAGCTGACCCTCTACGCCCACGGCAAGGGCGAGGTCACGCTGGATGACGTCATGGCCGTGGTCGCCGATGCGTCGGAGCTGAAGCTCGATCCGATCGTCGACGGCGCCTTTGCCGGCAATGCCGCGCTGGTCGAGAGCGAGTTCACGAAAGCCATGATCGCCGGCACCTATCCCGGCGTGATCATCTCCGCCGCGCAGCGGCAGGCTGCGTGGCTGCACAAATCCGCGCTCGCCATCGCCGACGGCACGCCGGCCTCCGCCGTGCTCGACGGCGGCTTTCCGCGCCTGCATTTTTCGCGAAAGCCCGCGGTCGAGATCGCGCTGCGCAACTTCACGCCGCCGCGGCTGGTGAACGTGATCGACCAGCTCGCCACCGCAGCGCTCGACATGCGCAAGCAGGCCTCGCTCGCCGCCGTGATCGCGCAGCGCGCGCTGCTCTCGATCGCGGCGAATGCGAAGCGGCGGGGGTGAGACGCAATGGTCGTACAGCCGTCATTGCGAAGAGCCCGCGACAAAATTGCAAAGCAATTTTGCGCTGAAGCGACGAAGCAATCCATCGCTCCACAGGAGCGGAGAAATGGATTGCTTCGCTTCGCTCGCAATGACGTGGAGAGATGCCGGAAGTTCTAACCGCCCTCCAGCCGCCGCACCACCTCGTCGAGCTGCTCGAGATTGCGGTAGCTGATCTGGACGGTGCCGCCGGGATCGCGATGGCTGACGGTGACGGCAAGGCCTAGCGCATCGCTGACGCGTTTCTCCAGCGCGAGCGTGTCGGCATCCTTGTCGACCTTGGCCGCGCTGCCGCTGCGCGCCTTCTGCGGCTTTCGCTCGGGCACGCCTTCCTCGTGCGCCAGAGCCTCGGCCTGACGGACGTTGAGCCCCTCCTCGACGATGCGCTTGGCGGCGGCGAGCGGATCCGGCACGCCGATCAGCGCGCGGGCGTGGCCCGCCGTCAATTCGCCGGTCGCGATGTAGGCCTGCACCTCTGCCGGCAGCTTCGTCAGCCGCATCATGTTGGCGACGTGGCTGCGGCTCTTGCCGACGACCTTCGCGATGTCGTCCTGGCTGCGTTTGAACTCGTTGGCGAGCGCGTGATAGCCCTGCGCCTCTTCCATCGGATTGAGGTCTTCGCGCTGCACGTTCTCGATGATCGCGAACTCCAGCGCGTCGCTGTCGCTGATATCGACCGGAACGATCGGCACGTCATGCAGGCCGGCGAGCTGCGAGGCGCGCCAGCGCCGCTCGCCCGCGATGATCTCGTAGCGATCCTGCGCGCCCTTCACCGGACGCACCACGATCGGCTGGATCACGCCGTGCTGCCTGATGGAGTCGGAGAGCTCCTTGAGCTCGGTCTCCGAGAAGGTGCGGCGCGGATTGCGCGGGTTGGGCTTGATGAATTCGATCGGCACCTTGCGCTGGTTGCGCGGCCGCTCGACATGCGCGGCCGCCTCGCCGCCGACATCTCCGATCAGGCTTGCCAGCCCGCGCCCCAGTCGCGAACGCGCTTCATCGGCCATTGTTGCGAGCTCCCTTGGATTCACACGCAGTACTCCGGACTTGAATTTCAGAAGAAACGTAGGATGGGTAGAGCGAAGCGAAACCCATCGCGGCTCGCAATGAGAGTGATGGGTTTCGCTTCGCTCTACCCATCCTACGCAACATCAATGCGTGCGCAGCTCGCGCTCGCGCTGGATCACTTCGGTGGCGAGCCGCAGGTAGGCTTCGCTGCCGACGCATTTGAGATCGTAGACCAGCACCGGCTTGCCGTAGGACGGCGCTTCGGAGATGCGCACGTTGCGCGGGATCATGGTCTTGTAGACCTTCTCGCCCATGAACTGGCGGACGTCGGCGACGACCTGGTTCGAGAGGTTGTTGCGCGAGTCGAACATGGTCAGAACGATGCCGTGGATCGACAGGTTCGGATTGAGCGTCGAGCGCACCTGCTCCACCGTCTGCAGCAATTGCGACAGACCCTCGAGCGCGAAGAACTCGCATTGCAGCGGCACCAGGATCGCGTCGGAGGCCGCCATCGCGTTCACCGTGAGCAGGTTCAGCGAGGGCGGGCAGTCGATCAGCACATAGGTGTAGTCGGCGTCCGGCGAGACGTTGTTGTTGAGCGCGGCGATGGCGTCGCGCAGCTTGAAGGCGCGGCCGGGCGTGGTGCCGAGCTCGAGCTCGAGGCCGGAGAGGTCCATGGTCGAGGGCGCGATGTGCAGCCGCGGCACCGCGGTCGAGACCACCGCCTCGCGCAACGCGGCTTCGCCGATCAGCACGTCGTAGGTCGAGCAGGAGCGGTTGCGGCGATCGATGCCGAGGCCGGTCGAGGCGTTGCCCTGCGGATCGAGATCGACGATCAGGACACGCTCGCCGATCGCCGCGAGCGCTGTGCCGAGGTTGATCGCTGTGGTTGTCTTCCCCACACCGCCCTTCTGGTTCGCCAGCGCCAGGATGCGCGGGTGGCCATGCGGCTGGGACGCCTTATCCTCTTGATAAACCTCGTCCATCACAGTCATACCAAAATACCATTTGCTCTCGCGGAGTCCCCTAGCGCCGCTCGATTGACCCGAGTTCGACGATCCAGCCCTGTCCGCCGGTCCGGCTGGCGTGTAGCTTTGGCTGAATATTCCAATATTTAGCGGCTTCGGTCAATTCAGCATCTATATCTTGACCCTTCGGAAATAGCGCCTTTGCGCCTTGGCGCATCAGCGGCTCCGCAAAGCCGATGAGTTGATGTAGCGGAGCCAGTGCGCGTGCGGTGACGCAATCGACGGGGCCGGTGATTCTATCCACATTATCCCCGATCTCAGTGAGATGCACCGTCCCCGGGGACGCCGTCACCCGTATCGCCTCGCGCAAGAATGCCGCCTTCTTGGCGATTCGCTCAACCAAATGAATCGACGCGCCCGGGGTCTCGGCCAGCGCGCAGGCCAGCACGACACCGGGGAAGCCGCCGCCGCTGCCGAGATCAACCCACGACTTCGCCGTCGGCACCAGACTCAGGAGCTGCAGCGAATCGGAGACGTGGCGGGTCCAGAGGGTCGGCAGCGTCGATGGCGCGACGAGATTGGTCTTGGCCTGCCACGCCAGGAGGAGGGCGACGTAGCGGTCGAGCCGCGCCTCTGTTTCACGTGAAACAGGCGTTAGCGCGAGCGCCGCGGCCTTGTCCTTGGTGGAGATGCTGAGTTCGGCGGATTGCGAAATTGAAGCCATTCTCTGGAATGCCGATCGAGCTCGTCACTGCGAGCGAAGCGAAGCAATCCATAGTGCCACCTGAGGAAGCGATGGATTGCTTCGTCGCTTCCGCTCCTCGCAATGATGGACCGCCTCCCGTTTCACGTGAAACGTTAGGCAGAGGCCTTCGCAGTCTTCCCTCGCGCCTCACGCCGGAGATAGGCCGCCAGAATACCCAGCGCCGCCGGCGTCATGCCGTCAATCCGACCCGCCTGCCCGACCGTCCGCGGCTGCGCCTTCTGCAACTTGGCGCGCGCTTCGTTCGAAAGACCGGGGACATCGGCATAGTCGATGTCGGTCAGAACCAGACCCTCGTCACGCCGGAAAGCGTCAACATCGGCGGCCTGACGCTTCAGATAGACATCGTATTTGGCATCGATCTCGAGATGCACCGCGATCGCGGGGTCAATGGCCGACAACTCCGGCCAGATCGCTTGGACTGCGGGCCATTCGAGCTCGGGGTAAGCCAGCAGCTCGAAGGCCGACCGGCGATTGCCGTCGCGATTAAGCGCGAGTCCGTGCTTAGCGGCTTCATTCGGTGTGATCGCGAGCGACTTCGCCAGCCGCTTGGCCGCCTCCAGCGCCGCCATCTTGGTCCGATGGCGCTCGGCGCGCGCCGTTCCGACGCATCCGAGCGCAATGCCCTTGTCGGTCAGGCGCTGGTCGGCGTTGTCGGCCCGCAACGTCAGCCGGTATTCAGCGCGCGAGGTGAACATGCGATACGGCTCGGTGATCCCACGGGTCACGAGATCGTCGATCATCACGCCGAGATAGCCGTCGGCGCGGTCGAACACGATCGGATCGGCACCGCCGGCAGCGAGCGCGGCATTGAGTCCGGCGACAACACCCTGCCCGGCGGCCTCTTCATATCCGGTGGTGCCGTTGATCTGTCCGGCCAGGAACAGCCCGCGCAGGCGCTTGGTCTGCAGGGTCGGATCGAGCTCGCGGGGATCGATGTGGTCGTATTCGATGGCATAGCCCGGCCGCACCATCTTCACCCGCTCCAGGCCCGGAATGCTGGCGAGGATCGCAAGCTGGACCTCCTCCGGCAGCGAGGTCGAGATGCCGTTGGGATAGACAGTCGTATCATCCAGCCCTTCCGGCTCCAGAAAGATCTGATGGCCGTCACGGTCGCCGAAGCGGACGATCTTGTCCTCGATCGAGGGGCAATAGCGCGGACCGGAGCTCTTGATCTGGCCGGAGTACATCGGAGAGCGATGGACATTGGCCCGGATCACCTCGTGGGTCGCGGCGGTGGTCCGGGTGATCCCGCACTGGATCTGAGGAGTTGTGATCCGCTCGGTCAGGACCGAGAACGGCTCCGGCGGCTCGTCCCCGGGCTGCATCTCGACAGCGGACCAGTCGATCGTCGTGCCGTCGAGGCGCGGCGGTGTCCCGGTCTTGAGCCGCCCGAGCACAAACCCTGCCCGCTCGAACGAGGCAGACAGGCCCATGGCGGGCGCCTCGCCGGCCCGGCCCGCCGGCCAGTTCCTCTCGCCGAGATGAATCAGGCCACGCAGGAAGGTGCCGGTCGTAATGACAACCGCCCCCGCCGACAGCTGACGGCCATCGCCCAGGCAAATGCCGGTCACGCGACCATCGACGACGCCCAGTTCATCCGCCTCGCCTTCGATGACGCTGAGGTTCGCGGTCTCGGTGATCGCCGCCTGCATCGCCGCGGCATAGAGCTTCCGGTCCGCCTGGGCGCGGGGACCACGGACGGCTGGCCCCTTCCGCCGATTGAGAACACGAAACTGGATGCCACCGGCGTCGCCGACGCGACCCATCAGACCATCGAGAGCATCGATTTCGCGGACCAGATGGCCCTTGCCGAGACCACCGATGGCCGGATTGCAGGACATCGCGCCGACAGTCGAGAAATGGTGCGTCACCAGGGCGGTCGCCGCACCCATCCGCGCAGCAGCAGCCGCGGCCTCACAGCCGGCGTGGCCGCCGCCAATCACGATGACGTCAAATGAGTCTGCCCTGGAAATCATGGCGGGACTTCTATCGTGGAGTCATGAAAGCCGGAAGAACGAAGTTGGGATTGCCGCTTTGAGACCGAAACCCGAGGCAAATATGGACTGCTTCGCGTCGCTCGCAATGATAGACGGAGCTGTTTCACGTGAAACAGTGCGCCTTCTGACCGGCAATTGTTTCACGTGAAACAGGGCGAGGGTTCCTTAACCGGATCGAAACCATGTTTCACGTGAAACAGATGGGCGCCTGCTACTTCCCGACGCAGAATTCGCGGAAGATGACATCGAGGATGTCTTCAACGTCCACCCGGCCGAGCAGGCGACCGAGTGAGTAGGCGGCCCGGCGGAGTTCCTCCGCCGCCAGTTCTTCGCCCTGCCCGACCACGTCGATGCTGCGCTGGAGAGATTCGATGGTCTCCTGCAGCAAACCGCGCTGCCGCATCCGACTGATCAAGCCGCCTTCGCTGGTTCCAAAATAGTCCTGAGCGAACCCGACCAACGCCGCGATGAGCTCTGACAACCCGTCGCCGCGAGCAGCCGAGATCCTGAATTCAGGGTAACTGCCGCCCTCACCCGCCGTGGTCCTGACAAGGTCGATCTTGTTCCGCACCAGCCAGGTCGGCGTCGTGCCGCCATGTCCCGTCTTTGCATTGCCGCTGTCGGCCAGCCACAGCACCAGGTCGGCCTCGGCGGCGCGGGCGCGGGCGCGACGCACGCCCTCCTGCTCCACGGGATCATCGGTCTCGCGAATGCCGGCGGTGTCGATGACAGTGACGGGGTAGCCGTCGAGATCGAGCTGCACCTCGATCACGTCGCGCGTGGTGCCGGCATGAGGCGAGACGATCGCGACCTCGCGCCGCGCGAGCTGGTTGATCAAGGTCGACTTGCCGACGTTCGGCTCGCCTGCGATCGCAACCACCAGGCCGTCACGCAGACGCTCGCTTTGCCCCTGCCCTGCAAGGACTTGCTTGATCTCCTCATGCAGCGCCCGGATCTTATCGAGCGCCGGTGCGATCAGCTCGGCCGGCACGTCGCCTTCGTCGGAAAAATCGATGCCCGCCTCGATCAGCGCGGATGCCTCGATGATGCGTTCGCGCCAGTCGCGCGCGTGATCACCGAGGAGACCTTGCAACTGGCGCAGCGCCTGGCGCCGTTGCCGGTCGGTGTCGGCGTGGATGAGATCGTCGAGACCCTCGGCCTCGGTGAGGTCGAGCTTGCCGTTCTCGAACGCGCGCCGCGTGAACTCTCCAGGCTCAGCCGGCCGCACGTTGTCGAATGCCGCGATCGCATCGAACATCGCCGACAGCACCGCGCGTCCGCCATGGACGTGAAACTCGGCGACATCCTCGCCGGTCGCGCTGGCCGGTCCTGGAAACCAGAGCACCACCGCATCGTCGATCGGCTGATGGTTCGAATCGTGGAGCAGCGCGCGGGTTGCCAGCCGCGGCACCGGTGTTTTGCCCGCCAGTCCTGCAATGACCGACTCGGCCATTGGGCCAGACAGCCTGACGATGGCAATCGCACTCGGTGGACGCCCCGAGGATAACGCGAAGATGGTCTGGTCACGCGGATGCATCGCCTATTTCTTCCAGCAAATCGGGAAAGGCAATGCCGCTCCGATTGCGCGCCCCATACCGCAAAATGCTGCGATGCAGCATCGTCTGACTTCACCGCAGCAGCCGCGCATCAATTTGCTGCGGTGTCGTCAGCTAGATCACAAGGCTACGATATAAATATAAATAAATTCAGATAGTTAAATGAAAACGCCAGTGCGGTGGGCCGCTCCTTTTATGCTGCACGTCGCTGCAGCAAATCCGCAGCATGAAAAAAGGCGCCCCATTTTTGCGGAGCGCCCTGTTCTTTTCGGCCGTGGCCTCAGGTATTCATCGACTCGAAGAACTCCGAGTTGCTCTTGGTCGAGCGGAGCTTGTCGAGCAGGAAGTCGATCGCGTCCATCGTGCCCATCGGATTGAGGATGCGGCGGAGCACGTACATCTTCTTGAGCACCTGCGGATCGGTGATGAGCTCCTCCTTGCGGGTGCCGGAGCGCGAGATGTCGATCGCCGGGAAGGTGCGCTTGTCCGACACCTTGCGGTCCAGGATCAGTTCCGAGTTACCGGTGCCCTTGAACTCTTCGAAGATGACTTCGTCCATGCGGCTGCCGGTATCGACCAGCGCGGTCGCAATGATGGTCAGCGAGCCGCCCTCCTCGATGTTGCGGGCGGCGCCGAAGAACCGCTTCGGGCGCTGGAGCGCGTTGGCATCGACACCGCCGGTCAGCACCTTGCCGGATGACGGCACCACGGTGTTGTAGGCGCGGCCAAGGCGGGTGATCGAATCGAGCAGGATCACGACGTCGCGGCCGTGCTCGACCAGGCGCTTGGCCTTCTCGATCACCATCTCGGCGACCTGGACGTGACGCACCGCCGGCTCGTCGAAGGTCGAGGAGACGACCTCGCCCTTGACCGAGCGCTGCATGTCCGTGACTTCTTCCGGACGCTCGTCGATCAGCAGCACGATCAGATAGCATTCGGGATGATTGTGCGTGATCGAATGCGCGATGTTCTGCATCAGCACGGTCTTACCGGTGCGCGGCGGCGCGACGATCAATGCGCGCTGGCCCTTGCCGATCGGCGCGACGATGTCGATCACGCGTGCAGACAGGTCCTTTCGCGTGGGATCGTCGATTTCCATGCGGAAGCGCTGATTCGGAAACAGCGGCGTGAGGTTGTCGAAATTGACCTTGTGCTTGGACTTTTCCGGGTCCTCGAAATTGAGCGTGTTGACCTTCAGCAGCGCGAAATAGCGCTCGCCCTCCTTCGGACTGCGGATATGGCCTTCGATGGTGTCGCCGGTACGCAGGCCAAAACGGCGGATCTGCGAGGGCGACACGTAGATGTCGTCGGGGCCCGGCAGATAATTCGCATCGGGCGAGCGGAGAAAGCCGAAGCCGTCGGAGAGCACTTCGACGACGCCTTCGCCGACGATGTCGGTCTCGGCGAGCGAGAGCTGCTTGAGGATGGCGAACAGCAGCTCCTGCTTGCGCATGGTGCTTGCGTTCTCGACCCCGTTCTCTTCCGCGAACGAGACGAGCTCGGCCGGGGTTTTCGACTTGAGGTCCTGGAGTTTAATTTCCCGCATTGGGGTGGTCCTGTGGGGTAGTAAGTAGGGAAGGGGTGCGAGGTGGCTTTGGAAAAAGCGGACGCCAAAGGAAGGTCCGCAGGTCTCAGCCAGGAAAGTGCCGTTTGGGCTTTCAAACCTGATGCGGCGCCGGTCCGAAAAGAACCGGAACGCGACCACATCCGCCTGCGTGGGGTGGGATAAATCCTATATAGAAAATCGATTCGTCCTTCGCAAGAAGGACTGAAGCATGCGTCTTGAACATCGTGATGTCTAGAACGGCTTCACCACCACCATGATCACGATCAGGATCATCAGAACCGTCGGCACCTCATTGATAATACGATAGAATTTCTGTGTTCGCTGATTCCGGTCGGCGGCGAAATCCTTCACCCAACGGGAAAAAAAGCCGTGGATACCCGACATGGCGAGCACCAGCGCAAATTTGACGTGAAACCAGCCGGATAGGTACCAGTGTCCGGCCCAGACCAGGAAAAGACCGGCCAGCCAGGTCACGATCATGGCCGGGTTGATGATCGCCTTGAGCAACCGGCGTTCCATGACCTTGAACGTTTCCGACTGCTTCGAGCCGATCTCCGCCTCGCAATGATAAACGAACAGCCGCGGCAGATAGAGCATGCCGGCCATCCAGGAGATGACGGCGACGATGTGCAGGGCCTTGACCCAGGCATAGATCGGCAGGGCGTTGATCCAGTCGAACATCGCAGTGATGCCTTTCGGGGAACAGTTCGGGAGGACTCAGCGTTGCGCGCAAGGCTTTGCCGGCGAGGGACGGATACATATCCGCACACACAGCTCTCCTAAACCTAATTAATTTTAGAATCTAAGGTTTGAGTCTTAATGGCAGTGAATTTGACTCATGCAAGGCGGTCCAGCGGTTGCTGCGCGCTTGTTCACATCTCTCAACATTCTGGTCGGCAGCGGCGGATATCCGGAATCTGTCGCAGGACTCAATTGGTTGCGCGCCTCTGTGGCCAGCTTATGAAGAGACAAATCCACATTGCTTCACTATCATCTTCGCCATGACGTCGACTTATCCTTTTGCGACGTGCTGTGAAGAAGGGGGCGAGATATACAGGGGCCTGGCCCTGGACCCTGATTCTTCTCCTCGACCTCCACAGGGATTCACAGGATAGACAGGGGCTCTGGTGCCGACGACCTCCAACTATTTCCATCTGCATCTGGTCTCGGACTCCACGGGTGAGACGCTCATCACCGTGGCGCGCGCGGTCGCGGCCCAATACGCCAACGTGACGCCGGTCGAGCACGTCTATCCGCTGGTGCGCAGCCAAAAGCAGTTGGACCGCGTGCTCGATGAGATCGAGGAGGCGCCGGGAATCGTGCTGTTCACGTTGCTCGAAAAGGATCTGGTCGCCAGGCTCGAGGACAAGTGCAAGCAGATCAATGTTCCGAGCCTGTCGATCATCGGCCCGGTGATGCAGCTGTTCGAAGCCTATCTCGGCGCTGCGACCACCGGACGCGTCGGCGCGCAGCACGTCCTCAACGCGGAATATTTCAAGCGCATCGACGCGTTGAACTACACGATGATTCATGACGATGGTCAGCACGTCGAAGGTCTCGACGAGGCCGACGTGGTCCTGGTCGGCGTGTCCCGGACGTCGAAGACGCCGACCTCGATCTATCTCGCCAATCGCGGCATCCGCACCGCCAACGTGCCGCTGGTTCCAGGCATTCCGGTGCCGCATCAGCTCGAGACCCTGAAGAAGCCGCTGGTCGTCAGCCTGCATGCGACGCCGGAACGCCTGATCCAGATCCGGCAGAATCGCCTGCTCACCATGGGCGACCGCGACAATGACACTTACATCGACAAGCAGTCGGTAGCCGACGAGGTCGCCTTTGCCCGGCGCCTCAGCGCGAAATTCAACTGGGCGCTGCTCGACGTCACACGGCGTTCGATCGAGGAGACCGCGGCCGCGGTGATGAAACTCTTCAACGACCGCCAGCGTTCTCGGCCGTCGGAATGATTCTCACGTCATGAGCATCTGGTGTGGCCCACAGAAGCTGATCCTCGCGTCGCAGAGCCGCGCGCGAAAGATGCTGCTTGAAAATGCCGGCCTCAATTTCGAGGCGCTGCCGGCTGACATCGACGAACGCGCGGTGCAGAAGAATTCCGGCCTTTCGGCGCCGGGCGAGATCGCATCGCTCCTGGCGCGCGAGAAGGCGTTGTTCGTCTCCAGGCAGAGGCCCGGTCAATACGTCGTCGGCGCCGACCAGACGCTGGCGCTGGGGCAACGGATGTTCAGCAAGCCCGCCGGCCGCACGCAGGCCGCCGAGCAGCTCGGCCTGCTCGCCGGACGGACCCATGAGCTGCATTCCGCCGTCTCGGTCGCGCGCGATGGAAAGGTCCTGTTCAGTGATGTGAGCGTGGCCCGCATGACGATGCGGCGGCTCGCCGCCGGCGAGATCGAGAGCTATCTCGACGCCGCCGGCGACGCCGTCACGACCAGCGTCGGCGCCTATCAGCTCGAAGGCCTCGGCATCCATCTGTTCGAGCGGATCGAGGGCGATCATTTCACCATTCTCGGCCTGCCGCTGCTGCCGCTGCTTGCGTTCCTGCGCCGCGAGAAGCTGCTCGTGGTGTGAGGCGCGGAGGCGTGGCGACGGGAGAGATGCTGAACCGATGTTGATGCGATGCGGATCCTCGGACTGACCGGCTCGATCGGGATGGGCAAATCCACCACCGCGAAACTGTTCGCGGAGGCCGGTGTGCCCGTCTACGATGCGGATGCCGCCGTGCATCAGCTCTATGAAGGCGAAGCGGCTCCCGCGATCGAGGCTGCGTTCCCCGGCACCACCGTCAACGGCAAGGTCGACCGCACAAAACTGTCGGCGCGCGTCGTGCACGATCCTGCCGCGATCAAGCAGCTCGAGCAGATCGTTCATCCGATGCTGGGCGCCTCCCGGCAGAGATTCTTCGCCGATGCGGAAGCCGCAGGTAGCCCGATCGTCGTTGTCGACGTGCCGTTGCTGTTCGAAACCGGCGGCGAGAAGCGTGTCGATGCCGTCGTTGTCGTCACCACGTCGCCCGAACTCCAGCGCCAGCGGGTGCTGGCGCGCGGCACCATGGACGAAGCCAAGCTCGACGCCATCATCGCCAAGCAGACGCCGGATGCCGAAAAGCGCCGGCGCGCCGATTTCGTGGTGGATACGTCACACGGACTTGAGCCGGTGCGGGCGCAAATCGCGCACATTCTGGCCGAGGTCGTTAAGATGCCGCAGCGGCGAGCCTGATTCGCCCGCCATTTCGGATTCTTTCACGACATGCGCGAAATCGTCCTCGACACCGAAACGACCGGCCTCGATCCGCTCCGCGGCGACCGACTCGTCGAAATCGGCTGCGTCGAGATCCTCAACCGCATGCCGACGGGGCAGACTTTTCACGTCTACATCAACCCTGAACGGGACATGCCGGCGGAAGCGTTCGCGGTGCACGGATTGTCGTCCGAATTCCTGGCCTCCAAGCCGCTGTTCACTGAAGTGGTCGACGAGTTTCTGGAGTTCATCGGCGACGCCCCGCTGGTGATCCACAACGCCTCGTTCGACATCGGCTTCATCAATGCCGAGCTTGACCGCATCAAGCGCGCCGCGATCCCGCGCGAGCGGCTGGTGGACACGCTGCTGCTGGCGCGCCGCAAGCATCCCGGCGTGTCGAACCGGCTCGACGATCTCTGCTCGCGCTATGCGATCGACAATTCACGCCGCACCAAGCACGGCGCGCTGCTGGACGCCGAGCTGCTGGCCGAAGTCTATGTCGATCTGGTCGGGGCGCGACAGTCGCAGCTGCTGCTGGCTTCGGACACGTCGGATGCGCGTGCGGGCGGCCATAGTGGTGATACGCCGCGGCGGCAGCGCGAGACCCCGCTACTCGCGCGGGTCAGTGACGCCGATCGGGAGGCCCACAGGGCCTTCATTGCCACGCTCGGCGACAAGCCGATCTGGAACGATTACCTGCCGCCGCCAGCGCCTGCGGCAGCACCGGCGGCTTGAGCCCCTATTGGACTCTATCCCCATCATCTTGATGGGGCGAGCCTCGAAAGATGCGCGGCCACCGTCGGGCCGTTGATCCTTCGAGACGGCCGCGTTGCGGCCACCTCAGGATAACGGGTTAGGCTTCGGTATTCTCTGACTCAAATCAGCTCGGCTTGACGCCGGGAGCAGCCTGGGCGGCCGCCTGCCGCTCCATGTTCTGGCGATACAGACCGACGAAGTCGACCGGATCCAGCATCAGGGGCGGGAACCCGCCGTCGCGTACCGCGGTCGCGATGATCTCGCGGGCAAACGGGAACAACAGGCGCGGGCACTCGATCATGACCAGCGGATGCAGGTTCTCCTTGGGCACGTTGACGATCCGGAACACGCCGGCATAGGCGAGCTCGAACGAGAACATCACCTTGCCTGCGGTCTCGGCCTTGCCCTCGACCGAGAGGATCACCTCGTACTCGTTCTCCGACAGGTTGTTGGCGGAGACGTTGATCTGGATGTTGATCGCCGGCTGCTGTTGCTGCTGGCCGAGCGAGGCTGGCGCATTCGGGTTCTCGAACGACAGGTCCTTGGTGTACTGCGCCAGTACGTTGAGCTGGGGAGCGGGTTGTTCGACGGGGGCGCCGTTGCCATTGGTCATGAAAATGTCTCCTGGAGCAGCGCTCGATGGACAGAATGTCCGACGGCACGCGTTAAGGTGTTGAGAATGCCGATGCCGGGCGAGTGGCTATCATAGGCCCGGCTCGGTCCACAAGGACGACGAAAGGGCGGGCCGGCGGCAAGTTCTCCCGGCAAAGGGCAGCGCGCGCGAGCCTGCCCAATCTCTTAACAGCTTCCTAAATTATTGAAGATGCGCGATTTCCTGAAAAGGAACGGTTTCCCCCGGGGGTCAAAACGCGCTACACTTGCCCGTGCCAAAAAGCGCCATTGGCCGGGCATAGTTTCGTGCCTACATCTGCGGACTCTATCGGTGATGTAATCTCTGCTGTTCCCGACCGGGAACGCTTTGACGGCCGGCCCGTTGCCGGCAGAGACCAGAAAGCGAATTCGACGTGGATATCTACACCATCATCTTCCTGGCGCTGGCCGTGTTTATCTTCCTGCGCCTGCGCAGCGTTCTCGGACAGCGCACGGGAAGCGAGCGGCCGCCTTATGATCGCGCCGCGCCCAACGTCGTGCAGCGCGGTCAGGACAACAACGTCGTTCCGATCCCTGGATCGGTGATCGACCAGCCGGCCTCGGCGGCGCCCGCCGAGCCGGTCGAGCCCACGGAACGCTGGAAGGGCATCGCCGAGCCCGGCACGGCGCTGGCGCAGGGTCTCGACGCGGTGGCCGTCCAGGATTCCACGTTCGACCCGCGCCATTTCATCTCGGGCGCCCGCGGCGCCTACGAGATGATCGTGCTGGCCTTCGCCAATGGCGACCGCCGTGCGCTGCGCGACCTGTTGTCGTCGGACGTCTATGACAGTTTCGATGCCGCGATCAAGGAACGCGAGAAGAACGAGCAGAAGACGGAGACGCGCTTCGTCTCGATCGACAAGGCCGAGCTCGTCGGCGCCGAGATGCGCGACCGCACCGCCCAGCTCACTGTGCGCTTCGTTTCGCAGATGATCTCGGCCACCCGCGACAAGGCCGGCAACATCGTCGACGGCAGCGCCGACACGGTCGCCGACATCACCGATATCTGGACATTCGCCCGCGACTCGACTTCCCGCGATCCGAATTGGAAGCTGGTTGGCACTGGAAGCGCTCACTAAGCATCTCAGCTACGGGCGGCTCGCGGTCGCGTGCTGCGCGCTCGCGGTGCTGTGCTCCACCGCAGCGATCGCTGCGCGCTACAGATCAAGCCGGCACCCTCCGCCGCGACACGAGCATAGCCACCCGATCCCCTATCCCAATCTGGAAATGCCGCTGCAAGTCAGCGGCAGCCAGTACGAGCCGCTCGCCTGGCCCAACGTCGCCGGCTGGCGCGACGACGATCATCTGGCAGCCTACAAGGCGTTCCGCACCAGCTGCAAGCCGATCGCGGCCCAGCAGGGTGCGCCTGCCGATTCGAAAGCGCTCGGGAGCTCGCTGCGCGATCCCTGCCGGATCGCCAAGGGACTCGCGCTGAGCGACGGCGTCAGGGCGAAGGACTTCTTCGAGCAGAATTTCGTGCCACTGCGCATCTCGCGGCTCGGCGAGGACGCCGGCTTCGTCACCGGTTACTACGAGCCGGTGCTCGATGGATCGCGGACCCAGACCGACGTCTATAACGTGCCGGTCTATCGACGTCCGTCCAACCTGTTCGTGCGCGGCAAGACGCAGAATTCGGTCGGCCTGCCCAATGGCGGTGCGGTGTATCGCAAGATCGGCCGGCGCAAGCTCGTGCCCTATTACGACCGCGGCCAGATCGAGGACGGCGCGATCGCCGGCCGCGGGCTCGAGATCTGCTGGCTGAAGAGCCAGACCGATCTCCTGTTCGCGCAGATCCAGGGCTCGGCGCGCATCAAGCTCGAGGACGGCACCACGCTGCGCATCAATTACGATGCGCATAATGGTTATCCCTACACGGCCGTCGGCCGCATCCTGATCGAGCGCGGCATCATCCCGAAAGAGGAGATGTCGATGCAGAAGATCAGGGAGTGGATGGCGCAGAACCCCGACGGCGCCAAGGAGCTGCGCCGCGCGAACCGTGCCTACATCTTCTTCCGCGAGGTCAACCTCTCCGACAAGGACGAGGCGGTGGGCGCGCAAGGCATTCCGCTGACCGCCGGCCGCTCGATCGCAGTCGACAAATCGCTGCATGTCTACGGCACGCCGTTCTTCATCGAGGGCGAGCTGCCGATCGAATCCGAACGCGCCAAGACGCCGTTTCACCGGCTGATGATCGCGCAGGACACCGGTTCGGCCATCATCGGCCCCGCACGCGCCGATCTGTTTTTCGGCGCCGGCGCGGAAGCCGGAAAGGTCTCGGGCCGGCTGCGGCACAATATGCAGTTCGTCATGCTGGTGCCGAGGGGTCTCGACCCCGTCGCGCGCGGCCACAAGCTGCCGGTTCCGGATGAGCGGCCCTCGGCCAAGATCGCAAAGCTGTTTCCGCAGACCGAGCCGCCGAAGGACAAGCCGGCGGCGAAGGCCGCGGATGTGCCGACCGCCGGCATCGCCAAAAGCGCGGCGAAAGACTCTGGCAATAGCGCCGCCAGGAACCCGGCCGCGAAGGATGTCGCGCCCGCAGCGCCGGCAGCAACAACCCCTGTCGCGCAGGCCGCACCTGTGGCAGAACCGGTGCCGCTGCCGGTCGCCCGGCCCGATATTCCGCAACCGGAGAAGCGGCGCTTCCGGCGCTATCGCCATCACCGCGAGCAATGAAACGACCCGCGCCGATCCCCGATCTGTCCGCTCCGTTGCGGCGCAAGCGCGCGCTGAGCGAAGAGGAGCGTGCGCTCTGGGAAAGCGTGGCAAAGCAAGTCAAGCCACTGCGCAAGCGGCCGGTCGCCGCGAAGGCACGCGCCGTCGCCTCCGATCCGGCCACCCATCACGCGATTGCCAAACCCATCCCGGTCAAGCCGGCGACAGCGGTCAAGGCTGCGCCGGCGCAACGCCCGCACGTGCCGCCGCTGGCGCCGATCGGCCGTCGCGAACGTACAAAACTCTCGCGCGGCCGCAGCGAGATCGAGGCGCGGCTCGATCTGCACGGCATGACCCAGACGCGCGCCCATCGCGCGCTGACCGGTTTCCTGCACCGCGCCCATCAGGATGGCCTGACCTTCGTGCTCGTCATCACCGGCAAGGGCCGCAGCGGCGGCGAAAGCGGCGTGCTCCGCCGTCAGGTGCCGGAATGGCTCAGCCTGCCGGAATTCCGCACCTTCGTCGTCGGCTTCGAGACCGCGCATATCGGCCACGGCGGCGAGGGCGCGCTGTATGTGCGGGTCCGGCGCGCGCGCTGAGCGTGCTCAACGAAAATGTTAGAACGGCCTGACGATCCCGACGCGCGGGATCAGCGTCACGATCCAGCCCGATATCGTCGTCTTGCGGTCGTCCGCCGGGATCAGCGGGACGTCCTTCGACGCCGGCAGCATCCTGGTGGCATGCAGGATCAGGAACATGCAGACCGCCCAGCTCGAGATCCAGCGCGAATAGTCGAACACCATCGCGAACATCACGACATAGGCGGCGCTGATCATGACGAGCGCGCCGAGCACGATCCGGCGATGCAGTTCACTCGCGAGCGCGCCAATCAGCCGCGCGAAATAGCGCCATAGTGGCGTATGCAGCCAGATCAGCAGCGCAAACACCGGAACGCCCAGGATGTTCGAGGGCATGCGCCCCCAGGTGTCGGCAACCTCCTTCGCCAGCGGCTGGTACCAGATGTAGGCAAATTGCAGCAGGTCGGTCCGCGCGGGATCGGCCATCCGGCTCTGCAGATGACGGATGAATTCGTCATAGGGCACGTCGACCGTGCCAGCGAATTGCGCGACCAGGAACAGGATGCCGACCCCTGCGAGGGCCGCGATGCCGAAGACGGCGTTCCTCGGCGTCACGCCCTGCACCAGATAGAAGCGCAGCACCACGATCGCCGTGATGGTCGGCACATACATCAGGACGAAGATATGATGGACCAGGATCAGCAGGATCGAGAACAGCGCGGCAATCAGCACATACGCCATTGAGCGCGCCGGGCATCAGCAGCAGGATGATTGCCAGCGCGCAGCCATAGATGTCGAAATGGCCGAGCGTGTGCATGAAGTTCTTCAGGAAGAACGGCGAGCCCGCGGTGAGGACGAAGAGCGGCCAATGCGCATCGTTGAAGCCGAATGTGCGGCGGAACAGTTTGATGAACAGCCCGAGCGTCACCAGCCAGATCGCGCCGGCCAGCGCGAACACCAGCCATACGGGCACCTTGTCGGTGAACAGCGACACGATCGCCCCGACCAGCGCGCGCTTGGTGAAGCCGTAATGATAGTCGACCAGCAGATGGATGTAGGGAACGAAGGGCGGCAGCGCGATCTTGTGCAGGAACACGCCGACCAGTACCGCCGCATTGACGGCCAGCATCAGGCGCCAGGGGTTTTGCCACACCCGCAGATTCATCGATCGCCCACTCTCGTCGTCCCGGGCAAGCGAAGCGCGACCCGGGACCCATAACCACCGAAGGTAGTTCTAGAAGGAATGTCGGCCCGAGTCTTTGTCACCGCAGACTGTCGGGGTTATGGGTCCCGGCTTTCGCCGGGACGACTATGGTGGCCGCCTACAAAATAAACCGGCTCAGGTCGGCGTTCTTGGCGAGGTCGCCGACATGCTTGGTGACGTAGTCGGCGTCGACCTTGATCGTCTCGCCGCTGCGGTCGGGGGCGGTGAACGAGATCTCGTCCAGCACCCGCTCCATCACGGTCTGGAGCCGCCGCGCGCCGATGTTCTCGACCGTGGAGTTGACGGCCACCGCGACGTCGGCGAGCGCGTCGATCGCGTCGTCAGTGATGTCGAGCGTCACGCCCTCGGTCTGCATCAGCGCGATATATTGCTTGATCAGCGAGGCCTCGGGCTCGGTCAGGATGCGGCGCATGTCGTCGCGGGTCAGCGCCTGCAGCTCGACGCGAATCGGCAGGCGGCCCTGCAATTCCGGCAGCAGGTCGGACGGCTTGGCGACGTGGAACGCGCCCGAGGCGATGAACAGGATGTGGTCGGTCTTGACCGCGCCGTGCTTGGTCGAGACCGTGGTGCCTTCGATCAGCGGCAGGAGATCGCGCTGCACGCCCTCGCGCGAGACGTCGCCGCCGACGCGGCCGTCGCGCGCGCAGATCTTGTCGATCTCGTCCAGGAACACGATGCCGTTGTTCTCGACCGCGCTGATCGCCTCCAGCGTCAGCTGCTCGGTGTCCAGCAGCTTGTCGGATTCCTCGTTGACGAGGATCTCGTGCGAGCTCTCCACCGTGAGCCGCCGCGTCTTGCTGCGGCCCCCCAACTTGCCGAAAATGTCGCCGAGCGAGATCGCGCCCATCTGCGCGCCCGGCATGCCCGGGATCTCGAACATCGGCATGCCGCCGCCGGACGATTGCGTCTCGATCTCGATCTCCTTGTCGTTGAGCTCGCCGGCGCGCAGCTTCTTGCGGAAGGATTCGCGCGTCGCCGAGCTCGATCCCGCGCCGACCAAGGCATCGAGCACGCGCTCCTCGGCGGCGAGCTGGGCACGCGCCTGCACGTCCTTGCGCTTGCGCTCGCGCACCTGGGCGATCGCGACCTCGACGAGATCGCGCACGATCTGCTCGACGTCGCGGCCGACATAGCCGACCTCGGTGAATTTCGTCGCTTCCACCTTCAGGAACGGCGCGTTCGCGAGCCTGGCGAGCCGTCGCGCGATTTCCGTCTTGCCGACGCCGGTGGGGCCGATCATCAGGATGTTCTTCGGCAGAACCTCCTCCCGCAAGGAGCCGGAGAGCTGCTGCCGCCGCCAGCGGTTGCGCAGCGCGATCGAGACGGCGCGCTTGGCGTCGCCCTGGCCGACGATGAAACGGTCGAGTTCGGAAACGATTTCGCGGGGAGAGAAGTCTGTCATTGGCTCTAGCTAGGTTGGAATCGCGGTCTCGGCAAGCGGCAGTCCTCCAAGGCATCGTCCTCTAAAGAATCGGCGGCCCGGCCTGCCACTGCCGGATTGTCTCGAACGGGTGGATCAGCATGATGATGTTCAGTGTCAGATTGTCGCGAATGTGAAGCAGCAGCACGGTTTCGAACAAAACGCCGAGCGCGACGGTCGCGGCGATCGGCAGCTTGCGCGCCAGCAGGAAGCCGACAACCATCGCGAGCGTGTCCGAGACCGAATTGACGATGCTGTCGCCGTAATAATCCAGCGAGATCGTGCCGGCGCGATAGCGCTCGATGATCCAGTTGGAGTTTTCGACGAGCTCCCAGCTGCCTTCGATCAGCATCGCGACAATCAGCCGCCCGGGCCAGGCGAGGCGCGGCAGCAGGAGGAAGGTCAGACTGTAGAACAGCAGGCCATGCAGCACATGCGACAGCGTGTACCAATCGGCGATGTGCTGCGAATTCTCCGAGCTCATAACCGAGCCGTGCCATAGCTTGACATAGCCGCAGGCACAGATCGGCAGACGACCCATCGCATAAAGCAGCGCCGCCTGCAGCACGAGCAGCGCTGCCGCGATCGCCAGCCAATGCCACGCTGAAACGCCGACGGGCTTGTGCGCGATCGTCATGCGTCGCGCGCCATCAGCAGCGCCGGCCCGTCCGGCGTATCGACCATACCCATCTTCCGAAAACCCGCCTTCTCATAGGCGCGGATCGCGCGCGCATTGGCCGGATCGGGATCGGTGACGATGCGTGGCGCGCCCTGCGCCAGCCGGTCGTCGACAAAGGCGCGGATCAGCGCCGAGCCGTGGCCACCTGCCATCATGCTGGGCTCGCCGATGAAGAGGTCGATCCCGCGCGTGCCCTCCGGCTGGGCCCCGAAGCCGGAATTCCACGCCGTCAGGTCGTAGCACTGGATATAGCCGAGGTCGCCGCCATCGGCCGCGACGATGAACTGGTCCATGGCCGGCTCATCGAGGTCGCTGCTGACCAGTTCATATTGCTCGGCCGGATCGCCCCACCATTGGCGGACATGCGGCAACGCCAGCCACCGCTTGACCAGCGGCAGGTCGGCCGGCGTCATCGGGCGGAAATGATAGGGGCCGGCCATGCTCAGCCGCCGATCGTCTCGATCGTCACATTCCGGTTGGTGTAGACGCAGATGTCGGCGGCGATGTCGAGGGAGCGGCGGACGATGGTCTCGGCGTCCTTGTCGGTGTCGAGCAGGGCCCGTGCCGCCGCAAGGGCATAGTTGCCGCCGGAGCCGATCGCCATCACGCCGGCCTCGGGCTCGAGCACGTCGCCGGTGCCCGTCAGCACCAGGGAGACGTCCTTGTCGGCGACGATCATCATGGCCTCCAGCCGCCGCAGATAGCGGTCGGTGCGCCAGTCCTTGGCGAGCTCGACCGCGGCCCGGGTCAGCTGCCCCGGATATTGCTCGAGCTTGGCTTCCAGCCGCTCGAAGAGCGTGAAGGCGTCGGCGGTCGCGCCGGCGAAGCCCCCGATCACGTCGCCCTTGCCGAGCTTGCGGACCTTCCTGGCATTGGACTTGATCACGGTCTGGCCGATCGAGACCTGGCCGTCACCGCCGATCACCACCTTGTCGCCCTTGCGGACCGTCAAGATCGTGGTGCCGTGCCAGACCGGCGAGCTCATTTGGGGATGCTTGCATAGGTTACCTCTCTTCCGGGCAGATTTAGGCGGTCGGGCAGGGGGTTACAATCGGGACGAAATCGGAGCGTTTTCAGGCGAGGTGGCGCCGGCTCGCGTGAAGAAAACGCGGCAGAACCAGATCGACAACGAATTCCGGTCACCATGGCCGGAAGTTGGGGCGTTTCGAGGTCATCCCGCAGTAGCGAAGGTGACATCAGCCTGTTAAAAGACCGGCGTTTTCGGCACGGGAAAGCTCAATTTTCATGCGCACCGCGACGATCAAGCGCAAGACCAAGGAAACCGACATCGAGGTCTCCGTGAACCTCGATGGATCAGGCGTGTCCAATATCGCGACCGGCATCGGCTTTTTCGACCATATGCTCGATCTCCTCGCCCGCCATTCCCGCATCGACCTCACGGTCAAGGCGGTGGGCGATCTGCACATTGATCATCACCATACCACCGAAGACACCGGCATCGCGCTCGGCCAGGCGGTCAGGCAGGCGCTCGGCAACATGGCGGGCATCACCCGCTATGCCGGCGTACACATGCCCATGGACGAGACGCTCTCGCGCGTGGTCATCGACATCTCGGGCCGCCCGTTCCTGGTGTTCAAGGTCGATTTCCCCCGCGACAAGATCGGCGAGTTCGACACCGAGCTGGTGCGCGAGTGGTTCCAGGCCTTCGCCATCAACGCAGGCGTGACTCTCCACGTCGAGACCCTATATGGCGATAACAGCCACCATATCGCCGAGTCCTGCTTCAAGGGTCTGGCGCGGGCGCTGCGGGCGGCGGTCGCGATCGATCCGCGTGCCCAGGGCGAAGTGCCCTCGACCAAGGGTCAGCTCGGCGGCTGATCTCTGGAGCATGATCCGGAAGAGTGGATGCCGGTTTTCCGAAAGATCATGCTTTAAATAAGAGTCCATCCTCGGCGGAGCGTTCGATGCCGGTCTATACAGTGCATGCCCCCGTGGCCAACGGCGCCGATCTCGCGGCGACCGACAAGTTCGTCTTCGTGCGCGATGGCTTCCATTTCTGGGCGGCGGTTGCGGGCGTGATCTGGCTGGCCTGGCATCGGCTCTGGCTGGCGCTGATCGGCTGGTTCGTTCTTACTTTCGTGATCGATTACGCGCTGGCCAAGCTTGGCGTCGGCCGTAGCGCGATCTTCTTCGTCGACCTGGTGCTGATGGTGTTGCTCGGCCTCGAGGCTGCGACCCTGCAACGCTGGACGCTGTCGCGGCGCAGATGGCGCCAGATCGACATCGTCGTGGGTGACGATGTGGAGGCCGCAGAGCGCCGTTTCTTCGCGCGCTGGACCGCGCGGCATCGCGGCGCCGTCAACGACCAGCGGTCCGTCGACCGCGGTGGACCGCCACCGACCCGCGACGTTCCGGGTCAGTCGTTCTCAAAACCCGCGCCGATGCCGCAGGGCGGCATCATCGGATTGTTTCCAGAGCCAGGAGGATCGCGATGACCGTTGCAATCATCGATTACGGCTCCGGCAATCTGCATTCGGCGGCCAAGGCCTTTGAGCGCGCCGCACGCAGCATGGAGGATCCGCAAGCCATCAAGGTGACGCGCGATCCCGACGCAGTGTATCGCGCCGATTGCATCGTGCTGCCGGGCGTCGGCGCCTTCGCCGATTGCCGGCGCGGCCTTGATGCCGTCAACGGCATGGTCGAGGCGATCACCGAGGCGGTGCGGGTCAAGGCGCGGCCCTTTTTCGGCATCTGCGTCGGCATGCAGCTGATGGCGAGCCGCGGCAAGGAACATGTCATCACCGAAGGCCTGAACTGGATCGGCGGTGACGTCGAGAAGATCACGCCACGCGATGAAAGCCTGAAGATCCCGCACATGGGCTGGAATACGCTCGAGGTGCTCAGGGAGCATCCGGTGCTGAACAAGCTGCCGCTCGGCCCGAAGGGCCAGCACGCTTATTTCGTGCACTCCTATCACCTCAACCCCGCCAGCGAGGCGGACGTGCTCGCGCGCGCCGATTACGGCGGGCCCGTCACCGCGATCGTGGCGAAGGACACCGCAATCGGTACGCAATTCCACCCCGAGAAGAGCCAGCGTTTCGGGCTCGCTTTGATCGCCAATTTCTTGAAATGGAAGCCGTGATTCTCTTTCCCGCGATCGACCTCAAGAACGGCCAGTGCGTGCGCCTCGAGCAAGGCGACATGGCGCGCGCGACCGTGTTCAACCTCAATCCGGCCGCGCAGGCGCAGAGCTTTGCCGATCAGGGCTTCGAATATCTCCACGTCGTCGACCTCGACGGCGCCTTCGCCGGCAAGCCCGTGAACGCGCAGGCCGTCGAGGCGATGCTGAAGACGATCAAGATCCCGGTGCAGCTCGGCGGCGGTATTCGCGATCTCAAGACCGTCGAAGCCTGGCTCGACAAGGGCATCACCCGCGTCATCATCGGCACCGCCGCGGTGCGCGACCCTGAACTGGTGAAGTCCGCGGCGAAGAAGTTTCCCGGCCGCGTCGCCGTGGGCCTCGATGCCCGTGACGGCAAGGTCGCGGTCGAAGGCTGGGCCGAGACCTCGCAGGTCACGGTGCTCGAGATCGCGCGGCGTTTCGAGGATGCCGGCGTCGCCGCCATCATCTTCACCGACATCGCGCGCGACGGCTTGCTCAAGGGATTGAATCTCGACGCGACCATCGCGCTCGCCGAGGCCATCTCCATTCCCGTAATCGCCTCCGGCGGTCTCGCCTCGATCGAGGACGTCAAGGCGATGCTGACGCCGCGCGCCAAAAAGCTCGCCGGTGCGATCGTCGGCCGCGCGCTCTATGACGGACGGCTCGATCCGGCCGCTGCCCTTCAGCTGATCCGCGGCGCGTAGGAGGAGATCATGTTCAAAGTGCGCGTGATCCCCTGCCTCGACGTCAAGGACGGCCGCGTCGTCAAGGGCGTCAACTTCGTCGATCTGCGCGATGCCGGCGATCCCGTCGAAGCCGCGATCGCCTATGACGCCGCCGGCGCCGACGAGCTCACCTTCCTCGACATCACCGCGACCCATGAGAACCGCGGCATCATGCTGGACGTTGTCCGGCGCACGGCGGAAGCCTGCTTCATGCCCGTGACCGTCGGCGGCGGCGTGCGTGAGGTCAACGACATCAAGACGCTGCTGCGCGCCGGTGCCGACAAGGTCTCGATCAACAGCGCCGCCGTGGCGCGGCGCGAGTTCGTCAAGGAAGCCGCCGAGAAATTCGGCGAGCAGTGCGTGGTGGTCGCGATCGACGCCAAGCGCGTCAAGCGTCCCGGCGGCGACCGCTGGGAGATTTTTACCCATGGCGGGCGCAACTCGACCGGCATCGATGCCATCGAATACGCCCAGGAAGTGGTCTCGCTCGGGGCCGGTGAAATCCTGCTCACCTCGATGGATCGGGACGGCACCAGGCAGGGGTTCGACATTCCGCTGACCCGTGCGATCGCCGACAGTATTCCCGTTCCCGTGATCGCCTCGGGCGGCGTCGGCAATCTCGACCATCTCGTCGACGGTATCCGCGACGGGCACGCCACGGCCGTGCTGGCCGCCTCGATCTTCCATTTCGGGGAATTCACCATCCGCGAAGCCAAGGAGCACATGGCGCGCGCCGGCCTGCCGATGCGGCTCGATCCCTAGCGTGAGCGTGGTCCGGAAAAGTGGAAACCGGTTTTCCGAAAAGACCACGCTCAAACGGAGTGGTTGAGGACTCCTTGTCACAAAAATGCTAAGTCCCCACCTAAGGGATGGCACCCGTGCGGTGCCGCTGTGCATGCTTGAGTTGAGTTGATGTCGCGTTTCACGGTCCACGATCTGGCCGCCACCATCGATGCCCGCGCTGCAACGGGCGGTGAGGCGTCCTACACCCGCAAGCTGCTCGACAAGGGCGCGGAGCATTGCGCCAAGAAATTGGGCGAGGAAGCGGTCGAGACCGTGATCGCCGCGGTCGAGAATGACCGCGATCACCTCATCGCGGAAAGTGCCGATCTCGTGTTTCACCTGCTGGTTCTGTTGAAATCCCGCGGCGTGAGGCTGGAGGATGTCGAGGCCGCGCTGGAGAAGCGCACCTCGATGTCGGGACTGGAAGAGAAGGCGTCGCGCAAGCGCGACTAGCGCAAATGATCGAGCGCATCGAGAGGGGCGGCCTCATGGACATCCGGGCACCAGATCAACAGTACAACCCCTACCGCATCTTCACGCGCCAGCAATGGTCGCATCTGCGCGACGATACGCCGATGACGCTGGAGCCGGGTGAATTCGACCGGCTGCGCTCACTGCACGACCGCCTTGATCTCCAGGAAGTCGAGGACATTTATCTTCCGCTGTCGCGCCTGTTGTCGATCTATGTCGACGCCATGCAGCGCCTGTATTACGCAGAGCGCCAGTTCCTCAACATCAGGGATCGCAAGGTCCCCTACATCATCGGCGTCGCAGGCTCGGTTGCGGTCGGGAAATCCACCACGGCACGCGTTCTTCAGGCCCTGCTGGCGCGCTGGTCGCCGCGGCCGAAGGTCGAGCTGATCACCACCGACGGATTCCTCTATCCCAACGCGGTGCTCGAGCGGCACGGCATGATGCAGAAGAAGGGTTTTCCGGAGAGCTACGATCTGCCCCTGCTGCTCAGCTTCCTCTCCGACATCAAGGCCGGCCGCCGCCACGTGCGCGCGCCGATCTATTCGCATCTGACCTACGACATCGTGCCGAACCAGTGGGCCGAGATCGACCAGCCCGACATCCTGATCGTCGAGGGCGTCAACGTGCTGCAAACCGGCAAGCTGCCGCGTGACGGCAAGGCGGTGCCTGTCGTCTCCGACTTCTTCGATTTCTCGGTCTATATCGACGCCGACGAGGCGGCACTGCGGCAATGGTACATCAAGCGCTTCCTGGCGCTGCGCGACACCGCATTCACCAATCCAAAATCCTACTTCAACCGCTACGCGCTGCTGTCGGACGAGGAAGCCACCGCGACCGCGATCGCGATCTGGGAACGCACCAACCTCGCCAATCTCGAGGACAACATCCTGCCGACCCGTCCCCGGGCGACGCTGATCCTGAAGAAGGGCGCCGATCACACGGTGCAGTCGGTCGCGCTGCGCCGGCTGTAAGGTTTGATCCGCCAAAGCTGACCACATCAACGGCGTCGTCCCGGCGTAGGCCGGGACCCATACTCTGCGGCCCCTGCAAAAGGCACGCGGCGAGACGGTCGCTCACCAATTGGCATTCTTGGTTATGGGTCCCGGCCTTCGCCGGGACGACGCGGGGTTAGTGGCTGCTACGCCGCAATGTGCCGCGATGCGGCCAGCCCGGCCAGCGCCTCGTCCAGCTTCTCCCGGTCGAGCGGCTTGATCAGAAATCCGTTCATGCCCGCCTCGAAGCAGGCGTGGCGATCCTCCACCAGCGTGTTGGCGGTAAGCGCCAGGATCGGAGTCCGGCGGACGGATTGCGCGGCTTCATGGGCGCGGATCTGCTTGGTGGTCTCGATGCCGTCGAGCTGCGGCATCTGGATGTCCATCAGCACGAGATCGTAGGGCGTGCCGGCTGAGGTCGCCGACAGCCAGGATTCCATTGCCTGCTCGCCGTTGGTGGTGATGACCACGTTATGGCCGAGCTTGGTCAGCAGCGAGCGCATCAACAATGCGTTGATCTCGTTGTCTTCGGCGACGAGGATCGACAGCCCCTTGTCCGGCAACGCGGATGCGGGCGCAGTGGGTGCGGACCCGGCGGCCGCCTCGATCGCGAGGCTCGGCGCCGCGATTTCCGGCGATGCGGTCAGGCGCGCGGCGAGCGACGACGCGCGCAATGGCTTCACCAGGTAGCCGGTGAACATGGCTGACTCGGAAGCCGAAAGGTCCTGCCGCGTCGCCGGCGTGAACATCACGATGCGATGGGTTGCATGGAGCCGGGCGGCGTCGGCAAATGCCTCCATCGCCGGGGTGCCGAGCGTGTGGTCGATCAGGGCCGCGTGCCAGCTCCGCTCCGGCAGCAGCGCCTCGGCGACGTTGGCATCCGACACGATGCAGGTCCGCGCGCCCCAGCGCTGCAACCGCCGCGAGATCAGCGAGACCTCGATGCTGTGCGGCGCCACCAGCATGATCGACTGTCCCGTCAAGTCGGGCGCGGCGAAGCCGCTGGCCTCGCCGGTATCGGCGGCGACGAGCGGGATCGACACCTCGAAGGTCGAGCCCCTGCCCGGCTCGCTCGTGAGCGTGATCCGGCCGCCCATGCGCTTGACGATGCGTTCGCTGATGGCAAGGCCGAGCCCGGTGCCGCCATAGGTGCGGGCAACGCGCTGGTCGGCCTGCTCGAACTCGCGGAAGATGCGCTGCTGGGCTTCGGCGGCGATGCCGATGCCGGTATCGCGGACCAGGAAGCTGATCTCGTTCGGCCAGATGCCGGGCTCGACGATCAGCGCAACGCCGCCGCCCGCGGTGAACTTGATGGCGTTGCCGGCGAGGTTGAGCAGCACCTGGCGCAGCCGCGCGGCGTCGCCGACCACCTCAAGCGGCAGGCGCTCGTCGACATAGGCGGCGATCTCAAGCGCCTTCGCCTGCGCGCGCGGCGCGAGCAGCTCGGTGATCTCCTCGACCAGGGTCGAGAGCGCGAAGGGACGTTGATCGAGGTCGAGCTTGCCGGCCTCGATCTTGGAATAGTCCAGCAATTCCTCGATCAGCGCCATCAAAGCTTCGCCCGAGGTCTTCACCGCCCTGGCATAGGTCGCCTGCTCCGGCGTCAGCTGCGTATCCATCAGCAATCCGCCCATGCCGATGATGCCGTTGAGCGGGGTGCGGATCTCGTGCGAAGCCATCGCCAGGAAGCGCGACTTGGCGCGGTTGGCGGCATCGGCCTGGTCGCGGGCATCGGACAGCGCGCGTTCGGTCTCGGTGCGGTCGGTGACGTCGCGACCCACGCTCTGCATCTCCGCGGGCGCGCCGGCATCGTTGCGCACGAGGCCCTCACGCCAGGCGATCCAGCGTGGCCCGAGCGGTCCCTCGATCTTCTGGTCGTAGACCCGCGTGCCGTTGGATTCGAGCGCGGTGTCGCCTTGCTCGAGCACCTTCAGCGTGGCGGTGCTGCCGATCAATTCGCTGCGGGGCCTCTGCGCCAGCTCGCAATAGGCATCGTTGGCATAGGTGATGAGCCCGTCGAGGTCGCGCAGCACGATCAGATCGTCCTGCGCCTCGAACAGGGTAGAGGCGCGCTGCTCGGCCTCCTGCAGTTCCCAGTTGCGGTCGGCCATCGCTTCATTGTGCATGGCGATGGTGCGCAGCCGCTTGCGCATCAGCCGCAGGCGGATGCCGAGCGTCACGATCCAGAGGCAGGCGAGCGCGAACAGGAAGCTGACCCCAATCGCGAATGCATTGGGATCGTAGCCGCTCTGTTGCGAGAGCGCGCCCGAAATGAACCCGAAGGCGCTGCCGAACGCGACGGAGAAGATCGTGAACGAGCGGACGATCGTCGCGACCCAGGAATGGCGCCGGAGGAAGCGGCGAAGGCGCAACTTGATCCGGAAGAAACGCCCCATCAATGGTGACCCTGAGACAGCTTGATCTGGCGCTGACGATGCGTCGGCCAGCTTGCAAAGTGCTTGAAGTTGGTGGCCATTTCGCGCTGCCCTCAGAACAAGGTTAGCGGGGGGTTAATTCCGCCATGACCCGGTTCGGGACGCGCGTGTCAGGTGCGGGCGATGCGGCTTCAAGGCGGCGGTGTCCGCCCCGGGCGCTGACGATCAGGGCCGCGGCATCGCGCACAGAGAACGTCTTCGACTGCACGAAGACACGGTAGTCGGACGGACCGTCATCATGCGTCAGATAGATGACGGAGCCGGTTGCCGAGGCATCGCTGGAAATCCCGATCAGCTGCGCCGCCGCGCTGCTCTCGCAGGCGCCGGCCTCGGCATCGTCGATGTCGTCGATCACGGTGAAGTCGGCGGCGTCGGCGCTGTCGGCGATCTGGACCCGGACGGTGGCTTGGCCGGGGTCGTCAGTGAAGCTGACGTGAAGTTGCGCCAGCCAGGGGACCGATGCGATCTGCATCGTGGCGCCGCCCACCTCGATGCAGGGCCGGGGGCCCGGCAGGAATTCGACGCGGGCAAGGACCGCGGCCACGGCAAGGGGGACCACCGAGGTCAAAATCTTCAAACGCAACATGACACAACTCGCTCGACCCAAGCTTGCCGCCGATCGCGGTGCTTATGGTTTGCGGAGCGTAAACAAAACTCGTTACCGCCGCGTTGACGCGGGGCATTGCGGCACGAATCGGGACGGGGCTGCGCTTCGGATCACGCGGCGCGGCGCACATCGTCGGCCAATGCACGGTAGGACAGCGCTTCGGCCAGATGCAGCCGGCCGATCTTGTCCGCGTTGTCGAGGTCCGCCAGCGTGCGCGCCACCCGCAGCACGCGGTGATAGCCGCGCGCGGTGAGGTGCATGTTGTCGGCGGCCTCGCGCAGCAGCTTCTGCCCATGCGCGTCGGGCTGCGCGATGGTCTCGAGCAGCGAGCTCGGCGCCTCGGCATTGGTGCGGACCTTTGGCAGGCCGGCATCCGCATAGCGCGCGAGCTGGATGTCGCGCGCCGCCGCCACGCGTGCGGCGACCTCGGCCGATCCCTCCGCCGCCGGGGGCAGGATCAGGTCCGCCGCGGTCACGGCCGGCACCTCGATGCGCAGATCGATGCGGTCCATGAGGGGACCGGAGATGCGCATCTGGTAGTCGGCGGTGCAGCGGTCGACAGGTGCGCGCTTGCAGGCATAGCCGGGCTCGAACGCATTGCCGCAGCGGCAGGGATTCATCGCCGCGACCAGCATGAAGCGGGCAGGGTAGGTGACGCGGTGATTGGCCCGCGACACCGCGACTTCGCCGTTCTCCAGCGGTTGGCGCAGCGAATCCAGCACGCGCGGATCGAACTCCGGCAGCTCGTCGAGGAACAGCACGCCCTGATGCGCCAGCGAGATCTCGCCGGGCTTGGCGCGCATGCCGCCGCCGGTGAGCGCGGCCATGCTGGCGGAATGATGCGGCGCGCGGAACGGGCGCCGCGCCGTCAGCGCGCCGCCTTCGATCTCGCCGGCGACGGAGGCGATCATCGAGACCTCGAGCAGCTCGCCCGGCGACAGTGGCGGCAGGATCGAGGGCAGGCGCGCCGCCAGCATCGATTTGCCGGCGCCGGGCGCGCCGATCATCAACAGATGATGACCGCCGGCGGCCGCGATCTCCAGCGCGCGCTTGGCGCTTTCCTGGCCCTTGATGTCGCGCAGGTCGAGCGTGGAGGCGGGCGCCTCGTGCACCTTCGGCGAGGGCCGCGACAGCACCTGGGTGCCCTTGAAATGGTTGGCGATCTGGATCAGCGAACTCGCCGCGATGATCTGGATGTCCGGGCTCGCCCAGGCCGCTTCGGAGCCGCAGGCCGCCGGGCAGATCAAGCCTTCCTCGCGCGCATTGGCGCCGATCGCGGCTGGCAAGACACCGGCCACCGGCGCAATCGAGCCGTCGAGGCCGAGCTCGCCGAGAACGGTGAAGCCGGTCAGCGCATCGGGCGGGATCGCGCCGATCGCCGCCATCAGCCCGAGCGCGATCGGCAGGTCGTAATGGCTGCCTTCCTTCGGCAGGTCGGCCGGTGCCAGATTGACGATGATCCGCCGCGCCGGCAGCGCCAGCCCCGAGGCGATCAGCGCCGAGCGCACCCGCTCGCGCGCCTCCGACACCGCCTTGTCCGGCAGGCCGACGATGGCGAAGGCCGGCAGGCCAGGGGCGACCTGCACCTGCACGTCGACCGCGCGGGCCTCGATCCCCTCAAAGGCGACGGTGGAAACCCGCTGAACCATGCTGCCCCTATTCTTCCGCAATCGAAGGTAGCGGAACCGGGCGGCAAGTGCAAGAACATTACAAGAACGTTCGCGGCGCCGAGGGCTGGTCGCCCGGTGCCAATTCACCGCGCGGCGCATTCGCTTCCGGCCGGCGCGGAAGCGTCAGGCGTCGCTCGCGATGACGCGCGCCTCGCGCGATCGAACACAACTCGCGTCGTCGACAACTGCAGGAATCATTTTCAAGAATCATTCCAGCACGACGGGCATCGCGCGCTTATTGTCGCAGCGTGTCGTCGATTTGCTTGCTGTTTCAGTGATCGCACACTGATCGCGCGCGCAGTCTCGATCTATTCCAACTGCCGAGGTCTGTACTCGCGAGCCCCGCGCTGTAGAGCCGGATCACAAATCCATCCAGGCTGACATCAGGGGCGCCTTCGCGTGATCGATCGACTTGCTTCGCATTCCACCCGTCAACATCCAGCGCTGCGAACGATCGGTCTGTGTACCGCTGCCGTCCTTGCCGCAGGTGTCACGACCGAACGCGCCGACGCGCAATCGGAACTGCCGCCGGTGAGCGTGGACGCGCCTCAGCAGCGCTCGATCACTGCGAATGCAAAACCGGTTCGTCGTCCGGTGACCGCACGCGCGAGCCGCGCCAATCGTGTGGCTCGATCCCAGCAGGCGACGCCGCCAGCGGCGGCACGTTCCGGTGCCGGCGCCGGTGAGCGAGCCGGCGGTCCGGTGGTTGGGTTCGTTGCCATGCGTTCGGGCTCGGCGACCAAGACCGACACGCCGCTGATCGAAATCCCGCAATCGATCTCGGTCGTCACGACGGACCAGATCAGGAACCAGGGTGCGGAATCGGTGGGCGCGGCACTGCGCTACACCGCCGGCGTGAGCGGCGACGTCAATGGCGGCTCGGACACCCGATTCGGCGGCCTCCAGATCCGCGGCTTCGACATGACCATGCCGGGCCTCTACGTCGACGGCCTGCGGATTCCGTCCAGCAACTACGTGCATTTCAACGGCCTCGATCCCTATGGTGCCGAGCGCATCGAGGTGCTCAAGGGGCCGTCCTCCGCGATGTATGGCGGCAGCGGCACCGGCGGCATCCTCAACTATGTGACCAAGCTGCCGACTGCGCAGCAATTCGGCGAAGTCTCGATTTCCGGCGGCAGCTTCAACCGCTATCAGGGCCAGTTTGATATGGGCGGCCCCGCCAACAAGGAGGGGACCGTGCTATGGCGCCTGACCGGCGTGGTTCGCGACGGCGAGACCCAGGTCGACTTCAGCAAGGACAATCGCGTCTTCATCGCGCCTGCCGTCACCTTCAAGCCGAACGAGGATACGACCATCACGATCCTCGCCAACTACCAGAAGGAACGCACCGGCTGGGGCCTGCAATTCCTGCCGCCGTCCGGCACCGTCTGGGCCAATAACGGCCGCTACATTCCGAATACGCGCTTCGTCGGCGAGCCCGGCTTCAACCAGTTCGACACCGAACAATCCTCGGTCGGCTACATGCTGTCGCACGACATCAACGACGCGCTGACCTTCCGCCAGAACCTGCGCTATTCGTGGATGCACAACGAGCAGAAGAGCTTCTACGGCACCGGCTATGCATCGGCGGCCGACGAGGCCGCGGGCCTGCTGTCGCGCGGCGGCGCCGGCGGCAGCTCGACGATCGATTCCTTCGCGGTCGACAACCAGCTGCAGGGCAAGTTCGTCACCGGCATGCTGAGCCACACGACGCTGTTCGGCGTCGATTACCGCAACACGTCGTTCCGCGACATGGCCTCGAGCTACAGCACCGGCAAGCTCAACGTCTTCGCGCCGGTCTATACCAACAGCTGGACCAACAACGGACCGTATGACGATACCGGCGTCAAGCAGTCGCAGGTCGGCCTCTATGCGCAGGATCAGATCAAGCTCGGCCGGCTGTCGTTCCAGCTCGGCGGCCGTCAGGACTTCGTGACCACGGACCTCGACAACAATCTCGCGAGGACGTCGACCTCGACCGATGCCTCGGCATTCACCGGTCGCGCTGCCGTGATGTACAATTTCGACAACGGCATCGCGCCCTATTTCAGCTACTCGGAATCGTTCCTGCCGGTGCTGAGCGTCAATGCCGCCGGCGAGCTGCTGAAGCCGGAAAGCGGCGTCCAGTACGAAGTCGGCGTCAAGTACCAGCCGATCGGCATCAATGCGCTGATCACGCTGGCCGCCTTCGACCTGACCCGATCCAACGTCGTCACCTACGCTCCGCCGTTCTATTTCGCGGAGCAGACCGGCGAGGTCAGGTCGCGCGGCGTCGAGCTCGAAGGCACCGCGACGCTTGTCGAGGGCGTCAATATCCGCGGCCTATGCCTATGTCGATGCCGTGGTCACGCAGGATCCGGTCAATGTCGGCAAGGCGCCGGTCACCGTGCCGCTCAATCGCGCCTCGCTGTGGAGCGATTACACCGTTCAGGGCGGCCCGCTCGCCGGCGTCCAGTTCGGGGGCGGCGTCCGCTATGTCGGATCGACGTTCGGTGACGACGCCAACACCTTCAAGGTACCGGCGTCGACGGTCGTCGATGCGCTCGTCGCCTATACCAGGGACAATTATCGCCTTTCGCTCAACGTCACCAACCTCGCCGATACGCGCTACGTGGCAGCCTGCTACGGCAACACCAGCTGCTTCTACGCGGAGGGCCGCAAGGCGATCGCGAAGCTGACCTATCGCTGGTGATCAGCCAAATGACATGCTGAAATGCACATGAGATCCATCTTCGGACGACTGCATCGTTGGGCGGGACTGCTCACGGCCGGGTTCCTGTTCTTCTCCGGCATCACCGGCGCGATCATCTCCTGGGATCACGAGCTCGACGACGTCCTGAACAGGAAGCTGTTCGAGGTGATGAGCTCCGGACCCGCGATCCCGTCGGTCGAGCTCGTCCGGCTGATCGAGCAGCGCGATCATCGCGCCCGCGTCGTCCACATGTTCATGACGGCGGAGAGAGGCGACTCGCTGTGGTTCTTCGTCATGCCGCGGATCGATCCCGCGACCGGCAAGCGTTACCCGCTCGACTACAACCAGGTCTTCCTCGATCCCAACACCGGTGCGGAGCTTGGCCGCCGCTATTGGGGCGCGGTCTGGCCGGTGACGCGGGAGAACTTCGTCTCGTTCCTCTACAAGCTGCACTACACGATGCACATCCCGGAATTCTGGGGCAGCGACCGCTGGGGCATGCGCGTGCTCGGCGTGATCGCCATCGTCTGGACCATCGATTGCTTCGTCGGCTTCTATCTGACGCTGCCCTCGCGGCGGCGTGCAAAGGCGGAACGGGCGTCGGTGATATCAGGCCGGCGCGGCAAGGGTTTCTGGACGCGCTGGGCGCCGGCCTGGACCATCAAGACGTCGGGCAGCGCCTATCGGATCAATTTCGACATCCACCGGGCCTTCAGCCTCTGGACCTGGGGTGTGCTGTTCGTCATCGCCTTCACGGCGTTCTCGCTGAACCTCTATTTCGAGGTGTTCTCGCCGCTGATGAAGATGGTGTCGAACTACACGCCGACGCCCTACGAGCAGCGGCCCTATCGCAATCTCGACGATCCGATCGAGCCAAGAATGACCTACGCGGAGATCGCCACGCGGGCCGCGGCCGACGGCAAGGCGCGCGGATGGACGACCCCGGTCGGCTCGATCAATTACGGCCCGGCCCATGGCGTCTATGCCGCCGCCTTCTTCCACCCCGGCGACGACCACGGCGCAGGCGGCGTCGGCCCGGCGCAACTCTACTACGACAGCGAGGACGGCCGCCCCATCGGCGAGCGACTGCCCTGGGTCGGCACCGCCGCCGACATCTTCGTGCAGGCGCAATTTCCGCTGCATTCGGGCCGCATCGTCGGGCTGTTCGGCCGCATCCTGATCTCGGTGATGGGATTGGTGGTCGCGGCGTTGTCGGTGACGGGCGTCGTGATCTGGTGGCGCAAACGTCGTGCGCGGATTGGCGCGCGAGAGACGATGCGCACACGCCCCGGGAGCCGCCTTGCGCCGGCGGAATAGGCCGGGCGCCCCGTGGGCTCCTTACACCGGGCGACAAATGCATTCGGGAGCGGCGGCGACCGCTCCCGAGGCAGTCCGCAATCAGCCCGTCACAGGTTCATCTTCATCGGTTCCGGATAGTAGTGGAATCCCTCACCGGCCTTGGCGACATGACCGTAGCCCGGCCAGGCGAAGTGATAGGACATCACCGGCGTCTTGTTCGCCGCGAGCATCGTGAGCAACTTTACACGCGATTCCGCGGCCTGCTTCGGATCGGTGTCGTAGGAGAACTCCATCCGCGGCCGCTCCAGCAGCAGCACCGAATGGTGCGAGAGGTCGCCGAGGAAGGCGAACGATTTCCCCGCCGACGAGACCATGAAGATGGTGTGGCCGACGGTGTGGCCCGGTGCCGCGATCGCCTGCACGCCGGGCAGGAATTCCTGGCCGTCCTTGAAGAACACGATGCGGTCGCGAACCGGCAGCAGGTTCTTGCGGGCGTGGACGACGAAGTCCTTGGCCGGGCTGCCGAGCTTGGCCTCGTCGGTCCAGAAGTCGAAATCGGTCTGCGAGATGTAGACCTGCGCGTTCGGGAACAGCGGCTTGTCGTCGGCGCCGACAATGCCGCCGATATGATCGATATGCGCGTGCGACAGCACGACGGCGTCGATGTCCTCCGGCTTGATGCCGGCTTCCTTCATGCTCTTCTGCTGCCGGCCGGTGGTCGGACCGAAGGCCTTCGAGCTGCCCATGCCGGTATCGAACAGGATCAGCTTGTCGCCGGTGTTCACGATCGGCGAGTTCTGTTCGAGCACGACGTTGTCCGGCGACAGGAAATTGTCGGCGAGCATCTTCTTGACCTCTTCCTTGGGAACGCCGGTGAAGGTCCCCGAGGGATCGCCGAGCGGCAGCGGCCCGTCGGATACGACGGTCACCTCGGCATCGCCGAGAATGAATCGGTGCCAGTAGGGCGTCTGCGTGCCGAGCTTCGGCGCGCGTGCCTGTGCGGTGCCCCCGAGCAGGGTGCTGGCGCCGAGACCGGCACCGAGCGCGAGCAAGGATCGTCGTGAGACATTGAGCGTCATAACGTCTTCCTCCACAATTTTTATGATATTTTCGCGTTGTTGCCCGCGCGTTGACCCGCTGCTTGACCTGACGCAGGCAAGAGGATGCTGCCCTCGCCCGCGCAAGCTGGCAAGAAGAATAAGGAGAACGCATGCGTGGTCGAACGCCGACTGGATTTCAGCCGGCCGTGCGGCGCACAAGGGAGGGTTATCTGGCGGCGCGCTTCTTCTCGATGGTATCCCAGATCATCGCCGCGACGTCGGGGCCATTGAGCCGCTGGATGGCGCGGATGCCGGTCGGCGAGGTGACGTTGATCTCGGTGAGGTTGCCGTTGATGACGTCGATGCCGACGAACAGGAGGCCGCGCTGGCGCAGCGCCGGGCCGACGGTGGCGCAGATCTCGCGCTCGCGCGGGGTGAGCTCGGTTTCCTGCGCCGCGCCGCCGCGCACCATGTTGGAGCGGAGATCGTCGGCGGCCGGCACACGGTTCACCGCGCCGGCGAACTCGCCGTCGACCAGGATGATGCGCTTGTCGCCGTGCTTCACCTCGGGGATGAACTGCTGGATCACCCAGGGCTCCCTGAACGTCACCGAGAACATGTCGAACAGCGAGCCGAAATTCATGTCCTGCGGCATCACGCGAAACACCGCCGCGCCGCCATGGCCGTGCAGCGGCTTCATGACGACGGCGCCGTGCTTGTCGCGAAACGCGTTGATCTCATCGAGGTCGCGCGAGATCAGCGTCGGCGGCATCAGCTGCGGAAAATTCATCACGAACAGCTTCTCCGGCGCGTTGCGCACGGAGGCGGGATCGTTGACGACCAGCGTCTTCGGATGGATGCGCTCCAGGAAATGTGTCGAGGTGATGTAGGCGAGGTCGAACGGCGGGTCCTGGCGGAGCAGCACCACGTCAAAGCCGTTCAGCGCTTCGCGCCTGGGCTCGCCCAGGGTGAAGTGGTCGCCGGGCTCGTCGCGCACGGTCAGAGGCTGCACCGGCGCTACCAGCTCCTCGCCGCGCAGCGAGAGCTTGTCGGGCGTGTAATAGGACAGGCCATGGCCGCGCTTCTGCGCTTCCAGAAGCAGCGCAAAGGTGGAATCGCCCTTGATGTTGATGCGGGCGATGGGATCCATCTGGACGGCGATCTTCAATTTCATAGGCATGTTCCGCGAGGTCTGAGGATAACGTTAAGGGCTGGCATCGAATGCCGCTAACAGATGGCGCGGCAGGCTCTTCGGCGCAATCAGCATCGCGTCGAATCGCAATTCGAATTCGGCATGCTCGGGATGCGCTACGAGCCAGCCTTGCGCGGCGTCGATGATGCGCTGCTGCTGGCGCGGCGTCACGGCGAAAGCGGCGTCGTCGAGGCTCGCCCGCGCCTTGACCTCGACGAAGGCCAGCAAATTGCGCCGGCGCACCACCAGGTCGATCTCCCCAAAGGGGGTACGGAAGCGTCGTGCAAGGATGCGATAGCCCTTGGCGATCAGAAGGGCTGCGGCGCGGCTCTCCGCCGAGATGCCGGTCCGGAACGCCGCGACGCGCCCGGGCGAGGCGCTGTCAGTCTTCGCCATTGCCGTCCCCGATGGTCTTCGCAAGCTCGAGGGCACGGGCATAGACCTCGCGGCGCGGCCGGCCCGACAGTGCGACCGCATGCGCCACGGCATCCTTGACGCTGCCGCGGCCGAGCTGCGCCCGCAGCAGATCGTCGAGCGTATCCTGGTCCATCACCCCGGCATCATCGGCCGGAGGTCCGATGACAAGCACGAACTCGCCGCGTGTTTCGAGCGCGTCCGCGCTTGCCGCCAGCTCGGCGACCGGCGCGCGCGTGATCTCCTCGTGCAGCTTGGTCAGCTCGCGGCAGATCGCGGCATCGCGACCGGCCATGATCGCAGCGAGATCGCGCAGCGTGTCCTGTACGCGATTGCCTGATTCGAACATCACGAGCGTCGAATCGATCCTCGCCAGCTCGTTGAGCCGGGCGCGACGCGCGTGCTCCTTCGCGGGCAAAAATCCCTCGAAGAAAAACCGGTCGGTCGGCAATGCAGCGACCGACAGCGCCGTCAGCACCGATGATGGCCCCGGCACCGCGATGACGGCGTGCCCGGCGGCGCAGACCTCGCGCACCAGCTTGAAGCCGGGATCGGAGATCAGGGGCGTACCGGCGTCCGACACCAGCGCCACCGAGCCGCCTTGCGCCAGGCGCTCCAGGATCTTGGGGCGGGCCTGGGCCGCATTGTGCTCGTGGTAGAGCGCGAGCTCGGCGGCGATCGCATAACGCTCGGTCAGCCGGCGGGTGATCCTCGTGTCCTCGCACGCGATGACGTCGACACCGGCCAGCGTTTCCAGCGCGCGCAGGGTGATGTCGGCAAGATTTCCGATCGGGGTCGCGACCAGATGGAGCCCGGGTGCGGCCCTCGGCGCGGCCAATTGCTGGCCGCCGATCGAAAAGGTTCTGGCCGCAGCGCCTGTCGTGGCATCCGAACTGTGGAGGGAACTGGCTTTTGCGCGCATAATGCCAATCTAGAGGGATGGCAGCGCTTGCGCCACATCCGCAAACGGCGGTGACGGAACGCTGCCTGACGGGGGAAATGGAGGCCGCGGCAAGGGCGCCGCGGGGCCATAATCCTTTTGTTTTAGTTAACTATTCGCCGAGAATATGCCTGAATCCACCCGCCTCATCAGAGCTGGATGGAGTCCTGGCTGATCACGGTCGGCCAAGAGAAGAGAGACGATGGAAGGCCCGCATCACCGCAAGTCCCCGCCGTCGGGCACCACCCGGCGGACCGCGCTCGGCCTCATCGTGGGCGCGCCGTTGCTGACGGCGTGTTCCGGCGTGCAGCAGAGCTTGAGCCAGTTTTCCACTCCGTTCGGCGGCAACCAGGAAGGCGGTCCCGCCGGACCGCAGCAGCAACCGCAGGCGGTCGGCACCGGGCAGGTCAAGATCGGGCTGATCCTGCCGCTGTCGGCTTCCGGCAATGCCGGCCTCGCGGCGCAATCCATGCGCAACGCCGCCGAGATGGCGCTGGCCGAGTTCCAGAACCCGAACATCCAGCTCCTGATCAAGGACGATGGCGGCAGCCCGCAGGGCGCATCGCAGGGTGCCCAGCAGGCACTGTCCGAAGGCGCCGAGATCATTCTGGGACCGCTGTTCGCAGGCTCGGTGCCGGCCGTCGCGCAACTGACGCGGCCGCGCGGAACCTCGGTGATCGCATTCTCCACCGATTCGAGCGTGGCCGGGCGCGGCGTCTATCTGCTGAGCTTCCTGCCGGAGTCCGATATCAACCGCATCGTCGACTACTCGGCGGGGATCGGAAAGCGCTCGTTCGCCGCGATGGTGCCGGACAATGCCTATGGCAACGTGGTCGAGGCCGCGTTCAAGCAGGCGGTCGGCCGCAAGAACGGCCGCGTCGTCGCATTCGAGAAATATGGCGCCGATCGCGCGACGCCGGCGCGAACCGTGGCGCAGGCGCTCGGCCAGGCCGATGCGCTGCTGATCGCCGACGATGGTGATTCGGTCGTCGCGACCGCCGATGCCTTGACCGCGGCGGGCGCGAACCTGCGCAACATCCAGCTGCTCGGCACCGGCCTGTGGGACAATCCGCGCGTCTATGCCAGCGCCGCGCTTCAGGGCGGCCTCTATGCCGCGCCCGACCCGGCCGGCTTCCGCGCCTTCTCCGGCCGCTATCGCACCAAATATGGCGGCGAGCCGGTGCGCACGGCGACGCTTGCCTATGATGCCGTGGCGCTGATGGCGGCGCTCGCGCGCACGCAAGGGGCGCAACGCTTTGCGCCGGAGACGTTGACCAATCCGTCCGGCTTTGCCGGTATCGACGGTCTGTTCCGCTTCCGCTCCGACGGCACCAATGAGCGCGGCCTTGCGGTCATGAAGGTGGCCTCAGGCGGCAGCACGCCGGTCGCAGGCTCGCCGAAGAGCTTCGGCGCTTAATTTTCGTCGGGCGGTCAAGCTGCCTTGTCGAGCGCCGGCACCCGCCGGCTCCTTTGCATGGGGTTGTTTTCGATATTTTGGCAGCGTGCACCTAAAGCATGATCCGGAAAAGTGTGCAGCGGTTTTCCGAAAAGATCATGCTTAAACAACAACCTAAGGCGCGATGACGATTCATCCTAATCGTATCGCGCTTTAGGCGGCGAGATCCGCAACGACCGCGTCGAGCACCGGGAATCCCGACTTGGTCACGCGGAGCCGCCCGTCGCATCGACGGTGATCGCGCCTTCCTCGCGCAGCAGCGCGATGCGGCGGGGGTCGAGCGGGCGGCCGGAGAGGGCGGTGTAGCGCTCGGGGTCGATGCCCTCGGCAAGGCGCAGTCCCATCAGCAGGAATTCGTCGGCGCGCTCTTCGCTGTTGAGGCGCTCGTCGGTGACGACGCCGTGGCCGCGCTCCTCGACGCGCAACAGCCAGGCCTCGGGACGCTTCTCCGTGGCGGTGGCGTGGCGCACGCCGTCGATGTCGAGGCGGCCGTGCGCGCCGGGGCCGATGCCGGCATATTCCTCGCCGCGCCAGTACACCAGATTGTGCCGGCACTCGGCGCCGCGCCGGGCGTGATTTGAGATCTCGTAGGCGGGCAGACCCAGCCTGTCGCAGGTCTCCTGCGTGACGTCGTAGAGCGCGCGCGCGACCGCTTCATCCGGCGTCTTCAATTTGCCGGCCTGGTGCAGGCCGAAGAACGGCGTGCCTTCCTCGATCGTCAATTGATAGAGCGACAGATGCTCGGCCGCTTCATCGATTGCGAGACGCAGTTCGTCGGCCCACATCGCCGGCGTCTGGTCGGGACGGGCGTAGATCAGGTCGAACGAATAGCGGTCGAAGGAGCGGCGTGCGATGGCGACGGCATCGAGCGCCTCGCGCGCGCTGTGCATGCGGCCGAGCGCCTTCAGCGAGGCATCGTCGAGCGCCTGCACGCCGAGCGAGACGCGGTTGACGCCGGCGGTGCGATAGCCGGCGAAGCGCGTGGCTTCGACGCTGGTCGGGTTCGCTTCCAGCGTGACCTCGACATCGCCTGCGACGGTCCAGTGCTTGCCGATCGCATCGAGCACGGCGCCGACCGTTGCGGGCTGCATCAGGGACGGCGTGCCGCCACCGAGGAAGATCGAGGACACCTGACGCCCCGGCACGCGCGCGGCGGTCGTCTCGATCTCGCGGGCGAACGCGCGCACGAAACGCGCCTCGTCGACGGGCGCATGCCGCACGTGGCTGTTGAAGTCGCAATAGGGGCACTTCGACAGGCAGAACGGCCAGTGCACGTAGACGCCAAAGGCTTCTCGGTCAGCGCGGCTCAAGGCAGATCTCCGCCAGTTTCACGAAGGCGCGGGCGCGGTGCGACAGGCCGAGCCCCAGCGGCGGCAGGCCGTGCTTCTCGATGCTCTCCATCTCGCCGAAGGTGCGGTTGTGGCCGTCGGGCAGGAACATCGGGTCGTAGCCGAAGCCGGCAGTCCCGCGCGGCGGCCAGACCAGCGTGCCGTCGACGCGCGCCTCGACCTGTTCGAGATGATCGTCGGGCCAGGCGACGCACAGCGCGGAGACGAAATGCGCCTTGCGCTTGTCCGGCGTGGTGGCGCCGCGCTCCTGCAACAGGCGCTCGATCTGCGCCATCGCCGCGTTGAAATCCTTGGAGGGGCCGGCCCAGCGCGCGCTGTAGATGCCGGGCGCGCCGTCGAGCGCGTCGACGACGATGCCGGAATCATCGGCGAAGGCGGGCAGTCCGGTCGCCTTCGCCGCCGCGATCGCCTTGATCGCCGCGTTAGCGCGAAAATTGTCGCCGGTCTCGTCCGGCTCGGACAGGCCGAGCTCTCCCGCCGACACCGCCTCGATGCCGTACGGCGCAAGCAGCTCCCGCATCTCGGCGAGTTTGCCGGGATTGTGGGTGGCGATGACCAGCTTGTCCGTGATTCGGCGGTGCATGGCCTATTGACTACGCCACAGCCAGTTTCTGCAAGTCCACCAGACGCGCGACGCCCTTGCGGGCCAGCGCCATCAGCGCCAGGAATTCGCCTTCCGAGAAAGGCGTCTTCTCGGCGGTGCCCTGCACCTCGATGATGCGGCCATCGCCGGTCATGACGAAATTGGCGTCGGTCTCGGCCTCGGAATCCTCGGCATAGTCGAGGTCGAGCACCGGCGTGCCGTTGTAGATGCCGCAGGAGATCGCGGCGACGTTGTCGCGCAGCACGTTGGCCTTGACCATGTTGCGCGCCTTCATCCAGTTGACGCAATCGGCGAGCGCGACCCAGGCGCCGGTGATCGAGGCCGTGCGCGTGCCGCCGTCGGCCTGAAGCACGTCGCAATCGACCGTGATCTGGCGCTCGCCGAGGGCTTCGAGATTGATGATGGTGCGGAGCGAGCGGCCGATCAGGCGCTGGATCTCGACGGTGCGGCCGCTCTGCTTGCCGGCGGAGGCCTCGCGGCGGGTTCGTTCCGAGGTCGCGCGCGGCAGCATGCCGTATTCGGCGGTGACCCAGCCGCGGCCCTGGCCCTTCAGCCACGGCGGCAGGCGGTCCTCCAGCGTGGCGGTGACCAGCACATGGGTATCGCCGAATTTCACCAGGCACGAACCTTCCGCATATTTCACCACGCCGCGCTCCAGCGTCACGGGGCGCAATTCGTCGGGCGCACGGCGGCTTGGCCGCATGGGAAATCCTCCAAAAATCCGAGAAAATTGGCTGGCCGTGCTTGTAGGAGCGGGAAGGGGCAGCGGCAAGGGTTTTCGGCCCCGGTATGGTCCGGTACGAGGGGGCCGAATGCATGCTTGTCATCGGCCTCCCGGATCGACAAATTATGCAGTAATTGTGAGGGACTGGAGTGTGACTCACCACGATCCGATTGGCCTGATCGCGCCGCATGCCGGGCTTGCCCAGCTCAACGAGCGGTCCCGCGACATCTTTCGTCAAATTGTCGAAAGCTATCTCGCGACCGGCGAGCCTGTCGGCTCGCGCAACATTTCCCGCCTGATCGCCATGCCGCTGTCGCCGGCCTCGGTCCGTAACGTCATGGCGGATCTGGAACAACTCGGCCTGATCTATGCCCCGCACACCTCCGCCGGGCGGTTGCCGACGGAACTCGGCCTGCGCTTCTTCGTCGATGCCCTGATGCAGGTCGGCGACCTCAACGAGGCCGAGCGGCAGTCGATCCAGAGCCAGCTTGCTGCCGTCGGACGCGCGCAATCCGTCGAGGCCGCGCTTGGCGAAGCCTTGACGCGCCTGTCGGGACTGACCCGCGCCGCGGCGGTCGTGTTGACGCCAAAATCCAATGCGCGGCTGAAGCACATCGAATTCGTCCGCCTGGAACCGGAGAAAGCGCTGGTGATCCTCGTCGGCGAGGACGGCCAGGTGGAAAACCGCGTGCTGACGCTGCCGCCCGGGGTTCCCTCCTCGGCGCTCACCGAAGCAACCAATTTCCTCAATGCGCGCATCCGCGGCCGCACGCTGGCCGAGGCGCGGCTCGAGCTCGAAACGGCCCTTGCGGAGGCCCGTGCCGAGCTCGATCAGCTGACGCAGAAGGTGATCTCGGCCGGCATCGCCAGCTGGTCCGGCGGCGAGAACGAGGACCGCCAGCTCATCGTTCGCGGCCATGCCAATCTGCTCGAAGATCTGCATGCGCTGGAGGATCTGGAGCGGGTGCGCTGTTCGACGACCTCGAGACCAAGCGCGGCGTGATCGACCTGCTTGGCCGCGCCGAGACCGCCGAGGGCGTGCGCATCTTCATCGGCAGCGAGAACAAGCTGTTCTCGCTGTCAGGGTCCTCCACCATCATCTCGCCCTACGGCGACGCTCAGGGGCGGATCGTGGGCGTCCTCGGCGTGATCGGACCGACGCGGCTGAACTATGCGCGGGTGATCCCGACCGTCGATTATGCCGCGCGCATCGTCAGCAAGATGCTGGGCGGCTGACCGGAGGGCGATTTCGCTTTCATTTGACGGGTTTTCTTCACCCAAGCCGGAGATCCCAGTTCCCGAGACCGGTATGTTGCGCTTGATTTTCGCCGCCCAAAGCACGATATCCCGGCAAGCAATCCCCAAGATTTGAACCGACGCGAGTTTTCGAGAAGGCAAGCCATGACCGATCCGAACCGGGCCAATGACAACACCGAGAATTCGGCGCCGACGGGCGAGCCCGTGGTGTCAAAGCCCTACATCATGCCTGACGATCCCGAGCCCGGCTCGGTCGAGTCGTTGCAGAAGGAAGCCGCCGAGGCGCGCGACCGCATGCTGCGGACGCTGGCCGAGATGGAGAATCTCCGTCAGCGCACCCGCCGCGAGGTCGCCGATGCCAAGACTTACGGCATCACCGGCTTTGCCCGCGACGTGCTCGATATCGCCGACAATCTTCAGCGCGCGCTCGATGCCGTTCCGGCCGAAGCGCGTGCCGCGGCCGATCCCGGCCTGACCTCGCTGATCGAAGGCGTCGAGCTCACCGAGCGCTCGCTGCTCAACGCGCTGGAGAAGCACGGCGTGAAGAAATTCGATCCGCTGGGCCAGAAGTTCGACCCGAACTTCCAGCAGGCGATGTTCGAAGTGCCCGATGCGTCGGTGCCATCAGGCACCGTGGTGCAGGTCGTGCAGGCCGGCTACACCATCGGCGAGCGCGTGCTGCGCCCGGCGCTGGTCGGTGTCGCCAAGGGCGGTGCGAAGGCAGCCCCCGCCGCCAACATCACCGCCTGATCCGTCCCGATCCCGGCTGCCCGTTTGTGAGCTCGCGGATTGCGCGGGCTCACGGTCGCGGCTTCTCGTGTGCCTTCGGCCAATAGGTGCCGAAGCTCCAGAGATTGCCTTCCGGATCGCGACAGGCGAAGTCGCGGCTGCCATAGTCGGTGTCTCGCAGTTCCATCTCGATCTTGGCGCCGGCAGCCTTGACCTTCGCGTGCAGCGCGTCGGGATCGTCGACGGCGATATAGATCGAGTCGGTGCGGCGGTGGTCGAGGTCGCCGACCAGCCTGCCATATGCGCCGTCACGGCTCTGGCCCAGCATCAGCATCGAGGAACCGTAAGCGAGCTCGGCGTGATGGATCACGCCGCCGTCGCGGTAGACGACGTGTTCGCTGAACCCAAGCACCGTCGTGAGCCAATTGGTCATCGCCTCGGCGTCCTTGCAGCGCAGGGTCGGGTAGATGCGGGGCGGTTCGATGTCGTGCGTCATGGTCGCTCACCTCCTTGGCTGACGGCGCCATCCTGCACGAGGCAACGCGGCGTTGGCTTGAAGGTTTGTTACCAGTCTGCCAGCCCATCGCCGGCGTGAACCAGCCGGCGGTCGGTCAGCGCCTGGCGGCGCGCCCAGGCGGTCGGCGGTTCGCCTGCGAATTCGACGAACTCGCGGGCGAGATGGGCCTGGTCGGCATAGCCGCTTTCCGCCGCGATCCCCGCCCAGCCGAGCGCTGCGCCGCTTTGTGCCAGCCGGCTCGCCCGGTGAAACCGCATCATGCGCGCCAGCGATTTGGGGGCGAGGCCGAGTTCGGACCGAAACCGGCCGGCCAGATGCTTGCGGCTCCAGCCGATCTCGTCGGCCAATGCTGTGATGCTGATAGTGCCGGCCGAACGCGCCAGTCTTCGATAGGCGAACGCGACTTCGGGAGACGGCATGTGGCCGGCGCGGCGCAGCACGAACGCCTCGATCAGGTCGAAGCGGCGCTGCCAGCACGTCACGGCGCCGAGTTGCTCGCGCAGACGACGGCCATCATGGCCGAGCACATCGTCGATATCGACCATGCGCCCGACCAGGTCGGTCACGGCGGCGCCGAAGAAGCCGTAGGCGCCGAGCGGAGTGAAATCGACCTGCACGCAGGCGGCGTGGCCGTCGGACTCGATGTAGACAGGCCCGGCATGCAGGCCGGCGGCGAAGCTGAGCTGACGATCGGCCGCGCCGGGCTCGCGCGACAGCGCGATCAGGAACGGCGAGCCGAAACTGATGATCAGCGGGACGATCAGCGGCGCGGTCTGTCGTTGTGCGAACCGGCCGGTTGCGGTCTCGCGATAACCGGTGATCCGGACGATCAGGCCCGCCAGGCGCGGCGATGGCAGGCGCTGCGCGAGATCGAATGCAAGGGGTGACGCAGACTCGGCCATGCGGATCTCGCGAGGCAGCGTCCTACGCGATATCCGAGGACTGGATGCGCTTGACGCCGGCCTTGGCCATGTCGTCCCAGGCCTTGGCGAGCGATCCCTGCGTGTCGATGCCGCGGCAGGCATCTTCCACCACATAGGTCTCGAAGCCCGCCTTGCGCGCATCGAGCGCGGTCCATGCCACGCAGAAATCGGTGGCGAGCCCGGCCACGAAAACCCGCTCGACGTTGCGCGCCTTCAGATAGGCGGCGAGCCCGGTGGTGGTCTTGCCGTCGGCCTCGGTGAAGGCGGAGTAGCTGTCGACGTCCTTGTGAAACCCCTTGCGGATGATCAGCTCGGCCTGCGGGATCGCGAGTTCCTTCGACAGCGAAGCGCCGTCGGTGCCCTGCACGCAGTGGTCGGGCCACAGCACCTGCTTGCCATAGGCAAGGTCGACGGTCTCGAACGGCTTCTTGCCGGAATGGGTCGAGGCAAAGGAGATGTGTCCGGGCGTGTGCCAGTCCTGCGTCATCACCACATTGGCAAAGCTCTTGGCGATCCGGTTGATCACCGGCACCACCTGCTCGCCGTCCTTCACCGCGAGGCTGCCGCCGGGCAGGAAGCAGTTCTGGACGTCGATCACGAGCAGCGCGGCGCCGTCGTCGGGCTTGATCGCAGCCGCCCAGAGATGTTTTGGAACCAGCGCGGCAAGCGCCAGCGTACCGAGCCCTGCAACAACCTGTCGTCGATCCAACATCGCGCCCCTCCTCGCTCTGATAACCGTGCGAGAAGGCTAATTCCGTTCGTGGAGCTGCGAAAGTCCGATTTTTCGGCGGGCCTGTCAGCCGCGCGGCTGGATGCCGTCGCGCACCGCGCGGAAGCGCGGGAAGGCCTTCTCCCAATCGGTGCGCGGGGAGCTGCCGATGATGCGCATCGATGTTTGCGCGCCGAACCGCAGCCACTGCACGATGGTCACCGGGGTATTGTCCTTGCCGCTGACGGCGTCGATGCGCGTCTCGAAGCCGGGCTGGCCGTCGATCCGGATCGGTTCGGACATGGTGATCCGCCCGTCGCGCACGCCGGGGATCGTGGTGGCGATCTGCTGGGCGAAGCCGCCGCGATCATCCGGTGTGGCCGGGGCCGAGCCGATGATGCCAAGCAGCATGAAGGGCTTGGTCTCAAGGCCCTTGTCGTCGCCGTCGGCCATCAGCAGCGCGGCGCCCGGCGCCAGCATGCGGACATTCTTGAAGCTGCCGAGCTCGGTGACCTTGAAGGGCATCATGCCGAGCTGTTCGTCGACCGGCACCTCGTTGCGGATCTGGGCGGTGGCGAACATCTGCCGCACGGCGTCGTCGGTGTAGATCTTGCTGGCGTTCTCCGGCACCTGGACCGCGACATAGCCGGAGAAGGTCGGTCCCGGCAGGATCATGGAATAGCGCCGCACATTGGTGGTGCCGTCACGCGCGCTCTCCACGGTGTAATAGGCGAGGCCCGCCGGCGTCTCGAGGCTCTCCGGCTTGATGTTTCCGCTACCGGCCGGGTTGGCCTTGAAGGCGCTCACGACCTCGTTGTAGGCGTCCGCGGGCAGATCGGCGATCAAGACCTTCACGCCCTGGTCCTCGGTCTCGAAGCCGATGAACGACCTGGCGCGGTTGAGGCCCACCAGCGGCTTCATCCCGACATGCGCGCCCGGCGGAAACACCACGTCGGCGGCAAAGCCACGACAGGTGGCAGCAAGCAGCAAGGCAACCGCAACGAGAAGTCGAAAAGGCGTCATGGGGGATCTACCGGTTTTGCTTGGTGGCCGCGCAACGGGGCCGGTGCAGGGCTGGATGGCCTCTTTCAGTCGGACCGCTTTTAGCGGTTTTGATGACCCTGCAACAGGCCGCCAAAGCCGCGCTCCGGGCCTGCAGGCCCGATTCCATGGGCTTTTCGTCCCGATTGGCTGGCACTTTCCAGTTTCCCGACGTTTCCGACGATCGGCCACCAGCGGCCAAACAGCGCGCCCTCGGCCTGTGCGCCGCTCTCGCATACGACGTTTGTGAGTGTTCACTCAACAGCGCGGACGTCGCGCGGCCGATGTTCGCGGTCGACGGCGGGCGGCATCATTGCCGATTTGTTAACTTGGATCGGGCTTGAACCGGCGCTGCAGCCGGGCTGACACAATCTTTCAAACGTCAGTCTTTTCAGGCCTCAACGTTGCGTCCAGTCCTTGCGGGCAGGACCCTCTCTCCTATATCAGGCTCACCGTCGCAATATCGCGAGTATGTGAACGTCTGGGGGTTCGGTACGGAGCGCCGTCAGGGCCCAACCAACCTGCCGTAGCAAAGAGGATATGAAAACCATGGGAAAGGTCATTGGGATCGACCTCGGCACCACGAATTCGTGCGTCGCCGTGATGGATGGCAAGAACGCGAAAGTCATCGAGAATTCCGAAGGCATGCGCACGACGCCTTCGATCGTCGCCGTGACGGACGACGGTGAGCGCCTCGTCGGCCAGCCGGCCAAGCGCCAGGCCGTCACCAATCCCGAGCGCACCTTCTTCGCAGTGAAGCGCCTCATCGGCCGCCGCTACGACGACCCGATGGTCGAGAAGGACAAGAAGCTCGTCCCGTACAAGATCGTGAAAGCCTCCAACGGCGACGCCTGGGTCGAGGCCGACGGCCAGACCTACTCGCCCTCGCAGGTCTCGGCGTTCATCTTGCAGAAGATGAAGGAGACCGCGGAAGCCCATCTCGGTCAGAAGGTCGATCAGGCCGTCATCACCGTTCCCGCCTACTTCAACGACGCCCAGCGCCAGGCGACCAAGGACGCCGGCAAGATCGCGGGCCTCGAAGTGCTGCGCATCATCAACGAGCCGACCGCGGCCGCGCTCGCCTACGGCCTCGACAAGACCAAGGCCGGCACCATCGCCGTGTACGACCTCGGCGGCGGCACCTTCGATATCTCCATTCTCGAAATCGGCGACGGCGTGTTCGAGGTGAAGTCGACCAACGGCGACACCTTCCTCGGCGGCGAAGATTTCGACATGCGCCTCGTGGGCTATCTAGCCGACGAGTTCCAGAAGGAGCAGGGCATCAACCTGCGCAACGACAAGCTTGCGTTGCAGCGCCTGAAGGAAGCCGCTGAGAAGGCCAAGATCGAGCTGTCCTCGACGACGCAGACCGAGATCAACCTGCCCTTCATCACGGCGGACCAGACCGGCCCGAAGCATCTGACGATGAAGCTCACCCGCGCCAAGTTCGAGGCGCTGGTCGACGACCTCATCCAGAAGACGGTCGAGCCCTGCCGCAAGGCGCTGAAGGATGCCGGCGTCACCGCCGGTGAGATCGGCGAAGTCGTGCTGGTCGGCGGCATGTCGCGCATGCCGAAGGTCCAGGAAGTCGTGAAGCAGCTGTTCGGCAAGGAGCCGCACAAGGGCGTCAACCCGGACGAAGTCGTGGCGATCGGTGCCGCGATCCAGGCCGGCGTGCTCCAGGGCGACGTCAAGGACGTGCTGCTGCTCGACGTGACCCCGCTGTCGCTGGGCATCGAGACGCTGGGCGGTGTGTTCACCCGCATCATCGACCGCAACACCACGATCCCGACCAAGAAGAGCCAGGTGTTCTCGACGGCTGAAGACAGTCAGAATGCCGTCACCATCCGGGTCTTCCAGGGCGAGCGTGAAATGGCGGCCGACAACAAGATGCTCGGCCAGTTCGACCTGATGGGCATCCCGCCGGCTCCGCGCGGCATGCCGCAGATCGAGGTGACCTTCGACATCGACGCGAATGGCATCGTCAACGTCTCGGCCAAGGACAAGGCCACGGGCAAGGAGCAGCAGATCCGCATCCAGGCCTCGGGTGGTCTGTCGGAAGCCGACATCGAGAAGATGGTCAAGGACGCCGAGGCCAATGCCGAGGCGGACAAGAAGCGCCGCGAGGCCGTGACCGCCAAGAACGAGGCCGACGGCCTGGTGCATTCGACCGAGAAGGCGCTGGCCGAGCACGGTTCGAAGGTCGCCGAGAGCGAGCGCCGCGCCATCGAGGATGCCGTCAGCGACCTCAAGGAAGCGCTGAAGGGCGACGATGCCGAGGCGATCAAGGCCAAGACGCAGACGCTGGCGCAGGCTTCGATGAAGCTCGGCGAGGCCATGTACAAGCAGCAGGCCGAGGCCGACGCCAAGAAGGATGCGGCCAAGGACGACGTCGTCGATGCGGAGTTCACCGAAGTCGACGACGACAAGAACAACAAGAAGTCTGCTTAAGCGCGGGCTTGCGATCATGGCCCTCACACCAAAGAGCACGCGCCGCGTCTCGGAGGAGTGGGGGGCATTTTTCTTTAAGGCGATCACTGCATCTTCCAGACAGGCGCAATCCTTGGCGATGGCGACGAACTTCGGACGGAATTGAAGGACGTCCACCAAGCGCTGCTATTACGAGACCCTCGAAGTTGAGCGGAACGCGGACGAGACCAAGCTGAAATCGGCTTTCCGCAAGCTCGCGATGAAATGGCATCCGGACAAGAATCCGGGCGACGCCACCAGCGAAGTCCGGTTCAAGGAAATCAACGAAGCCTATGAGGTGCTGAAGGACGGCGACAAGCGCGCCGCTTATGACCGTTACGGCCACGCCGCCTTCGAGCAGGGCGGCGGCGGCGGCGCCGGCTTCGGCGCGGGCTTCGCCTCCTCCTTCTCGGACATTTTTGAAGACCTGTTCGGCATGGCCGGACAGCGCGGCCGCGGCGGCCGCGAGCGCGGCGCCGACCTGCGCTACAACATGGAAATCACCCTCGAGGAAGCTTTCGGCGGCAAGACCGCCCAGATCGAGATTCCGGTCTCGGTCACCTGCGAGGCCTGTTCGGGTATCGGCGCCAAGGCCGGCACCAAGCCGAAGACTTGCTCGACCTGCGGCGGCGCCGGCCGCGTGCGGCAGTCGCAGGGCTTCTTCACGCTGGAGCGAACCTGTCCCGGCTGCCAGGGCCGCGGCCAGATGATCGAGGACGCCTGCCCGTCCTGCGCGGGCCAGGGCCGGGTCACCCGCGAGCGCACGCTGTCGGTCAACATTCCGCCGGGCGTCGAGGACGGCACGCGGATCAGGCTCGCCGGCGAGGGCGAGGCTGGCGTCCGCGGCGGTCCGCCCGGCGACCTCTACATCTTCCTGTCGCTGGCCCAGCACCAGTTCTTCCAACGCGACGGCGCCGATCTGCATTGCCGCGTGCCGATCTCGATGGTGACGGCCGCGCTCGGCGGTGAATTCGAGGTGCCGACGATCGAGAAGGCCAAGACCAAGGTGAAGGTGCCCGCCGGAACCCAATCGGGCCGCCGATTCCGCATTGCATCAAAGGGTATGCCGGTGCTGCGCTCGCGCCAGATGGGCGACATGTATGTCCAGGTCGTGGTCGAGACCCCGCAGAATCTCACCAAGAAGCAGCAGGAATTGCTGGCCGAGTTCGACAAGCTCTCCTCCGGCAACACCCAGCCGGAATCCGAGGGTTTCTTCGCCAAGGTCAAGGACTTCTTCGGTAATCGCTCCGTCTAGCCGCAGTCGTTATGCTTGACCGTAACGACTTCGACCTATACGTCTTTGTGACTGTTTTCTGACAACCGCTCGATTGTGCGGTCCCCGCCTGGTAGCGACATGCCTTTGCAATCGTCCGTGCGTGCGTCGAAGAAGCCCCTCCGTCTCGACGACGAGGTTCGATTTCTCCGTTCATGGATGGAGAAGCCGCTGCATATGGGCGCGGTGATGCCGTCCGGACGGCTGCTCGCCCGCACCATGGCGCAATATGTCGATCCCGACGCCGAGGGACCGGTGGTCGAGCTCGGACCCGGCACCGGCGCCATCACCTCCGCGCTGATCGAGCGCGGTGTCGACCAGAAGCGTCTCGTCCTCGTCGAATACAATCCCGGCTTCTGCGCGCTGCTGCGCGACCGCTATCCGCACGCCAGGGTCGTCCAGGGGGACGCCTATAGGCTGCGCGATACGCTGTGGGAGGTGCTGAAATCTCCCGCCTCGGCCGTGGTCTCCGGTCTGCCGCTCGTCACCAAGCCGATGCTGACCCGCCTGAGGCTGATCCGCGACGCCTTCACGGCGCTCGCGCCCGGCGCGCCCTTCATCCAGTTCACCTATGCGGTGGTGCCGCCGATCCCGAAATCGCTGCACGGCGTGTCCACAGAGGCTTCGGAACGGATCTGGATGAACCTTCCGCCGGCCCGCGTCTGGGTGTATCGCAAGGGCTGACCACCCGGCGCCGTCGCGCCGGGCGTGCGCCTTACCTGCGATTTCAAAATGTCCGCGCTGAAAATCCTCGTGATCCCCGGATCGCTTCGGTCAGGCTCGCTCAATGCGAAGCTGGCGGCCGTGCTGGCGCACGAACTGGCGCAATCCGGCGTCGACGTCACCCGCATCTCGCTGGCCGATTTTCCGCTGCCGATCTATGACGGCGATCTCCAGGCCAAATCCGGCGTGCCCAAGCACGCCATCAATCTCAAGCGCATGATCGGCGCCCATCACGGCATCCTCATCGTCTCGCCCGAATACAACGCCTCGGTGCCGGCGTTGGTGAAGAACACGATCGACTGGGTGAGCCGCGTGCAGGATCCGCATGAGGTGCGAGGTCAGGTGTTCCACGGCCGCGCGTTCGCGATTTCAGCCGCATCCGGCAACCGGCTCGGCGGCACGCGCGCGCTGGCTGCGCTGCGCCTGATCCTGACGGCGTGCCACGCCACCGTGATCCCGAACCAGCTCGCGCTGTCATTCGCCGAGCAGGCCTACGACGATATGGATCATCTGAAGCACCAGGCCGACATCGACGCGATGCAGGCGCTGGTGCGGCAGCTGATCGACCAATCCCAACGCATGATGTGAGGTGACATGCAGCCAGCCAGGATCGCTCCAAGAGACCGGTTGATCGTGGCGCTCGATCTGCCGTCCGTCGCCAGCGCCGAGGCGATGATCGACCGGCTCGGCGATGCCGTCACCTTTTACAAGATCGGCTATCAGCTCGGTTATGCCGGCGGCCTCATCCTGGCGAAGCAGCTTGCAGGCAGCGGCAAGAAGGTCTTCCCCGATCTCAAGATGCACGACATCGGCAACACCGTGATGCGCGGTGTCGAGAGTGTCGCCAGGCTGGGGGCGACCTTCCTCACCGTCCACGCCTATCCGCAGACCATGAAGGCGGCGGTCGAAGGGCGTGGCGGATCGAGCTTGAAGATTCTCGCGGTCACGGTGCTGACCTCATACGATGACGACGACCTGCACGCGGCCGGATATCGGCTTGGCGTCTCCGATCTGGTCGAAGCGCGCGCCAGGCAGGCGCAGGCGCTTGGTGTTGACGGCCTCGTCAGCTCGCCCGAGGAGGCCGCCGCCTTGCGCAAGATCGTCGGCCATCAGATGAGCCTCGTCACGCCCGGCATCCGTCCGGCGGGCGCACCGACCGGCGACCAGAAGCGCGTCATGACGCCGGGTCGTGCGATCGCGGCGGGCGCCGACTATCTCGTCGTCGGACGGCCGGTGATGGAAGCCGCCGATCCAAAGGCTTCAGCCGAAGCCATTCACGCCGAAATCGCCCAGGCGCTCGCCTGAACAACAAGAGGGAGAACAGAGATGGCGAATGGATACTGGATTGGACGCGTCGACGTTCACAATGACGAAGGCTACAAGCCCTACGCGGTGGCCAACCTTGCGATCTTCAAGAAGTTCGGCGGCCGTTACGTGGTACGCGGCGGCCAGCTCAACTGCGTCGAGGGAGAGAGCCGCACCCGCAACGTCGTGATCGAATTCCCGGACTACGAGACCGCGCTCGCCTGTTACAACTCGCCGGAATACCAGGCCAACATCAAGGTGCGCCAGCCGCACTCGGTTGCCGACCTCATCATCATCGAGGGCTATGACGGCCCGCAGCCGTGATCGCGGGTAGCCGGTTCGGTTGCCGGAACAGCCTTGGCTCGCTATATCGCGTGGAGAGGTGAGCCATGTCCGACATGCGCTTGATTGTTGCAGGAGCCGGCGGCCGGATGGGCCGGGCGCTGACGCGGGCGATAGCCGAGAGCAAGGGCGCCGTGCTGGCGGGCGCACTGGAAGCGCCGGGTTCGGAAATGCTCGGCAAGGATGCCGGCGTGCTCGCAGGCCTGCCGGCCAACGGCATCAAGCTGTCCGCCGATCTCTGGGCGATGTCGAGGGATGCCGACGGCATCCTCGATTTCACCGTCCCGGCGGCGACCATCGCCAATGTCGCGATCGCCGCCGAGCGCGGCATCGTCCACGTCATCGGCACGACCGGGATGTCGCCGTCCGACGATGCGGTGATACGCAGCGTCACCAATCGCGCCGTCGTGGTGCAGTCAGGCAATATGAGCCTCGGCGTCAACCTGCTCGCCGCCGTGGTCAAGCGTGTCGCCAAGGCGCTCGACCAGAGCTTCGACATCGAAATTCTCGAGATGCACCACAAGTCCAAGATCGATGCGCCGTCGGGCACCGCCTTGATGCTCGGTGAAGCCGCTGCTGCCGGCCGCAAGATCGCACTCGATCAGCATTCGGCGCGCGGGCGCGATGGCATCACCGGCGCGCGCCGGCCGGGCAATATCGGCTTCGCCTCGTTGCGCGGCGGCACCGTCGCCGGCGACCACAGCGTCAGCTTCCTCGGCCCGTTCGAGCGCCTGACGCTGTCGCATCAGGCCGAGGACCGCATGCTGTTCGCCCATGGCGCGCTGAAGGCGGCGCTGTGGGCGCACGGCAAGAAGCCGGGGCATTACTCGATGGCCGACGTACTCGGTTTGAGCGACTGACACCGCTCGACGGAATGAAATCCAGCTAAGCGAAAACGGAATCTGAAATGAGCGAACGTCTTCTCGTGCTCGTGCGTCACGGCCAGAGCGAATGGAATCTGAAGAACCTGTTCACCGGCTGGAAGGACCCCGATCTCACCGAGCTCGGTGTGAAGGAAGCCACGGAAGCCGGCCGCAAGCTGAAGGCACAGGGCCTCGTGTTCGACGTCGCCTTCACCTCCGACCTCACCCGTGCGCAGCACACGCTGAAGCTGATGCTGGAGCAGATCGGTCAGACCGGTCTGCCGACCTCGAAGAACCTCGCGTTGAACGAGCGCGATTACGGCGATCTCTCCGGCCTCAACAAGGACGATGCGCGCAAGAAATGGGGCGAGGAGCAGGTGCTGATCTGGCGCCGCTCCTACGACGTGCCGCCGCCCGGCGGCGAAAGCCTGAAGGACACGCTCGCGCGCGCGCTGCCCTATTACGTGCAGGAGATCCTGCCCGGCGTGCTCAACGGCAAGCGTACCCTGGTTGCCGCCCACGGCAATTCGCTGCGCGCGCTGATCATGGTGCTGGAGAAGCTCTCGCCCGAGCAGATCCTCAAACGCGAACTCGCGACCGGCGCGCCGGTGGTCTATCTGCTCAATGCCGATTCCACCGTTGCTTCAAAGGTCGATCTCGCGGGGTAGGCCCGCAGGATGGGTAGAGCGAAGCGAAACCCATCAATCACGCAATGAGGATAAGGACGATGGGTTTCGCTTCGCGCTACCCATCCTGCAATTGAGCTAGTGCAATCCGACCTGCCCCGCTTCCCAGCCCAGCATCGCCTGCTTGCGGGTGATGCCCCAGTGATAGCCGGTGAGCGTGCCGCTCTTGCCGAGCGCGCGGTGGCAGGGCACGACGAAGGAGACCGGGTTCTTGCCGACGGCGGCGCCGACGGCGCGCGAGGCCTTGGGGCTGTTGATGTTGCAGGCGATGTCGGAATAGGACACCGCGCGTCCCATCGGAATCTTCAGCAGCGTCTCCCACACCCGCACCTCGAAATCGGTGCCGATCAGGACCACGCGCAGCGGCTGATCCGGACGCCACAACCGTGTATCGAACACGCGCTGTGCCAGTGCGGTGGTGCCGTCGGTGTCCTCGACATATGTGGCGTTCGGCCAGCGCCGCGTCATGTCGGCGAGTGCGATCTTCTCCTCGCCGTGATCGGCGAAGGCAAGTCCTGACAGGCCGCGATCGGTGGCGATCACGATCGCGGTGCCGAACGGCGAGGAATGGAAGCCGTAGCGCAGGATGAGGCCGGCACCGCCGTTCTTCCATTCGCCCGGCGACATCGCCTCGTGAGTGACGAAGAGATCGTGCAGCCGGCCGGGGCCCGACAGGCCGGAGTCGAGCGCCGCGTCGAGGATGCTGGCGGAATCCCTGAGCAGGTTCTTGGCGTGGTCGAGGGTGAGCGCCTGCATGAAGGCCTTCGGTGTGATCGAAGCCCAGCGGCGGAACAGATGGTGCAGCTCGTCCGGCGTGACGCCGGCGGCATCCGCCATCGCCTCGATGGTCGGCTGCGCGCGCCAGTTCGCCGAGATGAAGGCGATCGCCCGGCGCACCGAATCATAGTCGCGCAACGCGGCGTTGTGGGGGCCCGGCTTGGCCAGGCGCTGGTCGTGGATCGCGAGGGTCATCATGGCGTCTGATTTAGGAGCCATGGCGCGTCCAAACCACCCGATTTCTGACAAGCATGATCCGGAAAAGTGGAGACCGGTTTTCCGAAAAGATCATGCTCAAATAAGACCTAGTGGATGGGGTTGTAAGTCGGGCCGCGTTTCGCGGCGTTGAGCGCCGCCGTCAAGGCCTTGGAGAAGCTGGCCTTTTCGTCCGGACCCAGGAAGCTGCCGACGCTGACCCGGCGGCCCCGGGAGACCAGATAAAGCCGCTCGATGCCGAACTCCTCATGCGAGATCTGTTCGAACCGTACCCAGAGCGGATTGAGCACCCATTCCGCCACATGCCCGCGATGGCTGATCCTGCGCACCCGCAGTTCCGACGCCGTGACGGTGATCTCCTCGCTCGCCTTGGCGGTGCGGAAATTGACCTTGAACGCCCAATAGATCACCAGCGCGTCGAGGCCGAAGAAGCCGAAGATCGGCCAGGCGCCGAGCCACCAGAACACCGCGCCGGCAATGAAGCTGACCACGGTGACGAACGACATCAGCACGATAAAGCCGGTGCGATTCAGCGAGCGGTGCGGCGTCAGCAATGCCGAGAACAGTTTGGGCTCGGCCTCAGCGGCATCAGCCGCGAGGTCATTGGCCCTGAGGTCTTCGCCCGGATCAAAGTCGTTGCCTGCGGTCATGACGTATCAGTATATCCGGTTCATGGCCAAAATCATCCGCTCTCAACGCGCCAGCACATCAAGCGTTCGGTCTGCACCGAAGAAGAAGCCTGCGAAAGCGGCAAGGCTGCTGCCCAAACGCGGGGCAAAGAAGGCGGCCAAGAAGGCCGCCAAGCGAACCGTAAAGCCGAAGCCATGGACATCGGAGGAGGTCTACGAGGCTTTCGACCGTTTCCGCAAGGCCAATCCGGAGCCGAAGGGCGAGCTCGAGCACGTCAATCCGTTCACGCTGCTGGTTGCCGTGGTGCTATCGGCGCAAGCGACCGACGCCGGCGTCAACAAGGCGACGCGCGCATTGTTCGAGGTCGCCGACACCCCGCAGAAGATGCTCGACCTCGGCGAGGAGCGCCTGCGCGAGTACATCAAGACAATCGGCCTCTACCGCACCAAGGCGAAGAACGTGATCGCGCTGTCGGCGAAGCTGCTCAGCGAATTCGGCGGCCAGGTGCCGCGCACGCGTGCCGAGATCGAGTCGTTGCCCGGCGCCGGGCGCAAGACCGCGAACGTCGTGCTCAACATGGCCTTCGGCGAGCACACCATGGCGGTCGACACGCATGTCTTCCGCGTCGGCAACCGCACCGGACTTGCGCCGGGCAAGACGCCGCTCGAGGTCGAGCTCGGTCTCGAAAAGGTCATCCCGGCAGAATTCATGCTGCATGCCCATCATTGGCTGATCCTGCACGGGCGCTATACTTGCCTCGCGCGCAAGCCGCGCTGCGAGGTGTGCCTGATCAACGATCTCTGCCGGTGGCCGGAGAAGACGGTGTGAGGCATGATCGTCGTCATGTGCTATCAGAGCATTTTCGAGCGAAGTGGATGCCGGTTCGCGCGATAGGTTTGTCGGTTGTTCCGGTGCGTGATTGAGGGAGTGCGGTGTGGCAGAGCAGGTTGAAGATGGTCCGTCACCCGCCAGCCAGACCGCGCCTGCTGCGGCGCCCGCCAAGCCGCAATCTTCAGCAAGCGGCTTCTGGAGCCGCTTCGCGATTCCGCTGTTTGCCGTGCTCGTCGCGCTGGTGTTCGTCGCGGTGGCGACCAGTCGCTGGGATGCCTGGGTCGGCAGCGCCACGATCCAGACCACCAACGACGCCTATGTGCGCGCCGAGCTGACGCGGCTGTCGAGCCGCGTCTCGGGTGAAGTGCTCAGCGTGGGGGTCACCGATTTCCAGCGCGTCAAGGCCGGCGACCTCCTGATCCAGATCGATCCCGCCGATTACGAGGCGCAAGTCGCGCAGGCCGAGGCCGGCGTGGTCGGTGCCCAGGCCGTGCTGGATAACCTCAACAACCAGATCGAGCTGCAATATGCGACGATCGCGCAGGCGCAGGCCGCGCGGCTGTCTGCGGAGGCGCAGCAGACCCTGGCACGTCAGGAGGAAGAGCGTCAGCAGTCGCTGTCGCAAACCGACGCCGGCACGCGGCAGCGGCTCGAGCAGGCGACCGCATCTTATGCCAAGGCGGAGGCCGACGTACGCGCCAGCCGCGCTGTGATCGCGGCGCAGCGCCATCAGCTCGAGGTTCTGCAAGGAACCAAGAAGCAGCGTGCCGCCGACCTTGACGCCGCGAAGGCGCTGCTGGCATCGGCGAAGCTCAAGCTTGGTTACACGAAGATCACCGCGCCGTTCGACGGCGTTGTCGGCGAGCGCCAGGTGCAGCCCGGCGATTACGTCAATATCGGCACCAACCTCATCAACGTGGTGCCGCTGCCCAAGGTCTATGTGATCGCGAACTACAAGGAGACCCAGCTCACGCACGTGACACCGGGCCAGCCGGTCGAGATCACCGTGGATACGTTCGCGGGCCAGAAGCTGCGCGGCGTCGTCGAGCGCATCGCACCGGCGAGCGGATCGCAATTCGCACTGCTGCCGCCCGACAACGCCACAGGCAATTTCACCAAGGTGGTGCAGCGCATCCCGGTGCGCATTCAGTTCGATGACGGCCAGCCGCTGCTGGCGCGGCTGGTGCCGGGCATGTCGGTGGTCACCAGCATCGATACCGGCGAGGCGGCCGCCAATGGCGGAAAGTGACGACCGCGACCGTGGTCCGGTCTCGCGCGGCGACGTCGCGCGCTATCCGCTGTTCGCGGTCGTCGCGGTGCTGCTCGGCTCGTTCCTTGCCAATTTCGACAGCCGGCTGACCACGGTCGGCCTGCCGGACCTGCGCGGCGCATTCTCGCTCGGCTTCGACGAGGGCGCCTGGCTCTCGACCGCCGGCATCGGCTCGCAGATCTTCATCGCGCCTGCGGTGGCCTGGCTTGCCACGGTGTTCGGCCTGCGCCGCGTGCTCGGCATCCCCAGCCTCGTCTATGCGGTGGTCTCGCTGACTATCCCGTTCGTGCGCGACTACACGACGCTGATCGCGCTCAGCATCGCCCACGGCATGCTGCTCGGGACCTTCGTGCCGGCGACGCTGATGATCGTGTTCCGCAATCTGCCGATCCGCTGGTGGCTGCCGGCGATCTCAATCTATTCGATCCGCGTCGGCTTCGCGTTGGACACCTCGACCTCGCTGGTCGGCTTCTATGTCGACCATCTCGGCTGGCAATGGCTGTACTGGCAGGGCGTGGTGATCGCGCCCTTGATGGGCCTGATGGTCTATCTCGGCACGCCGAACGAGCCGGTGAACCGCGCGCTGCTGCGCGAGGCCGATTGGGGCGGCATGCTGCTGCTCGGCGCCTCGGTGTCGATGATCTATGCGGGACTTGACCAGGGCAACCGGCTGGACTGGCTCGGTTCCGGCACGGTGATGGCGCTCTTGATCGGCGGCGCGCTGTTGATCGTCGCCTTCATGATCAACGAAATGGTCGCGCGCCGGCCCTGGGCGCATGTCAACGTGCTGTTCTCGCGCAACATCGGCTTCGGGCTGCTCCTGATCCTGCTCTACACGCTGACCAGCCTGTCCAATGCGTCGCTGGTGCCGAACTTCCTCGCCACCATCGCGCTGCTCAGGCCGGAGCAGAGCGGCATGCTGCTGCTGACCTATGGCGCCTTGCCGATGTTCGTGCTGGTGCCGGTCTCGATCTGGCTGCTGCGCCACCTCGATCCGCGCATCGTCGTGGTGCTCGGCTTCTCGGCGTTCGCCGCGGCCAATCTCTGGGGCACGCAACTCACCCACGTCTGGGCGCGCGAGGACTTCGCCGGCATCGTCCTGCTCCAGGCGATCGGGCAGTCGTTCACGCTGCTGCCGATCATCATCATGGCACTGTCGAATTCCGATCCCTCGCGGGCGACGGCGTTCGCCGCCTATATCCAGATCATGCGGCTCGGCGGCGCCGAGATCGGCGTGGCGCTGATGGGCACCTGGCTGCGCGTGCGCGAGCAGGTCCATTCCTTCTATCTCGGACAGCACGTGCAGAACGGCAATATCGACGTCGTGAACCTGCTCCAGCGGCTGGCAGGTGAATTTTCCGGCCATGGCATCGGGACAGCTACGGGGCGCGCGGTCGGCACGCTGGCGGGCATCGTCCAGCGCGAGGCCAATGTGCTCGCCTATATCGACGGCTTCTGGCTGTGCTTCTGGCTCGCGATCCTGGCGCTGGTCCTGGTCGCCTTCATCACGCGCGCGCCGCAGGGCCCGTTGTCGCCGGCGCCGCTCGGCTTGGTGAAGAGCGTGATGCGCAGGCTGGGCGCCACCGCTTCCTGATTTGCGAAGAGGCGGCGCGGATATTGGCGCCGGGTCAATTTATAGTGAATACCGCGCTCGCGCTATGTCGCAGGCGTGTTGAAATATTTTGCTCATCGCGCGGTTCCAAGAGCGGGGGAAATGGAGCCACGATGATCGAGATAAAGCAGACGGCCGCGCTTGTTTCCCTGGCGACGGCGGTTCCACCGCATCTATTCCATCAGGGACAGGTCCTGCAGGCCGCGCGCAATCTCCTCGCCGACCGCTATGCCGAGTTCGAGACGCTCTCCAGCCTGTTCGCCAACACCGGCATTCAGCATCGCTACGGCGTCAAGCCGATCGAATGGTATCTCGAACGGCGCGGCTGGCCGGAGCGAACGCTGGCGTTCCTCGAGGGCGCGGAGACGCTGTACGTCGACGTGGCGCGCAAGGCGATTGCGCGCGCCGACCTGACCGGCAGTGACATCGATATCGTGGTCACGGTGTGCTCGACGGGCATAGCCACGCCGACGCTGGAGGCGCGCGTCGCCGGCAAGCTCGGACTGCGGACGGATGTGTCGCGCGTGCCGGTGTTCGGCCTCGGCTGCGCGGGCGGTGTGTCCGGCCTGTCGATCGCGGCGCGGCTGGCCGAAGCACGGCCGGGGGCGAACGTGCTGCTGGTTGCGCTCGAACTCTGCACGCTCGCGGTCCGGCACGACGAGCTCACCAAGGCAAATATCGTTGCGGCCAGCCTGTTCGGCGATGGCGCGGCCGCGATCGTGCTGCGCGCCGGCGACGGTGGTGCGACGCGGATCGAGGCGACGGGCGAAAAGCTGTGGCCGGATACGCTCGACATCATGGGCTGGACGGTCGATCCGGAAGGATTCGGCGTGGTCTTTCAGCGAACCATTCCGGATTTCGTCCGCGACCATGTTGGGCCGGCCGTTGCCGAAATCCTCGCGCGGATGCAGCTGACGGCCGATGACGTCGACCGCTACCTCTGCCATCCCGGCGGCGCCAAGGTCATCGCCGCGCTGGAGCGGGCACTCGCGCTCGATCAGGGCACGCTCGATCACGAACGCGACGTCATCGCGGCTTGCGGCAACATGTCGGGCCCGACGGTTCTCTTTGTTCTCGAACGAGCCTGCGCCAAGGGATTGCCGCCGCGCTCGCTGCTCACGGCGCTCGGGCCGGGCTTCACGCTCAGCTGCGTTGCGCTCAGGCACGCGGCATGAGCTTCGCGTCGGTCATCCTCGCTCTGGTCACGCTGCAGCGTCTCGGCGAGCTCGTGCTGTCACGTCGCAACACCGAGCGGCTTCTCGCGCGAGGCGCGGTCGAGGTCGGCGCCAATCACTACCCGCTCATTGTCCTGGTTCACGCCGGCTGGCTGACCGCGCTGTGGATCTGGGGCCGCGACCAGGACGTCAACCTGGCCGCGCTGGCGGGTTTTCTGGTGCTGCAAGGCCTGCGGATATGGATCCTCGTCGCGCTCGGGCCGCGATGGACCACGCGAATCGTCGTGCTGCCGGGCGCGCCGCTGGTGGCATCCGGGCCGTACCGATATCTCCCGCATCCAAACTACGCCGTCGTGGTCGGTGAAATCGCGCTTCTGCCCCTCACGCTCCACCTGCCGCGATTGGCGCTGATGTTCACCCTCCTCAATCTCGCGGTGCTTGCGGTCCGGATTCGGATCGAGAACCGCGCGCTATCCGTTTCCGATTGGCCACGTACAAGCACGCCATGAGCAAGGCGGATCACCGAACCGACAGCCCATCGGTTGCGACCTGGGCCGGCTTCCTCCTGATGTGCTTCGGCATGTTCATGGCGATTCTCGACATCCAGGTCGTCGCAACCTCGTTGCCGACGATCCAGCGCGCGCTTGCGATCTCGCCGGCGGCGATGAGCTGGATCCAGACCGCCTATCTGATCGCGGAGGTGATCGCGATCCCACTGACCGGCCTGTTCACGCATGCGCTGTCGTTGCGATGGCTGTTCGCGCTTGCCGTGAGCCTGTTCACCGTCGCGTCGGTCGGCTGCGCCCTCAGCGGCGGCTTTGCCGCGCTGCTGGCATTCCGGGTGCTGCAGGGATTTTCCGGCGGCGTCCTGATTCCCGCAGTGTTCTCCGCCGTGTTCACGCTGTTCCCGGCGCGGCTTCACCCGGTGGCCACCACGATCGGCGGCGTCGTCGCGGTGCTCGCGCCGACCGTTGGACCCGTCGTCGGCGGCTGGATCACGCAGACCTGGTCCTGGCCGTGGCTGTTCCTGATCAATCTGGTTCCGGGAACGGTGGCAGCCTCGGTCACGCCGTCGCTGCTTCCGAAGGAAGGCGTGCAGCTTCGGGCGTTCTCCAGACTGGATAAATGGTCGCTTGTCCTGCTCGCGGCGACGCTCGCAAGCTTCATGATCGGTCTGAAGGAAGCGCCGCAACGCGGTTGGGCCTCGATGCCTTGCCTCGGCCTGCTGATCGGAAGCATCGCGGGGTTGATGCTACTGATCCGGCGCACGCTCCGCGCGGCCTATCCGATCGCGCAATTGACGCTTTTCAGGCGGCGTCCGTTCGCGATCGGTTGCGCACTGAGCTTTTGCCTCGGCGTTGGCCTGTACGGATCGACCTATCTGATGCCGGTATTCCTCGGTTTCGTCCGCCGCCACGACGCCTTCGAGATCGGCACGATCATGCTGGTCACGGGGGTTGCGCAGCTCGTCGCCGCGCCGCTCGCGGCGGTCCTCGAAAGCCGCGTCGGCGCGCGGCAGTTGACCGGCGCGGGCTTCGCCTTGTTCGCGCTCGGCCTCGGTTGGAGCGCCATTCAGCCGCGCACGGCGGATTTTGGCGAGATGTTCTGGCCGCAGGTCGTCCGCGGCGTCGCGATCATGTTCTGCCTCCTGCCGCCGACGCGCATTGCGCTGGGCGCCCTGCCGGAGGCGGACATCGCCGACGCCAGCGGACTGTTCAATCTGATGCGCAATCTGGGCGGCGCGATCGGGATCGCCCTGATCGATACCATCCTCTATGGGCGAAGCCCGATCTATGGCGAGGATTTCCGCGTGCGGCTGCTGGCGGGGGATGTCACCGCGGCGCAGGCGATCGGGCTCGATCCGAAGTTGCTGATCGACCGCCCGCCGGGTCTGCCGGACGACGCCACGGTGGCGTTCATCCGGCCGTTGGTCGAACGGGCGTCGCTCGCACTCACCGTCAACGAGGCATGGGCGATGCTCGCCTGCGTGGCGATCGTCGGACTGCTGCTCGTGCCATTCGCAAGCGATCGGGTACCGGCATCGCTGCCCGTGCTTCCGGATACCACCTAGACCGAGGACACGTTGGTTTGCCGCGCCGGCTCGATCAGCTCGGGCCGCGGGCCTGACAGGCGCTTGTGCATGTGGACCATGAAGGCCATGGCGAAGATCGGCGTCGCCAGATTGATGATCGGGATCGAGACGAAGGCGGCGATGAAGAGCCCGGCGGTGAAGATGGTGGCGGCGTTGTCACGCCGCATCGCCTTGGCTTCCTCCGGCGGGCGGAAGCGCATCGCCGCGAGCTCGAAATATTCGCGGCCAAGCAGCCAGGCCGCGGCGAGGAAGAAGATCAGGAATCCGGCGCCGGCGAAAAGCACCAGAGGCAACGCGACCAGATAGACCACGATCGTCAGCAGCGCGGTCTTGCCGCCCTCGAGGATCGCCTGGCCGAGCGGCAGCGCCACGCCGGGCCGCTCGGCCGGATAATGCTCGCGCTCGACGATGTCGGCGACGTCGTCGACGAACAGGCTCGCCACCAGCGAGGTGATCGCGGGCATCAGGAAGATGCCGCCGAACACGACGCCCAGGCCCGCCGCGATCGAGACGATCCACGACAGCACGTGCAGCGTGGAATGGAAGTTGGGGCCGAGCATGCCTTCGGCCCAGACCTCGCCATTGGTCGCAAACCAGCTGAGCAGCCGCTGCAGGCCGATCGCCAGCACGGTGATCAGCACGAGCGCCAAGCCGACCGATCGCCACAGGATCGAGCGCATCGGCGGCGAGATCATTTGCGACAGCGCCTTGATGGCGGCGGCTAACATGACTGGGCTACCTCTGCACAAATGACCCGCGAGAGGTAGACACCCAATATGGCTTCGGCAAGTGCCGTTTGTGCCGCGGTGAGAGCGTTTTCGAGCGAATTGCTCTAGGCGTCGAGCGGCCTGCCGCGGACGTTCGGCCCCCAGACACCGATAGCAATGATCACGATGACCATCGCCGCGGTGATCAGGCCGAACACGCCGCCGACGCCGGCCTCCTTCAGCATGAACGCCACGATGAAGCCGGAGAAGGTCGCGCTGAGCCGGCTCATCGAATAGACGAGGCCCGCGGCGCGCGCCCGGATCGCGGTCGGGAACACCTCGGTCTGGTAGGCGTGATAGGCGTAGGACAGCGTCATGTTGGCTCCCGTCACCAGCACGCCGCTGGCGATCAGCAGCACCGGCTCGGTGAGCTGCGAGAAGGCGAGGCCGAACACCGAGATCGCCGCGGCCGCGCCGCAGATGATCCATTTGCGCTCGAAGCGGTCGGCGAAGGTTGCGGCCAGGAGCGGCGCGAGCGGATAGGCGAAGGCGATGATGAAGGAATATTGCAGGCTCTTGGTGACGTTGATGCCCTTCTGCACCAAGAGCGCCGGAACCCAGTTGGAGAAGCCGTAGACGCCGAACGCCTGGCAGAGGTTGAAGATCATGAACAGCACCACCAGCGAGACGTAGGGCGGCCTGAACAGGTCGGCATAGCCGGTCTCGGCCGGCGCACGTGCCGGTATCATCGCGGCCGTGGCGGTCGGGCGCGGCGCCGCCGTCGGCGATGCGGCCTCGAGCGTCCGCATGATCGTCTCGGCCTCGGCAGCGCGGCCATGGCGGGCCAGCCAGAGCGGGCTTTCCGGAACGTAGAGTCGCAATACCCAGATGATCATGCTGGCGGCGGCGCCGATCAGTACGACCCAGCGCCAGCCGTCGATGCCGTGCGGCGAGAGCGGCACCAGCCACCACGCAAGTGCGGCGACGATCGGCACTGCCGACAGCATCACCGCCTGGTTGATCGCAAACGCGCGGCCGCGCATCCAGCTCGGCACCAGCTCGGTGATATAGGCGTCGATGGTGATGACCTCGATGCCGATCCCGATCCCGGCGATGAAGCGCCACAGCAGCAGGCCGCCAGGTGTGGTCTGGCACGCCATGATCACCGATGCGGCGCTGTAGAACAGCAGCGACCAGGTGAAGACCGCCTTGCGCCCGAAGCGATCGGCGAGGAAGCCGAGGCAGAAGGTGCCGATGAACAGGCCGGCGAAGGTCGCCGCGACGAAGGCGCCGATCCCGGAGAAGCCGAAGAACGCCTGCGTCGTCGTGGTCATCAATCCGCTCCGGGCAAGGCCCGGCGCGATATAGCCGGTAAAGAACAGGTCGTAGATTTCGAAGCAGCCGCCGAGCGAGAGCAGGATCACCAGCCGCCAGACGTAGTCGGATGTGGGCAGCGCCTCGAGCCGTCGCGAAATCTCGTCGGGTCCGCTTGTCGTGGTGGCGAGATCGGCGACCGAGCCGAGTTCGACGGCGCTCATGATGATCCTCCCCGAATGGTGCAACGGCCGCCCTTCTTGCGAAGGCGTACCGGTCGCGCATGTTTGGCAGCCGGAAGCCAGAAATCCAGACGAACATATCGAAGGAATCGTTCGATATTTTCGATGGCGCAGTTTCTGACGCGCCTGCTTCACGCGAACGGTGCCTACTTCGCTTGAAAGCGCCTTAGATCAGAAGCGTCGCCTCCCAGGCGCCGCGGCCCACCTGGTCTGCGATCAGGGCGCGGATCAGGCGGCACATCTCCTCCATGACGTAGGTCATCGGGCGGTTGCGCAAGCGGCAAAGATAGAGGGTGCGGGTCAGTTTTGGTTCGATGACTTCGCGCGCGACCAGCAGTCGGGCCTTCAACGGCTCGCTGACGAAATGGGTCGTCGCGATCGTGCAGCCCAAACCCGCGGTCAGCGCGCCGATCATGCCGCTGGTCGAGTTGAGATGCATGATCGCGTTGGCCTCGAGACGCTTCAGCAGCACGGGGTCATCCAGCAGCGCGCGCGCCGATAGTCCGTATCGCAACAGGATCAGGGGCAGCCGCGTCACTTCTTCAAAGGGAATTGGCGTTTTCTTGCCGATCAGCTTCTCGGTGCCGACGCAGAACATCTGTTCCTCCAGCACCGGCTCGGCGATCAGGTCCTTGTCCGAAGGCGGATTGTAGACCAGCGCGAGGTCGACCTCGGAGCTCAGCAGATGCAGCAGCGTCGCGCCGGAGAGACTCTCGGTCAGCGACAGCTTCAGGTTCGGATATTTCGTCAGCACGGTCCGCATCAGCGGCACGCCGATCGCCTTCATCCCGGAATTGGCCATGCCGATCGAGATGTCGCCGGCGATGACGCTGGCGCCTTCCTTGATTTCGCGCTCGGCCGCCGCCATCGCGCGCAGGATGATGCGGGCATGCTCATAGAGCCGCTCGCCCGCCGCGGTCGGTTCCATGCCGCGAGGCTTGCGCTCGAACAGCGGCGTGGCGAATTCCGCCTCGAGATTGGCGATGTGATGGCTGAGCGCGGATTGCGCGACGTTGGCCTGGTCCGCCGCCCGCGACAGGTTGCGCTGCTCGTAAACCGCGATGAAATAGCGAAGCTGGCGCGAATCCATGAGGGTTCAGCGTTCTAGAACCACGAATACACTATTCGACAGATTATATTTTTCAGATAGCGTGCGGAAGCCTAACCTGCGCCGATCACAATGCGTTTTCGAGCGAAGTGGCTACCGGTTCGCGTGGAGAAACGCGTCAGAACAAGAGCGCAACGAGCACGGAGAAACCGATGACCGGCAACGGACTGCCGCTGGAAGGCGTGAGGGTCGTCGAGATGACCCACATGGTGATGGGGCCGACCTGCGGCATGATCCTGGCGCAACTCGGCGCCGAGGTGATCAAGGTCGAACCGCCCGCCGGCGACAAGACCCGTTCGCTCGGCGGCATGGGGGTCTCGTTCTTCCCGCTGTTCAACCGCGGCAAGCGCAGCGTCGTGCTCGACTTCGCCAAGCCCGAGGACCGCGACACCATGCACCGGCTGCTTGCCAGCGCCGACGTGTTCCTGGAGAATTTTCGCGACGGTCAGCTCGACAAGCAGGGGCTTGGCGCCGAGGAGCTTCGCCAAAAATATCCGCAGCTGATCATCGCCGGCCACAAGGGCTTTCTGTCCGGTCCCTATGATCATCGGCCGGCGCTCGACGAAGTCGTGCAGATGATGTCGGGGCTCGCGGCGATGACCGGCACGCGCGAAAAGCCGCAGCGCGTCGGGTCCTCCGCCAACGACATCATGGGCGGCATGTTCGGGGTGATCTCGATCCTCGCCGCGCTCTATCAGAAGCGCGGCGGCAAGGCTGATGGCGCCGACATCCGCATCGGCCTGTTCGAGAACTGCCTGTTCCTGGTCGCCCAGCACATGGTCGAGTACGAGATGACCGGCCGCAAGCCGCGCTCGATGCCGGAACGCGAGCATGCCTGGCCGATCTACGACATCTTCGATGCCGCCGGCGGCGATCGCATCTTCATCGGCGTCGTCACCGAAGGTCATTGGCAGAGCTTCTGCCGCGAGTTCGGCCTCACGGAATTCGCCGACGATCCGACGCTGCGCTCGACCACGGACCGCATCATGGCGCGCGACCGGATCATTCCGCGCGTCGCCGAGGTGATCAAGGGCTGGAACGTGGCGGACCTTTCGGCGCGGCTCGATGCGCTCAATATCTGCTTCTCGCCGATCAACCGGCCGGAGGATCTGCTGCAGGATCCGCATGTGCTGCGTCCCGGCGGGCTGGTCAACAATTTGAACGCCGACGGCAAGCCGTTCCGTGTTCCCGCGCTGCCGCTCGAATGGAACGGCCGCAATATCGGCGAAGGCCTGAAGGTGCCGGTGCTTGGCGCCGATACCGAGGCGGTGCGCGCCGAGCTCGCACAACAGAAGATTTCATCAACCGGAAACGCTGCGTGAGGCTGACATGACCCGCGTCCACGATATCTATCCGAGCGACAAGGTGACCCTGCGCGAAGTCGGCCTGCGCGACGGGCTGCAGCTCGTGAAGACGTTCCCGTCGACCGCGGCGAAACAGCGCTGGGTGCGCGACGAATACGCCGCCGGCGTCCGGCATTTCGAGGTCGGCTCGTTCCTGCCGGCCAAGACCTTCCCGCAATTCGTCGATGTCCGCGACGTGGTCGCCACCATTGCCGCGCTGCCCGGCGCGCACGGGGTCGCGCTGGCGCTGAACGAGCGCGGCGTCAACGAGGCGCTGGCCACCGGCGTCGCCGAGATCGCCTCGGTGGTATCGGCGACCGAGGAGCACAGCCAGGCCAATGCCAACCGCTCGCGCGAATCGGCGATCGAGAACATCAGGCGGCTCTGCGAGTTGCGCGACGCCAGCCCGCACAAGCCGCTGGTCAATGCCGCGATCTCGATGGCACTGGGCTGCTCGATCGTCGGCGCCGTCGATCCGAACGAGGTGCTGCGCCTTACCGAGAAGCTCTACGAGGTCGGCGTCGACATGGTCGCGATTGCCGACACGGTGGGTTATGCCGGGCCGAAGCAGGTCGGCGAGCTGACGCGGGGCGCGGTGAAGATCGCCGGATCGAAGCCGGTCTGCGTCCACCTGCACGACACCCGCGGCATGGGCATCGCGAATGCGTCCGCCGCGCTCGACGAGGGCGCCCGCGTGCTCGACGGCTCGCTCGGCGGCCTCGGCGGCTGCCCGTTCGCGCCCGGCGCCACCGGCAATGTCGTGTTCGAGGACCTCGTCTTCCTCTGCGAGAGCAAGGGATTTCCGACCGGCATCGATCTCGATCGCCTGGTCGAGGTGCGCGCGATCCTGAAATCGGAGATGCCGAACGAGGCGCTCTATGGCGGCCTCGCCCGCGCCGGCCTGCCGCGTGGCACCAAGGCGAAGGCGGCGTAGCGTATTCGTTTGGTAGCCCGGATGGAGCGAAGCGCAATCCGGGACACTTCGTTCGCGGCACCAGGGCCCCGGATTGCGCTGCGCTTCATCCGGGCTACGAAACCTCAATCGTGCCCATGCCCCCGCTTGCGCGGCTTCTTGTCCGGCGCGGTCGGAATCATCACCACGCGGCCGTAGCGCACGCCGCGTTCGGCGATGATGTGGTCGGCGAAGTGCCTGACTTCGGAGGCGTTGCCGCGCACCCTTCAGCGCCGTCATCTCCATGCAATTGTCGTCGTCGAGATGGACGTGCAGCGTCGCCAGCGCGAGGTCGTGATGGCCGTGGAATTCCTGTACCAAGCGCTTTGAGAGATCGCGCGCGGCGTGGTCGTAGACATAGACGAGCGCCGCGACGCATTGCCCTGACGGCGCGTTTTCCGCGCTCTGTTGCAGGCCGGCGCGGGCGAGATCGCGGATGATCTCGGAGCGGTTCTGGTAGCCGCGCGCCTCCGCTGCTGCGTCGATCTCCGCCAGGAGATCGTCCTCGATCGTGATCGTGATGCGTTGCATGGCTTATCCGTGGTGGCTCGATTGCCCGGCGGTATGACATTTTTCTTGTAACGTCATACTGCGCTTGCTAGCGTCGCTTTGCCGGGTTGGTTGGACTGGTGCGGTCGTCGCGTGACTGTAACAGGTATCATGCGAGGGCATGGGCGTTGCGTCGTACTGCATGGCGGATATTTTCCGCCGCCGCATCCATTGCAGCATTCGCGCCGGTCGCCGAAGCGCAGACCGTCGCCGCCACGACCGAGCAGTTGCCGCCGGTCATGGTGACGTCGCCCGACCAGGCCTCGCCCAAACACGCCAAGCCGTCGCAACGTCCGCGCCATGCCGCCACCGGCCGCAAGCCGGTAGCACCGCAACCGCGCCAATCCACCGCTGCGACCAGCGGCATTACCGGCGGCTCGGCGACCGTACCTGCGTCCACTCTGCAGCCGACCGCGGCCAGCGCGCTGCAGATCAGCGGCGACGAAGTGAACGCGCGGCCGATCTCGCGCGTCGGCGAAGTTCTCGAAGCCGTCCCGGGTCTGATCGTGACGCAGCATTCCGGCGAGGGCAAAGCCAACCAGTATTTCCTGCGCGGCTATAATCTCGACCACGGCACGGATCTTGCGATCACGGTCGACGGCGTCCCCGTCAACATGCGCACCCACGCGCACGGCCAGGGCTATGCCGATCTCAACTGGCTGATCCCGGAACTCATCCAATCGATGGATGTCCGCAAGGGCCCGTACTATGCGGACAAGGGCGATTTCGCCTCCGCTGGTGCCGTCGACATCAACTATCTCGACAGGCTTTCGAAGAACATCGTGGAACTGACCGCCGGCAGCTTCGGCTATCAGCGCGCGCTGGCCGCGGGCTCGACGCGCGTCGGCGACGGAACGCTGCTCGCTGCCTTCGAGGCCAACAAATACAACGGCCCGTGGGACGTACCCGACGATATCCGCAAGCTCAACGGCGTGCTGCGCTACAGTCAGGGCACCGCGACCGACGGTTTCTCGCTGACCGCGATGGCCTATTCCAATGGTTGGAATTCGACCGACCAGGTCGCGCAGCGTGCGATCGACCAGGGCCTGATCGGCCGTTATGGCACGCTCAATCCGACCGATGGCGGCACCGCCGGCCGCTTCAGCCTGTCGAGCAATTGGGCGCAGTCGAGCGACTACGGGCAGACCAAGCTCAACGCCTATGTGATCCGCTCGTCGCTGCAGCTCTACAACGATTTCACCTATTTCCTCGATGACCCCGTCAATGGCGACCAGTTCAGCCAGACCGACAGGCGTACCGTCTACGGCCTTGATGCCAGCCACGCCGTCGATGTCCGCGTCGCCGGCATCGATACCCAGACGCGGGTCGGCGTGCAGACCCGCTACGACGACATCAATGTCAGCCTGTTCAAGACCGTGCAGCGCGAGATCCTGTCCACGGTGCGCAATGATCAGGTCCAGGAAGGCAGTGTCGCGCTGTGGGCCGACAGCACCGCACGCTGGACCGACTGGCTGCGCACCACGGTCGGCATTCGCGAGGATTATTTCGCCGGCCACGTGCTGAGCGACACGCCGCAGAATTCCGGCAACGCGCAGGCGGCGCTGACGAGCCCGAAGGCCGGCATCGTGCTTGGCCCATGGTACAAGACCGAGTTCTACGGCAATGCCGGCTTCGGCCTGCATTCCAACGACATCAGGGGTGCGACCATCACCGTCGATCCCAATGACAAGGTGACGCCGCTCGATCGCGTGCCGCTGCTGGTGCGCTCGAAGGGCGCCGAGCTCGGTATCCGCACCAGGGTGATCGACGGTCTCACCTCGTCGCTCGCCGTGTTCGTGCTCGACTTCGATTCCGAACTGCTGTTCGTCGGCGATGCCGGCACCACGGAGCCGAGCCGGCCGAGCCGGCGGGTCGGCGTCGAGTGGACCAACCAGTACAAGCTCTTGCCGTGGATGAGCCTCGATTTCGATCTCGCCTATACCCGCGGCCGCTTCACGGATGTCGATCCGGCCGGCGATTTCATTCCGGGTGCGCCGGCGTGGGTTGCCAGTGGCGGCGTCACCTTCGGCCGCGACACCGGCTGGTTCGGCAGCCTGCGCGCCCGCTATTTCGGCCCGCGCCCGCTGATCGAGGACGACAGCGTGCGCTCGCTATCGTCATTCATCGTCAACGCCCGCGCCGGCTATAAATTCGACAACGGGATGCGGCTGCAGCTCGACGTCCTCAATCTCTTCAACGCGCAAACCAACCAGATCGAATACTACTATCTGTCGCGGCTGCCGGGCGAACCGGTCGATGGCGTCGCCGACCGCCATGTGCATCCTGCCGAGCCGCTTGCCGTTCGGCTGACGCTTGCGGCAACATTCTGATCGTCACACCGGCGCGTGACCTTCGGCGGTCATTTCCGCAGCCGGAACCGGCGCCTCTTCGTCAATCGCTTCAGGAACGAGCGGCGGCGCCAGGACCGTTTCTGGAAACACACTGAATGAGCCCGCTACCTCCTCGAGCGGCTTCTGCTTGTCGGCCCAGTGCAGGGCTGTGTAGTCGAACCCGTGCACGATGGTGGGTTTGACGACTTCGAAATAGGGCGAGATGTCGAAGTCGCGGGGCATGTAGAGCGAGGAATCGCGGATGTGCAGGATCTCGCGGCGCGCGGCACGGCTGCCGGCCTTGGTGATCTTCGGCAGGATCGGATAGCGCACGGCGTCGAAGGCCTGCGCGATCAGCGCCGAGCAGATGATCTTGGTCGGATCGCCGGAGCCGATCGCGATCATGCGCCGGCGCCAGCGCTGCGGTATCGGCATCGGGAACAGGTAACGCATCAAGTCGACGATGTTCTTGGTGTCGTAGCCGAAGCCGATGCGGTTGATGGCGTAGCGGCAGACCGTGGTGCGGTCCTCATAGGACAGTCCGACCGGGCGGCACACGCGGGTGTGATAGGGGAAATATTTCGACAGCGGCGCCGAGGTGACGCCCTCGCCGATATTGGCCTCGATCAGCACATGCGGCTCGCCGTCGGGCTCCTCCGCACCCGCGACCGGGCCGACATAGAGCGCGGCATGCGACCAGGTCGACTGCGTCAGATATTTGATGATGCCGGAGATGCGGTTGTTGCCCTCGACCAGCAGCACGTCGCCGGGCTCGATGATGCCGCGCAGGTGCTCCGGGTCGCTCGGCGTGAACGGCTCGTAACCGGGGACTTCCTTCTGCAGGTACCCCGCGATCCATTTACCGACGGTATCGAGCATTAGGCCCATGGATTCCCCCCCCCCAGCGGTTCTGTGACCGCTTGTGTTTCACTTAATCATGGTCGCAAGCTGTTGCAATTTAGTTCATGCCATCGGCGGATCAATCATGATTGATTTACCATGATGGTTGCTGCGGTCGGTGAGATGCGGCACAGTTCGCGAAGCGTTCCCGTTCTCCGCAAGTCCCCGGAAACCATGCCAGAAGCTATGTCATGACAGTGACCCGCCGCGATTTCCTGTCGGCGTCCGCGGCTTTCGCGCTGGCGCCCGCGCTGGGCGGCCGGGTGCTTGCGGCGCCGCCGCCGCGCGAGGCCGATATCGTCGTGATCGGTGCAGGGGCCGCAGGTATCGCTGCGGCGCGCCGGATCGTTGCCGCCAACCGCAAGGTGATCGTGGTGGAGGCGGCGGGCCAGGTCGGCGGTCGCTGCCAGACCGACGCGTCGACATTCGGCGTGCCGTTCGACCGCGGCGCGCGCTGGATGTACAATCCCGACACCAATCCGATGATCCGGCTGGCGCGCTCCGCGGGTCTCGACATCGTCACGGCGCCTGCGGGGCAGAAGATGCGCATCGGCCGCCGCAACGCGCGCGCGGGCGAGACCGAGCAGTTCCTGGCGGCGCTGGTGCGCGCCAACCGGGCCATCGACGAGGCCGCGCGCAAGGCCGATATCGCCTGCGCCGCGGCGATGCCGAAGGACCTCGGCGATTGGGCCGGCACCGCGGAATTCCTGCTCGGGCCCAATTTCTGCGGCAAGGACCTGAAGGAGCTGTCCGCGATCGACAAGGGACGCGCGCAGGACCGCAACGCGGCGATCGCCTGCCGCCAGGGCCTCGGCACTCTGATCACCAAGCTCGGCGAGCAGGTGCCGCTGGCGCTGTCGACGCCGGCGAGCCGTATCCTGTGGAGCAATCGCGACGTCATGGTCGAGACGCCCTCCGGCAAGATCACCGCGCGCGCCGCCATCGTCACCGTGTCGAGCAACGTGCTTGCGAGCGGCAACATCAAGTTCGCACCGGAGCTTCCGAAGCGCACGCTCGATGCCGCCGCGAAGCTCAGCCTGGGCAGCTACGATCGCATCGTGTTGCAACTGCCGGGCAATCCGCTCGGCCTGTCGCGCGACGATATCCTCATCGAGCAGAGCAATTCGACCAAGACGGCGCTACTCTACGGCAATATCGCGGGCTCCTCGCTGTGCACGATCGACGTCGCGGGCTCGTTCGGCCGCGACCTGTCGGCGCAGGGCGAGCAGGCGATGTCGGCTTTCGCGGCGGAATGGCTGACCAAGCTCTATGGCAGCGAGGTCGGCGCCGCCGTGAAGAAGACCAGCGCGACGCGCTGGAATGCACAGCCCTTCATTATGGGCGCGATGTCGGCCGCTGCACCCGGCGCACAATTCTCGCGCCGGATCCTGGCCGAGCCGATCGGCGCGATGTATCTCGCGGGCGAGGCCACCCACGAAACGCTGTGGGGCACGATCGACGGCGCCTGGGACAGCGGCGAGCGCGCCGCCGACGCCGCGCTGCGCAGGATCGGCGGGGCGAAGGAAGCGACACCGGCGCCCGCAGCGCCCGCCGCAAAACACAAGCGCCGCACGTCGCCTCGCTCCGGGGCGATGAATTGATGATCGTGAGAGGAGACGGTTGAGCGTGGTCGGCCTACCGTGGTGTGTGCGGTGATTTGGTGGCGAGTGCTGCCGCACAACAGGTGTCGTCCCTGCGAAAGCAGGGACCCATACGCCGCAGCAGATGTTGTGATCGGGACTCGTCGTTCCACCATCGTTCAGCAATAACTATTCGTGGTTATGGGTCCCTGCGTTCGCTGGGACGACACCGAAGACGTTGTGCGGCCGGTGGTCACACATCCGCATTCTCGTGACATGATTTGTCCGATCACACCGGCAGCTTCAGCTCCATCAGATCCTTGGCCACCACGATGCGGCCGGAATAGTTCTTCTTCACGTCCCTCGTCCAGTCATCATCGGTGACCTGCCGATCGTCGCCGGGGACGAAGTGACTGAGCACCAGCGTCTTCACGCCGGCGGCGGCTGCGATGCGGCCGACATCCTCGGTCGAGGTGTGGCTGTCGAGCAGATGCTTCTTCAACGTGGCGCCGTTCTTGGTCGTGGCAACCAGACGATCGACCGCGGGGACGTAAAGACATTCGTGCACCAGTACGTCGACGCCCTTGGCAAACTCGGCGAGCTTCGGGTTGTAGGCGGTGTCGCTGGAGAACACGATGGTGCCGTCCGGGGTCTCGAACTTGTAGGCGAAGTTATCCGTGATCGGCGGGTGCGGCGTGCGGAACGCGGTGACGGTGACATCCGATGTCTTCAGCACCACGCCGTCGTCGCTGATGTCTTTCGCGATCAGCAGCTTGCGCGGGTCCGGGCGGCCTTCGTCCTCGATCCGGGTCTCGACGTCGAACTTGTTCAGCTCCCAATATTCTTTGGTCATCGCCTCGATGCCCTTGGGGCCGAACGAATGGATCGGCGTCGAGAGGCCGGCCGCCCAGGCGTTGTAGAACAGATTGCCGTATTCCAGATTGTGATCGGAATGATGGTGGCTGATGAAGATGTACTTGACCTGCGGGATCGGCACGCCCGCGCGCACAAGCTGGCGGCTGACGCCCATGCCGCAATCGATCACGAACGGGGTGTCGTTGACGACGACGAGATTGGCGGGGTTCGAAGCGCGGCGCGTGGCCCGCCCTTGGTGCCGAGGAACACGATGCGGGTCCGCGCCTTGTCGGTTTGCGCGCGCACGTGAGGCGCCGCGAGCACGGCGGCGCTGCAGAGCGCCAGTTTCAATGCATTGCGGCGATCGATCATCGGTGTCTCCCTGGTCTCTTTTGGGTGCTGCGACCCTAGCCGCCGCGCAAGATGCCATCAAGCGCCGGCAGGCCGACGATGACGGCCGCGGCGATCAGCGCGTAGCAGATCGCGCGAAACACCTTTTCGCTCGCCTTGCCGAACAGCGCGGCGCCGAACCAGACGCCGATGCCGTAGATCGGGCCGACGATCAGCGAGAACTTGACCGATTCGATCGTGATCAAGCCGGTGAACCAGTAGCTGACCAGCGAGAAGAAGTCCGAGGCGCCGAAGAACAGCACGATATTGGCGCGCGAGATCACCGACGAGATCGGGCGGCCGAGCCAGTAGCCGACGATCGGCGGGCCGCCGGTTTGCGCGAGGCCGCTACAGAAGCCCGAGAGGCTGCCGATGCCGACCGAGAGCCAGGCGTGGTCCTTGCCGCGATAGCGCCAGCCCGACAGCAGCAGGAGCAGGAGGGCGGCGACGAAGCAGGAGATGATCCATCGCGTGGTGACGGGCTCCAGCACGCTCAGGAAATAGGTGCCGACGGGCACGCCGATCAGCGCGCCCGCGACCATGACCGCGGTCGCCTTGCGGTCGGCATGGGTCCAGGCGTTCGGCAGCAGCGGCGCGGCCGCGACGAAATCGATGACGAGCAGCAGGGCGGCAACGAGCCGCGGCGCTGCGATGCTGCTCGCCAGCGGCATGAAGATCAGCGCCGAGCCGAAGCCGGAGAAGCCGCGTGCGGTGCCCGAAACGAAAGCGACCGCACAGATCGCGAGCGCGATGCTGGTCGAGATGTCGGAGGGGATCAGGCTGAAGGAGGTCATGGGAGGGCGTGCGCGGGGTGATCCGTGTTTCTCACCTCTCCCCGCTTGCGGGGAGAGGTCGGAAATCAAGCACAGCTTGATTTCAGGGTGAGGGGGAGCCTCCGCGAGCTCCGTGTTCACCGTGTTTGCGGGACGAGCCCCTCACCCCAACCCTCTAAGAGCGAGCTACGCTCGTCTCGACCCCGTAAGAACGGGGAGAGGGAGAGGAGCATCACCCGCGCAGCGTGCCGCCGGTCTGCTTGGTCACCTCGGCGACGATCTTGGCACCGACGGCCTCGATCTCCTGGTCGGTCAGGGTCTTCTCGCGCGGCTGGATGGTCACCGCGATCGCGATCGACTTCTTGCCGTCATCGATGCCCTTGCCCTCGTAGACGTCGAAAACGTTCACGCCGGTAATCAGCTTCTTGTCGACGGCTTGCGCGGCGCGGACGATGTCGCCGGCCTTCACGGCGCGGTCGACGATGAAGGCGAAGTCGCGCGACACCGGCTGGAAGGCGGAGAGCTCGATCAGCGGCTTGGCGCGCGTCGGCTTCTTCTTCGCCTCAGGGATGCGGTCGAGGATGACCTCGAACACCATCAAGGGACCGTCGACACCGAGCGCCTCGAGCGCGCGCGGATGCATCTCGCCGAAATGGCCGAGCACGTTCTGCGGGCCGATCTGGATCGTGGCGGAACGTCCCGGATGCAGCCAGCCAGGACCACCCGCCACGACCTGAAGCGCCTGCATCGGCGCACCGGCGGCCGCCAGCACGGCGAAAGCGTCGGCCTTGGCATCCATCGCATCCGCCGCCGCCGAGCCGGTCCAGTGCCGTCCGATCCCCTTCGACGAGGCGAAGCCATGACGCACGCCGGAGGCGGCGACCAGCTGGTCCTCCGGACGGTCGCCGCGGAACACCTGGCCGACCTCGAACAGCGCCACGTCAGGATAGCCGCGGTTGATGTTGGCCTGAACCGCCGCGACGAGGCCGGGCAGCAGGCTCGGCCGCATGTCGGAGAGATCGGCCGCGATCGGGTTGGCGAGCACGAGCTCGCTCTGGCCGCCGCCGAACAGTTTTGCCGCGTCATTGGTGATGAACGACCAGGTCACGGCTTCCACCATGCCGCGCACGCCGAGCGCGCGTTTGGCGCGGCGGGTGCGCAGCTGCATCGGCGTCAGCACCGGCTTGCGCGGCTCCTCGCCGCGTTCGAACGGCGTCATCGGCACCTTGTCGACGCCGAAGATGCGGACGACCTCCTCGACGATGTCGGCCTTGCCGTGCACGTCCGTGCGCCAGGACGGGATTGCGATCTTCACCACGGGCCCGTTGCCGGCCAGCATGAAGCCGAGCCGGGTAAGGATCAGCTTCACCTCGACCAGCGGCACCTCGATGCCGGCAAGACGCTTCACTTCGCTGAGCGGGAAGTCGATGACGCGATCCTCGCCGAACTGCTTGCCGACCACGACAGTCTCGGACGGCGTGCCGCCGCACATCTCCATCACGAGCCTGGTCGCGAGCTCCAGTCCCGGCACCATGAAGGCCGGATCGACGCCGCGCTCGAAGCGGTAGCGCGCATCCGAATTGATGCCGAGCTTGCGGCCGGTCTGGGCGATGTTGATCTCGTTCCACAGCGCCGATTCGATCAGCACGTCGGTGGTATCATCGTCGCAGCCGGAGGCCTCGCCGCCCATGATGCCCGCGAGCGATTCGACGCCGTGCTCGTCCGCGATGACGCAAATCGCGGGATCGAGATTGTAGGTACGGCCGTCGAGCGCGAGCAGCGTCTCGCCGTCGCGGGCGCGGCGCACGACGAGATTGCCCTTGACCTTCTTGGCGTCGAACACGTGCAGCGGCCGCGCCCGGTCGAAGGTCATGAAATTGGTGATGTCGACCAGCGCGTTGATCGGGCGCAGTCCGATCGCGGTCAGCCGCTTCTGCAGCCATTCCGGCGACGGTCCGTTCTTGACGCCGCGCACGAGGCGGAGCGCGAAGCCGGGACACAGCGAGGAATCCTCGACCGTGACCTTCACCGGGCACGGGAATTCGCCCTTGATGGGCTTGATGGCCGGGTCCTTGAACTTGCCCATGTCGGCGGCGGCGAGGTCGCGCGCGATGCCGTGCACGCCGGTGCAGTCCTGCCGGTTCGGCGTCAGATTGATCTCGACCACGGGATCGCCGAGCCCGGCCCATTCGGCGTAACCCTTGCCGAGCGGCGCGTCCGCCGGCAATTCCATGATGCCGTCATGGTCGTTGGAGATCTGCAATTCGGCCGCCGAGCACAGCATGCCGCGGCTCTCGACGCCGCGGATGGTGCCGATGCCGAGCGTGATGTCCTTGCCGGGAATGTATGTGCCGGGCGGCGAGAACACGCTGACGAGGCCCGCACGCGCATTCGGCGCGCCGCACACGACCTGCACCGGCGCGCCGCCGTCACCGGTGTCGACCATGCAGACGCGCAAGCGATCCGCATTCGGATGCTGCTCGGCCGAGATCACCTTCGCAATGGTGAACGGCTTGAGCGCCTTCGCCTTGTCCTCGATGTTCTCGACCTCGAGCCCGATCATGGTGAGCTTGTCGGCGAGCTTGTCGAGCGGCTCGTCGGTCTCGAGATGATCCTTCAGCCAGGAGAGGGTGAATTTCATGGCTGCTTGCCTCGGTTCTTGTTGGTGTTGACTAGGTTATCTTGATCGCTCGCTCCGCAACGTCGCGTAGACGTTACGTGCTCAGCCCGCCCGCGATCGACGGGATGTCCAGCGGCTTGAAGCCGTAGTGGGACAGCCAGCGGACGTCGCTGTCGAACAGCTGGCGCAGGTCGGCGATGCCGTATTTCAGCATGGCGATGCGGTCGATGCCCATGCCCCAGGCGAAGCCCTGGTACTCGTCGGGATCGATGCCGCAGGCGCGCAGCACGTTCGGATGCACCATGCCGCAGCCGAGAATCTCGAGCCAGTCCTCGCCCTCGCCGAAGCGGATCTCGCCCTTGTCGCGGCGGCACTGGATGTCGACTTCCAGCGACGGCTCGGTGAACGGGAAGAACGAGGGACGGAAGCGCATGTTGATGTGGTCGACCTCGAAGAACGCCTTGCAGAACTCGTGCAGGATCCATTTGAGATGGCCGAGATGCGAGGTCTTGTCGATGACGAGGCCTTCGACCTGGTGGAATTGCGGCGTATGGGTCGCGTCCGAATCGATGCGGTAGGTGCGGCCCGGGCAGATCACGCGGATCGGCGGCTTCTGGCTCAGCATCGTGCGCACCTGCACCGGCGAGGTGTGGGTTCGCAGCAGCATGCGCGAGCCGTCCTCCTTCGGATGGAAGAAGAAGGTGTCGTGCATCTCGCGCGCGGGATGGCCTTCCGGGAAATTCAGCTTGGTGAAGTTGTAGTCGTCGGTCTCGATGTCGGGACCCTCGGCGACCGAGAATCCCATGTCGGCGAAGATCGTGGTCAGCTCGTCCCAGACCTGGCTCAGCGGATGGATGCGGCCGGCCTCGACCGGTGCGTCGCGCAGCGGCAGGGTGACGTCGATGGTCTCGGACGCCAGCCGCGCATCGAGCGCCGCCGACTTCAGCACGTCGCGCCTTGCTGCGAGCGCCCGCGTCACAGCATCCTTGGTGAGGTTGATCTTGGCGCCCTCGGTCTTGCGCTCGTCGGGCGACATCTTGCCGAGCGTGGCGAGCAGCGCCGAGATCGAGCCCTTCTTGCCGAGGGCTGCGACGCGCACCGCTTCGAGCGCGGCTTCATCGCCGGCGGCGGCGATCTGGTCGAGGATGGATGTTTCGAGCGTTGCGAGGTCGGACACAGTCAAATCCTGCGCTTGAGCGGAGCATGATCCGGTGGGAAGAACCGCTACCCGAACCGGTACCATGCGCCAAAATTCGGCTGGGTTGTCGCCGCCGGAAGGGCGTAACGTCAAGCGAAAAGCCGGTGTTTTCGGGCTGATGGCCGGCAGCATTGAACCCCGCGCGGAGGCCGGGCTACCCAAGGGGAGTTCAAGGAGGCCCACGCGATGTTGCTGCGATCTTGCCTGGCCATGCCGGCGCTGCTGTTGATGCTCACCACGGCGCATGCCGCGACCGAGGAATGTCCCGCCAAATCGACCCAGATGGACGACATCATCGTGGAGCTTCAGAAGGCGCCGAGCTGCAACCGCGCGATGAAGATCTTCGAGGCGTGCGAATACGGCGCCAGCGGAGACGTCCAGTTCGGCGCCGTGGTCGAGAAGAGGTGCGAGGGGGACTTCCTGTCCAGCCTCGGAGCGTCGCAGAAGAAGGCCTATGCCGGCCAGCTCAAGCGCTGCGACCACAAATACGACAACGAAAGCGGCACCATGTACCGCTCGTTCACGGCGTTCTGCCGGGCGATCGTCGCCCAGCGCTATTCGCAGAAGGCGCTGAAGGCGGGCCCCAAATCGCGTTAGGGCCGCCCGCTAGGATCAGGCCGCCAGCGCGGCCTTGGCCTTCTCGGCGATGGCCTGGAACGCGGCGGGCTCGCTGATCGCGAGATCCGACAGCACCTTGCGGTCCACGGTGATCCCGGACTTGGCCATGCCGTCGATAAATCGGCTGTAGGTCAGGCCGAACGGACGGACGGCGGCGTTGATGCGCTGGATCCAGAGCGCGCGGAACGTCCGCTTCTTGCGCTTGCGATCGCGGAAGGCGTATTGCATCGCCTTCTCGACCGCCGGCTTGGCGGCGCGGATGGTGTTCTTGCGGCGGCCGTAGAAGCCCTTGGCGGCCTTGTAGACTTTCTTGTGCTTGGCGTGGGCGGTCACACCGCGTTTGACGCGAGACATGACGAAATCCTTGATCTGGAAGAGGTGACGGGGCGCCGCGCAGTCGCGGCGAGGGTTCAAGCGATCGGTGCGATCAGGCGTTCGGCAAGAAGTACTTCTTGACGTTGTCGCCGTCGGTCTTGAACAGCACGCGGGTGCCGCGGAGCTGACGGATCTGCTTCTTCGTCCGCTTGATCATGCCGTGACGCTTGCCGCGCTGGGCGTGCATCACTTTGCCGGTGGCAGTCACCTTGAAGCGCTTTTTAGCGCCCGATTTGGTCTTCAGCTTGGGCATTTGGCTCTCCTGTCGCACAGCACGAAAATCGCCCCGAGAGGCGTCCGGCCGGCTAAAATGCTCGTTAGAGCGTTGAAAGTGCTAGGGTTTTTTCCGAATTGAAAGAACCTGCACGAACCGTCGCCACGGCAGCCCTTGATCAGCCGGGCGGCGAAGGCCCGGCTTATGACAGAGGATCGGCGGTTTTGCAACGTTTCAGGCGGGGAATCGGGGCGGATCGGTCTTCCCCTTCCCCCTGAAAGGGGGGGCCGGGATGGGGGGCGGCCGTCGGCGCCGCTGCTCGTGGAGAGAGTAGATCCCCACCCGCTTTGCTCTGGCGAGCAAATCGACCTCCCCTTTTCAAGGGGAGGTTGGCACCACCGGGCCATGAGCGGTGCCCAAAATACGAAACAGCCCGCCAGATCGCCTCACGGGCCATTTCATTTCAACAAAGCGACAAATTCGAACTAGTGTCCCGAATCCGAAGTTCGCATCGTTTGCCGCACCTTCGGAGCGAACTTCGGATTCGATAAGGGCACTAGCAAACTTATGATTCTAGTGTGCTTTATGAATGCGAAGTTCGTGAAAGTGGCTGCCGCGAAATCGCACGAACTTCGCATTCAGCACACTAGCGCGGCGCCAGCACCATGACGACCTGGCGACCTTCGAACCGCGCGTCCTGCTCGACCTTGGCGAGCTCGGCGACGTCGGTCTTGATCTTGTCCAGCAGCTTGGTGCCGATCTCCTGGTGCGCCATTTCGCGGCCACGATAGCGCAACGTGATCTTGACCTTGTCGCCCTCTTCGAAGAACCGCTGCATCGCGCGCATCTTCACGTCGTAATCATGGTCGTCGATCATCGGGCGGAGCTTGATCTCCTTGATCTCGACGGTCTTCTGCCGCTTGCGGGCTTCCGCGGCTTTCTTCTGAGCGGAATACTTGTACTTCCCGTAGTCCATGATCTTGCAGACGGGAGGGCTGGCATTCGGCGAAATCTCGACCAGATCCATGCCGGCTTCCATGGCCATCTTGATGGCCACCATGGTTTCGACGGTGCCCTGATTGACACCATCCGCGTCGATCAGCTGGATCTGCGCATTGCGGATATCATCATTGATGCGCGGCCCGTCTTTGCTGGCAGCGGGCGGAGCTTTATTAGGACGGCGAATGGGTGGCTCTCCAAAGTTGTGAAAGGGAAGGCCGATATTTTGAAGCAAGATGCTGCAACGGGCAAGCGAACTCGCTTCTTTAAGCGGCAAAACCGCCAATTGCGAGGCATTTTGGCCACGCCCGGCACATATAGCGGGCGCGTCTGGTCCGCAAGACGGGACTCGCGGCCGTTGACCGGTGCCGCGCGACAATTGAAAAGCAGATGTCTGACACCCGAGTGACCGAACCATGAGCCAAACCGCCGCATCGGAACAGGAACCGGCCTTCATCGAGGTCGGCGAGGGCAGTCAGGCGCGCCGGATCGCGGTGCGCGCCCGTGCCGGCAGCAGCCCCGGACTGATATGGCTCGGCGGTTTCAAGTCCGACATGTCCGGCACCAAGGCGCTCGCGCTCGATGCATGGGCGGCCGAGCATGGTCGCGGCTGCGTCCGGTTCGACTATTCCGGCCACGGCGAGTCCGGCGGCGACTTCACTGACGGAACCATCGGACGCTGGCTGGAGGAGAGCGTCGCGGTATTCTCGCAGTTCTGCAGCGGGCCGCAGGTCGTGATCGGGTCCTCGATGGGCGGCTGGATGGCGCTGCTGCTTGCGCGTGAGATCGCCAGGCGCGGGAACGGGAAGGCACAGCTCGCCGGCCTCGTGCTGATCGCGCCGGCACCCGACTTCACCGAGGAATTGATGTGGAAGGCCTTCTCGCCGGAGATCCGCGCAGAGATCGAGACCAAGGGCGTCTGGATGCGGCCGTCGGATTACGGCGACGGCTCACCCTATCCAATCACGCGGAACCTGATCGAGGAGGGCCGCAATCATTTGCTGCTCGGAAGCAAGATCGATCTCGGCTGTCCCGTCCGCATCCTGCAAGGCGCGAAAGATCCCGACGTGCCATGGCAGCACGCGTTCGCGCTGACGCACCGCCTGCCGGCAGATGACGTCGTGCTGACCATGATCCAGGACGGCGATCACCGCCTCTCCCGCCCGCAGGACATCGCCCGGATCATCGCCGCGGTGGCGGAGATCGGCTAAGCTCTCCGTAGAGGGGGAAGCGCCAATGGACACCACGACCATGCTGCGCGCCTTCTGCGACGCGGTCGAGCAGCGCAACGGCAAGGCCTTTGCGAGCCTTTTCACCGACGACGGCGTCTATCACGACGTGTTTTACGGTGCCTTCAAGGGCCACGGCAAGATCGCCGACATGATCGACGACTGGTTCTATCGCACGGCAACCGATTTCCGCTGGGACATGCACGACCCCGTCTCCGACGGCACCACGCTCTATGCGCGCTATACGTTCAGCTAACGCTCGACCTTGCCGGAAGCCAAGGGGGCGCGGGCGATGTTCGAGGGCGTCGCGATCATGACGCTGCGGGATGAAAAGATCGCGAGCTATCACGAGGTCGCCAACACCGCGCCGGCGTTCGTCGATCTGAAGTTCGCGCCGGAGCGCATTGCGAAGATCGTTGCCAGGCAGGGCGCCGAGTTGAAGGCGCGGCCGGAGATGCAGCGGCATATCACCTGACCGTCATTCCGGGGCGCGCGAAGCGCGAACCCGGAATCCATTTCTCCGTTGGTCTCTGCGGCCCGATGGATTCCGGGCTCGATGCTGCGCATCGCCCCGGAATGACAGTCATGGCGGCGGCGGATTCGCCATCGGCTTGCGCTGCGCCAGCGCGGCGACCGTGGCGGTGCCGATCGGGCCCTGCTCGTCATAGAGCCAGCATTCGCCGATCGCGACGCCGTCGGTGGCGTGGTGGTTCACGACTTCGAAGCCGATCCATTCCGTGACCGGCAGGCGGTGCAGATAGATCGTGACGTCGCTGTTGATGTAGCCGAGCCCCTTGTCGCCGGCATTGGCAAACGGGCTGGCGAAATCGGCGCCGGTTGCGACATGCACGAACGGCGTCATCGGCACGCCCGCAACGAGCTCGCGCACCTCGCTCATCCAGAGCCGGCGCGGCCCGAGCGATCCCATCTGGCCGACGATCGGCCGCGTCGTCCATTTGCCGTTCATGCCGAGCCGGGGATCGGTCGGCTTCGGAATCTCCGCCGGTGCCGGCACCTGCCAGTTCGGCGGCGACCACACATTGCCGGGGGCGTTTTCCGTCCGGCGCAACAATTGGCAGGAGGCGCGCGCCATGCTCGTGCCGCCGGAGAAAAACTCGGCCTCGATCATCTTGATCCGCATGCCGTCGCGCACGAGCTTCGTCGTCACCTCGATCGGCGTCGTGATGTTGGGCAGCCGGAACATGTCGACTGTCAACCGCGCGGGGACGAAACCGTCGGAGCCGTGGCGCTCCTCGATGACGAAGGCGAGCAGGCCGATCACGACGCGGCCGTGCAGGGATTCCGGACTCCACGGTCCGTTCGCAACGGATGTCGGCATGAAGCCGTCGCCGTGCCTGGTGAAGAAGGGCTGGTTTGTCATGGCGTGCGACCATGACGGGAATGGCGCGATGAAATCAAGAGGCCGCCGCGGCGCGCCACTCCTGCTGCACCGTGACGTCGGGCTCGCCGTCGGCGCGCGATGCCAGCGCCGCGAACGCATCGCGGGCGATCAGTTGCGACAGCGCCCACACCGCGGCGCCGCGCACCAGCGGGCTCGCATCGTCGAGCAAACGCCGCGCTTCGCCGGCAAGGCTTGCCTCGCCCGAGTTGCCGATCGCAATCAGCACGTTCCTCAAGAAGCGGTCGCGGCCGATGCGCTTGACCGGCGACTTCGTGAACAGCGCGCGAAACGCCGCGTCGTCGAGCCGTGTCAATTCGGCGAGCGCAGGCGCGCGCAGCGCATCGCGCGCGGCGAGCTTCTGCTCGCGCCCCGCTTGCGCGAACTTGTTCCACGGACACACCGCAAGACAATCGTCGCAGCCATAGATGCGATTGCCGATGGCTTTGCGAAATTCGCGCGGGATCGGTCCCTTGTTCTCGATGGTGAGGTACGAGATGCAGCGTCGCGCATCGAGCTTGTAGGGCGCGGGGAACGCCGCGGTCGGGCAGATGTCGAGACAGGCCCGGCACGAGCCGCAATGATCGAGCTCGGCGGCATCGCGCGGCAGCTCCAGCGTGGTGTAGATCGCGCCGAGAAAAAGCCACGAGCCGAACTCGCGCGAGACGAGGTTGGTGTGCTTGCCCTGCCAGCCCAGATGCGCCGCCTGCGCCAGCGGCTTCTCCATCACCGCCGCGGTGTCGACGAACACCTTCACCTCATCGCCGGTGATCGCGACCAGCCAGCGCGCCAGCGACTTCAGGCGCTTCTTGATCAGATCGTGATAGTCGTCGCCCTGCGCATAGACCGAGATCGCGCCACGCGACCGGCGCGCAAGGATGTCGAGCGGGTCGTCGTCGGGCCCGTAATTGACGCCGAGCATGATCACGCTGCGCACGTCGGGCCACAGCCCGCGCGGATCGACGCGGCGCTCAGGGCTTGCGGCGAGCCAGTCCATGTCGCCATGGCCGCCCGATGCGATGAATTCGAGGAAGTGTTTTCCGGCCTCGCTGGTCGCATCAGGCGTGGTGAAGCCGATGGCATCGAAGCCGAGCGCATGCGCCTCGCGCTGCAGCGCTGCCTTGAGATCGGAAGGGGAGAGCCTGACCGGCGGGTTCAGAAATCCAGGTCCACGTAGGTCCGCGACGCCGGCACGCCGGCCAGCCATTCGCTGAGCAGCGGACGGAACGACGGGCGGGATTTCACCCGCGCGTACCACGCCTTTGCTGCGTCGTCCTCGCTCCATGGCACGTCGCCCAGATAGTCGATCGCCGAGAGATGCGCCGCGGCGGCGAGATCCGCGTAGGTGAGCCGGTCGCCGGCGAGGAAATTGCGCGTCTGCGCCAGCCAGCCGATATAGGCCAGATGATAGCGCACATTGGCCTTCGCCGCGCGCATCACGTCGGCCGAAGGCGGGCCGCCGCCGTTCTCCTCGCTCATGAAGCGCTTGTAGATGCGCTCGGTGACGAGCGGGTGCGAGACTTCCTCGAAGAACTTTTCGTTGAACCAGGACATCAGCCGGCGGACCTCGACGCGCTCGGCCGTCGACGTCGGCAACAGCCGCCGGTCGCCGGCATCGAGGCCGTGCGCCTCGTCGACATATTCGGCGATCACAGGCGCACCCGGAATCGGCGGAAAGCCTTCGGCGATCAGCACCGGCGTGGTGGCCGCCGGATTGAGCGCCAGGAACGCCTCGCGCCGTTCCCACACCCGTTCCTCCACAAGGCGCAAATCGAGCCCATACTCGCCGAGCACGAGCCGAATGAAGCGCGAATGCGGACAGAACGGATGGTGATACAGCGTATACATGAAGCCCTTGGTAGTTTCGCGGCGCTTAAGAAATCATCAACCTGTGCGGCCTGGACCAGTGCTTTGGCCAGACCAGTTCCGGTCGTCTCTATGTCGCGTCAGCACGCAAACCGGTAGCCATCCCCGCAGATGGTGCGGGTCACAAAAACGCTATAGCTCAGCAAATCGGTCGGGTAACCCATTGTTTGACGATTTTTTGCGATTGCGGCCAATGTACGAATAAGCGAGAAGAATCCCGTTTTCCACACAGGGCAGGCCACAACATGATGACGGATATGCTGCGGGCGGTGATTCTCGGCATCGTCGAGGGCGTCACGGAGTTCCTGCCGGTCTCCTCGACAGGCCACCTGCTGCTTGCGGAGCGCTTCTTCAATCTGGGCGAAGGCAATTTCTGGAAGAGCTTTGCGATCCTGATTCAGCTCGGCGCGATCCTCGCGATCCTCGCGCTCTATTTCGTCAAATTGTGGCGCGTGGCGCTTGGCATGTTCACCAATCCCGACGACCGGCGCTTCGTGATCGGCGTGCTGGTGGCGTTCCTGCCGGCCGTGATCGTCGGCCTCGTCGCCGGCAAGTACATCAAGAGCCTGCTGTTCAATCCCTGGGTCATCTGCTTCACGCTGATCGTCGGCGGCGCCATCCTGCTCTGGGTCGACAAGCTCGATCTCAAAGTGTACGAGGACGATGCGACGCGCTTCCCGCTGCTGATGTATCTCTATATCGGCATCGCGCAGTGCGTGGCGATGATCCCCGGCGTGTCGCGCTCCGGCGCCAGCATCGTCGCGGCGATGCTGCTCGGGGCCGACAAGCGCGCGGCGGCGGAGTTCTCGTTCTTCCTCGCTATTCCCACCATGATCGGTGCGTTCGCCTACGACTTCTACAAGAGCCGCGCCGACTTCACCTCCGACAACCTCAGCGTGATCGCGATCGGCTTCGTGGTGTCGTTCATCACCGCCATCATCGTGGTGAAGACGTTCCTGACCTACGTCACCCGGCACGGCTTCGTGGTGTTCGCCTGGTGGCGCGTCATCGTCGGCACGCTCGGCCTGATCGCGCTGGCGATGGGAAGGTAAGGCACTCTGTCGTCCCTGCGAAAGCAGGGACCCATAACCACGGCTATTGCGGTCGCGAATAGCCGTGGCCCCAGCGTTCCACACCTCGGACATCGGTGGCTATGGGTCCCGGCCTTCGCCGGGACGACAAGTGGAGAAGCTGCCTACGCGCTCTTCTTCTGGAACTGACCGGCGGCGCGGAAGCGCCAGAGATATTGCGGGGCGATCGCTTCCAGCGAATCGGGGGTGATGCCGAGGCCTTCCAGCGTCAGGCCGGCCGCCTTGGCGGCGTCGGACACCACATTGTCCGAACGCAGCATCGCGACCTGGTCCGGCGTCAGCGTGAACGGCCCCGGCGCGAACTGCAGAAAGTACGACTGGAACTTGGCAAGGCCGAACGGCAGCGGCGCCAGCATGCGATCGCGCTGGGTGATCTTGAGGATGATCTGCATCATCTCGCGCATGGTCAGCACTTCCGGCCCGCCGAGCTCGTAGGCTGCGCCCTGCTCCGCCTTGCCGTCCACGGCATGGGCCACGGCGTTCGCGACGTCGCCGACATAGACCGGCTGCATCTTTGTGTCGCCGCCGATCAGCGGCAGCACCGGCGACATCCGGGCCAGCGCGGCAAAGCGGTTGGTGAACTGGTCCTCGGGGCCGAACAGCAGCGACGGCCGCATGATGGTGGCCGACGGCAAGGCGGCCAGGACCGCGGCTTCGCCCACCGCCTTGGCCCTGGCATAGCGCGAGGGCGATTCCGCGTCGGCGCCGATCGCCGAGACATGCACCACGCCGGCATCGGCCGCGGCCGCCGCCTTGGCGACGGTTTCGGCGCCCCTGGCCTGGACGGCGTCAAAGGTCTGCGCGCCGCCCTCGGTGAGGACGCCGACGAGGTTGATCGCGACATGCGAATCACGCAGCGCCGCCTCGACCGAGGCCGGATAGCGCAGATTCGCCTGCACGGTGTGGATCTGCCCGACCCGGCCGAGCGGCTGCAGATGGCCGGCCAGTTCAGGTCGCCGCACCGCGACTCGGATGCGGTAATCGCGCTTGCAGAGTGCCCGGACCACGTTCCGCCCCAGAAAACCCGATCCGCCGAAGACCGTGACCAGCGTGTCCAGGTTCGATGCCATGGGGTGATTCCTGTGGGATTCGAGAGCGATTGACGTAGGTTAACCGTCTGGCGATACGCCATCGGCCTTATCCTGTACAGGGTATTTGAATTTCCAATCGCGAATTTGACAAGCGCGCAACCGATCCTTACTAAGCCGCTCCACATGCCCAGGTGGTGGAATTGGTAGACGCGCTGGCTTCAGGTGCCAGTGGCTTAACGGCCGTGAAGGTTCGAGTCCTTTCCTGGGCACCACCCCCTTTATAAGCGGTTGAAATCGCTTGCATTCGTAGGGTCGGTGCGGCGTAGCCGTAATCGGCCGAGGCGGACGCAGTTTCGTTAGACGATCCGCCGTCCCGCACGCCGCGCGATCGGCTTCTGCACAAAGTACATCGCGATCATCGAAATCATCGAGCTCGCCACGACGACATAGCCGATCCGGTCGAAATGCAGCAGCGAGCCGTCCGGATTCTCGGCGACGATCGCGGCTGCAGCCACCGATCCCAGCCCGCCCGACAGCTGCTGCACGGACGCGGAGACCGCGCTGAAGGAGCCGCGCTGGCTCGCGTCGGGGATCGCCGACATCAGCGCCTGCGACGGGATCATCCGCGAGAAGATGCCGACGAACATCAGGACGTTGACGAGGATCGCGGTCGCCAGCGAGACGTGGCCGAGATTTGTGTAGATCAGCACCATGGCCACCGTCATCACGCAGCCGAACACGAAGGTCGGATATTTGCCGAACGCATCGCTGGCACGTCCGACCAGCGGCCCCGTGACGATGCTGAACAGGCCGGAGACGAGATAGATCGTCGGCAGATGCGTGATGTCGATGCCGAGATTGTGCACGGTGAAGGCGCTGGAGAACGGCATCAGCATGTAACCGCCGGTCGCGAGCAACGTGGTCACCAGGAAGGCCAACGTGTAGCGCGGCTGCCCCACGGTTGCGATCAGATGGCGGAACGGATTGCTGTCGTGCTGCAGTTTGAGATGGGCGTCGACCGGATGCATCGCGATTGCAATCGCCGCGATCGCGACAATCGACAGGCCGACGATGGCAACGAAGCAGATGTGCCAGTTAAAGTGATTGGCGAGAAACAGCCCTGCGGGAATGCCGAGCACCTGGCTCGCGGCGAACGCCGTCTGGAGGAAGCCCATGACGCGGCCGCGCAGGTGCAGCGGAAACAGGTCGGTGACGATGGCGAGCACGACCGCGCCGATCACGCCGCCGAACAATCCGGTCACGATCCGGCCGAGCAGCAGCACATGGTAGGTCTGCGCGGCCGCGCAGAGCGCAGTGCCGAGCGTGAAGCCGACATAGAAGAACAGCAGCAGCCGCTTGCGATCGAAGCGATCGGCGAAGCCGGCGGCGAGGATTCCCGAAATGCCCGCACTGAATGCGTAGGCCGACACCGCGACGCCGAACTGCCCGGCCGTGATGCCGAGCGAGGGCATCAGGATGGCGCCGAGCGGCGACATGATGATGAAATCGAGAATGATCGTGAACTGCGTGAACGTCAGCAGCGCGATGAGGAGCGCCTGGTAGCGCGAGAAGCCGCGCTGGCGTTTCCCTTGGTCGTCGATCGGCGCGGCGAGCGTCTGGTCGGACATAAGGCTCGTTTCATTGCAAGGCGGGTTCGGGCCGGCAACAGATAGGGTGGGCGCGGGACGATTTCACGGGGCGCGGGGGCAACAGTTCCATCGAAATCGAAAGTGCGCGGGCGATGGCTGGTCGTGCGAACCACGTCGAGGTTGGCGGGGAAAGGGACCGGCCGGATGCCCGACGCGCGAAGGCAATTGTTTCCGGTTGTATCGAATGAGGGCTGCAACGGGTGAATGCTGTACTCCACAACCCTGGAAGCGTACACACGTCAAGGATGTGAATCATGTTGATGCATCTCATGGTTCCGTCTGTGGCAGTCGTGCAACACCGTCGCTGCAAATCGTTTCAAGCTTGAACGGAGCGGATCAGCTGAGTTGAGAGCGGGGCGGGGGTAGCAGGTGGCGCGAGGCCGTGGGCTCGGATTCGCGCGGGCGTTGGAGATGGACATGGTTTCATCGCGGCTCGCGGCGATCCTGTCGTGCACGGCTTTAAGTGGCGGTTGCCTGTTGTCCGCTTCGCCGGCGTTGGCCGCCTGCGACAGCCTCGCGCCAGCAAGCGGGCAGACGGTAACCTGCTCGATCGCAGCGCCGAATCCCTCGCCGGCTGGCGTGCAGGCCGCTGCCGGCAGCTCGAACGTCACCGTGAACGTGCTGCAGGGCGCCGGCATCGCGCCGGGCGGCGGAGCGACCGCGATCGGTCTGGTCTCCAGCAGCACCGCCACCAACAACGGCACGTTGACCGTCAGCGGCGGCGGGACCGGCATCTTCGGCAGCGGCGACGGCAATGTCTTCACCAACGGCGCGTCGGGTGTGATCGCGACCTCGGGCGCCGGCAGCAATGCGATTGCCGCCAGCAGTAACGGCAACACGCTGATCAACAACGGCGCGATCACCACGCAGAACGGCACCTCGCGCGGCCTTGCCATCACCGGGCTCACGCAGCACAACAACAACACGCTGATCAATACCGGGACGATCACCACCCAGGGCCCGCAGTCGCACGGCCTTTTTGTGCAAACCGGCGACAGCAACACCTTCACCAATAGCGGTACCATCACCACGGCCGGCGCAGGCGCGCGTGCGATCTTCTCCGCCGGCCAGTTCGCGAGCATCACCAATACCGGCACGCTGCTGACGACCGGCGGCGATGCGGGCGGCACCGCCAACAACACCGTGTTCATGCAAGGCAATGCGGGCGTGCTGCGCAACAGCGGCACGATCGAGGCGCGCGGCGTCAATGCCGACGGCGTGTTCTCCAACACCGCGGGTTCGTCATTCACCGCCCGCATCGAGAATCTCGCCGGCGGCAAGATCATCAGCCAGGCCGGGCCCGCGATCCGCACGCTCAACGGCGCCACCACCATCGTCAATGCCGGCCTGATCGCCGGCAACAGCGGCACGGCGCTCGCGGGCGGCGGCGGCGCCGTGACGATGATCCTGCAAACCGGCTCGCAGATCGTCGGCCTTGCCGATGGCGGCGGCGGCAACAATCAGGTGCGGCTGCAAGGCAGCGGCACGGCCAACAATGCGTTCGCGCGATTCCAGACGCTGACGATGGAGGGCAGTGACTGGACCTGGGCCGGCACCGGCACCTTCGCCAACACCTTCGTCAACAGCGGCTCGCTGACGCTGCAGACGTCGCTGACCGGCAATGTGTCGATTGCGGCCGGCACCAGCCTGCTGGCGGGCAACGGCGCCAATCCGTCGATCACGCCGTTTCCGGGCGGCCCGCCGATCACCGTCACCAATGCCGGCGTCATCAACCTGACCAATGGCGGCGCCACCGCGGCGAACAGCCTGACCATTGCCGGCAACTACGTCGGCAATGGCGGCGGGCTCTATCTGCGCACCGTGCTCGGCGGCGATGGTTCGCCATCGGATCGCCTCGTCATCTCCGGTGGCAATGCGTCGGGCTCGACCGCGGTGACCGTCACCAATGCCGGTGGCGCGGGCGCATTGACCACCGCCGACGGCATCATGGTGGTGCAGGCCGTCAACGGCGGCACCACGGCTGCGGGCGCATTCGGCCTTTCCAACGCGGTCGTGGCGGGCGCGCACGAATACCTGCTGTTCCGCGGCGGCGTCTCCGCCGGCAGCGCCGACAACTGGTATCTGCGCTCGACATTGTTGCCCGGCACGGCGTCGCCCGCGCCCCCGGCTGCGCCCGCACCGGCGCCGCCGTCATCGCCTGGCGTGGTGCCGCCGCCCGCGGGGCTGCCTGCAGAGGACCTGTCGTCGCTGACGCCGCCGCCGGCAGGCGCCGCGCCGGTCCAGCTCTACCGTGAGGAAGTCGCGGTCTATTCGGCGCTGCCGCAGGTGGCGCAAAAGCTCGGGCTGGCAACGCTCGGCACCTTCCACCAGCGCCAGGGCGATCAGGCGTTGCTGACCAGCAGCGGCGAACAGCCGGCGGCGTGGGCGCGTGCCTATGGCTCGCACAGCTCGCAGAGCTGGGCCGGCACGGTCAGTCCCGCCTTCGACGGCATCATGGCCGGCGTGCAGGTCGGCGTCGATATTCTGCGCTTCCAGTCCGCGCCCGAACATCATGATCGCGCCGGCTTCTTCTATGCCCATGGCTGGGCCAGCGGCACCATCAACGGCTTCGCGCTCGGCAGGAACGACGTCCGCACCGGCACGCTCTCGATCGAGAGCCAGAATATCGGCGGCTACTGGACCCATATCGGCCCCTCGGGCTGGTATGTCGACGCCGTGCTGATGGGCAGCTTCTACGGCGCAAGTCCGCAGTCGGATCGCCAGGTCGGCGCGCGCTTGTCGGGCACCGGCGTCGCGGCATCGCTGGAAGCCGGCGTGCCGATCCCGTTGAACCGCTTCCTCGCGATCGAGCCGCAGGCGCAACTGATCTGGCAACGCCAGTCGTTCGACAGCTTCAACGATATCTTCTCCAGCGTCGCGCCCGGCAGCGCCGATACGCTGACCGGCCGGCTGGGCGTGCGCGTCCCTGCGACCTTCATCGCCGGCACCTCCGAACTGCGTCCCTACCTCGAGGCCAATCTCTGGCACACGGCCGCGAACGACCGCAGCATCGCCTTCGCTGCGACCGATTTGATCGGTGTGCAGAGCCGCGGCACCGCGGTCGAGATCGGGGCCGGCTTCGCCGCGCAGCTCAATCACGCGGTCAGCGCCTATGCGAGCATGGGCTACACAACCTCGGTGGACAGCACCCATCGCGAGGACGTCACCGGCCGGCTCGGCCTTCGCGTCAGCTGGCAATAATGGCGCAGGTGTGGGGCGGTGGGCCACCCAAGCCATTGTCTCCGCAGCACAATAGCGCTACACCCTGAGCTATCCGTGCCAGCGGAACAAGCGGCGGCGTTCGGCCCGTTTCGGGCCTGATGCCGGCACGCAACCCGAAGCTTGAGGCACGCTCGCCTGTCGGGGAATTGGACGATAGCCTGTCCCGAGAGCGATTCGACGAGGTTTTTGACAGCATGACCATCCGTCTGCACCGCGGCGACTTGCCCGACCTGTCCCGCTATACCGGAGCGGTGGCGATCGACACCGAGACCATGGGGCTGAATCCGCACCGCGACAGGCTCTGCGTGGTGCAGCTCTCGCCCGGCGACGGCAGCGCCGACGTGGTGCAGATCCCCAGGGGGCACACCGACGCGCCGAACCTGAAGGCGCTTCTGGCCAATCCCAAGATCACCAAAATCTTCCACTTCGCGCGGTTCGACATCGCGGTGCTGTACCAGACCTTCGGCGTCATGACCGGGCCGATCTATTGCACCAAGATCGCCTCCCGCCTGACCCGCACCTATACCGACCGCCATGGCCTCAAGGACCTCGTGCGCGAGGTGCTCAACATCGACCTCTCGAAGCAGCAGCAGTCGAGCGACTGGGGTTCCGACAGCCTGACCGAGCCGCAGCTCGCCTACGCCGCCTCCGACGTGCTGCATCTGCACGGCCTGCGCGACAAGCTGAATGTCATGCTCGCGCGCGAGGGACGGACCGATCTCGCCCAGGCCTGCTTCGACTTCCTTCCCGCCCGCGCCAGGCTCGATCTCGACGGCTGGGAGGCCGAGGACATTTTCGCCCATTCATGATGAGCGCCGAATTCGTCGCGGCCGGGGCAGTTCCGCCCCGTTTCGGCCAAACTGTTCACGCGTGGTCCGGTGCAGGGGCGCGAGGTGAGGTCCGGGCTGCATATTTGGGCGGCTCCGGCTAGAATAGGGGCAGTTTCGCGCCTCTGGAGCTCAGGTGAATTCGGTTCAGAATCCAGCCTATGTCACGGGCCTCGAGGCGCGCTTTGCTGCCGCCGCGCGGCACAGCCGCATGGTGCGGGTCCTGCGCGTAGCGGTTCCCGCGATGGTCGGGCTGGCGATGGCAGTGATCATCTACATCGCGCTGTTCAATCCGTTCCACGACCTGATTCCCAAGCTGCCGCTCGAGATGGATAACCTCGTCGTGTCCGGCACCAAGATCACGATGGAAGCGCCGCATATCGCAGGCTTCTCCAACGACGGACGACCCTATGAAATGTGGGCCAAGGCCGCAATCCAGGACGTCACCGATCCTGACCATGTCGAGCTGAAGACAATCCGCGCCAAGGTGGCGCAGCAGGATCAGTCGACGGTGACGATGGATGCGCGCACCGGCTTCTTCGACAACAAGAAGCAGCTGCTCGACTTGCGCCAGGACATCTTCTTGCAGTCGTCCACCGGCTATGAGGCCAGGCTGACGCAGGCCTTCGTCGACATCAACAAGGGCAATGTGTCGTCGGACGAGCATGTCGACGTCAAGCTGCTCGACGGCACCCTGACCGCCGACAGGCTCCGGATCTACAACAGCGGCGAGCTGGTGCGGTTCGAAGGCAATGTCGTGATGAATCTCGACAAGCTCGGCGACAACAATGCTGCCCCGCCGGCCGAGCCCGCTCCACCGCCGCCGCCGCCGAAGCCGCGCAAATCCGCCAACACGAAATGATTTTGATGATGAGACGTTTTCCGCACGGCATGGCAATTGCGGCATTCCTGCTCGCGATTTTCGCCGCGAGCGCTGCGTTCGCGCAGGGCTCGATGAGCGGCGTGCCCAACGCGATGCAGGGTTTTTCGCAGAACCGTGATCAGCCGATCCAGATCGAGGCCGCCTCCTTGGAGATGCGCGACAAGAAGAAGGAGGCGACCTTCGCCGGCAACGTGAAGGTCGTGCAGGGCGACACCACCATGACCTCGAAGACGCTGGTTGTGTTTTATGAGGATAAATCGACCCAGGCGCCGGCGCCCGCCCCGGCCGGCACCAAGGGGGCAGCCGCCAAGGGCGCCGCGCCGATGCAGACGGCAACCCCCGGCCCCGGCGGCGCTTCCTCGATCAAGCGGCTGGAGGCGAAGGGTAACGTCGTCGTGACCCAGAAGGATCAGGTCGTCACCGGCGAGACCGCGATCTTCGACACCAAGACCAATTTGATCACGATGCTTGGCGGCGGCGGCAGCCAGGTGGTGCTGACCCAGTGCCAGAATGTGCTGCGCGGCGACCGCCTTTTGGTCGACATGACCACCGGCGTCTCGCGCGTCGAAGCCGACAATGGCAAGGTGCAGGGCCTGTTCATCCAGTCGCCGGGCGGACAGAGCGGCAAGTGCGGCACGCCGGCCGCCCCCGGCTCAGCCCCGGCCCCATCGCCGCTGCAGCTGCTTCCGGGCGGCAAGTCCAAGTAAGCCTCACGTAAGGTCAAGCAGAATCAATCAGTTAGATAATATTCTGCGGCCGCGTGGTTGAAGCCGGCGGGGCGAGACTGTATCTACTGCAGCGGCCCGGCCGAACAATGCGCCTCGAGGGGAATTATGTCGGCCGGGACAGGGGCATCCATTCATTCAAGGCGCGGGTGATCGCGCTTTGCCGTGTTGTTCGAGCATGATCTCCGCGCAAACGCGTCCGCTTTTGTCGCGCGGGAAGGCCGGTATTCAGATTTCCGGCTCATGCTTGCGGCTTCGCACGCGAATCGATCGATGCGCAGGCGAGGTCGCGGGATCACCGTGAAAGGCTGAAGCGAAGCGGGGATGGTGGATTTTCTCGGCATGTTCCGGCGGCGCTCTGCGAAACGCAGTACCGGATTTGCGCGCTCGCATGACGACATCACGGCGCTCGGGGATCAGTTCGGCGAGATGCTGACGTCTCCGGTGCGTGATGCGCCGCCGATGGCGCGCGCCGCGTCGGCTCCCGGCGTCGAGCTGCCGCGATCCCAACCGGCAGCAGCGCCCGCGCCGGTGCGTGCGAGGCCGGCCAGGAACAGCGCGCCTGCCGCGCCGCAGCTGATCAAGCGGCCGGGTTATCTGGCTGTGCATAGCGTGGAAAAGAGTTTCGGCAGCCGCCAAGTGGTGCGCGGCGTCAGCATCTATGTGCGCCGGGGCGAAGCGGTCGGCCTGCTCGGGCCGAACGGCGCCGGCAAGACCACCGTATTCTATATGATCACCGGCCTGATCAAGGCCGACCGCGGCGCGATCGAGCTCGACGGCCACGACGTCACCAAGCTCCCGATGTATCAGCGCGCGCGGCTCGGCATCGGCTATCTGCCGCAGGAAGCCTCGATCTTCCGCGGCCTCACCGTCGAGCAGAACATCCGCGCCGTGCTCGAAGTGGTCGAGCCCTCGCGCAAGAAGCGCGAGCAGCAGCTCGATTCGCTGCTCGACGAATTCAACATCACGCGCCTCAGAAAATCGCCGTCGATCGCGCTGTCCGGCGGCGAGCGCCGTCGCGTCGAGATCGCGCGCGCGCTGGCGACGCGGCCGAACTACATGCTGCTCGACGAGCCCTTCGCCGGCATCGACCCGATCGCGGTCGGCGACATCCAGGACCTCGTCCGCCATCTCACCAATCGCGGCATCGGCGTGCTCATCACCGACCACAATGTCCGCGAGACGCTCGGCCTCACCGATCGCGCCTATATCGTCTATGCCGGGGAAATCTTGACCGAGGGAACTCCGGATGAGATCGTTGCCGATCCGGATGTGCGCCGCCTTTACCTTGGCGAGGAATTCCGCCTCTAGCGCATGATCCGCCAAAGTGTGAAGCGGTTTGGCGATAAGATCATGCGCTAATTAAAGAATTTGACGCGCGATCGGACGCAAAACCTGGGCGTCCACTTTTGCTGATCGCGCTTATCGCTATTTTCCAATCCGTCAAGCCGTGTACAAGGGCTTCGGACTAATATAAGCAAGAATCGAGCCAACTTTCAGGACCGTTCTTGCCTCCATGGCGCTCACGCAGAGACTAGAGTTCCGGCAGTCGCAGTCGCTGGTCATGACGCCGCAGCTGATGCAGGCGATCAAGCTGCTGCAATTGTCGAACCTGGACCTGTCGGCCTTTGTCGAGGAAGAGCTGGAGCGCAATCCGCTGCTGGAGCGGGCCGCCGACGGACCGGAGCCGCCGGTGGCGGGCGAGCCGGCCATGGAGCGGCCGGACTACGGCGATTCCGACGGTTCCGGCAGCTATGGGGACGATGGCGACGCCTCCGACATGGCCGCAGGCCCGGGCGGCGAGGCCGCCTTCGAGCCTGGCCAGGAGGAATGGCTGAACCGCGATCTCGGCACCCGCGCCGAGATCGAGCAGACCCTCGATACGGGCCTGGACAACGTCTTCTCCGAGGAGCCGGCGGAAGCGGCGGCGCGCGCCGCGCAGGATGCACCGCCATCGGTCTACACCGAATGGGGCGGCGGCGCCTCCAGCGACGACGAGTACAATCTCGAAGCGTTCGTGGCCGCCGAGCTGACGCTTGCCGACCACCTCGCCGAACAACTCGCGGTGGCGTTCTCGGCGCCGGCGCAGCGCATGATCGGCCAGTACCTGATCGACCTCGTCGACGAGGCCGGCTATCTGCCGGCCGATCTCGGCCAAGCCGCCGAGCGCCTCGGCGCATCGCAAGCCGACGTCGAAGGCGTCGCCGTGCTGCAGAAATTCGATCCGCCCGGCGTCTGCGCGCGCAATTTGAGCGAGTGCCTGGCGATCCAGCTCCGCGAGCTCGATCGCTACGATCCCGCGATGCAGGCCCTGGTCGAGCATCTCGACCTGCTTGCCAAGCGCGACATCGTCGCCTTGCGCAAGATCTGCGGCGTCGACGACGAGGACATCGCCGACATGATCGGCGAGATCCGCCGCCTCAATCCCAAGCCCGGCATGAAGTTCGGCTCGGCGCGCCTGCAGACCATGGTGCCCGATGTCTATGTCCGTCCGGGTCCCGACGGCGGCTGGCATGTCGAGCTCAACAGCGACACCTTGCCGCGTGTGCTGGTCAACCAGACCTATTATTCCGAGCTGTCGAAGAAGGTCGGCAAGGACGGCGACAAGTCCTATTTCACCGACGCGCTTCAGAACGCGACCTGGCTCGTGCGCGCGCTCGACCAGCGCGCCCGCACCATCCTGAAAGTTGCAACCGAGATCGTGCGCCAGCAGGACGGCTTCTTCACACATGGCGTGGCGCACCTGCGGCCGCTCAATCTGAAGGCCGTCGCCGATGCCATCCAGATGCATGAATCCACGGTGTCGCGCGTCACCGCCAACAAGTACATGGCGACCAATCGCGGCACGTTCGAGCTGAAATATTTCTTCACGGCCTCGATCGCCTCGGCCGACGGCGGCGAGGCGCATTCGGCCGAAGCCGTGCGTCACCACATCAAGCAGCTGATCGATTCGGAGGAGCCCTCCGCGATCCTGTCGGATGACACCATCGTGGAACGCTTGCGCGCTTCGGGCATTGATATTGCCCGCCGCACGGTCGCGAAGTACCGCGAGGCGATGCGGATACCATCCTCGGTGCAGCGCCGCCGTGACAAACAGAGCATGCTCGGTAATGCCCTTTCGGCTCCTGCCTCCTCGTCCGACCGGTCGCGCGATACAGCCTCCGTTTAGGTTACTTCTTGAGCGTGACCCCGTTCGGGTACGGACCGGGCCATGCGCTCGTTGCGTTCGCGCCAAATCGGGATAGTCTCAATCTTTCCAGGCCGAGCGCCGTCCAGAAAGGGAGGTAACCGGAAGCCCAGCAAGCATCATGCTCCTGCAAGAGTGATCGAGGCATCCAGCAATTGAGGCATCAAATGACCCTTCGGATTTCGGGAAAGAGCATCAGCGTCGGCGAGGCCCTGCGCGGCCGCGTCGCCGACCGCACCGACGAGGTGCTGCGCAAGTATTTCGACGGTAACTATTCCGGCCACATCACGCTGAGCAAGGACGGTTTCGGTTTTCGTACCGATTGCGCCCTGCATCTCGATTCGGGAATCACGCTGGAGGCCGATTCGAACGCACCGGATGCCTATGCCAGCGCCGACCAGGCGCTGCTGATGATCGAGAAGCGCCTGCGCCGCTACAAGAGCAGGCTCAAGGATCGCTCCGCCCGCAAGACCTATGCCGCGACTGCCGCGCTTGCCGAACTGAACGGCGTCGGGCTCGACGCGCCGAGCTACGTCATCGAGGCGCCCGAGAACGAGGACGAGGTCACCGAATACAGTCCGGTGATCATTGCCGAGGCAACCACCGCGCTGAAGCGGCTGTCGGTCAGCGAAGCCGTGATGGAGCTCGATTTGACCGGCGCCTCCTGCCTGGTGTTCCAGCATGGCGGCAGCGGCCGGTTGAACATCATTTACCGCCGTACGGACGGCAATGTCGGCTGGGTCGATCCGCCGGCGGTGAGCCCCTGAGGATAGTTGGCAGATGGCATTGACGTCCGAAGCCGGCCCTGCTTATGGTCCGCCGCCTCCAGGAACAAGGGGGGCGGAACAGGGTTCGCAGGTGTTGGCACCGCCGATACGTTGGAGTAGAAGCCCTGCCAACCGGACCCGGGCTAAGCCCGCATCCCACCTCATCTTCTTGACGCCGCCGCTGTAAAGCCTATTTCGCAACCTGACGGCTTAATTCACCTCGGAAACCCTCCCAATGCCGATTACCGATCTGGTCGCACCCGAGGCGATTCTCCCGGCATTGAAGGTCAACAGCAAGAAGCAGGCCTTGCAGGAGCTCGCAGCCAGGGCCGCCGAGCTGACCGGGCAGAACGAGCGCTCGGTGTTCGAGGTGCTGCTGCAGCGGGAGAAGCTCGGCACCACCGCAGTCGGCTACGGCGTCGCCATTCCGCACGGCAAGCTGCCCAAGCTGGAAAAGATCTTCGGCCTGTTCGCGCGCCTCGACCGCCCGATCGATTTCGAGGCGATGGACGGCCAGCCGGTCGATCTCGTCTTCCTGCTGCTCGCCCCCGAAGGCGCCGGTGCCGATCACCTCAAGGCGCTCGCCCGCATCGCCCGCCTGCTCCGCGACCAGGACATCGCCAAGAAGCTTCGCGCCTCGCGCGATGCCGAGGCGATCTACTCGGTGCTCGCGCTGCCGCCGGCGAGCGCGGCGTAAACGTTCGCATTCGCGAATTCGTTCGCCCAACTTGTTATCAAGACATAGACTGCGCGCCACGCGGTGGCGCACGTCAATGCGCGATCGTTTCAATCTCCGTAGCCCGGATGGAGCGAAGCGCAATCCGGGGAAATCTTGCAACTGGCGAGAATCCCGGATTTCGCTGCGCTCCATCCGGGCTACGAAGCTTCATCGGGGCTACGAAGCTGCGTACTTCGCAATTCCCTCAGCAGATCGTCGGCAGCAGACGGCGGACTTCGTCGAGCAGATCGGGGATAGCCTTTTCGTCATTGGCGAGATGCCGGAGCAGCGCGCTCTGGAACAGGCCGTCGAACAGCGCGTACAGCGCGGCCGGAGACGATGCCGGCCGCTTGTTGCCGAGCTCGGCGTAGCGCGTGGCGATGCGCCAGATCATCGCTTCCAGGCTCTTGTCGATCTCGAGCACGTCCTTGCGGAACGCCGGCTCGAACATCGCCTGCGAGCGCAGATCGTACCAGAGCCGATGCATGCGCGCTTCGTTCTCGAGCGTTGCCGCGAGCTTGGCGAGGAAGCCTTCGGTCAATTCGTCGCGGCTGCGTGCTGTCGTCACCACCTCGTCATAGCGCGTCACGCATTTCGCCTTGTAGTGGCGGACGCAACAGCAGATCAGGTCGAGCTTGTCGCTGAAGTAGTAGTGAAACACGCCGTGCGTGAATGCGGAGTTTTGCGCGATCTCGCGCAGGCTGGTCCGCGCGAAGCCGAGCTCGCCAAGCGTCTCCAGCGCGGCCTCCGCGAGCTCGACGCGCCGCGCGTTGAACTTCTCGTCGCGCAGCGCCTCGGCCGCTACAGCCACGCGTTGGGCCGCTCCTGTCGCTTGCCGCGCCATTCCGTGCCTTTCCTCTGCTTCTTCCCTCTAGCAACTATACCGCGACGACCGCGGCGCGCTCCATCTCTTCACAACCATCCTCTTTGACACTTGTCAAATTCAACCTTGACAAGTGTCAAGTTCCTGGACGAGGGTTGGCGAAATAATTTGGACAACCGTCAAGACGGCTGACCAATCGACGAACCAGGAGGAAATGCACCGCCGGGGCGCGCCAACGCCGCGCCCTGCCGACGTCGGCCGCGATCACCATTGCGCTCCAAATGCGCAGGCCCCGGCCCGCGCTGCCTCTGTCAGCACCACCATCAATCGGCAAGCAAAGGGAGGACTACGTCATGAGTGGGAAGAGCCTTGAAGGCAGGAAAGCCCTGGTCACCGGCGGCGCCCGGGGCATTGGCGCGGCGATCGCGCAGGCATTGGCGCGGTCCGGCGCCGCGGTCATGATCGGTGACATTCTGGATGACGCCGGCAAGGCCAGTGCGGCCGAGATCGCCAAGTCGGGGGTGAAGACCGGCTTCGCCAGGCTCGACGTCACCGACGATGCGCAATGGGAGCGCGCCGCCGCCGCGACGGTCGAAACCCTCGGCGGCTTCGACATCCTGATCAACAATGCCGGCATCGAGATCACCTCGCTGGTCGCCGACATCAAGGCCGAGGACGCGCGCCGCATGTGCGACGTCAACATCGTCGGCACCGTGCTCGGCATGAAGCACGCCTTCCGCGCGATGCGGCCGGGCGGCGCCGCGGGCAAGGGCGGCGCGGTCGTCAACATCGCTTCGGTCGCGGCGACGATCGCCTTCCCGAGCATCGCGGTCTATTCCGGCACCAAGTCCGCAGTCGACCGTATGACGCGCGTCGGCGCGATGGAAGCCGGCAAGCTCGGCTATGGCGTGCGCGTCAACTGCATCTATCCCGGCCTGATCCCGACCGACATGGGCCTGCAGCTTGCCAATGACATCGTGAAGATCGGTCTCGCGCCCGACGTCAACGCCGCCGTCGGTTCGGTGGTGGAGCAGACGCCGCTCGGCAAGCTCGCGGAGGTCTCCGACATCGCCGACGCCGCCGTGTTCCTGTGCTCGAACGATGCGCGCTTCATCACCGGCATCGGCCTGCCGGTCGATGGCGGCATGGGCATGTAGCAACAAAGCCGACAACAAGCATTTCGGAGGATCGCAATGAGCGAGAAGAAGCCCGTCATCGTCTATGGCGCTTCCGGCTATACCGGCCGGCTGGTCTGCGAATATCTGCGCGAGTACAACATCCCCTTCATCGCCGCCGGCCGCAGCGCCGAGAAGCTCAACGCCGCGATGAAGTCGAACGTGGCCGGCATCGAGACCGCCGACTACGAAGTCGTGTCGGTGCCGCACACCGTGGCCGCGCTGACCGAATTGTTCAAGGGCGCCTCCGTGGTGCTCAACACCGTGGGCCCCTTCGCCAAGTTCGGCGGCGAGGTGGTACAGGCCTGCCTGGCTGCCAAGTGCCACTATACGGATACGACCGGCGAGCAGGACTGGCTGATCACGCTCGAACATGAGTTTGGCACGAGGTTCGCCAATGCCGGCCTGCTGCTGGCGCCGGGCATCGCGCAGATGTACACCACCGGCGAGATCGCCGCGCAGCTGTGCCTGGAAACGCCCGGCCTCGACACGCTCGACATCGCCGTGTTCTGGGGCGGCAGCCCGACCATCGCCTCGACGCAGACCATCCTGGTCAACGCCGCGATGGCCAAGGCCTACTACCTGGAGCAGAACAAGTACGTCGAGCATCAGCCCGATGCCGGCCTCTACAACCTCGCCATCCCCGGCCAGCACGAGCTGGCGCTGGCGCTGCCGTGGGGCGGCACCTCGCACCCGGTGTGGTTCAAGCAGGATCCGCGCGTGGCCAACGTCAAGGTGCTGGGCGGCGTGTTCAATCGCGCGCTGATGCTGGGCGTACCGCAGATCGTCGCTGCGGCGCTGGAGGCGACCAAGGACATGAAGCCCGACGAGCGCTACGCCGCGTTGGCGCAGACCGCTGCCGGCGTGATGAACACCATGCCGCCGCGCGAGAACCCGCGCGTCAACAAGTCGCTGGATTCGGTGTATGCCTCCGGCCCGCTGGGGCGCGCGCACTGCGTCATCTACGGCAACAGCAACTACAAGCAGACCGGCATGCTGCAGGCCTATTCTGCCGCGCACCTGCTGCAGCAGCCGCCCAAGCGCGTAGGCTTCGCCTCCGGCTGTCAGGCGTTCGGCCATCGCGAGCTGCTCGGGCAATTGCGCAGTTTTGGGCTCGTCGGCAAGCCGGTCCTGACCGTGCATGATTGAGCTTGAGCCCCGATCGGATCGGGGCTCAACACTCCGTTCCCTGAAGCGTTTTCGTTTTGCTCGAAAACGCACCTTCGCGGGTGACGCACTAGCGCGTCACCCGCCTCTTGCGCGAGACCTGCCATGCGCTTCATCGATTATCTCGACAAGGGTGCCTCGCTCGGCGCTGACGCGCCATGCCTCACCATGGACGGGCACGACCTCAGCTACGGCGAGGTGCAGCGGTTGAGCTACCGGATCGCGCGCGGGCTCGACCGGTCGGGCATCGCTCCCGGCGAGAAGGTCGCGATCCTGTCCGGCAACGATCCGCTCGCTTTCGCCTGCGTGTTCGGCATCTCGCGCGCGGCTGCCGTGTGGTGTCCGATCAATCCGCGCAACGAGGCCGCCGAGAACAAGTTTATCCTCGATCAGTTCGATTGCAGCCTGCTGCTGTTTCATTCGACCTTCGCGCCGATGGTCGAGGCGGTCCGGCAGGACCTGCCCAAGCTGCGCGCGCTGGTCTGTCTCGACGCCGAGCTGCCGTTCGCGCCGTCATTCGACCGCTGGCTCGGCGGGCTCGCCGACGATGTCTATCAGCGCGCCACGATCGACGATCTCGCGATGATCCCGGGCACCGGCGGCACCACCGGCAAGCCGAAGGGCGTGATGCTGTCGGGACGCAACATCGAGGCGATGACCGCGCTGACCCTGATGGGCTATCCGTTCAAGGGCCGTCCGATTTATCTCGCGCTGGCGCCGCTGACGCATGCCGCCGGCGTGCTCTGTTTCCCCATCATGACGCTGGGCGGCCGCGTCGTGATCATGCACCACCCTGACATCGGCGAGTTCCTGGTGCTGATCGAGCGCTACCGCGTCACCCACACCTTCCTGCCGCCGACCGTGATCTACATGCTGCTCGATCATCCCGGGCTCGACGCGGCCGATCGCAGCTCGCTGCAATGTTTCTGGTACGGCGCGGCACCGATCTCGGCGACGCGGCTCGCCGAAGCCCTGAAGCGGATCGGGCCGATGGCGCAGCTGTTCGGCCAGACCGAGGCGCCGATGATGATCTCGATGATGCCGCCCGCCGATCACTACAATCCGGACGGCACCATCGCGATGGAGCGACTCTCGTCGGCTGGGCGGATAGGCCCGCTGGTGCAGGCCGGCATCATGGATGGCGACGGCAAGCTTTTGCCGGCAGGATCGCGCGGCGAGATCGTCGTGCGCGGATCGCTTGTCATGGAAGGCTACTACAAGAACCCCGAGGCCACGCGCGAGGCTTCGGCGCATGGCTGGCACCACACCGGCGATATCGGCTACATCGACGGCGACGGCTACCTGTACATCGTCGATCGCGCCAAGGACATGATCATCACCGGCGGCTTCAACGTGTACTCGATCGAGGTCGAGAACGCGTTGCGTGCCCATGAGGCGGTGCAGGATTGCGCCGTCATCGGATTGCCCGACGACAAATGGGGCGAGCGGATCGTCGCCGTGGTGCAGCCGCGCGCCGGCCACACCGTCGATGCGTCCGCGCTGGCCGCCTTCGTCAAGCAGCAGATCGGCAGCATCAAGACGCCGAAGCAGATCGAGGTCTGGGACGATCTCCCGCGTTCCAAGGTCGGCAAGGTGCTGAAGCCGGACATCCGCGCGCGGCTGGTGCAACGCTAAAGCATGATCCGGAAAAGTGCGAAGCGGTTTTCCGAAAAGGTCATGCTTAAACAACAACCTAAAGCGCGGTGAGGATTCATCCTGATCGCATCGCGCTTTAGCCGTGCGATCCGGTGTCTACCTCTTGCCGTACTCGGTGAAGACGTAGTCGCGATTCTGTACCACCGTGTGGCACGCATAGCCGCACTTCGCGTCATTTTCCTGGGGCGGATTGTCCGCCCTGGTGGCGGGCCTGAATACATCCGACGCCGCGTCATACTCGAACGCGCCGTATCCCCATCCGCCGCTGTCCGCGAACCTCTTGCTGTCCTTGACCATGAAGTCGACGTCGTGCTGCGCGCCCGGCACCGTCGGCTGACCGGGATACGCCTCCTGCTTCTTCGGGATCCAATGGATCTTCGCCATCTTGGCGCCGTCCGGGAACGGCTTGCCATTGCCGGGTATGCCTTCCCGGAAGGCGCCGATCATCGCCGGATTGCCCAGGATCGCGGCGATGACGCCTTCGTTCTCGCTGATCGCGATCACGGGCCAGTCCTCGTATCCCCTGAACTCGGAGAACGCGAGACCATTGGGCACTTGCAGGCTGTATTTGTCCTGCGCGGAAATCGCGACGCCGGTCGCGAGGACGGAAATCGACACTGAAGCAACGAGATTGATCAGCGAGCTCTTCTGCATGGTCGCATCTCCTTCAATCGATTTGGCGGCGAATAATTCTTGCTGGAAATTCCCCTGTCGCAGTGCTTCTCGCGGGAACTTATCACAGCACGGAAATGCACAGAGCGAAATCGAGCCGCGGCCATGGTCCGCTGCCCAAGGCTGCGCAATGAATTGCTCAAGTTGAGCGAGCTTTCGCTTGGCGGTCGAAGACACGAGCACTTATTGACAACCAGCCGATGACGCCGGAAGACGGACGCGCGCAACATTGCGTGTGCGAACCAGGGATGACTGATGTCCCGCGATTTTCGCCTTGATAGCGTTCCCGTCGACGTTCTCGCTTACGAGCTCTCCGAGGAGAGGGCGAGTGCGCTCGGCCGCATGGGTCGCGCGCTGGAACAGGAGCTCGCCAAGCTGCGCGAGTTCGATGCCGCCCATCCGCGCGATGAAGCATCGACGTCAACACGACAGGCACGGCGCCTCCTGGTGCGGGAGGCAGGCCATGCGCTCTGGATGTTCGTGGTGCAGCGGGAGGCCTGCGGGCTGCGCAACAACCGCATGCTGATGCGCGACTACAACGTCCCCGGCGAGGTGCAGCTCAGCATGGGCCCGATGCTCGCCACATCGACGCAATCGCCATAAAAAATGCGCGGGCCGCCTCGGTGTCGAGGCCTGCCCGCGCATTGAATTCGCGGATGCTAATTCAACCCTGCGTCAGTGCACGCTGACCGCTTGCAGCTCGTTGCTCCAGGCGTTGGCGACGGCGGCTTCGCGGCTGTCGGTCAGCATGATCGGCGTGCCGTCGGCGGCGTGGAGCGCGAACAGCTTGAGGCCCGGCGCGATTTTCGGCGCCTCGGGAAACAGGTCCGGCACGTCCTCGGAACGGATCTGCTTCACATAGGCGATATGGCCTTCGCCCAGATGGGCCAGCGCTTCCGGCGTGACGCTCTCGGATTCGATGGTGGTGGTACTCAGTTCACTCATGGTCTCGACTCCTCTGGAACACTAAGCGGTCGAGTCCGCTACTCGTTCCATTATTCGTGCTCATTGATAGCGATTGTCTTAACGATCCTCTCCGGTTCTGGCCGGGCCAGATCGATCGACAACAGCCCGTTCTTCAGATCCGCACCCAGCACCAGCATCCCCTCCGCCAGCACGAAGGTGCGCTGGAAGTGGCGCGCGGCGATGCCGCGATGGATGTATTGCCGGGTCTTGTCGTCCTGCTGCCGCCCGCGGATCACGAGCTGGTTTTCCTCAATGGTTACATCGAGTTGGTCGCGCGTGAATCCGGCAACCGCCAGCGTGATGCGCAAGCGCTCGGGCTGGCCGTCCGATCCGCCGCACCTCTCGATATTGTAGGGAGGGTAGCCGTCGGCGCCTTTGACGACGCGGTCGAGCACGCGCTCGATCTCGTCGAAGCCCAAAAGGAACGGACTGGACAACGATGGAACACGAGACATTACAAAGTCCTCTCGAAGCGACTTTGAGGGGCCCTTGCGGCGCCCCATGCAACCGGCGGGCCGTCCGGCCTCCGGTCAGTGAGGGATATGGGGGCGATCTGGATAGCGTTCAAGCAGCCCCGAAACCAGCCTAAACGCCCGCAACATGGGGGTAAATTCTTCCCGATCGGTTACTCCCCGACGCGCTTGCGGCCGTCGGCGGTATAAAGATGCAGCTTGTCACGGGGGGCGACGGCCCGGATCCGCTCGCCGATGGCTGGACCCGAGACGCCGGGAACCCGGACGATCACCTCGCCCGGCGGCAGCTCGCCCGGATTGGCGGCAACGCCCTGCTCCTCGCGCTGGCGGCTGCCATAGACGAAGGTTTCGGCGCCGACGCGCTCGATCGCCTCGACCGTGAGCGGCAAGGCGACGCCGCCGGATCCGGTCTCGCTCGAGATCACGAAATCCTCCGGCCGGATCCCGACAATGCCGGCGCCGTCGGCGCCCGTGATCTGGGACTTCAGCTCGTCCGCGCGCAGCGGCATCAGATTCATCGGCGGCGCGCCGATGAAGGAGGCGACGAAAGTCGTCGCCGGCTTCTCGTAGATCGCGAGGGGATTGCCGACCTGCTCGACCTGGCCGCCGTTCATCACGACGAGAATGTCGGCGAGCGTCATCGCCTCGAGCTGGTCGTGGGTGACGTAGATCGACGTGGTGTTGAGCCGGCGCTGCAATTTGCGGATCTCGACGCGCATCGCGATGCGCAGCTTGGCGTCGAGATTGGAGAGCGGCTCGTCGAACAGAAACACCTTGGGCTGGCGCACGATGGCGCGGCCCATGGCGACGCGCTGGCGCTGGCCGCCCGAGAGCTGGCGCGGCTTGCGCTCCAGCATCGATGTGAGCTCGAGGATGCGCGCGGCTTCGTCGACGCGGGTCCTGATCTCCGCCTCCGCCATGCCGCGGTTGCGCAGGCCGTAGGCCATGTTGTTGTAGACGCTCATATGCGGATAGAGCGCGTAGTTCTGGAACACCATCGCGATGTCGCGATCGGCGGGCTCGATCTGGTTGACGATTCGGCCGCCGATGTCGATCTCGCCGCCGGTGACCGTTTCGAGTCCCGCGACCATGCGCAGCAGCGTGGACTTGCCGCAGCCGGAGGGGCCGACCAGCACGCAGAACTGTCCGTCGCCGACATCGACGTCGACGCCCTTGATGGCCTCGAAGCCGCCGGGATAGGTCTTGCGGACGTTGCGCAGGGTGACGTTAGCCATGACTTTTCCGTCTCGACCAGTCCGCGCACGAACAGCTTCTGCATGACGACGACGACGAACACCGGCGGCAGCATGGCCAGCACGGCGGTCGCCATCACGATCGGCCATTCGGTCAGCGCGTCGGTGGTGGTGATCATCTTGCGGATGCCGATCTGGATGGTCTGCATGTCGTCGCGCGTGGTGATCAGCAGCGGCCAGAGATATTGGTTCCAGCCGAGGATGAACAGGATCACGAACAGCGCCGCCATGTTGGTGCGCGACAGCGGCAGCAGCGTATCCCAGAAGAAGCGGAAGGGACCTGCGCCGTCGATGCGTGAGGCCTCCAGCAGCTCATCCGGCACCGTCATGAAGAACTGGCGAAACAGCAGCGTCGCGGTCGCCGAGGCGATCAGCGGCAGCGACAGGCCGGCATAGCTGTCGAGCATGTGCAGATCGGCGACGATCTTGTAGGTCGGATAGATGCGGACCTCGACCGGCAGCATCAGGGTGATGAAGATCAGCCAGAAGATCGGCATCCGGAACGGAAAGCGGAAATAGACGATCGCATAGGCCGAGATTATCGAGATCGCGATCTTGCCGACGGCGATCAGCAGCGCCATCACCAGCGAGTTCAGCATCATGTTGCCGACCGGCTCGCGGGTCGAGCCGCTCGTGCCGACGAAGATCGTCTGGTAGTAGGTCTCGAGGAAATGGCCGCCCGGCAGCAGCGACATCTGGCCGTTGGCGATCACCGCGTTGTCCTGGGTGGAGGCGATGAAGGCGAGATAGACCGGGAAGGCGACAATCGCGATCCCGATCCACAGGATGATGTGGGCGACGTAGCGCCGGAAGCCCTCTTCCTCGACCATCAGTAGGTCACCTTGCGTTCGACGAAGCGGAACTGGATGCCCGTCAGCACGATGACCATGATCATCAGGATCACCGACTGTGCCGCCGAGCTGCCGAGATTTCCGCCGAGCAGGCCGTCGGTATAGACCTTGTAGACCAGCGTCTCGGTCGACTTGCCGGGGCCGCCACGGGTCATGGTGTCGATGATGCCGAACGTGTCGAAGAAGGCGTAGACGATGTTGACGACCAGGAGGAAGAAGATGGTCGGCGACAGCAGCGGGAAGGTCACGGTCCAGAACCGCCGCATCGGCCGCGCGCCGTCGATCGCGGCGGCCTCGAGCACGCTTCTGGGGATGCTCTGGAGGCCGGCGAGGAAGAACAGGAAATTGTAGGAGATCTGCTTCCAGGCGGCGGCGAGGATGATCAGCGCCGCGGCCTGGTCGCCGTCGAGCAGCGGATTCCAGTCGATGCCGAGGGCCCGCAGATAGCGCGAGAGCACGCCCAGTGAGGGATGCAGCATGAAGATCCAGAGCACGCCGACGACCGGCGGCGCCACCGCATAGGGCCAGATCAGCAGCGTGCGGTAGAGCATCGAGCCGCGCAGCGGCTTGTCCGCCATCACCGCGAGCAGCAGCGCAAACGACAGCGACGACACCGCGATCGCGAACGAGAAGAAGAAGGTGCGCAGGATCGCCTCGAAATAGGCGGGCTCCCTAAACAGGTCGATATAGTTCTCGAACCAGACGAAGCTGGTCGAGAGGCCGAACGCGTCCTGGAGCAGGAAGGACTGGATCACCGCCTGCAAGGCCGGCCAGTAGAAGAAAATCAGGACGATCGCGAGCTGCGGCGCAACCAGCGCGTAGGGCAACAGCTTCGATTGGAAAATCGCTTGCTTTTGCATGGGTTCGGAAGAAGGGCGGGCCGCGGATGCGGCCTGCCGGTTGATGGCCCTAAAGCGCGATGAGATGAGGTTGGATCGTCATCGCGCCTTAGCTTGTCGTCTGGGCATGATCTTTTCGGAAAACCGCTTCGCACCTTTTTGGATCAAGCCCGAAGGCATCATGTCAGCGGACGGCGGTCTTTTCGAACTGCCGCAGCATGGTGTTGCCGCGCTCGACGGCCGCATCCAGCGCCTGCTTGGCGGTCTTCTTGCCGGCCAGCGCCTGCTCGATCTCTTCCGCCCAGACGTCGCGGAGCTGCACCATGTTGCCAAGGCGCAGGCCGCGGGAGTTCTCGGTCGGCTCCTTGTTGGTCAGCTCGAGCAGCGGGGTCTCGAGATAGGGCTGGTCCTTGTAGAAGCCCTCGGCCTTGGCCTTCTCATAGGCCGCCTTGGTGATCGGCAGATAGCCCGACGATTTGTGGATGTAGACCTGACGATCGGTGTCCGAGAGGAAGGTCAGGAATTTCGCGATGCCCTTGTATTCGTCGGCCGACTTGCCGCCCATGATCCAGAGCGAGGCGCCGCCGATGATCGAGTTCTGCGGCGCGCCCTTCACGTCGGGATAATAGGGCATCGGCACCGCGGTGAAGGCGAACTTGGCCTGCGCCTTGACGTTGCCGAAGAACGCCGACGAAGTCAGGTAGAGCGGGCATTCGCCCGAGGTGAAGCGGCCTTCGCCGGTGTTGGTGCGGCCGGCGTAGTCGTAGGTCTTGTCCTTCTGGAGCTCGACCAGATTCTCGAGATGCTTGACCTGCAGCGGTCCGTTGAAGGAGAGCACGGTGTCGAAGCCGTCGAGGCCGTTGGCCTTGGTCGCCAGCGGCACGTTGTGCCAGGCGGAGAGCTGTTCGAGATTGACCCAGGTGACCCAGGAGTTCGAGAAGCCGCAGGTCGCGTGGCCGGCCGCCTTCAGCTTCTTGGCGGCGTCGAACACTTCGGGCCAAGTCTTCGGGATCTCGACATTCGCTTTCTTCAGCTCGTCGAGGTTGACCCACATCACGGTCGACGACGAGTTGAAGGGGAAGGACAGCATCTCGCCCTTCGAGGTCGAATAGTAGCCGGTGATCGCGGGCAGATAGGCCTTCGGATCGAACTTCTCGCCGGTCTCGGCCATCAGCTTGTAGACCGGCTTCACGGCGCCGGTCGCGGCCATCATGGTGGCGGTGCCGACCTCGAACACCTGCATGATGTGTGGCGCGTTGCCGGCGCGGAACGCCGCGATGCCGGCGTTCATCGTGTCGGCGTAGTTGCCCTTGTAGGTCGGGATCACCTTGTAGTCGCTCTGCGCGGCGTTGAAGTCGCTGGCGAGCTTGACGATGACGTCGTTGTTGGCACCGGTCATCGCGTGCCACCACTGGATTTCGGTCACAGCGAACGCGGGCGACGCGAATGCGAGCGTGGCAGCGGCTGCCGCGGCAGCGCCTAGTCGTCGAAAGAACATCAAAACCCCTCCCAATTGGAACGTCGTCTTTCGTTGCGCGCGTTATCAGCGCCGGATGACGTTCAAATGACCGTATAAACGAAAGTCATGGTAGGGGGGAAGCCGAAGCGAAGGGAAGCGGTAAAAAAGGCGAAGACCGCAGCCGCATCCGTGCGGTGCAACGCCGGCCGCGACGTTGCACCGCAGTGTTGATGCGTCGGCCGGTTCGATACGGGCCGACGCTCCGGCTTTGTTCTGACGCGAACCGGTGCCCATCCCGCATCACGTGCGGGACAGGCTCGAAAACGCCTTTAGCGCTTACGCTGAGGACCGCAGACCACGCCCTTTTCAACCAGGCCGTCGATCTCGGCCTTGGAGTAGCCGAACTCGCCGAGCACCTCCGCCGCGTGCTGGCTGAATTTCGGCGGCAGGCGGCGCAGGCTCGGCTTTGAGCGATCGAGCCGGATCGGTGAGGCGACGCCCTTGTACCAGTCCTTCTCGATAATATCGCCGCGCGCGATCGTGTGCGGGTTGGTCAACGCCTGGTCGATCTTCTGCACGGGGCCGGCGGGCAGGCCCGCGGCGAGCAGGCGATTGCACAGCGGCTCGGCCTCGTGCTGGCTGAACACGGCGGCAAGCTCGGCACGCAGCGCCTCGCGATTGGCGATACGGTCCTTGTTGCGGGCAAAGCGCGGGTCGGTGCCGAGCTCGGGCTTGCCGATCTCCTTGGCGAGCTTGCGGAAGGTGCCGTCATTGCCGACGCCGATGAAGATGTTGTCGGTCTTGGTCGGGAAGATTGCGTAGGGCACGAGGTTCGGGTGCTCGTTGCCGGTGAGGCTCGGCGGCTTGCCATGCATGAAATAGTTCGCGGTGTGCGGATGCATGATGGCAAGGCCGGTCTCGTATAGCGTCGTCTCCAGGAATTGGCCCTTGCCGGAGCGCTGCCGCTCCGAAAGCGCCATCAGGATGCCGATCGCCGCATAAAGGCCGGTGGTGATGTCGACCAGCGGCACGCCGATCCGCATCGGCCCGCTCTCGGGCGAGCCGGTCGCCGCGATCATGCCGGTCATGGCCTGGATGATGGCGTCATAGCCGGGGTTGCCGCCGCGCGGGCCGTCGGCGCCGAAGCCGCAGATCCGGCAATGCACGAGGCGCGGGAATTTTTCGCGCAAGGTCTCGTTGCCGATGCCCCATTTCTCCAGCGTGCCCGGCTTGAAATTCTCGATCAGGACGTCGGCCGTCTCCAGCATCTTGAGCAGCACCGCGCGGCCGCCCTCGGAGCCGAGGTCGAGGCCGATCGAGCGCTTGTTGCGGTTGATGCCGACGAAATAGGCCGCGTCCTCCTCGTGGAAGGGAGGGCCCCATTCGCGGACCTCGTCACCCGCGGGCGGCTCGACCTTGATCACGTCGGCGCCATGGTCGGCGAGGATCTGGGTGCAGTAGGGACCGCCGAGCACGCGCGTGAGATCGATGACGCGCAGTCCGCTCATCGCGCCCGTAGCCGCTGGGGTATTCATGGGAGCAACCTTCGCTCAGTTGGGATCAGATAACGAGGGTCCCAGAGCTAACGGTCTTCAGCCGGCCCAGCAATGCTTCCGTCGGCGCAGGCCCATGCAGCAGGCGGCGCATGCGTTCGCCAAGCGAACCAGCCGCTGAAAGAGCATGGTCCGCCACGCGTCGCGGCGGACCATTGCGTGGTGTGGAATTAGACGACGCTCAGCTTGACGTCGACATTGCCGCGCGTGGCATTGGAGTAGGGGCACACCTGATGCGCCTTTTCGACCAGCGCCTCGGCCTCGGCGCGGGCAAGGCCCGGCAGCGAGACGGCCAGATCGATGTCGAGGCCGAAGCCGCCCTCGGAGCGCGGGCCGATGCCGACGGTCGAGGTGACGGTGGCGTCGGCCGGCACCTTCGGGCCGCCCTGCGAAGCCACGAACTTCATCGCGCCGATGAAGCAGGCGGCATAGCCGGCCGCGAACAGCTGCTCGGGATTGTTGCCGGCGCCGCCACCGCCGCCGAGCTCCTTCGGCGTGGTGAGCTTGACGTCGAGTGCGCCGTCGAGGGTCGCGGCATGGCCGTCGCGGCCGCCGGTGGCTTTTGCGCTGGTCTTGTAGAGGACGTTCACGGACATTGTGGTCTCCCTTGGTGGGTTGGGCTTGAATTCAACAACACGTGTATTGCACGCAAATATATTGCGCACAATATAAAATATGCGGCCTCACATTTAATTGTTCGCAATTGAATCCGCGGTCCCGTGAGCCCAGAATGACCCGGAAACGAGATGGATTCGATGGGAATCATGGCCAGGAAACCGACGGCGGCGGATCAGGCATTGCGGCTCGACAACCAGATCTGCTTTGCGGTCTATTCCGCAGCGCATGCCTTCAACCGCGTCTACAAGCCGCTGCTCGACCGGCTCGGCCTGACCTATCCGCAATATCTGGTGATGCTGGTGCTGTGGGAACGCGACGACGTGCCGGTCAAGGACATCGGCGAGAAGCTGTTCCTGGATTCGGGCACGCTGACGCCGCTCTTGAAGCGGCTGGAGGCGGCCGAGTTGATCAGGCGGACCCGGAGCACCGAAGACGAGCGGGTGGTGCTGATCGCGCTGACGCCGCAGGGTCACGTGCTGCGCGAAAAGGCCCGCGCCGTGCCGCAGTCGATCCTGGCGGCGTCGGATTGCTCGGTGTCGGAACTGGTCGCGATGAAGGACGAGATCGTCGCGCTGCGCGACAGGCTCAATGCGGTGATCGGGGAGTAGGGGGCGTCTTCGCCCTTCGGGCTACGCCGGACACCACGCGTAGCCCGAAGGGCGAAGCGTGGTGGAGCCAGGCGGGATCGAACCGCCGACCTCTTGCATGCCATGCAAGCGCTCTCCCAGCTGAGCTATGGCCCCTTATCCAGTTTGGATGATCCTGGGGGATCGATCCCGGCCGCGAGGCCTAGACGACTCGCGCGGCAGCACCGTTGATCATAGATCAGGGCTGATCTCAAGTCTCTTCATCACCTCCGACGTCACCAATGATGTCGGTCACGTCCTCATCACCCTCTTCCTCGTCGGCAATGAAGGTCGAATCATCGTCATCGTCGTCGTCGATGGTCTCGTCGACCTCGATATCGTCCTCGGATTCGGGCACGACGGCCTTGACCTTGCCGGTGTTTTCCTCGGCGTCGGCCTCTTCGAGGGAGACCAATTCTTCGGCCTCTGCCGGCTCCGGCATGTCGGCTGCGGTCGCAGGCGAACTGACGGTGGCGCCACGGCCCCGCGGCGGGGCGACCGGGGCGATCGGCACCACCTCGCCGGTATAGGGCGAGATCACCGGATTCTTGTTGAGGTCATAGAACTTCTTGCCCGTGGTCGGGCAAATACGTTTAGTTCCGAGTTCGGACTTGGCCACGTGGTAATCCCAGAATTTTCCTGAAAAACGGAGCTTCACTTGGCTAGTTGAGGGGCCGCTGTCAATAGCGGTTTGCGCGCATTTGACGGGCGCGTGACGCGGTGTTGCCTATGTGATACCTGCCGCGGCGCGAGAGGACACAATCTTGGCCCATTCTGACACCCCGACCCCGCTGGAATCGCGCGCGTGCGGCCCCCTGGCCGGCACGGTCCGCGTGCCCGGGGACAAATCGATCTCCCACCGCGCCCTCATCCTGGGCGCGCTCGCGGTCGGCGAGACCAGGGTTTCAGGCCTGCTGGAGGGCGAGGACGTCCTCAATACAGCCAAATCCATGCAGGCGCTCGGCGCCAAAGTAGAGCGGACGGCGCCGTTCGCCTGGACGGTCTCCGGCGTCGGGGTCGGCGGCTTCGCACAGCCCGCCGCGCCGCTGGATTTCGGCAACTCCGGCACCGGCTGCCGGCTGGTCATGGGCGCCGTTGCCGGCTGCCCGATCTCGGCGGTGTTCGACGGCGACGCCTCGCTGCGCAGCCGCCCCATGCGCCGGATCCTCGATCCGCTGGAGCTGATGGGCGCCCGAACCAGCAACATAAGCGAGGGCGGCCGTCTGCCGCTGACCCTCCAGGGTGCGCGCGATCCGCTGCCGATCATCTACAGGACCCCGGTCGCCTCGGCCCAGATCAAATCGGCCGTGCTGCTGGCGGGCCTGGCTGCGCCGGGCACCACGACCGTGATCGAGAGCGAGGCCAGCCGCGACCACACCGAGCTGATGCTGAAGCATTTTGGGGCCGACATCACCTCGGTCCAGGAAGGCCAGCACGGCCGCCGCATCACGCTTGTGGGCGAGCCCGAGCTGCATGGCGCCAACGTCGTTGTCCCCGCCGATCCCTCTTCGGCGGCCTTCCCGATTGTTGCGGCGCTGGTCGTCGAGGGTTCCGATATCGTGCTGTCCGACGTCATGACCAATCCGCTGCGCACCGGTCTGTTCACCACGCTGCGCGAAATGGGCGCCTCGATCGAGGAGAGCGAGGTGCGGGGCGATGCCGGCGAGCCGATGGCGCGCTTGCGCGTGCGCGCCTCGAAGCTGCGCGGCGTCGAGGTGCCGCCGGAGCGCGCGCCCTCGATGATCGACGAATATCTGGTGCTGGCGGTCGCAGCCTCCTTCGCCGAAGGCACGACGATCATGCGCGGGCTGCAGGAGCTGCGCGTCAAGGAATCCGACCGGTTGGAGGCGACCGCCGCCATGCTTCGCGTCAACGGCGTCAAGGTCGAGGTCTCAGCCGATGATCTGATCGTCGAGGGCCGCGGCCATGTCCCCGGTGGCGGCACCGTCGCCACCCACATGGACCATCGCATCGCGATGTCGGCCCTGGTGATGGGCTGCGCCTCCGACCAGCCGGTGACGGTCGACGACACCGCTTTCATCGCCACCAGCTTCCCGGATTTCATTCCGATGATGCGTTCGCTAGGGGCCGAGTTTTCATGATCATCGCCATCGACGGGCCGGCGGCCTCGGGCAAGGGGACGCTCGGCAAGCGTCTCGCCCATCATTACGGCTATCGCCACTTGGATACCGGCGTGATCTACCGCGCGGTGGCCTATTCGATGATGCAGGCCGGCGCCGAGCTCAGCAACGAGGTGCTGGCCGTGGCCGCGGCGCTGGAGCTCGACCCCGAAAAGTTCGGCAATCCCGCGCTGAAGACCCAGAAGGCCGGCGAGGGCGCCTCGATCGTCTCGGCGATCCCCAGGGTCCGCGAGGTCCTGGTCAACTTCCAGCGGCAATTCGCCGCCGATCCGCCCGGGGCGGTGCTGGACGGCCGGGACATTGGAACCGTGATCTGCCCCCATGCCGACGTGAAGATCTTCGTCGTGGCAGACCCCCGCGTGCGGGCGCGGCGGCGCACGCTGGAGGCGCGCGCCCGCGGCGAGGACGCCGACGAAGAGGCGGTGCTCGCCGACATCCTCAAGCGCGACGAGCGGGACAAGAACCGGGCGATCGCGCCCCTGCGGCCGGCTCCGGACGCCCACACGCTGGACAATTCGAACCTCGACATCGAGGCCGGCGTGCGTGCCGCCATCGCCATCGTCGAGGCCGCGCGCGCCAGGCGCTAGAATCGCGGGCCGTCGCGGCGCTTTCGGCCCGAAAACCCAGCAAAATGGGGCATTTCCTGCTTGCCGAAAGTCGCATGCAGGGCTATATCAGCGCCGTTCGGAGCAGCATCGACGATGTCGAGGCCGTGTCTGAGCGGGCCGGCGATGGGTTTGAGTCAACCTCAAACGAAACCAACGCCGCATCTGGAGGAACGCCCGCTCCCAGGTCTTGCAGTCGATATTTTCGTTTCAGGTTCCGGATCAATCATACGTACCGAACGTGCAGTCTTGCTGCCGGCCCGCTGTTGCACCTCCTGCAATGAGCGGTCGTCAGGGTTTGCGGAACCCCGACACTTCACGCACGGTGCGCCCATGAACCCAACGGCCGGCAAGACTTCCGCAACTGGAGAACAAATGGCTTCGACTTCTGCTGATACCTATAGCCCCTCGCGTGACGATTTCGCCGCGATGCTCGACGAGTCCTTCGCAGGCGGCAACCTGCAGGAAAGCTCCGTCATCAAGGGCAAGGTGGTTGCAATTGAAAAGGACATGGCCGTCATCGACGTCGGCCTGAAGACCGAGGGCCGCGTCGCGCTGCGCGAATTTTCCGGCCCCGGCCGTGAAAGCGATCTCAAGGTCGGCGACGAGGTGGAAGTGTTCCTCGATCGCATCGAAAACGCGCTCGGCGAAGCCGTGCTGTCCCGCGACAAGGCGCGCCGCGAAGAGAGCTGGGGCAAGCTCGAGAAGGCGTTCCAGAACAACGAGAAGGTCAACGGCGTCATCTTCAACCAGGTCAAGGGCGGCTTCACGGTCGACCTCGACGGTGCCGTGGCATTCCTGCCGCGCTCGCAGGTCGACATCCGCCCGATCCGCGACGTTGCGCCGCTGATGAACAACTCGCAGCCGTTCCAGATCCTCAAGATGGACCGTCGCCGCGGCAACATCGTCGTCTCCCGCCGCACGGTGCTGGAAGAGACCCGCGCCGAGCAGCGTCAGGAGCTGGTGCAGAACCTCGAAGAGGGTCAGGTCATCGACGGCGTGGTCAAGAACATCACCGATTACGGTGCGTTCGTCGACCTCGGCGGCATCGACGGCCTGCTGCACGTCACCGACATCGCGTGGCGCCGCGTCAACCACCCGACCGAGGTGCTCTCGATCGGCCAGACCGTGAAGGTCAAGATCATCAAGATCAACCACGAGACGCACCGCATCTCGCTGGGCATGAAGCAGCTGCTGGACGATCCGTGGCAGGGCATCGAAGCCAAGTACCCGCTGGGTGCCCGCTTCACCGGCCGTGTCACCAACATCACCGACTACGGTGCGTTCGTCGAGCTCGAGCCGGGCATCGAAGGCCTGATCCACGTCTCCGAGATGTCGTGGACCAAGAAGAACATGCATCCCGGCAAGATCGTCTCGACCTCGCAGGAAGTCGACGTGCAGGTGCTGGAAGTCGATTCCGTCAAGCGCCGCATCTCGCTCGGCCTCAAGCAGACCATGCGCAACCCCTGGGAGGTCTTCGTCGAAGCTCACCCGACCGGTTCGGTGGTCGAGGGCGAGGTCAAGAACAAGACCGAGTTCGGTCTGTTCCTGGGTCTCGAGGGCGACGTCGACGGCATGGTCCACCTCTCCGACCTCGACTGGAAGCTTCCGGGCGAGCAGGTGATCGACAACTACAAGAAGGGCGACATGGTGAAGGCCGTGGTGCTCGATGTGGACGTCGAGAAGGAGCGTATCTCGCTCGGCATCAAGCAGCTCGAAGGCGACCCCTTCGCCGAGCCGGGCGATGTCAAGAAGGGCGCGGTCGTGACCTGCGAAGTGCTCGAAGTGAAGGAGAGCGGTATCGAGGTGAAGATCGCCGGTACCGACTTCACCACCTTCATCAAGCGCTCGGAGCTCGCGCGTGACCGCAACGACCAGCGCGCCGAACGCTTCGCCGTCGGCGAGAAGGTCGATGCCCGCGTGATCCAGTTCGACAAGAAGGCCCGCAAGGTCCAGGTGTCGATCAAGGCGCTCGAAGTCGCCGAAGAGAAGGAAGCCATCGCGCAGTACGGCTCTTCCGATTCGGGCGCGACGCTCGGCGACATTCTGGGCACCGCGCTCAAGAACCGCGACACCGACAAGTAAGCGTTCGCGTGATTTGAGCGAACAATCGGGGCCCCGGCGCAAGCCGGGGCCCCTTTTGTGTATCTTGCCGCGTAGCCCGGATGGAGCGAAGCGATCCGGGACTTTCAATCCGCGCTGCTGAAGCCTCCCGGACTACGCTTCGCTTCATCCGGGCTACCGATTTCTCTTCCCCTTCCCCCTGAAAGGGGGAAGGTAGGGATGGGGGTCAGCCACAGGCGATGCTGCTCATGGAGAGAGCTGATCCCATCCCCACCCGCTTTGCTCTGGCGAGCAAAGCGACCTCCCTTTTCAAGGGGAGGTTAAGGCGCGACCGGGATGAAGGGCACGTGCACGCGGGCTACGAGTGTCTCCGAATACCGGGCCTTGTTTTCTTCATATTGCGTCGCAATTGATGTATTTGGCTAAGCTGATAGTGACGCTGCGACTGCAAAACGCGCGGATTGCGCGCTGACCATTTCTGGAGAGATCCGATGTCGCTGGATTCAGACGTGATCGTCGATCGTCGCCGCATCAGGCGCAAACTGACGTTCTGGCGCGTCGCCGCCGCGGTCATTGCGATCGCGGCCATTGTCGGCGTGGGCGTGATCGCCGCCGGCGGGCGCGGCGGCTTCTCGACATCGAACACGATCGCGCGGGTCAATATCGACGGACTGATCCGTAGCGACCAGGATCGCGTCGAGGCGCTGGAGCGGCTCGGCAAGTCGAGCTATGCGGCTGTTGTCGTTCACATCAACTCGCCGGGCGGCACCACTGCCGGCTCCGAGCAGCTCTACGACTCGCTCACCCGCCTGAAGGCGAAGAAGCCGCTGGTCGTCGTCGTCGAGGGTCTCGCCGCATCGGGCGGCTACATCACGGCGATCGCGAGCGACCACATCATCGCCCAGCAGAGCTCGCTGGTCGGCTCGATCGGCGTGCTGTTCCAGTACCCCAACGTTTCGGAATTGCTCAAGACTGTCGGCGTGAAAATGGAGGAGATCAAATCTTCCCCGCTGAAGGCCGCGCCCAACGGCTTCGAACCCACCAGCCCGGAGGCCCGCGCCGCGATCGACGGTCTCGTCAAGGACTCCTATGCATGGTTCCGTGGATTGGTGAAGCAACGGCGCGGCATGGACGATGACCTGCTGGAGAAGGTCGCGGACGGTCGCGTCTTCACCGGCCGGCAGGCGGTCGATCTCAAGCTGGTCGATCAGCTGGGGGACGAGAAGACCGCGATCGCCTGGCTGGTTGCCGAGAAGAAGGTCAAAAGCGACCTGCCGGTGCGCAATTACAAGCTTAATCCGCGGTTCGGCGACCTGACCTTCCTGCGTACGGCGGCGTCCGTGACGCTCGATGCGTTCGGTCTTGGCGCGATCGCGCGGCGGATCGAGCAGGGCGGCGTGGCCGAGGCAGTCGACCGGTTCGGGCTGGACGGCATGCTGGCGCTGTGGAGCCCGGCCGGAACCAACTGATCGGCTGCCAAAGGCGTGCTCATCAGGCTATTCCCGCTTTGCGGGAATCGCCGCATGCCCCAATTGGGCTATTTGTCACGTGATTTCACGGCGCCCTAAATCGATTTAGCGTCTTGACAGTGCACGGCATTTTCACGGAAATGGGTTTCCGCAAGAGCCCGGATCCCACTCTCGATGATCAAATCCGAACTTGTTCAGCGTATCGCCGAGCACAACCCGCATCTGTACCAGCGGGATGTCGAGAACATTGTGAATGCGATTCTCGAAGAGATCGTAGCGGCGCTTGCGCGTGGTGATCGCGTCGAGCTGCGCGGCTTCGGTGCCTTCTCGGTCAAGCACCGCCCTGCACGCGCTGGGCGCAATCCACGCACCGGCGCCCATGTGCCCGTCGATCAGAAGAGCGTTCCGTTCTTCAAGACCGGCAAGGAAATGCGCGAGCGGCTGAACCGCGACGTGACCGAGGCGGGCGCCGCCAAGGTCGATGCGCCCAAGGCTGATGCTTAAGGCCGACGCCTAAGGCGCGACGTCAGGCGTTGCCGTGCTGCGGGCGATATGCCCGCACTTTCTCCATCGCTGCGAGAGATGGTCATGCGAAAGTTCTTCACGGCAGTGGTCGTCATTCCGCTCGGACTGATCTTCATCATTTTTGCAGTCGCCAACCGTCACTGGGTGACGGTGTCGTTCGATCCCTTCAATTCGGTGACCCCGACGGTTGCAGTCACACTGCCGCTGTTCGTCGTCATTATCGCCTCCGCGATCCTGGGCGTGATCGCGGGCGGCATCGGAACCTGGTTCAAGCAAGGGCGCTGGCGCCGCGCGGCCCGGCAGCACGAGGCTGACGCCCGCCACGTCCGCGCCGAGCTCGCCGAGCTCAGGGCCGCCGCCTCCCGGGACGACGCGCAGCGCCGTCCGGCCCCGGCCCTATCAGGTTTTTACGGGGCCGCCGGGCGAGACAAGCTGGGCGCGACGTTGTAGAACCCGCCCCGTCGGACCGGGGACCGCCCCCGGTTCCGGCCGCCCGAAAACCCGTTTTGAGACCCGTTTTGAGACCATGTCCCTGCTCGTCAAAATCTGCGGCCTGTCCACGCGGGAGACGCTTCAAACGGCGCTCGACGCCGGTGCCGACATGGTGGGGTTCGTGTTCTTTCCGCCGTCGCCGCGTCACATCAGCCTCGAGACCGCGCGCGAGCTCGGCAGCCGCGCCAAGGGCCGCGCCGTCAAGGTCGCCCTGACCGTCGATGCCGACGATGCGACCCTGGAAAACATCGTCGAGACGTTGCGGCCGGATATCCTGCAATTGCACGGCAAGGAGACCACGGCGCGGCTGCGCGACATCAAGGCGAAGTTCGGCCTGCCGCTGATGAAGGCGCTGCCGGTCGAGACATCGGCCGACCTTGCTCCGCTGCCGGGCTACGCCGCAGTCGCCGACAGCATCTTGTTCGACGCGCGCGCGCCGAAGGATGCGACGCGGCCCGGCGGCCTGGGGGAGCCCTTCGACTGGCACCTGCTGGAAAATCTCGATCTGAAACTGCCCTATATGGTCTCGGGCGGGCTTCACGCCGACAACGTCACTGAAGCCCTCCGTGTCACCCGCGCCGGCGGCGTCGACGTGTCCTCCGGTGTCGAGAGCGCCCCCGGCGTCAAGGATCCCGAGATGATCAAGGCCTTCATTCGCGCCGCGCGCGCAACCCAGCCTTCTTCACCTCTCCCCGTGAACGGGGAGAGGTCGGCCGCGCAACGCGCGGGCGGGTGAGGGGGCTTGCAACGATGATCGAGCGAGCGGAGAAACCCCTCACCCCAGCCCTCTCCCCGCAAGAGCGGGGCGAGGGAGCGGAAACAGCGCCGCAAGCCGGCAAGAAGAACTGATGGTTCGATGAATCCAAACCTGCCCAATTCCTACCGCAGCGGCCCCGACGAGCGCGGCCATTTCGGCATCTTCGGCGGCCGCTTCGTCGCCGAAACCCTGATGCCGCTGATCCTCGACCTGGAGAAGGCCTACACCGCCGCCAAGGACGATCCGGCCTTCCAGGCCGAGATGAACGGCTACCTCAAGAACTATGTCGGCCGGCCTTCGCCGCTCTATTTCGCCGAACGCCTGACCGAGCATCTCGGCGGCGCCAAGATCTACCTCAAGCGCGAAGAGCTCAACCACACCGGTTCGCACAAGGTGAACAACGTGCTCGGCCAGATCATGCTGGCGCGGCGCATGGGCAAGAAGCGCATCATCGCCGAGACCGGCGCCGGCCAGCACGGGGTCGCCACTGCGACGCTGTGCGCGCGCTTTGGCCTCGAATGCGTGGTCTATATGGGCGCCGTCGACGTCGAGCGGCAGCAGCCCAACGTCATCCGCATGGAGATGCTGGGCGCGAAGGTGATGCCGGTGCAGTCGGGCACGCGCACGCTCAAGGACGCCATGAACGAGGCGCTGCGCGACTGGGTCACCAACGTGCACAACACCTTCTATTGCATCGGCACGGTCGCAGGCCCGCATCCCTATCCGACGCTGGTGCGCGACTTCCAGTCGATCATCGGCAACGAGACCAAGGCGCAGATGCAGGAGGTCGAGGGACGCCTGCCGGATTCGCTGGTCGCCTGCATCGGCGGCGGCTCCAATGCGATGGGCCTGTTTCATCCGTTCCTCGACGATCCCTTGATCGAGATCTTCGGCGTCGAGGCCGCCGGTCACGGACTGACGCAGCTGCACGCCGCTTCGCTGGCGGGCGGCCGTCCCGGCGTGCTGCACGGCAACCGCACTTATCTCTTGATGGATGCGGACGGCCAGATCCAGGACGCGCATTCGATCTCGGCCGGCCTCGACTATCCCGGCATCGGGCCCGAGCATTCCTGGCTGCACGAGGTCGGCCGCGTGAACTATCTCTCCGCGACGGACGACGAGGCGCTCGCCGCGTTCCAGCTGCTGTCGAAGCTCGAAGGCATCATTCCCGCGCTCGAACCCGCGCACGCTATCGCCAAGGTGATGGAGCTCGCGCCGAAACGGCCCAGGGATCACCTGATGGTCGTCAATCTCTCCGGCCGCGGGGACAAGGATGTCCCGCAGGTCGGCGACATCCTGAAGGCGAGGAAGAAGTGACCACCCGTATCGACGCACGTTTCGCCGAGCTGAAGCAGCAGGGCCGCTCGGCCTTCGTGACTTTCCTGATGGCCGGCGATCCCGATCCTGCGACCTCGCTCGCGATCATCAAGGCGCTGCCGAAGTCCGGCGCCGACGTGATCGAGATCGGCATGCCCTTCACCGATCCGATGGCCGACGGCCCGTCGATCCAGGCTGCGGGCCTGCGCGCGCTCAAGGCCGGTATGACGCTGAAGAAGACGCTCGAGCTGGTGCGCGGCTTCCGCAGGGACGACAACGCGACGCCGATCGTGCTGATGGGTTACTACAATCCGATCTACATCTATGGCGTCGACAAGTTCCTGGTCGACGCCAAGAGCGCGGGCGTCGATGGTCTCATCATCGTCGACCTGCCGCCGGAGGAAGACGACGAGCTCTGCCTGCCCGCGATGAAGGCCGGCCTCAATTTCATCCGCCTGGCGACGCCGACCACCGACGACAAGCGGCTGCCGGCGGTGCTCGCCAACACCTCGGGCTTTGTCTATTACGTCTCGATCACCGGCATCACCGGCGCCGCGACGGCCGATTCGAAGGTGGTCGCGGAAGCCGTGGCCCGCATCAAGCGGCATACGAAACTGCCGGTCTGCGTCGGCTTCGGCATCCGCACACCGGAGACGGCGCGCGCGATCGCCGAGAACGCCAACGGCGCGGTGGTCGGCACCGCGATCGTCGATGTGGTGCGTGCCAATCTCGATGCCGAGGGCCGCGCGACGCCGAAGACCGTGAGCGCGGTGGCGGACCTGGTGTCGGCGCTGGCGCAGGGGGTCCGGGGCGCCAAACAGGCCGCTGAATAAGCCACATTTTGCGGCAACAAGGCCGCCGATGGCGGCTTGCCGGGCTCGCCCGGCCCGCCATATATCCAGCTGGTGCGGAACCGATCCGCATTTCGGAGCAAACCATGAACTGGCTTACCAATGTGGTCCGGCCGAAGATCCGCAACATGCTGCGGCGGGAGACGCCGGAGAATCTGTGGATCAAATGTCCGGATTCCGGGCAGCTCGTGTTCTACAAGGACGTCGAGGCCAACCAGTTCGTCATTCCCGGCTCGAACTACCACATGCGCATGGGCGCGGTGGCGCGTCTGAAGTCGATCTTCGACAACGAGACCTGGTTCGACGTTGCGCTGCCCGAGGTCACGCCCGACCCGCTCAAGTTCCGCGACGAGAAGAAATATGTCGACCGCATCAAGGATGCGCGGGCGCGGACCAATCTGAACGACGCGATCAAGGTCGGCTACGGCAAGCTCGAAGGCTCCGCCATCGTCGTCGCCGTGCAGGATTTCGACTTCATGGGCGGCTCGCTCGGCATGGCCGCGGGCGAGGCCATCGTGCGCGGGATGGAGCTCGCGGTCGAGAAGAAGTCGCCGTTCATCGTGTTCGCCGCCTCGGGCGGCGCGCGCATGCAGGAGGGTATCCTGTCGCTGATGCAGATGCCGCGCACCACGGTCGCGGTGCAGATGCTGCGCGAGGCAAAACTGCCCTATATCGTCGTGCTGACCAATCCGACCACCGGTGGCGTCACCGCGTCCTATGCGATGCTGGGCGACGTGCAGATCGCCGAGCCCGGTGCGCTGATCGGCTTCGCCGGCGCGCGCGTGATCGAGCAGACCATTCGCGAGAAGCTGCCGGAAGGTTTCCAGCGCGCCGAGTACCTCAAGGAGCACGGCATGGTCGACATGGTCGTGCATCGCCACGAGTTGCGCCCGACGCTGGCGCGACTCTGCCGACTGCTGACCAAGGCGCCGGCGCTGGAATCCGTATCGAAGCCCACGGCACCGGTCATCGAACCGGCCCAGATCGTCACGGCGCCTGAGACGGTGCCGGCTGCGCCGCACGCGTGACCGCAAGCGCCGCCTCACCGCAAGCCTCGTTCGAGGCGTTGATCGCGCGGATATCGGCGCTGCATCCCAAGCGCATCGATCTCAGCCTCGATCGGATGCGCGGCCTGATGGAGCGGCTCGATCATCCCGAGCGCAAGCTGCCGCCGGTGATCCATGTCGCCGGCACCAACGGCAAGGGCTCGACCATCGCCTATCTGCGCGCGATTCTCGAAGCCGCCGGCCTGCGCGTGCACGTCTTCACCTCGCCTTATCTCGTCCGCATCAACGAATGCTTCCGGCTCGGCCGCGTGGGCGGCGGCGTGCTCGTCGGTGACGACGAGCTGCGCGAGACGTTCGAGCAATGCGAACGCATCAACGCCGGCAATCCCATCACCATCTTCGAGATGGAAACGGCGGTGGCGTTCTGCCTGTTCGCCAAGCATCCTGCCGATGTCGCATTGCTTGAAGTCGGCCTCGGCGGCCGGCTCGATTCGACCAACGTGGTCGATGCGCCGGCGGCCTGCGTCATCACGCCCGTCAGCATGGACCACATGGATTTCCTCGGCGATACGCTGACGTCGATTGCCGGCGAGAAGGCCGCGATCATCAAGCGCAAGGTGCCGGTGATCTCGGCCGAGCAGGCGCCGGATGCGATGGCCGTGATCGAGGCGCAGGCGAACCGCATGCGCGCGCCGCTGCACGCGGCCGGCCAGCAATGGCATGTCGGCGTCGAGCGGGGCCGGCTGGTTTATCAGGACGAGCGCGGCCTGCTGGATCTCGCCGCGCCAAAACTGTTCGGCCGGCACCAGTTCGACAATGCTGGCCTTGCGATTGCGACGCTGCGCGCGATCGACGCATTCAAGCTCAACATCGCGGCCTTTGAAGCCGGCATCGTCAATGCGGAATGGCCGGCGCGGATGCAGCGGCTGGTTTCCGGCGCGCTGGTCGGCCAGGGTCCGCAGGGCTCCGAGATCTGGCTCGACGGCGGCCACAATGCGGAGGGCGGGCGTGTCGCTGCGGCGGCGCTCGGCGATCTCGAGGAACGGGTGTCGCGGCCGCTGGTGGTGATCGCGGGCATGATGGCCAACAAGGACGCGCAGGGATTTCTCGCCAATTTCGCCGGCCTCACCCGCCACATTATCGCCGTCCCGGTGCCCGGCCGCGACAACGGCATGGCGCCGGACAGGTTGGCTGACGCCGCGCGGGCGCTCGGCATGCGGGTCGAGATCGCTGATGGCGTCGACGCCGCCTTGCGGCGGCTTGCCGCGCTGGCCTACGACGTACCGCCGCGCATCCTGATCACTGGCTCGTTGTATCTCGCCGGCCACGTGCTGGCGATCAACGGCACGCCTCCTGCATAACGTTTGTGTTGTAGCCCGGATGCAGCGAAGCGAAATCCGGGCCTTTCAATCCGTCACGGAAGCCCTCCCGGATTACGCTTCGCTGCATCCGGGCTACGGCAGGACATCATACCATGCGTTTTGCCGCGATCGCCGACGTCCACGGCAACCATCTCGCGCTCGAAGCCGTGCTGTCGGACATCCGCGCGCACGGTATCGCCGACATCGTCAATCTCGGCGACATGCTGAGCGGCCCGCTCGATGCGCGCCGCACGATCGAGATCCTGATGCAGCTCGATGCCGTGCATGTGCTCGGCAATCACGACCGCTATCTGCTCGATCGCCCGCATGAGAAAATGGGTTCCTGGGAGCGGCTGACCTATACCCAGCTCGAGCCGCAGCATCTTGACTGGCTGCGCACGCTGCCGGCGAATTCGATCTATCGCGACGAGGTTTTCCTCTGTCATGCAACGCCCCAGGATGACGAGACCTACTGGCTCGAGACCGTGCTGCCGGGCGGCGAAGTCTGCATGTCCTCGCTGGAAGCGATCGAGGCGAGAGCGGCCGGCGTGCCGCAATCGCTGATCCTCTGTGCACACACGCACACTCCGCGCGCCGTGCGGCTTCGCGACGGCCGGCTGATCGTCAATCCCGGTAGCGTCGGCTCGCCCGGCTATCGCGCCGGCAAGCCGCATCCGCATGTCGTGGAGGCCGGTTCGCCCGATGCGCGCTATGCGATCCTCGAGCGGGTCGATGGTGGCTGGGACGTAACCTTCCGCCACATCCCCTACGACCACGCGGCAATGGCGGCGCTGGCGCGCCAGCACGGCCAGGCCGAACTCGCCTCGGCGCTGGCGACGGGATGGATACGCTGACTTGCCTAAAGCATGATCCGGAAAAGTGCGAAGCGGTTTTCCGAAAAGATCATGCTCAAACAAAGAGCGAAGGCGCGATGACGATTCAACCTAATCTCATCGCGCTTTAATGGATGTGCGCCTCATCCGAGACGCCGACATGCTCGCGATAGACCATCTCCCAGCCCTTCCAGCCGGTGAACAGCAGGATCAGGACCACGATGAACGATAGCGCGAGACCGGTCGGCACGATGGCGGAGGTGCCGTGCTCGAAGCGCGAATACCAGTTGTACAGCTCGATCAGCACCGCGATGACGTTGCCGCCGGCATGCTGCCACGCATCGGAAAGGTTGCGGACCTGATCGTCTCCGAGGAGATCGATCACGCCGGCGACGGCGGCGAGCGCGGCCATGATCAGGCCGATACCAAGCAGCCAGAGTGAGGCGCTGGCCCAGAAGTCAGTGCCCGTCTTCCAGAATGCGAGATCGGCAACGAAGGTCAAAACAAAGCATACGACCGGAAACGGAATAAGCATCGGATGGATAGGATGTCCCGCGACCTGCGCGGTTGATCTGGGGTTCGACATGGATCCCTCCTGAGGGCCATTTGATCCCTCAACATGGACCGCCTGTCCGGGTTCCTATTTCGCTGCAGCGCACCAGCAGTGCCGTCACCCCCGCAACAGCTTCATGGGATCCGCGACCTTCTGCTTCAGCTGGTCGAAGCGGCATTGCCGCGGCGCCTTGTCCGGGCGCCAGCGCAGGATCGAGGTGCCGTGGCGGAAGCGGTCGCCGCTGAAATGATCGTAGCAGACCTCGATGACGAGCTTCGGCTTCAGTGGGCACCATTTCGCCGAGCGTTCGGTCGACCAGCGGCTCGGCCCGCCCGGCGCGTTCCCGGTGAAGCCAGGCTTGGCGATCAACGGCTCGAGGCGGTCGGTGAGCGCCGGCTTGTCCTGTTGCCTGATGGCGGAGGTGAAGCCCACATGGTGCAGCAGGCCGTCATCGTCGTAGAGCCCGAGCAGCAGCGAGCCGACCACCTTGCGACCGGCGATCTCGTTGGTGGCGTAGCGGAAGCCGCCGACCACGCAATCGGCGCTACGGAATTTCTTGATCTTCTGCATGCCGTCGCGATTGCCCGCCTGATAAGGCAGGTCGACGCGCTTGGCGATGACGCCATCCGAGCCGCCGCCGGATTGCGCGAGCCATTTCCTGGCAAGCGCGTAGCTTGTCGTCGCCGGGGACAGCCGAAAGCTGGAATTGGATTTCAGTTGCGACCTGGCGAACGCCTCGAGCTGCGGTCGTCGTTCGCTCAAGGGCTGACCGGAAAGCTTCTTCCTGGCTGGCGCGGCCAAGAGATCGAACGCCAGAAACAAGGCCGGCGTTTCCTGTGCGAGCCGCATCACCCGGCTGGCGGCAGGGTGAATGCGCTGCAGGAGATCGTCAAAAGAGAACGTTCGGCCGTGCGGCACCACGATCTCGCCATCGAGCACGAACGATCCGCCTTCAGCTTCAGCGCGGCGGTGACGATCTCGGGGAAATAGCGCGCAAGATCCTCGCCGGATTTCGAGCGCAGATCGACGTTGCCGCCCTCGCGCGACAGCAGGCAGCGGAAGCCGTCCCACTTGGGTTCATATTGCCATTCCTTGCCGCGCGGGATCTCGTCGACCGAACGCGCCTCCATCGCGACGAGCGGCGTGGACCTGGAAGCGGGCTTCTGACGCGGTGAGGGCAAGTGCGGGGACCTTCAAACGCAACACACACGGTCCCAACGCAAACGGCCGGCGAATCCGCCGGCCGTGCACGAATTTATTAATCAGAAGGAGCAGGATCAGACCGCGGAGGTGATCCACTGCTGCAGCTTCGCCTTGGGCGCCGCGCCGACCTGGCGGGAGGCCATCTCGCCGCCCTTGAAGATCATCAGGGTCGGGATCGACATCACGCCATATTTGGAGGCGGTCTTCGGGCTCTCGTCGACGTTGAGCTTCACGATCTTGACCTTGTCGCCCATCGCGCCGGCGATCTCGTCGAGGGCGGGCGCGATCATGCGGCAGGGGCCGCACCATTCAGCCCAGAAATCGACGACCACGGGGCCGTTCGCCTTGAGCACTTCGGTTTCGAAATCAGCGTCGGAAACCTTGCTAACGGCCATGTGTGTACCTCGTTCGGTTGGGACAAAAGGGCGCGGTTGAGAATCGCGCCCGGGAGCATGGGGCAAACGTATGAATGCCCCCTTGCCGGGTCAAGCTTGCTCACGCCGACATGAACTTATGCCAGGGCGGCGTCCAGCGCGGAGGCGGAAATCTCCATGATTTCAGTCGTTTCGGTCCAGAGCAGGGCGGCCCGCACGGGCCGCTGGGGATAAAGCCTGGCGAGTACCGCACGGTACAGCGCGAGCTGCCGGACATAGCCCCGCGGCGCCTCGGCTGCGGTCCTGGGCGGGGCATGGTTGGTCTTGAAATCGACGATCAGGACGTCGGTCGGCGTCACAACCAGGCGGTCGATCTGGCCCGAGACCAGCGCCTTCGGCTGGCCTGGCCGCTCCAGCCGCCCGACGATCGAGACTTCCGCGCGGCTGCCGGGCGCGAACACGGCGGCAAAGCGCGGATCGGCGATCAGGCCGAGCACCTGATCCGCGAGCACGGCCTGCTCCTGTTCGCTCCAGCCGTCGGCATTGCGCGCGAGGTAGCCGAGCGCGGCGCTGCGCCGCCGCTCGAGGGCCACGTCGGGCAGGGATTGCAGCAGACGGTGCACCAGCGTGCCGCGTTGCAGGGCGCGGGCACGCAGCAGCACCGATTCGCCGGTTCGGATCGGATGGCTGTCGTCATCAGCCGGATCGGACGGGCGCAGCATGCTCGCCGCTGATGCTTCCGGTGCGGCCGCAGCACGCAGCCAGGACGGCAGCTCGATCGGCACCGCGGCCGCTGACGCAGCCGCGCCGGCGAGATCGGCGACGTCATCCGGCCGCGAATAGCGCATCACCTTGCCGCCGGGCGTCTCCAGCTCCTCGAGCTTGAGCCCGGAATTGGCGAGTCCCTTGGTGATCAGATCGTACCAGGACGATTTGCGCACCGTACTCATGTTGCCGGGCATGCAGCCGCCGACGATCAGCCGGTCGGCCGCGCGCGTCATCGCGACGTAGAGCAGGCGGCGATACTCGTCCTCGGTCTCCTCGAGCATCGCCTTGCGCGCCTCGGCGACGCCGGGCGGATCCTCGGCCTTCTTGCCGGCCCACACCACGACCCCGGGCGCGTTCGGCGCGGCATTGCCCTGCGGCAGATGGATCAGCCGCAGCCGCTGCGTGTCCGACGGCGAGGTCGTCGTGTCGACCATGAACACGACGGACGCCTCGAGCCCCTTGGCGCCGTGCACGGTCATCACCCGCACCTCGTCGCGCGAGATCTCCATGTCGCGCTTCACCTCGGTGTCGGCCGAACGCAACCAGGCCATGAAGCCCTGCAGCGAGGCCGGCGCCTTGCGCTCATAGTTCAGCGCCAGCTCCAGGAATTCGTCGAGCGCATCGTTGGCCTCGTGGCCGAGCCGGCGCAGGATGCGCGCGCGTCCGCCGTCGCCGCCGAGCAGCCAGGCATAGAAGGCGAACGGCGTCTCCTGGGTGAAGCGGCGCTCGCATTGTTCGAGACGCCGCAGCGCGGCCGCGAATCGCTCATCCGTCGGTGCCTGCCCGGCCAGTGCGTCGCGCAGCGAGCTGCGACGCTCGTACGCCAGCTTGAACAAATCGTCGTCATCGAGCCCGAACAGCGGGCTCTTCAGCGCCACCGCGAGTGCGAGATCGTCCTGCGGCAGCAGCAGCGCGTCGGCAAGGTTCATCAGGTCGGTGATGGCGATGTGCTCGGTGAGCTTCAGCCGGTCGGCACCGGCGACCGGAATGTTGGCATGCTTCAACGCCTGGATCACGGCGTCGAAGGCGTTGCCGCGCCGGCGCACCAGGATCAGCATGTCGCCATAGCTGAGCGGCCGCCGCCCGCCGGCGCTGCCGGTCATGGTGCCGCTGGAGACCAGCCGCTTGATCTCGGTCTGGATGCGGCGGGCGAGCTTGACCTCGGGACTGGTGACGGCGACGCCGTCAAACGGGGCGCGCCAGCCCTCGATGTCCTGCCTGTCGTCGGCCTCGGCGAGGTCCCACAGCTCGATCAGGCTGGGGCCCGCATCGGCCATCGCGTTGTGGATCGGGTAGCCATTCTCGACCGCATGAATGCTACGAAAGATGTCCTGCTCGCGGAAGACGTGGTCGACCGAGTGCAGGATCGTCGCGCCCGAGCGGAACGAATAGGTGAAGGCGACCGGATCGAATTTCAGCCCGGCCGCGGTGAACTTGCGATGCAGCTCGCGCCGGCGCGCATCGAACTCGTGAGGCGCCGCGCCCTGGAACGAGAAGATCGACTGCTTCTCGTCGCCGACCGCGAAGATGGTGCGGTTCAGCCCCTCGCGCGCGCCTTCGCCGGCGGTGAATTCGGAGATGATGTGCGCGACGATGTCCCACTGCCGGGGGCTCGTGTCCTGCGCCTCGTCGATCAGTACGTGGTCGACGCCGCGGTCGAGCTTGTAGTGCACCCAGCCCGAGGCGACGCGATCGAGCATCGCCAGCGTCTTGTCGATCAGGTCGTCATAGTCGAGCAGCCCGCGCTCCTGCTTCTCGCGGCGGTAATTCGCTGCAGCGGCGGTCGCGATGTGCAGCAGCGCGGCGGTGCGGTCGCGCGCGACCACGGCGCGGCGGCGTTCGATCAAGGGACCGAGCCGATCGATCTCCGCCTCGACCCGATGGCCCGCGACCGAATTCTTCTTGATGAAACTGTTGGTGACGACAGACGCACGCGGCGCGCGGTCGTCGGTGAGGAAGACGCCGAGATATTCGTCGACCTGGGCTGCACCGGTGAAGGTCAGCGCGCTCCGCAGCCGTTCTGCCTGCTTCTGATCCGCCTTGCTGCTGGTATCGAGGAGCGTCGCCATCTCCTTCCAGCCCGAGCGCGGCAGATTCGGACCGTCGACGATCTCGCGCTCGACATTCTCGATGCGATCGTCGGCGGAGACGCCGAGCGCCGCCGACATCTGCGCGGCGGCGGCCGCGGCGCTGCCCGCGGTGTCGGTCCAGGCCATGAAGTGATCGCGGCTGAGGCACGCCTCGCGCACGACTTCCTTGAAGGTGACATCGGCGGCATTTGCCATCGCCGTCCGCAGCGCGCGGCCGATGGGGCTGTCGGGAATCCGCGACGCTTCGAGGAACACCGCGAGATTGGCGCGCTCCATCATGTCGGTCTGGTCGCGCTCGTCGATCACGGCGAAGCGCGCCGGCACGTTGGCCTCGAACGGAAACTGCTGGAGCAGGCGGGTGCACAGCGCGTGGATGGTCTGCACCTTCAGCCCGCCCGGGGTCTCCAGCGCGCAGGCGAATAGCTTCCGTGCCTCGCGCCGCAGCTTTGCGCTCGGATGCGGGATGCCGACGGCGCGGATCGCGGCATCGAGCCCGGCATCATCCAGCGTCACCCAATGCCCGAGCGTGGTGAACACACGCTCGGCCATGTTGGCGGCGGCGGCCTTGGTGAAGGTGATGCAGAGGATCTTTTCCGGCGGCACGCCCGACAGCAACAGGCGGATCACGCGCTGCACCAGCACATGCGTCTTGCCCGAGCCGGCATTGGCCGAGACGAAGGCCGATGCAGTCGGATCGGACGCCCGCGCCTGCCGCGCGCGCACCTCGTCGGGGATGGGGCGCGGCGCCTTCACCATTCCTCGATCCCCAATCCTCCGGCGGCGGACCATTCCTTGATCCGGGCGAGGTCGTCATAGGTGCCGTAGCGGTTCGCCCACATCGGCAGATTCAGCGAGGTATAGGCCTGGCTCTCGTCCTCGAAGGCACGGATCAGCGCTTCCAGCTTGCGCCGCGCGCTGTCGGCGGCCTCATCGGGCGGCTGCGGCGTGTCGTTGGTCTTGATCTTCAGCTCCAGCGAACGCTGCTCGCCCGGCGGGTTGTTGCCGCTCAGCCTGACATAGACGAGGTCGCCGACCGAGGAGTCGGCCGGGATGTCGGGGAAGCCGCCCTCGCGCAAAATCGCGGCTTCCAGCGTGAGCTGCGGTGACAGGCCCATGCGGACCTGCTTGCCGGTCGGCGGCTGCCCGGTCTTGTAGTCGAGAATGGCGTAGCCGCCGCCCTGGCGGCGCTCGATGCGGTCGGCGCGCGCGGAAAGGATGAAGGTCCTGGCATCGTCGAGCGGGATACCGATCTCGCCGCGGATCTCGGCCTTGATGGCCTCGATCTGGCCGCGCCGGGCCTGCTCCCATTCGGCAAACCATCCTGCGATGCGCTGGAAGCGCGGCCACCACAGCGCCCGCGCCTCGGGCCGCTCCATCAGCGGCGCAAAATATTTGGAGCCGATCTCGCGCAGCGTGCGCAGGGTGTCGGCAGGCAGCGCGTCGGCATAGACCTGCGTGAACTCGCCGAGCGCATCGTGAATCGCCGAGCCGCGGTCGGCAGCCGAGAGCGGCATGTCGACCGGATCGAGCGCATCGAGCCGCAGGATGCGTTTGGCGTAGATCGTGTAGGGATCGCGCAGCCAGTCTTCGATTTCGGTGACGGACATCTTGAGCGGCCGCGTCGCGCGCGGCGGCCGCGGCTCCGGCTGCGGGATCGGCTCGACCTTGTCGGGCCGGTCGAGCTCGGCGGCATATTGCACGTAAGTTTCGCCGGCCGATGTCGCGGCCCTCCAGCGCGCCTCGCCCGCAACGGCTTCGAGCCGATGCAGAAAGCGCGAGGCGACCGCCGGCGCGCCGCCGGCCTTGGCGGAATGGGTGAGGATCACCTCGCCGCCGCCGAGCAGTTGCGCGAAGTCATGGGCGGAGAGGCCGATGCGGCGCTCCGGCAGGTCGAGCCCGAGCTCGTGCCGCATCGGCCGGCTGAGCCAGGGATCGATGCGCGGCGCCGGCGGCCAGACACCTTCGATCAGACCGCCGAGGATGACGCGATCGGATTCGGTGAGACGGGCTTCGAGCTGGCCGAAGATGTTGAGCTGCGCGCGCGCCGCTTCCGGCCGCCGCACCATGCGGTCGGCGAACGCGGTCTGGAACACCTCGGGATAGTCGGCGAGCGGCGTCATCAGCCCGCTCGGCTGCTGCTTGGCGAGCAGCTCGTCGAACGCGGACGCCAGCGACGCACCGGCGCGCTCCTCGAACGCGACAGCAACGCCGTTCTGATCGCCGGACAGCGCAATCAGGGCCTCGCGGTGGCGCGCGGCGAGCTCGGCGAAATCATAGGGTTTTGACGACGCCATGCCTTCGAGCGGCGCCAGCGCCGCCTGCAACTTGGCGATCAGGTCCTGCGCCCGGTTGAGTTCGTTGTCGCGCAGCCGGGCGCGCGGCTCCATCGCGTGCAGCGACGAGGTCTCGCCGCCGTGCAGCTTGATCAGTTCGGCGCGGAAGCGCGCGAAGTCGCGGGCGAGGCCGGCGGTCCCGGCTTGCGGCCGCGTGCCGCGCAGCAGCGCGATCTCCAGCACCTCGATCGCGCGCCGCAGCGCGCCATGCGAACGGCCGAGCCGGCATAACGGATGCTTCAGCATCGCCAGCAATGTCGGCGGCTCCAGCCCCTTCGTCGCCGCCTCCGCGGTCAGGCGGGCGAACACGCCGGCCGGTGTTTCCATCAGCACATCGCCGCCCGAATCGTCGAAGGCGAGGTCCCATCGGGTCAGCGCCGCCATCACCCGCCGCGCCAGCGCGCGGTCGGGCGTCACCAGCGCCGCCGATTTGTCGAGATGCCGCGCCTCGCGCATCGCAATGGCGATCGCGAGCGCTTCCATTTCAGGGTTGGGGGCTTCGACGACAGCGAGGTTGGTCATCCCGGCGGAAATCCGCGCCACGATCTCCGGCCGTTCCAGCCGGTCGTGCCACTGCGCCGTTGCGGTCGAGGGACGCATCGTCTCCGACACCAGCACCTCGCGGCCGAGCGGCGCCGGGTCGGCAAGGCTCTCGACATCGCGACGCTTGATGCCGAAGCGGTCGAGCAAGGCGTGCATCGCGAATTGCGGATGGTTCGACGAGGGCGGCGTTACGAACCTGCCGTCGTCGCCGCGCTCGCCGCCGATCGTGTCCCAGCTGCCGTCGTCGAGATCGGTGTCGAGGCCGGGCAGCACCACCGCGCCGTTCGGCAGCTTCGCCACCACGTGCAGGAATTTCGCCGTCGCCGGCATCGAGCCGGTCGAACCGGCGGCGATCACCGGGCCCGCGTGGTGCGCGGTCAGCCGTTTGGCTTCCGCCGCGATCAGGAGATCGCGCCGCGCGGCCGGCTCGATCCGGTTGATCTCCGCGAGATGATTGGGCCAGGCGATGCGCGCGATGCGCAGGAATTCGAGCGAGTGCTGCCAGTACCGATCGAGCTGGTCCGGTACCAGTCCATCGAGCGCGCTCCAATCGACTCCGCGCGTGACCATGTCGTCGATCAGGCGCGCGAGATCGGATGCAAGCGCCAGCGTCGAGGCCGGCCCGCCGACCACCAGTGGCGCCGACACCGGCGTCTTCGCCCAGGCCGCGACAAGATGCGCCAGGGTCAGCCGGCGCTCGAGCTCGCCGAGCCTTGGCGGGATCTCCAGCGGCGCGGCGCCGCCGACGTCCTCGCTTTGGTCGGCGAAGGCGAGCTCGTCCTCGTCGATGTCGCCGAGCGCGACGATGCGCGGCAGCACGACCGCGTCCGACTCGAGCACATCGAGGAAGATTTCCCGCGCCAGCCGCCCTGCGCGGCGGGTCGGCAGATACAGCGTGGCGTTGGCGAGCCTTTCCGGATCGTTCTGCGCCTCGAATCCCGCGACCAGCCGGCCATCGACCAGCGCCGAGATGACGGTCCGCAGGAACGGCGCAGAAACGGGAACACTGAAGACGCGCATGGGCTGCCTGATTCGAATCCGGCGCCAATATAGGGAGCGGCGGCCGTCGTTAGCCACCCCTGTCGGAGAACCGTCACCGCTCAATATCGCAATCGGCCGGCGCAGCGATCGGCGGCATCCAGGAACCAGCGCAACGCCGGATCCTGGGCGGCGCGGCTCGTATGAATCAGGTCGATCGCGAAGGCGGGGATGTCGATCGGCGGCGCGACGACGGCAATGTCGGCCAGATGCGTGAAGCGCCGGGCGACGCGCTCGGACATCGTGGCGATCAGGTCGGTGCCGGCCACGGCGAACGGGACGGCCACCACATGCGCGAGCGTCACCGCCACCCGTCGTTTCAGTCCATGGCGCGCCAGCAACGCGTCGATCACGCTCGGCAGGCCGTCGCCGCCGGCCGCCGAGAACAGCGCGTGCGGCAGGGTCGCGTAATCTTCCAGACTCAGGCGCTCCGATCGGTTCGTGCGCGCGGTATCGCGGACGCAGACAAAGCGTTCCTCGAACAGCCGGTGCCGGACACAGCGCGGCGACTCCGGCAGGTGCCCGCCGATCAGCGCATCGAGTTCTCCGCGCTCCAGCTTCGCCAGCGCCACCGTCGCGTCGGTGAGCGGGCGCACGGCAAGGTCAATGCCGGGCGCTTCGATGCGCAGCAGCCGGGTCAGTTCCGGCACCACAACGAGATCGCCGTAGTCGGTCGCGGCGATGGTGATGCGCCGTCGCGCGATGGCCGGATCGAAGCCCTGATCGGGCACCAACGCGCTCCGGATTTGTCGCAGCGCTTCGCCGATCGGCCCGGCCAGCGCCAGCGCCTTTTCGGTCGGCTGCATGCCCGCGCCGGCACGCAGGAACAGTTCGTCGGCAAACAGCGCACGCAGCCTCCGCAACGCGCTGCTCATGGACGGCTGGGCGAGCCCGATGCGCTCGGCCGCCCGGGTGACGTGGCGCTCCTCCATCAGCGCCTCGAAGGCGACCAGCAGGTTGAGATCGATGGCGGCTAAATTCATTGTAGCAATAGTGTATATAACAATAATCGATTTCAACAATGATTTGCTCCGGCCTATGCTCGTTGGCCGGACATGACGACGGGACCCAGGAATTTGGCGAGATTTGCGAGGCTGGTGCCGCGCGGGCCGACACTGCTGATCATCGGCGTGCTGGCAGGATTGGCTTTCCCGGCCTTGGCGGATGGCGTGCGCCCGCTGATGGCGGCGGCGATCTTTGTTCTGGTGCTCGGCACCTTCCTCCAGGTCGACGGGACGGCGTTCCGACGCGCGTTGCGGCGGCCGCTGGTCTGGCTGCTGTTGCCGGCGCTCGCCATGCTGGCGAGCCCGCTTGCAGTCGGCCTTGCCGCGCGCGGCGCCGGCTTTCGACCCGAGTTGATCGTCGCATTGGTGCTGTCGGTGTGTGCGCCGCCGTCGAGCGGCACGGCGGCCGTCGCGCGCATGCTCGGCTTCGACGCGACCATTCCGTTGGCCGTGACGCTGCTGTCGATGGCGCTCGCGCCGGTCACGGTGCCGCTGATCGCCGCGGGATTTGCCGGTCTCGCGCTCGATCCGCTGGCGCTTGCGACGCGGCTGGCGCTGCTGGTCGGCGCCGCCGGCGGTCTGGCGTTGCTGCTGCGCCGTCAGGCCGCTGCACGGTTGACGCAGCATGCACGCATCATCGACGCGCTCGTGCTCGCCTCGCTGCTGCTGTTTGCGATCGCCACCATGGCCGGGGTGCGCACCCAGATCGAGGCGCAACCGGCCGCCGCGTTCACCTGCGTCGGCCTTGCTTTCGCCTGCAATATCGCCCTGCAATTGTGTGGCGCGCTGCTCACGCCGGGCAATCTGGCTGCACGGCTGACCAGCGGCCTCATTCTCGGCAACCGCAATGTCGGACTGGTCTGGTCGGCGATGGGCGCTGCGGTGTCGCCGATGACGGCCTTGTTCTTCGCCGCGACGCAGTTTCCGATCTATATGACGCCGCGGCTGATCGAGATGCTTGTTCGCCGCGAGCGCAAGGAGAATGCCTCACCATGAGCGCGACGATCCTGACCGAAGACCTCGCCGTCCGCTTCGCGCGCATCGCGCTCGGCCATGTCACGCGCGAATATCCGAACAAGCCGGATCACGTGCTGGCGGGGCCGCAGGATGCGCGCACGCCGCGTGAGCTGCATCCGGTGTTCTTCGGCAGCTACGACTGGCACTCCTGCGTCCACAGCTACTGGATGCTTGCCCGGCTGCTGCGCCGCTATCCCTCATCGGAGGCGGCGGACGATATCCGCGCGCTGTTCGACGCGCAGTTTGTTGCTGAGAAGATCGCGGCCGAATGCAGCTATCTCGCCACCCCGACCGCGCGCGGCTTCAAACGGCCTTACGGCTGGGGCTGGCTGTTGAAGCTTGCGGCAGAGCTCTCGCTCCTCGAGAACACCAACTGGCGCGAGCGGATCGCTCCGCTTGCCGGGATTTTCGCACAGCGTTTCCGCGATTTCCTGCCGCTCGCCACCTATCCGGTGCGGGTCGGCACCCATTTCAACACCGCGTTCGGGCTGCGCATGGCGGCCGACTACGCCGCAGTGACACAGGACGATGCGTTCGGTGCGCTGTTGCGCGACACGGCGCTGCGCTGGTACGGCGCCGATCAGGACTGCCCCGCCTGGGGTGAGCCGAGCGGCGACGACTTCCAGTCGTCCGCGCTGATCGAAGCGGAGTGCATGCGCCGGCTGCTGGCGCCGGGCGACTTCCTGCCCTGGTTCGACCGCTTCCTGCCGCGGCTCGAACTGCGCGAACCAGCAACCCTGTTCCGGCCCGCCACGGTCACCGATCGCACGGATGGCAAGCTGGCGCATCTCGACGGGCTCAATCTCAGCCGCGCATGGTGCTGGCGTTCGCTGGCCGGCACGTTGCCGGCGGCCGATGCCCGTCGTCCGATCCTGCAGGATGCCGCGCGCCGTCATCTCGACGCCGGCCTGCCGCATATCGCCGGCGACTATATGGGCGAACACTGGCTTGCAAGCTTCGCGGTGCTCGCGATCGACGCCGAGGGCTGACGACGACGGGTGCCGCCTACGCGACGCTTTCCAGGTAGGCTTCTTCCGCGGCCTGGATCGCGTCTGGAGTGCCGACATGCATCCAGACACCGTCAAGCCGCAGGCCGAACAGCCGCTCCTGCTCGTTGGCGCGATCGAACATCTTGGTCAAAGAGAACTCGCCGGCCGGCGCGTCGGCGAACAGCGCAGGCGACATGATCGCGGCGCCGGCATAGACGAACGGCACCACCTGGTGCTCGCGCCGCTTGCGCAACGCGCCATCCGGCAACATCGAATAGTCGCCGCGGCCGCCATAGCCGATGCTGGTTGCTGTCGGCGCCATCAGCAGCAGGATATCCATCCGCGCCGGGTCGAAATTTTCAGCGAGCCGCGTCAGGTTCGAACGCACGCCATCGATCCACAGCGTGTCGGAATTGACATGGAAGAACGGCGCGTCGCCGAGCAGCGGCAGCGCCTTGACCACGCCGCCGCCGGTGCCGAGCACCTGGTCGCGCTCGTCGGAGATGGTCACGCGCGGATGGCTGCGGGTCTTGACGTGCTCGATGATCTGGTCGGGCAAATAGTGCACGTTCACGACGGCTTCGCTGACGCCGGCGCCGGCGAGCTTGTCGAGCACGTGGTCGAGCAGCGGCTGGCCGGCCACCGGCACCATCGGCTTCGGCATCGTGTCCGTCAGGGGGCGCATGCGCAGGCCAAACCCTGCGGCGAGCACCATGGCTTTATGGGGAGTGACGGGCATCTTCCGGATATTCTCGGTCATCATCTCTCATGCGCCGATCATATCACGGCGATTCGGCAAGCACATCAATCAGACGCCATAGTCACGAGACATGACGGCCGTAAGACGGCAATGACGACCCTGGCCTAGACGTCGGCAGCTTGCGTGCCGCGTCTGGCGGTTTTCTTCTTCTTGTCGCCTTGTTTGAGGAAATTGACGCCGATCTGGTCGCCATTGACCCAGGCAAGCTCACAGCGCCGGTACGCCAGCCCGGTGGACGACAGCAGGAGAAAGAATTCCTTCAGATGGAGCCCTTCCACCGAGCCGTCGATGGTCAGCTTGGCGCCGCTCTCGGAGACGTCCTCCATGGTGCAGTCGCGCCGCCAGGTGCCGTCGATTCCCATGATGTGCGCCGCTATGCCGCGCTCAAAGGTGACACGATCGCCCTTGCGTCGTTCCGTCCCCATCGTGTGGTCCCGCTCCAGATCCGGCCGCGCCATGGATCAGGTGCGGGCTCGGCAACCTTAGGGGACCCGAGGCTAATAACCCGTAAACTACGGTACTGGAGGAGGGACGTTGGCTGTGTACCAGATGCGGAAGCTGGTCAGCGCGGGATGCGCCAGCGAGCGCTGGAGGTAGGTCCAGATCCGCGGCTGGTGACGCAGATAATGCGGCTTGCCGTCGCGGCGGTTGAGCCGGGCGAAGGTGCCGAGCAGGCGCGTGTTCCGCTGCGCCGACATGATGGCGTAGAGCTCGGCAAAGCCGGCCGCATCGAAGCCTTCATCGGTCGCGCGCCGCGCCTTGATGTAGCGGGTCAATAGCGACAACTCGAGCTGCTCGGGCACATCGATCCGGGCATCCTGCAGCAGCGACACCACGTCATAGGCTGCGGGGCCGAGCAGCGCGTCCTGGAAATCGATGATGCCGACGCGCAGGATGCCGGTGCGTTCGGCAAGCCAGATGATGTTCGGCGAATGGAAGTCGCGGATCACCCAGGTCCGCGGCGCGGCTGCGGGCTTCTCCAGCAGGCCGCGCCACATCCCGAGAAATTCGGCGCGAAGCTCCTCGCTCGGCTGCACGCCGCGGTCGGGCAGGTACCATTCAAGCATTAGCCCGATCTCGATCAGCCAGGCGTCGATGTCGAACACCGGGATGTCGTAGCTCTCGTCTGACGTCAGCGGCAATTGCTCCGGCAGCACCTCGCGGTGCAGTGCCGCCAGCATGTCGACGGCGGCCTCGTAACGCTCGGCGATCGGCTGCGGTGGATCGCCATCGATGACGCTTTCGGCGCCGAAATCCTCGGTGATGAGGAAGCCGGATCCGAGATCGATGTGGCGGATCGCGGGCGCGGAGAAACCATGCTTGCGCAGGCCGTTTCCGATCGCGACGAACGGCCTGACGTCTTCGGCGAGATGCACCGCTGCGCTATAGGACTGGCCGCTGTAGATCGCCGGGCCGTCGGGACGGCGCGGCGAGTTCATCAGGATGACGGTGCCGTCGTCGTTGCGCAGCCGTGCATAGGAGCGTGTCGAGGCATCGCCCGGCATGCGTTCGCGCCGGGCATTGAGAAAGCCCGCGCGATCGAGGAACTGGCGCAGCTCGTTGAGTCGCGCGACCTTCGCTGCGCCCTTGCCATGGCCGGTGATCTCGGCCGCGCGTGCCGCCGATCCGAGCGCCGGGCGATGGCTGAATGCGATATCGATGCGGTTGGCGGGCATCGCGTCGGGCGCGCGCTCCGGCCACTCGATCAGCGCCACGACGTCGTCGGGGAGCGGCGACAGGCCGATCTCCTCGAGCTCGCTCTCGTCCTCGACGCGGTAGAGATCGGCATGCATCACCGGGAAGGGCGGCAGCTCGTAGCCCTGCACCAGCGTGAAGGTCGGGCTCGGCACTTCCAGCGTCTCGTCGCCGGCGAGGTAGCGGATCAGGCTGCGTGCTGCCGCAGTCTTGCCGGCACCGAGATCGCCGGTGAGGGTGATGACGTCACCGGGGCCGACCAGCAGCGCGAGGTCGGCCATCAGCTCTGCTGTCGCGGTCTCGTTCGCGAGTGCCACCGAGAATGTCGAGGTCGCCGTCATTCGGCGGCGTCGCGATGCGCCGCCTGGTCGGTCGGGAAATCGCAGATCACGACCGTGCCTCGGCCGACGATCGAATCCACCCGCACCTTGCCGCCATGCAGCTCGACGAAGGAGCGCACCAGCGACAGGCCGAGCCCGGCGCCGCGGTGACGCGAGCCCTGCGAGCGGCTTTCGAACCAGTTGAACACCTTGTCCCGCATCTCGGCCGGAATGCCGGGGCCGGCATCGGTCACCGCAAACACCACGCGGTGCTCGGTGCGGTGCGCGCTGATCGTGACGGTGGCATCGTGCGGCGAGAAGCCGACCGCGTTGGCGAGCAGATTATACAGCACCTGCACCACGCGCCGCTCGTCGCCGACGAAGGCGCCGATGTCGGGCTCGATATCGACCTTCAGCGTGATGCGGTCGGTCGCGAGGCGATCCTGGATGCCTTCGGCCGCGGCCTCGATCGCCTGGCCGATATTGACCGGGCCGAGTTCCAGCTTCATCGCGCCGGCGTCGATGGTGGCGAGATCCAGGATGTTGTTGGTGAGCGCGAGCAGCGCATTGGTCGATTTGGTGACGTAGTCGAGATATTCGGCCTGCTTCGGCGTCAGCGGCCCGGTCGAGGGATCGCTGAGGAAATGCGCAAAGCCGATGATGGTGGTGAGCGGCGAGCGCAGCTCGTAGGAGACGTGGTGGACGAAATCCACCTTCATCTGGTCGGCGGCCTCCAGCGCCTCGTTGCGCTCGCGCAGTGCGCGCTCGACGTTCTCGGTGTCGGTGATGTCCTGGAACGTCAGCATGGTGGCGCCGTCGGGCAGCGGCCGGATCATGCCGTCGAGCACGCTGCCGTCCTTGCGCTCCAGCTTCAGCGGCACGTCGGCGCGGTTTTCGATCGAGGTGATCGATTCGCGCAGCGTGCGCCAGGTCAGGGCGTCGTCGAACAGCGGCCGGCACAGCGCTTCCACTGCCTCGATATGCGGCTCGCCCTGCAGCGCGTCGGCCGGCAGCTTCCACATCTTGGCGAACGGCGGGTTGAACAGTTCGGCGCGTCCGTTGCTGCCGAACACCGCCACGCCCTCGGCGAGGCTGTCCAGCGTCTCGCGCTGAACGCGGATCAGGCCGTCGAAGCGGCGGGCGAGGTCGAGGCTCTCGGTGACGTCGTCGAACAGGTAAGTGACGCCGCCTTCGGGGTTCGGCGTGGTGACGACCGAGAGCGCGCGGCCGTCGGGCAGGAACCAGGTGTCCTTGGCAGTCTCGACCGCGCGATAGGCTTCGTGCAGCTTGGCCTTCCAGGCGCGGAAATCCGGCTGCTCCGGCAGCTTGCGCGCGGCGCGGAGCTGGTCGAGCACGCTGGAATCGTCAGGGTTGGCGTCGAGGAAGGTGCGGTCGAGGTCCCACAGCCGCCGATAGGAATCGTTGTAGAAGGCGAGCCGCCGGTCGGTATCGAACACCGCGACGCCCGAGGACAATTGGTCGAGGGTGCGCCGGTGCGCTTCGACCATCCGCGCGATCGCCGCGCGCAGCGCCGCAGCTTCGCTGGCGTCGATCGCAATGCCGGCGCTCCCGCCGGAGAGCTTGAGCGCCTGCACGTCGTAGATCCGCCGCTCGCCGCTGACCACGATCGGCAGCCGCGCGGCATAACTGGCATTGTCGTTCAGCGCGCGGGTCAGCTCGCCGCGCTGGTCGCTTTCGAGCAGTTCGAGATTGCGCTGCAGCGCGTCCGACACGCTCTTGCCTTCGGTGGCGCGGACATAGGCCGCGTTGGCATAGCGCAGGTTGCCCTCGAGGCTCTTGGCCCAGATCGGCCATGGCGCGGCGGCGGCGAAATCGCGCAGCAGCTCGGTTTCCTCCTGCAGCGTCTTGAAGCGCAGGTTGGACTCGGCGAGCTCGCGGCGCAGCCCGCCGAGCTCGCGAATCCGGACGATGGCCTGGCCGCCGATGGCGCGGCCGATCGCCTCGATGGCGCGGCCGGCCGAGGTCGAGAGGTTGAGCAGGAATGCCTCGCCCTTCTCGCGCAGCGCATCGACCGCGTGATCCATCTGCAGCGCCGGCTCGGGCGGCAGCCAGGTTCCGAAGGCGAGGACGCGTTGCGGCGAGCCTTCCTGCGACATCACCAGCGAGATGTCGCCCGAGATCTGCGGCCGGTTGTCGCCCGCGGCCCAGGAGATCAGGACCTGCGGCTCGACGAACAGCAGCGCGCGCAGCCGGTCCGATTGCGCCTGCAGGTCCGTGATCTCGGACTGCAGCTGCTCCTCGTTCCTCGTCGCGCGCACGCGGGTGCGCATCAAGAGGATCGCGGCGACGGCCGAGAAGCCGACCAGCGCAAGCGACGTCGCGAGGACCGCGACCTCCTGGTGATTGAAGCCGAAATGATCCGACATCGCCTGGGCGACCGGGCTCTCGGCGGCAAACGAGGCGCGGGCCGGCAGCAGTGCGGTGATGGCGAGCCCAATCATGCCGTCGCGCGCCAGTGAGGTGCATGACAGCAGGGTTCGACGCATTGCCGCGACTACGCCCGACATATGTTGCCCCAGAACGCACAAACCCCAGGCATGATCCGGAAAAGAGGAGACCGGTGTTCCCTCACGGCAAACGTACAACGTTTGTCCGCCGATCATGCCCAAGCAGGACCAGTCAGCCCGACGAAGACCCCCCGTCGCGCTCGAATCAAAACAGAATAGTCCCAACGGGACTCGGCGAGTAAGAGTCCAGACCGTGAACGCAGAATCCCCTGTGAAAAAATGCGGCCGGGTGGGGCGGATTTTACGCGAATTGACCCCGTAGTCGTGCGGAGAGCGCATGAAGCGTGATCTCCCGAGGCTCGTCCGCACACTTCGCGCGCTAGCGTCCGGTCGAGCCGAAGCCGCCGCCGCCGCGCCCGGTCGCCGATAGCACGTCGACCGGAGCCAGCTCGGCCCGCGTGACCGGCGCGATCACCATCTGCGCGATGCGCTCGCCGCGCCGGATCGAAAACACCTCGTGGCCGTGGTTGATCAGGATCACCTTGATCTCGCCGCGGTAGTCCGCGTCGATCGTGCCCGGCGAGTTCAGCACGGTGACGCCGTGCTTGGCGGCAAGCCCCGAGCGCGGCCGCACCTGCGCCTCGTGCCCCGGCGGCAGCGCGATCGTCAGTCCGGTCGGAACCATCTCGTAGCGGCCCGGCAGCAGCAGCAGCGGCGCCGACCGCGGCACCGCCGCCAGCAGGTCGAGGCCGGCCGCGTCGGCGGTCTGATAGATCGGCAGCAGGAGATCTGCGCCATGCGGCAATTGGTGGACTTCGACCTTGATGGTGGCGCTCACGATGCGGTTCCTACGGCTCTTGCGATGCGCGACACCAGCGCGGTCGCGACTTCCTCCTTGGTCATGACAGGCCAGGAGTCGACGGTGACGTCCTTGCCCTCGCGCGAAAGCAGGTGGACGGTGTTGCGGTCGCCGCCCATCACGCCGGTCGCCGGCGACACGTCATTGGCGACGATCCAGTCGCAGCCCTTGCGCGCGAGCTTGGTCTTGGCGTTGTCGATGAGATGTTCGGTCTCGGCGGCAAAGCCGATCACCAGGGGCGGGCGCTTGTCGGTCAGCTTCGAGATCGTGGCGAGGATATCGGGATTCTCGATCAGCTGAAGCGGCGGCATGCCGGCCGCGGTCTTCTTCAGCTTCTGCTCGCCCTCGTTGGCGACGCGCCAGTCGGCGACCGCCGCGGCGAAGATCGCGATATCGGCGGGAAGCGCGGCCTCGACCCGGTGCAGCATGTCGCGCGCGGACTCCACGCGCATCACCGAGATGCCCTGGGGATCGTCGAGGTCGACCGGGCCGCTCACCAGGATCACCTCGGCGCCGGCGGCCTGCGCGGCGGCGGCAATGGCAAAGCCCTGCTTGCCGGAGGAGCGATTGGCGATGTAGCGCACGGGGTCGATCGGCTCGTGCGTGGGACCCGCGGTGATCAGCACGCGCTTGCCGGCGAGCGGCCGCGGCACCGGCGGCCGCAGCATGCGGTCAGCAGCGGCGGCGATCTCGGTCGGCTCGGCCATCCGCCCGACGCCGGCCTCGCCGGCTTCCGCCATCTCGCCCGCGTTGGGGCCCACGGTATGGACGCCGTCGCGGCGCAGCTGCAGCACGTTGCGGCGGGTGGCCGGATTGCTCCACATCAGCGGGTTCATCGCTGGCGCCAGCAGCACCTTGCGGTTGGTCGCGAGCAGGATGGCGCTGGCGAGATCGTCGGCGTGGCCGTTCGCCATCTTCGCCATCAGGTCGGCGGTCGCCGGCGCCACAACGATCAGGTCGCAGTCGCGCGCGAGGCGAATATGGCCGGCGTCGAATTCGCTCTGGGGGTCGAACAGGTCGGTGTAGACGCGCTCGTGCGAGAGCGCGCTCACCGCCAGCGGCGTCACGAATTGCTGGGCCGCCTTGGTCAGCACGCAGCGGACCTCGATGCGCCGCTCCTTCAGCCTGCGGATCAGGTCGAGCGACTTGTACGCCGCGATCCCGCCGCCGATGATCAGGGTGACGCTCGGCTCTCCGGCCGCGCCGGCGGCCCGTGGAACAGGGGCGGCAACCGTCGCGGAACCCGCCCCAAGCGTCTCTGCGGGCCCCGTACCGCCGTCCGCGAGCTCCCGCAGGATGACCCGGACCTCTTCCTCGACCGACCTGCGGTTCTTGGCCGAGCGCAGCCGCAGATAGGCCTTCAGCGTATCGTCGAGTTTGCGGATGGTCAGGCTGGCCATGGCGTGCCCTCAGGCATCATGCTCAATCAAGTGTGATAGCGATGCTATCACATGGTGCATGCATTGCAATCAGTGCGCCCGGATGGCGAAAAAGATCGCGATGGAGGCGATCGCAATGACCCAGAGGCCGACGGTCTGCACCCGCGCCTTGCGGGCCTCGGCGCGGGCCATTTCGTCGATCGAGTCCGACGACAGCATGTGGCCCTCCCGCGTCATGGTCTCCAGCTGCTCGAGCACGGTCACGGCGCGGCTGGCGATCGACGGCAGGTTGGCGAGGATGCGGCCGAGCTCGCCCGCGCCCGATAGCGCGCCCTGGATGCGGCCGGCCGGGCCGAGATTCTGCGTGATCCATTCGCGTACCACGGGGTCGGCGATCTTCCAGATGTCGAGCTTGGGATCGAAGCCGCGGGCCACGCCCTCGACCACCACCATGGTCTTCTGCAGCAGGATCAGCTCGGGCCGCGTGGTCATGTCGAACAGGCCGGTGACCTCGAGCAGCAGCGTCAGCAGCCGCGCCATCGAGATCTCCTCGGCGGTGCGGTTGTGAATCGGCTCGCCGATGGCGCGGATGGCTTGCGCGAAATTCTCGACCGAATGGTGCGCGGGCACATAGCCCGCCTCGAAATGCACCTCGGCGACGCGGCGATAGTCGCGGGTGATGAAGCCGAGCAGGATCTCGGCGAGGAAGCGCCGCTCCTTCATGCCGAGCCGGCCCATGATGCCGAAATCGACAGCGACGAGCCGGCCGGCGTCATCCAGGAACAGATTGCCCGGATGCATGTCGGCGTGGAAGAAGCCGTCGCGCAGCGCGTGCCGCAAGAAGCTCTGGATAATCTTGCGGCCGAGGTCGGGCAGGTCGACCTGCGACTCAGCAAGGCGCTTGTGGTCGTTCAGCGCGATGCCGTCGATCCACTCCATCGTCAGCACGTTGTGCGTGGTGCGGTCCCAATCGACGGTCGGCACGCGGAAATCGGGATCGTCGCGCGTGTTCTCTGCCATCTCCGACATCGCGGCGGCTTCCAGCCGCAAATCCATCTCCATCGCGACAGAGCGCGACATCGTGTTGATGACCTCGATCAGCCTCAAGCGCCGCGCCTCGGCGGAATGCGCCTCGGCCTTGTGCGCGACAAAGAAGAAGTCGCTGAGGTCGCGGCGGAAGCGCGCGGCGACACTGGGCCGGAGCACCTTGACCGCAACCTGCTGCCGGACGCCGTCGCGCTCGATTTCGCCGCGATGCACCTGCGCGATCGAGGCTGCGGCAACCGCAGGGCCCAGATGCACAAAGGCCTGCGCCAGCGGCCGTTCCAGCGACGTCGCGATGGCGGCCTCGGCCTCGTCCTGCGGAAACGGCGGCAGGCGATCCTGCAGGCTTTCGAGGTCGCGCGCCATGATAACGCCGACCACGTCGGGACGCGTCGCCAGGAATTGTCCGAGCTTGAGATAGGCGGGTCCGAGCCGCGTCAGTGCGCGCGACAACCGCGGACCTGACTTGGCCGAGCGGCGCTCGATCAGCCGCGCCAGCTTCAGCGCGAGCTGCCCGGGCGGCGGCACCAGCGCGGGATCGACCGAGCCGAATACGCCCTCACGCGCGAACACGAACGCGGCGCGGATCAGGCGCGTCATGTGGGTGATGGCAGAGATCACAAACGCCAGCCCGAATGCAGTGCCACGATGCCGCCGGAGAGTGTCTGCCAGCTGACGCGGGAAAAGCCGGCCTCGCGGATCATGTCGGCGAAAGCGGCAGGCTTCGGAAACTTGCGGATCGATTCGACGAGATATTGGTAGGATTCGGCATCGCCCGTGACCATGCGGCCGAGCGGCGGGATCACCTTGAACGAGAACAGATCGTAGAGCCTGTCGAGCCCGGGCATTTCGACGGTGGAGAACTCCAGGCAAAGGAAGCGGCTGCCGGGCCTCAGCACGCGATAGGCCTCGCGCAGCGCCAGGCCGATCTGCGGCACGTTGCGAATGCCGAAAGCGATCGTATATGCGTCGAACGCGCGGTCGGCAAAACCCAGCGTTTCGGCGTTGCCCTCGACGAACGACACGCGGTCATCGAGATGCTGCTTGGCGGCGCGTTCGCGGCCCACGGCCAGCATATCGGTGTTGATGTCGCAGACGGTGGCATGGAAACCCGCACCCGCGGCCTTGGCGGCGCGGAACGCGATGTCGCCGGTGCCACCGGCAACGTCGAGCAGCGCGAACGGCCGGTCGCCCCGGGGCGGATCGAGCGCCGTGATCATGATGTCCTTCCAGACCCGGTGCAGGCCGCCGGACATCAGGTCGTTCATCAAGTCATAGCGCGACGCCACGCTGTGAAACACATCGTTCACCAGCGTCTGCTTGTCGCCCAGGGGGACGTCCCTGAAGCCAAAATGCGTGGTTTCGCCCGGCCGATCCATTAACTCATACTCTTACCTTTTGGTCGCGTTTTCTTCACGCGAACCGGTGCCCATCCCGTATCAAGTACGGGACAGGCTTCGCTCGAAAACGCTCCAGCCAGACCATAGCGCGCCCGCCGCAATGGCGCTATCACACCGCCCTCATAAGGTGAATGCCTGACCATGCCTGAATTGCCCGAAGTCGAGACCGTCCGCCGCGGCCTTCAGCCGGTGATGGAGGGGTCCAAGATCCTCAAGGCCGAGGCCCGCCGCAAGGATTTGCGGTTTCCGTTTCAAAAAGACTTTATCGCCCGGCTCGAGGGCCGGACCATCACGGGGCTCGGCCGCCGTGCAAAATATCTCATGGCCGATCTCGGCTCCGGCGACGTCCTGCTGATGCATCTCGGCATGTCGGGCTCGTTCCGCGTGCTGAAGCAGGACGGCGCGGCGACGCCGGGGCAATTCCACCATCCGCGCAGCGAGGATCGCGCGCATGATCACGTCGTGTTCCACATGTCGTCGGGCGCGGCCGTCGTCTTCAACGATCCGCGCCGCTTCGGCTACATGAAAGTGATCGCGCGCAATGCGCTCGACGACGAGCCGCTGCTGCGCGGGCTCGGACCCGAGCCGCTCGGCAACGAATTCGACGCCGCGATGCTGGCGCACTCCTGCGCCGGCAAGACCACCAGCCTGAAGGCCGCGCTGCTCGACCAGCGCGTCGTGGCAGGGCTTGGCAATATCTATGTCTGCGAGGCGCTGCACCGCTCGCATCTGTCGCCGCGCCGGATCGCCGCGACCTTGTCGACGAAGTCCGGACAACGCAAAGGCGTCGCCGGGGGCGAGCCAACGGACCACGCCAAGCGGCTAGTCGACGCGATCCATTCGGTGCTCAACCAGGCGATCAAGGCCGGCGGCTCCTCGATCAGCGACCATCGATTGACCAACGGCGATCTCGGTTATTTCCAGCATTCGTTCCAGGTCTATGACCGCGAGGGCGAGACGTGCCGTACGTCCGGCTGCGAAGGCATCGTCAGGCGTTTCACCCAGAACGGCCGTTCGACGTTCTGGTGCCCGAAGTGCCAGAAGTAACATGTTCGAGACCCCGCGCATCGAGACGCAGCGCCTGATCCTGCGGCCGCTTGCGCCCTCGGATGCGTCGGCGATCCAGCGTCACTTCAACAATTGGAACGTGATCAAGACTCTCGCCACGGTGGTGCCGTGGCCTTATCCCGGCGACGGCGCGGAAAGCTTTATCAGGCGGGAGCTCGACAAGATCGCGGCCGGCGAGGAAAGCTATCAATGGGTGCTGGTGTTGCGTGCCGGCGATGGCGAGGCGATCGGCAACATCAATTTCCGGCCGCGCGCCGACGGCCGCAAGGGCAATCGCGGATTCTGGCTCGCCGAGCCGTATTGGAATCAGGGCCTGATGACGGAGGCGATCGCGGCGGTGAACGATTTCGCCTTCCTGACGCTTGGCGTCGATCACTTCCACGTCTGCAACGCGCAGTCCAATGTCGCCTCGCGCCGGGTCAAGCAGAAGACCGGAGCCGAATTCGTCGGCTTCGTCGAGCTTCCGCACCATAACGGCGAATCCAGAGCGGAGAAATGGAAGGTGACGCGCGAGACCTGGTTGCGCGATCGCGCGAAGCCGTGACCTTATTTGCGAATACCGCCGCGAGGAAAAACGCCGTATCTTGACCGCGCATAAAGGGTTGGCGAACATGGTCCATCGCTCCATCAAGAACGAGAACACAATGGCGATGAACGGCATGTCGATGAATGATGCCTGGCGCGACCGCGCCGCGACAAGTTTTCAATGCGAGAAGCAACCGGCCACCAGCAGCCGCGGCATGGTGGTGAGCAATCATCCGTTGGCATCGAGCGCGGGCGCCGAGATGCTGGCTGCCGGCGGCAATGCGATCGATGCGGCAATCGCCACCTTGTTCACGCTGACCGTGGTCGAGCCGATGATGGTCGGCATCATCGGCGGCGGCATGGCGCATATTCGCCTCGCCGACGGCAGCCATCGCTTCATCGATGGCCAAAGCACGGTGCCGCAGGCGGTGCGGCCGGATACCTATACCTCGAAGCCCGGTTCGGCGCACGACGTGTTCGACACCGTCGGCGACGAGAATTTGAACGGGCCGAAGGCGGTGGCGGTACCGGGCTCGCTGAAGGCCTGGTGCGAGACGCTGCGCCGCTTCGGCACCATGAGCCTCGCCGACGTGATGCAGCCCGCGATCAAGCACGCCGCGCGCGGCTATGCAGCAACGCCCTATTTGCATGAATGCATCACCGACGGCGCCGAGGAGATGCTGAAGGACAAGCCGATCTCGGCGATCTATCTGCCTGATGGCACGCCGCTGAAGCCCGGCGAGCGCGTGGTGCAGGCGGAATATGCCGAGACGCTGAAATACATCGCCGATCATGGCGACAACGCGCTCTACCAAGGGCCGCTCGGCGACATCCTGGTCGACTACATGAAGAAGAACGGCGGCTTCATCGCGCAACAGGATCTCGCGACCTACAAGACCGTCGAGCGGCAGCCGATCCGCTGCGACTACCGCGGCTGGGAAATCCTCGGGCCTCCGCCCCCGGCGGCGTCAGGCGTGCACATCACGCAGATGCTCAATATCCTCGAAGGCTATGACATCGCGCGGCTCGGCTTTGGCACGACCGAGACGATCCACTATCTCGCCGAGGTGCTGAAGATCGCCTTCGCCGACCGCGCGGCCGCGAGCGGCGATCCCGCCTATATCAACGTGCCGGTGGAGCGGCTGACCTCGAAGGCCTATGCCGAGGAGCGCCGCCGCGCGATCGATCCCGCCGCTGCACAAGCCTGGGGCGCCGGCGTCACCCAACTCGAAAGCGCGCACACCACGCACATGACCGCGGCGGATGCGATGGGCAATGTGGTCGCGACCACCCAGACCATCAACAATCTGTTCGGCGCCAAGATCCTGATCCCCGGCCTCGGCACCGTGCCGAACAACTACATGAACCTGTTCGATCCGCGGCCGGGGCATGCACTGTCGCTGGCCGCCGGCAAGCGCGTCACCACCTCGATGTCGCCGATGATGGCGCTGCGCGACGGCAAGCTCGCTTACGCGCTCGGCCTGCCCGGCGGCAAGCGCATCTTCCCGAGCGCGATGCAGGCGTTGATCAATCTGATCGACCACGGCATGAGCCTGCAGGAGGCGGTCGAGGCGCCGCGGGTCTGGACCGAGGGCAATGCGCTGGAGGTCGAGCAGGCGGTGCCGGAGGCCGTCCGCGCCGCGCTGTCAGCCAAGGGCCACAGAGTGCAGGTCGTGCCGACGGTGGCCGGCGGCATGAACGCGATCCAGTTTCACGCGGACGGCTCGATGTCGGGCGCAGCCTGCTGGCGCGCCGACGGCACGCCGGTCGGCATTGCCGGCGGCCTCGCCCGCGCCGGGGTGCGGTTTGCGTTGAGGTGACGCCGACTACGCTGTTTGACAGGTTGAACCGAGAACCATCCTCAACGTCGTCCTGGCGAAAGCCAGGACCCATTACCCCAAATCTCATTGTTGTGCGACGCCGGGGCCGCGATCCGGTTTCATCGCTGAATGCGGTGGTTATGGGTCCTGGCTTTCGCCAGGACGACGTATGGGAAGAGCCGTGGTGAATCACAGGAGTCTCTGGAATGCCTGATCGTCCGCCGTAGCCTGTCATCGGGCGCGCGTTCGCGCGACCCGGTGGCGGACGATGACACCGCGTGTTTGAAATCTTGAATCGAGAGCATCCCCATCGTCGTCCCGGCGAAAGCCGGGACCCATAACCACAGCCCGTCATTGTTGCGCGCTGCTGAAACGACGAGTCTCGCCTACAACGCCCGCTGCGGCGTATGGGTCCCGGCCTGCGCCGGGACGACGAAATGGACAGAACCCGGGCTGCGCTGCCGGATCACCCGCATGCGCGGGCGACGGCTTGAATTATTTCCTGACGCAGATCACGCGGACCACGGCGGCCATGGCGTCCGCCGAGTCGCCCGACGCGGTGACGCCGTGCGCCTTCAGGAAGCTGCGCACCGTGTCGGCCGGCACCAGCGCGGCCTGCGCCGGCGGCGCCGCGTTTGCGGGGCCCGCAACGATGACGGGCTTCAGCACCGCGATGCCGGCAAACCTGCCGCCGCCGTCGAGCGCCGCCGCGCCGGAGAACCCGAGCGCCGGCGCCGGTGACAGCGCCTGATCGCCGCCGCCGGTCTGCGCGACCGAAGCCTTCACGCTGCTCGCGGCCGCGCCGCCGCCCTGGCTCTGCGGATCGGCGATCCCGGTGATGTCGAACGCGGTCTGCGTCGCCTGGCCTGCGATATTGAGCGGCTTCAGCCCGCGCGCGCCGTAGATGCGCAGCAGCGCGAGATCGTGATCCTTGTCGTCGGCGATCCGATCGGCATTGCCATAGCCCGGGATCGTCAGCGCGATGCAATCGTCGGTCGCCACGCGGTCGGTGACGATCGCACCGTCGTCGCTGACGACGATGCCGGTGCCGTATTCGACGGTCTTGCGCGGCGGCGGCCCGGCTTGCGGTCCGGACGGAAATGCATTGAAGGCACTCGACATCGCGATCACGACCGGCTCGATGGTGGTTTGCATCGCCTGGTCGTAGACGATCGTCATGGTGCGGACCTCGTCACCCTTGAAGGCGCCTCGCACGTAGAACTTCTTCAGGCCCTGCAATCCCGACAGCACGAAGAAGTCGGGCTTCACCACGGTGTAATCGACCTTGCGCCCGGACGGCTCCTTCTCCAGATCGGCGAGCTTTGCCGAGGTCGGGTTCACCTCCTTGCGGCGGCTGAGCAGCACCTGAACGGTGCCGGTCGGCGAGGTCCATTTGGCCCCGGCGGCATCGCTGGTGAGCTGCGGCACCAGCTTGGTGGGAATGCCGAGCCGCGCCCCGGTGGCCGGCTCGGTGACGATCCGCCAGCCGACACCTTCCTGCTTCCGCCGCGCAGTGTCGGCGAGCGCGGCGCGCTCCTGCGGATTGAGCACGCCGGTCGGCTTGCCGCCCTTGGTCTTCTGGTACTCCTTGATGGCGTTGACCATGCGCTCGCTGACGTCGCCGGTGATGGCGCCGTTGTACTGGCCGACCCAGGCGAGGTCGGACTGGAGCGACAGCCGCTCCGCCTGCGTCATCGCGCCAGCGGTATCCTCCGGCTTCTGCAAAGCGGGGCGTATCGGCACCGTCGTCACGGTCTTCGGCTTCGCCCCCGCCGTCGAGGGCGGGGTCATCTGGGCCTCTGCCATGCCCATCCCTGTGACCGTAATGGAGGCGGCCATCAATGTTGCCGAAAGCACCGATCTCATGACAAATCCGGGGGGAATGACTGACACCATTGACGTCCAGGCAATTAAGCACATCTGCTTGGTCGGCAACAACCGCGCTCCGGTTCAGGGAGTGCGTCAACCCTCATCCTGAGGAGCGGCGAGAGCCGCGTCTCGAAAGATGAGGCCAGAGAACCCGGCCTCATGGTTCGAGACGCGCTTCGCGCTCCTCACATGAGGGGATCGATATGTGGGAACTGATCGAACAATGCTGACTGCCGACGAACTCGAACGCTATGCTCGCCATATCGTGCTGCGCGATGTCGGCGGGCCGGGCCAAGCCGCGCTGAAGCGGGCCTCCGTGCTGGTGATCGGCGCCGGCGGGCTCGGCGCGCCCGCGCTGATGTATCTGGCTGCCGCCGGCGTCGGCACGCTGGGCGTGGTCGACGACGACGTGGTCTCGCTGTCCAACCTGCAGCGCCAGGTCATCCATGCGACGTCCGATATCGGCAAGCGCAAGGTCGACAGCGCGGCGGCGCAGATCCATGCGCTCAATCCGCATGTGACGTTCGAGGCGCATCCGATGCGACTCACCGCCGACAATGCGATGGCGCTGATCGCGAACTACGATCTCGTGCTCGACGGCTCCGACAATTTTTCGACGCGCTATCTCGTCTCCGACGCCTGCTTCTTCGCGAAGCGGCCGTTGATCACGGCGGCGCTCGGCACTTTCGACGGCTCGCTCACCACCATCCGCGCGCATGAGACGAACGAGCAGGGCGAATTCAACCCGACCTATCGCTGCCTGTTTCCGGAAGCACCCCCGCCCGGAACCGTTCCGGCCTGTGCGGAGGCCGGAGTCATGGGGGCACTCGCGGGCGTGCTCGGCTCGATGATGGCGCTGGAGGCGATCCGCGAGATCGTCGGCTTCGGCGACGGCCTGGTCGGCCGCCTCCTGATGATCGATGCGCGCGCGATGCGCTTCGAGACGCTGCGCTACGGGCGCGATCCGCAGAACCCGCTCAATGGCGATGGGCCCGCCATCACTGACCTCAGCGTCCATCGCACCTGATTGCTGTCGTTAGAGCCTTTCCCGTTCCGAGAGAATCGGAACGGGACTCCAGACTCTTGTTGTGACGCGTTTTCTTCACGCGAACCGGTATCCACTTCGCTCGAAAACGCTCTAAAGCGCGATGAGATTGGGATGAATCGTCATCGCGCTCCAGGTCGTCGTTTGAGCATGATCTTGTCGGAGAACCGCCGCGCACTTTTCCCGATCATGCTTTAGGTGCTGGCCCGCTTCTCGCTGTCGAGATGCGCCATCTGCTCGGCCGCATAGCGCGTGCCGGCCGCGATATCCGGCGGGAAGGCTTTAGCCAGCGCTGCGAGATGAGCCTGCGTCAGCGTCAGCTTGGTCGCGCCGAGCGCTTCGGTGAGACGGTTGCGGGTGCGGGCGCCGACCAGCGGCACGATCTCCTTGCCCTGCGCCGCGACCCAGGCGATTGCGACCTGCGCCGGCGTTGCTCCGATCTCGGCGGCAATGGCGCGCAACTGCTCCACCAGCGCGAGATTGGCGTCGAGGTTCGCACCCTGGAAGCGCGGCGTCATCAGCCGATAGTCCTTGCCGACCTTGCCCGAATCCTTCGACCAGTGACCGCTGATCAGGCCGCGCGCCAGGACGCCGTAGGCGGTGATGCCGATGCCGAGCTCGCGGCAGGTCTTGAGGATGTCGCGTTCGATGCCGCGCTCGATCAGCGAATATTCGATCTGGAGATCGGCGATCGGATGCACCGCATGCGCGCGGCGGATGGTGTCGGAGCCGACCTCGGACAGGCCGATATGCCTGACATAGCCCGCCTTCACGAGATCGGCGAGGCCGCCGACGATCTCTTCGATGGGAACGTTCGGATCGAGCCGCGCCGGACGATAGATGTCGACATGGTCGGTGCCGAGCCGCTGGAGCGAATAAGCGAGGAAGTTCTTGGTTGCGGCCGGCTGGGTGTCCATTCCGGCGAATTCGCCCGCGGGGCCACGGAGCGCGCCGAACTTGACGCTGATCTGCAGCCGGTCGCGCGCGACGTCCTTCAGGGCTTCCTGCACCAGCATCTCGTTGTGACCCATGGCGTAGAAGTCGCCGGTATCCAGCAGCGTGATGCCGGCATCGAGCGCCGCATGCACCGTGGCGATGCTCTCGCCGCGGTCGGCCGGGCCATAGACCTCGGACATGCCCATGCAGCCGAGGCCGAGGGCCGAGACGGTGGGCCCGGTTGAGCCGAGTTTGCGTGTGTCCATGTGGATGTTCCTCGAACGTTTGCGGCGGAAAATCCGTCGCCAAATGCCGAGGTGATATGGGCCGGCCGGCTTTCGCCGATAAGCTGGACAATCGCGAATGACTTGTTCACTATATCGAACAATGCAGGATTTCGACCTTCGCGACCTCGACGCCTTCGTGGCGGTGGCGCGCACGCGCAACTTCCGGCGTGCGGCGCTCGAGCAGCGCGTCTCGGTCTCGAGCCTCAGCCAGCGGCTCCGGGATCTGGAGGAGCGCCTCGGCGTCCGCCTGATGAACCGCACCACGCGCAGTGTCGCGCTGACCGAGGCGGGCGAACTGCTGCTGTCGCGCGTCGCTCCGGCCTTGGTCAACGTCGCCGATGCGATCACCGAGGTGCGCGGCCTGCGCGCCGAGCCGTCGGGGCGGTTGCGCATCAACGCGCCGCCGCCTGCGGTCGATCTCGTGCTGGCGCCGATGATCGCGCCGTTCCTCGCCAGATATCCGCGGGTCGAACTCGACGTCGTCGCGGAGAGTGCGTTCGTGGACATCGTCGCGCAGGGCTTTGACGCCGGCGTGCGTTACGGCGAGCACCTGGCACAGGACATGGTCGCGGTCCCGCTTGGCGCGCCGCAACGTTACGCGATCGTGGCGTCCAGTGAGTATGTCGCAAAGCACGGCCGGCCGATGCATCCGAAGGATCTGCTGGCGCACCCCTGCATCCGCAGCCGCTTCAGCAACGGCGTGATGTTCGATTGGGAGTTCGAGAAGAACGGCCGCGTGGTGAAGATTTCGCCGCCGGCCAGGCTGACCGCGACCCATCTCGGCCTCGCGCTGCGTGCAGTCCATGACGGCGTCGGCTACTGGGCGACGTTCGAGGGCTATGTCCGCTACGGCGTGAAATCCGGCGCGCTGGTCAGCGTGCTCGACGACTGGTGCCCGCCGTTCGACGGACCGTTCCTCTATTATCCGAGCCGCCGTCAGCCGCCGCCCGCGCTGGCCGCCTTCGTGTCGTTCGTCGCCGACTGGCGCAAGCAGGCGCGGCGGAAGAGATAGGGCAGGCTGTCACCACATCGTCGTCCCGGCCTGGTGCGCAATTGCGCACGGGAGCCGGACCCATAACCACAGCTCTCACAAATGCGAAGGCTGGAGCCCCAGCTCGGTCCAACCACGAACACCGGTGGTTATGGGTCCCTGCTTTCGCAGGGACAACACCGAATGTTGGTCTCAGAGTGTGCTCGGCAGTCCCGTAGCCCGGCAACTTTGCATGGGGTTGTTTTCGATATTTTGGCAGCTCGCCCCAACGACGGCGGGCTAAGGCTATCCACGTTCCGTAGCCCCGTAGCCCGGATGGAGCGAAGCGCAATCCGGGGCGGTCTGTCCGCGGATACAGGCCCCGGATTTCGCGGAGCCTGTCATCGGGCGCGCGTTCGCGCGACCCGTTGGCTCCATCCGGGCTACAGATCTCTCTTCCCCTTTCCCCTGAAAGGGGGAAGGTCGGGATGGGGGTCCAGCCACACGCACCGTCGCTCGTGGAGAGAGATGATCCCCACCCGCTTTGCTCTCGCGAGCAAAGCGACCTCCCCTCTTCAAGGGGAGGTTGGAACTGCGTGGCTTGTATCGAGCGCGGCGTAATCCCGGTTACGAAATCAGAGCATGCTCGGCAGCACGCGATCCGGCGGCTTGTGGGCGTCGAGGAAGGTGCGAATGTTGATGATCACCTTCTCGCCCATCTCGACGCGGCCTTCGATCGTGGCCGAGCCCATATGCGGCAGCAGCGTCACCTTGCCGGCCCTGGCGAGCCGCACCAGCTTCGGGTTGACCGCGGGCTCGTGCTCGTAGACGTCGAGGCCGGCGCCGGCAATCTCGCCGCCTTCGATCAATTTGATCAGCGTGTCCTCGTCGGTCACCTCGCCGCGCGCGGTGTTGACGATGTAGGCGTCCTTGCGGATCAGCTTCAGCCGCCGCGCCGAGAGCAGGTGATAGGTCGCGGGCGTGTGCGGACAATTCACCGAGATGATGTCCATCCGCGCCAGCATCTGGTCGAGGCTTTCCCAATAGGTCGCGCCGAGCTCTTCGGCGATGACGGGAGCGACGGGACGGCGGTTGTGATAGTGGATCTGAAGGCCGAATGCGCGCGCGCGGCGCGCCACCGCCTGGCCGATGCGGCCCATGCCGATGATGCCGAGACGCTTGCCGCCGATGCGGTGGCCCAGCATCCAGGTCGGCGACCAGCCCGCCCAGGGCTTCCCTTCGGTCAGGATCGAGGCGCCTTCGATCATCCGCCTGGGCACGGCGAGGATCAGCGCCATGGTCATATCAGCGGTGTCTTCGGTCAGAACCTTCGGCGTATTGGTGACGGTGATGCCGCGGGCATGGGCGGCTGCAACGTCGATATTGTCGACGCCGTTGCCGAAATTGGCGATCAGGCGGAGCTTGCAGTCGGGCTGGTTCACGACATCGGCGCTGATGTGATCGGTCACGGTCGGAACCAGCACGTCGGCGGTGCGCGCGGCCTCCGCGATCTGGTCGGGTGACATCGGCGTGTCCTCGAGATTGATGCGCGCGTCGAACAGCTCGCGCATTCGCGTCTCGATCGAATCCGGCAGCTTGCGCGTCACCACGACGAGGGGCTTTTTCTTCACCGACATGTCCTGCTCTCATGAGGCGCGCGGCGTGCCAAAAAGCAAACCGTTGAGGCCTCATTAACCCGGTTGTTCGACACTGCTGATAGCCGCGCTGTCCCGGCGTTTCCTTCGCGCTTCCTAGGGTTCCCCGATACTTGCCCCGGCTTTTCGCCAAGGCGAAACGACGAGCAAATTCGGGTGTTCTGGCTCTCAGGCGTTCCGTCCTCTCTAGCAGAAGGCCGGGCCAAGACAAGAACCACTCGGGCTTGCAGTGTGGGGGCGAACGGGCGCGGGGCCTTCGGGCGTGGTTTGGGTTGCAATTCGCCGAATGCGGGTTGGGCATCTCGGCAGGAGACGAGTTGATGGTCTGGCGTTTCGGTTCATTGGTGGCGCTGGTCGGAAGCATGCTGAGTGCGTCGGTCATGCCCGGACATTCAGCCAAGGATTTGAGCCCCACCGCCAGCGGCTTGCCGGTGCCGCGCTATGTCAGCCTCAAATCGGATCACGTGAACGTCCGCGCCGGCCCGACCAAGGACAATGACGTCGCCTGGGTCTACACCCGCGCCGGCCTGCCGGTCGAAATCACCGCCGAGTTCGAGAACTGGCGCCGGGTGCGCGATTCCGAGGGCGCCGAAGGCTGGGTCTATCACTCGCTGCTGTCGGGCCGCCGCACCGCGGTCGTCACCATGAAGCACAAGGACGACCTGGCCTCGCTGTACGATCGCCCGGACGCGACCAGCGCCGTCGCGGCGCGCCTCCAGGCCGGCGTTGTCACGCAGGTGAAGAAGTGCGCCGCAAACTGGTGCCGCGTCATCGGCAACGGCTTTGACGGCTGGATCCAGCAGGAGCGCCTCTGGGGCGTCTACGCCGACGAGAAGGTGGACTGACGCGCAGCGTCATTCCGGGATGGTCCGCGAGGACCAGACCGCAGGTGCGCAATTGCGCACCGGGGAATCTCGAGATTCCGGGTTCGATGCTCCGCATCGCCCCGGAATGACGTAAGTGCAAAACGACAATGGCCGGGACGAGCCCGGCCATCACAACTCAAATCGACGGTAAGACGCCTCAGCGCTTCTTGCGCAGGCGCACGACCATGTCGATGCGGGAGATCTCGTAGCCCTCGGGCACCTCCGGCATCTTCGACAGCACGAGGTTCGGGTCGGGAATGTCGACCAGCTCATGGCTGTTCTCGAGGTAGTAGTGATGGTGGGTCGTGACGTTGGTGTCGAAATAGGTCTTGGTGCCGTCGACGCTGACCTGGCGGAGCAGGCCGGCATCGGTGAGCTGGTTCAACGTGTTGTACACGGTCGCCAGCGATACCGGAACCTTGGCCAGCGTCGCTTCCTCGTAGAGCATTTCAGCCGTGAGGTGACGTGCACCCTTGCCGAACAGCAGCCAGCCGAGCGCCATGCGTTGGCGCGTCGGACGGAGCCCCGCGGACTGGAGCATTTCGTTGACGTCGTGCCACGGGCAGCCGGTCAAGGCCGGCTGGTGCCCAGCGCCCCGGGCAGCCGGGTGCACGGCATCATCATTCACAGCCGGTACTTCCTCGTTCATATCCACTCTATGCACCCAACTCAGGCAATATTCCTCATAAATATAAAAAGGATGCCTATCAGATGCAAGTTTTTCGCAACTAGAACGAATCCAAGCTGCGGTAGAAACCTAAGGAGAAGCGGTCATTTATCCTCCGAATGCCGCTTTGCCGCCCAGTTGGCGCTATGTTAGAGAGCGCGCGGACCACATATGCGCTTTCGGCAGAGATAACAGGCCGTAGCGTACCCAGGTAGCGCCAAGATGCGGGACGGGTTATTCCGGTTCCCGTGGGTAGATCAAGGTCCGACCAAGCAAAGCGCTCATCGGGACATCAGAGGTGGAAAGAGGATGCTGGATCGGCGCGGCGGATACGAATACGAGGATTTGCTGGCTTGCGGGCGCGGCGAGATGTTCGGTCCGGGCAATGCCCAGCTGCCGCTGCCGCCGATGCTGATGTTCGACCGCATCACGGAGATCACCGACAATGGCGGTGAATTCGGCAAGGGCCTGGTGCGCGCCGAGCTCGACGTGAAGCCTGACCTCTGGTTTTTCGGCTGCCATTTCAAGAACGACCCGGTAATGCCGGGCTGCCTCGGCCTGGATGCGCTGTGGCAAATGGTCGGCTTTTACCTCGGCTGGGTCGGCGGCGAAGGCCGCGGCCGGGCGCTCGGCCTGAGCGAGCTGAAGTTCGGCGGCCAGGTGCTGACCGACGCCCGCAAGGTTGTGTACAACATCGACATCAAACGCGTGATGCGGGCAAAGCTGGTGCTCGGCATCGCCGACGGGTGGCTTTCGGTCGATGACCAGATTATTTATCGCGCCAAGGATCTGAAGGTCGGCCTGTTCAAGCAGGGCACGGCGCCATCTTGAGCAGGATCATCATGCGGCAACATAAAGGCAGGGCGAGGCGAACATGAGGCGGGTTGTGGTCACCGGAATGGGCATCGTCTCGTCCATCGGAAACAACACCCAGGAAGTGCTTGCGAGCCTTCACGAGGCGAAGTCTGGCATTTCGCGGGCAGGGAAATATGCCGAGCTCGGCTTCCGTTCGCAGGTGCAAGGTGAGCCCACGCTCGATCCGTCGACGGTGGTCGACCGCCGCGCGATGCGTTTCCTCGGCCAGGGTGCGGCGTGGAATCACGTCGCGATGGAGCAGGCGATCCAGGACTCCGGCCTGTCGCCGGATGAAGTCTCCAACATCCGTACCGGCATCATCATGGGCTCCGGTGGACCGTCGACGCGCACGCTGGTGGAGGCCGCCGACATCACCCGCTCCAAGGGACCCAAGCGCGTCGGCCCGTTTGCGGTGCCGAAGGCGATGTCTTCCACGGCCTCCGCGACGCTCGCAACCTGGTTCAAGATCAAGGGCGTGAACTATTCGATCTCCTCGGCCTGCGCGACGTCGAACCATTGCGTCGGCAATGCCTATGAGACGATCCAGATCGGCAAGCAGGACATCATCTTCGCCGGCGGCTGCGAGGAGCTGGACTGGTCGCTGTCGGTGCTGTTCGACGCCATGGGCGCGATGTCCTCGAAATACAACGACACGCCGGCCACGGCCTCGCGTCCCTACGACCTCAATCGCGATGGCTTCGTCATCGCCGGTGGCGCCGGCGTGCTGGTGCTGGAAGAGCTCGAGCATGCCAAGGCGCGCGGTGCGCGCATCTATGGCGAGATCGTCGGATATGGCGCGACCTCGGACGGCCACGACATGGTGGCGCCGTCGGGCGAAGGCGCCGAGCGCTGCATGCGCATGGCAATGTCGACGGTGAAGACCAGGGTCGACTACATCAATCCGCACGCGACCTCGACACCCGCCGGCGATCCGCCGGAGATCGAGGCGATCCGGAAAGTGTTCGGCGTCGGCGAGAAGTGCCCGCCGATCTCGGCGACCAAGGCGCTGACCGGCCACTCGCTGGGCGCCACCGGCGTGCAGGAAGCGATCTATTCGCTGCTGATGATGAACAACGGCTTCATCTGCGAGAGCGCGCACATCCAGGAGCTCGATCCCGTGTTCGCCGACATGCCGATCGTGCGCAAGCGCATCGACAACGTCAAGATCGGCACCGTGCTGTCGAACTCCTTCGGCTTCGGTGGCACCAACGCCACGCTGGTGTTCAGCCGGCTGGATGCGTGATTTCGCCTCTCCTCGCTTGCCGAGGAAGGTCCGCAGGCAGCGAATGAGAACATTGCAACGATCCGGAATGGGGTGGGAATGATTATTGAACCGCGCGTGCGAGGCTTCATCTGCACGACGGCACATCCCGTCGGCTGCGCCACGAATGTCCGCGAACAGATCGCCTATGTTCTGAAGCAGGGCCCGGTCGCCGACTGCCCGAAGCGCGTTGCCGTGCTGGGCTGCTCGACGGGGTATGGCCTCGCGAGCCGCATCGTCGCGACCTTCGCCGGCGGCGCCGATACGATCGGCGTGTCGCTGGAGCGCGAGCCGTCGGAAAAGAAAAGCGCCAGCGCCGGCTGGTACAACAACCGCGCCTTCGAGATCGAGGCCCAGAAGATCGGACGATCACCGCTCACGCTCGAAGGCGACGCCTTCTCCGACGAGCTGAAGGCGACCTTCATCGAGCGTGTGCGCGAGAAATTCGGACAGCTCGACCTGCTGGTCTACAGCATGGCCGCTCCGGTCCGGACCGATCCCGACACCGGCAAGACCTATCGTTCGGTGATCAAGCCGCTGGGCGCCCCGGTCGAGATCAAGACACTCGACACCGAGACCGGCGAGGTGTTCCGGACCACGCTCGAGCCGGCGAGCGAGGAGCAAACCGCGGCCACCGTCGCGGTGATGGGCGGCGACGACTGGAAGCGCTGGATCGACCAGCTCGCGGATGCCGGCGTCCTCGCGCCGGGCTTCCGGACGCTCAACTACACCTATATCGGCAGCGAACTGACCTGGCCGATCTACTGGAACGGCACGCTCGGTCGCGCCAAGGTCGATCTCGACAGCAAGGCGGAAGCGATCCGGGGCCGGCTCGGCGCGGACGCGGCCCGCGTCGTCGCGCTGAAGGCCGTGGTCACCCAGGCGAGCTCGGCCATTCCGGTGGTGCCGCTCTATGGCACGGTGCTGTTCAAGGTGATGAAGCAGCTCGGTCTCCACGAAGGCTGCATCGAGCAGATCGATCGCCTGTTCCGGACGAAGCTCGGTAAGGGTGTCGCGCTCGATGACGCGCAGCGCGTCCGGGTCGACGACTGGGAGCTGTCGCCCGAGGTGCAGACGGAAGTGTCGCGGCGCTGGCCGCTGCTCACCACCGAGACGCTCGGCGAGTTGGCCGATCTCGGCGAGTACAAGAGCCAGTTCCTCCGCCTGTTCGGCTTCGGCATCGACGGCGTTGACTACACGCAGGACGTCGATCCCCGCGTCGTGCCGGGTTAGGCCGTTCGGGAATCACGCGAGAGAGGTCACAGACCTGTCTTCTCCTTGCCCCTGAAAGGGGGAAGGTCGGGATGGGGGGCAGCCGTGGACGATGCTGTCTGCGGAGAGAGCGGATCCCCACCCGCTTTGCTCTGGCGAGCAAAGCGACCTCCCCTTTTCAAGGGGAGGTTAAGACGTGTTCCGGATTTCGCGGAGCCTGTCATCGGGCGCGCGTTCGCGCGACCCGTTGGCTTCTCCGGGCTACGCGCTTCATCCCGCCGCGATCTTCTCTGCGCGCTGGAACGCGGGCCGGGCCACGCAGCGGCCGATATAGGCCTCGAACGACGGCCGCGGCGGCACCATCTTGAACACGCGTACCGCAAAGTTCAGTCCCGCGCCGATCGCGATGTCGGCAGCGGAGAATTGATCGCCGAGGATCCATGGCCCCTTCTGCAGCTCGGCGTCGAGCACGTCGAACACCTGCGCGGCGCTGCCCCACGCGGCGGTGCTGGTCGGCACCTCGAGCTTGGTGAAGAGCTGGATCAGCGCCGGCTCGATGCAACTCGGCGAAAAAAACAGCCACTGCAGATAGCGCGCCCGCTTCGGGTCCGTCGCTGCCGGCGCGAGTTTCGTCTCGGGATAGCGGTCGGCGATGTAGGCGCAGATGGCCGCGGCTTCCCCGAGCGCCGCGTCGCCGTCGGTCAGCGCCGGAACCTTGCCCATCGGATTGATCTTTAGAAAGTCCGGCGTCTTCTGCGCGCCGGTGCTGATGTCGGTCAGCACCCGTTCGTATGGCAGACCGGATTCCTCCAGCAGCCAAATGGCTGAGAACGAGCGCGAGCGCGGCGACCAGTACAGCTTGATCATGGCCTAGCCTCCGATGTGCGGTTTGTTTTCTTCCACCGATAGTGCTTCATCATGAAGCCGGTGACCGGATTGGGCTCTTCCTTCTCGAATACAAAACCCTCGCGCTCGTACCAGCGCCAGGCCTTTTCGTTCTCGCGCACGCATTTCAGCCAGATCTCGTCGGGCATCTGCCGGCGCGTGAAGGCAAGCAGCTCGCGTCCCAGGCTCCGGCCCTGATAGGCGGGGACCACCATCAGCTGATCGAGCAGCAAGGTCGGCAGGTGCAGCGCCAGCATGGCGGCGATGGCGCCGCGATCGTCGGCGACGAACAGGCTCCAGCCACCAGCGATCTCGCGCGGCAAGCGGATACGCAGATCGTTCAACAGGCTGTCGCTGGCTTGCGAGAGCCCGGTCGAAGCCCAGCTGTCCATCCAGGCGCGCGCGATCGCGTCAAGTTCGTCGGGACGAGCGGGGCGGATGTTCGGCGCCGTCATTGTTCCCTATCGCGTGCGACGCCGGCGGCGTGACGCTGTGGATGCATAAAGGTGAAAGCCCGCGATCGCCTCGCGGGGCTTTCAACTCTAGCGCAGTTGTTTGCGACCGGCGAGGCCGGCGGCTCACACGCCGAGCGTGCCGGCCTTTGCTGCCGCATAGCGCTCGGCCACGGCCTTCCAGTTCACCGTATTCCACCATGCTTTGAGATAATCCGGCCGGCGGTTCTGGTAGGTCAGGTAATAAGCGTGCTCCCAGACGTCATTGCCGAGCAACGCGCGCTTGCCGTCCATGATCGGATTGTCCTGGTTCGGCCGGGTCTCGATCGCGAGCTTGCCGTCCTTGGTTACAGTGACGAACACCCAGCCGGAGCCGAACACGCGCCCGCCGGCGGCGTTGAAATCGGTCTGGAATTTTTCCATGCCGCCGAGGTCGCGATCGATCGCGGCGAGCACCTCGCCGTCCGCCTTGCCGCCGTTCGGTCCCATGATCTGCCAGAACATCGTGTGGTTGGCATGGCCGCCCATGTTGTTGCGCACGCCGGTGCGGATCGCCTCCGGTACGCCGCCGAGATTGGCGAGCACCTCGACGACCGGCTTCTCGGCGATCTGCGGATTGTCCTTGGCGAAATTGTTGAGGTTGGTGACATAGGCCTGGTGATGCCGGTCGTGATGGATCTCCATCGTCTTGGCATCGATATGCGGCTCCAGCGCATTGGTGGGATAGGTCAGCGGATCAATCTTGAACGGTCCGGCTGGAGCCTGCGCCGTGGCTTGCGCGAACGCTGCGCGCGATGCGGCGGCGGCCGCGGCGATGCCGCCTGCTGCGATGATCAAATGGCGTCGGGACATCGAGGACATCGTGGTTCTCCGTGCTGGGAAAGCTTCCTGATGTTAGGCCCGAGTTGTGAACGGGTTCCAGCGAATCCGGTCACAATGCCGGGTCAAAACCGCGCATGCCGATCAGCGGAGATTGATTTGCGTCCGATCTCGGCGAACCAAAAAGGGCGGCCACAGGGCCGCCCTTTTCGTAACAGTCGATTTGGTAACAATCGATTTGCCGTGGCTTACTCGCCGGCAGCTTCGCGCGGCGCCGCAGCCGGCGCTTCGGCCTTCTCCTTGGCCTCGAGGTCCTCGCCGGTGGTCTGGTCGACCACCTTCATCGACAGGCGGGTCTTGCCGCGATCGTCGAAGCCGAGCAGCTTGACCTTGACCTTGTCGCCTTCCTTGACGACGTCGGAGGTCTTCTGCACGCGGCTGGAAGCGAGCTGGCTGATGTGGACGAGGCCGTCCTTGGAGCCGAAGAAGTTCACGAAGGCGCCGAACTCCATCACCTTGACGACGGTGCCGTCATAGATCTGGCCGACTTCGGGCTCGGACGCGATCGACTTGATCCACTTGATCGCGGCCTTCATGGCTTCGCCGTCGCTGGAGGCGACCTTCACGGTGCCGTCGTCCTCGATGTTGACCTTGGCGCCGGTCTTCTCGACGATCTCGCGGATCACCTTGCCGCCGGTGCCGATCACTTCGCGGATCTTGTCGGTCGGGATCTTGAAGGTCTCGATGCGCGGCGCATATTCGCCGAGCTCGGCGCGGGCGTTGGTCAGCGCCTTGGCCATCTCGCCGAGGATGTGGATACGGCCGTCCTTGGCCTGGCCAAGGGCGACGCGCATGATCTCTTCGGTGATGCCCTCGATCTTGATGTCCATCTGGAGCGAGGTGATGCCCTGCTCGGTACCGGCGACCTTGAAGTCCATGTCGCCGAGATGGTCCTCGTCACCGAGGATGTCGGAGAGAACCGCGAAGCGCTTGTCTTCGAGGATCAGGCCCATCGCGATGCCCGCGGTCGGCCGCTTCAACGGCACGCCCGCATCCATCAGCGCCAGCGAGGCGCCGCAGACCGACGCCATCGACGAGGAGCCGTTGGATTCGGTGATCTCCGAGACCACGCGCACCGTGTAGGGGAACTCGTGGTGCGGCGGTAGCACCGGATGGATCGCGCGCCAGGCCAGCTTGCCGTGGCCGATCTCGCGGCGCTTGGTGCCGCCGAGGCGGCCGGTCTCGCCGACCGAATAGGGCGGGAAGTTGTAGTGCAGCAGGAACGTTTCCTTGTACGTTCCGGACAGCGCGTCGATGTACTGCTCGTCCTCGCCGGTGCCGAGCGTGGTCACGACCATCGCCTGGGTCTCGCCGCGGGTGAACAGCGCCGAACCGTGGGCGCGGGGCAGCACGCCAACTTCGGCGATGATGTTGCGGACCGTCTTGCTGTCGCGGCCGTCGATGCGCTTGCCGGTGTCCAGGATGTTCCAGCGAACGATCTTGGCTTCCAATTCCTTGAACACGCCGGCGACGCGGAGCTTGTCGTATTTCGGCTCCTGCCCTTCGGGGAAGTAATGGGCGATCACCTTTTCCTTGACCTTGCCGACCGCGGCGTAGCGATCCTGCTTGACGGGAATCGCGTAGGCGGCGCGCAGCTCCTGCTCGACGAGGCCGAGCATCTCCTTCTCGAGCGCGGCGTTGTCGATCACGGTGACTTCGCGCGGCTCCTTGGCGGCCTTCTCGGCGAGCTCGATGATCGCGTTGATCACCGGCTGGAAGTGGCGGTGACCGAACATCACGGCGCCGAGCATGATGTCTTCGTTCAGCTCCTTGGCTTCCGATTCCACCATCAGCACGGCGTCGGCGGTGCCGGCGACGACGAGGTCGAGCTGGGTGTCGACCATCTCGTCGAGCGTCGGGTTGAGGATGAACTCGTCATTGGCGAAGCCGACGCGCGCTGCGCCGATCGGGCCCTTGAACGGGGCGCCTGACAGGGTCAGCGCAGCCGACGACGCGACCAGCGCGACGATATCCGGGTCGTTCTCCATGTCGTGCGACAGCACGGTGACGATCACCTGGGTCTCATTGCGCCAGCCGTCGACGAACAGCGGGCGGATCGGACGGTCGATCAGGCGGGAGACCAGCGTCTCCTTCTCGGTCGGACGGCCCTCGCGCTTGAAATAGCCGCCGGGAATGCGGCCGGCCGCGTAGGTCTTCTCCTGATAGTCGACGGTCAGCGGCAGGAAGTCGACGCCCTCGCGCGGCGCCTTCGCCGCGACGACGGTGGCGAGCACCACGGTCTCGCCATAGGTGGCGACGACGGCGCCGTCGGCCTGGCGGGCGATCTTGCCGGTTTCGAGCTTGAGTGGGCGTCCGCCCCAGTCGATCTCGACTGAATGCTTATTGAACATAGTGGTCTTCTTTCATGGGTTCTCGAAAGCACGGCGCTCTGAAACACAAAGACCATGCCAAGACGGCGAGACACTGATGCGCTGTTGCGATCAGCGTCCTGCGATCCTGCCATGGTTTTTGGATTTCGGATGGCGTCCATCCTTTCGGGTCATCTGGGCATCTTGCCCGGTCCAGCGGCCGGATTGCTACTGGACGCTAGTGTGCATGGCGCGACTGCCATGCTGCGCATGATCATCTTTCGACAATTCGAAAGCCCGAGTTCACGGACGACCATGCGAAAACGCGCGCGAACCCTCGCGCGCGTGCTTCTCAAATTAACGACGAATATTGTGCTTCTCGAGCAGCGCCTTGTACCGCGCCTCGTCCTTCTTCTTGAGATAGTCGAGGAGCGAGCGGCGGGTCGAGACCAGCTTCAAGAGGCCGCGACGCGAATGGTTGTCCTTCACGTGGGTCTTGAAATGGTTGGTGAGGTTGTTGATGCGTTCCGACAGGATCGCGACCTGAACCTCGGGCGAGCCGGTGTCGCCGGCCTTGGTGGCATTCGTCTTGATGACTTCCGCTTTGCGTTCTGCGGCAATCGACATCGTCAATTTCTCTCGTTGCGACCGGAGCTGGCAGTCAGGCCGGTCAGGTTGAACACACGCTTGGGGATGATTTCGCCATTGCCGACTTCAGCAAGCGCGAGAAGCCGGCCTGCCACCGTGACATAGACTGTGCCGCTACAAGTGGGCGCATCCCGTCCGCGCAACAAAACGGCCTGGCCCCTATGGAGCCTTGCCGCATCAGCCCGAGTGACGGCCAGTGCCGGGATGTCGTCCAGCGCGGTCTCAACGGGCAAAAGCGCGTCGGCGAGGCTGCCCTCGCCGGACGCGGCTCTATCGCACAAAGCCTCCAACTGATCCAGCGGAATCATGTCGTTTTCGCCGAATGGGCCGACCAGGGTCCGCCTGAGGGCGCAGATATGGCCGTAAGTGCCGAGAATCCGGCCCATATCGCGGGCCAAGGCGCGGACATAGGTGCCCTTGCCGCACTCGGCCTCGAATACGGACTGGCCGTTATCGCCATGTTCCACAAGGGTTAATTCGTGAATCTCGACCGGCCGGGGGGCCAGTTCCACGACCTCGCCGTCGCGGGCGAGGTCATAGGCGCGCTCGCCCTGGATCTTGATCGCGGAGTAGCGCGGCGGGATCTGCTCGATCACCCCGGTGAAGCGGGGCAACAGTTCCCGGATCGAATCGGCGGTCGGCCGGCTCTCGCTGGTCCTGACCGGCCGACCCTCGATGTCGTCGGTGTCGCGCTCCTCGCCCCAGCAGACCGTGAACTGGTAGCGCTTGCGGCCGTCCATCACGAAGGGAACGGTCTTGGTGGCCTCGCCGAGTGCGATCGGCAGCCCGCCAGAGGCGAGCGGATCGAGCGTACCGGCGTGGCCGGCGCGCTTGGCGTTGAACATGCGCTTGAGCACCGCAACCGCCTGCGTCGAGGTCATGCCGATCGGCTTGTCGAGCACGACCCAGCCATGGACGTCGCGGCGGTCCCGGCGCGGCTGCTGGTTCTGCCTGCCCTGCTTCTGGCGCGGGTTGTTGTTGGTGCGGCGCGCTTCGTCGGCGCGCTGCCCGGCAAAAGCATCCCGCTCAGCGTCGCGGGCGTCGGCATCCTTCGCGTCCACAGCGCTGTTGGTCGTCATCACAGTCATCACTCGTCGTCCGAATCGGGTGCAAGGTCTCGCTGCACCGCAGGTGTTCGCAAAAGCTTCTCGATCCGTTCCGCTTCGTCGAATCGCTCGTCGACGCGGAAGCGAATGTCAGGTGCAAATTTCAGGTTAACGCGCCGCGCGACCTCGCCGCGCAGGAATTTCTTGTTGCGCTCGAGCGCCGCGATCACGATCTCGGTGTCGCGGCCACCGAGCGGCATCACGTAGACCGTCGCGAGCTTCAGGTCGGGCGACATCCGCACCTCCGGCACGGTGATGATGTGACCTTCGAGATCCGCATCGTGGACCTCACCCTGCGACAAAATCTCGGCAACTGCATGGCGAACCGTTTCACCGACGCGCAGCTGACGTTGTGAGCCGCCGGGGCTGGAACTCTTCTTTTGACGGGGCATGACCTTCTTCCAAAACCGTCGCGCCCGCAGGCCTTGGCCGCGGGCATCAATGTCCTAGCTTTGCTTCAATCAGACAATGCGCTGGTGGCCGGACTAAAGTCCGGCCACGCCGTCGCATTTTCAGTCAAATGGACCCAACGCTTAGTAAGATCTGCGCTTCGTAAGATTTGGACTTACAGGGAGCGCTGGATCGTCTCCACGCGATAGCACTCGATCACGTCACCGGCACGCATGTCGTGATAGCTCTCGAAGGCCATGCCGCATTCCTGGCCCGACTGGACTTCCTTCACTTCGTCCTTGAAGCGCTTCAGCGTCGACAGCTTGCCTTCGTGCACCACGACGTTGTCGCGGATCAGGCGCACATTGGCGCCGCGTTCCACGGTGCCGTCGGTGACGCGGCAGCCGGCGACCTTGCCGACCTTGGAGATGTTGAAGATCTCCAGGATCTCGGCATTGCCCAGCATGGTTTCGCGCAAGGTCGGCGCGAGCAGACCGCTCATCGCCTTCTTCACGTCGTCCACGAGGTCGTAGATGATGTTGTAGTAGCGGATCTCGATGCCGTTGCGCTTGGCGGCCGCAGCGGCTTCCTTGTTGGCTCGGACCGAGAAGCCGATGATCGCGGCGTTGAAGCCTTCCGCGAGCGTCACGTCGGATTCCGAGATGCCGCCGACGCCGGCATGCAGGATGCGGGCTGCGACCTCGTCGGTGCCGAGCTTCTCCAGCGAGCCGAGGATGGCTTCCAGCGAGCCCTGCACGTCGGCCTTGACGATCAGCGGGAATTCCTTGCGGCCCGCCGTCTTCAATTGCGACATCATCTGCTCGAGCGAGCCGCGCATGCCGGAGATCGAAGCTGCCGCGTTCTCGCGCTTCTGGTGCGCACGGTAGCTGGTGACCTGACGGGCGCGGGCTTCGTTCTCGACCACCGCGAGACGATCGCCGGCCTCGGGCGGACCGTTGAAGCCGAGCACTTCGACCGGTACCGAGGGACCGGCCTCCTGCACCGTCTCGCCCTGATCCGAGATCAAGGCGCGGACACGGCCCATTTCGGCACCGGCGACGATGATGTCGCCGACGCGGAGCGTGCCGCGCTGCACCAGCACGGTCGCGACCGGACCACGGCCGCGATCGAGCTTGGCCTCGATCACGGTGCCCTCGGCCGGACGCTGCGAATTGGTCTTCAGGTCGAGGATTTCGGCCTGGAGCGCGATCATTTCGAGCAGCTTGTCGAGATTGGTCTTGTTCTTGGCGGACACCTCGACGTCGACGACCTCGCCGCCGAAGGATTCCACCTGCACCTCGTGCTGAAGCAGCTCGGTGCGCACGCGCTCGGGCTTGGCGTCGGGCTTGTCGATCTTGTTGATGGCAACGATGATCGGCACCCGCGCCGCCTTGGCGTGGTTGATGGCCTCGACCGTCTGCGGCATCACGCCGTCATCGGCCGCGACCACCAGCACGACGATGTCGGTGACCTTGGCGCCGCGGGCGCGCATCGCGGTGAACGCGGCGTGGCCGGGCGTATCAATGAAGGTGATCTTCTTGCCGCTTTCGGGCGACACCACCTGATAGGCGCCGATGTGCTGGGTGATGCCGCCGGCCTCGCCGGAGACGACGTTGGCGTGGCGGAGTGCGTCGAGCAGCGAAGTCTTGCCGTGATCGACGTGACCCATCACGGTCACGACGGGCGAGCGCGTTTCGGTATCGGTGGAATCGTCGACGGTGTCGAACAGGCCTTCCTCGACGTCCGACGCGGCAACGCGTTTGACGGTGTGGCCCAGTTCTTCGGCGATCAGCTGCGCGGTGTCGGCGTCGATCACGTCGGTGATCTTGTGCATCGCGCCCTGCTTCATCAGCATGCGGATGACGTCGACCGCGCGCTCGGCCATGCGGTTGGCGAGCTCCTGGATGGTGATCGCTTCCGGAATGACCACCTCGCGGATGAGCTTTTCCTTCGGCTCGTTCGAGGCGTGGCCCTTCAGGCGCTGGGTGCGGCGGCGGAACGAGGCGATCGAGCGCTCGCGCACCTCGTCGGCGTTGAGCGCGGTGACCACGGTGAGGCGGCCGCGCTCCTTCTGCGGGCCGGGCTTGTGGGTGGTCTTCGGGGCCGCGGCGGGGCGCACGGCGCCGCCGGGGCGGCGCACCAGGCGCGGACCTTCATCTTCGTCGGGCCCGGCCGCAACCGCCGCCGGTCTCGGCGCAGAGGCCGGTGTGCGCGCGGTTGTCGTGGTTGTTGGGCGTGCTGCGGGCGCACGGGCGGCCGGAGCAGACGCAGGTGCGGCTCCGGCAGGCTTGGCGGGAGCAGCGACAGGCGCCGCACCGGGCTTGGCCTCGCCTTCGCCAAAGCGGCGCTTGGCCTCGACTTCGGCCTTCCGCTTGGCTTCGTCCTCGTGGCGATGGCGCTCGTCCTCGGCCTTGCGGCGGGCTTCGGCGGCATCGCGCTCGGCGCGTTCCGCGGCCTCGCGGACGGCGCGGCGCTGGGCCTCTTCCTCGGCCTGGCGGCGTTCTTCGACTTCGCGCAGCTTGGCATCGGCCAGCGCGCTGGCGCGGGCCGAACGCTCGTCCTCGGTCAGGGTACGCAGCACCACGCCGGAGCGGGTGTTACGCTGCTGCTGGCCGGGAGGCGGGCCTGACGGGCGGCCGAGCGGCGGCCTGGCGGCCGGCGCCGCCGGCTTTGCAACCACGGGTTCCGGCGCATGCGCCTCGCCGGGGCCATCGCCAATGCGGCGCTTGCCGCGCTTCTCGACCACGACCTGCTTGCTGCGGCCATGGCTAAAGCTCTGGCGCACGGTCCCCGTTTCGACGCGCGGCTTGAGCGATAGCGTCTTGCTCGGAACGCTCAGCTTCTTGTCGCCAGGGGTCTTGGTATCAACCATTCAGCAGTCCTAATCTCGTTTCGCTGTGCGTTTGCCGCACAAATCCTTCAACGTGTCGTCGCTTGCTGAGCATGACCGGTCGGAAAGACGGCGTCCGCCTTCCCGGATCACGCTCTGGAATTTCTGGCCGCTTCGGCAGTCTTGTCATCGTCCGCCATCCGGTATCGGACCAGCATCTGGCTACGTGACAGGAATGACCTGCTCGCCGGGCCCGCGAGCAGCGCAGCATGTATCACATTTGACCGGGTGAGTGCCAAATCCAATTCTACCGACGTCAAAACATTGACGACGGGGATTACCGGCGATTCACCACGTTTTTCGCCCCTTTGCCTCACGATCGCGTCCAATTTGCGGATTCCGTCCGCCGCGCCGTCGGAAGCGTGGATCAGGGCTGCAGTTTCGTTCCGGTTGAGTGCGTCCTCGACCTTGCCGAAGCCCGAAACGACCTGACCGGCCTTGGCGGCCATCGCCAGGGCCTCGGTGACGCTGCGCACCAGGAGGGTGTCGGTGTCGGTGGGGAGGGTCGGCGCGACGCGGACGTCGCGCTTGAATCCCTTGCTAAATTGGTGACGGCGGACCGCTTCCGCAACGCTGCGCCGCGATGCGGAAACCCATAATCCGCGTCCGGGTAGCTTGCGCTTGAGATCGGGAACCACCTCGCCTTGCGGCGATACGACGAAGCGGATCAGCTCGTCGATCGGCCGGACCTCGCGACTGACCGCGCACATGCGCATGGTTGCGGACCTTTCGGTCCGCGGCCCATGATCGAGATCGGGGTCAGCCTGAGCCAGCATCCGTGGGGCATCTCCTTACGAGGCCGTCGTTTCTGCTTCGGCGGCCTCGGCCTCTTCGGCAGGCTTGGCGATATCGGCTTCGGTGATCCAGCCGGCCTTGACGCGGGCCTGCATGATGATCGCTTCGGCATCGTCACGGGAAATGTCGATGCCATCGAGCGCACCGGCGTGCTTGGTCGGCTCGCTGCCTTCCTTGCGCTCGGTCCAGCCGACCAGATCGTCGGTGGCGCAGCCGGCGAGGTCGTCGACCGTCTTGATGTCGTTCTCGCCGAACTTCACCATCATCTTCGAGGTCACGCCGGGCACGTCCTTGAGCGCGTCCTCGACACCGAGCTCCTTGCGCCTGGCCTCGAGCTCGGCTTCCTGCTGCTCCAGATATTCGCGGGCACGGTTCTGGAGCTCTTGCGCGGTCTCCTCGTCAAAGCCTTCGATGCCGGCGAGTTCCTTGACGTCCACCATCGCGAGTTCCTCGACCGAGGTGAAGCCTTCGGACGCCAGCAGCTGGCCGACCACTTCGTCGACATTGAGCGATTCCATGAAGACGCGAGTGGAGTTCTCGAAGTCGGCCTGGCGGCGCTCCGATTCCTCCTGCTCGGTCAGGATGTCGATGTCCCAGCCGGTGAGCTGCGAGGCCAGACGCACGTTCTGGCCGCGGCGGCCGATCGCCAGCGAGAGCTGGTTGTTGGTGTCGGGCACCACGACCTCGATGCGCTCGCGGTCCTCGTCGATGACGACCTTGGAGACTTCGGCCGGCGCCAGCGCGTTGACCACGAAGGTCGCGATGTCGGGCGACCAGGGGATGATGTCGATCTTCTCGCCCTGCAGTTCGTTCACCACGGCCTGCACGCGCGAGCCGCGCATGCCGACGCAGGCGCCGACCGGATCGACCGAGGAATCACGGGAAATCACGCCGATTTTCGCGCGCGAGCCGGGATCGCGGGCAACCGCCTTGATCTCGACGATGCCGTCGTAGATCTCAGGCACTTCCTGCGCGAACAGTTTCGCCATGAACTGCGGATGAGTGCGGGAGAGGAAGATCTGCGGACCTCTCGTCTCGCGGCGGACGTCGAAGATGTAGGCGCGGACGCGGTCGCCGTTGCGGAACACCTCGCGCGGCAGCATCTCGTCGCGGCGGATGATAGCTTCGCCACGGCCGAGATCGACGATCACGCTGCCATATTCGACGCGCTTGACGACGCCGTTGACGATGTCGCCGATACGGTCCTTGAATTCCTGGTATTGCCGGTCGCGCTCGGCCTCGCGCACCTTCTGCACGATCACCTGCTTGGCCGATTGCGCGGCGATGCGGCCATATTCCAGCGGCGGCAGGGTGTCGGCGATGGTGTCGCCGACCTGGGCACCGGGATTGGCGCGCTGCGCGTCCACCAGCGAGATCTGGTTGGAATGATTTTCGACCTTGTCGACCACCAGCATGTGGCGCGACAGCCGCAGCTCGCCCTTTTTCGGGTCGATCTCGGCATGAACGTCAGTTTCGCTGCCGTAACGGGCCCGCGCCGCCTTGGCGATGGCGTCCTCCATCGCGGCGATGACGATGCCGCGGTCGATCGATTTCTCGCGTGCAACGGCGTCCGCGATCTGAAGCAATTCAAGTCGGTTGGCGCTGACTGCCATGGCTAGTCTCCTTCGGATGGATCGATCTCGCCACGGCGCGCGCGCTCGGCCGCCAGGCGGTGCTTTTTGGTGTTGGTCGGAGCCGGCTTCTTGCCGGGCTTGTGAGCAGGCTTGGGTTTCGGCTTCTGGCTCTTCGCCGGATCGCTCTTCTTGGCGTGGGCCGGCTGCGGCGGCGCGAGGCCGAGCTCGCGGCGCAGCTCGCGCTCGGCGGCCTTGCCGCGCCGCATCGATTCCTCGATCAATTCGTCGGTCAGCACCAGCCGCGCGTCCGAGATGTCCTCCATCACCAGGAGAACCTCGACGTCCTCGTCGGGACGCGGATCGTCGCGCCTGATGCGCACCGCATCGCCCTCGACGCCGGCGAGCGTGCCGCGGAAGCGCTTGCGCCCCTCGTGCGCGACCGCCATCTCGATCTTCACCAGATGCCCGGAATAGCGCTCGAAATCGGAGCGGCGCACCAGCGGGCGGTCGATCCCCGGCGAGGAGATCTCCAGCCGGTAGGCGCGATCGATGGGATCGGCGACGTCGAGCACGGGCGACAATGCCCGCGAGATCGCCTCGCAATCCTCGATCTGCATCGAGCCGTCCGGTCGCTCGGCCATGATCTGAACGGTGCAGCCGGCTTCCCCGGAGATGCGGATCCGCACCAGGCGATAGCCCATGCCCTGGAGCACGGGGACCGCGACCGCGGCGACACGCGCCGCGACCCCGGGCTCAACGACGAGACGCGGCTCGGCGAGCAGTTCGGTGTCCACGGACGTGGCGGTCGGTTCGGTCATATCCAGTGTTAAAGGCTGTCTAAGGTCTAAAGGCTGCGGAGGTCTGTTGTGTTGTTCAGGTGGCCTTAAGGGGCCGCTAACGCTACCCAAGCTGGACCCGGCCTCGTTGGGTCCCGTCAGGTAATAAAAAAGAGCGGGTCCTTGCGGGCCCACTCTCACTACGCGGATCGTATGAGATACCATAAGTTGCGTTGGATATAGCTCTTTTGCCTGGGTCCGGCAAGGCCCCCGGGTCCGGCGGGAGGCGATTTTAGGGCTCCCAGGATGCCGGATTGATCTAACCCTCCGTTTACGAACGGGACCATAGATTGCCGAAAATCGGCAGAAGTCGCCGGTCGGACAAGGCTCATGACGACAGCCCCTGCGCTGATCCCGGAACTCGACGACATCGTTCGCCGCGGCGACCCCAAGCGCCGCGCCGAGGCCGCGCGGCGGCTCGGCGAGCTGTTTCTTCAGGGCGCCGCGAGCTTCCGTCCCGACCATATCGACCTGTTCGACGGGGTGCTGACCAGCCTGGTCCCGCATGCCGAGCTTGCTGCGCGGGTCGATCTCGCCGAACGGCTCGCGCTGCTCGCCAACGCGCCGCGGCATCTGGTCGGGCAACTCGCCCGCGAGGACGAGGTCGCGATCGCGGGGCCGCTGCTGCGCCGATCGCCGGTGATTGACGAAAGGGTGCTGGTCGAGATCGCCAATGCCAAGGGCCAGGGCCATCTGCTCGCGATGGCCGAGCGATCGACGCTCTCGACTGCGCTGACCGACGTCCTCGTCCGACGCGGCGATCGCGACGTCATCCGATGCGCGGCCGGCAATGCGGGCGCGGCGTTCTCGGACGCCTCCTTCACGACCTTGGTACAACGAGCCGGCCAGGACGGCGTGCTGACGCTGCGGATCGGCCGCCGCGATGATCTTCCGCCCGAGCATCTGAAGGGCCTGCTCGCCGGCTCGATCGACGTGATCCGCCGCCGTCTGCATGCCGTCGCCAAGCCGGAACGCCAGGCCGAGATCAAGCTGGCGATGAAGGAGATCGAGGGCGTGATCGTTCAGGTCGAGGGCCGCGATTTCACAGCCGCGCAGCGCGCCATCCTGGCGCTGCATCGCGCCGGCGAATTGAACGAGGCCGCGGTGGCCGGCTTCGCAAAGGCCTTCAAATATGAGGAATGCATGGCGGCGCTCGCCGCGATGGCCGGCGTGAAGATCGTCACGCTCGATCGCCTGATCTCCGGCGATCGCTATGATCCGATCCTGATCGCCAGCAAGACGATCGGCTTCGAATGGCCGACCGTGCGCGCCCTGATCCTGATGCGGCTCGGGCCGAACCGCGTGCCGTCTCCTGCCGATATCGAAGGTGCGCGGGTGAATTTCGTGCGCCTGATGCCGTCAACGGCGCAGCGCGTCGTGGAGTTCTGGAAGTCGCGCTAGTTCATGCGGTCGTGGCGGACTCTCTGTCCGTCATTGCGAGGAGCGAAGCGACGAAGCTATCCATATCTCCCCACGCCGAACCATGGATGCTTCGCTTCGCTCGCAATGACGAGCTGAATCAGCTGCGTCATAATACTTCCCAAAAATTGCGTCGGCCCGCTATGCTTTCCGCGAGGCGCGACACAGCGCCAACGGGGAGATTGCCATGCTGACGGACGCCGACATCCAAACGCACGCCGCGCGGATCCGCGACGACGGATACACCGTGATCGAGCGCGCCGCCTCGCCCGATCTGGTCGAGGGGTTGAAGGCGGCGGTGCTGAGAATCGAGCGCGAGCACAGTCTCGCACCTGCCCGAACATCGTTCGAAGGCTTCAAGACGCTGCGCATCAACAACCTCCTGACCTATGACGATCTGTTCTGGGAGGTGCCGCTGCATGACAACGTGCTGCCGGTGGTCGAACGCGTGCTGGACAGGGAATGCCTGCTCTCGTCGTTCTGCTCGCTGGTGCTCGGGCCCGGCCAGGAGGCGCAGCCGGTTCACGAAGACACCCAATTGATCCCGTTGCCGCGGCCGCACATCCCGATCACGATCAATGCGATCTGGGCGCTGTCCGATTTCCGCGACGATAACGGCGCGACGCGGATCATTCCGCGCAGCCACAAATTCGATTCGTCGCCCGAATACGGCAAGGAGTACGATGCGGTCACCGCGACCATGCCGGCCGGCAGCGTGATGCTGTTCGACAGCGCCCTGTGGCATGGCGGCGGCGCAAATAGCAGCGACGCCAGGCGCTTTGCCTTCTCCTGCGCTTATTGCTGGGGCTGGATGCGGCAGCAGGAGAACCTGCAGCTCGGCATTCCGCGCGAGACTGCGGCCCGCTTTCCGCGCCGTTTGCAGGAATTGTGCGGCTACAGCGTCTACAAGGGCCAGTTCGGCCACATCGACAATCACGATCCGATCGAGCTGCTCGGCCGCGAGCGCGGCAAGCGGATGGTGTGGGAGGCGACCGACGTCAGGAAGGCGCGGCTGGCGGAAGCGAAGGGATAGCTATCCGTCATTCCGGGGCTCGCGAAGCGAGAACCCGGAATCTCGAGGTTCCGGGTTCGATGCTCCGCATCGCCCCGGAATGACAGCACTACGGCAACCGCTTGAATCGCAAATACGCCGCCTTGCGCCCTTCGCGCTCGGCCTTGGCGCCGTAGCGCGTCATCGTGTAGTTCGGCCACGGCTGTTGCCAGTCGGTCGCGCGCTCGGCAAGCCAGGCGAAGTCGGGCGAGCGCATCAGATGCGCCAGCGTCCAGGCGCAATAATCATCGATATCGCTGACGAAGCGGAATTCGCCGCCCGGCGGCAGCAATCGTGTCATCGCAGCGACCGTTGCATCCTGGACGAAGCGCCGCTTCCAGTGTCTCCGCTTCGGCCAGGGATCGGGGTGGATCAGGTCGATCCGCGTCAGCGAATCCTTCGGCAACCAGGCCAGGAGCTCGGCGGCATCGCCCGCGAACAGGCGGATGTTGCCGATGTTGGCGGCCTCGATCTGCGCGAGGATTTTCGCCATGCCGTTGACGTAGGGCTCGCAGCCGATGAAGCCCATGGCGGGAAAGTTCTGGGCCTCGGCCGCGAGATGCTCGCCGCCGCCGAAGCCGATCTCGAGCCTGACATTCTCGATGCCGTCATCGAACAACTCGGTCAGCGCCTCGGGCGCGGGCGCCGAGATGTCGACGGCCAGATGCGGCAGCAGAGTGTCGATCAGGTCGGCCTGATGCGGGCGCAGCTTGTGGCCCTTGCGCCGTCCGAAGAACGAGCCGCGCGCATGCGCCATCGCGCCGTCGTCGGGGGAATCGCGATCGCCGCGGTCGCCTGGAGCCGGTGTCATCGCAGCGTCTGATACAGGCGATGGAGCAGCCGCGCGCGCGGCGCGAGCGACGAGACAAAGAGCTGCTCATAATGGGTGTGCGCGCCCTTGCCGTCGACGCCGAGCCCGTCGAGCGTCGCGGTGTAGGCGGCGGTGAAATTGCCGTCCGAGCCGCCGCCTGTGAACACATCCGCCAGCTCGAAGCCGAGCTCGGCGGCCAGCCCCCTGGCGTGCTCGTAGAGTGCGGCGCCGGCATTGCTTTTCTCATAGGGCGGACGGTTCAATTCGCCCGATATCTTCACGCTGACGCCCTCGGTGCGTGAGGTGATCCCGAGGATCTTCGGAACCAGTTCGTCGGCGTCGGCCATGGTCGGCACGCGCATGTCGACTTCCGCATAGGCCTCTTCGGCGATCACGTTCGGCTTGGTGCCGCCGCGGACGATACCGACATTGACGGTGACGCCGCGCGTCAGATCGTTCATTCCTTCCAGCGCCAGGATGATATTGCCGAGCTCGCGGACGGCGCTGCGGCCGTCTTCGGGCCGGGAGCCGGCATGCGCCGGCGTGCCCTTGATGGTGACGTCGAAACGCCCGACGCCCTTGCGTCCGGTGACGATCTTGCCGCCGTCGCGCGCCGGCTCGGTCACCAGCACATATTTGGCCTTGCGTCCTTCCTTCTCAATCAGCGCACGCGAGGTCGGGCTGCCGATCTCCTCGTCGGACACGTAGAGCTGGGTGATGCCGAGCGGCGGGCGCGCGCCGTCGGCGCAGACCTGCCGGAATGCATGATAGGCGATGTAGGCGCCGCCCTTCATGTCGTAGATGCCGGGGCCGAACGCGACGTCGCCTTCGACCTTGAACGGCAGGCGCTCGATGAATCCGATGGGATGAACGGTATCGAGGTGGCTCAGCACCAGGATGCCCGGCGCCTCCTGGCCCCAGGACGAGCGCGTCACCAGGTGATCGCCGCAGCCGTCGCGTCCTGCAATGCGCTCCACCGTGGCCGGCAGGTCGCGATAGCCCGACGCGACGAGATCAGCCAGCTTGTTGACCTGATCGGGCCGCTCGGTCGGAGATTCGATCTCGACCCAGCGGCGGATGCCGTCGAGAATCACGGCGGTTTCGAACGGATTGCTGGACATGCTGTTGTCGTCGCCTGTGAATTCGCTTTGTCATTGCGCGCACGCGCCGAAGCACGATCCGCAATCATGCTCAACGAGGCGCTCAAGCGCGATGATGCTCAAGCTGAGCTCATCGCGTTGGCGCGCGCCGGAATGGCATATTCCAGATTTGACGATCTCTCAAACGGATATGGCTGAATCAGGCCTGCTCGGCTGCCTCGCGCGCCGCAATCTGCTCGACCAGTTCGACGATGCTGCGGCGGAGCTTGGCGTCCGCGATCCGCGTGAAGGCGCGGGTCAGGGCCAGGCCCTCGGCGGTTGCCAGAAAATCGGAGACGTAGGTCGGCGAGGCGCCCTCGCTGAAGCCGTCGGCGGTCTTGACGCCGCTCGGGCCGCCTTCGAACAGGAATGACACCGGCACCTGGAGAATTTCGGCGATCTGCTGGATGCGGCTCGCGCCGACCCGGTTGGTGCCCTTCTCGTATTTCTGGACCTGCTGGAAAGTCAGGCCCAAAGCTTCACCGAGCTTCTCCTGGCTCATGCCCAACATGATGCGGCGCATGCGCACGCGACTGCCGACATATTTGTCAACAGGGTTGGGCGCTTTCGTGGACATCTCCAACTCTCCTAAGGGATTGCGCGCCCGTGGATGAGGCAAGTTGGAAGTGGAGTATGCCTCAGGCGCCGGTGCCGTCAAATCCTGCAAGGAGGATCGGGACGAAATGCGGACAATTTGCGCAAAGGGGCTGACTTGGCTTGTGATTTCGCGTGGACCCGTACAATGCGAAGTGCACGGTCGATCTGTCAACTGGTGGAATCATACTGAGGTAAATTTCGACGTTTTTTCGGGTTCGCGACAACCGGCGATATGCAGCCGTCAGGGTTTTCGCCTCACAAACCGCCGCAACACGAACGCCAAGGCTGTGATCACAATCACAGCGGCGGGGATGTTCCCGACACGCGCATAGATCGTCGGCGCGATGGCCGCCGGCAGGCCGGCATCGAGCACGCCTTCGATGCCGAGCCCGAGTTGTGCGACGATCCGGCCAACCGGGTCGATGACGGCCGAGACGCCCGTATTTGCGGCGCGGACCATCGGCAGGCCTTCCTCGATGGTGCGCAGCCGGGCCTGTTGCAGGTGCTGGTAAGGGCCGGTCGAGATTCCGAACCATCCGTCATTGGTGACATTGACGATCCAGCCGGGACGGTCGTCGCGGCTCACGATATTGCCGGGAAAGATCGCCTCGTAGCAGATCACGGGCAGGGCGCGCGGTGCGTTCGGAATATCGAGCGGCCGTCGGATCGTGCCGGGAATGTAGCCGCCCTGCACCTTGGTGAGCTGCTCGAAACCGAGCTTCTCCATCAACGCCTGGTAGGGGAGGAATTCTCCGAACGGGACCAAATGCACCTTGTCGTACACAGCGAGCACGCTGCCGTCGTGATCGATCACGTAAATCGAGTTATAGGCGCGCGTCACGCGGACGCCGGGCGGCAGGTCGGGCGCGCGGACCGAGCCCGTGATCAGCACGGTACCCTTGGGCAGGAGGTCGGCGATTTGCGCCATCGCGTCGGCTTCGCGGGTCAGGAAGAACGGAAAGGCGGATTCCGGCCAGATCAGGATGGTGGCATCCTTCACGCCCGTGGCGTGCGGCCCTGAGGCGCGATCCGACAGGGTGAGATATTTCTGCATCACCGCCGCCTTGGCGGAGTAGTTGAACTTGGCGTCCTGCTGCAAATCGGGCTGCATGATGCGCAGCTTGACGCCATCGACCATCCTTGTCGGTTGCTGCGCGAGGCGGATCACGCCGAACGCCAGCATTGCCGCCAGCACCAGCACCGCGGCCACCGGCGCGCGCCACGGCTTGCGGCCGCGCGAGCCGCCGTCGATCAACACCGCCGGGCTTGCGAAGATCGCAACCGTCAGGAACGTCATGCCCCACAGGCCGATCAGCGACGCCGTCTGGGCCAGCGGCAGCGGCTCGGACAGCGCGTAGCCGAACGCGTTCCAGGGAAAGCCGCTGAGGAGATGGCCGCGCAGCCATTCCGAAACCGTCAGGCTGACCGCGAGCGCCAGCACGCGCGAAGCGTCGCGCGGCCAGATCAGCCGCGCCAGCGCGAAGCCGAACGCGGTGAACAAAGCCAGATAGGCCGGCAGGCCGAGGACGGCGAACGGCGTCAGCCAGGCGAACACGTCGGCGTCGACAAAGAAGGCGTAGCCGATCCAGTAGAGGCCGGGTACGAAATAGCCGAGCCCGAACCAGTAGCCGGTCAACGCGGCGGCGGGGACGCCGCCATAGCGGCCGGCGCCGGCGCCGTCGATCAGCCAGACCGCGATGGAAAAGGTGAGAAACAGAACCGGCCAGGCGTTGAACGGCGCCATCGCCAGCGCAGACAGCGCGCCGGCCGTGAGCGCGAGGACGGCGCGTTTCCATCCCCAGGTCAGGATGATTGCAAGGCCGATCGATCGGAGCTTGTCGGACAGCCTCACTGCGGACCGGCTCCCTCGCCGGGCGGCGGCATGTTGTCATTCGCCTGCGGGTTTCCGGAGTCCGGCGCCTGCTCGCGGCGCCGCTCGCGCTCCTTGCGCGGCGTCGGCCGTTCCTTGCGCGCGGTGATGCGCACGCGCTTGACCCGGCGCGGATCGGCGTCGAGCACCTCGACCTCGTAGGTGCCCGGACCCGAGATCACTTCGCCGCGCACCGGCAGGCGTCCGACGAAGCTGACGAGAAAGCCGCCCAGCGTCTCCACCTCCTCGCCGGCTTCGCCGGTGACGAAATCGTCGCCGATCACCGAGCGGACGTCGTCGAGGCTGGCGCGGGCGTCGGCGATGAAGGCGTTGTCGGGCAGGCGCACGATCGAGGGTGGCTCGTCGCTGTCGTGCTCGTCGTCGATTTCGCCGACGATCTGCTCGACGATGTCCTCGATCGAGACCAGGCCGTCGCTGCCGCCATATTCGTCGACCACCAGCGCCAGATGGATGCGCGTGGCCTGCATCTGCGCGAGCAGGTCGATCGCCCGCATCGACGGCGGCACGTAGAGCAGCTTGCGGATGATGTGCGCATCATGAAGTGGCAGCGCGAGATCGACGGCGCGCAGGTCGAGCCCGGCCGGCAGCGGCTTCTTGCGCTTGGTCTTGGTGGCTTCCGATACGCGGGCGCGGGCGGTCATGAAGGCGAGCAGGTCGCGGATATGGACGATGCCGACGGGATCGTCGAGCGTCTCGTTGAAGACCACGAGGCGGGAATGGCCGGCACTCTCGAAGCGGTCCATCAATTCGCCGAGCGGGATGTCGCGCTTCACTGCGATGATGTCGGCGCGATGCACCATGACGTCGGCGATACGGCGCTCGTGCAGGCCGAGAATGTTGCGCAGCATGGTGCGCTCGACCGCGGAGAAGCCGGTGTCGTCGGGCGTCGATGCATCGAGCACGACCTGGAGGTCGTGGCGGACCGACCCCGCCTTCCAGCCGAACAGCGTCCGGATGGCGCGCAGGAGCCAGCCTTCGGCGGCCGGGCGCATCACCTCGCCATCGTGCACCACGGCGGGCAGGTTGCTCACGTTGCGCGGGTTGTCGTGGGTCGGTTCGGAATCCGGCATGTCAGGCGATCCGATCCGCATAGGGGTCGGGAATGCCGAGGGAAGAGAGGATCTCGCGCTCGAGCGCCTCCATGTCCTCGGCATCGTCGTCGTTCTCGTGGTCGTAACCGATCAGGTGCAGGAAGCCATGCACCGCGAGATGGCTCAAATGATGGTCGAACGGTTTCTGCTCTTCATCGGCTTCCCGCCGCATGGTCTCGTAGGCGATCGCGATGTCGCCGAGCATGCGCGGCGCATCGCCCGGCTTCCACCCGCCCTCCGGCTGGAGCGCGGGGAACGACAGCACGTTGGTCGGCTTGTCGATGCCGCGCCAGTTGCTGTTGAGCGTGCGGATGCCGGCGTCATCGGTCAGCATCACAGCAAGCTCGGCGTCGGCGACATCGGCATCGGCGATTTCGGCGGCAGCCTCGATGGCGCGGTGGATCACCGCGTCGGCATTGGGCTCGGCCTGCCAGCATTCGGCGGTGACGAGAACCTCGGTTGCAGGAAAAGCAGACACGTTGGTTTCAAAATCTGCGTTATGGCCGGATCCCGCGTCGTGCGGGCTCGCGGCCGAAGCTATTGGTCTCAAGATCTGGCGTTTGCCGGCTTTTGCGGCAATCCCTCATAGGCGGCCACGATGCGCGCCACCAATTCATGGCGGATGACGTCTTCGGCCTTGAAATGCACCTGCGCGATGCCCTCGACGCCGTCGAGCAGCTTCACGGCTTCCGTGAGGCCCGAGGTCTGGCCGTTCGGCAGGTCGATCTGCGAGGGATCGCCCGTCACGATCATGCGGCTGTTCTCGCCGAGACGCGTCAGGAACATCTTCATCTGCATCGACGTCGTGTTCTGGGCCTCGTCCAGGATGATGGCGGCGTTGGTGAGCGTGCGGCCGCGCATGAAGGCGAGCGGCGCGATCTCGATCTCGCCGGTCTGGAGCGCACGCTCGACGATGCGCGCATCCATGAGATCATAGAGCGCATCGTAGATCGGCCGCAGATAAGGATCGACCTTCTCGCGCAGATCGCCGGGCAGGAAGCCGAGTCGCTCGCCGGCTTCCACCGCCGGGCGCGACAGGATGATGCGATCGACCTCCTTGCGCTCGAACAGCTGGGCGGCATGGGCGACCGCGAGCCAGGTCTTGCCGGTGCCGGCGGGGCCGACGCCGAACACCAGCTCGTGCCGCTTCAGCGCGCGGATGTAGGAGTCCTGTGCGGCCGTGCGCGCGCGCACCGGGCGCTTGCGCAAGTTGATGCTGTCGAACGTCGATTTGGCCGATTTGGCGTCGAACTCGAACAGCGAGCCCTGCGCGATCACGGCGCGGATCGCGCCTTCGACCTCGCCCTGGTCGAGATCCTGTCCCTTCACGGCTTGCGTGTAGAGCATCTCCAGCACGCGCCGCGCGGCGTCGCAGCCGTCGCGGCTGCCGCCGATGGTGATGTGGTTGCCTTTGGAATCGACGACGACGCCGAGTCGCCGCTCGATCTGCGCCAGGTGCTGGCCGTAGGGGCCGACCAGCGCGGAAGCGGCGCGGTTGTCGTCGAAGTCGATGACGACCTGGGTCTCGGGCGGAACTTGCATGTCGCGGTCAAATTTGCGGCTGGGAGCGAACGAAGACGAATCCGATGCGCTTTTGGGCAAGGGTTCAGGCTCCAGTGGTCTGCGAAATGAGGCCGGGCGCGGGCCGCGTTACGAGCTCGCCGATCAAGCTGTAGCGTTCGAGGCTGTCGATGCGGACCGGCAGGATTTGTCCGATGATGTCGGGCGAGGCCATCACATGGGCGGGTTGGAGGTACGCGGTGCGGCCAACGATCTGGCCCTCCTTGCGCGCCGGACGCTCGAACAGCACATCGACCGTTGAGCCAATCGCAGCCTTGTTGAAGGCCGATTGCTGGCTGTCGATCAGTTCCTGGAGCCGCTCCAATCGCTGGTCCATCTCGGCGGGGGACACCGTCTCCTGCATATCCGCGGCCGGCGTTCCCGGCCGGGCGGAGTATTTGAACGAATATGCAGCAGCGTAACCGATTTGCGTGACAAGCGCGAGGGTGGCGAGAAAATCTTGCTCGCTTTCGCCCGGGAAGCCGACGATGAAATCTGATGAAAAAGCAATGTCTTGGCGGGCGGCGCGGAAACGGTCGATGACCCCAAGGTAATCATCGGCGGTATGTTTCCGGTTCATGGCGGCCAGAATCCGGTCCGAGCCCGATTGCACCGGCAGGTGCACGAACGGCATCAGGGCACCGAGATCGCGATGGGCCGCAATCAGGCTGTCGTCGACATCGCGCGGATGGCTGGTCGAATAGCGCAGCCGCGCGATGCCGGGAATCGTGGCGAGCCGCTGCAACAATTTGCCGAGCGGCCAGACGCGGCCGTCGGGACCCTCGCCGTGATAGGCGTTGACGTTCTGCCCGATCAGCGTGAGCTCGCGCACGCCGTTGTCGGCGAGCCGCTTCACGTCATCGACGATCTTCGCCACCGGACGCGAGACTTCGGCGCCGCGCGTGTACGGCACGACGCAGAAAGTGCAGAACTTGTCGCAGCCTTCCTGCACCGTGACGAAGGCGGAAATGCCGCGGGCGCGGATCGCATCGGGCTTCGGCTGCGCCAGGAAGCCGAACTTGTCCTCGACCGGGAATTCCGTTTCCAGCGCGCGGCCGTTTGCCTTGGCGCGCTTCAAGAGCTCCGGCAGATGATGATAGCTCTGCGGGCCGACCACGACATCGACCACAGGTGCCCGGCGCACGATCTCCTCGCCCTCGGCCTGCGCCACGCAGCCCGCGACCGCGATCTGCATCGCGCGGCCGCCACGCGCGGCCTCGTCCTTGGCAACGCGCAGCCGGCCGAGCTCGGAATAGACCTTTTCCGAGGCCTTCTCGCGGATATGGCAGGTGTTGAGGATGACGAGGTCGGCGTCCTCAGCGCTGGCCGTCTCCACGAATCCTTCCGGTGCCAGCGTATCCACCATGCGCTGGGCATCGTAGACATTCATCTGGCAGCCATATGATTTGATGTGCAGCTTGCGCGGCGGCGTCATGGAACCCTAAGAGCGAAAAATGGAAACGGCGCCATCGGGGCGCCGGGGCTGAAATATAGCTTAAACCGGGGAAAATCCAGCGGTCCGGGGCTGGTCCTGTCACCTCCCTTGAAAAGGGGGGCTCGCTTTGCTCGCCAGAGCAAAGCGGGTGGGGATCAGCTCCCTCCGCACGCAGCGGCGCCCGCGGCTGGAACCCCATCCCGGCCTTCCCCTTTCAGGGGAAGGAGAAGATTGCTCACACAACCGGGGTTTTGGCCCCCACCCGGGCGATCAAATCGGGCAATTTCCGCATATCGGCGAAGGTGACGGCCGCGCCGGCCTGGCGCAGCATGTCCTCGTGTTCCGCCGTGCAATGGCTGCCGCCGTAAAATCCGAGCACGGTCATCCCGGCGGCGCGGGCGCCGGTGACGCCGGCCACGCTGTCCTCGATCACGACGCAGCGCGCCGGGCTGGCGCCCATCTGCGCCGCCGCGAACAGGAAGAGATCGGGCGCCGGCTTGCCGCGCTTGACCTGGGTGGCGGAGAAAATATGCGGTGCGAGCTGGTCGTAGAGCCCGGCGCAGGTCAGGCCGTGATGGATCTTTTCCGGCGTGCCGCTCGACGCCACGCATTTCGGTAAGCCGAGCGCGGCGATCGCCTCGCCGACATGCGCGATCGCACTGAGATCGTCGGCATAGAAGCTCAGCGTCGCGTGCTTGACCTCGGCCTCGAAGGTCTCGGGCAGCGCGCGGCCGATCTCGCTTTCGACGATCCGCCGCGCCTCGCGGTCGGACACACCGAGGAAGCGCTTCAGCACGCCGTCAGGTGTGATCGGATATCCGTGCCGCGTCAGCACGTCCGCATGCGCGCGGCAGGAGATCACCTCGCTGTCCACGAGCACGCCGTCGCAGTCGAAGATGATGAGGTCGAAACTCACCCGGCTTACGACTTGCTGTCGTCGTCGAGCGGGACGCAATAGAGCTCGAGTCGGTGATCGACCAGACGGTAGCCGAGCTTGCGGGCGATCTCCGCCTGGAGCTTCTCGATCTCCTCGGAGGTGAACTCGATCACCTTGCCGTCGCGCAGATTGATAAGATGGTCGTGATGGCTGTCGCGCATCTGCTCGTAGCGCGCGCGGCCCTCGCGGAAATCGTGGCGTTCGATGATGCCGGCATCCTCGAACAGTTTCACGGTGCGATAGACCGTCGAGATCGAGATCTTATCGTCGACCGCAACGCAACGCCGGTAGAGTTCCTCGACATCGGGATGATCGATCGCTTCCGCGAGCACGCGGGCGATGACGCGGCGCTGCTCGGTCATGCGCATGCCGGTCGCGGCGCAGCGCGCCTCGATGCCGGTATTCTTCTGCGCAGGCGTGATTTTCACCGTCGTCATGGGTCCTTGGCAGGTCCTTGGCCAGTCCTTGGGCCTTGGATGGCAGAGCAGGGCGATGTTCTGCCATCGCGCCGATGTTACGACAAGTCGCGTCGCATCAGAAGGGCGTTCAATTGTTCCCCGTTGGGCTGCTTATAGTAGCGATCGCGGCGCCCGACCACCACGAATCCGCACCCGTCGTAGAGCCGCCGCGCCGGCTGGTTGTTTTCCTCCACCTCGAGGAAGATGGTGCGGACGCCGCGGCCGGCAAGATGGCCGAGATGAGTCAGCAGCAGGTCGCGCGACAGCCCGCGGCCGCGCTGATTGGAATCGATCGCAATCGACAGAATTTCGGCCTCGTCCGCCGCCATCCGCGAGACGGCAAAGCCGATCACCTTGCGTCCTTGCCGCAGCCGGTGCACCAGCGTGTTGCGCTCGGTCAGCATCGCCTCGAATTCGCCCTCGCCCCAGCCGCGATGAAACGACGCGCCGTGCAATTGCGCGAGTCGCGCCGCATCGCGCAGCGATGCGGCCTCGACCGCGGGAGGGCCGCCACCCCACCATCGTGACAGCCAGCCGATCATGTCGATCGCGGCGTGCTGATCTCGAGCCGGTCCTTCGGCGGCTTGGCGTCGGGCGCACGCAGATAGAACGGCCGCGGCGGCGCGGTTTCAGGATCCACGGCCGCGCCGATCCAGGCGACCCAGGTAATATCGGGCGCGGGCTGCCGGTCGACCTTGACCGGCGTTGCCGCGTCGGCGGGCCAGCGCTCGGCGAGGATATTGGCGGCGTTGCCGACCAGATGCAGCGCGCCGTGTTGGGAGGCCTCGAGCGCTTCCGCGATCGGCGCCACCTTCGGCTTGATGATCGGGCTGCCGTCGCCGTCCACCAGCTGGAAATAGACGTGATCATGCCGCGCATCGATCGCCGACAGGATCGCAGACGCGCCATTCTCGGCGACGACAGGCGCGGCGTAGGCGGCGAGCGTCGACAGTCCGACCACCGGCTTTTCCGCGGCCAGCGCCAGGCCGCGCGCCGCCGAGAGGCCGACGCGCAGGCCGGTGAAACTGCCGGGGCCGGTGGTGACGGCGATGCGGTCGAGCCCGGCAAAGCCGATGCCGCTCTCTTTCATCACCCGAGCGATCAGCGGCATCAGCGCCTCGGCATGGCCGCGCTGCATCGCCTGCGATTCAATGGCGATTGTGTTGCCGGAGGTGGTGTCGAGCACCGCCGCGGAGCAGGCGTCGAGCGCCGTATCGATGGCGAGAATCATCATGGGAGGGCGAATGGCAAATGGGGAATGGCGAATAGAGGTCCAGAGGAGAATGCTATTCGCGATCCGCCACGCGCCATTCGCCGCTCCGTCACATCGGCCGGACTTCGACCACGTCGGGCACGAAGTGCTTGAGCAGGTTCTGGATGCCGTGCTGAAGCGTCGCCGTCGATGACGGGCAGCCGGAGCAGGCGCCCTTCATGTTGAGATAGACGATGCCGTCCTTGAAGCCGCGGAAGGTGATGTCGCCGCCGTCGTTGGCGACGGCCGGCCGCACCCGGGTTTCGATCAGATCCTTGATCATGTCGACCGTCTCGGCGTCGGCCTCGTCGAAGAACTCGTCCTCGTCGTCGAGATCGGCATCGCCCTGCGCCGCGCCGTCGGCAAGCAGCGGCGCGCCCGACATGTAGTGCTCCATGATGGCACCCAGGATCGCGGGCTTGAGCTGCTGCCATTCACCGTTCGCCTTGGTCACGGTGATGAAGTCCGATCCGTAGAACACGCCGGTGACGCCGGGCACGTCGAACAGCTTTTCGGCGAGCGGCGAACGCGCTGCGGACTCGGGCGAGGAAAATTCCATCGTCCCGCTGTCGACCACGACGCGGCCGGGAATGAACTTCAGCGTGGCGGGATTGGGGGTGGCTTCGGTTTGAATGAACATGGTTTTCTCCAGACGTCGCCGGTTCAAGGCCGGCGCGTTGGGTTCCATTATAGCGTTTTCGAGCGAAGTGACACCGGTTCGCGAAGAAAACGCGTCAAATCAAGGAGTCAGATGGCAACTAAAAAGCCCGCGATCAAGCCGCAAAACCGCGGTTCCAGGCTCATACCCATGCCCGGAAGCGGGTCCGGGGCCGGTAACGCGCTAGGACAGGGCGTCGATCTCGGCGTCGGTCAGGCCGCCCGGCACGATGGTCACCGGGATCGGGAATGCCCCCATGGTCTTGGCCATGGTGGTGATGATCGGCCCGGGCCCCTCGGCGCCCGGATTGGCGGCCAGCACCAGCGCTGCGATATCGACGTCCTTGTCGATCACGTCGAGGATCTGTTCGATCGGGTCGCCCTCGCGGATCACCCGTTCCGGTGTGATCGCGGCGATGCCGTTGGCGCGGCCGGCGGCGCGGTCGAGCGCGGCTTCCGCCGCTTCCTGGGCCTCGGCGCGCATGATGTCGGCGACGCCGAGCCATTCCTGGCTCTGCTGTTCGGGCTCGATGATGCGCAGCATCACCACGCCGCCGCCGGCGCGGATCGCCCAGCGGCTGGCATAATAGACCGCGCGATCCCATTCCGCGGTGTCGTCGACGACGACGAGGCATTTCGGCTTGTGACCTGACTCGTAGCTTCGTCGCTGGGCGGTCATGCATGTCCCGGTGCTGAACCAAACCAACCCATGGTGCCATACTCCCTCGCCGTTTGGGAGAGGGAGCGCGCAGTTCCTGCCTTGCGCGTCAGCGCGGGCGGATGAAGCCGACGATGTCCTTGGTGATGCGCATGGTCTCGTCGGCGATGCCGCGGGCGCGGTTGGCGCCGTCGGCCAGGATCGCGTCGATATGGCCGGGATCGGCGACGAGGCGCTTCATCTCGCCTGCGATCGGCGCGAGCTTGGTGACGCACAGCTCCGCCAGCGCGTTCTTGAAGCTGGAGAACTGGCCGCCGCCGAACTCACGGAGCACCTCGGCCTTGGAGCGGCCGGAGAGCGCGGCGAAGATGCCGACGAGATTGTCGGCCTCGGGGCGGGCTTCCAGGCCCTTTTCCTCCGTCGGCAGCGGCTCCGGATCGGTCTTCGCCTTGCGGATCTTCTGCGCGATGGTGTCGGCGTCGTCGGTGAGATTGATGCGCGAATTGTCGGAGGCATCCGACTTCGACATCTTCTTGGTGCCGTCGCGCAGGCTCATCACGCGCGTCGCCGGGCCCGTGATCAGGGGTTCCGGCAGCGGGAAGAACAGGCCGTCATTGGCGCCCTGTGCCCGGATCGAGTCGCCGAAATCGTTGTTGAACTTCTGCGCGATGTCGCGCGAGAGCTCGAGGTGCTGCTTCTGGTCCTCGCCGACCGGAACGTGGGTGGCACGGTAGAGCAGAATGTCGGCTGCCATCAGCACGGGGTAGTCGAACAGCCCGACCGATGCGTTCTCGCGGTCCTTGCCGGCCTTCTCCTTGAACTGGGTCATGCGGCCGAGCCAGCCCATGCGCGCGACGCAGTTGAAGATCCAGGCGAGCTCGGCATGGCCCGAGACCTGGCTCTGGTTGAACACGACGTGCTTCTTGGGATCGATGCCGGCCGCGATGAAGGCCGCGGTCACCTCCCGGGTGTTGCGCGTGAGCTCGGCCGGGCCGCCCCAGACGTCGACGCCCTGCGTGATCGCGTGCATGTCGACGACGCAATAGATGCAGTTGTGGGTTTCCTGCATCTTCACGAAGTTGACGATCGCGCCGAGATAATTGCCGAGGTGCAGATTGCCCGTCGGCTGGACGCCCGAAAAGACCCGTTCAACGAATGCCATGGTCACGATTCCCGGAAATGGCTAGTTTTGCCGCGTCGTTTGCCACTTAAGCTCCGCGCACGCAAGTCAGGCGGGGCGCCTTTGCCGGACGGCGTTAACCGCCTCGCGCCAGCCGGTGACGCCGAAAAGCTGCAAGAACAGCCCGTAACCGGCGATACCTGCCGCGATCAACGCGAGCAGGGAGGCTGCTTGCACGAAACCGTGGCTGCCGGCTGACGGCAGCCCGCCCTCCGCAAGCCAGAGCAGGGCGCCCATCGCGAGCGCCGCGGCCAGGATGCGCGGCAGCCGGCGGCGCGCTGCGGCGTCGATCGAAAAGCCGAAGGTTGCGGCACCCTTGCGGATCAGCGCCAGCGCATTGCTCCAGGAGCCGAGCGCAATGCCTGCGGCGATTCCGCTCGCGCCGAAGATCTGGCCGAGCAGGAAGGACGCCGCGATCGCCACCACGACCGCCTTCAGCGTCGCGAGCAGCGGCGTCAGCGTGTCCTCGCGCGCAAAGAATGCCGGCGACAGCGCCTTCACCAGCACATGCGCCGGCAAGGCCAGCGTCAGCCAGATCAAGGCTTGCGCGGTTGCCGCGCTATCCTGGGCTGTGAACGCGCCGTGCTCGAACAGCATCCGCACGATCGGCTCGCTCAGCACCATCAGGCCGAGCGTCGCCGGCAGCGCCAGCCCGACCGCAAGCTCGAGAGCACGTGATTCCGCATGCGCGATCGCGCTGGATTCGCCGCTGCTCACTGCGCGCGTCAGCTCCGGCACCAGCACCGTGCCCATGGCGACGCCGACGATGCCGAGCGGCAACTCGATCAGGCGGTTGGCGAAATAGAGCCAGGACACCGCCGATGGTGAGGTCGACGCGATCACCGCGCCTGCCACCATCAGCCATTGCGGCGCGCTGCTCGCGACCATGCCGGGGATCGCGCGGCCGAGAAAGCCGCCCATGTCAGGATCGAAGGACACGCGGAGCGGCGAGGCGAGCCTTGCGCCGCGCAGCGCCAGCATCGACAGTTGCAGGAAGCCGGCGGCGCCGATCGTTGCCGCCATCACCAGCGCGGCCTGCGCCGGCTCCTGCTGCCGCACCAGCAGCACGGCCATCACCGATATCAGCGCGATGTTGAACAACAGGGGGGAGAACGCCGTCAGCGCGAAACGGCCCTGCGCATTGAGCAATCCCATCAGCACGGTGACCGGGCCGGCAAAGGCGAGATAGGGCAGCATCAGCCGCGCGTAGTCGACGGCGAATTGCAGCGTGTCGCGGCCGACGAACCCCGGCGCGATCGCCGCGATCACCAGCGGCATCAGCACGCCGATGACGAGCGCCGCTGCGATCACCGCGGCGCTGACGGTGCCGAGCACGCGGCCGGCAAAGGCGGTTGCCGCGTCCATGCCGCCGGCATCGCGCGCCTTCAGCCAGGCCGGCACCAGAGCGGCATTCAGCCCGCCCTCGGACAACAGCCGTCGCACAACATTCACAAGCTGGAATGCCGCCAGGAATGCATCCGCCACCGGTCCCGCGCCGAGCAGCGCCGCAATCATGGAATCGCGGGCAAAACCCAGCAGCCGCGAGGCCAGCGTTCCCGTCGAGACGGTGAGGAAGGAGCGGATCATGGGGTCTGTATAGCAGTAGCAGGTATTGCTTCCAGTGGTGCCGTCTTAAACCCGTCATCCCCGCGCAAAGGCTCCGCCTTTGTCGCTGGAGGTGCGAGCGAAGCGAGCCTCGAAGGATGAATCGGCCTGAGCCGGGCCTTTCATCCTTCGAGACGCGCTACGCGCTCAGGATGACGGGTTGGCAGAGCGCAATGCTGACAGGGTTTCGCCCAAATAGCTTCCCTTGCTGCCCCGAGGCGTAACGTGATAGGTCGCGGCTCTTGTTGGGTGGCGTTAACACAGGGCAGGTCTATGGCTGACGCAAAATACGACGTTCTTGGAATCGGCAACGCGATCTTCGACGTGCTGGTGCAGACCGACGAGGCATTCCTTGCCCGTCACGGCATGACCAAGGGCTCGATGCAGCTGATCGATGAGGCGCGCGCCACCGCGATCTACGGCGACATGGGGGTGGCGACCGAAATCTCGGGCGGTTCGGCTGCCAACACCATCGTCGGCATCGGCAGCCTGGGCGCCCGCGCCGCCTATGTCGGCAAGGTCAAGGACGACCAGATCGGCAAGCTCTATGTCCATGACATCCGCGCCGCCGGCGTCGCCTTCAACACGCCGGCCGCCAAGGACGGCCCCGCCACCGGCTGCTCCTACATCCTGGTCACCGGCGACGGCGAGCGCACCATGAACACCTATCTCGGCGCGGCGCAGGACCTGTCGCCCGCCGATATCGACCCGGCCGAGGTCGCTGCTGCCGGCATCGTCTATCTCGAGGGCTATCTCTGGGACCCCAAGAACGCCAAGGATGCCTTCGTCAAGGCGGCCCAGATCGCCCATGACGCCAGGCGCAAGGTGGCGCTGACGCTGTCGGATTCCTTCTGCGTCGACCGCTATCGCGACGAGTTCCTCGATCTGATGCGCAAGGGCGTGGTGGATCTGGTATTCGCCAACGAGTCCGAGCTGCATTCGCTCTACATGACCTCGGACTTCGACACCGCGTTGAAGCAGCTGCGCAACGACGTCAATCTCGGCGTCGTCACCCGCAGCGAGAAGGGGTGCGTCGTGATCTCCGGCGACAGTGTCGTCGCGCCGCCCGCCTCGCCCATCGACAAGGTGGTCGACACCACCGGCGCCGGCGATCTCTTCGCTGCCGGCTTTCTCGTCGGTCTCGTGCGCAAGGTCGGCCATGAGAATGCCGGCCGGCTCGGCGCGCTCGCCGCGGCCGAAGTGATCCAGCACATCGGCGCCCGGCCGCTGGTGTCGCTGCAGGATCTGGCGAAGCAGCAGGGGCTGCTGGTTTAGGCGGGGCTTTTCTCCTTCGCCTCTCCCCGCTTGCGGGGAGAGGCCGGATCGCATCGTCAGATGCGTTCCGGGTGAGAGGGAGTCTCCGCGTATTCACTGCTTTCGAATTTGCGGAGGCGGTCTCTCACCCCGACCCTCTCCCCGCAAAGAGCGGGGCGAGGGAGAAGAGAGATCACGCCGTCTTCGCAGCCTTCAGTCCCAGCCGCTGCTCGACTTCCTCGCGCATCAAGAACTTCTGGATCTTGCCCGTCACCGTCATCGGGAATTCGTCGACGAACTCGACGTAGCGAGGGATCTTGTTGTGGGCGATCTGGCCCTCGCAGAACGCCCGCACCTCGTCGGCGGTGAGCGTTTCGCCCTGCCTGATTCTGACCCAGGCGCACAGCTCTTCGCCATAGCGCTCGTCGGCGACGCCGAAGATCTGAACGTCCTGGATCTTGGGGTGACGATAGAGAAACTCCTCGATCTCGCGCGGATAGAGGTTTTCGCCGCCGCGGATCACCATGTCCTTGATGCGGCCGACGATGTTGCAATAGCCCTCGTCGTCGATGGTGGCGAGGTCGCCGGTGTGCATCCAGCCGTTCGCATCGAGCACGTCGGCGGTCTTCTCGCTCTCCTCCCAATAGCCCAGCATGACGCTGTAGCCGCGGGTACACAGCTCGCCCCGCTCGCCGCGCTTGACGATCTTGCCCTCGAGATCGACGACCTTGACCTCGACATGCGGATGGATCCGTCCGACCGTGGAGACGCGGCGCTCCAGCGGATCGTCCACCGCGCTCTGGAAGCTCACCGGGCTGGTCTCGGTCATGCCGTAGGCGATCGTGACCTCGCGCATATTCATCTCGTTGTTGACGCGCTTCATCACCTCGATCGGGCAGGGGGCGCCGGCCATGATGCCGGTGCGCAGCGACTTCAGGTTGAAGCGGGCGAATTCGGGGTGATCGAGCTCGGCGATGAACATGGTCGGCACGCCGTAGAGCGCGGAGCATTTCTCCTGTTCAATCGTACGCAGCGTCGTGAGTGGGTCAAACCCCTCGCCGGGATAGACCATCGCGGCGCCGAGCGTGACGGAGGCGAGGTTGCCCATCACCATGCCGAAGCAATGATAGAGCGGCACCGGAATGCAGATGCGGTCCTGCTCGGTGAGGCGCATGGCCCGGCCGGTGAAGTAGCCGTTGTTGAGGATGTTGTGATGGGTCAGCGTCACCCCCTTGGGCGATCCCGTCGTGCCACTGGTGAACTGGATGTTGACGGGATCGTCGAATTGCAGGCTCTCGCCGAGCGCCGCAAGCTGCTCGCGATGGCGCTCGCCGCCCATCTGCGATACCGCATCGAATGGAATGGTGCCCGGCGCCGCCGGTCCGCCGATCTGGATCACGGCGCGCAGTTGCGGCAGCCGCGCCGACCGCAAGTGACCGGGCTCCGAGCTTGCGAGCTCGGGCAGCAGCGTGTTCAGCATCTCCATATAGGCCGAGGTCTTGAATGCGGTCGCCGTCACGATCGCGGCGCAGCCGACCTTGCCGAGCGCGAATTCCAGCTCGCTCAGCCGATAGGCCGGATTGATGGTGACGAGGATCAGTCCGGCTTTCGCGGCGGCGAATTGCGTCAGCGTCCATTCCGGGCGGTTCAGCGACCAGATCCCGATCCGCTCGCCGCGTTGCAGCCCGAGCGCGATGAAGCCCGCCGCCAGCGCCTCGGCGCGCTCGGCGAATTCGTTCCAGGTCCAGCGCACATTGTGGCTGGGCGAGACCAGCGCCTCGCGCTCGCCCCAGCGTGTGCGAGCACGGTCGAGGCTGCGGCCGATGGTTTCACCGAGCAACGGCGTATCGGAAATGCCGCAGACATAGCTGTCTGCCTTGCTGTCTCCCTTGGGTGTGGGTGCCAAGCTCGTCCTCCTCGTGGTCGTGTTCGTGTCGCCGCGCTTTTTTGCGCGATCTTAGTCGTTTGGCGCAGATGGGACAGGCCCGACCAATGGCGGGTATGGTTTTCGATTGTAGCGGCGACGGGTTCCGCTTCACCTCGCCCCGCGTGCGGGGAGAGGTCGGATCGCATCGAAGATGCGATCCGGGTGAGGGGATCTCTGCGAGTCCAATTGCGACCGTCTGCGCGGGAATAGCCCCCACCCCAACCCTCTCCCCGTAAGAACGGGGAGAGGGAGAGAAGTCCCATAACGGCTGGTACGACTTATCTCATCGAGCCTTACGCCGCCCTTTGCCCGCTGCCGGCGTCCAGCCCGGCATAGATGCCCTTCTCGAAACCTGCGAAGGCCTCCAGGCATTTCGCATCCGCGAACGGCAACAGCTGCATCAGGATCACGCCGGTGACGTCGCGGGCCGGGTCGATCCAGTAATAGGTGTTGGCGAGGCCCGCCCAGGCGAGGCTGCCGGCGCTACGCCCCTCGGCGGTCTTGGCGGTGTTGATCATGAAGCTGAGGCCCCACTTCTTCACCTGTTCCGGATAGAGATCGACGTCGTTTGTGTACATCGGCGCCGCCGTCGTCATCTTGCCCATGGCGAGATCGCCGATGTGGTTCTGGCCCATCGTCGCGACGGTCTCGGCCTTCAGCACCTGGTTGCCGTTGCCGCGGCCCTTGTTGAGGATCATCTGGGTGAACTTGATGTAGTCGGCCGCGGTCGAGTAGAGGCCGCCGCCACCCATGTGGAATTCCGGCTCCTGCTCGAGCTCGAACGGGATGGCAGCCAGCTGGCCGTCCTCACCTCGCGCGTGCATGCCGACCAGGCGCTTGCGCATGTCGTCGGTGATCTTGAAGGCCGTGTCGTTCATGCCAAGCGGGTTGAACAGATTGTCGCGCAAGTAGGTATCCAACCGCTTGCCGCTGGCGGCTTCGACGGCCTTGCCGACGAAATCGATGTTGGTGCCGTATTCCCAGCGCGTGCCGGGGTCGCTCATGATCGGCGTCTTCAGTGCCGCATTCTGGCAGGTGGTGATGGCGGGGATGCCGTTCTTGTCCAGGTAGACCGCGAGATCGCCGTTCCACATATTGTAGCAGAAGCCGGCGGTGTGGGTCATGAGCTGGCGCAGCGTGATCGGCTTTTTCGCCGGCCGCAACTGCGGTTCGCCCTTGGCATCGAAGCCGTCGAGCACCTGCACCGCAGTGAGATCGGGCAACAGCTCGCCGATCGGCGTATCCAGCGACAGCTTGCCCTGCTCGACCAGCTGCATTGCGCCCGCTGACGTCACCGCCTTCGTCATCGATGCGATCCAGAACACGCTGTCCGCCGTCATGGGATCGCTCTTGGAGAGGTCGCGCTTGCCGAACGCGCCTTCGTAAATCACGTCCTTGCCGGTGGCCGCGATGGCGACCACGCCGGGAATTTCCTTTGCCTCGCTCTTCTGGCGCAATACCTGATCGATCTGAGCCTTGCTCTGCATTGGGGGCTTCCTCCGGTGGGGTTTATTGTTTTGAAGTGGGCGGATCATCCTCCCGCTTTTCCGCTCCCGCAAGGCGGGCGCGATGCGACCACGTCGCGATGTCGTGAAGGCCGGCTGCTAGGAACGGCCTTGGTCGGGAGGCGTTCACCACGCGCGCAGATTTTGCAGGGGACGCCGCGCAAGTCCCGGTGACCTTCGCGGGCGGCCACGGTAACGTGATCAAGGAATGATTTTCGCACCTGATTATTTGCATTAACGCATTCAGATCGCTGCACAAACGGTGCGGCGGATTGGACCGGATTTGACGAAAAGATTCGTCATTTCCCGCCTTGCGGGGGGCGCAGCAATGATTTCGACATGGAGTGAATGGAAGCGCTATCCGCGGCCGGGCCGCGGCGAGAATATCGAAGCGCCGATCAGCCCAGGTCTCTACGAAGTTCGCTACGCAGGTACCGGCGCACTGCACTCGTTCGAGGCCGTCGAGAATGTCGCGCGGGCGCTGGCGCTGCTGCAGACCGGCGCCAAATCCTGGTTCGGCCGCCGCGATGCGCAGGCGCAGCCCGATCTCGAATACCGGACCTGTGCGACGTCCACCAAGGCCGATGCCAAGGCCGCGGCCGAGCGCATGATCGGCCGGCGCGAGACCTATATGTCTGGCGGGGCGGTCTGAGCGCCGCTGCACGACGGCGCGTAAAAAAAAGATCGCGCGCGAGCCCTCAATATTGCTTGAGGCAGGGTCGCGCCCGGCGCCGGTGCATCGCAGCGGCTTTCCGCTTATATAGGCGCGAACACCCCCAAGAAATTCCAGAAATGACAGGAGTAACGCCATGACCCCGCCCGTTGCCGCACGCGCCACCCAATCCGCAGCATCCTCCCTGCAAAGCCGCCTGAAGGACCCCTCGCTGCTGCGCGACCGCTGCTACATCGACGGCGCCTGGGTCGGCACGCCGGTCTTTGCGGTCAACAATCCCGCGACCGGCGTCGAGCTCGCCAAGGTTCCGCAGCTTGGTGCCGAGGAGACGACCAGGGCGGTCGAAGCCGCCGAGCGCGCCTTTCCGGCCTGGGCCAAGCACACCGCCAAGCAGCGCTCCAACATCCTGCGCAAATGGTTCGAGCTGATCGTCGCCAATCGCGAGGACCTCGCGCTGATCCTTACCTCCGAGCAGGGCAAGCCGCTCACCGAGGCACTCGGCGAGGTCGACATCGGCGGCGCCTATGTCGAGTTCTTCGCCGAGGAGGCGAGGCGCGTCTATGGCGAGACCATCCCGACGCAGCGGCCCGATGCGCGGCTGCTTGCGATCAAGCAGCCGATCGGCGTCTGCGGCGCCATCACGCCGTGGAATTTCCCGAACTCGATGATCACGCGCAAGGTGTCCCCGGCGCTCGCCGCCGGCTGCACCGTGGTGCTGAAGCCCGCCAACGAGACGCCGCTGTCGGCGCTCGCGCTTGCCGCGCTCGCCGAGAAGGCCGGCGTGCCCAAGGGCGTCTTCAACATCGTCACCGGCGACGCGCCGCCGATCGGCAAGGTGTTGTGCGAGCATCCTGCCGTGCGCTTCGTCGGCTTCACCGGCTCGACCGCGGTCGGCAAGATCCTGTATCAGCAGGCTTCGGTCGGCGTGAAGCGGCTCGGCCTCGAGCTCGGCGGCAATGCGCCGTTCGTGGTGTTCGACGACGCCGACATCGATGCGGCGGTCGAAGGCGCCATCGTCTCGAAATACCGCAACATGGGCCAGACCTGCGTCTGCGCCAACCGCCTCTACGCCCAGGACAAGATCTACGACGAGTTCGTGCAGAAGCTCTCGAAGAAGGTCGCGGCGATGAAGATCGGCGACGGCACCGAGAGCGGCGTCACCCAGGGGCCGCTGATCAACATGAAGGCCGTCGACAAGGTCGAGCGCCACATCGCCGATGCCGTGAAGCGCGGCGCCAAGGTCGTCACCGGCGGCAAGCGCTCGTCGCTCGGCCGCAGCTTCTTCGAGCCGACGGTGCTGGCCGACGTCAAGCCGGACTCCCTGGTGGCGCAGGAGGAAACCTTCGGCCCGCTCGCACCTGTCATCCGCTTCAAGGACGAAGCCGATGTGATTGCGATGTGCAACGCCTCGCCGTTCGGCCTGGCCTCCTACTTCTATTCCCGCGATCTCGGCCGCGTCTGGCGCGTCGCCGAGGCGCTGGAGTCGGGCATGGTCGGCGTCAACACCGGCCTCATCACGACGGAGGTCGCGCCCTTCGGCGGCGTCAAGGAGAGCGGCCTCGGGCGCGAAGGCTCGCATCACGGCATGGAAGAATATGTCGAGATCAAATACGTGATGATGGCGGGCGTCTGATCGCCGTCATTGTCGTCGCGCTTCAGCCCGGCTCCGATTGAATCGGAGCCGGGCTTTCGGTTGATCACACGCCCTTGTCGTTCGGGTTGGCGACGGCATCCTTCAGCGGCGCCGTCATCGGAAAATTCAGGTTCACGTTCTTCGGCGGGATCGGCCGCGTGAACCATTTTGCGTAGAGCTCCTGGAATTCGCCGTTCTTCATCATAGCGACCAGCGTCTTGTCGACCAGCGCCTTGAACTCCGGGTCGCCCTTGCGGATGATCAGCCCGTAGGGTTCGGTGCGCAGGCTGTCGTCGATGATGCGCCAGTCCGCCGGGTTGCGGCTGCCCGCGATCAGGCTCGCCAGCAGAATGTCGTCCATCACGAAGGCTTCGCTGCGCCCGGTGGTCAGCGCGAGGAATGATGCGGCGTGGTCCGCCGTCAGGATGTTTCTGGTCTGAAAGTTCTTCTCCTGGGCCCGTGCTCAACAGTCCGATCGAGGTCGAGCCCGAGGTCAGCGAGACCGGCCGGCCGCCGAGATCCTCAAAGGTCTTGATCGGCGCGTCCTTATGCACCACCGCGCGGATGCTCGACACGAAGATCGTGTTGCTGAAGGCGACGACCTTCTGCCGCTCCAGCGTATTGGTGGCGGGACCGCAGACGATGTCGATGGTGCCGTTCTCGATCAGTGGGATCTGGGTGGAGAGCTGGATCGGCTGCAGCCTAATCTGCAGCGCCGGTAGCTTGAGCTCGGCCTTCACCGCATCGACGATCCGCGCGCAGAGGTCCATCGCGAAGCCGACCGGCTGCTGGTTGTCGTCGAGATAGGAGAACGGGACCGAGACGTCGCGGTGGCCGAGCCGGATTTCGCCGGCATCGCGGATCTTGGCCAGGGTGCCGCCGGACGATTGGGCCTGTGCCGGGGCGGACACCGTCGCCGCAAGAAAAGCTAGGCAGATCAACCGCTTGGTGGTTTGACGCATCAGGTGCTCGCGAGCGCTGGCAATGTTGGATACGATGAGGCCAGATTTTATACATAGCATTGCATAAATTGGAAACCGATTTTATACAATATGGACCATGGCGGATATCCTGATGCCCGCCGCACAGAGAGAGAAGCCGGATGGAACCCGCAACCGTCATCAGCCATCGAGGGGCCGGACCCCACGGTTCAGCACCGGACGCCGTGCGCGAGGCATTGCGGGCCGCGATCAGCTCGGGCGAGCTCGCGCCCGGATTGCAGCTGCGTCAGGACGAGCTTGCCGCGCGGTTCGGGACCAGCCGCATCCCGGTGCGCGAGGCGTTGCGCCAGCTCGAGGCCGAGGGTTTTGTGACCTTCCTGCCGAACCGCGGCGCGGTGGTCTCGGATCTGTCGATCGACGAGGTGATCGAGCTGCTCGAGATCCGGATCGCGCTCGAATGCCACGCGCTGCGCCTGGCGATCCCGGCCATCGGCGAGATCGATCTCGAGGAGGCGACGAAAATCCTCCGCGCCTATGATGCCGAGCCCGATCCGGCGCAATGGGGCGCCTTCAACTGGAAATTCCACGCCACGCTCTACGCGCCGTGCAATCGCCCGCGCCTGCTCAGCATGATCGAGGCGAATTACGGCCATGTCGGCCGCTTCACCCGGGCGCTGGTGTCGCAGGCGACCGGCAAGGAGCGGCCGCAGCGCGAGCACTACCGGCTGCTCGAATTCTGCCGCGACGGCGAGGTCAAGAAGGCGGTCCGGCTGCTGCGCGACCATATCGAGGAGACGCAGAAGACGCTGCGCTCGGCGCAGCGCCAGGCGCTGCGCGATGCAGGCGAAGGGCGCCCTGCCTGATCGTCGCTCAGACAATGTGAATGATCGCGGGCCGCGCTGCGCGGCCGCAGGAGAGTGCGCGTGAAGACCAATGATGTCGAAATCCTGGTGATCGGTGCGGGCATCGTCGGCATCGCCACGGCCTATTACCTCGCCATACAGCACAAGCGTTCGCGCCTGCTGATCGTCGACGAAGGCCAGCCGATGGCATTGACCTCGGCGCAGTCGGGCGAGAACTACCGCAACTGGTGGCCGCATCCGACGATGGCCGATTTCACCAATCATTCCACCGACCTGATGGAGGAGATCGCGCGCCGCAGCGACAACCGCATCCACATGACGCGGCGCGGCTATCTTCTGGTCACCCGCGAGGAGAAGCCCGAGGAACTGCTGCAGCAGCTGCATGCCGGTTACGGCGCGAAGGCCGAACAGTTGATCCGCATGCATGAGGGCGACGGCCGAGGCTATCTGCCGCCGCATTCGGCGGACTGGCAGAGCGCGCCTGACGGGGTCGACGTCCTGCTCGGCCGCGACCTGATCCAGGCCCATTACCCGAGCTTCGACAAGGAGGTCGCGACGGCGCTGCATATCCGCCGCGCCGGCGATATCAGCGGCCAGCAGCTCGGCCAGTACATGCTGGAGACCGTGCGTCCGCTCGGCGCGCAATTCCAGCGGGCCAAGGTGCTCGGCATCGCGAAGACTGGTCGCTTCACCGTCGATGTACTCGCCGATGGCGCGAGGCAGACCATCAAGGCCGACATCATCGTCAACGCCGCGGGCCCGTTCGCGGCGCATGTCGCGGCGATGCATGGCGAAGAGCTGCCGATCGTCAATGTGCTGCAACAGAAGATCGCGTTCGCCGACCGCAACCGCGCGGTCGATCGCAAAATGCCGTTCGCGATCGATCTCGACGGCCAGACGCTGGCCTGGTCCGATGACGAGCGCGAGGCGCTGTCAGCGGCGCCGGAATTTTCGCGTCTGCTGGCGCCGATGCCGGGCAGCATCCATTGCCGGCCCGACGGCGGCGATCACGGCGAGTGGATCAAGCTCGGCTGGGCGTTCAACGCGGAACAGACCACCGAGCCGGTTCGCGAGCCGGAGCTGAATCCCTATTTCCCCGAAGTGGTGCTGCGCGCGGCGAGCCGGCTGCAGCCAAAGCTCGCGCACTATCTCGGCGCGCTGCCGCGCGCCCGCGTGCATTACGGCGGCTACTATCCGATGACGAGAGAGAACTGGCCGCTGATCGGGGCTGCGAAGACACCGGGCGTGTTCCTCGCCACCGCGCTCTCCGGCTACGGCACGATGGGCGCCTGCGCCACCGGCGATCTATGCGCCCGCGCCATCGTCGGCGCGCCGGCTCCCGCATTCGCCCGCAGCCTTTCGTTGGCGCGCTATGACGACAAGGCGCTGATGGCCGAGCTCGCGGCGAGCGAAAGCCGGGGGTTGCTGTAGCTCGACCTCACCTTCGTAGCCCGGATGGAGCGAAGCGAAATCCGGGGCCGATGCTGCCGCGCGGCTAAACCCTGGATTGCGCTGCGCTCCATCCGGGCTACGCCTTGTCTACCGCCGCAGCACCGCAATGGTGCGATTGGCAAACGTCAGCCGCTCCGCCATCACCGACACGAAATAGGTCAGCAGCTTGTGGCTGAGCTCGGGGTCCTCGTCGCGGATCGCGGTGAACTGGTGGGTGTTCAGCACATAGAGCACGCTCGCCATCTCGGCCTGGATGGTCGCGCTGCGCGGGGCCTGTGAGACGAGGCCCATCTCGCCGATCGTGGTGTAGCGGCCGAGGCTGCGCACCCGGGTGGAGCGGCCGTCCTCGGCGGGCACCATGATGCCGACCCGGCCGTCGAGGATGAAGTGCATGGAATCGGCGGCGTCGCCGGCATGCACGATGACCTCGCCGGCGTCGACCTCGATGCGCTGGCAGCGCCGGATCAGTGCGTCGGCGTCGTTCTCGCTGTCGAGCATCCCCGCGAACCAGCCGCGCAGGTCAGCTTCCTCCTGCGCGAGCTCCTGGTGCTGCGCGATGATCTGGTTCTCGCACCATTCAAGCGCGCGATCGAGCTCGTCGATCACGGTGACACCCTCGGTGATGAAATCGCCGGAGCGCAGCACCTGCTCGGCCTTGGCCGACAGATGCACCAGGACCAGCTCGACGCCGACCTCGTGCGCGCTGCGCTTGATCTGCGCAAAGCTGTAGGCCGCCGATGAATCGACGCCGGTAACGAGCTTGAAGTCGAACAGCAGATAGCGGCACTCCGGGTGCTCGCGCAGCAGCGCCTTGACGTGCTGGTACAGGCGGTTGGCGGAGCCGAAGAACAGATAGCTTTGCAGGGTCAGCCCCTGGATCTTGCCGCCATGCGCCGACAACACCTCGCGGTCGTCGCGCGAGCGATCCAGCGAGCTGCGATATTCCGAGCCGTCGAAACCGTATTTGATCGCCTCGACCCGCGCCGCGCTGAGCGCAAAGGTGGCGCAGCCGATGATGACGCCGATCAGGATGCCGGGCACGAAGCCCCAGGTCACGATAATGGCGATGATCGCGAGCAGCGACACATATTCGGTCTTCGACAGCCGCTTGCGCGATTCGATCATCCATTTGTGCAGCTGGTCGGCGCCGAGATAGAGCAGAAGGCCGCCGAGCACGAATTTCGGCATGTAGCCGAGCAGCTGCGGAGCCACCGCCAGCATCAGCAGCGAGATCGCGGCGACTGTCAGCCCCGACAGCCGGCCGCGCCCGCCGCTTGAGAAATTAAGGATCGAGCGGCTGACCGAGATGCAGCCGGCATAGCCGGCCAGAGCGCCGGTCACGATGTTGGCGAGGCCGGTGATGTTGAGTTCGCGCTCGAGATTGGCCTCGCGATGCACCGCGACCTCGATGCCGGTGGTGTTGAACAGCGTGCTCGCCGCCGTGACGAACACGACGGCGATCATGTTGCCGAGCAGGTCCGGCACCGCCGACCACGGATATTGCGCAAGCTCGGCCATGTGCCACGGCAGCATGAAGGTCGATGCCGGCGGCGGCTCGAAGGTCCAGCCGGTCAGATGCGCTTCCTCGGGCGCGATGCCGATGATCCAGAATACGAGGTGCGCCACGATCACGCCGCCGATCAGGATGATCGGCAGACCGAACGGGGTGCGCGAGCGATGCCAGGTCAGATACAGCACCAGCGCCATCGCGCAGGCGGCACTGAGCTCGGAGATCGTGATGATGTTGGTGAAGTAGAAGAGGGTGCTGAGCTGCACGGGGTAGCCGGTGATCACCCTGATCGCGCCCAGCACGATCAACAGGCCGGTTGCCCCGAGGAATCCGCCGACCACAGGGTAAGGCACGTAGCGGATGGCACGGCCGAACCGTGTCAGCCCGAGACAGCACAGCACGATGCCGGTGACGATGGTCGAGAGCCCGAGCGTGATCAGGACCGGCGCGAGCAGCGGCGCCGTCGGATTGGCGGCAGCGATGCGCTCGACCAGCGAGGCCATCAGGATGCCCGTCACCGCCGCGGTGGAGGTGTCGGGGCCGGCGACCGCGAAGGGCAGCGAGCTACCGAGCGCGATGAAGGTCGCGAGCACTGCCGAGGAAATGAATGTCGCCGCCACGCCGTATGACAGATAGGGCGACAATGGCCCGGCGAAGATCAAGAGCGCGTAGGACAGGCCGAACGTGATGCCGAGCACACTGGCAGCACCGCCGCCGAGCACGTCGTGCATCGCCCGCCGCGCTTGCGAGCCGAAATAAAGCGATCGACTAATCACGTTAAAAAATGTCCTGAACTTTCGCCGCCAGTCGTAGACGAGCCCGGCGCAGGACGACAACAGGATTCTTGTGACAACCAATTCTCAGCGCGCGCATTTTGCTTCTCGCGCAAAGCCCAACGAAACCCAGGGCCGCGGAATTGGCGTCAACCTCTCCTTGAAGAGGGGAGGTCGCTTTGCTCGTCAGAGCAAAGCGGGTGGGGATTTGCTTTCCCGCATCAAGCGTCGCCTGCGGCTGACCCCCATCCCGACCTTCCCCCTTTCAGGGGGAAGGAGAAGGCAGGCGTGATCTTCAGCCGTGGCCGCCCTCATTGCCGAAGGCGCCGTGACGGCCGACGCCGGAGGCAAAGCGCGCCGCGCCCGACAGCGTTTCGCCCGAGGCGATCACCTCGAGCCCGCCGCGCATCTCGTTCCTGATCGCCTCTTCCTCGTCGAGGTCCCACTGCCGCAGCGCCGACAGCCGGTCGGCGCGCAGGCAGTTCTGCGGGAATTTCGCGATGTCCCTGGCGAGCGCGATGGCGTGGGCGCGGGTCTCGCCCTTCGGCACCAATCGGTTCGCGAGCCCCATGCGGTGGGCTTCAGCGCCGCCGACCGGGCGTCCGGTGAGGATCAGGTCGATCGCCTGCGAATGGCCGATCAGTCGCGGCAGGCGGATGGTGCCGAGATCGATCAGTGGCACGCCAAAGCGGCGGCAGAACACGCCGAAGGTTGCGTCCTCGGCCACAACACGCATGTCGGCCCACAGCGCGAGCTCCATGCCGCCGGCGACCGCAAAGCCTTCGATCGCGGCGATCACCGGCTTCGACAACCGCAGCCGGCTCGGTCCCATCGGCGCGATCGTGTCGTGGCCGCCGACCTCGCGCTTCTTCTCGGGATCGCCCGCCGCCGCCGCCTTCAGATCGGCGCCAGCGCAGAAATAGCCGCCGGTGCCGGTGAACACCGCGACGGATGCGCTCGCGTCCGCATCGAAGGTGAGAAACGCGTCATACAGCTTGCGCGCGGTGGCGCCATCGACGGCGTTGCGGTTGTGCGGACGGTTGATGGAGATGATGGTGACGGGACCATCGCGTTCGACGAGCACGGTATCGGACATGGGGCGCTCCCTGGGCTGTTCTTGTTTGTGCCCGGAGAGTGACATCAGAGGCGACTACGGTGCAATCCCGCGACGAAAGGCGCAATTCCGCAGGGTGGGCAAAGCGAAGCGCGCCCACCATCACGAGCACGGCCACAATGGCGGGCACGACGCTGCGCGCCTTCGCGGGGTTGGCGGTGATATTTCGTAGCAACCATTAAGACGCGGATGGGTAGAGCGTAGCGAAACCCATCACCATCGTGCCACGGATAGAGGTCGTGGGGTTCGCTGCGCTCTACCCACGGACGACCGATCAGATCTTCAGCTCTGTCCCCGTCACGCGCCGATACGCTTCCAGATATCGTTTGCTGGTTGCATCGACGACGCTGGCCGGCAGCGGCGGCGGCGGGGCGTCGCCGTTCCAGCGGCCGGCGCGGCGTTCGACGTCGAGATAGTCGCGGAGCGGCTGCTTGTCGAAGCTCGCCTGCGGCTGGCCGGGCTTGTAGGCGTCCACCGCCCAGAAGCGCGAGGAATCCGGCGTCATCACCTCGTCGATCAGGATGATGCGGCCGTCCTTGTCGCGGCCGAACTCGAACTTGGTGTCGGCGACGATGATGCCGCGGGCGCGGCTGGTCTGCTCGCCATAGCCGTAGACGTCGCGCGCCATCTTCTCCAGCGTCGCGGCGACGTCGGCACCGACGATCTCGCGCACCCGCGCGACCGTGATGTTCTCGTCATGGCCGCTCTCGGCCTTGGTCGCCGGGCTGAAGATCGCGGGCTCCAGCTTCTCGCTCTCGACGAGACCGGCTTTCAGTTTTTCGCCTGCCAGCGTGCCGCTCGCGGCATATTCCTTCCAGGCGGAGCCCGAGAGATAGCCGCGGATCACGCATTCGATCGGGAATACGGTGGTCCGCTTGCACAGCATGGCGCGGCCGAGGATCTCGGCGCGATGGTTCTTCAGTTCAGGCACGGCGCGAATGATCTCGTCGGCATCGGTGCTGATCATGTGATGCGGCACGGTGCCCTCGAGCTGCCGGAACCACCAGGCGCTGATCTGCGTCAGCACGGCGCCCTTCATCGGGATGGTCTCGGCCATCACCACGTCGAAGGCGCTGATGCGGTCGGTGGTGACGAGCAGCAGACGATCATCGTCGACGGCGTAGATATCGCGCACCTTGCCGCGTCCGATCTTGGGCAGGGGCAGGTCGCTGGAGAGCATGGCGGTCATGGCGTGATCTTTCTAGAGCCTTCAATGACGAGCGCCCGCACGAGGCGCGCGGGCGCCGCAGACTAGAGCATGATCCGGAAAGGTGTGCAGCGGTTTTCCGAAAAGATCATGCTCAAACCAAAGAGCCACAGGAATTAGCTCACTCCGGCAGCGGAATGAACTCGTGTTCCTGCGGAACTGCGGCGAAGCGGCCGGTTTTCCAGTCCTGCTTGGCCTGCTCGATCCGCTCCTTGCTGGAGGAGACGAAATTCCACCAGATGTGGCGCGGGCCTTCCAGCGCGTCGCCGCCGAGAAACATCATCCGCGTCGCCTTGAGCGCCTTCACGGTGATGCGGTCGCCGGGCCGGAAGATCAGGAGCCGCGGCCCCTCGTAACGTTCGTTCGCGATCTCGACCTCGCCCTCGACGAGATAGATCGCGCGCTCCTCGTGGTCGGGGTCGAGCGGCACCGAGGTGCCGGCCTTCGCGGTCACCTCGGTGTAGAACCAGGGCGACACCATCGTGACGGGCGAGGCGATGCCGAAGGACGAGCCCGCGATCACGCGTGCGGTAAAATCACGCTCGGAGATCATCGGCAGTTCGCCCGCGGCGTAGTGCTGGAACGACGGCGCGATCTCTTCCGATCCGGCCGGCAGCGCGATCCAGCTCTGCAATCCCAGCATCTTCTGGCCCGAGGCGCGCTGCGCATCCGGCGTGCGTTCGGAATGGGCGATGCCGCGGCCGGCCGTCATCAGATTCATCGCCCCCGGCGCGATCTCCTGGACGTTGCCCTCGCTGTCGCGATGCATGATCGCGCCGTCGAACAGATAGGTGACGGTGGCAAGCCCGATATGCGGATGCGGCCGCACGTCCATGCCCTTGCCCGAGACGAACTGCACCGGGCCGAAATGGTCGAAGAAGATGAAGGGCCCGACCATCTGCCGCTTGCCGTGCGGCAGCGCCCGTCGCACCGCGAATCCGTCGCCGAGATCGCGTGTCCGCGGCACGATGACGAGATCGAGCGCATCGCAGGACATGGGATCGCCGAGCACGGGATCGTTCGAGGGTTGCCAGCTCATGGCGGACTCCTTACGGTGGTGTAGCAATCATACTCCAATCGTCGTCCCGGCCAAGCCAACGGGTCGGCGCGAAGCGCCGCCCGATGACAGGCTCCGCGCGAGCCGAGACCCATAACCACAGGGCGCGGTGATGGAGCAGGCTGTGGCCACGGCTTCGTCAAACAACGAAGCCCTGTGGTTATGGGTCCCTGCTTTCGCAGGGACGACGACATACTTCTGACGCGTGCGCGCGCGTGATAACAGCATAATCTTGGAAACCGGAGGCAGTCATGGTTTCTCTGATCAAGCCAGGCGCAAGACTGCTGCAAGTCGACGGTCCCGTGATCGAGACCGCCCGGCTGATCCTGCGGCCGTGGCGCGCATCGGATATCGCTGAGAACACGCGGATGCTGTCCGATCCCGAGACCGCGCGCTTCATCACGCCGGATCACCAGCCGGTCACCTCGGAGCTGAAGGGCTGGCGCAATGCCGCCGTCATCTCCGGCCATTGGGCGCTGCACGGCTTCGGCATGTTCGCGGTGGAGGAGAAATCCTCCAGCCGCTACATCGGCCGCGTCGGCCCGTACTGTCCGCCGGAATGGCCCGGCTTCGAGGTCGGCTGGGGCATCGCCAAAGAGCATCGCGGCAAGGGCTATGCGGTGGAAGCGGCGCATGCGGCGATCGACTTTGTGTTCGCGAACTTCACGGTCGACCGCATCATCCATTGCATCGATCCGGTCAACGCAGCTTCACAGGCCGTGGCGCGGCGGCTCGGTGCCGTGAACGAGGGGCCGGGCAAGCTCGAGGGCGACGTCGTCGATATCTGGGTGACGTCGCGTCAACGTTGGCAGCGCCAGCCATCTTGAAAAACCACCTCCGACCGACGATTGTTCGGCGATGACATCGGCTGCTTCACACTGGGCCGCACTTGAACTCTGCCTGCGCAGCGCCAGCGTGGCGCTGCTGCTGGTGCTTGCCGCCTTGCTGCTCACCGATTTTCGCAAGGCGCTTTCCGGGCGCCTTGCGGCCGCCTTCGCGCTCGGTTCGGCCGCACATGCGGTGACCGCGTCGATCGGTGCCGGGCCGCCGGTCTCGGACTGGCATGCACCGCTGATTGCGCTCTCGACTGGCAGCATCGTGGTGTTCTGGTTGTTCACGCGCGCGCTGTTCGATGACGCGTTTCAGCTGCGCTGGTGGCACGGCCTGATCTGGGCCACGGTCGTGGCCTACAGCTTCGTCAATTGCATGTGGATTGCACCCGCCGGTCACGCGCGGATCGCGATCATCATGGTCAATTCGCTCACGCTCGTCTTCGTTGCGCTTGCGGTGGCGCAAACCATCGGATCGTGGTCGGCGGATCTGGTCGAGCGTCGCCGACGTGTCCGCGTCTTCATCGTCGCCGCGTCTGCGCTGTACGGCGGATTGAACGCGCTGCTTCAGATTGCCTATGCCGGCAGCCGCGTGACAGTGGAATGGGCCAACCTGGCGAACGCGGCCGTGCTCGCCGCCATCGTGGCCGCAATCACCTGGGCGATGATGCGCGTCGATGGTGCCGACCTGTTCACGGTGCCGGCGGAGGCCGTCGTGCTGACGAAGCCGGCCGCGGCCGAGGAGGCGGCCGATCGCAAGCTCATCGATGCCCTGATGCGCCTGATGGCGGACGAGCGCATCTATCGCCAGGAGAACATCACCATCGGCGTGCTGGCGGGCCGGCTCAAGATTCCCGAGTACCGCCTGCGCCGGCTGATCAACCAGCAGCTCGGCTATCGCAACTTCAATGTGTTTCTGAACAATCACCGGATCGAGGAGGCCAAGGCCGCGCTCGCCGATCCCGCCCAGGCTGCGGTCCCCGTCATCACCATCGCCATGGACGCGGGCTTCCAGTCGCTCGGACCGTTCAACCGCGCCTTCAAGGCCGTGACCGGCGTGACGCCGACGGAATATCGGCGGCTGAAGGCAAGTGCGGTGTGAACCTCCCTCTCCCGCTTGCGGGGGAGGGCTGGGGTGGGGGTGTTTCCGCAAAGTACGCCCTTTCATTTTGGGGGAAAGCCCCCACCCGCATCGCATCTTTCGATGCGATGCGACCTCCCCCGCAAGCGGGAGAGGTGAAGCGAGCCCGCTGCCAAAGTCATTGTAATCACGTCACAATTCCAGAATCGACCAGTCGCCTCCAATCCTCGGCTAGCCCGACTTCCAAATCCGGCAAGCGTTCTTCCGTCCCCCGCGGCCTGATCCGGCCACGCACCTATCGCGCCATGCCGGAGGATCCCGTGACCCGTCGAAAGCTCTTTCTCATTCTCGCCGCCAGCACCGCCTTCGGTGCGCTGGCACTGTCCGCCGCCCGCGCCCGCGATGTGCCTGAGGTCGCGACCGGCTTTGTGGCCAACGTGATCTGCTCGGAGACCTTCGTCAGCGGGCTCGACCCCAGGCAAAACCTGACCGAGACCAACGATGCCATGCCCGGGACCGGCCTGATCACCTGGGCGATGGACTACCGGGTCGACCGCGTCCGCAAGGATGTCACGGTGACGTTGTTCGGCATCGGCCGCAGCCACGCTGTCTATCGCGAGGGCCTGGGCTGCACGCTCGATCACGGCGACACGCTGGGCGATACCGCGCTTCAGCCGGAGAAGCCGCAGGCCGTGCTGCTGCCCGAGATCGCGGGTCCGGAACTCGTCCCGCCGCAGACCCCGCAGCTTGCGGCTGCGCTCGATCGCGCCTTTGCCGAGCCCGCGCAGCCGCCCCACCGCCGCACCCGCGCTATCGTCGTGATGAAGGCCGGTCGCATCATCGCCGAGCGCTACGCCGACGGCATTGGACCTGAGACGCCGCTGCTCGGCTTCTCCATGACGAAGTCGGTGATCTCGGCCTTGATCGGAATCCTGGTCCGCCAGGGCAGGCTGACGCGCGACCGGCCGGTCCCGATCGCGGCCTGGCAGGATCCGAACGATCCGCGGCACGCGATCACGGTCGATCAACTCCTGCGCCACACCGCGGGCCTCGCGCTCGGCAGCTCGCTGCAGGCGTCGCTGGCATCCGTGCTCGAGCCGGTCAACCGCATGAAGTACATGGAATCGGATATGGCCGCCTTCGCCGAGAGCGCTCCGCTGGAGAGCGCGCCCGGCCGGGTCTGGAACTATCACGACGGCAACTACCTGATCCTCTCGCACCTGGTCCGCAACGCCGCCGGCGGGCATGCGGCTGATGTGATGCGCTTCGCGCGTGAGGAGCTGTTCGGACCGCTCGGCATGCGCAATGTCGTGATGCAGTTCGACGCTGCGGGTACGCCGGAAGGATCGGGCGCGATGATGGCGAGCGCACGCGACTGGGCGCGCTTCGGCCAGCTTTATCTCAATGACGGCGTCGCCGGCGGCAAGCGCATTCTCCCCGAGGGCTGGGTGAATTACTCGGCCTCGCCGACACCAAACGCCTGGGTCGGCATCGGCGCCGGCTTCTGGACCAACCACGGCGACAGTTTTGGCGCGAAGTTTCGCGTGGAGCACGGCTGGCCGCGCGATGCCTTCTTCGCCAAGGGCACGATCGGGCAATACGTGATCATCGTGCCGTCGCAGCGGCTCGTCATTGTGCGCCTCGGCCGCTCGCCGAACATGCCGCCCGAGGCCGACGGCGTGTTCGATCTGGTCCGTGACGTCGTCACCGTGACGTCCGCAAGCCCGCGGCTCGCGGGCGGCAATTGACCGGCACGTCACACAACACCCGCGCAACACCCGCGCGATCGTGAATTGAATCTCGGCCTCCGGAATTTTCTGATGCTGTGGCGCATCTCGTGAGGAGGTGCGTCACAGTTTCTTGAAGCACGCGTCAGCCGGAGACCATCATGCCGAAGGCCTACTGGATCGTCCACGTCACGGTTCACGATGAAGCCCGCTATCCCGAATATCTCGCCGCCGCGATGCCGGTGTTCGAGAAGTACGGTGCCAACTTCATCGTGCGCAATGGCCCCTATGACGTGATGGAAGGCGCAACGCGCCAGCGCAACTTTGTCATCGAATTCAGGGACCGCGCCACCGCGATGGAATGCTACACCTGCCCGGAATATCAGGCCGCGAAGGCGATCCGACAGAAATATTCGGACGGGGATTTCGTGATCATCGACGGAGCGGAGTAGGACGCGCCGTCATTCCAGGGCGCGACACCGCATCCTCATCGTCGTCCCGGCGCAGGCCGGGACCCATAACCACCATTGCTGCTGGTTGCGCGATGGTGGAACGACGAGTCCCGTTCACAACAGAAGCCGCGGAGTATGGGTCCCGGCCTTCGCCGGGACGACAGCAGTAGTTGCAGCTCGCGACGTGAGCCGCCTCGACCGCCTGCTTACTGCCGCCCCAGCTGCGTCGCCTTCTCCACGCGATCGAAGCGCTCCAGCGTCAGGATGGCGTCGGCGAGTTGGTCGGCGCGCTTGTCGAGCACCGGGCGGGCCAGCGTCAGGAATTTCTGCTGCATGGCCTGCGTGTCCGGGAACGAATTTGGCTCGCCGGACGGATCGGCATAGAGCCGCTCATGCACGCCGTCGTCCGTGGTGATGCTGACGCGCGCGCCGAACGGGTGGGTGCGGCCGATCTCGAGCCGGTCGTCCTGCACCACGTCGAACTTGTCGGCGAGCGCGTCGATCGCGGCGTCGCCGAGCCGGTTATAATCGTCCCAGCCGAACGAGCCCTGGTCGAGCGCGAGCGCGCCGGTGAAGAACATCGAGAACTGGCCGCCGACGATCGAGCGCGGGTGGCGCTTGGTCGCTGCATCCCCGGTCAGCGTGATGCCGTTGCGGTGCAGGCCGATCTCGACGCGCTTGACCTGGTCCGGCGTCAGATTGTGCTCGCGCCGCATCGCGATCAGCGCGTCGATCGCGGCATGGGTGTAGCGGCAGCTCGGATAGGGCTTCACGCCGATCTTCATGGTCTCGTAGGTCTTGCCGAGCTCGGCGACCGCCTTGTCCGGATGCGCGTCGTCGGTGTAGCCGGCGAGCAGGCCGTGCTTGCCCTCGACCGATTCCGTCGCGCCGACGAAATCGTTGCGCGCCAGCGTCGCGGCGATCACGCCGTTCATCGCGGCGGCGCCGACCTGGTAGCGCTTGTTCCAGGCGCCGTTGACCAGAAATTGCAGCGAGCCCGCGGCCTGGCTGCCGGAGACGCCGAACGCGGCGATGAGCTGCTTCTCGACAGGCCGAACAGCTTGCCGGCCGCCGCGGCCGCGCCATAGGTGCCGGCCGTCGCGGTCGGGTGGAAGCCGCGCGCATAATGCGAGGTCGGGTCGAGCGCGTTGCCGAGCCGGCAGCAGACCTCATAACCCGCAACGATCGCGGTCAGCACGTCGCGGCCGGACGCGCCGACCATCTCGCCGACGGCGAAGGCGGCAGGAACCACCGGCGCGCTCGGATGCAGCGAGGAATCGGCGTGGGTGTCGTCGAAGTCGAGGGAATGGCCGAGCGCGCCGTTGAGCAGCGCCGCGACCGCCGGCGTCCAGGTCTTGCTGTCGCCGAACACGGTGGATTCGCCCTTGGTGTCGAGCGCCAGCGCCTCCAGCATTTTCAGCATCGACGGGGTCGATTCGGCCTCGCGTCTCGCCCGGATCGCGCTGCCGAGGAAGTCCAGCGTGAGCACTTTTGCGCGATCCAGCACCTCCGCCGGAATATCCTGGTATTTCAGGTTGAAGACATAGGCGGCGAGCGTTGCGGTTTCGTGGGCCATCGTGTTTCCTCGATTTTGCGGCGCAGGGTAGGCGGGCAGGACAGGCCTTTCAAGCCACCCTGCCGCCGCGGGCAGCTGCCATGCTCCAAGTCCTGACGGTCAGTCGGTTAGCTTCAAGTCATGTAACACGGGCCTTTCCTTTGATTGCGGATCACGGTGCATGAGGACCTTCGCAAAACGCATGTTCGACCAGCTCTGGACCCGCAAGACGCAGCTGGCGCTGGCGGTCCGGATCGCGTCCGCCGGCGTGGCGGCCTATACCATCGCGCTGGCGCTCAATCTGTTGCTGCCGCTCTGGGCAGTGCTGACCTCCCTGATCGTGACCCAGATGAGCGTCGGCCGCTCGCTGAAGGCAACGCGCGACTACATGCTCGGCACCATCGGCGGCGCCGTCTATGGCGGCGCCATCGCGGTTCTGATCCCGCATTCCGGCGAGGGCAGCCTGCTGGCGCTGCTGGTGCTGGCGATTGTGCCGCTGGCCTTCATCGCCGCGCTCAATCCGAGCCTGAACTCTGCGACGGTGACGGCGGTGATCGTGCTGCTGCTGCCGACGATGCATCACTCCAACCCGCTGGACTCCGCGATCGACCGCGTCCTCGAGGTGACGGTCGGCGCGCTCACGGGGCTTCTGATTTCGTTCCTGGTGCTGCCGTCGCGCGCGGTCAGCCAGATCAGGGTCAATGGATCGAAGCTGCTGGAACTGCTGTCAGCGGCGTTCGCCGAATTGCTCGCGGGCCTCACGCGCGGCCGCGACAACGACGCGCTGCACCGGATCCAGGACGGCATCGGCACCGCCGTGACCAATCTGCACGCGACCGGTCTCGAGGCCGAGCGCGAGCGCTCGATGCATCTGTCATCGGGGCCGGACACCGGCCCGTTGCTGCGGACAATCCAGCGGCTGCGGCACGACGTCGTGATGATCGGGCGGGCCTGCGTGGTGCCGCTACCGGCCGATATCCAGGCGAGGCTGGCGCGGCCATTGGCCGACGTCAGCAAGGCGATCGTGACTTACATGGTGGCGGTCGCGACCGCGTTGCGCGCCGGTAGCGGCCCGGCCGACATGGCGCCGGTCGATGCGGCGCTGCACGCCTATGGCGAGGAGGTCGCCGCGGTCCGCAGGGATGGCCTGATCCGCGGCCTGCCGGTCGATGCCGCCGAGCGCTTCTACGCGCTCGGCTTCTCGCTCGACCAGATGCGGCAGAATCTCAACGACCTCAAGCGCTGCCACGGCAATTGGTGCACCAACGCCGACGCCTCCGAGAAGATCGTCGCCGACACGCCGGAGAAGAGCGCGGCTTGAGACGAGAGCGTTTTCGAGCGAAGTGGGTACCGGTTCGCGCGAAGAAAACGCGTCTGGAGACCCGGAACTCAGCCTCCGGCCTTGCGCAGCATCGCGGGTACGATCAGGCGGTGGAACGGCATGATCACCGCGAGATAGGCGCGCCCGAACCAGTTGTGGGTGAGCACCAGCGTGGTCGCGGTGATGCTGCGCACAGCTCCCGCGGAGGCGACGTCGACGACGAGCCGGAAGTCGAGATGCTTGTCGTTGAACCCCGCGACCAGTCGCTCCGGCGTCTCGCTGACCACCGGAAAGATCCCGATCATGTCGCGCGCCGCGCCGTCGGCTGCGCCCGAGGTTTTCAGGCCAAGCGGCGCGACGATGAAATTACGCAGGGCAAGCAGCCATTCGATCCAGCGCGGCTGCCGCGCCACCATCGCCTCGGCGGCGTGCCGCGCATCGATGTCGGGGCGCGCAGTCGCGACGCGGAACGCGTCGATGAACTGCGCGCCGGCGAGCAGCGCGGCGGAATCCACGTTCGGCGTGACCTCGTCGACCTTCATTTGCCCAGTCTGCGTGCCAGCAGGCGGAAACGCAAGACAAGGAGGGTCGCATAGACCGCCGTCCCGAGCGATAGCCCGATCCAGACACCGGCGGCGTCGAGCTTGGCCCAGAAGGCGAGCGCTGAGGCCGACGCGAAGCCGATCAGCCAATAGCTGATGATGGCGAACAGCAGCGGCACCTGGGTGTCGTTCATGCCGCGCAGCGCGCCCGCGGTCGTGGTCTGGATGCCGTCGGCGATGAAGAAGGTCGCGCCAATCAACAGCAGCGCCGCGGTGAGCTGCGCGGTGGTGTCGGAGGCCTCGCCGAGGAACAGCGCCGCGATCTCGAAGCGGGCCAGGATCACCGCGAGCGTCATGATGCTCATGAAGATCCCGCTAAGCGCGATCGCGACAAAGCCGGCGCGCTGCACCGCGTCGGTATCGCGGCGGCCGACGGCCTGACCGACCCGCACGGTAGCGGCCATGCTGACGCCGAACGGCACCATGAACAGGATCGCCGCGATCTGCAGCGCGATCTGGTGCGCGGCCAGCGCCGTGGTGCTGATCAGCCCCATCAGCAGACCGGCCGCACCGAACAGGCCGTACTCCAGTAGGAAGGCGATCGAGATCGGCGCGCCGACGGCGACCAGCTTGCCCATCAGCGGCCAGTCGATGCGCCAGAGCCGGCTGAAGACATGGTACTTGCGGAACGGACGGCGGCGCACCGCGAACCACACGCCGGCAAGGAAGGTTCCGAGGTTGACGATCGTGGTCGCAAGTCCCGCGCCAAACAGGCCGAGCTCGGGCAGGCCCCATTTGCCGTAGAGCAACAGGTAGACCATCAGCGCATTGGCCGGGATCGCCGCGAGCGTGATCCACAGCACCGCCTCCGGCCGGTTCACCGCGCTCATGAAGCCGCGGAGTGCGATGAACCACAGCGCCGGCAGGATGCCCCAAGCGAGCCCGAACAGATATTGCTGCGCCAGATGCGCGGTGGCCTGGGTCTGGCCGAGCGCGATGAGGATGCGCTCGCCCTGGAACGGCAGCGCCATCAGCGGCAGCACCATGAAGAAGCCGGCCCACAGGCCGACGCGGAGCGCGCGCCGCATCACGCGCGGGTTGCGCGCGCCGAACGCCTGCGCGGCCAGCGGCGAGACCGCCGACATCATGCCCATGCCGAAGGTGAAGCTGACGAAATAGACCGTATGGGCCAGCGCCGCCGCGGCCACCGCATCCTCGCCGAGCCGCCCGATCATCGCGAGATCGGTGGTGATCATCGCGATCTGCCCGAGCTGCGTCAGCGCGAGCGGCACCGCGAGCTTCAGCGTTTCCGCGAGCTCGGCCGTGAGCAGGTTGCGAGGGACACCGACGGCCGCGTTCGGCGCGGCCGGGTCGATCTTGTCGATGCAGGTCATGACGGCACGCTTAGCACGGCAAACCGGCCGGAAGGATGGCCAAGTCGCGCAAACGCGACGATCTCACGCAGAGGTCGTCGCGCCCCAGATTGTCGATTGAGACCGGAGGACCGCTTTACACTTTTCCGGATCGTGCCCGGATCACGATCGCGCGGGTATCCGCTTGATCTTGGCGCCGAGCGCGTTTAGCCGTTCCTCGATGCGCTCATAGCCGCGCTCGATCTGGTCGGCGTTGTTGATGGTCGAGGTGCCCTCGGCGCACACCGCGGCGAGCAGCATCGCCATGCCGGCGCGAATGTCCGGCGACGTCATCGTCGCGCCGTGCAGGCGGCTGGGGCCGGCGATGATGGCGCGGTGCGGGTCGCACAATACGATGCGGGCGCCCATCGCGATCAGCTTGTCGACGAAGAACATTCGCGATTCGAACATCTTCTCGAACATCAGGATCACGCCCTCGCATTGCGTGGCGGTGACGATCGCGATCGACATCAGGTCGGCCGGGAACGCCGGCCAGGGCTGGTCCTCCAGCTTGGGCACATGGCCGCCGAAATCGTCCTGGATCTTCAGCGTCTGGTTCGAGGGCACGATGAGATCGTCGCCCTCGACGCGGCAGACCATGCCGAGCCGCTCGAAACCCATGCGGATCGAGCGCAGATGCTCGATGCCGGCGCGCGTGATGCGCAGCGGCGAGCGCGTCACCGCGGCAAGGCCGATCAGCGAGCCGACCTCGATGTGGTCGGGCTGGATCCGGTAAGTCGTTTCCCCCAGCGTCGCCGGCCCGTGCACGATCATGGTGTTGGTGCCGATGCCTTCGATCCTGGCGCCGAGCGCGACCAGGAAATTGGCGAGGTCCTGCACATGCGGCTCGGAGGCCGCGTTGCGCAAATAGGTGACGCCGTCGGCGGCGACGGCCGCGACCAGCGCATTCTCGGTCGCGGTGACGCTGGGCTCGTCCAGGAACACGTCGGCGCCCTTCAGGCGCGAGGCGCGGAATTCGAGCCGATGCGTCGCGGTGACCGTGGCGCCGAGTTGCTCGAAGGCCAGGAAGTGGGTGTCGAGCCGGCGCCGGCCGATGACGTCACCGCCGGGCGGCGGCAGCATCAGCTCGCCGCAGCGCGCGAGCAGGGGCCCCGCGAGCAGGATCGAGGCGCGAATGCGCACGCAGAGCTCGGGGTCGAGATCGGCGGCGCGGATGCTCTTGGCGTGAATCACCAGCGTATTGCGGGCGGTCCATTCCGCCGACGCGCCGACCGAGCGGATCAGCTCGACCAGCGTCTCGGTGTCGCGGATACGTGGCACGTTGGTCAGCGTGACCGGGTGCTCGGTGAGCAGTGCCGCGGCGATGATCGGCAGCGCGGAGTTCTTGTTGCCCGACGGCTCGATGGTGCCCGAAAGGCGGCGGCCGCCTTCGACGATGTATTGGATCGGCGGCACGCGGAATGTCCCCTAACGCATCATTCAGACTTGGCCATTGGAAATTCCACAACGGAATCAATGGCCGTCCAGCACCGTAACACAACTCCCGGCGCACCTTCCACACGAAAGGTAGCGCCGCCACCGCGCCGAAAAGCGCCCGCCCGCCTCGCCGTGCGCAGAACCCTAGATATCGATCGTCGCGCTGAGCGAATGCTCCTGGATGAAGTCGCGGCGCGGCTCGACCACGTCGCCCATCAGCTTGGTGAAGATGTCGTCGGCCTCGTCGACCTCCTTGACCTTCACCTGGAGCAGCGAACGCGCGTCGGTGTTGAGCGTGGTCTCCCAGAGCTGCTCCGGGTTCATCTCGCCGAGACCTTTGTAGCGTTGCAGCGTGACGCCCTTGCGGCCGGCGTCGGTGACGGCCTCGAACAGATCGACCGGACCGTGGATGATCTGCTCGGTATCCTTGCGCCGCAGTTTGCCCGCCCGCACATAGATCTCCTGCAGCTTGGTCGCGTATTCATCGAGCTTGCGAGCATCGGCCGAGCCGAGGAAAGCGTCGTCGATCACCGCCGCTTCCTTGACGCCGCGCACGGTGCGTTCGAACTGGAAGCCCTGGCCTTCCGTGAAGGTGCCGATCCAGCCGCGCTCGACCTCTTCGGCCACGGCGTCCAGCCGCTTGGCGATGTATTCCGCCGCCGAGTTGGCGGTGGCGATCTCGGCGGTGATCCTCGGGCTCAGCACGCCCGCGATCGCGGCCTGCTCGATGACCGCGCGATTGTAGCGGCTGTGCAGGTTGCGCAGTACCGAGCGGATGACCCGGGCGTCTTCGACCAGCGACAGCAGATCACGGCCCGAGCGGTCGTCGCCGGAGGCCGGCTTGAAGACGCATTCGTCGAGTCCGGTGTCGATCAGATAGTCTTCCAGTGCCCGTTCGTCCTTCAGGTACTGCTCGGACTTGCCTCTGCTGACCTTGTAGAGCGGCGGCTGGGCGATATAGAGATAGCCGCCGTCGATGATTTCGCGCATCTGGCGATAGAAGAAGGTGAGCAGCAGCGTGCGGATGTGGGCGCCGTCGACGTCGGCGTCCGTCATCACGATGATCTTGTGGTAGCGCAGCTTCTCGATCGAGAATTCGTCGCTGATGCCGGTGCCGAGCGCGGTGATCAACGTGCCGATCTGCTCCGATGAGAGCATCTTGTCGGGACGGACGCGTTCGACGTTGAGGATCTTGCCGCGCAGCGGCAGCACCGCCTGGAATTCGCGGTTGCGGCCCTGCTTGGCGCTGCCGCCTGCCGAGTCGCCCTCGACGATGAAGAGTTCGGACTTGGCCGGATCCTTTTCCTGGCAGTCGGCGAGCTTGCCGGGCAGCGAGGAGACGGAAAGCGGGCTCTTGCGCGTCAGCTCGCGCGCCTTTCGCGCGGCTTCGCGGGCCGCGGCTGCCTGGATCACCTTGCCGACGATCATCTTGGCTTCGGAGGGGTGCTCTTCGAACCAGGCCTGAAGCGCCTCGTTGAGGACGTTCTCGACCACGGGACGCACTTCCGAGGACACCAGCTTGTCCTTGGTCTGCGACGAGAATTTCGGATCGGGCACCTTCACCGACAGAACGGCGGTGAGACCTTCGCGGCAGTCATCGCCAGTCAGCGCGATCTTTTCCTTCTTGGCGTTGGCCTCGGCATAGCCGTTGACCTGGCGCGTCAGCGCGCCGCGGAAGCCGGCGAGATGGGTGCCGCCGTCCCGCTGCGGGATGTTGTTGGTGAAGCACAGCACGTTCTCGTGGTAGCTGTCGTTCCACCACAGCGCGGCCTCGACGCCGATGCCGTTGGCTTCCGAGCGCACTATGATCGGCGCCGGCACGATCGCCTTCTTGTTGCGGTCGAGATATTTGACGAACTCCTCGACGCCGCCGGAATAGTGCATCTCCTCGCGCTTCTCGACCGCATGACGCATGTCGGAGAGGACGATGTTGACGCCGGAATTGAGGAAGGCGAGCTCGCGCAGGCGGTGCTCGAGCGTGGCAAAATCGTATTCGATGTTCTTGAACGTCTCAGTCGAGGCCAGGAACGTCACCTCGGTGCCGCGCCTGCCCGGCGCGTCGCCGACCACCTTCAGCGGTGCGACGGCATCGCCATGGGCGAACTCGATATAGTGCTCCTTGTTGTCGCGCCAGATGCGCAGGCCGAGCTTGCTCGACAGCGCGTTGACGACGGAGACGCCGACGCCGTGCAGACCGCCGGAGACCTTGTAGGAGTTCTGGTCGAACTTACCGCCGGCGTGCAGCTGGGTCATGATGACCTCGGCCGCCGAGATGCCTTCACCCTTGTGGATGTCGACGGGAATGCCGCGGCCGTCATCGCGCACGGTGACGGAATTGTCGGAATTGAGGATCACTTCGACTCGCGTGGCATGGCCCGCGAGCGCTTCGTCGATCGCGTTGTCGACGACCTCATAGACCATGTGGTGCAGGCCCGAGCCGTCGTCGGTGTCACCGATATACATGCCCGGGCGCTTGCGGACGGCGTCCAGACCCTTGAGCACGCGGATCGATTCCGCCCCGTATTCGGCCGGAACGGGATGCTCAGATTCGGCAGGGGTCTGCCGGGCAGGTTCAGTCATGTGAGGCCTTCGAGGATGTCCGAATCAGCTGCGCAATATGAGGCGCTGATTCCGCTATTTGTGCCATGAAAGAGGGGTTGCGCCTAGCGCAAAGTCTCCATCTACAAACTATTGAATAAATAGGATTTTTTAGGCCTGTTTCAAGGCTTTCAAAGGCCGATTCCGGCGGTCTCGAAAAGCCCGATTCGAAGGCGGATTCGAGGCCCTCTCGGAGCAGATTCCGCACCCTCAGCCGCGCCGTGCGGCTCGGCCGGATTCGACGTCGAAAATCTCCCCCCGAGGGCCGATGTCGAGGAACGCCGCGGGATCGGCGCCGGTCATCCAGACCTGGGCGCCGAGCTTGGCCAGCTCCTCGAACAGCGCCGCACGGCGGTTCGGATCGAGATGCGCCACGACCTCGTCGAGCAGCAGCAGCGGCACGATGCCGGTCATCTCGGCGACCAGCGTCGCATGTGCCAGCACGAGACCGATCAGGAGCGCCTTCTGCTCGCCGGTGGAGGCATCGCGCGCCGGCATGCTCTTCGGCGCATAGATCACCTGCAGGTCGGTGAGATGCGGGCCGTCGGTGGTGCGGCCGGCGATGGCATCGCGCGGGCGGTTGTCGCGCAGGATCTGGCGGTAGCGATCCTCGACCGAGGTCGCGGTCTCCGTCAGCAGCGCGTTCTCCATCCAGCCGTCGAGCATGATCTCGGCGGAGGGGAAGGCCGAGGCCGCGCCGCGCTCGCGCAGCATCACGGCGAGCTTGGCCGCGGTCTGGCCGCGCGTTGCCGCCACTGCGACCGCGAGCTCCGCGGTCTCGCGCTCGATCGCGTCACACCAATGGTCGTCGTAATTGCGCGTCTCCAGCAGGCGGTTGCGCGAGCGCAGCGAGCGCTCGAGTGCGTTGATGCGGCTGGAATGCTCGCTGTCGATCGCGAGCACGAGGCGGTCGAAGAAGCGCCGCCGTTCGGAGGCTGCGCCCATGAACAGGCCGTCCATCGCCGGCGTCAGCCACACCATGCGGATGTGGTCGCCGAAGGCGCTGGCAGAACCCACCGGCTCGCGGTCGATGCGGCAGCGCCGCGTGCTGCCGGCGTCGCCGGTCGGCGGATCGATGCCGGTGCCGAGCGTCGCAAGTCCCAGCGCGCCCTCGACCTGCGCCGACACCGCCCATGAGCCGTCGCCCTGGTTGTCGGCGACGTCTTCCAGCGTCGCGCGGCGCAGGCCCCGCCCCGGCGACAGGAACGAGATCGCCTCGATGCAATTGGTCTTGCCTGCCCCGTTCGGTCCGACCAGCGCCACCATGTCAGCCGCCGTCTCGAGCCCCGCCGCCCGATAATTGCGAAAATGCGTCAGCGTCAGGCGATGAATGCGGGAGGGGGTCATGTTACCTTGTCATTGCCGGGCTTGACCCGGCAATCCATCGTCCGCGTCAGCGGACAATTTCATCACATAAGTCTCGCCAGTCGGGATTGCCGGCAACGATCAGATCGATCTTCCACTCACGCAGTGCTTGATATTCTTCTCGCGCTGAAGTGCGACGGCAATCGTCTCGTGTGCCTCAAAATAGACGAGCGTCTTGATGCCGTACTTCTTGGTAAAGCCCTCGGCCAGACCTTCGCGATGCTCGTAGACGCGCCGCACCAGATTATTGGTTACACCGAGTTAAAGAGGTTCCACCGGGCTTGCTCGCGAGAATGTACACCCAATAGGTCATCTCTTGCTCGATGGATGGCCGGGTCAAGCCCGGCCATGACGAGAAGGAGGAATCACACCCGCATCGGCATCAGCACGTACAGGGCGCTCTTGTCGTCGCGGTCCTGCACCAGGGTGGGCGAGCCGGGGTCGGCGAGCCTCAAGGTTGCGACGTCGCCTTCGATCTGGGCGGCGATGTCGAGGAGGTAGCGGGAGTTGAAGCCGATATCGAGGGCATCGGAGGCGTATTCGACCTCGAGCTCCTCGGTCGCGCTGCCGGAATCCGGGTTGGTCACCGACAGCACCAGCTTGCCCGGCGACAGCGACAGTTTCACCGCCCGCCCGCGCTCGCTGGAGATCGTCGAGACGCGGTCGACCGCATTCTCGAAATCCTTCTTGTCGACGACGAGCTCCTTGTCGTTGTTCTGCGGGATGACGCGGCCGTAATCGGGGAAGGTGCCGTCGATCAGCTTCGAGGTCAGCACGACGTTACCGATGGTGAAGCGGATCTTGGCCTGCGACAGCTCGATCGTCATCTCGGCGTCGGTATCCTCGATCAGGCGCTGCACCTCGCCGACGGTCTTGCGCGGCACGATCACGCCGGGCATGCCCTCGGCGCCCTTGGGCTGCACCAGGTCGAGCTGGGCGAGGCGGTGGCCGTCGGTGGCGACGCCGCGCAGGGTGGCGGCCTTCGGCGTGCCGGCGGCGTGCAGATAGATGCCGTTGAGGTAGTAGCGCGTCTCCTCGGTGGAGATCGCGAACTGGGTGCGGTCGATCAGCCGCTTGACGTCCTTGGCGGCGAGCGAGAACGAGTGCGACATGTCGCCTGCGGCGAGATCCGGGAAATCGTTCTCCGGCAGCGTCTGCAGCGTGAAGCGCGAGCGGCCGGCGCGGATCGCCAGCACGGCGCGGTCGCCGTCTGCTTCCAGCACGATCTGCGAGCCATCGGGCAGCTTGCGCACGATGTCGTAGAACATGTGCGCCGGCACGGTGGTGGAACCGGCGGTCGCGGTTTCCGCCGGCAGCGTCTCCGTCACCTCGAGGTCGAGGTCGGTCGCCTTCAGCGACAATTTCGCGTTCTCGGCGCGAACCAGCACGTTGCCGAGGATGGGAATCGTGTTGCGGCGCTCGACCACGCGGTGGACATGGCCCAGCGACTTCAGGAGTTGCGCGCGTTCGACCGTAACCTTCATTGCACTACTCGCCCGATCCCTCAGATGGAAAAGCCGGGCGGCCGTTCAGGGCAGCACCGCGGCATTGGAAACCCGAAAAGCCGGATCAATACCGGATTTGATCAAACCCACGGGGGGACCGCAAGGTGGCGCGGATGGGCGGCCGGTGCAAGGGATACGGGCGTGAAACGAGCCCCGTTCCCCACGTTTTGGGTCGGAAAAAAGTTTAGCCCTCCCCTTTGGCAAAGGGGAGGGCGATGGAACGAGCCGGCCGGATGAAGCGGCCCTATTCCTGCAGCTGGCGCTTCAGCGACTCGACCTCTTCCGACAGCGCGGTGTCCTTGGAGACCAGCGCCTCGATCTTGCGCACCGCGTGCAGCACGGTGGTGTGGTCGCGTCCGCCGAAGCGTCGGCCGATCTCGGGCAGCGAGCGCAAGGTCAGCGTCTTGGCGAGATACATCGCCACCTGGCGCGGGCGGACCACGTTGGCGGTGCGGCGCGAGGACAGCAGGTCGGAGCGGCTGACATTGTACTGCCGCGCCACCACGCGCTGAATGTCCTCGATCTTGATCCGCTTCGGCTCCTGCGGCCGGACCAGGTCGCGCACCTCGTGCTCCGCCATCTCCAGCGTCACCGGCCGGTTGTTGAGCTTGGAATGCGCGAGCAGACGGTTGATCGCCCCTTCGAGGTCGCGGCCGTTGTGAGTGATGGTGCGCGCCAGATAGTGCAGCACCTCCTCGGGCACTTCGAATGTCGCATGGTGGGCGCGGGCAGCTGCGACGCGCGACTTGAGGATGCCATGGCGCAGCTCCTCGCCGAGCGAGCCCATCTCGACCACGAGCCCGCCTGCGAGACGCGAGCGCACGCGGTCATCGAGGCTTTCGAGGTCGGACGGCGGACGGTCGGCAGCGATCACGACCTGGCGGCCGGCGTCGATCAGCGCGTTCAGGGTGTGGCAGAATTCGGCCTGTGTCGACTTGCCCTGCAGGAACTGCAGATCGTCGATCACGAGCACGTCGATGCCGCGCAGCGCTTCCTTGAAGGCCAGCGCCGTCTGCGTCTTCAGCGCGGCGACGAAGCCGTACATGAATTTCTCGGCGGTGAGATAAAGCACCTTGCGCTCGTTGCCGGAATTGCCGGCCCAGGTTACCGCCTGGAGCAGGTGCGTCTTGCCGAGGCCGACGCCGGCATGGATGTAGAGCGGGTTGAACATCACGGGGTCGCCGCGGCGACCTTCGGCGACCTGACGCGCGGCCGCATGCGCGAGCGTGTTGGAGCGGCCGACGACGAAGCTCGCAAAGGTCAGGCGCGGATCGAGCGGCGAGCCGCCGAGCGCGTCGTGACTCGCGGACACCGGCGCGGTCGCAACCGAGCGCAGTTCAGGCACGAGCCGGCCGTCGGTGCGCTCGATGCGGCGCACTTCGACGGGCGCAACCGTTTCCTTCACCGGAGCCGTCGCGCGGATCGCGGAGCGAACGGTGAGATCGATGCGATGCACCTCCGGCATCTCGGCCTGCCAGCACGACAGCACGCGCTCGGCATAGTGGGCCTGGATCCAGCTCTTCAGGAAACGCGTCGGCACCGAGAGCCGCACGCTCTCCTCCTGCACGCCTTCCAGATCCATGCGTGCAAACCAGCTCGTGTAAACGTCCTCGCCAACGCTCGTCCGCAAACGTCCCTTCACCCGCGACCAGCGATCCTGTTCCGTGTTCGTCAT